>DATLIZ010000046.1:0-7554 GCA_035539155.1 Aliidongia sp. | reverse complement strand
CCAGCCGCTGCGCCGCGGGATCGGGCGTGGTTGCCGAAACGCTGGTATTTGGCGCGGCGCCGGCATTCAGGATGGGTTTGCCGAGATCTCCGGGCAACGGCGGCCCAAGTGGGGGCGCCTGGCGCGGCAGGCCGGTATAGTCTTTCGGCAGCCCGGCAAGCCCCTCGGCCGAGGGGCGGCTTTGGGTGCTGAGCAACTCCTGCCCCGTCTGCGACCTGTTCCGGGTCTGAAGGGCGTAGCCGAGCGCGCCCGCGATCGCGAGGGCCGACACGGCGCCGAGCGTGATCAGCACCTTGCGCGAGAGGCGCGTGACGCGCGGTCGCTCGCCCCGGAGCCGCAAATCGGGCGGCACGACAGGCGCTGGCGCCGGCGCCTGTTCTTCCGGTTCGTCCGTCATGACCGCGGCCTTCCATCGGTGCGGACGATGCGGACGCGACGCTCACTATCCTTGTCGCCGAGACGAAGTTCGGCCGCGGCGAACAGGCGGTCGACGATGTAGTAGTTGGCGCGAACGCGATAGTTCACCAGTTCGGAGCCGCCGGCCGGACCGATGACGAACAGCGGCGGCATCTCACCTTGGCGGATGCCGGACGGGAATTCGATATAGACCTTGTGGCCGTCGTCGAAGGCGCGCAGCGGCCGCCAGGCAGGGTTGTCGCCTTGGATCGCATAACGGAAGTTGATCGAGGCAAGATCGACGCCCGTGGCGATCGGCGCCGACGCTTCCGCAGTCGCATTTTGCTGGCGCAGCGCGATGAGCTGGTCTTCCGGGTACTGCCACGAGACGGAGGCCATGTAGGTCTTCTCGGTCGAGCGTAGCTCCAGGAGATAGGTCCGCCGATCGGTGTTGATGACGAGGTTCGTCACGAGGTCCGGCCGGGTCGGCTTCACCAGGATGTGGACCTTCTTGGTCGGACCCGCGCCGCTCTCGGTGTCGCCGATGATCCAGCGCACGGTGTCGCCGGCGGCGACCGGCCCCGTGCCGACGAGCTGTTCGCCCTCCTGCAGGGCGATGTCGGTGATTTCGCCGGGCGCCGTATAGGCCTGATAGAGCGCACCCGCCGAGTAGGGATAGACCTGCACGGCGTTGATGAAGCCGTCGCGCACGGGCTGCACGCGGGCGGCAGCATTTGCGCGATTGACGCGTGCTTCTGGATCGGGCGATTGCGGTGGATCTTTCCCTCCGGCCAGGGGCTTCAACTGCCCGGGCAGCGGCAAGGGCTTCGGCAGTTCGACGATCCTGACCGGCGCCGGGGGATCGGCGGTGAGCTTCGCCGGCATGGCGGTATCGTAGTTGATGTCGGGCGGAATGAACTTGTGGGCGCAGCCGCCGAGCGCCGTCACGGACAGCAGCAGAGCCGCGAAGCCGGCTTTACGGAAAGGCGCAAAGCCGCCCTTCTGGCTCGGTTGAGAGACTGAAAGACGTGAAGCCGGGCCGCCGGCTTCCATGGAAATCGGCGGGGTCATTGTCCCAGCTCCTTCGACCAGTTGATGGCAGTGACGTAGATGCCGAGCGGGTTCTTGCGGAGCACGTCGGCGGAGGTTGGCGGCTGGATCGCGACGGTGAGGATCGCGGTCCAGCGAGAGGTCTCGGCGAGCGCGCCGTCCTGATAGCGGTGCTCGACCCACTCGACCCGGAAGCTGGACGGCGATGCGCGGATCACGCTCGAGACGTAGATGGCGATCTGCTGGTGGCCGAGCTTGGCGAAGGGATCGTTGGCGCGGGCGTAGTCGTTGAGCGCCTGCGAGCCCGAGGTGGTGGTGAAGTCGTAGGCCTGAAGCCAGTTCTGCCGCACGATGATCGGATCGGCCGGCAGCGAGCGGACCATCTCGATGAAATGGGCGAGATACCAGGCGATCTGCGGATCGCTCGGGGCATAGTCGGCCGTGGCCGGCGCGACAGCCTGAGCCTGGCCGAGCTTGTCGACCTGCACCACCCAGGGGACGATGCTGCCGTGGTTGGACTGCCAGACCAGGCCACCGGCCAGACCCATCGAAAGCGCGAGCGAGCCGAAGGCCATCAGCCGCCAGTTCTTCGCCTGCACTCGGGCCGAACCAATTCGCTCATCCCAAGCTTGGGCGGCGCGCTGGTAGGGCGTCTCGGGTTCGGGGGTACGGCCGTAGCGGACCGTGGATCGGCGAAAGAGCGCCATTGTCTATTCTCCCGAAAGATCGACGGAATGGCCGCCGCCGTGGCTGTCACCGGACCTGAGGACGTGCGCCGCGGTGGTCGCGCCCTGGTGGATCGATTGATTGCGTCGCATCCGCTGCGCCCAAGCGGGAGGACTGGATCCGCTCGAACTCGGCGTAGGGGCGGCCGCCTCGCCGCCGCTGACCGTTCCTTTCGTCGAGGAGCCGCCCGTGGCCGCGAAACTGGACCTCGCGCCGGCAGCGAAGCTGTCGCGCATCGAGCCTGCGGCCTGAGCCGCCGCGCGGCGCATTGGCGCTGAGGCCGCCGCCGCCGCGGCCCGACCGACACCGCCAAGACCAGCGGCCATGCCCGACGCGCCGGACCGGCCGGCGGAGGCCAGGCTGTAGGCGGAAGAGGCGCCACCGGCCATGGCCGCACCACCACGGGCCGCGGCCGCCGTCCCCGACGCAGCCGCCATCGCTCCCCTTCCGGCCAGGCCAAGCGCGCCAGCGCCGGCCATGGCAGTGCCGGCGACGGCAAGGCCAGTGCCGACGGCAGCGCCCGCGCCGAGTTGCGGCGCGCCGGAGACGAGACCCGTGGCGATGCCGGGCCCAAAGATGCCGAGGCCCAGCATTGCCAGCGCCGCGAGCACGACGGACAGCGCCTGCTCGATGGTCGGCTGGCCGCTGGCATAGGTCTGGGTGAACTGCGAGAAGAGGCCGGTGCCGATTCCGACAATGACGGCGAGCACCATCACCTTCACGCCGGAAGCGACGATGTTGCCGAGAACCTTCTCGGCAAGGAAGGCGGTCTTGTTGAAGAGGGCGAAGGGGATGAGGATGAAGCCGGCGAGCGTCGTCAGCTTGAACTCGATCAGCGTGACGAAGAGCTGCACCGCCAGGATGAAGAAGGCGATCAGCACCAGCAGCCACGACACCATCAGCACCGCGATCTGGACGAAGTTCGCGAAGAAGCTGGTGAAGCCCATCATCTGGCTCGCGGCGTCGAGCAGCGGCTGGCCCGCGTCGAGGCCGACTTGCGCGAGATGGCCGGGCTGCAGAAATGTGGCGGTCGAGATCGTCGAGCCGCCAGCCTTCAGGCCGAGGCCAGCGAAGCTGTTGAAGACGATGGCGGAGAGATTGTTGAAGTTGGTGATGATGAAGGCGAAGAAGCCGATGTAGAGGGTCTTCTTCACTAGGCGCTGGAGAATGTCCTCGTCGGCGCCCCATGCCCAGAACAGGCCCGCCAATGTGATGTCGATGACGATCAACGTCGATGACAGATAGGCGACCTCGCCTTTGATCAGGCCGAAGCCGGAATCGATGTAGGTCGTGAACGTGTTGAGGAAGGTGTCGATGACGCCGACGTTGTTCATCGCGCATCTCCCGAAGTGGTGGTGGCCGGCGCGACAGCGGCTGGGGGCGATGGCGGCAGCGGCCGCGCCGGCCTGCCGAAGAAGCGCCGGCGGTTCTCCTCCCAGACCGCCTCGCAACGCGCATCCACGGCATCCTTGGGACCGAGCGCGCTGCATCGGCGCAGCTCGGCCGTAAGGTCATCGGTGGCTGGAGCGGGGACGGTCGGAAGAGGCTCGACAACGGGCGTCGAGGGACGCCGGTTGATCGCGAAAAGGGTCGCGGCGAAGCACGCGATCAGAGCGACGATCGCGGCGGCGCGGAAGATGTCCGACCGGCCCAGCATCAGCGCGCCTCAGTTGCCGCTGAACATGGTGACGTTGCCCGGCTGGTAGCCACTGCGCGTCGAGAAGTTCTTATAGTTCTGTTGGCCTTGCGCCTCGGCGGCGGCGTCTCGAGCCTGCTCGAGAGCATCGGCTCGGCTTTTCGCCGACAGCACTGCGACGACATCGGAGAGCTGCTGGGATTGCAGGGCCAAAAGCTGGTTGCCGGCTTGCGCCGCTTGGAGCGCGCCGGTGGCATTCTGGCTGGCCGACACGAGCGAGGTCATCGCGCTGGAATTGGTCGGGATGTTTCCGACCACGCCCGCCTGAACCTTCAGGCTGTCCTCGAAAGCCGCGACCGAATTTTGCCAGCGCTGCTGAGCATTGGCGACCATCGTCGTGGTCGAACCCGTGCCCGCTGCGCTGCCATAGCTGGTCGAATAGGCCTGCTCGATGCGCTGGACGTTGAAGGCGATGTTCTGCGCCTGGCCGAGCAGCGACTGGGTCTGTGCGATCGACGACTGAAGCTGGGTCAGCGTCGACATCGGCAGGGTGGCGAGATTGCGCGCCTGGTTGACCAGGCTCGTCGCCTGGTTGGTCAACATCTGGATCTGGTTGTTGATCTGCTGCAGCTCGCGCGCCGCCGTCAGCACGTTCTGGCTGAAGTTGGTCGGGTCGTAGACGATCCATTGCGCCGAGGCCGGCGGCACGGCGACGGCCAGTGACAGCACGACGGCGCTTGCCGCCGCCAGATGGCGCAGCTTGATCATGATGACGTCTCCAGGTTGGTCAGCTCGGGAATGAGATCGGCGGCCCAGAGAAGCTCGCGATCGGCGAGCCAGGTGGGCGTAAAGGCCTCACGGCCGCTCTCGGCGATGACGCGCTCGATTGCGGCGTGGTCTTGCTTGGAAGATGCGGCACAGAACGCTAGCGCGACCGGCCCGAGCCCCAGCTCGAAGAGGCGATTGCCGCGGCGAGATTGGCAGTAGTAGTCGCGCTTCGGGGTCGCCCGCGCGAGGATCTCGATCTGGCGATCGTTGAGGCCGAAGCGCCGGTAGATCGCCGTGATCTGCGGCTCGATCGCGCGTTCGTTCGGCAGGAAGATGCGTGTCGGGCAGCTCTCGACGATGGCCGGCGCGATGTTGCTGCCGTCGATGTCGGAGAGCGATTGGGTGGCGAAGACGACGGAGGCGTTCTTCTTGCGCAGCGTCTTCAGCCATTCGCGAAGCTGCTGGGCGAAGGCCGGATCGTCGAGGACCAGCCAGCCTTCGTCGATGATGAGCAGGGTCGGCCGGCCGTCGAGGCGGCCTTCGATGCGATGGAACAGATAGGTCAGCACGGCAGGCGCCGCGCCGGCGCCGATCAGGCCCTCGGTCTCGAAGGCCTGAACCGAACTGGAACCGAGGTGCTCGGACTCGGCATCGAGCAGCCGCCCCGATGGTCCGCCGACGCAATAGGGCTGGAGTGCCTGCTTCAGCGCCGTCGATTGCAACAGGACGGCCAGCCCAGTGATCGTGCGCTCGCCCACTGGAGACGACGCGAGCGACGTCAGTGCCGACCAGACATGCTCCTTGGCGGTCGGATCGATCGTGACGCCTTCCTTGGCAAGGATGGCCGTCACCCATTCCGCCGCCCAGGCGCGCTCAGCCGGATCGTCGATCCGGGCCAGCGGCTGCAACGACACGGAATGCTCCGACCCAGCGGACAAGCTGCCGCCGAGGTCATGCCAGTCGCCGCCCATGGACAGCGCGGCGGTGCGGATCGAGCCGCCGAAATCGAAGGCGAAAATCTGGTTGTCACGATAGCGGCGAAACTGCATCGCCATCAGCGCCAACAGCACGGACTTGCCGGCGCCCGTCGGCCCGACAATCAAGGCGTGGCCGACGTCGCCGACATGCAGACTGAGCCGGAATGGCGTCGACCCTTCGGTCTTGCCGAACAGCAGCGGCGGCGCCTGGAAATGCTCGTCGCGTGCCGGCCCGGCCCAGACCGCTGAAAGCGGGATCATGTGGGCGAGATTCAGTGTCGAGACCGGGGGCTGGCGGACGTTGGCGTAGGCATGGCCGGGGACGGAGCCGAGCCAGGCCTCGAGCGCGTTCACCCCTTCCGGCATGCAGGTGAAGTCGCGGCCCTGGATCACCTTCTCGATGAGGCGCAGCTTCTCCGCTGCGAGGCCGGCGTCTTCGTCCCAGACGGTGACAGTGGCGGTGA
This sequence comes from Aliidongia sp., assembly GCA_035539155.1. Classification (GTDB taxonomy): domain Bacteria; phylum Pseudomonadota; class Alphaproteobacteria; order ATCC43930; family CGMCC-115725; genus JAXDMU01. Next base: position 1,537 of record DATLIZ010000046.1, on the reverse strand, counting down.
CATAGGCTTGGCCCACGTCGTCGGAGCCCAGCTCCTGAAGCGCGAGGTCCGCGTCGGCCGCCTTGTTGGCAGCATCGCTATCGACCAGCGTCGAGGCCTCGTTGGTCATCACCTCTTTGACGATGGCGGCGATCGACTTGCGCTTGGCGAACCATTGCCGCCGGATCTTGGTCAGCAGCTTTACCGCCTCGGTCTTGTCGAGGAGGATCGCACGGGTCGACCAGCGATACGGAAAGGCGAGCCGGTTCAGCTCGTCGAGGATGCCGGGATGGGTCGTGGTCGGGAATCCGACCACGGTGAGTGTCCGCAGATGATGGGCGCCGAGCCGCGGCTCAAGTCCGCCGGCGAGCGGCTCGTCAGCGAGCAGCGCATCGAGGTGCATCGGCGTCTCGGGGACGCGCACGCGCTGCTGCCGTGTTGAGATCGTCGAGTGCAGATAAGTCAGCGTGTCGCCGTCATCGAGCCAATCGACCTCGGGCATGAACCCTTCGACCAGTTGCAGGACGCGGTTGGTTCGATCGACGAAGCCGTGCAGCAGCTCCCAGGGATCGACACCGGTCTGCGACCGGCCTTCATAGAGCCAGCCTTCCACGCGTGAGGCGTCCTCGGCCGGTGGGAGCCAGACGAAGGTCAGGAAATAGCGGCTCTCGAAGTGGGCGCCTGCCTCCTCGAAGGCGTCCTGTCGTTCGAGATCGACCAGGGCCGACGCCGGATCAGGAAACGTCGAATGCGGATAGGTCTGGGCGGCGATCCGCTGCGCCTCGACAAAGATCGCCCAGCCGGAGCCGAGCCGCCGTAGCGCGTTGTTCAGCCGTGCGGTGACGCCGACCAGCTCGGCCGGCGTCGCGCTGTCGAGGTCCGGTCCGCGAAAACGGGCGGTGCGCTGAAACGAGCCGTCCTTGTTGAGGACGACACCCTCACCGACGAGAGCGGCCCAGGGCAGGAAGTCGGCGAGGCCTGCGGGGCGATGGCGGTATTCGGCGAGGTTCAGCATGGCGGCCTCACACTCCCAGATGTGCGGGGTAGCGAAGGTGCCGGCGGACCACGTCGACGAATTGCGGGTCGCGTTTCGCCGCCCAGACGGCGGCCGCGTGGCCGACAGCCCAGATGAGCGCGCCGGGGATCCAGAGGCGCAGGCCAAGGGCGATCGCCGCCGCCAACGTGCCGTTGGCGATCGCCACGGTCCTTGGGGCGCCGCCCATCAGGATCGGGTCGGTGAGCGCGCGGTGGACCGGCGCGAAGAAGCCGGGCACGTCTGGGTCGACGATCGTGGCCATCAGACCAGCGCTCCGCCGGAGAAGCTGAAGAACGAGAGGAAGAAGCTCGACGCGGCGAAGGCGATCGAGAGGCCGAACACGATCTGGATCAGGCGGCGAAAGCCGCCCGACGTGTCGCCGAAGGCGAGCGTCAGCCCGGTCACGGTGATGATGATGACCGAGATGATCTTGGCGACCGGGCCCTGCACCGACTCCAGGATTGAGTTGAGCGGTGTCTCCCACGGCATCGAAGAGCCGGAGGCATAGGCGGCGGGCGCGAA
>DATLIZ010000045.1:0-207821 GCA_035539155.1 Aliidongia sp. | reverse complement strand
CGCGTGAGCGACCGCGACACCGGCAAGGCTCCAGATGGCCACGGTCGAAAGACCAACCCACTCAACGAGCCCTCGCCGGTGTCCACCCTCTCCCAGAGGGCCGTTCAAGACAAGCAACCCATTCCAGGATACTTGCGTGGGTGGCCGGGCGGGGGAGAGGGCTGGCCCAGAACCGAAAATGCGCCATCCGCGCATTTTCAAACAGTCTCTGAGGCAGGCAATGATCAACTCCATCCCCAAACGCGATCCCGCCGCCCTCTCCGAGGCGGATGAGATCGACGCCATCGTCCGCGGCGGGCCGGGCGGCGCCCTCGTGCTCGCTGGCCTGGCCACGGCGATCGTGGTCGCGCTTTGGCTCGCCTTCTACTTCATCGTCTTCCTCGGACGGGTGGCGACGCCATGACGATAGGACCCGATCATGACGGCGCCGATGTGGCACTCCGGATCGAGCGGCGCTGGGCGATCCTCGCCTTTGTAATCGTCCTGCTGCTGACCGTGCTCGCCGCCGCCGCCGGCATCCATGGCGCGGTGATGCCGCAGGGACAGGTCGAGATCGTCGATCCGCGCCTGCTCCATATCCGCGGCGAGTTCGTCGAGAGCAATCTCGGCACGGCGCTCGAACCCGACGGCTCGGTGACGGTGCGCGCGATCGGCCAGCAATATTCCTTCACGCCGCAATGCATCCTGGTGCCGGCCGAGACCAAGATCTCCTTTCGCGGGACCAGCGCCGATGTCGTCCACGGCTTCCTCATCGCCGGCACCAATCTCAACGAGATGCTGGTGCCGGGCTATGTCTCCAGCTTCACCGCCCGCTTCGACGCGCCGGGCGAGCATGTGATGCCGTGCCACGAGTTCTGCGGCACCGGTCACGAAGGCATGTGGGCCCGGGTCAAGGTCGTCGACAAGCAGAGCTTTCTCGATCAGGCCAAGGATGGCGGGAGGCTGAGCTGTGTTGGTCAATAATCGGCTCATCCTCGCGCATTTCTGGCTGGCCTTCGCCAGCTTCGGCGGCGCCGTCGTGCTCGGCGCCTGGCAGATGTTCGCGCGCAGCCCGTTGAGCGGCTGGGTCGGCAATCCCGAGCTCTATTACCGCTCGGTCACCGCCCACGGCACCGCCATGGGCTATGTGTTCCCGACGCTGGTCGCCATGGGCTTCGGCTACGCCGTCACCGAGATCACGCTCGGCCGGCTGGTCGGCAGGCGCTGGGCCTGGGCCGGCTTGGCGCTGGCGGCGGTCGGCACGGTCACGGCGCTCGTCCCGGTGGCGCTCGGCCTCGCCTCGGTGCTCTACACCTTCTACCCGCCGATGGTCGGCAACGCCTTCTATTATATCGGCGTGGTCCTGGTGGTCGTCGGCTCCTGGGTCTGGGTCGCCCTCATGGCGGTCAACCTCCATCACTGGAAGCGCGACAATCCGGGCAAGCCCGTGCCGCTCGCCATGTTCGCCACGGTCGCCGGCTCCCTGCTCTGGGGTTGGACCGCGGTCGGGGCGGCGTGCGAGCTGCTGTTCCAGATCCTGCCGGTGGCGCTCGGATTCACCTCGACCATCGATGCCGGGCTCGCGCGCGTCTTCTTCTCCTGGACGCTGCATGCGATCGTCTATTTCTGGCTGATGCCGGCCTATATCGCCTACTACACCATCATCCCGCGCGCGATCGGCGGCCGGCTCTACAGCGACACGATGGCGCGCATCTCCTTCATTCTGTTCCTGGTCGTGGCCATGCCGATCGGCATCCACCACCTGTTCGTCGATCCCGAGGTCGGCGCCGGCTTCAAGTTCCTGCACTCGGTCTTCACCGCGCTGGTCACGATCCCGACGCTGCTCACCATCTTCACCATCTGCGCCTCGGTCGAGATCGCCGGAAGGCTGCGCGGCGGCAAGGGGCGGTTCGGCTGGATCGCGGCCCTGCCCTGGCGCAACCCGCTGATGCTGGCCGTCGCCTTCTCCTTCATCATGCTCGGCTTCGGCGGCGCCGGCGGCATCATCAATATGAGCTACCAGCTCGACGCCTCGATCCATAACACCCAATGGGTCACGGGGCATTTCCACCTGATCTTCGGCGGCGCGATCGTGATCATGTACTTCGCCATCGCCTACGACCTGTGGCCGCACCTCACCGGCCGCGCGCTCGAGGATTTCGGGTTGATGCGCACGCAGCTCTGGCTGTGGTTCGTCGGCATGATCGTGGCGACATTCCCCTGGCACTATGTCGGCATTCTCGGCATGCCGCGCCGCATGGCCTTCTACGACTACACCGACCCGGCGCTCGCGGCCGACGCGGTGCCGGTCATGCTCTCGGCCGTGGGCGGCTTCCTGCTGCTCGTCTCGGCACTCCTGTTCCTCGCCATCCTCGTCCGCGGCCAGATGGCGCCGCGCAAGGCGCCGCCGCCTTACCGCTTCGCCGTGGCGGTGCACGAGCCGGTCCGGCTGCCGGTGGCGCTCAACAGCTTCGGCCTGTGGGTGGCGCTCATGATCGGCCTCACCCTCAGCAACTACGCCTTCCCGATCTATCACCTGGCCGCGCGCGACGGCGTCGCGGTGCCGGCGATCTTCGTGGGGACACCCTGAGATGAGCGGCGAGCGCCTCTTCTCCCCCGCCAATCCCTGGTTCGCCGCCAGTGTCGGCGCCACCGTCGCGATCGCGGCCTTGGCCGCCGTCGCGGGCTTCATCTGGTTCCCCTCGCTCGAGCCGGCGATCGGCACCGGCGGCCTGTGGGACGCGATCTGCGCCGCCGCCGGCGTGCCGCGCGCGGCCCCCGCCTCGAGACCGGCGCCGGCCGCAGCCCCCGGCTCCGAGGTCGTGCTGACCCAGGGTATGCTCGACAATCCGGGCGCGCTCTCGATCGGCCGCGGCGCCACCCTCGCCCTCCAATGCGCCATCTGCCACGGCGTCCACCGCGTCGGCGCCCAGATCGACACGCCCAACCTCGCCGGCCAGTTCGCCCCCGCCATCTACAAGCAGCTGCAGGACTTCAAGTCGGGCGCGCGCACCAACGCCGTCATGAGCCCGCAGGTCGCCAACCTCACCGAGCAGGACATGCTCGATCTCGCTTCCTACTTCGCCTATCTGCCGCGCGTCTCGCCGCCCGTGCCGGCCCCCGTGCCGCCGCGCATCGTCGAATCCGGCGCCCCCATGCGCAACATCCCGCCCTGCGGCGCCTGCCACGGTACGATCGACACCAAACCCGGCAGCCCCTGGCTCCACGGCGAGTCGGCGAATTACGTGCATGCTCAGCTCAACGCCTTCGCCGACGGCACCCGCCGCAACGACATCAGCGAGCAGATGCGCAACATCGCCCGCAACCTCACCCCCGCGGAAATCGACGAGATCGCCCGCTACTTCGCCGCCTTCCCGACGGAGTAGGACCGCCACGCTACCGGATACAGGGGTTGCTTTCCGCGAAGCCGCGCAGCTCGGGCGTCAATTTGCCGGGCGAGCCGTCCCGCTCCGCCTTGCGCAGCAGGTCGGTTCGGGCGGCGTCGGGCAGGGCATGCAGCGAGCCGAGATCCCCGACGAGCCGCATCGGCACGTCCAGCGCGAACAGGCTGGTCGACTCCCTGACCGTTCCGATCGACAGATCGACCTTCTGCCGCGCGATATCGACCGTGCCGCCGGCGACCAGCGTCGCGTCCTGGGTCCGCATCCTGAACGGCGATACGGTCGCGACGCCGCCATCGAGAATGGCGACCGCCAGCAGGCAGGAGATATCGGCGGCATCATGGTTGGTCCTGAACAGCGCGCGCACGTCGGTCGATACCTTCTCCAGCAGCGCTCGGTCGATGCCGCCCTTCGTCATCTCCAGGACGGCCTGTCCCTGGCTCCCGGCGAGTGCCTGCCGCAGATTTTCTCCGGTCATGTCGAGCACCGCCCGGCCATTCAGCTTGCCGGTAATCTCTCCACCCGGCGCATCCAGAAGGCGGGAGACATCGCTCATATCGATCTCCGACAGATCCATTCTTGCGGTGATCCGGCTTCCCGCCGCGACGCTGCGGCCTTCGCCCGACATGGTGGCATGGCCGTTGCCATAGTCGAACGAGATTTCGCCGACGGAAATCGACCCGGCACCGTTCTGCCCCCGCGCGGCGGCGTTCTTTACCGAGACGGCGCCATATGACAGCGCCCCGGCATCGATCCGGGCCTGGATGAGGAATAGGGGCTTGGCTTCGAGGAGGAGCGAAAGACTCTCGGATTTTCGGGCCTGCACATCCGGACGAGCGGCGCCAGCCACGAGCTTTTCGAGGTCGAGCCGCGGAAAGGCGAGCGAGATCGCGAGTTGATCGGGCTGGCCCCGCGCGGCTTCGGTAAGGGCCAGCTCGCCGGTGAAGGCGTTGCCCATGAGATCGCCTTTGGCGTCGGCGAGCTTCCAATGTTCCGCCGACCGATCGAGTGTCCCGCTCATACGAAGCGGAACCTCGATGTCGGTGCCGGCACCCAAGGCCGTGAGAATTGTCCCGAGCTTTTGCGTCTCGATCCGGAGCTGCCCATCGACGCCGTCGAAGTTCAGCGGATCGGTCATCGTTCCGTCGAACGCGAGCGTCCCCGAAGGCGGCGTCATCGAAAGCACGGTGTGAAACGGCTTGGCCGCATCCCGGAGATCGGAAAAGGATGCCATCTCGGCCTTCACCCGGACCGGCATGTCATTGTAAGCGCCGTCGAGATCCATCGTCACGGCGCTCGAATCGTCGGCGGAACGGATGGCCATGTTCGCAAGGTCGGCGCGCAGATCCCGGCTGCCCGGCAGGCGGTAGATGAATTTGGTGCCGGTGAGCGAGAGATCCCGCAACGAGGGGAACTGGGTCCGGTTGGCGGGAATGATCGCGATCGGTCCGGACGAGGGTTTGCTGCTCCCCGAGAAATGCCAGTTCGGCTGGCCGGCCGGGTCGCGTTCGAGCAGCAGCACTGCGCCCTCGATGGTGAGCTTGCGATATTGCAGGACGCCCCGCAGCAACGGCCAGGGGTCGATCTCGGCGGCAAGATGCGCCACGCTGAGCATGTCGGGCTCGCTGCCCCAGCTCGCATTCGCCAGGTGGAGATCCCGGATCTCCACCGACAGCGGCACGCCCCACCGGATCCGAAGCTCGCCAAAAGTCAATTTCCGCTGCAGGCTCCTCGCCGCATAGCGCTCGACCAACGGCTGCAGTTCGATCGTGGCGGCGATGATGACGGCTGCCGCCATGGCCAGCACCGTGATGCAAACGACGAGAGCGATGATCCGGGAGCGTCTGCTAGCCACGCGCGACCTCATGCTGTTGGGACAGGGGCTCGAGCCCCTCCGGCTCCAGAGCGCGGCGCGCCGCCGATCGCATATCAACGCATTCGACCGCGGAGCGATCCGTGTGCCGGGCGCGCGGGTTCGGCGGTCGGCCTCCGGAGGGCGGCCCGCGATCGCGTCACGCCCTGGCGCGCTCCCGCTCGGGCCGGGTTTGCGCCAGCGCGTCATGCACGTCGCGAATGATGTCGCTCTTGGCCTTGGCGGTGTCGCCGTCGGCGGTCGAGAATCCGAGGACGATCTCGAGCGCGTTCTCGGCCGCGGTCCGGTCGAGCAGCACGCTCGGCGCCGGTTCCTTCAGCACCTTGGGATGCGCCTCGGCGATGCCGTGGATGGTCGCCAGCAGCGGCGTCAGTGCCACCGTCTCGGGCACGCGGAAGCGCGCCTCGCCGGCGCGCGCCGGGGCCGGGAAGTAGCTGTAGTTCCGCAGCGGCTGGCCCCAGACGGCGCTGTTGGGCACGATGATCTGGATCATGTCGTCGCTGGTGAGCTCGGTCCAGAACAGCGACAGCTCCCTGACCGTGCCGGTGATGCCGCCGACCTGGACCTTGTGGCCGATGCGGAACGGCCGGAAGATCAACAGCATGACGCCGGCCGCCAGGTTCGAGAGCGTGCCTTGCAATGCCAGGCCGACGGCCAGGCCGGCGGCGCCTATGACCGCGACCAGGCTGGTCGTCTGGATGCCGAACTGCGACAGCACCGCCAGCACGGTGACGGTCAGCACCAGATAGCGGATGATGCTGCCGAAGAAGCTCTTCAGCATCTCGTCGAAATGCGGCGCCCGGCCGAGCGCCCGCATCGTCAGCAGCTGCGCCTTGCCGGACAGCCACAGCCCGACGATCAGGATGACGATGGCGCCGAGCACGTTGAGGCTGTTGGCGACGAGGAGCGGCAGCAGCTCATGGATGTGGGACATCAGGCCCGGGGTGTTCAGATCAGGCATGGGCAGTCTCGCGGCCGTGGTGGGGATCGGGTGAGGATAGGAGGCGCAGCCGCCCCTGCCAAGTCGGGAGGCCTGCCATCTCGATCATTCTATCGTCACCGCTGTTCGCCTATGGTCGGATCGACGCGGCCGCGCCATCATCAGGGGGATCCATGCTCACGCTCTATTCCGTCGAGGGACGCCGTCGCGAGGTCGTGACCGATCCGGCCAACGCGCCGCTCCCCCCTGACATCATCTGGATCGAGCTCGACAATCCGACCGAGGCGGAGCGGGCGTTCGTCCAGCGCACGACCGGCATCGACGTTCCGGTCAAGGAGGATCTGGTCGAGATCGAGGCGTCGAGCCGCCTCTCGGTCGAGGATGACGTGCTTTATCTGAGCGCCACGGCACTCACCGGCGTGCAGGCGGGCGACCCGCATACGACACCGCTCGGCTTCGTGCTGACCGAGAAGCACCTGATCACGACCCGGTTCGCGGCGCTGCCTTCGATGGCCGGCTTCGCCGAGCAGATCACGACCGGAAAGAAGCCGCCGCCTTGCTCCGCTGCCTTGTTCGCGGGCCTGCTCGACGCCATCGTCGACCGTATGGCGGATATTCTGGAGCGGCTGGGCGCCGAGCTCGACATGGTGTCGCGCCGGGTCTTTCATGCGCGCGCCGCCAGCTCCGACAAGGTCGACCGAGCGCGGCCCGAGGAGGAGAATCTACGGGAAACGTTGGGCCAGATCGGCAAGGCCGGCTATCTCACCGCCAAGATCCGCGAATGTCTCCTGGGCTTCGCCCGCATCGTGCCCTATGTCGAGGCGCATGGCGGCGCCTGGATTCCGGACGAGACCAAGCCGCATCTGGCTTCGGTGCGCCACGACCTGGCCTCGCTCAACGATTACGACGCCTACCTTTCCAACCAGGTCCAGTTCCTGCTCGATGCCACCCTCGGCCTCATCAACATCCAGCAGAACAACATCATCAAGGTGCTGACCGTGGTCTCGGTGGTGGGCGTGCCGCCGACCTTTCTCGCCAGCCTCTACGGCATGAACTTCAAGAATATCCCGGAATATGACTGGAGCTGGGGCTATCCCTATGCGCTGTGCCTGATGGTGGTGAGCGCCATCGGCCCCTATCTGTGGTTCAAGTTCCGCGGCTGGCTCTGATCGGGCGTACGGTCTCGGCCCCGCGACGAACCGCCCCATCGGTCGTTCGGCGAGCTTCCCATCGGGCCGCGAGGATGTAAGTCTAGCGAGGCGCAGGTTTCGTGGAAGAGGTCCAAGATGGGTGAGTCGGCAATCGGACGGTTCGGCAGCGGCCGTGAGGTGAAGCGGATCGAGGATGCCGGCTTGCTGGCCGGCGTCGGCCGCTTCGCCGACGATGTCTCAGAGCCCTTCCAGACCCATCTCGTCTTCCTGCGCTCGCCGTACGCTCATGCGCGCATCGTCTCGATCGACGCGGCCGAGGCGCTGGCGATGCCCGGCGTGGTCGCCGTGCTCACCGGGGCCGATCTGGTCGCGGCCGGCGTCAAGCCGCTGCCGCTGGCGCCGATGTTCAAGCGGCCGGACGGCTCGCCCGGCGCCACACCGCTCCGGCCGGCGCTGGCGCACGAGACCGTGCGCTTCGTCGGCGAGGCCGTGGCGGCGCTCATCGCCGAGACGCGCGAGCAGGCCAAGGATGCGCTCGATCTGATCGCGGTCGAGTATGAGGAACTACCGGTCGTGACCGAGATGCAGGCGGCCGTGGCCGAGGGCGCGCCGCTGATCTGGCCGGCCGCGACCGGCAATATCGCGGCGCAGATGGTCCATGGCGATGCGGCCGCGACCGAGGCCGGCTTCAAGGCGGCCGCCCATATCGTCGCGATCGACGTGACCAACCAGCGCCTGGCGCCGACGCCGATGGAGCCGCGCAGCTCGCAGGCGGGATACGATCCCGCGACCGATCGGATCACCTTGCGCCTCTCCAGCCAGATGCCGTCGGGCGCCCGTGACACGCTGTGCGATGCCGTGCTCGGCATTCCCAAGGACAAGGTCCGCGTCGTCGTCGACGATGTCGGCGGCGGCTTCGGCATGAAGACCGGCCTCTATCCCGAGGACATCACCGTCGCCTTCGCCGCGCGCCATCTGAAGCGGCCGGTGAAATGGACGGCCGAGCGGATCGAGGAGTTCCTGGCTGGGACCCATGGCCGCGATGTCGAGAGCCATGCCGAGCTGGCGCTCGACGCCGAGGGCAAGGTGCTGGGCTATCGCGTCCGCTCGCTCTGCAACATGGGCGCCTATGCCGGCACCTCGGGCATCATCATCCAGCTTCTGATCGGGCCGTGGGTCACGACCAGCATCTACGACATCAAGGCGATCGATCTCGATCTCAGCGCCGTGCTCACCAACACCGCGCCGACCGCGGCCTATCGCGGCGCCGGCCGGCCGGAGGCGATCTATCTGATCGAGCGGCTGTTCGATGTCGCGGCCCGGAAGCTCGGCCTCGATCCGGCCGAGATCCGCCGCCGCAACCTGATCAAGCCCGAGCAGATGCCCTACACCAATGCCATGGGCCAGACCTATGACAGCGGCCAGTTCGGCGCGATCCTGGAGCAGGCGCTGAGCCTCGCGAAATGGGACGATTTCGCCAGTCGCGCGGCGGAATCCAAGGCGCGCGGCAAGCTGCGCGGGCGCGGCCTCGCCTCCTTCCTCGAATGGACCGGCGGCAACGCCTTCGAGGAGCGGGTCACCGTCTCGGTCTCCGGCGACGGCGAGATCGAGATCTATGCCGCGACCATGCCGATGGGGCAGGGCATCGCCACCTCCTACGCCCAGCTCGTCGTCGATGTCTTCGGCGTGCCGATCGAGAAGATCCGCATCGTCATGGGCGACACCGATCGCGGCCAGGGTTTCGGCAGCGCCGGCTCGCGCTCGCTCTTCACCGCGGGCTCGGCCATCCGCCACGCCTCGGAGATCGCGGTCAAGACCGGGCGCGATCTCGCCGGCGAGGCGCTCGAGGCGGCAGCCGCCGATATCGAATATGTCGACGGCACCTTCCAGGTCGCCGGCACCGATCGCCGCATCGGCCTGTTCGAGCTCGCGGGCCGCCAGCCCGATCGCCGCATCTTCATCGACGCCACCAGCAAGGTGGCGGGGCCGAGCTGGCCCAACGGCGCCCATATCTGCGAGGTCGAGATCGATCCCGACACGGGCGGCATCGACATCGTCTCCTATGTCTCGGCCAATGATGTGGGCTATGTCGTCAATCCGATGATCGTGCGCGGCCAGCTCGATGGCGGCGCCGTTCAGGGCATCGGCCAGGCCTTGGGCGAGCATATGCTCTACGATCCGGAGTCAGGCCAGGCGGTGACGGCCAGCCTGATGGACTACATGATGCCGCGCGCCGATATCATCCGCGATTTCGTGCATGTGCTCGACCAATCGATCCCGTGCAAGAACAATCCCTTGGGCGTCAAGGGCGTGGGCGAGCTCGGCACGATCGGCGCCACCCCGGCGGTGGTGAACGCCGTCGCCGACGCGCTGGTCCGTGGCGGCCGGGCCGATCGCGCGAACGGCCTGCAGATGCCCTTGACGTCGGCCAGGGTATGGCAGGCGCTGCAATAGGCGGCGGCGCGTATCCGTCGGCTGGCGCGGCGCGTCGCTTCCGAGGCGCAAGGCGGGGCCTCGAGCAGGATGGTTTTAGGCTTGTTCGACTTAAGATCTGAAACTTGCTCTATTTCAGATGATCGGCGGCCGGTTCGGCGCTCCTGTCGAGCTGGCAAGATCCGTCGGGTTCTGGAAGGAGGCGAGAACGGCTTCCGGCAGGTTCTTCACGAGTTCATTTCATTGTGATCGCCGAATATTATCTTATGCCGCGGTAGCCACGTCCGTTAGGTCATCCCGTAGAGTTAAGGATCGCCAGATTAAAGAATTATGCTGTATAATTTCAGTACTGATCATGCCTCTATCGATATAACTCTCCGAGCGTCCGCCCTCGACTGCGGCCCTGGTCATGAGCCGGCCGAGCATTTCCGATCTCGATGGGTGACTGACTCTCATCGAATCCCGATCTCGAAATAATACGACATTATCGAAAGTCGTCATATGACACATGACGGAATTCGAATGTTGAGTCGTGCAACGGTCGATGGGGTGAGCGCGGCAAAATCGAAGACCTGACGCTGCTCAGTTGATCCAGGCGTCACGGTATCCATATTGATCCCGATATGAGGCGGATCCATTACTTGGGTTTGAAGGTATAATGCGTGGCCATGAATATGCGGATCTCCGCGCTTTCGTGTCGATCGTCGAGCACGGCAATTTCGCGCGCGCGGCCGCTTATCTGCGAATATCGGCATCGACCTTGAGCCAGATCATCCGCGAACTGGAGGAAAGGTTGGGCGTGCGGCTTTTGAACCGCACCACGCGCAGCGTCTCGCTGACCGATGCCGGCTCTCGCCTGCTGGCGCGATTCAAGCCGGCGATGGACGAGATCGAGGCCGCGGTCGAGGCGGTGCGGGATCTGCGCGACAAGCCGGCCGGCACTGTTCGGCTGCATATTCCCCGCGCCGCCGCGGCGAACTGCCTGGAGCCGCTGTTGGGCCGCTTTCATCGGGCCTATCCGGAGATCCTGCTCGATATCGCGATCGACGAGGCGGCGATCGACATCGTCGAGGCCGGCTTCGATGTTGGCGTCCGCCTTGGCGAGCTGCTCGAGCACGATATGGTTGCAGTCAGGCTCGGCCCCGATATCCGGCGGATCGCCGTCGCGGCTCCCGATTATATCGCGCGTCACGGCCGTCCCGAGACGCCGGACGATCTGCTCGGGCATCGCTGCATCAACTGGCGCCAGCCCGGCGGCAACGGCGCCCATCGGTGGGAGTTTCAGAAGAGCGGCCAGCGGATCGCCGTCGCCGTCCAGGGACCGCTGATCGTGTCTCATTACGACTTGGCGCTCGCCGCGGCGGTCCAGGGGGTGGGCATCGCCCTCGTGAACGAGCTGTGCGCCCGTGCCCTCATCGAGTCAGGCCGGCTGGTCCCGCTGCTGGAGAGTTTCTCGCCGGCCTGTCCGGGCTGGCACCTCTGCTACCCGAAGCAGCGCTATACGCCGCTCGCCGTCCGGGCTCTGGTCGAGTTCCTGCGCCAGGCCGGTCACGAGGGCGCGCCCTCCGAATAGGGCGATGCTTCGGAAGTATGGCGCCTGCTGGAGAAAGTCTTTCTCGCCGGCATCGAGCGCTCCTACATTTTCGGCCAAGGCGTCCTTCATCACCGGTCAGGTGCTTTCCGCCGCTGGCGGAAAGTCGGTAATCTGAGCCGGCCGAAAGAGAGCACGATCCGTGAATCGCACTCTCACTATCTGAACAGAGACGGATTCACGGAATGGGTGGATTCCACCCATTCCGATCCGGCTCTAGCGAGGTGACATCATGGACCAGAAGCCTGTGAAGATTCCGGGCCCCGATCATCCGATCACGATCGAGCGCAATCCGCACCGGATCGTGGTTTCGATCGGCGGCCGCGTCGTCGCCGACACGCGCCGGGCGCTCACCCTGCGCGAGGCCGCCTATCCCGCCGTCCTCTACATCCCGCGCGAGGATGCCGAGATGGCGCTGCTGGCACCGACCGATCACGCCACCTACTGCCCCTACAAGGGCGACTGCTCCTATTTCAGCATTCCCACGGGCGGCGAGCGCGCGGTCAATGCCGTCTGGAGCTACCAGGCACCTTACGAGGCGGTGGCCGCCATCAAGGACCATCTCGCCTTCTATCCCAACCGTGTCGATGCGATCGAGGAACGGCCTTAAGGGCCTCGCCGATGAGCTGACGAACGACGATCGTCTCGTCCGGCGCCGAGATCCTGAAATGCATCAAGCTGAGCAGTTAGGCTTCCGGTCAGGCATGAAGGTTGCGCAACGCGGATACCAGATTTGCGTTGATGGAACCGGGGCCACGTCATCACCAACTCAGATAACAGCCGGCTGCGGCAGGGTAATTCCCTTCCAGGGGCAAGCAGAGTTAGGGGGTAACGATGGCCCGATCCATCGAGTGGGCCGCACGGATTTGCGGCGCAGCAATTCTATGTCTTATCGTTTCGCTGTCATCGGCGCACGCGTCCGGCAATGCGAGCGTGATCGGTGCCTGGCTGACGCCGGAAGGCGATGGCGTGATCACGATCGAGCGGTGCGGCGATGCGCTCTGCGGCCGGATCGCCGGTATCACCCGCGCGCCGGGCGAGGCGGAGCCGACCGATGTGAACGGCAAGCCGCAATGCGGCCTGACCATCATCAGCGAGGAGCGGCCGGACGGCGACGGCACCTGGCTCGGTGAGATCACCGATCCGCGCACCGGCGACACTTACGGCGCCAAGCTCTGGGTCGGCCAGGACGGCAATCTGCGCCTGCGCGGCTTCCTCGGGTTGCCTCTGCTGGGCGAGACGCAGACCTGGCGCCCCTTCGCAGGCCATCTCACCCCCGCCTGCGAGATCATCTGAGCGGGGATCCGCGTCGGCAATAAAGACTTAACCCTCGGTAGAGTTTCCTTGCACGATATCGTCATGTGGGGGAGCGGGGAATGCCAGGTCTGGTCTCGGCGCGATTTGTCGGGTGGCTCGTTTGCGGATTTCTGATCTCGCTCGTGTTCGTCGTCGCCCGGCTCGACTGGTTCTTCATACCGCTTCCCGATTCATGGGCGCCGAGCGCCGACTTCGACTGCCCCCAGACGGGCGCCATCTTCACCTACGACATCATCGCGACGAGGACCGGCCGGCAGAACCGGCAAATGGCGACGGGGCGCCAAGGCTACTATTGCGGTGTCCGCTCCGACGCCATGGGAAACTGGACCATGTACGGCGCCCTGGGATTTCAGCTTGCCGAGGACACCGAACAGGGCCTCATTCGGCAAATATGGCCGTTGCAGGCCGGCAAGGCCGCCCTATGGCAGCGCGGCGATCGCACTGGATATTGGGACAAGCTGGAATACCGCGTCGTCTCGTACGGGCTGGCCCATACTCAAGGCGACCTTTATTGGGCCTATCAGGTACGCAAGTCCTATTGGCATGACGGGACGGTAAAATACGTCGAGCTCTGGTGGGCACCCAGCCTGCGCTGGAACATACGGCAATGGAACACTTGGCCGGGCGGCACGGAAGTTTACGACTGGACGCTGGTGAGCGCCTGGATGCCGCAGACGGAACCGGACACGCCGGGCGCGGACCGGGGGCAGGTCTTGCTCCCCAGAATGCGGACCGTGCCGAACTCCAGCTCATGATGCGTCCCTAGCAGGACCAAGGCCTGACGGTAGTTTCGTCTCCGCTGTGGGTGTATGACCGACGTCGCGTGCAGCTCATCGAACCGTGCCGGGCAGGAGCATCGGAGATGTCCGCTTCGGACAGGGTTTTTGCGGGATCAATCCCGGACATCTACGACACCCATCTGGTGCCTCTCATTTTCGCGGCCTATGCATCCGATCTGGCCCGCCGGGTCGCAGAAGCGGCTCCCGCGCGGGTCCTGGAAACGGCTGCTGGTACCGGCGTCGTTACGCGGGCGCTGTCACCTCTTCTTGAAGAGGGCGCTCGCTACCTCGTCAGTGACCTGAGCCAATCAATGCTCGAGAGGGCCGCCAGCCGGCAAGGCGCAGACGAACGTCTCATTTGGCAACAGGCGGATGCCCTCAACCTGCCGTTCGAACAAGGCAGCTTCGACGCGGTATGCTGCCAGTTCGGCGTGATGTTCTTTCCGGACCGGATCGCCGGCTATCGCGAGACGCTTCGCGTCCTCAAGCCTGGTGGTCGTTTTCTGTTCAATGTGTGGGATCGCATCGAGCACAATGATTTCGCTCGCGTGGTTACGGATGAAGCTGGCGCAATGTTTCCAGATGACCCGCCCCGGTTTTTAGCCCGTACGCCGCATGGGTATTACGATGTCGAGCAGATCGAGGCCGATTTGCGGAAAGCGGGCTTTTCAGCCATCGATATCGTGACGCTGCAGAAGAGCAGCGATGCCCCCAGCGCCCGCCATCCGGCAATCGCATATTGCCAAGGTACTCCGTTGCGCAACGAAATCGAAGCTTGCGGCTCTGGGGCCTTGGAAGCCGTCACCGACCGTGCCGCGGAAGCGATTGCAACGGCATATGGAGAAGGACCGGTCTCGGGGAAAATCCAGGCGCATGTCGTTGTCGCCCGCGCCTAAACTGGTGGATCGGCTCCATCGCTTGGCGCCCGCGATCGACGGCAGCGATGATCTTGTCGGGTCGTGCAGGTCAGTGCCCCTCCGCCACCTGCGTGCCGGACGAGGCATCCCAGCCGCCGCCCAGCGCCCGGAAGGTATGCACCGCCGCCCGCGCCGCGTCGGCCCGGTTGCCGTCGAGATCGTCGCGCGCCGTCAAGAGCTGGCGATCCGCATCCAGCACGTCGGTCAGCGTGATGGTCCCGGCCTGATAGGCCTTTTGCGACAGGTCGCGCGAGCGGGTCAGGGACTCCACCTCGCCCTGCAGCGCCTCGACATGAGCCTCGGTCTCGGACAGTGAATTGAGCGCGTCCTCGACATCCTCCACGGCTTTCAGCACCGACTGGCGATATTGCGCCAGCGCTTCGGCGTTGCTGCCGCGGGCCGATGCCACCTCGGCGTCGACCTTGCCGAAATCGAACAGGCGCCAGCTCAAGGCGCCGGTCCCGGCCGGCTGGAAGGCCTTGCCGCTGAAGAGGTGGTTGAGGCTGAGACTGTCGAAGCCGAGAGCGCCGGAGAGCGAGATCTTCGGATAATAGTCCGAGATCGCGGCGCCGATCCGCTCGTTCGAGGCGGCGAGCCGCCGCTCGGCCGCGATGATGTCGGGGCGCCGCCGCAGCACGTCGAGCGGCTGGTCGCCGCCGATCGCCGGGATCGCGGGAATGTCGGCCGCCTCGCCCAGCGCGCGCGCGTAGGTTCCCGGCTGCACGCCCATGAGTACGTCCAGCCGGTTCAACTGCGCTTCGAGCCCGATGCTGAGCGGCGGGATCGACGCTTTCGCCTGCCTCAGCAGCGCTTCGGCCTGGGCGTACTCCCGCAGATCCGCCTGGCCGGCGCGATGACGGGCATCGACCAGGCTCAGGAGATGCGCGTCGGTGTCGATCTGGTCCCGCGCGACCGCGAGCCGGGCCTGAAAGCCCCGGATCTGCAGATAGGCGTCGGCCGCGTCGGCGGCGACGCTGATGCGCGTGCCGGCCTGCTCGGCTTCGGCCGCCTCCGCCTCGTCGCCGGCCGCATCGGCGTCGCGCCGGAGGCCGCCGAACAGGTCGATCTCCCAGCTCGCGACCGGCCCCACGGTATATTCCCGCTGATAGCGGTTATAGCCGGGGAGGCTCTTGCCGATGGCGCCGAGCGGGCCTTCGATGCTCTGGCGCTCGGCCGAGGCCGAGGCGTCGAGATCGACGGTCGGCAATAGCTGGGCGCCTGCGGCCGAGGCCGCCGCTCGGGCCTGCTGGACCCGGGCGAGCGAGGCGGCGAGATCCAGATTCTGGTCGAGCGCGCGCTGGACCACGGTCACCAGCATCGGGTCGTTGAAGCCGGTCCACCAGCGATCGAGCGCGGGCGCCGGCGTCGCGATCTTGCGTTCCGTGACCGCGTCGAGATTGTGGAAGGGGGCGAGCGCCGTCTTGGGTGCCGTATAGTCGGGGCCGACCGAGCAGCCGGCGAGGCCGGCGGCGAGCGCGAAGCTCGCCGCCGCGTTGCCGAGCGTCCGCCGGAATAGGGAAAGGTTCGCGATCATCATGCATGCTCCTTCCGGCCGAACTTGCGGATGAAGGTGTAGAAAGCGGGGGTGAAGAGCAGGCCGAAGCCGGTGACGCCCAGCATGCCGAACAGCACGGCGGTGCCGAGCGACTGCCGCATCTCGGCGCCGGCCCCGGTCGCGACGGCGAGCGGCGCCACGCCGAGCACGAAGGCGAAGGACGTCATCAGGATCGGCCTGAGGCGCGTCCGGGCGGCATGCACGGCGGCCTCGCCGGGGCCGGCCGCCGGATCCTCGTCTTCCTTCTGGCGGGCGAACTCGACGATCAGGATCGCGTTCTTGGCGGCGAGGCCGACGAGGACGACGAAGCCGATCTGCGCCAGGATGTCGATCGGCATGCCCCGGATCAGCAGGCCGGTCACCGAGGCGAGCAGGCACATGGGCACGATCAGCACGATCGCGAGCGGCAGCTTCCAGCTCTCATACTGCGCCACCAGTACCAGGAACACGAAAAGGGCGGCGGCACCGAACACCAGCAGCGTGGGCGTGCCCTTCTGCTGCTCCTGATAGGCGAGATCGGTCCATTCGAACGAGATGCCCTTGGGCAGCACCTGATGGGCCAACTCTTCCATGCGGTGCAGTGCCGTGCCGGTGGCCACGCCGGGGGCGGCGACGCCCTGGACCTCGGCCGCGGGGAACAGATTGTAGCGCGGCACGCGATACGGGATCGTGCTTTCCTTGAGCTGGGCCACCGTGCCGATCGGCACCATCTCGCCGGCGATGTTGCGGGCCTTCAGGCGCGAAATGTCCTCGGCGGTGCGCCGGAACTGCCCGTCGCCCTGGACCACGACCTCGTAGGTCCGGCCGAGATAGTTGAAGTCGTTGACGTATTGGGAGCCCAGATAGACCTGCAGGGTCGAGAACACGTCGGTGGGGGTGAGTCCGACCTTCTCGGCCTTCAGGCGATCGATGTCGGTGTAGACCGACGGCGAGCCGGCATTGAACAGCGTGAAGACGCCGGCGAAGTCCGGATCCTTGTTGGCGGCCGCGACCAGCTCGTGCGCCGCCTTGACCAGGGCGCCGGAGCCCAGGCCCGCGCGGTCCTCCAGCATCATCTTGAAGCCGCCGGCGCTGCCGAGCCCCTGCACGGGCGGCGGCGGGATGGTCAGGACATAGGCGTCCTTGATCACCGACAGGCGCTTGCGCAGGTCGGCGAGCACGGTCCCGGCGGTGACGCCCTTGAGCTCGTGATTATAGAGCGACGGCAGGCCGGAGAAGATCGTCCCGGAATTGGACGCGACCGTGAGGGTCGTCGCATCGAGGCCGGCGAAGGGGGCGACATGCTCGATGCCCTTGGTGCCGAGGATGATGTCGATGCCGCGACGGACGACCTTCTCGGTCCGGTCCAGGGTGGCGCCCGGCGGCAACTGGACCACCGAGATGAGATAGCCCTGATCCTGCTCCGGAATGAAGCCGGTGGGGGTGGTGGCGAACTCGACGCCGGCCAGGCCGATCAGCCCGACATAGACCACGAGCACGATGGCCAAGCCGCGCACGAACCGGCGGGTCATGCCGCCATAGCTGAAGGACAGCCACTCGAAGCCGCGATTGAAGCGGCCGAACGCGCCATGCAGCAGCCGCTGCGCCCGATTGGCGTGGCTGTCGTCATGGGTATAGTGGGGCTTGAACAGCACGGCGCAGAGCGCCGGGCTCAAGGTCAGCGAGACGAAGCAGGAAATGACCGTCGAGGCCGAGATGGTGATCGCGAACTGGCGGAAGAACAGGCCGGAGATGCCCGACAGGAAGGCCGAGGGCACAAAGACGGCGCAGAGTGTCAGCGCGATCGAGATCAGCGCCCCGCCGACCTCGTCCATCGTCCGATGCGACGCCTCCAGCGGTGACATGCCCTCCCGCATGTTGCGCTCGACGTTTTCCACGACCACGATCGCATCGTCGACCACGATGCCGACCGCGAGGACCAGGCCGAACAAGGACAGGTTGTTGAGCGAGACGCCGCAGGCCGCGAGTATGGTGAAGGTGCCGATCAAGGAAACCGGGATCGCGATCACGGGAATGATCGTGGCGCGCCAGCTTTGCAGGAACACGAACACCACGCAGACGACCAGCAGGATCGCGACGAAGATCGTGACGATGACCTCGTTCACCGACTTGGCGATGAAGATGGTCGGATCGTAGATGATGATGGAATCGACGCCGGGCGGGAAATCCTGCTTCAGCTCCTGCACCTTGCCGAGCACTTCCTTCTCGACCGCGAGCGAGTTGGCGCCCGGCTCCGCATAGATCAGCAGGGTCGAGGCGTTGCTGCGGTCCATGTAGGTCGTGCTGCCATAGTCGGCGGCGCCGACCTCGACGCGGCCGATATCGCCGACCCGCGTCACCCGCCCTTTTCCGTCGGACTTGACGATGACATCGGCGAACTGCTCGGGCGTGGACAGCCGGCCCAGGGCCTCGACATTGATCTGATAGGCTTCGTCGCCCGGCACCGGCGGCTGGTTCAGGATGCCGGCGGAGACCTGCAGATTCTGCGCGCGCAGTGCCGCCAGAACCTCGCTGGCATTGAGGTCGTGGGCGGCCGCCTTGTCCGGGTCGAGCCAGATGCGCATGGCATATTCGCGCGCGCCCTGGAACTTCACGTCGCCGACGCCTTGCAGGCGGGCGAGCGCATCCTTGATGTGCAGGGTCGCGTAGTTCGACAGGTAGAGCGTGTCGCGCGACTTGTCGGGGGAATAGAGATGAACGGCCAGCAGGATGCTGGGCGTCGATTTGCGCACCTGCACGCCCAGGCGCTGCACGTCTTCCGGCAGGCGGGGCAGGGCGTCCTGCACGCGATTCTGCGTCAGCATCTGCGCCACGTTGAGGTCGGTGCCGATGCGGAAGGTGACGGTCACGGTCAAATTGCCGTCGCCGGTCGACTGGCTGCTCATATAGAGCATGTTCTCGACGCCGTTGATCTGCTGCTCGAGCGGGGTCGCGACGGTGCGGGCGACGGTTTCGGCCGAGGCACCCGGATAGTTCGTGGTGACCTGGACGGTCGGGGGCACGATCTCGGGATATTGGGCGACTGGCAGGATCGCGAGCGCGCCGAGGCCGAGCAGCATCACGAAGATGCTGAGCACGGTCGCGAAGCGGGGATGATCGATGAAGAAATGGCTGAGGCGCATGATCCGGCCCTCAGTTCCGGCTCTGGACGGCGGCGAACTGGATCGCCCCGTCCTGGGCCGTCACCTTCGCGCCAGGGGCGGCATAGGGAACGCCTTCGATGATCACCCGATCGGTCGGCGCCAGGCCGGACCGGATGACGCGCAAGCCCCCGCGGATATCGCCGATCTGGACCTGCTTGGCGGCGACGGTGTCGTCCGGGGCCACGGTCATGACCAGATGCTGCGACTGGTCGGGCAGGACCGACGCGTCCGGCACCAGCAGCACCAGAGCGGGTGCGCCCACGACCAGCCGCACGCGGGCGAACTCGCCGGGGGTCAGCAGAAGATCGGCGTTGGGGACGGTGGCGCGGGCGTGGAGCGTGCCGCTCGACCGGTCGAGCACATTGTCGACGAAATCGAGCGTTCCCGTCCGGGCGAATTCCGTCTCGTCGCTAAGCGCGATCTCGACCTCGTCGGCCAGAGCGCCCGGCTGCATCGCCCGCGCCCGGGAGAAGGACAGGTAGTCGGACTCGCTCATATCGAAGTTCAGATAGATCGGGTCGACCGAGACCAGCGTCGCGAGCAAGGTCGTGGGGCTGGTCGCGGCCCGGCTGCCGGCGATCAGATTGCCGACGGAGACGAGATGCGTGCCGATGCGCCCGGTGAAGGGCGCGGTGATCCGGCAATGGTCGAGGTCGAACTGCGCGTCGCGGATCTGGGCCTTGGCGTCGTCGATCGCCGCCTGGGCCGATTGCCGCTCGGCGGCGCGCTGATCGACATTCTGGGCCGTGCCGGCCTCGCTCCGCTTCAGCTCCTGGGCGCGCACGAGCTCCCGATTGGCGAGATCGAGCCGGGCATTGGCGCTCTCGAGCTGGGCGTTGGCCTGGGCGAGCTTGATCTCGTAGGGCACCGGGTCGATGGCGAAGAGCAGGTCGCCCTTATGGACGATGTCGCCGTCCTTGAAGCGGATCTGGGTCAGCGTGCCGCCGACCTGGGCGCGCAGTTCGACCTGATCGACCGCGGAAAACTGGCCGAGGAAGCCGAGCTTCGTATCGACCTCGCGGACGAGCGGCCGGCTCACCACCACCGTCGGCGGCGCGGGCGGACTGGCCGGCGCCGCGGCTTCGCCCCCTTGCGTGAAATAGACCAGCGCACCGAGGCCGACGACCGTTATCGTGGCGCCAGCCCCTATCCATCGCCTGACGGGCGAGCGCCGATCGGCTCGGCTGTCCTGCTGTCCGGCCGTGGGCCGGTTGCTTGATTCAGTCACGTGATCGCTCTCTCAGATCGTCGAAACTCGCGTGCCCGTTTCGGTCGAGCTGGTCGAGCCGGAGGTGCTCCGGATCGGCCGGGATGGTAAAATAGATGTTATTCACAATCTATCTTGCAGTACGATAGATGGCGGACGACATGTAAATGGTCAAGGGGTGGAATCAGCCCCCTGTGGCTTATTCGGGGTGCGGCCTTGGCGCGAAGCGATAATGAATTAGATGTCTGCTACCATCAAAACTGGACCAGCGGCGCTCAAGCCGCCGATCGGAAGCGACGCGACGGATGAAAAGATCAAAGGTCGAAACCGCAGAAACCCGGCGCCGGATCGTCAAATCCGCCGCCGCCGAATTTCGCCGCAACGGCATTCATGCGACCGGCCTGTCCGAGGTCATGGCCGCCGCCGGCCTGACCCAAGGCGGCTTCTATCGGCATTTCGGCTCGAAGGCGCAGCTGGTCGCCGAGGCGTGCGCCGAAGGCATGGAGTGGGTGACCCAGCTGACCGAAGCGACCGCTTGCCCCGACGCCGGCAAGGATGGGCTGGGGACGATCGTCGAGAGCTTTCTGGCACTCGAGCATCGCGACAATCTGTTGGGCGGCTGCCCGCTTGTCGGACTCGGAAGCGAGCTGGCGCGCGCCGACGACGATGCCCGCGCGGCGGCGATGGATGGGTTCCTCAAGCTGGTCGATCTCATCGCCAAGCAGATTCCGAAGGCCAAGCCCGAGACCGCGCGGGCGCGCGCTATCTTCGCGCTGTCGGCGATGATCGGGGCCGTGACGATGTCCCGGATCGTGACCGACGCCGAGCTGTCAACATGCATCCTGGAGCAGGCGAGGAAGCATCTGGCCAAGCTGTGAGGGGGGTGGGCGGGCGGCGGCGGAAGCGGTCTGGTCGGGTCCGGCAGGCCACGATAGGTTACATGCAGCCGTCGCGGGAGATTTTCATTTCCCCGATATCTCAGCCCAAGCCCTCGCGCGTAAGGCCTCCCGGGGTCATGCCCTCATGGAATCCGGCCGAGTGAGCAGGCGGCTCGAGGCGAATTGGACGGCCTCGGCTATGGTCCAGCGCGCGCCTTCCGCTTTAAGACGTTCGATGTCTACGCCTCGAAGTCCCGCCCCGAGCATCTCCAAGGTCTGATCGAACGTCCGCTGCTCGGTCGGGTCCAATATCCCGCCTCTGCGGGCGCGGTGCGCCGCGACGAAGCCGATGAGTCGCGCCGCCTCCTCGAAGCGCCGGTCGAACACGCCGAACAAGGCCCATTGCTGCAGGCACGCTATTGCCAGGAACTCTCCTTGATCGATCAGAAGCGCAAAGGCTTCCTCGGCAAAGGGCCGGGCTTCCGCCGGGTTCTTAAATACGAGCAGGTATGAAGCCAGGTTGAGCAGCGCCGGTCCGAGATATGGATGCCGCGGCGTCGATCTCGCGCAATCCAGCGTCTCCCGGCCACACTGGATCGCCCGCTCGATATCCCCGGCACTGAACTCGAGCTCCGCTAGATTCATGCAATAGGTAGCCTCATGAATATATTTGAACTTTTTTGCGATCTCGATCGCATTCGCCATCAAGCGCCGCGCCTCGGCAATGTCGTTCATGTACATTGCAGCCAGGCCGAGGCTGTTCATGGCTTCAGCGCGGGTCTTATCGAAGTCCCTGCTTGACAGTATCTCCAAGGCCTCGTCATAGGCGGCTCTGGCCTCGGCATAGCGGCCTACGCGGCCGAGACCGCCGGCAATGGCCGCCAGCATTACCCCCATTCTCGATCGATCGCCGAGCGCCCGATAGAGAGCCGCCGAGCGTTCGCCGTACTCCAGCGCCCGCCGATTGTCGGAATTCCACCAGAGATAGTGGCCGCGCGCCAACAGGCGAGCGGCAATGGCGGGCGGCGTGTCCTGGTCGATCAGGGGGATGACCCTGTCGAGATAGCGCCGGCTCTCGGCTATGAAGGACAAGAGATGGAGGAAGCGGCCGGTGGCACCCGCGAGAGCGATCGCGATCTGCCGCCGCCCCGGCTCGGCCAGAGCCCAGTCCAGTGCCGCCCGCAGATTATCGATTTCCGGCCGATAAAGCGCGGTCCACTCGGCGTCCGGCATGGTTTCTCGCGCGATGTCGGCGCGGTCGAAAATATCGACAAAGTGCCGCGCATGTCGCTCGCCGATCGCGTCGGTTTCACCGCTGGCGAGCAGCCTTTCCGCGGCGTAGAACCGCAACGTCTCCAGCAGCCGATAGCGCGGCGGTTCGCGGCTCTCCAGCGTGATCAAAGATTTGTCGAGCAGCCGGCCGAGCGCATCGACGATGTCCCAATGATCGGAGGAGTCCTCGCCGGCCACGGCGATTGCAGCATCGAGCGAGAAGCTGCCCGGGAATATCGCAAGGCGGCGAAAGACTTGCCGGTCACGCGCATCGAGCAGCCCGTGGCTCCATTCCATCATGGCGCGCAGCGAGTCGTGCCGCGCGCTGCGATCGCGCGGCGTGCCCTTCAGCAGCTTCAGCCGGTCGTCCAGGCCCCGGCGCAGGCCTTCGATTCCCAATGTGCGCAATCGGGCGGCCGCCATTTCGAGCGCCAATGGAATGCCGTCGAGGCGGCGGCAGATCTCGCCGACCGCCGTGGCGTTGTCGCCGCCGAGCGCAAACAGCCGGTCCGCGGCGCCGGCACGCTCGACGAAGAGGTCGGCCGCGCCGAAGCCGGCGATCTCCACCGCGTGGGACGGCGGCACGGACAGCGGATCGAGATGGTAGAGCTGCTCGGCCTGCAGGTGGAGTTCCTGCTGGCTGGTCGCGAGCACGGACAAGCCGGGAACCCGCTGCAGGAGCGCATTGATCAGCCCGGCCGCGGCGCCGACCAGATGTTCGCAATTGTCGAAGATCAGGAGCCGCCGCTCCGGGCCGACCGAGGCCGCGATGGCTTCGACCGCCGTCGCGGCATTCTGCAAGGGCACCCGGAGCACCGCGGCCGCCGCGCTCACCACCGCGACCGGGTCGGTCAGCGGTGCCAGATCGATCAGCCAGATCCCGCCGGGAAAGTCTTCGGCGACCTGCCGGCCGACCGCCACAGCCAGCCGGGTCTTGCCCACGCCGCCCGGCCCGATGATCGTGACGAGCCGGTTGCGGTGGAGTGATTGCTGCAGCTCGGCCAATTCGAACGCGCGGCCGATGATGTTCGTCAGCTCCTGCGGCAGGTTGCCCTCCGGCGGCGCCGACTTCGGCTGGGCCGCCTCGAGGCTCTGGTTCTCTGGCGGCACCGGGGGTTGCTCGGACGGACCCGACCTCGACCATGAGAGCGGTGCCACGAAGCAGTAACCCCGGCCGGTAATGGTGGAAATGCACAGCTTGCCGCCTTCGCCGCCGCCGAGCGCCTTGCGCAGCGCTACCATCTGGATGCGAAGATTGCTTTCATCGACAAACAGACCGGGCCAGACTTGATCGAGCAGCGTTCTCTTGCTGACGAGGTTCGGCGCGTGCGCGATCAGGACCCGCAGAATGTCCAGGGCACGATCACCGATGGGAACCGGAACGCCGTGGCGCGTCAGAACCCGCCGTGTCGGCACGAGCCGGAATGGACCGAAATCGACGGCGTCGTCACCCATCCTGTCCCATTTGATCAAAATCGGCTCAGAGGATGGTTGAGAATGGCTCGAACCCTCGCCCATGGGAAGCCTGTTCCTCCGCTGCATCACGCCCCCGTGACGGTGTCAAACGGACATGCGGCAGCGACAGCCAAGAATAGGCAGGCAGCACCGGTGAAACCGACCGACGATGTATCATTCCGACGCCAATCGGCATCGCATCCCTGAGCAGCTCATACTCAAACCCCCTGAATATTGGCTGGCCGGGAATGATGATAGCGTGCTGCCGTATGTGTCAATCGGCCCTTCGGTCGCAGGTATCTCGTCAACTCCCAAGTTCCGAGCGGTCCATCGGGTCAAATGTTATCGATTTGAGGGTCTTCGATATTTGAGGGCCCGCCAGCTTTCCGCCGTTCGCAGTTTTGCCGTTGCCGCAGGATGAAGCCGAACGCGAGAATTATCGGACCGGCAGCAGCCTGCAGGTCGTGTCGTGATCCTTCATCATACTAACTTCAATGAGTTAGTGCACCGATCCGCTGAAATTCGAGAGAATTTCAGCGGATTTTCTGGATTGGGCATCAGAAAATTTGAGCGCTGGCGGAGGGAGCGGGATTCGAACCCGCGATAGGGTTTCCCCTATACACACTTTCCAGGCGTGCGCCTTCAACCGCTCGGCCACCCCTCCGCAGGGGCGGGAACCTACTAAACCGGCTTCGCCCGCGCAACCCTCCTCGCCGGGCGCGGCCTTTCGGCACGCGTCCCTGCATTGCCGGCGCCACCGGGGCGGGCCATACTCGGGGTCATCCTCTCGCCGAAGGAGCCCCGGCCCCGTGACCAATCCCGCCGCCCCGATCGACCGCATTCGCCGCTTCCATGACGATCTGACCCAGATCCGGCGCGACATCCATGCCCATCCGGAGCTGGGCTTCGAGGAGCATCGCACATCCGATCTCGTCGCCGCCCAGCTCGAAAGCTTCGGCATCGAGGTCCATCGCGGCATCGGCAAGACCGGGATCGTCGGCGTGCTGCGTTCGGGCAATGCGCCGGGCTCGATCGGGCTCCGTGCCGACATGGATGCGCTGCCGATGGAGGAGGCGAACGGTTTCGCCCATCGCTCGACTCATGCCGGCCGCATGCATGCCTGCGGCCATGACGGCCACACCACCATGCTGCTGGGGGCGGCGCGCTACCTCGCCGAGACGAAGAATTTCGACGGCACCGTCCATTTCATCTTCCAGCCGGCCGAGGAGGGCTTGGGCGGCGCCGACGCCATGATCGCCGACGGGCTCTTCCAGCGCTTCCCCTGCGATACCGTCTTCGGCATGCACAATCGGCCGGGCATGCCGGTGGGCGAGTTCGCGATCCGCCCCGGTGCGATGATGGCGGGCGGCGCCTTCTTCGACATTCGGATCATCGGCAAGGGCGCCCACGGCGCCCGGCCCGAGAGCAGCATCGATCCGGTGCTGACCGCCTGCCACATCGCCACGGCGCTGCAATCGATCGTCGCCCGCAACGTGACGCCGGCCGACACGGCGGTGCTCAGCGTCACCCAGATCACCGCCGGCAGCGCCTACAACGTCATCCCGCAGCAGGCGGTCATCAGCGGCACGGCGCGCACCTTCCGGCGCGACACGATGGCGCTGATCGAGACCAATATGCGCCGCATCGCCGAGGGTGTCGCCGCCGGCTTCGGCGCCACGGCCGAGGTCGATTTCCGCTTCCTCTTCGCGCCGCTCGTGAACGAGCCGGGCGAGACCGCGCTCATCGCCGACATCGCCGCCGAGATGGTGGGCGAGGCCAAGGTCGATCGCGACCGCGGCGCCGTCATGGGGTCGGAGGATTTCTCCGCCATGCTCGAAGCCGTGCCCGGCGCCTATATCCATGTCGGCAACGGCACCGGCGGCGAGGGCGGCTGCGAGGTCCACAACCCGTCCTACGATTTCAACGACGCGGCGCTGCCCTACGGCGCCGGCCTCCTCGCCGCCTTGGTCGAGCGCAAGCTCGCCCGGCTCGAGGGAAACTGACCATGGCAGCACTTCTCGATCCCGCCGCCATCACGGACTATCACGCCCATATCTATTTCGAGGATGCCGCCGCGCGCGAGCGTGCGGCCGCCTTGCGGGCACAGTTGGCCGAGGCGTTTCCCGCGGCCCGGCTCGGCAATTGGCACGAGCGCCCGGTCGGCCCGCACACCATGGCCATGTACCAGGTGGCGTTCCCGCCCGAGCTGTTCCCGACGTTGGTGCCCTGGCTGCTGCTCAACCGGGACGGTCTCACCGTGCTGCTCCATCCCGAGACCGGCGACGATTACACCGACCATGCCGAGCATGCCGCCTGGCTCGGGCAGAAGCTCGCGCTGAATCTGGAGATGCTGCGCAAGCAGCCGGGCTAGCGGCCGTGGGAGCGGGAGCGTGACGGCCGTGCCTCCGCTTCCGCTCGCGATCCCGCTGCTGGTTCTGCTGGCACTGCCCACACCCGGCCATGCCGCCGATGCGCCGACCGGGCTCCACGGCGCTCTCACCTTCACCGACGATGCCGATCTCGCGCATCAAAGCGAGCTGCGGCGCCGATTGGCGAGCCCTCTGGCCGCACTCCGGCTGAGCCGGCAGGCCGAGGCCGACCGGCCGATCGACCTCGCCCGCGAGAAATTCACCCTCTATGTCCCGGACGAGGCGCCGCCGTCGGGCTATGCGCTTCTGGTCTTCGTCTCGCCCTGGGCCACGGCACCGCTGCCGTCGCATTGGGCGCCGGTGCTCGATCGCCACGGCATGATCTTCGTCAGCGCCGCCGATGCCGGCAACGATGCCGATCTGTTCGCCCGCCGCGCCCCGCTGGCGCTCCTCGCCGCCCGCAATGTTATGGCGCGCTACCGCATCGATCCCGCACGCCTCTATGTCGGCGGCTTCTCCGGCGGCGCCCGCGTGGCCGAGCGGCTGGCGCTGGGCTATCCCGACCTCTTTCGCGGCGCCCTGCTCGAAGCCGGCAGCGACCCGCTCGGCGAGACGGCGCCGCCGCCCGCAGCCGATCTCTTCCACCGCTTCCAGGAAAGCACGCGCCTCGTCTATCTGACCGGCGCCCACGACGCCTTCCATTTCGACGAGGATGAGCTGAGCCGGCGCTCGATGGCGGATTGGTGCGTCTTCGGCACGGCGACAGAGACGATGCCGGGCGCCGGGCACGAGCTTGCGGTACCGGCCGCGCTCGACCGCGCGCTGACTGCCCTCGACGAGCATCCGACCCCCGATCCGGCCAGGCTCGCCGTCTGCCGCGACGGGCTGGAGCGGGCGCTGCAGGCCGGGCTGGGCGAGGTTGAAGCGG
The DNA here is from genome assembly GCA_035539155.1 of Aliidongia sp. GTDB lineage: Bacteria > Pseudomonadota > Alphaproteobacteria > ATCC43930 > CGMCC-115725 > JAXDMU01. Next base: position 180,633 of record DATLIZ010000045.1, on the reverse strand, counting down.
CGCGTGCCGCCGGCAGGATCGACGAGGCCAAGCGCCTGCTCGGCACGCTCGACTCCCGCTTCGGCGGCCTCGCCGCCCCGCGCAGCCTGGAACTCGCCGTGAAGATTCTCGGTCAGCCCGGCTGAGCCACCGCCGCCGCGACCGGCGACAGGATCTGCGCCATGCCGGAATTGATGCCCGAGCCCGGATCGCGCATGACCGCGGACGGGATGGCGAAGCGGGCGGGCGAGGTCGTGTTCGGCACCGGCTCGGCCGGCAGCCTCGCCATCAGCGTCTCGATATCCTCGGGCGCCATCGCCACGTCGATCTCGATCGGGTCGGTGCTGGCATCGAGCCGCGGCGTCGCGAAGGCGCCTTCGAGCGACATGGAGAAATCGATGAGCAGCGCCGAAAGCTGTGTCACGGCCGAGATGATGCGCCGTCCGCCGCAAGCGCCGAGCGCGAACCAGGGCGTGCCGTCGCGGCTCGCCACCACCGGCGCCATGTTGCAGAGCGGCCGTTTGCCCGGCCCGAGCGAGTTCGGCCGGCCCGGCACCGGGTCGAACCAATTGACGGCGTTGTTGAGCAGGATGCCGGTCTTGGGCAGGACCACGCGCGCGCCGAACCGGCTCAGGAGCGTGTTGTTGAGCGCCGCCATGTTGCCGTCGCGATCGACGACGCAGAGAAAGGTGGTGTTGCCGCCCTTGGGCTCGTCGCCCAGCCCTTCGAGCCGGGCGGCGAAGGCGCGGCGCAACGCCTCGGCATAGATCGCGAAGGTCTCGCCGTCGGGCTCGCCCAGCGGCACCGGCGGCACGCGCCCGGCGATCTCCTCCAAGGCCGCGATCACCGTCGGCGCCCCTGTCAGCGGGCCGGGAAAGCTCAGCTGGACGCCGTGATAATCATAGATCAGCGGCTCGACCTGCTCGGCCAGCGTGCCGGCGAGATCGGCCGGGCCGATGGCGCTGCCGCCGGCGGCCAGATCCTCCAGCATCAGCCTTGCGGTCTCGCCCTCGTAGAAATCGCGCGGCCCGGCCTCGGCCAAGCGCCGGTAGGTCGCGGCCAGCGCCGCGCGCGCGAGATAGCCGGCGCCGCTTTCGGGCAGGATCGGCGGAAAGCCGCCGGGCAGGAAATCGCGGGCCGCCCCCGGATCGCGCGCGAGCTCGGCGGCGCTCATCGTGATCGACAGGATCGAGTACCAGTCGATCGGCAGGCCGCGCTCGGCCAGCGCCACGGCCGGAGCGATCACCTCGGCGAAGCTCTTGCGGCCGAATCTTTCCAGCGCCAGTGCGAAGCCCGCGACCGCCGCCGGCGTCACCGCCGATTCATATCCCAGCTGATGCCGGTCGCCCTCGGTCGCGGGCCAGCCGAAGCCGCCGCGCGGGGCCGCGTCTTCAAGGATCTTGTACCGGCCCGGATCGAGCGCCAGCGGCGCGCGCGGGCCGTAATCGATGATTGCGGTCTTGCCGCTCTTGGCGTCGCCATAGACCAGATAGCCGATGCCGCCGAGGCCGCTCATCCAGGGCTCGACGATGCCGAGCGCCAGCGCGGTCGCGACTGCGGCATCGACGGCGTTGCCGCCCGCCTCCAGCACCTCGACCCCGGCGGCCGAGGCGAGCGCATGCTGCGACACGACGATGCCGCCCCGGCTGGTCCGGGCCGGCTTGGTCACGCGCCAGGTCTCTTGCATCCGGCTCATCCTTCGATCTCCGTTTTGCGGCATCTGGCGGCACGAGCCGGCGGGAAGGTTGTCGGCCGGACCTTGGCGGGGCTGATACCGAACTATTTGCGATGCATGACTAATCATGGCCGACCCGGCTTGGCCGGACAAGCGAATCAATCACGCGCCGTTCGATGCACCGCGAGGTCGGAGCGATCGCTATCGGAGGATCGGCCCGGCGCTCAGCAATCCGGGCAAACCCAGCAGATTTGGTTCGTTCGCCAGCGGCGGGGGCGCGCCCGGCGCGACCAGGTCGGCGAACCGGTTGGACCAATAGACCGGCATGCCGACGGCGCCCGCGCCGGGCACGTCGTGGGCGGAGCCGGCGACGAACAGAACCTCGCTCGGATCGGGATCGTCGATAGCGTGAAGGCCGGCGCGATAGGCGCGCGGATCGGTCTTGTAGACGCCCGCCCGCTCGGCGCTGACGATCTCATGGAAAGCGAGGCCCGTCGCCGCGGCGGCGGCCTCGGCCAGCCGCTGCGAGCAGTTCGTCACCACGCCGGTGACCCATCCGGCCGCCGCGAGCCGGGCGAGCACCGCCGGTGCCTCGGGCCAGGGTTGCAGCGCTCCGGCCGCCCATCGTTCGAGAAGCTCGCCGGACTTGGCGGGGCTGACACCGATGGCGACCGCGGCCTCGGCGACGATGTCCTCATAAGGCCGATAGCTCCCCGCGGTGGTCACGCGGCGCAGCGACTCGCGGCGCCAGGCCCGCCCCAAATCCGCCTCGCCGGCGACATCGATCCACAGCGACCAGGAATCCATGAGGGCGGTCAGAAGATCGAACAGGACGGCACGAAACCGCGACGGCGATGGCTGGGGTGTTTCTGTCATGCTCGGTCCCTCGACGTGGCTCCCGACCCGTTCGGAAAAAGGACGTGGCTGCCGTCTTCCGGCGGCGCCACGCCAGTATGCCCTCTTAACCGAACCCCACACCACGGATGACCTTGCTCAGGTCATTAGGCCATCCCCGGCGCTTGCGGGGACCGGTAATGGAGGTTCCGAAGAGTCGATCGGAAGGTTACATGTCTCCCCTTTTCGGGCATGCATGGTACGGGGAAAAGGCGGCATTCGGCCGCTCTCGGTTCGGCCTGCGGCATGGCCGAGCGGCCTTGTCGTTGGAGGCTATCATCCATAATATCGCCGTCACGGGCCGACGGAAGCTTGGGCCGCGAGACCAAGATTTTCATCCCGAGGGCGCCCCATGCCGTTCCTGACCCCGCTCGAGGCGCAGGCGCTCGAGCTCAGCCTGCGCATCGGGCTGGTCGCGGTCGCGGGCGGGTTGCCGGTCGCGTTCGCCTTCGCCTACGCGCTGGCGCGCGGGCGGTTTCCGGGGCGGGGGCTGTTGTCGGCGGTGATCTATCTCCCGCTGGTGCTGCCGCCGGTGGTCACGGGCTATGTGCTGCTGCTGCTGTTCGGCCGGCACGGGCCGATCGGGGCCTGGTTCGAAAGCTGGTTCGGGCTCGTCTTCGCCTTCCGCTGGACCGGGGCGGCACTCGCCGCCGCGATCATGGCGATGCCGCTGATGGTGCGCGCGATCCAGCTCTCGCTCGAAGCGGTCGATGAAGGGCTGGAGCAGGCGGCGGCGGGGCTGGGGGCGCCCGGCTGGGCCGTGTTCCTGACGGTGACGCTGCCGCTGTCGCTGCCGGGTGTCATGGCCGGCGCGCTCATGGGCTTCGCCAAGAGCCTGGGCGAGTTCGGCGCCACCATCACCTTCGTCTCCAACATTCCGGGCCAGACCCAGACCCTGCCGACCGCGATCTATACGCTGCTGCAGGTCCCCGGCAGCGATCCGGCGGTGATCCGGCTGGCGCTGCTCTCGGTCGCGGTCTCCGGCGTCGCGGTGCTGACCTCCGAAATCGTCGGCCGGCGGCTGAAGCAGCGGGCGGCGCGATGAGCCTGGAGATCGATCTGCATCTGGCCCGGCCGGGCTTCGCGCTCGACGTGGGTTTTTCGAGCCCGGGCGGCGTCACCGCGCTTTTCGGCCGTTCCGGCGCCGGCAAGAGCACGCTCACCGGCCTCGTCACCGGGGCGCTCAGGCCCGATCGCGGGCTCATCCGTCTCGACGGGCGCGTGCTGCTCGATACCGCGCAGCACATCGCCGTGCCGCAATATCGCCGCCGCATCGGCACCGTCTTCCAGGACGGAAGGCTGTTCCCGCATCTGACGGTCCGGCGGAATCTGCTCTATTCTAGCTGGTTCCGGCGCGGCGCCGGGGTGGGCAAGCTCGATCAGGTGCTGGCGCTGCTCGGCATCGAGCATCTGCTGCAGCGCTATCCGGCCGGCCTCTCCGGCGGCGAGCGCAGCCGGGTCGCGATCGGCCGGGCGCTCCTGTCCGAGCCCGATCTGCTGGTGCTGGACGAGCCGCTCGCCGCGCTCGACGCCGCGCGCAAGAACGAGATCCTGCCCTATCTCGAAAGGCTGCGCGACGAGGTCGGGCTGCCTATGATCTATGTCAGCCACTCGCTCGACGAGGTGGTGCGGCTAGCCGATACGCTAGTCGTGCTCGATGCCGGCAAGGTCGCGGCCTCGGGGCCGGTCGACGAGGTGGTGAGCGGGCTCGATCTCGGTCCCGGCACCGGCCGCGCCGAGGCCGGTGCCGTCATTCCCGCGACGGTCGCCGGGATCGATCCGGCCTATGGGCTGGCGCGGCTCGAATTCGCCGGCGGCAGCGTCACCGTCCCGGCCGAGGGGCTGGGTCCGGGCCAGAAGCTCCGCCTCCATATCCGCGCCCGCGACGTGGCGATATCGACCGCGGCACCCGACGGGATCAGCATCCTCAACATCCTGCCGGCCGAGATCATCGGGCTGCTGGAGCTCGACCAGTCGGTCGAGCTCCAGCTCGCGGTCGGGCCGACGCGGCTGGTCGCGCGCATCACCCGGCTCTCGGCCGAAAGCCTCGGGCTCGCGCCGGGCCAGCGCGTCCATGCTCTCATCAAGAGCGTCGCGTTCGACCGCAGGCTCGCCTGATCCGGGTTCTTATCGCGAATGGCCTCCGCGCTTAGTATCGTCTCGTCAGGCCGAGACCTTGTCCGTGGCCAGGTGGTTGAGCACCGCGCGGAGCTGCGCCGGCCGCACCGGTTTGTGCAGCAGCGGCAGGCCGCGGCGCCGGGCCTCGGCCAGCAGGTCCGCATTCATGTCGCCGGTGATGAGGCAAGCGACGGGCGGCGGCTGCTGGGCGGCGGCGATCGTCTCGATCACCTCGATGCCGTCATGCCGCCCGCGCAGCCGGAAATCGGCCAGCACGATCTGCCAGTGCCGGCCGGCCGCGCGCTCGGCCAGCGCCTCGTCGAGGCTGGGCGCCGCCGTGACCTCGGCGCCCCATTGCCGGAGCAGCCGTGACAGCGCGTCGCGGATCGATTGCTCGTCGTCGATGATGAGGATGCGCAGTCCCGCGACCCGGTCGAGCCCGGCCTCGGCCGGCGCGGCCGGCGCGGTCAGGGGCGCGTCGGTGAGCGGCAGCACGATCCGGAAGACCGAGCCGCGGCCGGGATGCGAATCGAGGGTGATCGCGGTGCCGATGAGGGACGCCGTGCGCTGGGCGATGGCGAGGCCGAGGCCCATGCCCTTGCGCCGGTCGCGCTCCGGATTGCCGAGCTGGATGAATTCCTGGAAGATCTTCTGCCGGTCGGCAAGCGCGATGCCGATGCCGGTATCCCAGACCTCGATGCTGAGCTTTTCGCCGCGGCGCCGGCAGCCGACCAGCACGCCGCCCTGCTCGGTATAGCGGATGGCGTTGGCGATGAGATTGGAGAGGATGCGCTCCAGCAGCATCGGGTCGGCATGCACCCGCTCGCCATGCGAGACGAAGACGAGCCGCAGCGATTTCTCGCGCGCCGGCACCTCGAAATATTGGCCGAGCCGGGCGAGCAGGGTGCCGATATCGATACTCTCGGGCGCCGGCCGCACGGTGCCGGCATCGAGCCGCGAGATGTCGAGCAGCGCATCGAACAGGGTTTCGAGCGCGCCGACATTGTCGTGAATGCGGGCGACGACCTCCTCGCCTTCGGCGTCGAGCGTCAGGCCCTTGAGCGAGGCCGAGAACAGGCCGAGCGCATGGAGCGGCTGGCGCAAATCATGGCTCGCGGCGGCGAGGAATTGCGATTTGGCGAGGTTGGCTTGCTCGGCCCGGAAGCGGGCGGAGTCGGCCTCGAATTTCTGATGGCGCAGCTCCTCGACCAGCGCCTCGTTCTCGAAGCGGACGCGGAAGGCGTCCGTTACGGTGCGGTGCTGCTCGCGGCAGAACAGCACCATGATGACGGCGAACAGCAGCGAGGCCGCGGCGATGCCGGTATGCGGCCCGCCGCCGATCTCGATCATGCGCAGCGTGATCGCGCCGAAGATCACGCCGACGAATCCGTAGAGGGCGGGCGGATGATAGGAATATCCCGGCACGGCGCCGCCGCAGATGCCGTAGAGGCCGCACAGGGTCAGGACCTCGGTGATCGGCTGCTCGGGCCGCAGGAAGAGGAAGACGCTGCTGCCCCAGCCGAGGCCGGAGATCATCATATATTGGCTGCAGCGCCGGGCCCAGATGCCGGCATTGTCGATCGTAAGCTCGGCAGCGCGATAGCGTTGATAGAGCAGGAATCGCAGCAATTGCAACGCCACCTGCAGCCCGATCCACAGGCCGAGCGTTCGCAGCGACAGGAACGGCCCGAGCGTCACCGCCATGCACAGCGCCAGCCCGGTCGCGGCGAGGAAGGAATTGGGCAGCTGGCGATAGAGCGTGCGAATGCATTCGAGCTCGATCCGCGGATCCGGGCGCAGATCCGAGGCGGCGCTCATGCGACGATGCCGAGCTGCTTGGCCTGGAGCACGGCCTGCACGCGCGAGACCACGCCCAGCGCCTGAAAGAGCTCGGTCAGATGCGCCCGCACGGTGCGGTCGGCGATATCGAGCCGATGCGCGATCTCCTTGTTGGACTTGCCTTCGGCGAGCAGGCACAGCACCTCGATCTGGCGCAGCGTCAGCTGCTGTCCGATGCCCCCGGAGGCCGGCTGCGCGTCGGTGCGGGCATCGAAGCCCGAACCGCCGGCCAACACCCGCTCGATTACCTTGAGCAGCCTTTCGACCGGCCAGGATTTGGCGACGAAGCCCGAGGCGCCGCTGCGGCTCGCGCGCACCAGCGTCGCCTGATCCTCGCGGCCGGAAATCAGCAGCCTGGGCACATGCGGACAGGCGCGGCCGTAATCGGCGACGGCGTCGAAGCCGTCGGTGCCGGGCAGCACGATATCGACCAGGATCAGATCGATGGTCGAATCCGACATCAGCAGGGCGTGACCGGCGGCCGCATCGGCGGCGCCCAGCAGCCGATAGCCCGGATGCGCCGCCTGCAGGACGCTGCCGAGGCCGGCATGATAGAGCGGATGATCATCGACCAGCAGCAGGGTCGCCGTCGTTTCGCCGTCGCCTGCCGCCATGGAGCTGATCATGTCCCGTTCGCGTAAAATCCCGAAATCATGAGACTATTGCCGAAAATTGCCTGTTTAGGCAATTGTAAGACTCGGTGCCGTGACCTACCTCTCGAATACTTGATCGAGTTCGTATGGAATACGCGGCGGGCGACGCGGTGCCGGGTCCTTCGAGGCCCGGCATTCCTCTCTATCGATCCTGATTCCATTCCCTGGATAATGTGGCGCGCAAGCGGCAAGCCCCTTTGCCGATACTTGTCGGGTCATGGCCGAAAAACTCATGGCCGAAAAAGGCGAAGCTGGCCCGCCGCACCGAAAGCTTCGATGCGGCGGCCGGCTCCGGTGCTTACGATTTCGGCGCGGCCGACCTGCCGGTGACGGGCGTGGTCGTGCTGGTCGGGATCGCGGCGGGCGCGCTCTTCACCGCCTCGGTCTTGACCGGCAGCTCCTTTTTCACCTCGGGCTTGACCAGGGCGGCCTTCTTGTCCTTCTCGACCTTGGCATCGGCCTTCGCGTCAGTCGCCTTGGTCATCGGCTGGACCGGCTTCGCGGCATCGGCGGCGGGGGTCGACGGCGTCGCCGCGGGCTGGTCGGCGGCGAAGGCGAGGACCGGCGTCAACGCCAGGGCGGCGGACATGACGAAGGCGCGCAGAGACGTGAATTTCGCAATCATCTTAAGGGTTTCCGTCAGTTCTGTCGTCTCGGGGGTGAGACGCAATGACAACGTGACGGGGGCGGGCGATAGTCCGCGGCGAACTCAAGGTATTGTGATGGCGAAATTGCGGCGGGGGCTTAACCTCGCGGCCCGATCTTCTTGATCACGCCCGAGAAGGTGAAGACCGGTTCGGCGCCGCGCCGGAGCGTGCCGCGCACGAACACCAGGCTCTTGCCCGCCTTGACGATCTCGCCGGTGCCCTCGATCAGGTCGCCCTCGAAGGCCGGCCCGACGAAATCGCCGCCGAGCGAAACGGTGACGCCGCGCGACCCTTGGAGCGCCGGCTCGGCGATCGCGAACAAGGAATAATCCGCGAAGGCGAGAAAGCAGCCGCCATGGACGGCGCCGCTGCCGTTCAGATGCTTCGGCGCCACGCGGAAGGCCGTGCGCACGCTGCCGTCGGCCTCGGTCCGGAAGAAGAACGGGCCGCTGTGCGTCTCGAAGGCGTCGCGTGGCCAATAGCCCCAGCCGGCGAACTCCCCGTCATGGGCGAGCGCGATCCGGCCGGTCTCTTCGGTCTCGTTGGGCATGGCGGCGTTTCTGTATCGCGGCGGGAAGCAGTACATGAAGCAGTACATATAGCGGAGCCGGTCGGCGCTGCCCACCGGAACGAGCGCGCTCGCCCGCCGGACTTTGCAGCCGGCCTAGTCGATGTCCATCGGCTCTCCCTGCGGCAAGGTTACCTTGTAATCGCTTCGGAATTTCTGCACATCGCCCTGCCAGAAATAGGTCTTCTTCACCTTGTCGGCCTTCGCGACGAAGTCGTAGATGAAGCCGCCATCGCTGGTCACGCTCGTAATCACTTTCTTGTGGCCAGCATTGTCGACGGTCATGAAGCCGCCATAGGCGCTCACTTCCGTGAAAACATTGTGCGTTCCGAGCTGGCGGTGAAATAGGGAAGCGAAATTGGTGAGAAATTTCGAATCCTTTGCCATTTCCTCCGGCGTCGGGACCCCGCAGCAGGCGACGATGACGACCTTTCTCACCCCTTTTGTCAGGGCCGAGGCAAACATATCGGCCATCTGGTTGCCCAGCAGGCCGGCGACGGTGATACCGTTCCCCTGGCCGTGGGCGACGATATAGACTTTCGTGTTCGGCCCGATCACTTCGGGGCCGTTGCCGTTCTTCCGCTCAGTGATTGGATAGTTCTGGATGTTCATGAACAAATGCACGGATCTGTCGGCGTGCTTCTTGCAGAGATTTTGGCTCATATCGTAGATCGTGCGCTGACCCGATTGATCGCCGGCTTGAATCTGGAATATCACCCGATTGCCGTCGAATTTTGCTTTGTCCGGCATTGCGGCTCTCCTGGCGGCACGACATGGATCTGTCATGCCGGCGAAGGGTTGAGCGGGACCGCTGGGATCTCCTCGGCATCGAAATCCGATGCTCGATGCTAGTCGGCCTCTGTTGCGCGACCATTTCGGAAACGGCGGACCTCGTTACGATCGTAGCGCTCGAAGGCTCGGCGCCGGCCGGCGGCCTGTTCGAGATCGAACCACCGCTCCGAGCCCGAGCCTGAAACAAGGGTTGAGGGGGGCCTGGACCGACGCTATCTTGGTTGCATGAGGTGTCGGCATGTCGAGCGCAACGGCTTTTCCCGTCGGAACTGAAGAGACGATGGAACCGGGCTCCGAGAAGGAGGCCTGGCTTGCCCGCGTCCTCGGCATCACGCTCGCTCGGCGCGCCTCGCCGCCGGAGCCGGATCAGGACGAACTGCGCGCCGCCGTCCGCGACCTGGTGCAGACCCTGTCCGTCGATCTGAAGCTGCTGCCGGCCGCGGGATCGCCCGACGCCGACCTGGCGCGAAGCCTGTTCGCGACCGGTGCCGCAGCCGCGCGGGCGCAGGACTACGCCGCCGCGTTCGAGGCCCTGCAGGACAGTGCGTCGGCCGTGGCCCGCGCGCGACGGGCCGAGAGCGCCGGCGAGGCTGCCGCCACGGTCGTCCCGGGCACGGTGGCGCAGCTCGTCCGCGGGTTCGAGCTCGCCGAGGCCGCGTGGCAGACCAGCCGCATTCGGGCGTTCGACGGGCTCGAGGAACTCGTCTCCCTGCTGCGCCAGGACGGCGATCCCGAGCTGGAGGAGATCGCGCTCATCATCCGCGGCATCACCGACGAGCTGCCGGACGAGCTGGAGGCGCCGATCGCCGCCCTGCGCACCGCCGCGGAGGCGGGCCTGCCGCTCGACGCGCCGCGCCGCGCGGTGGAGGCCGCAGTCGCCGGCGCGCACGCCTTCGTCGCGGCAAACGCGGCGGCGCTCGGCCGCTGCGAGGACAATCCCTGGGGGCTCGACATCGCCGTGGTCGCCCCGCTCGAGGATGCGCTGGCGCGCATCTCGGCCTGCCTCGCCAATATCTGATCCCGCAATCCCTGAACGCAACGGAGCCGCGCCATGCCGTCCGACGGAGGCAAGATCGAAGTCTGGATCCGGGATTGGGGCATGGGGAAGGACCCGCGCAAGCGCGCCTATGTCGTCGGCAACCCGATCTACGACCACACGTCCGACGCGCCGCCGCCGGCGAAGCCCAAGCCGGAGTTGCCGGCAAAAGCCCGCGAGTTTGAAGACGTCGATCTGAGGAGGGACAAGCCCAAGGCGGCCGACGACCCGCTTACGCAGACGAGCGTCGATCCCGCCAAGATCCTGGCCGAGCCGCTGGCGAAATCCATCCTCGAACGGCTAGCCGCGCGCGATGCCGTCGACCGCACCGCCGCCGCCGACCAGATCACCGGCCAGGTCTATACCGACAAACGCCGCGAAGAGCTGAAGGCCGCCGTGGGTGCCGACCATTACCTGCTCAAGGCCTACGGCATGCGCACCATCCGCGACATGACCGAGGTGTCGCAGCGCTCGGGCCTCAGGGTCGATCACGCGCTCAGCGCCGTCTATCTGCGCGACGCGCCGGAAAATCCGGTCCGCCAGGCCTTCGTCGGCGTCTACGAGAAGGTGAAGCGCAGGCGCTTCATCGACGGGCAGATGTTCCTGGTCAATTCCGGCGGCATCATCGCCAAGCTCGACGCGATCTACGGTCCGCAATGGACGGATGTGAAGCCCGGTCGGGGCGGCTCGCCGCTCACCCTCAAGCCGTTCTATCAAGGCATCGAGAAGCTCGCCGACGGCATGCACGTCATCACCATGAAGTCCGTGCTGTCGGCGGCGCACCGCGAGGCTTTCCAGGACCGCATGCTCGACGGCGTCGGCGCCACGCCGTCCTCCTACCAGGCGGTGAAGCAGCTCAACGGCGCCGCGAGCCCGCCGCTCACCGATCCGGCGCTGCTCGCGCCGAGCTCGCTCGACAATGCCGGCGCGCTCGCCAAGATCAAGGCGGCGCCGGGGCTCGCCACGCTCAAGAGCCTGCCCGAAGGCCATCCGATGGCCACCATCGGCAAGGCCGCGGCCCAGATGATCGAGGGGCTGGAAAAACAGCTCACGGCCAAGACGCTCGCGACCCAGGCGGACGCCTTCAACCGCAACAAGCTCGTCGCCGGCGCGCTCGGCAACATCGCCCAGCTGATGGCGGCCATGCCGACCTACATGGACGATGTGCCCCGGTTCTCACGCCTGTTCGACGTGATGGTGGACGAGGTCCATCTCGTCCTCGCCACCTGCAAGCCCTACGGCAAGGATGATTTCAAGGCCGCGTCGAAGACGATGATGGAGCGGCGGGCGCCGGCGCTGAAGGACATCGCCGGCGTCACCAACGAAACCTGCCTGCTTTCGAGCGGCATGGACACGATCGCCACCGCCGTCCAGGCGGCCCAGGCCGCGACGCGCGGATCGAGGGTCGATCTGCTCGACCCGGGCTCGCGCGACGATCCCGGCGCCAATTATTTCGAGATCCAGGCCAACCTGCTGGCCAAGGGCAAGATCATCAGCAGCGGCCCGATCATCATCGGCTCGCTCAACCCGTCGACGCCGGACGTGAAGCTGAGCGCCAGCGCGGACACGGCCTGGACCGTGGACACGCTGATCGCGACGATCGAGGCCAAGGTCGGCACCCTGACGCTTACGCCCGCGGCACCCGCGGTCGTCATCATCGACGTCACGGTCGAGAAGCATGCCGAAAGCGACGCGGACAAGGAGATCAACAAGATCATCCTCAAGTTCAAGACGCTGATCGAGCAGCAGAAGCTGCAGATCATGCTGTGCAAGAGCTATCAGAAATATCCGAGCCTCGGATCCGGCAAGGCCATGGCGGGCGGGCTCACCGTCATCGGCAAGGGGCCGAAGGCCGGGGCCCTGCTCGGCACGGCGCAGGCCGCCGAGACCGCGGGAAATTTCCACGACAACGACGAAACCCAGCTCGTCGACCATTTCATGACGCATGAGCACGACATGGAAACTCCCATGCTCGACCGCGCCCAGCAGAACGCCGCCTTCCTCAAGGGCGTGATGCCCGCGCCGGCGACGCCCGGCGCGCACCGCTATGTCGAGGGGCTGCCCTTCCTGGTGGTCAACGATGCGCCGATGAATTTCGACCTGCCCGGCGATCCGCCGTACCAGAGCGGCAAGAAATCGCTCCTGCCGCATCATCTGCTCTATCCGCTGGGCGTGGAAAAGCGGATGAGCTTCGGCTTCCAGAATTCCTCGTGCCTGTCGATCCCGGGCGGCGTGCGCATCGGCGCCGGGCAGGAGAGCGAAGGCGAGCTGGTCGAGAAATTCTACGCCTTCCTTCAGCTCTCGGCCGCCTCGGCGGCGAAGCCGGGGCCGCGCGACCCGCGCTCGCCGCCCATCGGCAAGGCGACCATCGGCGGCTACGCGCATACCGCCGCGGACAAGGCCTTCAAGGCCGCGAAGCCGCATCTTCTCGCCGGCAAGGGCTCGGCCGCCTGGCGGGTCGAAACCGCCAAGACGCTGATCAAGCACGCGGTTCTCAGATCGACCGACGTGACCTTCAGTGCAGCACCCGAGGTGACGAAGCTCGGCGCGCTGACGGAGGCCGGCAAGATCGATACCCGCCTGGAAGAGCTGCTGGGCGCTGTCGAGGCCGGCCGGGCGCCATCGACGCCAGGCGCCCTGCTCGCGGCGCGTCTGGCGCTGGTGGCGAGCTGCACCACCGTCAAGACCGACGATGCCCTGCGCATGGGCGACGACGTGAACCTCATGCATGCCTCGCTGAAGCGGGTGTGGAAGGACAAGCCGGACGAGGCGCCGGAAGCCGATACCGCGCATTTGCCCAACATCGTCGCGTCCTGCGCCATGATGATCGGCAACGTCTTCACCCGGCCGGAGGATGCCGCCGATTTCATCGCGCTCGCCGATCCGCTGATCGAGAGCGGCCTCGACCAGTTGAGCCCGGACATGCGGGAAAAGCTGCTGGCGCAGCGGATGAAGGCGGCGCTGGCCGGCGGCGTCGCCGGCCTGCCGGGTGCCACCGATAAGATCGGCGATTGCGTGGCCAAGATGCCCTATCGCGAGGGCGGCGCCAATTTCCTCAAGGGCCAGGCCCTCGCCGGCGTGCTGGCGCAGGGTCAGACCGCCCGCACCCCGCTATCCCAGCCAAACCGCGACAAGCTGGTCGAGGCCTGCACCGCCGAGCTCGATCTCCCCGCCCGGGTGGATCTGCTGAACACGCTGGGGAAGAGCGCGAGCGATGCCAGGGCTGAGCAGCGGAAGGCGCGCACGGATGCCACGGAAGCGCGGCGCCTTGCCGTCGTGGCGCTGAGAGCGGCGGGGAACGACCGAAGGGCTCCGGCCTTCAAAGCCGCCGACGCGGTGGCCAGGGCGGCCGAGACGCTGGCCGACGAAACCGAGCAGCGCGCGGCGGCGCATCCCGGCCTCGCCAAATCCGTAGCCGCCGCGCTCAAGACGGATCTGGCGGCGGCCGAGCTCGCCATGGCGACCGACAAGAAGCCGCTGGCTCAACCCCGCCTCGGCGCGCTGACGCTCGACGGCGCCCGCGCGGCCCCCCAGCCGATGACGCCGGAGGCCTTCACCGCCGTGAAGGACCGCGCCACCAGGCTGATTGCGCTGGCCGAGGGCCTGTAGAGCAGGAGCGCGCGCGGCTGCCGCGTCCGGCGCCGGTGCCTCAGTAGCGCTGAGGCACGTAGAGTTCCGACGGCAGCTTGCGGCGTTCGTAGTTCGGATCGAACACCCGGTCCGGCAGCGTGATGGGCTCGTGCGGCACATCCTCATAAGGGACCTTCGAGAGCAGGTGCGAGATGAGGTTGAGGCGCGCCCGCTTCTTGTCGTTGCCTTCGACGACGTGCCAGGGCGCCTCGGGAATGCTGGTGCGCTCGAACATGTCCTCCTTGGCCTTGGTGTACTGCTCCCAGCGTACGCGGGACTGCAGGTCCATGGGCGAGAGCTTCCACTGTTTGATCGGGTCGTGGATGCGCATGAGGAAGCGCAGCTGCTGCTCCTGGTCGGTGATGGAGAACCAGTATTTCACCAGGATGATGCCGGAGCGCACCAGCATGCGCTCGAACTCCGGCACGTCGCGGAAGAACTCCTCCACTTCCGTCTCGTCGGCGAAGCCCATGACCCGCTCGACCCCGGCGCGGTTGTACCAGCTGCGGTCGAACAGCACCATCTCGCCGGCCGCCGGCAGATGCGGCACGTAGCGCTGGAAATACCACTGGGTCTTCTCGCGATCGGACGGGGCGGGCAGCGCCACCACCCGGCAGATGCGCGGATTGGCGCGCTGGGTGATGCGCTTGATGGCGCCGCCCTTGCCGGCGCTGTCGCGGCCCTCGAACAGCACCACCATCTTGAGCCCGTGATAGTGCACCCAGTCCTGCAGCTTCACCAGCTCGCCCTGAAGGCGCAGCAGCTCGGTGAAATAGGTGTGGCGGTCGAGGGTGCTCTTCTGGTGCTTCTCGAGCAGCTGGCGCAGCTCGGGCGGAATGCGGGCATCGTCGATCGCCTGCTCGAGCTCCTCGTCCATGACGTCCTCGAGCTCGATCTCCAGCCAGCTGCGGGTCTTGGTCGGGTCCTGCTCGGTCATGGGTCGGCCTCCTGTTGCGATAGGGTAGCTTGGAAGCTTTTGCGGTTTGGTGACAGTGGATGGTTGGGGGATGCGGGTTTTTGCCTGGTGTTGGCTGCCGCCTGTTATTGGTTGGCTCTTGCTCGGGCTGTTTTGCTGATAGGCTTCAGTTCGCTCACGCGGAAGTCGCGCCGGAATCCGCTCCTAGTGTCGCCGGCCTTTCCGCTTAGCGCCCAAATCGATCGTTCCAGCCGGCTTTCCGACGACCAGAAGCGGACATCGCCGATGACACGCTTGAGAAATGTCAGGTGAGGTAGAATGCCACCTTGGCTTGGAGCAGAACCTCCGGCAGAAGTAAATGGGGGTAACGATGCCGGCCATGACGAAGTTGGGAACGACAGACGCAGACATTCGTTCTGCGCTACACGCTAAACGGTTGCGACGCGCCAAATCTCATCCCGATACGCTCGTGATCGACGAACTTGGCCTCGCGCACGCCCGGAGCCGCATCGACGTGGCCGTCATAAATGGCTGCATTCACGGCTATGAAATTAAAAGCGCCAAGGACAACCTCGACCGGTTCGTGACCCAGATCGATATCTACCGCCAGACGCTACAAAAGCTCACACTCGTTGCCGCGCCGAAGCATGTCGCAGGTATCATGAGGCACGCTCCCGAATGGTGCGGCGTGATCGCGGCCGAGCAGGGACCGAGAGGCGGCATCAACTTCCAAGTGTTGCGAAACGCCGCCACCAATCCCGAGATCGATCCGGTCATGATGGCGCATCTGCTCTGGCGTGATGAAGTCATCGAACTCCTGGACCAGGCTGGATATGCGCCCAAAGACCTTCGACGCCCGAGAAAGCAGCTTTACGAGATGCTGTGTGAAGCAATGACTCTTCGCGAGATCACCGCTTCCATCCGCGCCTTCATGGCGCAGCGCCAGACCTGGAGAGATCGTCCAGCACGCGCGTCATGTGATGGTTAATTGCTACGTCCTTCCATCGCGTGAGATTGCTCGGCGGAGCTTTCTTGATAGCGCATTTGCCGATGTAGTCATCTCCGTAGCTGTAGTCATTCCCTTTGAAAACGCCTGATCCCACGAGGACCGCACAATGCTCGTGCATCTGCCCTTCATCGCCCCGAAACGCACCACCTTTGCGGACCCACCAGGACTTATCTGTAGTGTAAACAATCTTTCCCGCCGATTTGATTTTGCGCATGTCCTGCGGAGTGAAGTCCGGATGGACGATCGTATAGTCTCCGTAATTCGGTCGCCTCATGCCCGATGGCAATTTTGAGAGAAGCGTCTGGAAAAATAGCCAGTCGTGACGCGGCAACTCATCCTGTCCTTTGGCAATACCCTTAAATGTTTCCGGAATTGCGGTGCCCACCAGCACGAAGTTGCGAAAACGGCTAAGGTCACCCAGCCGACGCAAGGCGGTAATCAGCGCGATCGAGAATGTATCGTAGGGTTCAAAGTTCGGCTCACCGAGATCAATAGTGAGATCGACTTCGTCCTCATTGACCCCAAGCGAGCTAAACATTGCAACAACGCGGGCAAACGCATCCTTCCTCATCAGGTCTTCGAGCCGAACGGCAATGGCGACGCCTTGCCCGTCTTGTCCAATGATAGTCGCAACTGAGTTCTGAAAACGACTTTCGGCATCAAGCCGGATCGAGGGCACGGCCTTGGCGTCAAACTTCCGCAAGCCGTCAAACACGTAAGTAAGAATGTCTCGCCCGTCATCCATTACGCCGTCGATAATACTTGGGTGGACTCCAATCCATGCCGGTCTGTTGCCCCATTTTTTCTCATAGCGGACGACAAAAGGATAGACGTGCTCATGGATCGTCTTTTTCGGTTGCCAGGAATCAAAATCGAATTCGCGTTCCGGAATCGTGATGTGTGGGACAACCCGTTCTTTGGCTTTTGCAGCCAAGCGCAGCAGAGCCTGATATTCAGCCATGCGCCACCTTAGCGCCGGAACATACATATCCTTAGTCAAGATCATCGTTCGCCTCCTCAAGCTGCGAACGGACCTGATCCCGACCAACCAGATCGTTTAGGATGGTGTAGTTGCCGCGCTCCTTCCTGATTCGCCCTGCAATGATACTCGGATCGATGCCGATGGTCTCCGCATCGATCCGCACCGCCTCTTCCGACAGAGCGAAACGCGAGAGACATTGATCCCATAATGCTTCCGGTATCAGAGCGTCGAGCGCAAATTTATCGGCCTCCGACTCGATCGCATCGCCGTCATTGCCGCCTTCCTCATCGAAGAAGTCAAAGCGTAGACCGTCGAAGAGATGCAGAAAGACGTGCCCCAGTTCATGCATCAGCACAAACCAGAAATTATCCAGCCGGTCATAGCGCAGCGTAAGGCCTATGACCGGTGTCTCACCATCGGTGAGCATGGCCGCGCCGTCGAGATACGACCCCGGAAGGTGACGCTCGACAATGAGAACGATGCCTTTCTCGGCCAACAGATCGCGGGCACGCTTGGGTCCGTCTTTGCGATTGGTAAGACGTACCAGCTCCGGCAACCACCGGTTGTCCAGTTCGAAGGTGCCAATCTCTCCGGTTTCGATTTTGCCATGCGCCCGCTCCAGAATGCGCGCCTGCCACGCGAGCAGGGCGTATTCGTTCGGCACGTTCCCGCTGCGCATCTTCTTGCGATGAAACGCCGTCGCAAATTGCGGTCCGGCCGCGTGCAGGAAATATTCCTTCACGCGCTCGATCGGGTTTGCGCCGCGCGGCAGATCAAACCACTTGCGTTTGATCATCTCCTTGTACGGAAGTTGCCCCCAGACGATATCGTCGGCATCGCCCCACGCGAACACCGATCCGCCAGCCTGCTTCGATCCCTCAAAACTTCCTGACGCCTTCACACCGAGCGCCTTCGAAATCTCGATCAGCCGACCAAGGCTTGCGCCCATATAGTCGGTCGCCTCGTAGCGCTGCACCTGTTGCGGCTTCATACCAAGCTTTTCGGCGAGGCCCGTCTGGCTCATGCCGGAGGCGATTCGCGCCCGCACCAGCACGCGGGGCAATTCTTCTAGCGCATAGGTTTTCGAGAACGAGACCTGACCGGATTTTAGCAGATCGTATTCGGCAAGCTCGGCCTCGATATCGGCGATCTGGCTCTTGAGCCCATCTATCTCCGCCTGCTTGAGCCATGCCTTATCCGATGCGCGCGCCTTCGCAGCAGCAAACGCATCTTGCAACTTCGCTAGTTGCGCGCTCGATACGCCATACTGTTTGTTGCTGTAAATCATGGCTGCACCTTCCCGAAGAGAAGAGGATCGGCCGACAGCGGAATGGAGATGATCCCTTTCTGTTTTCCTGTAAAACGATCCAGTTGGAAAAATTCGACGAATGTCTGCCCGACATCCACGCACATCATCGAGGATGGAAAGAATTCGCCCTTGAATGCCGCTTTCTGCGCTGCCCGACCGTGCGCAAATTCCAGGAACACAGGATCAAGCTTGGCCGGATCGACCCCGGTAGGGTCCCAGCATGCATCGAAGTCGCCGGGCCTCGGCTTGCCGGTCACATAGCTGCCGTCGAGATAGATCGCCGGACATCCAGCCAAACGCAGCTTTCCAGAGGCGAGAACGAGGCCGCCGAAAAGCTCACGCCGCCAGGCATTCGTTGCGAAAGCATCCGCCACATCCTCTAAACTCGCCGCGTGCGCCCCTGGGGGCAGAACGGTCCACGGAGATCCAGGCAATGGGATAAGGGCGGGAATCATATTTGCAACAATAATGTTGTAATTGTTAAAAGGCAAGTGTGGGAGATCTCGACAGCCGGTCGCCGCCGGATTCGGCTTGGGAGCCCAGATCGAATGCTAGAGGGAGGATCCGGCGTTGAACGCGCGGCGAATGCCTTCGCAACGATTAGGTAGGCGCCCTTGAGCACGCGCCAAATGTCCGCTGTCGCTCTCCGCAGCCACCAAGCCGCTATTCCGCTCTCAACTCAATTTTCCCGTTCCCGATTCGGCGGCTGGGATAGCGCGCTACTTACCCACAGCCTATCGACCGGCCGCCCTTGACCGCTGCATGTCGGTTGTTCACGTTAGGTTCATGGATATGGCATCTGAGATACCCGCCTCGGCGGACACGATCCAAGCCGACCCCGCAGGGGCTCGGGAGGAGACACGTGCCCAAACACCGGCCGAGCGGGATCTGCAAGCGCTCGACGATCTCATCGGCATCGGCATGAAGCTGGCGAAGACGGTGGAGCGGGCCGCCTCGGGCGAGGCGACGCCGGCCGAGGCGGCTTCGTTCGAAGGCGTCGATCTCTGCCTCGCCTTCTCGCGCGTCGCTCGTGCCGTGCGGCAGACCGTGGCGCTCCGAGGCCGACTCGCCGACGAGGCGAAGAAGCATCGCGAGAATGAAGCCGACGCGAAGCGGGATCTCGAAGTCCGCCGGGCGCGCTGGGCGCGGGACAAGAACCATGTCGAGGCGGCGGTGGCGCAGGCGATCGAGGAGCGCTTCGACTACGACGGCTATCACGAGCACGGCGCCTCGGCGCGCGATACCGAGAATCTGCTCGGCGATCTGCGCGAGAAGCTGCTCGATCCGGACATCCGGCACGAGATCGGCAGCCGTCCGGTCGGCGAGGTCGTCGAGGGCATCTGCCGCGATCTCGGCATGCCCGTGCCCTGGAGCCTCTGGCGCGAGACCTCCTGGTTCGCCCGCGAAGGCTGGGAGATCGACGAGGAAGACGAGCCGAGGAAGAAGGCGGAGATCGTCGCGGCGCCGCCGGCACCGCAGGTGCGGAAGCTCGATCCGGCGCTCTATGAGGCGGCCATGCGACAGAGGTACGGCGTCAATTACGAGCGGGCCATGCGCGCCGCCGCCTGGGCGAGCGAGGAGGAGCGGCGGCGGATCGCCTTCGGGCAAGGGCCGCCCAAGGGTGGCGGCGCCTGAGCGGGCCTTTGCGTACCGGCCTCCATGCTCGACGGCATGGGGACCGGGCGCGGGCGCTTGTCCCGTGCTTGACTCCCGCCCGTCGGCCCTGTATCCATCCGCCCCTCTTATGGCCGGCTCTTCGGAGCGGGCCGTTGCCAGTCCGCGAGTGTCGCGCACTGGCCTTTTTGTTTTGCGTGCGGCAGCGGAAGCGGTAGTGCCATGTTCGAAGGCTTGACCCAGAGGCTCGGCGATGTGTTCGACCGGCTGCGCCGCCACGGCGCGCTGTCGGAAGCCGATGTCACGGCGGCGCTGCGCGAGGTGCGGATAGCACTGCTCGAAGCCGACGTCGCCTTGCCGGTGGTCAAGGATTTCATCAACGGCGTGCGCGAGAAGGCGGTCGGCCAGGATGTCGTCCGCTCGGTCACGCCGGCGCAGATGGTCGTCAAGATCGTCCATGACCATCTGGTCGAGCTGCTGGGCGCCGACGCGTCGGAGCTCAATCTCCGCGCGGCCCCGCCGGTGGTCATGATGATGGTCGGGCTGCAGGGCTCGGGCAAGACCACCTCCTCGGCCAAGATCGCGCTGCGCCTCAAGAATCGCGAGAAGAAGAAGGTGCTGATGGCGTCGCTCGACGTGCAGCGCCCGGCGGCGCAGGAGCAGCTCGCCATCCTCGGCCGCCAGATCCAGGTCGACACGCTGCCGGTGGTCGCCGGCCAGCAGCCGGTCGCCATCGCCGAGCGCGCGCTCGAAACCGGCCGGCTCCAAGGCTATGACGTGGTCATGCTCGACACGGCAGGCCGCCTCCATATCGACGAGGCGCTGATGCTGGAGGTCGCGGCGGTGCGCGACGTGGCGAAGCCGCACGAGACCCTGTTCGTCGCCGACGCCATGACCGGTCAGGACGCGATCAACACCGCCAAGGCCTTCAACGACCGGCTCGGCATCACCGGCGTGGTGCTGACCCGCGTCGATGGCGATGCGCGCGGCGGCGCCGCCCTCTCGATCCGCTCCGTCACCGGCAAGCCGATCAAGCTCATCGGCATCGGCGAGAAGCTCGACGCGCTCGAAACCTTCCATCCCGACCGCATCGCCGGTCGCATCCTCGGCATGGGCGACGTCGTCAGCCTGGTCGAGAAGGCGGCCGAGACGGTCGATCGCGACGAGGCCGAAAAGCTCGCCGCCAAGATGGAGAAGGGCAATTTCGATCTCGACGACATGGCGTCCCAGCTGCGCCAGCTGCGCAAGATGGGCGGCATGTCGGGCATGCTCGGCATGCTGCCGGGCATCGGCAAGATCAAGAAGCAGTTGAGCGAGGCCAATCTCGACGACCGGGTGATCAAGCGCCAGGAGGCGATCATCTCGTCGATGACCCAGGCCGAGCGCAAGAACCCCAAGCTGATGAACGGCTCGCGCCGGCGGCGCATCGCGGCCGGCTCCGGCACCACGGTCCAGGATGTGAACCGGCTGCTGAAGCAGCATCAGGATATGGCGAACATGATGAAGCAGGTGCAGAAGCTCGGCAAGAAGGGCTTCATGCGCCACGGACTTTCCGGGCTGCTGCCCGGTGGCGGCGGCAACCCGTTCGGCAGGCAATAGTTTCAACCGTCTAGAACGTTAGTGAAAGAGGAACCCTCATGTCTCTGAAGATCCGGCTCGCGCGCGGCGGCGCCAAGAAGCGGCCCTTCTACGCGATCGTCGTCGCCGATGCGCGCAGCCCGCGCGACGGCCGCTTCATCGAGCGGCTCGGCACCTACAACCCGATGGTCGAGAAGACCCATCCGGAGCGCCTGACGCTCAAGACCGAGCGGATTCAGCATTGGCTCTCCGTCGGCGCCTTGCCGACCGACCGCGTCGCCCGCTTCCTCGGCGATGCCGAGCTGATCGCCAAGCCCGAGCGCCGCGAGACGCCGAAGCAGTCGGCCCCCGGCGAGAAGTCGGTCGAGCGCGCCAAGGCCCGGGCCGAGAAGGCCGCGGTCCCGGCCGCTAGCGAGTAAGCAGGCAGGATCGGCACGGGTTCAGCTCATGGCCAGCTCTCCCTCAACCCCCGCCTCGAAGCGGCTCTGCCTCGGCATCGTCACCGGCCCTCACGGGGTCCGGGGCGCCGTGCGCATCAAGAGCTTCACCGAGGATCCGGCGGCGATCGGCGATTACGGCCCGGTCTCCGACGAGGCCGGCGCGCGTTCGTTCGCTCTCTCGGTCAAGGGGATGATGAAGGGCGTGGTGCTGGCCGAGCTCGACGGCATCGCCGACCGCAACGCGGCCGAGGCGCTTCGGGGGCTCCATCTCTATGTCGATCGCGGGCAATTGCCGCCGGCCGACGAGGACGAGTTCTACCACGCCGATCTGATCGGGCTCGATGTCGTGCTGGCGGACGGCAATCCGCTCGGGCGCGTCGCCGGGCTCTATGATTTCGGCGCCGGCCAGTCGCTGGAGATCACCGGCCTTTCGGGCGAGACGGTGATGGTGCCGTTTACTCTGGAGGTCGTGCCGGTGGTCGATCTCGCCGCCGGCCGGCTGGTGGTCGAGCCCCCTGCGGGGCTCTTCGACAAGCCGGAGCCGCCGGCCCCGATCGATCGGCAGGAAAGCCTCGCGGCCGAGCTTCTGAAGGAGGCCGGCGAATGAGCTGGCAAGCCTCCATCCTGACGCTCTTCCCGGAGATGTTTCCGGGGCCGCTCGGCCTGTCGCTCGCCGGCAAGGCGTTGGCCCAGGGCATCTGGTCGTGCGAGGCGACCGATATCCGCTCCTTTGCCACCGACGCCCATCGCACCGTCGACGACACGCCGTTCGGCGGCGGGCCGGGCATGGTGCTGCGGGCGGACGTGGTCGATCGCGCGCTGTCGGCGATCACGGCGCCGGGGCCGCGGATCTATCTCTCGCCCCGTGGGCGGGTGCTGGATCAGGCGCGCATCCGCGATCTGGCCCACGGGCCTGGTGTCGTGCTGCTGTGCGGCCGGTTCGAAGGGCTCGATCAGCGGGTGATCGAGGCGCATCGGCTGGAAGAGGTGAGCCTCGGCGATTTCGTCCTGTCGGGCGGGGAGCCGGCGGCGCTGGCATTGCTCGATGCCGTGGTCCGGCTGCTGCCGGGCGTGGTCGGCAAGGCCGAGACGCTGGTCGAGGAAAGCTTCGAGGCCGGTCTGTTGGAATATCCCCATTACACGCGGCCGCAATCGTGGAACGGGCGCGCGGTGCCGGAGATTCTCCTTTCCGGCGACCACGCAAAAATCAAGGCCTGGCGGCGGGCCGAGGCGGAGGCGGCGACGAAGCAGCGCCGCCCTGATCTCTGGGACCGCTACCGGCCCCATACCGCCGTCAAGCATGTCATTGAACGCGCGACCGGCATGTCTGCCGGCGCCATCGAGGAAGAGGTGTAGAAATGAACATTCTGCAACAGCTCGAGCAGGAGCAGGTCGAGAAGCTGGTCGCCCAGCGCCCCGTGCCGGATTTCCGTCCGGGCGACACGATCAAGGTCAGCGTCAAGGTCGTCGAAGGCGACCGCGAGCGCATCCAGGCTTTCGAGGGCCTGTGCATCGCCCGCAAGAATGCCGGCATCAATTCCAACTTCACGCTGCGCAAGATCTCGTACGGCGAAGGTGTGGAGCGCGTGTTCCCGCTCTATTCGCCGCGCCTGACGGCGATCGAGGTCGTCCGCCACGGTGCCGTGCGCCGCGCCAAGCTCTATTACCTGCGCGATCTGCGCGGCAAGGCGGCCCGCATCGCCGAGAAGCCGCGCGCGATCTCGACCGGCGAAGACAAGGGCAGCGAGAAGGCCTGATCACCTGTTCCCGGCCGGCGTGTCCTCGCACCGGCCGGGAATCTGCGCCTAAAGTCGGCATGCCGGCACACTGCTATGCATTTGCTAACGGTCTCGGCGTCATTCTACTGTCCAAGGAATAACAGTTCCTGGGGGGAGTAATGACGGAACAGACCGACAATGCCGCGCGCCTAGTGCGGGATGTCGCTACCGAGATCGGCAAGCTCGCTGTCGAGATGGCCGACGTCACCGGCGATGTGCAGCGGGTCAGCGTGCTGGTCGAAAGCCAGGCGGTGCTGTTCGGCGAGCTCAGGGAATCGACCGGCACGATCGTCAGCAGCAATCAGCGCATCGCCGAAAAGGCGGCGCTGACGCAGAGCAAGTCGGCCTCGGCGCGCGACGAGGTCGCGGCCTCGAGTGCCGAGATCGAGACGGCGCTCGGCGCTATCAACGGGCTGGTCGATTCGGTGCGCACCATCGGCGCGCAGCTCGCCGGGCTCGAAGCGGCGATGGCGCGGATCAGCAAGGTCGCGGGCAACATCAATCTGATCGCCCGGCAGACCAATCTCCTGGCCTTGAACGCCACGATCGAGGCGGCGCGGGCCGGGGATGCCGGGCGCGGCTTCGCCGTCGTCGCCGGCGAGGTCAAGCTGCTCGCCAAGCAGACGAGCGAGGCCACGGCCGAGATCGACTCGACCCTGTCGGCGCTCGGCGGCGAACTGCAGGCCTTGCGCCAGCACGGCAGCGAGGGCATGAGCCGGGCCGAGCTGGTGGCGCGCAGTGCCGCCACCATCGGCCAGGCGATGCGGCATGTCGACGACGCCGTCACCGAGGTCAACGGCAATGCCAGCCAGATCGCCGAGGAGACGCGCGATATCGCCCAGCGCTGCGACAGCTTCGCCGGCGCCGTGACCGATCTCGTCGGCGCCGTCGAGCAATCGAACCAGGCGCTCCATTCCGCCTCGGACCGGGTCGACCGGATCCTGACGCGGAGCGAAGGCGTCATGGTCATGACCGCGCGCTCGGGCTTCGAGACGATAGACAGCAAGTTCATCGATAAGGCGATCGAGATCGCGGCCAAGATCGAGGCGCGCTTCGCCGAGGCGATCGAGAGACGGGAAATCTCGACCGAGGATCTCTTCGACAAGAATCTGGTGCCGATCGCCGGCACCGACCCGCAACAATATATGACCCGCTATATCGAGTTCCTCGACCGCACCCTGCCGGCGATCGCCGATCCGGTGCTGCAGCTCGACGATCGCATGGTGTTCTGCGCCTGCACCGACCACAATCTGCTGATCCCCGCGCATAATCCGCAGTTCCGCAAGCCGCATGGCAAGGATCCGACATGGAACGCCGCCAACGGCCGGAACCGGCGGATCTTCAACGACAAGACCGCGGTCGCGGTCAGCCGGAACACTGAGCCGTTCCTGCTGCAGACCTATCGCCGCGACATGGGCGGCGGCGTTTTCGCGCTGATGAAGGATGTCTCGGCGCCGATCAAGGTTGCGGGCCGGCTCTGGGGTGGTTTGCGAGTGTGCTACCGGGCCTGAGCCGCCTCGCCGGACGTCTCGACCTTGCGCCAGCTCCGGTCCGGATCGAAGGCGGTCATGGCGCGTGCCGTGGCCGGCCCGTCCGGTCCGAGATTCTTCTCGTAGACCGTGCCGTCCTCGCTGATGAGGAAGCTCATCACGCCGGAATCGCCCCAGCGCGCCGGAAACGCCACGAGCGCGAAGCCGCCGATCATATGGCCGTGGGCGAGGTAGTCGTAGGCGCCCCCGGGTGCCGCCGGGCCTTGGCGGGTGAGGATCTTGTAGAAATAGCCGTGATAAGGCGCCTGCCCGCCCTCCGCCTTCCGATAGCCCTCGGCCCGGGCGCTCACGATCTGCGGGCCGAGCGGGCTCTCCGGCCCGCCTTCCTCCTGCGGCCAGAAGAGGCCGTCATGCTGGCCCGGGCTGCTCTCGAACTGCTGGGCGTACTCGACCAGCTCGCGCCGCGCCGCCTTCATCCGGGCGAACTCCATCTGGGCGGCGGCATAGGCCCGGCAGACCTCGATGGCGCCGAGCTCGTTGCGGCCGATCCGGCGGTCGAGGATCTCCTGCCGGCCGCTCGCGGTATCGAAATGCCAGGTGCCGTGCCGGCGGACGAGCGGGATCGGAAACGGCCAATCCTGGCTGCCGATCTCCAGCACCGTCCGGTCGGGCCCGGCCTCGACCAGCTTGCTGCCCTGATCGTAATTGCTGACGAACTGCGCTCTGCCCGCGTGGTCGGCAACGGGATCGCCCGAATTGACCAGATCGCGACCGGCCGGTCCCAGGATCCTGACGAGGTCCGCCGTCCGGTCCGTGCGTGCCGCCGCGATCAGTGCGGCGATGGCGGCGCCGGGTGTCGGAAAGTCGCGCCCTACCGGCGTCGCCGCCAAGGCGGAACCGGACAAGCCCATCAGGGCGATCATCGCCAGGCGCGCGCTCCTCATCGGTGCTCTCCTCGGCCGCCGCCTTCGGGTCGGCCGCCGCCGCCGCCGCCACGATTTTGCGGCACGGGGCTGGCTGTGCGCATCGGCACGGGGCGTGCCGTCTGGAACGGCACGGGGCGAGCCGTCTGGAACGGTACCGGGCGCGCCGTCTGCATGCTCGTCCGGCCGCGTTCGGCCTCGTTGCGCACCTGTGCACCCGACGCGAAACCGCCGAAGGCCTGCGGGCGCTGCGAGAAGTTGGTCGGTGCCGGCCGGAAATTCTGTGCCGGCTGCTGCTGCGGGCGGAAGCCCTGTTGGTTCGGCGCCGCCTGCGGCCTGTTTTCCTGCGAATTGAAGTTCTGCGGGCGCACGACCTGCGGCACGGGAGAGGTCTGCGCGAAGCCGCGGAAATCACGCCCGGGTGCAGACCCGGCAAAACGGCCCGGCTGAAAATGCTGCTGCGTCGGGACATCGCGATAGGCAACGCCGCGGCGATGGAACGGGTCGTGCTGCCAGATGTCACCGCCGACGAAAGGATGGCCGCGGTTCAGCCGGTCGAACCGGCCGCGATCGATGCGGATGTCATGATGGTGCCAGTCGATAGCGCCCCACAGAAACAGCCCGCCGACCAGCACGACCGGCGGTCCCCAATAGATGCCGCTATCGAGCGCCGGCCCGTAATCATAGCCGGGCGGCACGAAATAATCGGGCGGATAGTCCGGGTTTTGCCACTGGCCGTAAACGACGTTCGGATTGTAGGCCGGGATCGAGACGGCGTCCGGCTGGCTGGGTTCGATCTGGATGGCGCCGGCGTCTGTCGAGACCGTCTCCTGCGGAGTCGAGCCGAGCTGCCCGTTTGCCTGTGCCTGCTGGCGCAGATGCTGGACCTCGTTCATGACATCGCCCTGCTGGCCGATGAAGGCATTGCCGAGCTGCTGCATCCAATCGAGCTGATCGCTCATCATCTTGAGCACCGCCGGAAACGGCACCAGCGACTTCACGCTCGGATCCCAATCTTGACTCTGCAATGCCGCGGTGAGCTGGTCGCCGGTGAGAGCGGCATTGTTCGGGTCGGACACCCAGCGCTCCGCCTGCACGACCTCGAGTGGATATGTGGCGGCCGTCAGGATGTCGGTCAGCACCGGATCGGGATAGAGCGCTACCGGCGCCAGAATCTGGTCGAGCTGCTCGGGCGGATAGGCGGTGGAGGGCTGCTGCAGCGCGCCCGGCTGCGGCGCTTCCTGCGCCAGACCCGGCAGCGGGGCGAGCAGCGTCAGGGCGATGGTTGCCATGCGTAACGACACCGGCTTCATATTGTATGGCTCCTCGCCGCCTCTCGCCCGAGTAGTGTTCGAGCAGAGCACTAAACAGATTTGGTCGTGATGCGGACCAGCTGCAATACCGCCGCCGCCGCACGTCTCTACTCTCATAACGAAATCAGACCCGCCAAAATTCCTCTTGCCAGTCGGGTGACACGGGTTTGAATCAAGGCAACCCGAGAAAAAGGAAACTCGCCGTGGCACCGCGTACGCTGTTCGACAAGATCTGGGACGCTCACTTGGTCGACCGTCAGGCCGACGGGACCTGCCTCATCTATATCGATCGGCATCTTGTGCACGAGGTGACGAGTCCGCAGGCCTTCGAAGGCCTCAAGCTGGCCGGCCGCAAGGTGCGCCGGCCGGACGCCACCCTCGCCGTCGCCGACCATAATGTGCCCACGATCAACCGGGCCCAAGGCATCGAGGACGAGGAATCCCGGATCCAGGTCGAGACGCTGGAGCGGAACGCCAAGGCGCACGGCATCACCCATTTCGGCATGGATGATGTGCGCCAGGGGATCGTTCATATCGTCGGGCCCGAGCAGGGGCTGACGCTGCCGGGCACGACCGTGGTCTGCGGCGACAGCCATACCGCGACCCACGGCGCCTTCGGCGCGCTCGCCTTCGGTATCGGCACGTCCGAGGTCGAACATGTGCTGGCGACCCAGACGCTGATCCAGCGCCCGGCCAAGAACATGCTGGTCGAGGTCGAGGGCGAGCTCGGGCTCGGCGTCACCGCCAAGGACATCGTGCTCGCCATCATCGGCAAGATCGGCACGGCCGGCGGCACCGGCCATGTCATCGAATATGCCGGCTCGACGATCCGCGGCCTCGACATGGCCGGCCGCATGACGGTCTGCAACATGTCGATCGAGGGCGGCGCTCGCGCCGGCCTGATCGCGCCGGACGAGACGACATTCGAGTATCTGCGCGGCCGGCCGATGGCGCCCAAGGGTGGTGCCTGGGAGCAGGCGGTGGCCTATTGGAAGACTCTTCCCTCCGACCCTGGGGCTGCCTACGACACCGTCGTGCGGCTCGATGCCGCGGCGATCGTGCCGCAGGTCACCTGGGGCACCTCGCCCGAGGACGTGCTGCCGATCACCGGCTCCGTTCCCGATCCCGCCTTCATCTCCGACGAGGCCCACCGTGCTTCCATGCTGCGGGCGCTCGACTATATGGGGTTGGAGCCGGGGCAGAAGCTGACCGAGGTGCCGGTGCAGCGCGTCTTCATCGGCTCCTGCACCAACGGCCGGATCGAGGATCTGCGCGCCGCCGCCGCCATCGCCGAGGGCAGGCATGTCGCCGACGGGGTCAGCGCCATGGTCGTGCCCGGCTCGGGACTGGTCAAGGAGCAGGCCGAGGCCGAGGGGCTCGATCGCATCTTCCTCGCCGCAGGCTTCGAATGGCGCGAGCCGGGCTGCTCCATGTGCCTCGCCATGAATGCCGACAAGCTGGCGCCGCAGGAGCGCTGCGCCTCGACCTCGAACCGCAATTTCGAGGGGCGTCAGGGCCGCGGCGGGCGGACTCATCTGATGAGCCCGGCGATGGCCGCGGCCGCCGCCATCACCGGCAAGCTCGCCGATGTCCGTACCTTGGCGCCGCGGTGAGAGGAGGGCGCTGGCTGATCGGGCTGGCGGCGACGCCGCTGGCACTGGCCGGTATCTATGGTATCGCCGGCTACGGGCTCGGCGCCTGGCCGGACGGAGCACCCACGGCGGATGGGCCGGTCACGCTCGCCATCATCGCCAACCCCTTCCATAGCGACCTGCTGATGCCGGCGGCGGATTGGCGGTCCGTGCTCGATCTGCCCGCCGATGTCCGCTCGGTCGCGATCGGCTGGGGCGACCGGGCCTTCTATCTGGAGACGCCGACCATTGCCGATCTCAGGCTCTCGACCGTGCTGACCGCGCTCGGCGGGGCCGACGAGGCGGTCATGCATGTCGGCTGGTACTGGTTGCCGCTAGGCGGCCCGGAGGTGCATGTGCTGCGCGTCACCGAAGACCAGAAGGATCGGCTCGAAGCTTATTTGCGGAACGCCTTCGTCGAGGGCGCGGACGGAAGGCCGACGCGGCTCGACCATGCCGGCTACGGCGAGGACGACGCCTTCTACCGCGCGCAGGGTCATTGGACACCGATCGTGACCTGCAATGAGTTTCTCGCGCAAGGCCTGCGGCAGGCGGGTATCCGCGCCGGGGTGTGGTCGCCCTTCACCAACGGTATCGTCACCCATCTGCCGACGGCGTGAGCCGGTGCCGACATATATGCGAGGATCGGACTGAAATGCGGAAATTCAATCACTTGACCGGGGTTGCAGCACCGCTGCCGATGATCAACATCGACACCGACAAGATCATCCCGAAGCAATATCTGAAGACGATCCAGCGCAGCGGCCTCGGCAAGGGGCTGTTCGACGAAATGCGCTATCGGCCGGACGGCTCGGACAATCCCGATTTCGTCCTCAATCAGCCCGCCTGGAAGCAGGCCAAGATCCTGATCGCCGGCGAGAATTTCGGCTGCGGCTCGAGCCGCGAGCACGCCCCGTGGGCGCTGCTCGATTACGGCATCAGCTGCATCATCTCGTCGAGCTTCGCCGATATCTTCTACAATAATTGCTTCAAGAACGGCGTGCTGCCGATCAAGCTCGACCCCGAGACGGTCGAGACGCTGATGGACGAGGCGAAAAACGGCGCCAATGCCGTCTTCACCATCGATCTCGAAAAGCAGCAGATCAGCACGCCGGACGGCGAGACGGTTCATTTCGATATCGATCCGTTCCGCAAGAAATGTCTGCTCGAAGGGCTTGACGATATCGGCCTGACGCTCGAAAAGGCGCCGTCGATCGATTCTTATGAAGAGCGGCAACGGCTGGGTCAGCCCTGGCTCGCGGCGCGGTAAGGAGACCTCACATGATTGCGAACAAGAAGCTCTTGATGCTGCCCGGCGACGGCATCGGTCCCGAAGTGATGAGCGAGGTCGAGCGTGTGATCGGCTGGCTCGACGGCAAGCGTCGGGCGAGCTTCTCGGTCGAGCACGGGCTGGTCGGCGGTTCCGCCTTCGATGCCGAAGGCGCTCCGGTGAGCGATGCGACCGTGGCCAAGGCGATTGCGGCGGACGCCGTGCTGCTGGGCGCCGTCGGCGGCGTCAAATGGGAAAGCCTGCCCTTCGACCAGCGTCCGGAGCGCGGGCTGCTGAGGCTGCGCAAGGATATGGAGCTCTTCGCCAATCTGCGGCCGGCAACGGTGTTCGAGGCGCTGGTCGATGCGTCGAGCCTGAAACCCGATCTCGTCCACGGCCTCGACATCCTGATCCTGCGCGAGCTGACCGGCGGGGTCTATTTCGGCACGCCGCGCGGCATCGAAACCCTGCCCAACGGCGAAAAACGCGGCTTCAACACCCAAAGCTACACGACCTCGGAGATCGAGCGGGTCGCGCGCGTCGGCTTCGAGCTCGCCCGCAAGCGACGCAAGGCCATCTGCTCGGTCGAGAAGGCCAACGTCATGGAATCGGGCGTGCTGTGGCGCGAGGTGGTAACGGCGCTGCACCAGCGCGACTATGCCGATGTCGAGCTCAGCCACATGTATGCCGATAATTGCGCGATGCAGCTGGTGCGCCGGCCGAAGCAGTTCGATGTGATCCTGACCGACAATCTGTTCGGCGATATCCTCAGCGACTGCGCGGCGATGCTCACCGGCTCGCTCGGCATGCTGCCCTCGGCCTCGCTCGGCGCCGCGGACGCCACTGGCCGGCGCAAGGCGCTCTACGAGCCGGTGCACGGCTCGGCGCCCGACATCGCCGGCAAGGGCATGGCCAACCCGTTGGCCATGATCCTCAGCTTCGCGATGATGCTGCGCTATTCCTTCGATATGGGCGAGGATGCCGACCTGATCGAACGGGCGGTCGACCGGTTGCTCGGGCGCGGCGTGCGCACCGCCGATATCTCCGTCCTCGGCGGCCCGACCGTCTCGACCAGTGAGATGGGCAAGGCGCTGATCAAGGAGCTGGACGCGATCGGCTGATCTCGTCCGCTGTGCCGCCGCGGTCGCGCGGCAACGGATCCACGATCAGGCGGAACCGGTAGGGCGAGCCGATTTCTCCGGCGATGACCAGATTGTCTCCTATATCAAGTTCGGAGGCAGCGCCCGGCGAAGAGCGCGACAGGACGGTGCCGTTGACGATCGTTCCGGTTCGAAGGCTCAGGTCCCGAATGTGAAAGCTGCTGCCCCGCTGCAGGATCTCGAAATGGGGGGCGGCGAAGTCCGTCTCCGTGGCGGCGGGAACGCAGTAGCTCCGATCCGATGTGATCGGCGAGGTCTCGCCGCCATAGCGATTGCCGACCTGGAACGGGAACAGGCCGATGTCGATCGTTTCCGGGCCGACCAGGCGGAGCAGGCGCTCGCTATCCGGGATCAGATGGAGGCGAGGCGGAGGAGGGGCGACCTTGGGACCGTCTTCCGCTATGGTGGTCGTATCGAGATGGGCCTTTGCGAAAGCCGCTTCGCGGGTCGTGTTCCGCAGGCGCCGGCAGAGCAGCTTGAGGAGCGAAAGCGCCTTGTCGTTGACTCCAAACGCTTTCAAAAAGGCATCCGCCTCGGTTGCGAGCAAGGTGGTCGGAACGACGGCCACGGCGGACGCGGAACGGACCCGGCCTTCGAGCACGCCGGACTCGCCGAACAAGTCACCGTCATGGAGATGGACGATGTCGATCATGGCCGCGCCTTCACCGCTTCGGATCGCGATCTCGCCATGCTCGATAACATAGACGGCGGAACTCGGCTCGCCGGTTCGGAACACCGTTTCGCCGGCGTTCAGGGAAAGGGCATGCATCGAAGTATCCTCCCACGCCAAGCATACACCTTGGCGGACGGTTCCGGCAGATCCGACCGTCTAGAGCACGATCGTATTGGCTGGAAACAGCCAATACGTGAATCGTACTCTAATTATTTGAATAGAGCCGGACCGGCACTTTCGAGGGGCGGCGCATGGCCACGCTGATCGAGGTGGCCGTCTATGCCGCGGTGCTGGCCCATGGGGCGCCATTGAGCTGTACCAGCTTGAGCGATGTGCGCATCGAATGTTCGAACGGGACGTCGGCGGAGCTTCCAGGCAATGCGCTGATCCGCTTCTCCGACGGGATCACCGTCGATCGCGACGAAAGCGGCTTTCCGCGTTTTAGCGACGGGACCCGTAGCTGGTGGGCTTCCGCCGGTTGGATCGCCTTCTCCAACGGCGTCCAAATCCGCAAGGTGGCGGCGGACAGGTTCAAATTAAGCACTGGTATCGAATGCCGTCCGCTGCGTCCCGAGACGGTCCAATGCGTAGAGGCCAAGCCGGACTAGCGACTCTCCAAGAAGCCGGATCAGTAAATCGAGTCTCGCGCCGCCTCACCATGGATGAAGGCCGGGTTTCGAACGGGCGTGATATAATTCCGTGGGCCGGTCTGCCATGCGAATCTCCTGTCCCGTTTGGCTAGGCTCTCGACTATAGTGGCGCGGGTTTTACCGAAGAATTCGAGGATTTCGGGATGGGATATCGGGTTGCCGTGGTCGGCGCTACGGGCAATGTCGGGCGCGAGATGCTGACCACTCTGGCCGAGCGCGAATTTCCGGTGGACGAGATGGTGGCGCTCGCCTCCAACCGCTCGGTCGGCACCGAGGTGTCGTTCGGCGATGACGACGTGCGCGTCCATGATCTCGACAGCTTCGACTTCAAGAATATCGACATCGCGCTGTTCTCGCCGGGCGCCAAGGTCTCGGCCGTGCATGCGCCGCGCGCCGCCAAGGCCGGTGCCGTCGTCATCGACAATACTTCGCATTTCCGCATGGATCCGGACGTGCCGCTGGTCGTGCCGGAGGTGAATCCCGACGCGATCGCGCGCTTCACCAAGCGCAACATCATCGCCAATCCGAATTGCTCGACCATCCAGATGGTGATGGCGCTGAAGCCGCTGCACGATCTCGCCAAGATCAAGCGGGTGGTCGTCGCGACATACCAGTCCGTCTCGGGCGCCGGCAAGGAAGCGATGGACGAACTGTTCAACCAGACGCGCGCCGTCTATGTGAACGATCCGATCAAGCCCGAGATTTTCACCAAGCGGATCGCCTTCAACGTAATCCCGCATATCGACGTCTTCATGGATGACGGCTCCACCAAGGAAGAGTGGAAGATGGTGGCCGAGACCAAGAAGATTCTCGATGCCGAGATCGCCGTCACCGCCACCTGCGTGCGCGTGCCGGTCTTCATCGGCCATGCCGAGGCGATCAATGTCGAATTCGAGCGGGCGATCTCGGTCGAGCAGGCGCGCGCGGCACTCAAGGCGGCGCCGGGCGTCTCGGTCGTCGATCATCGCGTCGACGAGGGCTATGTCACGCCGCAGGAGGTGGCCGGCGAGGATCCGGTCTTCGTCAGCCGCATCCGCCGGGATACCACGGTGAAGTACGGCCTTAATCTCTGGGTCGTCGCCGACAATCTGCGCAAGGG
Organism: Aliidongia sp.; assembly: GCA_035539155.1. Taxonomy (GTDB): domain Bacteria; phylum Pseudomonadota; class Alphaproteobacteria; order ATCC43930; family CGMCC-115725; genus JAXDMU01. The sequence continues at coordinate 146,967 of DATLIZ010000045.1, read as the reverse complement.
CGCCGCCTTGAACGCGGTGCAGATCGCCGAGCTGCTGATCCGCGACTATCTCGCCGACGGCTCGCCGCGGCTGACGCGCCACTGAGCATCGGGCGATGCGCGTTTCCGATGCCAAGCTTGCCGAGGTCCGGGAACGCGGCTTCGCCACGATCGAAGGCTTTCTCGATAGCGAGACTTTGGCCGAGGCGCAGGCAGCACTGTGGCGGATGCATCCGCGACCCGAGGAATATTTCGCCGATCCCGGCAAATATCCGCGCTATGGCCGCAGCCAGTTCGCCGGCATCAACCTGTTTCCCTACGAGCATTGGGCGCTCAATCGCGTCGGCGTATATCCCGACCTGATCGATGCCGCCGAGCGGCTGCTGGGCTCGGCCGATCTCGATATCTACAAGATCGAGCTCTGGGCGAAATATGCGGGTGCCATCGACTACGCTCAGCCGCACCATCGCGACTACGGCAATCACACGCTGGTGGTGCCGCGCCGAGACGGGCTGCATATGCAGATGACCACCTTCATCCTGCTGTCGGATGTGACCGAGGCGGATGGTCCGACCTGCCTGGTGCCGCTTGAGCATAGCCAGCACCTGCCGTTCACGCCGTCCTATCTCGAGGCGGGCGCGCTCCGCGGCAAGGAAGTCGCGGCCACCGGCCCCGCCGGCAGCCTGATGATCTATCGGACCGACGTGTTCCATCGCGCCTCCAGCTTTGCCGCGCCCGATCGCGCCCGCTTCGCCATGCTGGTCGATTTTGCCGAGCGCGGCTGGCGCTGGCACGGCAAGCTCGCCTGGCCCAATCAGGCCAACAACAAGGGCATGGTCGAGGCGATGGTGCGCATGACGCCGCGCCAGCGCGACCTGTTCGGCTGGCCGCCGGCCGGCAGCGACTATTGGAACGAGCAAACGCTCGCCGATGTCGCCGAGCGCTATCCCGGCATGGATATGTCACCCTACCGGGGGTGATGTCTGCGCAGATTCGCGGCATGGTAGCCGTGTGGCGACTCCGGTCGCTCTGTTATAGAATGCTCATCCTGTAGCGGCCGAAGAAATGGCCGGCGCTCAAGCGAGCCCGCTTGGCATCGCCACACGACAGGAGAGCGAATAATGTCGACTGTGGATGACGGTCGTCCCGCCAATGGCGGGGGCATGAAAGACGATGTGAGCATTCGGCGCGCGACCTTGCAACTGGTGCTGGCGGACCGCACGAGAACGATCGATCAGGTGAAGCGCCTCTACGCCGTCGTCATGGGGCTCGCGGTGTCGAGCTCCTTTTCCGATGCGTATAAGGTCTTCAAGCTCAAGGACATCGATTCCGTCATGATCGGGATCACCGTTTCGGAGATCCTGACGCTCATCAGCCTCATCGGTCTATTTTACCTTGGCGCCGAGCGGATGCTCGATTCGAAATATCTGGATATCACGGTGAAGCCTCCTCCTCGGAGGATGATCTTCCTGTTCGATCTGTGCTCGCTCGGCCTTGTCGCCGCTCTGTTCATCGCCCTGGCGGACACGCTGCCGGATCCGGCAGATCTCAACGCGCAAATGCGACCGGAAATCTATTTTCCGAAAAGCCAGCATGTTTTCCTAATCGGGCTCATGACCCTCTATGTCGTCGATTTCATTATCCTCCTTGGACAAATTATCATTTTATATGCGCGGAAAATAATAAGGCGCTCTCCAAGCCATGATGCTTCGATTCGGGCGCATTGGTGCTGGATACTTTCCAATGTGATTTGCTTCGGGATTTTCTTCCCCTTTGTGACGGACCCGAGTGCAGACGCGATCGTCGATCTGCTCGGGGTAAATCGGTTGTCGATCTTGTTGGTCGTCGTTCACACAACTCGGTTCCTTCTGGATTATAATTTAGCATTCTCGTTCTACTATCCCGTTCATGCCCTACCGGAGGCCGACGGGCTATTTCTGGATGCGCCGTGAGCATCGTGCCGAACCCTTCCGCGGGCGGGGATTTCGCGGTCGCCGTCGTGGAATGCTCGCCTGAGCATAATATCAACCCATGATGGTGCATCGCTACCACGAAAAGCACGCGTCAGTACAAATGACGGCCGGTTTTTCGACCGGTATTAAGTAAAGCTTTAACTCGTGTGGGTAAGATTTTTCAGCGGCTGTTCGGCAGTCCGGAGATGCATGTTTATGCTCTTGACCAAAAAGGCCAGAACAGAGGAGCGGTCCCACGAGGCCGCCATGGCGGACCGGATCGAGACGTCCGCCGAGACATCCTTACTCGACGCTTGCCCGGATGCGGCCGCGATCGTCGGCCCGGACGGGCGACTTCTGCGCTGGAACCCGCGCTTCGCCCAATTGTGGAGGCTTCCTGCCGGCACTTCCGCGCTGGATGCGTGGGACACCTGGCGGTACCTGCGCCGGTCCGCGCGCTCGCCGGCCCCGTTTCTCGACGCCTTGCGCCAAGCCGAGGGCAGGGATTTCAGCGGGGTGCTCGACCTGGCCGATGGGCGCCGGATCGAGCTCAAGGGCAACCGGCTGGCATTTCCCGCCGGCAGCCGCGCCTGGTTCTGTCGGGAGCTGGCAAAAGGGGGCGACGACAATGTCCCTTCCGCCCCTCTCCTGGAGGCGATCGAGGCGAGCACCGACGGTTTCGTGCTCTATGACGCCGACGAGCGGCAGGTCGTCTGCAACACGGCCTTTCGGCGCCTGGTCGGCGTCGAGGCGGCGACGCGCACCGGCGTTCGCCTCGAAGATGCCGTGCGCGCCGCCGCCCTGGCCGGCAAGTACGATCTGCGCGGCATCGATCCGGAGCTCTATGTCGCCAGGACGGTGGCGATGATGCGCGAGGGCGCCGGCGTGCGCGAGATCCGGCTGGGCTCGGGCGGCTGGGTGCGCATGCAGGATCGCCGCACATCGGATGGCGGCTTCGTCGCGACCTTTACCGACATCACCAAGCTGAAGCGCCGCGAGGAGGATCTCGCGCAAGCGGCACGCCGGGCCGAGGCGGCCGAACGGGCGGCGGCCCATGCCGAGGCGCGGCTGATCGAGGCGATCGATGCGCTGCCCGATGTCTTCATGCTGTTCGATGCCGACGAGAAGCTGGTCTTCAACAGCTCAAAATCGCTGGGACTGTCGGACGAGACCAAGGCGCTGCTGCGCCGTGGCGTGTCCTTCGAGCAGTTGCTGCGCCAGAACATGCTGTATCTCCTGCCGAAGGGCAGCGCCGAGGAGATCGAGGCGGCCGTCGCCATTCGCCTCGCCCAGTTTCGGCACGCCGAGGGCTCGGTCGAGCGGCAGCTCGATGATGGCACCTGGGTGCGCATGACCGATCGCCGCACGCCGTCGGGCGACTTTGTGTCGCTCCGGACCGACATCACCGAGGCCAAGCGTCGCGAGGCGCAGCTTCGGCGGATCTATGCCAACATTCCCGGCATCGTCTGCCAGCTGCGCATGGACGGGGCGGGCCGGCTCAGCTGCGATTATTTGAGCGAGCGAGCCGAGGAGGTGCTGGGGCTGCCGATCGAGACTCTGAAGCGCGACGCCCTGCCGCTGATCGACCGGCTGCATGAGGAGGATCGCGAGCGCGTGCATCAGGCCCTCACCCATTCGTCGATGACGCTCGAGCCGATCGAGATCGAATGCCGGGTGATGCGCGGCAGCGAGATCATCTGGCTGCGCGTGAGCGCCGAGCCGACCGCCGGGGTCGACGGCAGCGTCACCTGGGACGGCGTGCTGGTCGATGTGACCAGCCTGGTGCTGACCGAGGCCGAGTTGCGCCGCGCCAAGGAGCGGGCGGAGGCGGCCGTGTCGGAAGCGCAGCATGCGCGCGACCGGCTTCAGGACGCGATCGAGAGCATTTCCGAGGGCTTCGCTCTCTACGATCCCGAGGAGCGGCTGGTCCTGGTCAATTCCCGGCTGCAGGAGCTTTACGATAATTCGGGGATCCGCGTGATGCTGGAGCCCGGCAAGACTTTCGAGCAGATGCTGCGGCGCAGGCTGGTCAGCGTCGCGACCCCCAACTCCGAGGAAGTGATCCGCCAGCGCCTCGAGGAGTTCCGCCAGGGCAACAGCTATTCGGAAGGGCAGCTCGCCGATGGCCGCTGGGTGCAGGCGACCGAGCGGCGCATGCGCGACGGCGGTACGGTCGCGATCCGCCGCGACATCACGCTGCTCAAGCAGCGCGAAGATCAGCTCCGCAGCGCGCTCATCGCCGCCACCGCCGCGAACAAGGCGAAATCCGAGTTTCTGGCGAATATGAGCCACGAGCTCCGGACCCCGCTCAATGCCATCATCGGCTTCTCGGAGATGATGGAGGCGGAGATCTTCGGCCCGGTCGGCTGCGAGCGATATCGCAGCTACGTCACCGACATCCATTCGAGCGGCGAGCATCTGCTCGGCATCATCAACACGGTGCTCGACCTGGCGCGGATCGAGGCCGGCAAGATCGTGCTCGACGAGGAGCCCGTGCCACTGCCGGATCTGGTCGAAAGCTGCCTCGCCCTGTTGCAGCATAAGCTGACGCGCGGCGGCGTCAGCTTCTCGCTCGCCGTTTCCGTGAGCTTTCCGCTGTTGCGCGTCGATCGGATGCGCTTCAAGCAGATCCTGCTGAACCTGCTGTCGAATGCGATCAAATTCACCAAGCCGGGCGGCAAGGTCGAGCTTGCCGCCGGCGCGACCGGCGAGGGCGTCACGATCGAGATCCGCGATACCGGCATCGGCATGGACCCCCGCGACATTCCGCAGGCCTTCGAGCCGTTCGGGCTGGTTCGCGCAACCCATAGCCGCTCCTACGAAGGCACCGGCCTCGGCCTGCCGCTGTCCCGGACCCTGGTCGAGGAGCATGGCGGCGGCCTGACGCTCAGCAGCGTGCCCGGCGAGGGGACCGTGGCGACGATCAGCCTGCCGCCGAGCCGGGTGGTGCCGCAGCACTGACCCCGTCGGGGACGAGCACGATACGATCCTCGCTGCCTGCCAGCACCGCGCGATAGGCGGTCTTGGCCTCCGTCAACGCGAAGCAGCTCGCATCCACGACCGGGAACGGCCTCAAGGCGCCGCTCTCGAATCCGGGCGCCAGCGCATCGAGAATGTCGGCCGCTTCGGCGCCGTCGAGCGCCAGGCTGTCGATGCCGACCATCATATGCCGGCCGCGATAGAAGCCCAATATGTCGAACGGCACGCGCCGCTCCACGGTGGCGATGAGAATGTGCCGGCCGCCGAGCGCCAGCGCCTGCGACGCCGCTTCGAAATAGGGGCTGCCGACGGTGTTGTAGACGATGTCGGCGCCGTGGCCGTCGGTCGCGGAACGGAGGGCGGCGGCGACATCCTCCGACGCGGCGTCGATCGCATCGACCGGGCCGGCGGCGTGGAATTGATAGGGACCGCTGCGGCGCTGCGCTGCGAAGACCCGTGCCCCCCGCATCGCGGCGATCTGCACGGCGGCCTGGCCGACCTTGCCGTTGGCGCCAAGCACCAGCACGGTCTCGCCCGGTTTGGGCAGGCCGGCGCGGCGCAAGCCCTCATAGGCGGTGACGAACGGCACGCCGATCGCACCCGCCTCGCGCAGTGTCACGGTCGACGGCTTCGGACGCACCCAGCGCCGATCGATCACCAGATGACTGCCATGGCTGCCGTCGCGCGTGATGCCGAGATCGCCGCCGCTGCCCCAGACGGCATGTCCGACGAGGTCTCCCGGCCCATCGACGACCAGCCCGGCCCAGTCGCGGCCGGGGGTGCGCGGCCAGATCGCGTGCGGCATCAAGCCGAGACAGGCCTTCACGTCGCTCGGATTGACTCCGGCGCTATGGATCTCGACGACGACATCGCCAGGGCCGGAGCACGCCGGCTCGAAGGGCTCGATCCTGAGATCGAGTCCCTCGATGTCCTGGGCCTTCTGCGCGACGCGCAGCCGGTTCATGGAGCGGTATCAGCGCCGGGCATGGGAGCCGAAGAAGCGCTCGGTTCGTTTCGGCCGGTCGGTATCGAGCCCGTCGACCGCCCGCTTGGCCGCATTGACATTCTTGAAGGTTCTGCCGTCCAAGCTGGAATAAGCCGGCTCGGACGCGAAGAAACGAACGCCGCCGCGCTCGAGCACGACAATACCCGCCGTCGCGTCGGCGCTTTGGATGATGAAAGCATCTGCCATTTGAGCATCTCACGTCGAACTGAACAGGGATGACGGCTTCTCGGCCGAGATCAGGCGAGGTTCAGTGGCGACAGAGCACAGATATAAGGGACATTAGTCGGTCTCCTGGCCATCGAGGATGGGCCCACGGGGAACGTCCCGTGGCGCTTTAGCGCTTGGTGTCGCGGCGCAAGCTGCCCTTCAAATTCCCGCGAATCCCGAAAGATCGCGAGAAGGCTAGTCGAGTGAGTGAAGTCCGTCAAGAAGGCGTCCGTCCCGTCTGGTGTCGTCGCGGGGGTGAACGCTCTGGCGCCGCTTTGCGCTCCGGTGGCAAATTCGGCTTTCCCCGATTTCCGAGGAAATTTTTCCATGTACGTGACCATTTACCACAATCCCCGATGCAGCACGTCGCGCACCGTTCTGGCCGCGTTGCGAGAACGCGGAATCGAGCCGCGCATCGTCGAATATCTGGTGACGCCGCCGGATCGTTCGATCCTGGAAAGGCTGCTCGCGACACTTGGTCTCGAACCCCGCGGCCTGATGCGCCGCAAGGAGCCGATCTATCGCGAGCTGGGTCTCGATGATTCTGGCAAAAGCCGCGACGCGCTGATCGAAGCAATGTTGGTCCACCCGATCCTCATCGAGCGACCGATCGTGGTCACAGAAAAGGGCAGCGTCGTGTGCCGTCCGGCCAAGCGCGTGGAAGAAGTGCTTTGAGCGCACGCGCCTCCGCGTCACCCTCATAGATCGGCGGTATATCGTCCTTGCCCGCTCAGGTTAGGCGGCCTAAATGATGTGCTAGCTTGTCATATGCTGACTTGAGATGAGCAAGGATCGGTTAACCATGATTGCGGCGGAGCATCCGACGCTGGGGTTTCTGCTCCACGACGTGGCGCGGGTCCTGCGCAAGCGGTTCGAGCAATTGGCACGGGCGAAGCATCTGGGCCTGACCCGGTCACAAGCGGCCGTGCTGCTCCGCCTGGTCCTGCAGGAAGGCATCAATCAGGTGACGTTGGCTCAGCTTCTGGAGCTGGAGCCGATCACGCTCGTGCGGCTGCTCGATCGGCTGCAGACCGCCGGCCTGATCGAGCGGCGGGCCGATCCGCAGGATCGCCGGGCGCGCGTGCTCTATCTGACGCCGCAGGCGAGACCGCTCCTGGACCGCATCCGGAAGCTGGCCGAGGAAGTGCGCGAAGAGGCGATGACCGGCCTCGACCAGGAACAGCGCGCGGTCCTGCTCGGGGCGCTCGCGACCATGAAAACAAACCTGCTCGACCGGCTGTCGGACCAGCCGGAAACCGAGCCGCCCGTCTTGTTGGAGGAGATCGCTCATGGCTGACGGCAGCGTTGCCGGCGGCACCACCACGCGCAGCACCGGCCGTCTGGCCGCCCGCGACCGGCGCAAGCTGCTGCGCCTGGCGCTGCTGATCCTGGGGCCGGCCCTGGTGATCGTCGCGGCCGGCTATTTCTACCTGACCGGCGGCCGCTACGTCGCCACCGACAATGCCTATGTCAGGGCCGACATCGTCCAGGTCTCGACCGACATCGCCGGCATGGTCCGCTCGGTCGAGGTTTCCGACAATCAGCATGTCGATCAGGGGCAGGTGCTGTTCCGGCTCGACGATGCGCCCTTCCGCTACGCGCTCGACGACGCCCAGGCTAAGCTGGCGCTGGCGCGCGCCGGCGTCGAGGCGATGAAGACGAATTGGCGCGAGAAGCAGCAGGAGCTGAAGCTCGCCCAGATCAATATCGATTTCGCCGAGCGCGAGTGGAAGCGGCGAACCGAGCTGTTCGGCCAGCATGTCGTTCCCCAGGCACAGATGGATCAGGCGCAGCAGGCGCTCGATGCGGCGCGCCAGCAACTGATCACCTTGCAGCAACAGCTCGCGACCACGGTCGCCGATCTCGCCGGCGATGCCCAGATCGAGACCGACCGGCATCCGCGCGTGCTCGCCGCCAAGGCGCAGCTGGATCAGGCACAGCGCAATCTCGACCGCACCGTGGTCCGCGCGCCCTTCGCCGGTACCGTCACCAACGTGCCGAGTCTGCAGCCCGGCATGTATCTGCGCGAAGCGATGGCGGGGATGAGCCTGGTCGCCTCCGACCATGTCTGGATCGAGGCCAATCCCAAGGAGACGCAGCTCACCTGGGTGCAACCCGGCCAGAAGGTGACGATCTCCGTCGACACCTATCCGGGCGAGACCTGGGAAGGCAGCGTCGGCGACCTGTCACCCGCCAGCAGCTCGCAATTCGCCATGCTGCCGGCCCAGAACACTTCGGGCAATTGGGTCAAGGTCGTGCAACGGATTCCGCTGCGCATCCTGGTCGCGCCCGATTCGACGCGACCGGTCCTGCGCGCGGGCATGAGTGCCGTCGTCGAGATCGATACCGGGCATCGGCGCAGCTGGCGCAGCCTGCTCGCGGGGTTCGGGTTGGGCTAACCACGATTCAACCCGAAGATTACAAATGATTCATCCGATGTCGGTAGAGACTTTGCCCCGCCGCTGATTGGCGTTACAACGCCGCAGTACGATTGCTCAGGAAACGAGCAGGGGAAGCGAGGGGTGATGCGGGGCTGGTTGACGGGTGCGATCGGATTGACGGCGCTGGGGGCGGTGCTCCTGGGCTACCGTGCGATCGATCATGCGCCGGCCAAGCCGGTCATGGCCGCGCCGCAGACCCGCCTCGTCTCCGTGGCCGACGTGAAGATCCAGGATATGCCCGTCGCGGTGCGGGGCATCGGCACGGTCGATCCCTTCAACACGGTCTCGATCAAAAGCCGTGTCGACGGCGCCATCGTCGCCATCCATTTCGAGGAAGGCCAGACCGTCAAGCCCGGCGACCCGCTGTTCGAGATCGATCCGCGGCCCTTCGCGGCCCAACTGGCGCAGGCCGAGGCGGCGCTGCAGAAGGATCAGGCGGTGATGGCCAATGCCAACGCCGACCTGCAACGGTTTCAGGCGCTGTCGGCCAAGGAATATGCGTCGCGCCAATCGGTCGATACACAAAAGGCGCTGGTCGCCCAGTCGCAGGCCCAGATGGCGGCCGATCAGGCGCAGATCGACATGGCCAAATTGCAGCTCAATTACGCCACCATCCGCGCGCCGATCGGCGGCCGCGTCGGGCGGCGCCTCGTCGATCTCGGCAATTTCATCCTGGCCTCCGACAGCAAGCCGCTGATCACGCTCACCCAGATCCAGCCGATCGCCGTCACCTTCACGGTGCCGCAGGACGTGCTGCCGGAGATTCAGGCGCGCATGGTCCAGACGACGCTCGGGGTCGAGGCGCGCGGACCCGACAATCAGGTGCTCCTGGCGACCGGCAAGCTCGCGCTCGTCGGCGACGCCATCGACCGGGCCAGCGGCACGATTTCGCTCAAGGCCGTGTTCGAGAATGGCGACCAGCGGCTCTGGCCCGGCCAGTTCGTCAATGCTCGGCTGATGCTGCGCACCCTGCCCAATGCCGTCACCATACCGGAAGCGGCGATCGGACTCGGCCCCGATGGCCCGATCGCCTGGGTGATGAAACCCGATTCGACCGTCACGATGCGCAATATCGAGATCGGGGTGAAGGCGCAGGGCGCCGTCGCCGTGACCAAGGGCATCTCGCGCGGCGAGACCGTGGTGGTCGAAGGCCAGGATGGTGTTACCGAGGGCATGCGCGTCACCGTTTCAGACCCGCAGGCGACGGCCGCGGCAGCCGGCGGCAAAGGGGCCTGAGGCTATGTTCCGCTTCTTCATCGACCGGCCGATCGCGACCGCGCTCCTGGCCGGCGGGCTGCTGATCTTCGGTACCATCGCGTTCATGCTGCTACCGGTGGCGGCCCTCCCCGACATCGACTATCCGAACATCTCGGTCTCGGCCGATTTGCCCGGCGCCTCGGCCGAAGTCATGGCCGCCACGGTGGCGGCTCCCTTGGAGCATCAGCTTTCCGACACGCGCGGCATCATCTCGATGACCTCGGTCAGCACCAACGGCGCGACCAACATCAACATGCTGTTCGAGCCGGGCCGCAACATGGACGGCGCCGGGCTCGAAGTGCAGACGGCCTTGCAGAAGGCGGCGCCGGAGCTGCCGGCGGACCTGCCGACCCCGCCGACCTGGCAGCAGGACAATCCGTCGGACTACTCGATCCTCGGCATAGCACTCACCTCGAAATCCGTGCCGCTGACGACGATCGACGCCGCGGCCGAGACGCTGATCGTGCGCCGGGCCTCGCTCATTCCCGGTGTCCGCCGCACCTTCGACTGGTCGCGCCAGGCGCCGGCGGTCAAGGTCCAGGTCAATCCGATGGCGCTCGCGGCGCGCGGATTGTCGCTCGAGGACATCCGGCTCGCCATCGCGTCCGCCAGCGTCGAGAAAGCCAAGGGCAGCCTCGACGCCGGCAAGTTCGGCGCCAGCGTCGATGCCAACGACCAGCTCTTCAAGGCCATCGATTTCAACAAGGTGATCGTGTCGTGGCAGAACGGCGCGCCGGTTCGGCTGGGCGACGTGGCCACGGTCGTCGACGGGCCGGAGAACGAGGACACGGCCGGCTGGTTCAACGGCGAGCACACCATCTCCTTCGGCTATCGCCGCGTCGCCAGCGCCAACATCATCGCCGCGATCAACGAGATCAAGCAGAAGCTGCCGGAGATCAAGGCGCAGCTGCCGGCCGGCGTCGACATCAATATCGCGCTCGACCGCTCGGTCAGCATCAAGGCGGCGATCGACGAGGTCGAGCTAACGCTGCTCTTCACCATCCTGCTCGTCGTGGTCGTGATCTTCGCCTTCCTGCGCAGCGTCAGCGCCACGATCATTCCGGCGATCGCGATTCCGGTGGCGCTCCTGTCCTCGGCGATCGTGATGCGGGCGCTGGGCTACAGCCTCGACAATCTCTCGCTCATGGCGCTCACCATCTCGGTGGGCTTCGTCGTCGACGATGCGATCGTCGTCATCGAGAACATCGTGCGCCATGTCGAGGAAGGGATGCCGGCGCGCCAGGCCGCCTATGAGGGCGTGCGCCAGGTGGGATTCACCATCATCTCGATCACGCTCTCCCTGATTGCCGTCTTCATCCCGGTCCTGCTGATGGGCGGCGTCATCGGACGCCTCTTCCGCGAGTTCGGCGTCACCATCAGTGCGGCGATCCTGATCTCGGCGGCCGTCTCGCTCTTCATCACGCCCATGATGTGCGCCCGCTTTCTCAAGGCGGCGAAGCCACAAAACAAGAACGGGCGGACCGGCGCCGGCTTCGTCAATGTCCTGGTCGATCTCTATGCGCGCAGCCTCGATTGGGCGCTCATCCATCGCGGCATCGTGCTGCTGCTGTTCCTCGCCACGGTGGGCGTGACCGGCTGGCTCTATGTCACCGTGCCCAAGGGCTTCTTTCCGCCGCAGGATATCGGCCGGGTCGACGGCACCCTGATCATCCGGCCGGACCTGTCGCTGCGCGGCGGCAACGCCATCGTGCGCGGCGTCGATGCAGCACTCCGGGCCGATCCCGACGTGCGCACCGTGCTGTTCTTCGGCAGCAATTTCGCCATCATGCAACTGGTGCCGCCGGAGCGGCGCCATGGTTCGCTGGAGCAGATCGTCGAGCGGTTGCGCAAATCGACCAACGCCGTGCCCGGCGCCACCTTCTATCTGCAGCCAGAGCGTGAGCTGGTGGTCGCCGGCGGCTTCGGCGGCCATGGCGAGTTCCAATACACGCTGACCGACGCCAGCCGCGACGAGCTCAACAAGTGGGAGCCGAAGCTGCTGAAGGAGATGACGCAGATCCCGGGCCTGCGCGATGTGGCCGCCGACGACGTGCTGACCGGCACCAACATCAAGCTCAACATCGACCGCGACCTCGCCGCCCGCATGCGCATCAATGTCGACAGCGTCGACCAGACCCTGTTCGACGCGTTCGGCCGCCGGCGCGTCAGCGAGGTGTTCACCGATGCGCTGCAATATTACGTGACGCTGCAGGCGAGCGACGATTTCCGCATGGACGAGCGGTCGCTCGACAATCTCTATGTCAAGAACATGGATGGCGGGCTGGTGCCGTTGAGCGCCTTCACCCAGGCGAAGCTCGTGCCGACGCCGCTGACGATCAAGCATAAGGGCGGCCTGCCGGTCATCGGCATCAGCTTCAACCTCGATCCCGGCGTCTCGCTGGGCGAGGCGGTCGATCGCATCCATGCGGTCGAGCAGCGCCTGGGCAAGCCGGCGACGCTGCTCAGCGCCTTCGAAGGCACCGCCGGCGAGTTCGAGCGCTCGCTCGCCTCGCAGCCCTATCTCATCGGTGCCGCCCTCCTCGTCGTCTATATCGTGCTCGGCATGCTCTATGAGAGCCTGCTGCACCCGCTGACCATTCTCTCGACCCTGCCCTCGGCCGGCATCGGCGCGCTGCTGGCGCTCAGCGCCACCGGCCATGATCTCAGCATCATCGCGCTCATCGGCATCCTGCTGCTGATCGGCATCGTCAAGAAGAACGGCATCATGCTGGTCGATTTCGCCATCCAGGCGGAGCGCGACAACGGCTCGACGCCGGTCGCCGCCATCCGTGAGGCCTGCATCATCCGGTTCCGGCCGATCATGATGACGACCTTCGCCGCTCTGGTCGGCGCCCTCCCGCTGGCGCTCGGCTGGGGGGCGGGCTCCGAGATCCGCCGGCCGCTCGGCATCGCCATCGTCGGCGGGCTGGTGCTGAGCCAGATCCTGACGCTCTACACCACGCCGGTCGTCTATCTCACCATCGGCAATTTCGGCCGTTTCGTCGAACGGCTGTGGCAAGGCCGACCGGCATTGCGCCGGCCCGGCGTGCCGGGGGCCGTGGGGCGGCGTTAGGCCCGGAGCGACTGCTCAGTCCGGCGACCAGTCGTAGTGGACGACACCTTCTTCGTCGGTAATTTCGTCCAACCCGCTGCTCAGCGCCTTGATAGCGCCCTTTTCCTCCTCCGAGGCCACGAGGGAGACCGCATCGAGCATCGGGCATCCCAGGACATCGTTGAGTGGCCGATAGCGGAAGGGAATGCGGCGCTGGGTCTGCCAGTTCATGACAGAGATCAGGGCCGCTTGATCCAGCAACCATGACGCGCGCATCGGTATGCCGAGCTTCGGCAGGCAGAAGCGGCAAAGAGCATCGAGAAAGGCCGCCGTCCGGTCGTTCGGTGTCCATGCCATGATGCTGGCTTGATAGACCGAAGCCGGTTCGTTCCGGCCAGTGACGTAGCAGGCGAAGTCGAAGCTGTCTTCGGAAAACGCGCTCTCCAGACGGGCCAGCGGCTCCTTCGGCAATATGTCGATATCGAGGGCGATCAGCGGTTTCCCATAGGCGCGCAGCAGATCCGGCAGCACGAAGAAGCGGGTGCAGGCATAGGATGTCGCGGTCGCGTAGTGCACGTCATCGGAGCGGCTTACCCCGACGGCCAGATACCTGGTCTCTGCCGGAAGAGCACCGAGGATGGCGTCGGCCTGCTCGGTGCTGTTGATGACATGGAGGTGCAGAGCCCGGCCCGGCTCATCGAGTGCCAGGGCGAGATTGCGGGCAAAGCGCTCGATGTAGCGTCCGTCTGCGACCGCAGCATAGATCACGGGGACATCCGCTTCGATCTGCCGATCGAAACGGAAATTCACGCTTGCCGGGAGCTTGCCGTCCGCCTCCGCCAAGCGTTTCTCGACACCGGCGGCGGACAGGACGAGGGTAGCCTGGCGGAAGGAAACGTTGAACATGTTGCTGGCAAGGAATGGGACGAGCGCCATGTAGTCCTTGACCTGCAGCCGGAAACTTTCGAACTCCTGGAGCGAGCCTTCGACATCGCCGGCGACCATTCGGGCGCAGGCAGCGGCGTAAAGAGCGAGAATGCGCAACGGATGCCCTTGCCTCATCCCGGCGGCGAGGGTGGCGAGAGCGTCCCGTTTGCCGATCTTGAGCATGTCGGCGCACGTCCGGCGGCACAGCTCGAGCGGCTGAAGGCCGTGATCGAGGGCGATGCCGAGTAGCGTGTCGACCAGGTCCAGGCGATCGGCCTCGGCGAGGCACATCAAGGCCAACTGTGGAGCGGTGCTCAGTTCGCCATTCTGAAGGGCCTGGACGGAGAGCTGAAAGCACGCTTCCAGCTGTTTTCCGCGATAGTGCGCGAGGGCCTGGTCGAGAAATGAATTTGCGGTCATGCGTCTTCCGGCTGCAGACACCAAAGATATCATGGCTTGGCTGGTTTTGCCGCCTAGCTAGGTCCCCACCTCAATCGGCGCTGTGCGCGCGGGCCTCGGCCCGCCGGATCGTCCGTTCGGCCGGGAAGCGGGTCGAGACGCAGGTACCGCTGCCGAGCAGGCTCTCGATCGTGAGAGTCCCGCCATGGCGTTCGACCAGCGATTTGGCGATCGGCAGCCCCAGGCCGGTTCCCTGCTGACCGCGTGTGAGGGCACTTGCGACCTGACCGAACGGGGTGAGCGCGATCGCGATGCTGTCCTGGGTCATGCCGATGCCGGTATCGCGCACTTGCAGCAGGATGCCGCCGGTCTCGTCCAGCGAGGCCGAGATGGTGATGCCGCCGGTCGAGGTGAATTTGATCGCGTTCGACAGCAGGTTCAGCAGGATCTGCTGCAGCGACCGATTATCGGCCCAAAGCCGCGGCAGGGTGGGTGGGATGTCGAGCGTCAGCTCGAGCTTCGCCTCCTCGACGCGCGGCCGGATCAGGTTGGCGACCGCGCCGATGCTGGCCCGGAGCTCGATCGCCTCCTCGCGCAGCTCATGCTTGCCGGCCTCGATCTTCGACAGGTCGAGGATGTCGTTGATGATGGCGAGCAGCAGCGCGCCGCTGCTGTGGATATCGTGCGCATAGGAACGGTATTTCTCGTTCGCGAGCGGCCCCATCAGCTCCAGATTGATCGCCTCGGAAAATCCTAGGATGGCGTTCAGGGGCGTGCGGAGCTCGTGGCTCATATTGGCCAGGAACTCGCTCTTCGCCCGGTTGGCCGCCTCCGCCTCTTCCTTGGCGCGCGCGAGCTGCTGGGTCGTGTCGCGCAGCTCGGCCACGAAATTGGCTTGCCGCAGCAGCAGCAGCACCATGCCGGCCATGAGGGCGGCGGTGAGCGCCACCATGACGCCGAAGCGGATCTGGAATTGATCGAGGCGCCGCTCCTGCGAGCGCAGCAGCTTGTCCGAGGCGGCGTCGGCGCTGCGGATGAGCGGGCGCAGATCGGCGTCGGCCTCGTCGATCCTGGTCTGGATCAGTTCCATGAGGTTGGTCCGTTCCGCCGGCTCCGACTTCAGCTGATCGGCCCAGCGGCGCGTATCTTCGAGGACCGGATAGAGCAGGGCATGCGCACTGCCGATGCCGCCCGGACTGTTGAAGGCGTATTTGTCGCGGATCTCGGCGAGCGCGTGCTCGAGCGCCGCCAGTGCGTGCCCGAAATCCGCGTCGGCCTGCGGCGAGGGCTCGAACCGGTCGGTACGCACCGAGATGGCGAGATCGTCCAGCCCTTCCACCAGCATGGCCAGGTCGCGGTCCTGATCCATGACTTCGAGCGGCAATCCCTGCACCAGCGCGATCACGGCGCTGCGGACATAGAGGGTGACGCCGGTCGACAGCGCCACGGTCACCAGGATGACGAAAGCCATGCGCGGCGGCGATCGGAGCAGATCGCCCAGCATTCTGACGAGGCCGCGCGTCATTTCAGGGCGCCGACATCGCGATAGAAGCGCTCGGCCCCGTCATGCAGAGGCACCCCGGCGCCGTCGAGCGCATGGGCGAGCGCGATCTGGTTCTGCCGCTGCCGCAGTTGCGCCAGCGATGCGTCGCTCCAGAGCTGCGTGAGCAGCTTCTGGACGAAACGCGCATCGAGCCTGGTCGTGACCGCCAGCTGCGCCAGCACCTCCAATGTCGGTATGTCGGCCTGGCCCTGGGCGTAGATTCCGGCCGGAATCGCGCCGGCCTGCAGATAGGGATAGCTGCGTCGAATCTGCCGCGTCTCGTCCGGCGTGATCGGGACGAGCCGGGCGTGAAAGCGGGACATGAACTTGGCGATGAGCGCCGACGGCACGGCTTCGACGATGACGAAGCCGTCGAGCGCGCCGGCCTTCATCCGCTCGATCGCGAAATCGGGCTTGAGGTAGCGCGGCTGAAAATCCGTTTCCTTGATGCCCAGCGCCGCCAGCGCCGACTGAACAAGGACGAACGAACCGGATGCGGCCTCGTCCACGGCAATGCGCCGACCGACGATATCGCGCACGCCGCGGATCTTGCCGGCCTCGGCCACGACGATGTGCAGCGCTTCCGGATAGAGCGTGGCGGCGAAGCGGAGCTGCGCGGACGGGCCCGCATCGGCAAAGCCGTCCAGCCCCTTCCAGGCATTGTGCAGGATGTCGGATTGGACCAGGCCGGCATCGATCGAGCCGGTTCTCAGCGCCGTGCAGTTTCCGGTAGAGCCATTGGACAGCTCCGCCACAGCCTGCCGCCCGTCGATGCCGCAGGAGGGCGGTGCGCAGATCCCGCCGTTCAGGATCTCCGCGACCAGCGTGCCGATCGGGAAATAGGTGCCGGCACTGCCGCCGGTGCCGATGCGGAAGAAGCGGGCGGCCTCGCGATCCTCGCCACGGGCTTGCGCGGAAAGGCCGAGAAGGGCTGCGCTCCCGGCGAGCAGCCTCCGTCTCGTCAGCAGAGATCTGGACTCCATCGGCCGCTCCCGCTCGTCCCGTTCTTTTGAGCGAGCAGGCTATCTTATTGAGCGGACGGATAAAAATCAAGAAGATGCAATTTTTCCGCGTGCTATTCTACTTTAGATTATCTGGCCGTGCGGGAAGGCCGCCGGGCGGCTGGCAAATGCGATCGTATGAGGAACGGGTGGCCGCCCTGATCAGGCCGATCGCTGTCATGCGGGAGCGCGTCCTTCTGCGCGGACCGGATCCGGTCTAATCTTCCGCCGTCCAATGGGGAAGCGAGCCGGAAGCATGTCCAACAGCCTGAATTTGCCTTTCGAAGTGACGATCTGCGGCATCGACGAACTCGTCGATCATAGCGCCGCCGGTGTCAGCCATGTGCTGTCGATCCTGGACCCCGCACGGGCGGAGCCGGAGGCGTTCGGCTCGTTCGGCGAGCATGCGCGGCTGGAGTTGCGCTTCCTCGACGTGCTCGACGACCGGCCCGAATCGGAGCCGCCGCAGTCGCACCACATCGAAGCGCTGCTCGCCTTCGGGCGCGAGATGATGAGCGAGCCGGCGGGGGCGCGGCATCTCCTGGTGCATTGTCATGCCGGCGTGTCGCGCTCGACTGCCGCGACCCTGCTGCTGCTGGCTCAGGCGCGCCCGGATAGGCCGGCCGGGGAATTGATGGCGGAGGTCGCGCGTGTCCGCTCCAAGGCGTGGCCCAATCTGCGCATGGTCGAGCTGGGCGACGCCATGCTCGGCCGGGGCGGCACGCTCGTCGCGGCCGCGCGGGCGCGGTATCGTTTCATGGCCGAGCAGCGGCCGGAGCTGGTAAGGCTCATGTCCGGCCTCGGTCGCGACCGCGAGCTCGAAGGCATTCCGCGCGAGGGTTGAGAAATGTTCACCGTCTATGGCGATCTCGAATCCGGCAATTGCTACAAGGTCTATCTGCTGCTGAAGCTGCTCGGCATCGAGCATGGCTGGGTCAGAATGGACGTCGTCTCGGCCCAGACGCGGACGCCGGAATTCCTGGCCAAGAATCCCAATGGCCGGGTGCCGCTGCTGGAGATCGAGCCGGGCGTGCATCTGGCCGAATCGGGAGCCATCCTGGCTTATCTCGCCGACGGCACGCCCTATTTTCCATCGGATCGGCTGCTGCGCGCCCGTGTGCTGCAATGGATGTTCTTCGAGCAATATAGCCACGAGCCCTATATCGCGACCTCGCGCTACTACCTGCATTTCCTCAAGGATCGCGAGACCTACGCGACCGAGCTGGCGCGGCGGCGGCAACCGGGGCTGGCCGCCCTCGGCGTGATGGAGGGGCATTTGGCGCACGCGCCCTATTTTGTCGGCGAGCGCCTGACTATCGCCGACATCGCGCTCTATGCTTACACCCATGTCGCGCACGAGGGCGATTTCGACCTCACGCCCTTTCCGGCGATCCGCGCCTGGCTCGCCCGGATCGCCAATCGCGACGGCTTCGCGCCGATGCGCTAGGGACAGCCGGGTCCTCGATCAGTGCAATCTATGCGATAGACATACCGCTCCTTCACCCTCAAGATCCTGACGGCGAGGCGAGCAAGGGCGAGTCGCGATGCGTTTCCGGATCATTGTGGCGGCATTGCTGCTTATCCGCCCGGTGGAAGCGGTGCGGGCCGAGACGACGCAGATACCCGGCCTGATCCGAGCGCCGTTGGAGCTTCGCTTCGCGCCCGAAGGCGGCAGCGAAATCACCCTCGAGGGGACGGTGACCCGGCCCGATCGGCCGGGGCGGTTTCCGCTGGCGCTGATCAACCACGGTTCGCCGCGCAAGCGGGAGGATGATTCGCTCGTCTCGCCCACGCGCTTCTCCGCCGTCGCGATCGATTTCGCCCGGCGCGGCTGGGCGGCGGTGGTCGTGATGCGGCGGGGCTACGGCAGGTCCGGGGGAAGCGTCGTGGAGAATAGCGGGCCGTGCAACGATCCCGATTATCTCCAGGCCGCCGATCGTTCCGCTGACGATGTCACATCCGTCCTCCAGGCGTTGAGGCGCGTCGATTGGGTCGATCCCGACCGCGTGCTTCTGGTCGGGCAATCGACCGGCGGCATGGCCGTCCTCGCGACGGCGGCACGGAGCCCGCCGGGCGTCGTCGGCATCCTCAATTTCGCCGGCGGCCGCGGCTCGCGCGGGCCGGACGATGTCTGTCGGCCCGATCTGCTCGTCGCGGCCATGGGCGGGTTCGGTCGGACCACGAAAATTCCGAGCCTCTGGATCTATGCGGAGAACGACCATTACTTCGGCCCCGAGCTCGCCCGCTCGATGTTCCGCGATTATGCGGCCCACGGCGCGCCGGCCGAGTTTTTCGCGGCGCCCCAAAACGGCGAAGATGGCCACGGCCTGTTCCTGAACGGTATCGAGCTCTGGCGCGAGCCGGTCGAAGGCTTTCTTCGGAAGCTCGGCTTGCCGGCGGCCTACCAGATCGACCTGCCGACGCCGAAGGTGGCGGCACCGGACGGGCTCGACGACAAGGCGGTCGAGGCGTTCCGGCGCTACATCGCCTCGAACCAGCTGGAAAAGGCCTTCGCGGCGGGCACGCGCCACGGCTCCGGTTATTCCTTCGGCAACAGGACCGTCGAGGAGGCCGAGGACAAGACCATCAAGAATTGCGCCAAATATGACGTGGGTTGCCGCGTGATCGCCACCGGCAACAACCTCGTCCAATGAGAGCCCGCGGCCGAGAAACATCCCAGATCCGCCTGAATCCGGGCTCAATCGCGACATAATCCATAGGTAGAGTTCGAGGATCGTAGCTTGCGCAAAGGGGTGCGCGATGCGGTCCGACGCCACCGTCTCGATTTCCGAATTTCTGCTCGACGAGATCGAGGATGCACGCTTCTGGCAGATCGCGGCGCTCGCCTCGCTGCTCTGCTGGAATATCGCCATGCTCAGCCTCGGCGCTTCGCTGCTGCCGAGCCTCGTCGCCGTCTCGGCGGCTCTCGCGACGCAGATTGCGGCGAGCCGCATCGCGCGACGGCCTGTCGATCTGCGTTCACCGCTCATCACCGGCCTGTCGCTGGCGCTGCTCATCCGCGGCGATGCGCTCTGGGTGCCGGCGCTCGCCGCCGCCCTCGGCATCGGTGCCAAATTCATCTTCCGAGTCCAAGGCAAGCATCTCTGGAATCCGGCGGCGCTCGGCATCGTCCCGCTGCTCCAGACCGGTCATGCCTGGGTCTCGCCGGGACAATGGGGCACCTCCGCCACCATCGCCGCGGCGATCCTGTTCGCCGGCATCCTGGTGCTGAGCCGCGCCGCCCGGCTCGATACGGCATTGGCTTTCCTCGGCACGCATCTGGCGCTGCTGCTGGCACGCGCCTTCTGGCTGGGCGACCCTCTGGCGATCCCGCTGCATCAGTTGCGGAACGGCGCCTTGCTGCTGTTCGCCTGCTTCATGATCACCGACCCGCGCACGACGCCGGATGCCGGGCCGGCGCGGCTGCTCCACGCCGCCGCCGTCGCCGGCCTTGCCCATTGGCTCGTCTTCTTCGAGCAGATGCGGCCGGGCCTCTATGTGGCGCTGGTCGGGCTGGCGCCGCTGGTGCCGCTGCTCGACTGGATCTTCCCGGCCCACGGCTTCGCCTGGCGGCCCGGCCGCCGGCCGGCGCCGCAGCCCGCACAGCTTTCCGACCTCGTTCACGCAAGGTGATAAGCATGACTATCAAACCTGCCGCGCGCCGCATGGCGACGGCGCTCGGCATCGTCGCCGCACTCGCCGGCTCGGTGGCGCCGGCCTGGGCCTTCTGCGGCTTCTATGTGGCGCAGGCGGATGCGCGTCTGTTCAATCGCGCCTCCAAGGTCGTGCTCGCCTGGGACGACGGCCGCGCGACCGTCACCATGGCCAGCGACTATGAGGGCGATCCCAAGGAATTCGCGCTGGTGGTGCCGGTGCCGACCGTGGTGGCGGAGGACGATATCCGCGTCGTCGAGAATAATCTCATCGGCAAGCTCGATGCCTATACGGCGCCGCGTCTCACCGAATATTTCGACCGCGACCCGTGCGCGCCGGTCTATCAGAGGATGAGCAGAGCCGGCGGCGCGCCGATGGCCATGCCGGCGCCGACAATGGCTCCCATGGCCAAGGATGGCCTCGGCGTCACCATCGAGGCGCGCTATCAGGTCGGCGTCTACGACATCCTGATCCTCTCGGCCCAGGTGAGCGACGGGCTCGTCACCTGGCTCGGCCGCAACCAATACCGCATTCCGGCCGGGGCCGAGCGCGTGCTCGGCTCCTACATCGGGCAGGGCATGCATTTCTTCGTCGCCAAGGTCAATCTCGGCCGGCAGGAGCAGGCCGGCGAGAAGTTTCTGCGGCCGCTTCAGGTCAGCTACCAGACCAAGAAGTTCATGCTGCCGATCCGGCTCGGCACGGTGAATGCAGACGGTCCGCAGGACATGATCATGTTCATGCTGACGCGCCACGGCCGGGTCGAGACCACCAACTACCAGACCGTCAAGATGGCGTCCGGCCTCGATGTGCCGCTCTTCGCCAAGGACGAGTTCGGCAAGGTCTACAAGGCCGTCTTCGACCGGAGCGTGGCCGATGACGGTATGACCCGGATCTACGAGGAATATGCCTGGGACATGCATGGCTACATGCCCTGCGACCCCTGCTCGGCGCCGGTGCCGGACGCATCCGATCTCTTCACGCTCGGCGCGCGCTGGCACTATCCGCAGTTCGAGCATGCCGGCATCGATAAGCTCAAGAGCATCCGCTTCCCCCAGCAGCAGGCCGACGCCTATGTCACCCGCCTGCATGTCCGCTACGATGCCGCCCATTTCCCCGAGGATCTGGCCTTCACCGAGACCGCCGACCGCAGCCCGTTCCAGGTCGTCTATCACCTCCAGCATCCCTGGATCGGCGAGGCGAGCTGTGCGGCCGCGAAGGACTACCTCCGCACCCTGCCGGCCCGGTTCGAGCGCGAAGCGGGGAACTTGGCGACCTTGACCGGCTGGGATATCGGCGATGTGCGTACGCGGATGCAGGCGAACGGACAGCCGTTCGATATCAAGGTGCCGGGGTAGGGCACCGGCGCGCTGCCGTCAGTCGCCGACCCTCGCCGTGGCGAGGACCGCCGCCAACAGGCTGTCGGCATCCTCCCCGCTCGGCAACGACTTGATCATGCCTTCGAGTCGCCCCTCGAGCAGCAGCATGGCGAAGCCGTGCACGAGCGACCATAGCGCCGCCGCCTGGGCCACGAGTTGCAGGGGGGAGAGCGGGCTGGCCGGCGCGCGAGCAGAGGCGGCGGCGCGCAGGGCTTGACGGGCATCGTTGATCGCCGCGCGCAACGGCGGATGCGCGTCATCGAGCCGTTCGCTGCGAAACATGAGGGCGAAGAGTCCCGGATGCTTGCGCGCGAAGCCGACATAGGCCAGTCCCATCGCCGTCATCCGCTCGCGCGGATCCTCTCCGGCGGCGTCCATCGCCTTGCCGAGGGCCGTTCCGAACCTGTTGAAGCCGACGGCCGCGAGCTCGCTGAGCAGGCCGGTCAGGTCGCCGAAATGATTGTTCGGCGCCGCGTGCGAGACGCCGGCGGCCCTGGAGACGGCACGCAAGGTCAGCGCCTGAAGGCCATCCCTCTCCAAGATCAGCTCGGCTTCCCTGAGCAGCGCCGTCTTGAGATCGCCATGGTGATAAGGGCGCTTTTCAGGCTCGGCAGTCGGTCGATTCATGGATCGATGTTTACACTGGCAATATAGCGATTGACAACGGCCGAGTGGGCCTTTAGATAGATATTGCCATTGGCAACATCGCTGCAGCCGAAACGGGGAGCGCGCTATGGGAATCCTGTTGGCCTTTGCACCCTTCATCGTCTTCGCCCTGGTCGATCGACTGGCGGGCGCCACGGAAGGGCTGATCGCCGGGGCCGCCGTTTCGGCGGCGTTGCTCTTGCGCGATCAATTCACGCCTGGGCGCACGCCCAAGGTGCTCGAGATCGGTACCGTGCTGCTCTTCGCCGGCTTGGCGCTCTACGCCGTCCTCGGCGATGCGACCTGGTCGATCATCGGGGTCAGGCTGTGCGTCGATGCCGGGCTGCTTCTGATCGTTCTCGCCACCATCGCGATCCGCCAGCCATTCACCCTGCAATATGCGCGCGAGCAGGTCGCCCGCGAGCATTGGGACAGTGCCGAGTTCGTCCGTACCAACTATGTCATCACGGCCGCCTGGGCCTTGGCGTTCGCCGTCATGGTGGCGGCCGATCTGGTCCTGCTCTATGCCACGGCGCTGCCGCCGAAGGTCGGCATCATCGCGACGATCGTGGCGATCGTGGGCGCGGTGAAGTTCACCAGCTGGTATCCGGAACGACGACAGGCGCAGGCCGCTCACTGACCGCAGCCGGGATCGGTTCTCGCCGCTGAGACGATATCCTCCCTTTCCGCATGCGGACGCACATCCTATTACCCGCCCGATCCGGCTTGACGCCTGACCATTTGTCCGCGAGGGGACTTTACCCGCGTCCAAATCGGCTTATTGTCGGATCAATGGGATAAGCCGGTCCGGGGGCCGGCGAGCTGGGGAGATGTGCAGCATGTTCGAGTGGTTTACCGGCCTCAATGCCGGTGAGAAGCGGACCTTCTGGGCCTGTTTCGGCGGTTGGGCGCTCGATGCGCTGGATGTGCAGATCTACAGCTTCGTCGCTCCCATCCTCATCACGGTCTGGCATGTCACGGCCGGCGATATCGGCCAGGCGGCGTTCTGGGCGCTCTTTACCTCGGCCTTCGGCGGCTGGATCACCGGCCTGTTCTCGGACCGGATCGGCCGCGTCCGCATGCTCCAGATCACCATCATCTGGTTCGCCTTCTTCACAGCTTTGAGCGGCCTCACCGAGAATCTGACCCAGCTCATCATCGTGCGCGCCTGCCAAGGGCTGGGCTTCGGCGGCGAATGGGCCGCCGGCGCCGTGCTGATGGGCGAGGTGATCGCGGCCAAGCATCGCGGCAAGGCGGTCGGCACCGTCCAGGCCGGCTGGGCGGTCGGCTGGGGCCTCGCCGCCATCGCCTCGGCCGTGCTCCAATCCTTCCTGCCGCCGGAATATGCCTGGCGCGGCATGTTCCTGATCGGACTGGTGCCGGCGCTGCTGGTCTTCTTCATCCGCCGCTTCGTGTCCGAACCGGCGGTCTTCGTCGAGACGCAAAAGCAGATCGCCCAGAAGGGCGGCAGCGGCATATTGGCGATCTTCGAGCCGGGCGTGATCGGCACCACCCTGCTGGCCTCGCTGCTCGCGACCGGCGCCCAGGGCGGCTATTACTCGATCACCACCTTCCTGCCGCTCTTCCTCAAGACCGAGCGGCATATCTCGGTGACCGGGTCGAGCCTCTATCTGGCGATCATCATCACCGCCTCGTTCCTGGGCTACGTCACCAGCGCCTATCTCGCCGACGCGCTCGGACGGCGGCTCAACTTCATCCTTTTCGCCGTGCTCTCGGCCATTACCGTCGCCGCCTACATGATCGTGCCGATCAATGATTCGGTCATGCTGGTGCTGGGTTTCCCGCTCGGCTTCTTCTCGGCCGGCATCTTCAGCGGCATGGGGCCGTTCCTGACCGAGATCTTCCCCAGCCGCATGCGCGGTTCGGGCCAGGGCTTCTGCTACAATGTCGGCCGCGCGGTCGGCGCCGCGTTCCCGTGGCTGGTCGGCTCGCTGAAGGAAGAGCTGGGCGGCCTCGGCATCGCCATCGGCGTGTTCGCGGTCGGCGCCTACGCGGTCATGGCGCTCGCCGCCCTTCTCCTGCCCGAGACCCGCGGCAAGACGCTGCAGGCCTACGAGTAAATCCCGAGCCGGCCGGGGCCAGACGCCACGGTCGGCTTAGCCGACCGGGCGGGCATCGCCCAGGGTTTCGCCCTCGAACTCGCAGCGATAGGCGATCGGATCGATGGTTTCGGGGGCGGTCGGCTGCGCCTCGATCTGGACCGTGGTCTGGGTGCCGGTGCGGGTCACGAGCGGCCCGTCGCCCCACCGCACCGGCCGCGGCCCCAGCCAGGCGGCGAAGCGATCCTGGCAGGCCTTGACCAGCGGGGCCGAGGACCGGAGCGTCTCGCCGAGCTGCGGGTCGGGACCGTGCGCCCAAGGCCAGCCCGTAGCGCAGCCCGACAGCAATGAGAGCATTGCCATAGTGCCGAGAAGTTTCCCCACGATCTGTCCTTTCACGCTGCGATCCTCGTCATCCTAACCGGTCAAGTATCCAGCGGCGACCCCTCGCGGCGCCGTCGGCCCATGATCTGGAAGCTTGTGGCGGAAAGGCGGAGTTCAGCGGCGGCCGGCGGTCACGAGCGCGGGGCCGTCGAAGGTGCAGATATAGCCGACCGGACCCGCGCTGCCGTCATTGGCGGTTGCGGACAGCTTGATCGTCGTCACTTGGCCTACGTTGCTGGTCTCGGGTTCGCCATAGGTGACGGCCCGACCCTTCAGGGACTGGGCGAAACGGGCCTGGCATTCGGCAAGGAGCGGCGCGAAGGCGACCGCGATCGACGGCTGCGCCGAAGGGGTGTTCGCCGCCGCTGCGACAATCGGCCCTTTGTCCGCGCTGCCGCAACCGGCCATGGAAATGACGGCGATCAAGGGAAAAAGCATCATCCGCATTCATGGCCTCCTGGCACGGCAAGGGCGAACAGTTACGAGAGGCACGCGTTTGTAACGGTTGAGCAAGATCGTTTCTATGCGGCAAAGGGGCAGGGGTCGAATGTCGAAATCGTCCGATGGCGCGGTGCGGCAGAAAGCCATGGGGATCTCGACGCCCGCGGGCGCGGCGGGAAAATTACTCGTGGCGACCGAGCGGTTCGAGGATGGGGCGGGCGCCGACAAGAAGGCCTTCCGGTATACCGGCTTGCTCTACCATTTCACCCTGAATGGTCGACGGGCGACGGGGCGCGTCTATGACAACGAAACCGAGACGGCCGGCATCATCGGCTTTCAGAAGCAGCCGAGTCTGCGTTTTCGGGTAAAGAAGCTGCTGGCGCCGGCAGCGCTGCCTTACGGCGATCCGCTGCTCGCCGCTGTGGCGACCTATCTCCTCAAGGAAACGCCGGTGCGGCACATCAACATGCTGACCCGCGCCGGCTATGTGCCTCTCGATTTCGCCCGCGCCGTCGGCGGCGCCGACAAGGGGTCTTCGGGCCAGGGGTGACGCGGGTAGCGGCCGCGCAGATCGGCGCGCACGGCCTTGTAGGAGCCGGCCCAGAAACCCGCCAGATCGCTCGTCACCTGGATCGGCCGCTGCGCCGGCGACAGCAGATGCAGCACCAGCCTGACCTTGCCGCCGGCGATGGAAGGGTGCGTGGCGAGGCCGAACATCTCCTGCAGCTTGACCGCCAGGACCGGGGCGTCGCCGGCATAGTCGATGGCGATGCGCGAGCCCGAGGGCACGGTCAGATGGGTGGGCGCGCGACTGTCCAGGTCCCGCCGCTGATGATGGTCGAGCCGGGCCAGGAACAGGCCGGCGAGGTCGAGCCCGGCGAGATCGGCCAGGCTGCGCTTGCCTGCGAGCGCCGGGCCCAGCCAATCGGCGAGCGACGCCGTGAGATGCTCGTCATCGAGAGTCGGCCAGGCATCGGTTCCGTCCAGTCGGGCGAGGAAGGCTACGCGTCGGCGCAGACTTTCGACCGACGGGGTCCAAGGCAGAACCGTCAACCCCTCGCGCGCGATGCCGTCGAGCAGGGCGGCGGCAACGCGGTCCGGCGATGGCCGCTCCAGCGGCCCTTCGCCCAGCACCAGCGCGCCCAGGCGCCGGCGCCGGCGCGCCTGGACCGAGCGCGTCGACGGCTCGTACCAGATCTCCTCGGCCTCGGTCAGCCGGTCGGCGAGCGCCAGCTCCAGCTCGGCCGGAGTGAGAGGTGCTGCGAGCCAAATCCGGCTTTCCGGCATCTGCCCGTCGAGATCGGCCACGACCAGCATGGGTGCGGCGGCCATCGGGTCGCTTTCCGGCAGATAGGCGCCCTGGCCGCCCGACATCAGGAATCGCCCGGCCTGGGCCCGGCGCTGCGCGATCCGGTCGGGATAGGCCAAGGCCAGCACGGCGCCGGCACTTGAAGGCGCCACCGGCCCCCACGTGATGCCGGCCTGGCGCGCGATCCGCCGGGCGATCTCGCGGACGCGGCGGACGGCGTCGTGATGCCCCGGCGCTTCCAGCAGTTCCAGCCGGCTGCGCAGATCGGTCTCACGCAGGCTGGCATCCCGTTCCGACAGCAAGGCGGCGAGCGCGCAGGCGAGCGGGCCGTCGCCCTGGCTGGCCGCGCGCAGCACCATATGCGCCAGCCGCGGCGCCAGGCCGAGCGTCGCCATGCGTTTGCCGTGGGCGGTGATGCGGCCATCCGCGTCGAGCGCTGCGAAAGAACGCAGCAGCCTGCGCGCGGCGGCGAAACCAGGTGCCGGAGGCGGATCGAGAAGGCGCAGGGAACAGGGATCGGCGACGCCCCAGGCGGCAAGCTCGAGCGCCAGCGGTGCCAGATCCGCGGTCGCGATCTCGGGTTCCGGACGCACCAGCAGGGCCGCATGCGCGGCCTCCGGCCACAGGCGCCAGGCGATGCCCGGCTCCGTGCGTCCGCCACGGCCGGCCCGTTGGGTCGCGGCCGCCTGGGTCACGCGCACGGTTTCGAGCCGGGTGAGGCCGGTGCGCGGATCGAACCGGCTCATGCGGGCGAGGCCGCTATCGACGATCTGGCGCACGCCGTCGATGGTCAGGCTGGTCTCGGCGATGCTGGTGGCCAGCACGATCTTGCGCCGGCCCGGCGGCGACGGCGCCAGCGCCCGGTCTTGCCCGGCCTGATCGAGATCGCCGAACAGCGGCAGCACATCGGTGCCGGCCGGCAGGCGCTGATCGGCCAGCCTGCGCTCGACCCGGCGGATCTCGGCGCCGCCGGGCAGAAAGACGAGAATCCCGCCCGGCTCGTCGAGGGCGGCCAGGATCGCATCGACGACGCCCTCGACCAGGCGGTTCGGCGCCGGCTGGTCGCGCCAGCGCGCCTCGACCGGGAAGGCGCGGCCCTCGGCGGTGACGGTCCGGGCCGCCATCAGCCGGGCCACCGGCTCGGCATCGAGCGTCGCCGACATGGCGACGAGCCGGAGCTCCGGACGCAAACCGGCCTGGGCGTCGAGCGACAAGGCGAGGCCGAGGTCGGTTTCGAGGCGCCGCTCATGGAATTCGTCGAACAGGATCACGCCGATACCGTCGAGCGACGGGTCGTTCTGAATTTGCCGGGTGAAGACGCCGTCGGTCACGATCTCGATGCGCGTGCGCGGTCCGACCTTGCTTTCGAGCCGGACGCGATACCCGACCGTGGCGCCGACCGGCTCGCCCAAGAGCGTCGCCATGCGCCGGGCCGCGGCACGGGCGGCGAGGCGCCGCGGCTCCAGCATGACGATCTTGCCGTCGAGCCAGGGCTGGCCCAGCAGCGCCAGCGGCACGCCGGTGGTCTTGCCGGCGCCCGGCGGGGCCTGCAGCACGGCGTTGCCGCCTTCTGCCAGCAGGGCCAGCAGGCGCGGCAGAGCCTCGTCGATCGGCAGGCCGGAATTCATTCAGAACAGCGCCGTCATGAGCCCGAACAGGACGGGCACGGTGAGGGCGGTGAAGATGCCGTTGACACCGATCGCGAGCCCGCCGAAGGCGCCGGCCGTCTCGTTCTGCTGCAGGATGCGCGCGGTCGCCATGGCGTGGGCGGCGGTACCGGCGGCGAGACCTCGGGCGCGCCAGTCGGTGATGCGGGCGAGCCGCATGATGCCGGCCATGAGCGCCGTGCCGATGAGGCCGGTCAGCAGCACGAAGACGGCGGCGAGCGACGGGTTGCCGCCGAGCCGTTCGGCGACGCCCATGGCGATCGGCGTGGTCACCGATTTCGGCGCCAGCGACAGCACGATATCGGGCGAGGCGCCGAGCAATTTGGCGATCACCATGGCGCTGGCCGAGGCCACGATCGAGCCGGCGAGGATCGCCAGCAGAATGGCCGGTGCCGCGCGCCGCATCCGCGTGAGGTTGGCATGCATCGGAATGGCGAGCGCCACCGTCGCTGGGCCGAGCAGGAAATGCACGAACTTGGCACCCTCGAAATAGGCGGCGTAAGGCGTGCCGGTGGCGAGCAGGAGCCCACCCAGCAGCAGGATCGCGATCAGGACCGGATTGGCGTAGGACGGATTGCGTAGCCTGGCCGAAATCCAGAGCGCCAGTTGATAGGCGATGAGCGTGCTGGCCAGGCCGAGCAGCGGCGTCGTCTCCAGATAGACCCAGATGCGGCCGAAACTGTTCACGGCTGCTCGTCCGTCTCGGCCGGCGCCAGATGCTGCATGACCAGGGCGGTGACAAGAAGCGTGAGGGCGGTCGAGACGAAGAGGGCGGCAAGCACCGGCAGCCATTCGCGCGCCAGCACGTCGAGCTGGGTGATGACGCCGACGCCGGCCGGTACGAACAGCAAGGGCAGATACCGCAGCAGGCCGCGCGAGGTCTCTTCGAGATGCCGGTCGGGGCCGCGGGTCAGGATCAGGACGCCGAGCAGCAGCAGGAGGCCGATGACCGGGCCGGGCAGCGGCAGGCCGCTCGCTTGCGCCGCGACCTCGCCGACGAGCTGGCAAATGACGAGAAGGGTGAAGGCTTTGAGCATGATCCGAAGCCGTGGCGCCCGCGAGGGCAGGTCGAACCAGCCCTAGCCGATTTTACCGGCCGGGAGAATCAGAGCAATGGCGGGTCAGCCCGCCGCTTTCCAGCGGCGCAGCTTCATGACGTAGCTGATGATCTCGGCCACGGCCTTGTAATGCTCGGTCGGAATCTCGTCGTCGATATCGACCGTGGCGTAGAGCGCGCGGGCGACCGGCGGGTTCTCGACGATGGGCACGCCGTTGGCCTCGGCGATCTCACGGATCTTGAAGGCAAGGAAATCCACGCCCTTGGCGACGACGCGCGGAGCGCCGTTCGCCCCCATTTCATATTGCAGTGCCACCGCGAAATGGGTCGGGTTGGTCACCACGACCGAGGCCTTCGGCACCGATTGCAGCATGCGCTTCTTGGCGCGGGTGACGCGGATCTGCCGCTGCCGGCCCTTGATGTGCTGGTCGCCTTCGGCATTCTTGTGCTCGTCCTTCACTTCCTGCTTGCTCATCTTGAGCTGCTGCAGGGTCGACCATTTCTGATAGAAGTAATCGAGCGAGGCGATGGAGCCGATCGACAGGATCACGCTTTCGAGCAGGTGCTGCACCTCGGAGCGGAGCATGTCCAGCATCTGGATCGGCTCCATGCCGATCATGATCTCGGCCTTCATCACGTCAGGCTTCAGCACCAGATAGACGACCGTGCCGATGATCGCGACCTTGATCAGCCCTTTGCCGAACTCGACCAGGCCACGCCGTGAGAACAGGCGCGAAAAGCCGGAAAGCGGATTGAGAAAGTTGAGGCTGAACGTGAACTTGCTGGTCGCCCAGAGAAAGCCGTTGGTCTGGAAGAAGGTGGCGGTGAGGCCCGCGGCGAGCAGGACGGCGAACGGCAGGGCGAGCGACAGCGCCATGGCGCCGCAGACGGTGGCGAAAAGCTGCTGCAGGTCCGGTCCCTGGACGATCCGCACCCGTTCAGGCTGGGCGATGAAGCCGCGCATGATCTTCAGCAGCGGCTGCAGCGACCAGGGCAGGATCATCAGCGTGGCGACGGTCGCGGCAGTGAGCGAGATGGCGGTCGTGACGTCGCGCGAGATCGCGACCTGGCCCTTCTCGCGGGCTTCGCCGAGGCGTCGTCCGGTCGGTTGCTCTGTTTTCGAATCCTGGTCGTCGGCCATACCGGGTGCAGTACCGTCGCAATTGCCCGGCGATCATCGTCTTGGACGGTTAATAAAGTGGTAAGCTTTCGCTCTCTCGCACTCAGTGTCGATCCGTCCGGACGGCAACGGGACGGGGGATAGTCGACGCGCGATGCTTCGGTTGCACCTTCTCGGGTCCGACAAGCATGCGTCGATATTCGATGCGTTCTGTTGGTAGTATATACACAACCTTATACTTATTGATTCTTGTCGGACTGAAGATAGCGAGGATTGAGCATTTCGCGACGCTTGACACTTGCCGGTAACCCTGTATGATCGATCGTTCCTGAATGGGGTGTTTGCTAAATGTCAAGCATTTCTGTGCTTCAAGCACCGGGGTCTGGACAAGCAGTGCCGGCAAAGTCCGAGCAGACGGCGAGTTCTCAACCCCCTCAAAGCGAGCTTTCGAGCAGCGCCGCTATCGTCACGCCTGTGTCGACTTACCCCAGCCCTCGGATAGAGATCGACCCGCAACTGAACAGGGTCATCATCCAATATCTGAATACTGCGGATGGGCTGGCCAACTACCAGGTGCCGTCCAAGTCCCAGTTGCTGCTCTATCAGCAGCATCAGAATGCCCATGACACGCAGAGCGTCAAGGCGGCGGATGGACGGTCTGGGAATATCGGCGGCAAGAGCTGACGAGGGCCGGAACCCCCTCTTTATATGGTGTGAAACGCCCGCTTCGATGAACTCCATCGAGCGCGGGCCTTTGCCGTTGCGAATTCCGGACCGGGTCTCATCGCTTGCGCTGCATTGCCGGCCATGCTCCTGTAGCGCGTTGCCGCTTCCGCCTTCTCTCGCCCACCGGTCCTTACATCATGCCGCAGCGCCTCTTGCTTCTGACCGGATCCTTCGAGGCCGGCATGCTGTTGCCGCATTTGGCGCGCCAGACGGAGCATTGCGCCGTCCGCCATGTCGAGCATCGCGCCCAGCTCGAGGCCGCCATCCTCGAACAGCCGGCCGGCACCAGGCTTCTTGCCTTCTGTACCGCCGTGATCGTGCCGGGAAGCCTGCTGGCCCGGTTGCCGGGCCCATCTTACAACATCCACCCCGGGCCGCCGGAGTTTCCGGGACGTCATCCGGAAAGCTGGGGCGCGTATGATGGCGCGCGCGCGTTCGGTGCGACTCTGCACGAGATGGCGCCGCGGGTCGATGAAGGGGCCATCGTCGACGTCATCCGCTTCACGCCGCCCGAGGGTGCGGGACAGCTCGAATTCGGTCTCAGCGCATTCCGCGCGGCGCTCGAGCTGGTCGTGCGCTGGGCGCCCCGGCTAACCGGCGATGATACGCCGCTGCCGCATACGGATCTGCACTGGTCGGGGCGCAAGACCACGCATGCTCAGCTCGAAGCGATGTGTCGGGTCACGCCCGATATCGATGCCGCCGAATTCGAGCGCCGGCGCCGGTCCTTCGCCGAGCCGGGCGGCAGCCGGATGACACTGGTCCTGCATGGCCGGGAATTTCACTATACGGCGCCTGAAACGCCGCCGAAGCCCGAGACTTAGCGGCCTCTCAGCCCTTCACCAGATTGATCTGGGCTTGCGACTGGTTGCGCCGGTCGCGCTCGGCGCGCTCTTCCGGCGTGAGGTCGGTGCCGAGCAGGCCGGCGGCGATGTTGCGGTTGATGTTGATCAGCACCTCGAGCTCGGCTTTGTCGGCATTGGCCAGAAGCGCGATCGATCGCTTGTCGATGAAGTTGGCGAGATTGAGCAGCCCCTCGCGGATATTGCGCGGATTGGGCGAGTCGGGGTCCGACTGCTCGGCCTGAATGATGGTCCAGAGGCGCCAGTTGAGACGCACCGCCTCCAGCACCTGATCACGTGTCGCATCAGCCCGCCTGGCCTCCTGCATTTTACGCGCCGTCGTCGTCAGGCCCCAGGCGAGGGTCTGCTGCGGATCGGCGTTCTCCAGGGCCATGGTCTGCTGCTTGGCGTAACCCGTGTTCATTATTTTGCCTCTGAGATGCTTATCGATTTTACCCAGGCGGGTTGAATAACGGATTAAGAAGCGGCGCGTGCGGAAGGTCGCAGCAAGGCCGCGTGAAGAGCGCCGACCACACGCCGGATGTCCGCCGGCAGCATGCCGACGAACAGCGGCAGGGACAGGGTGCGCCGATAATATTCCTCGGCGCCGGCGAGTTGCAGATCGGGCGCGCGGTCCCGGTAGTAAGGCTGACGATGAACCGGAATGTAATGGACCTGGGTCCCGATGCCGGCTTCCTTGAGTTCGGTCATGAGATCTGTCCGGGTCACGCCCAGCGCTTCGAAATCCACCAGCACGGCGTAAAGATGCCAGGCCGGCAGGCAGCCGCGGCTGCGTCGGATGGGTGCGGCGAGTCGGCCGAGCGGCGCCAGCATGTCGTCATAGCGCTGGGCCAGCGCCCGCCGTTCCTCGATGAAATGGTCGAGCTTGGCGAGCTGGCTCGCGGCGAGGGCGGCGTGGATGTCGGACAGGCGGTAGTTCCAGCCGATCTCCGCCATCTCGTAATACCAGGGATTGGTGTGCCCGTCGGCGTCGAGCCCGAGCTCGGGGTGCCGAATCTCGTCCGCCTCCCGATACATGCCGTGGCTGCGCAGCCGCGCCATGCGCCGGGCCATGGCCGGATCATTGGTCGTGACGGCACCGCCTTCGCCGCAGGCGATGGTCTTGACCGGATGAAAGGAGAAGACCGCCATGTCGGAGAGGCGGCAGGCGCCGACCGGTGCGGCCGATCCGTCAGGACAGGCATGATAGGTGCCGAGCGCGTGGCACGCATCCTCGACGATGGCGGCGCCGCGCTCGCGCGCGATGGCGGCGATGGCGGCGAGTTCGGGGCATTGCCCAGCCAGATGGACCGGGAACAGCGCCTTGACCGCAAGGCCGGCCGCGTCGGCGCGGGCGAAAGCGTCTTCGAGGGTGGCTGCCGTCATGAGGCCGTTATCGGGGTCGACATCGGCGAACACCACTTCGGCCCCGGTCATCCGTACGGCATTGGCGGTCGCGAGAAAGGTGATCGACGGCACGATCGCGGCACTGCCGGGCCCGAGATCGAGCGCCAGGCAGGCGAGATGCAGCGCCGCCGTGCCCGAGTTGCAGCTGACGGCGAACTGCGCGCCGACGCGCTGGGCCAGGCTCTTCTCGAACCGCTCGATCGCCGGGCCGGTGGTGAGCCAATCGCCGCGCAGCACCTCGGCCACGGCTTCGATATCCGCATCGTCGATCTGCTGGCGGCCATAAGGCAGGAACGCCTCCGGCTTCTGCAGTCGCCGCATCAATGGTTCTCCCGGAGCAGTTCGGCCAGCCGGGCGCCGTCGAGCCAGTCGGTATTGGTGTCGGAGGCGTAGCGGAAGCCGTCCGCGACCGGAAGGGCGCCGCTTTCGAGATAAGGCTCGCGCGTCCAGAAGCTGAAGGAGGGCTCGATGACGTAGCGATCTTCGAGCTCGAGCGTCAGGCGGGAATCATCTTCCGTCACCATGACCTCGTGCAGCTTCTCGCCGGGGCGGATGCCGATCACCTTGAGCGGCAGGCCCGGCGCCATGCTGCGCGCGAGATCGGAGACGCGCATGCTTGGGATCTTGGGCACGAAGATCTCGCCGCCGCGCATCATGGCGACAGAGGAAGCGACGAAATCGACGCCTTGCTGCAGCGTGATCCAGAAGCGGGTCATGCGCTCGTCGGTCACGGGCAGATGATCGGTGCCCTCCGCCAGCAGCTTGCGGAAGAACGGGACGACGCTGCCGCGAGATCCCACGACATTGCCGTAGCGCACGACCGAGAAGCGCGTGCCGACCGAACCGGAGAGATTGTTGGCGGCGACGAAGATTTTGTCCGAGGCGAGCTTGGAGGCGCCATAGAGGTTGATCGGGTTGGCCGCCTTGTCGGTGGACAGCGCCAACACTTTGTCGACGCCGTTCTGAAGGGCGGCATGCACGACGTTCTCGGCGCCGTTGACGTTGGTGCGGATGCATTCGAAGGGATTATATTCGGCCGCCGGCACATGCTTCAGCGCGGCCGCGTGAATGACGATGTCGACTTCGCGCATGGCCAGTGCGAGGCGGCTCTGGTCGCGCACGTCGCCGATGAAGAAGCGCAGGATGCTGGCGCCCTGATTGCCGAGCTCGCTCTGCATCTCGTACTGCTTGAACTCGTCGCGTGAATAGATCACGACCCGGCGCGCGCGGGAACGCTGCAGCAGGTTGCTCACGAAGCGCCTGCCGAAGGATCCGGTGCCCCCGGTGATCAGAACCGATTTGTCGTCGAACTGATCGTAGGGCGCGGGTGAAGGTTCCACCGCTTCGCGATGCGTGGTCGCTCCGGTCGCGACGGAGGTGAGCCGGCTTTGTCCAGCGCGTCGCAAGGTCGGCACGGGCATATCGAGGATTCCTAATGGGACCCGTTGAGAGTTCATGATCATCCTCGATCCTGACAGGTTAAATTTTCCCTGCCGTCCAACGGTTAATTTCCCGGGCTACTTTATGAAGCTGAGCAGGGACAGGTTCAGAATCGTCGAGGTGACCTGAAATGTGCCCTGAAGCTGGTTCTGAACCGTGGATATCTCGGCCGCCACGGTGGAGCTGTCGGCGTTCTCGAGGTTGCCGAGTTGCTGCTGCAGATTGCCGATCGCGGTTTTCTGCGTGGTCTGTTCGGTATTGACCGTGACCTGGGCTTCCGCGTTGTTCTGCTGCAGCGCCTGCAACCCTTGCGTCGCCGTGGCGAGCGCCGAGGTGGCGTTGGCGAGGAATTGCTGCTGCTGTGGCTGCGTGGCGCCGGCGGCGGCCTTGGCCTGCCCGAGCGCGTAGATGAGCGCCTGGATGGACGGGTCGTTCGAGGTGACGCCGTAGCCGACCGATGTCGAGTCGGTGATGTTCACCGTCTGCGTCGCATAGGCCTGGTTGAAGGGATCGGTCCCGGGCGGCGTGCCCTGGCCCTGGGTGTCGTAATTGGGCAAGGGCGAGTTCGCCGGCACGCCGGCCGCCGGCGGCGCCGGCTGGGCCGGCAGCGCGTTCGGCCCGACCGCGGTGAATGGCGTCGGCGTCGCCGGCGTCGGCAGGGTGGTCAGGTCGACCACCGGCTGCGTGTTGTAGCGCGAGCCCGCGAACAGGAAGCGGCCATTGCTGCCGACCTGCTCGTTCAGCACCGACGTGATGTCGACCTCCAGACCCTGGATCGTGTTCTTCAGATTGTTGGCGGAGGTCGGATCATTGGCGCCGAGATTGCCGATCGCGGTCTGCAGCGTCGACGCGTCCTTGTTCAGCTCGGTCAGAGAGTTATCGTAGAGATTGAGGACCGTGCTCACCTGTGTCGCATTGTCGACATAGGACTGGGTCTCGGTGATCGTCTTGTTGAGATTGAGAATGGTCGGAGCAGCAGAGCCATAGCCCTGGAGCGTCGACGACTTTTTCCCGGTATTGAGCTCGTTGAGGAGCTGTTGCAGCTGGTTCTCATTCTTGTTGATGAGACTGGTGCTGTTGAAGAAGATGCCAGAAGTACTGATCGCGTTACTCATTCGATCCTCCGATCATGAGCGTCAGTTAGGGCTCAGGCCCTGGAGCAGCGTGAAGAGCTGATCCACGACCGAGATCACCTTGGCCGAGGCTCCATAGGTGTTTTGCAGCACGATGAGCTGAGCCAATTGCTGGTTGACGTCCACGCCGGTCACGTTCTTGTAGCTGGTCTGCGTCGTGGTGAGCGCGGTCGAGGCAGCCTGCTGATTGGTCTGGGCCTGCTGCGCGCGCGCCGTCTGGTTCCCGGCGAGATCGTTGGCGATGTCGCTGAGGCTGACGCTCGACACCGAGACGCCGCCGGCATTGAAGGTCTGGCTGGTGCTCGTCAGCGCGTTCAGCAGCGCCGTCGCCGAAGATTGCTTGAGCGTGTCGGTGCCATTGAGAAGATTGGCGTTGATCTGCAGGTCGAAACGCTCGGAACCGGCCGGAGCGCCCGCCGGCAGGGTGAAGAGTCCGGTCGGGAGCTCGCCGCCATTGACCGGCGTCGCGTTGTCGTAGGCCGACTGGATGGCGGTCGGCGGGCCGCCGGCCGTCGGGTTGACGAACATATCGACCAGCGCGTTCAGCTGATCGCGGATCTTCTGCAGCGGCGCCTGCGACGGCGATTGCGAGGCGACGCCGGCGGCGCTGGTGTCGAGGGTCGAAAGCTCCGCCGAGATCTGCCCCGAGCTGATGGCCGAGTTGAGCGGCGTCTTGGACGGGTCTTGCGTCGAATAGAGGCTATTGGTCGTCGCGTCATAAGCGAAGTTGTTCGCCGTCTGCCCGACCAGCTGCACGCCGCTCGGCGTCGACAGGTAGATCGACCCGTTCGCATTCTGGTGAATCTGAACCGGCACCAGAGTGGAGACCTGCTGGATCGCGGCGTCGCGGGCATCTTCAAGCGACGCCGTCGGCTGCCCGGCCGACTGCGCCGCCACGATCTGGCTATTGAGCGAATTGATGCTGGACAGCGTCTGGTTCAGCGTCGTGACGTCGCTGGTGGTCTGCGACTGGACCTGGTCGGCGATCTTCTCGACACCGGTCGCGATCTGGTTGATCGAGCTGGCGAAATTCTGCCCGGCCTGGATGACCTGCTGCTGCGTCGCCGTCGATTCCGGCGTTGCCTGGAAGTTCTTCACCGCGTCGATGAAGGATTGCAGCGTGTTCGGCAGCGTCGGCGAATTGTTCGCGGCACCGTCGAGCTGTTCGAGCTGGCTGTAGAGATTGTTGATGAAGTCGGCACCGCTGGAGGCGCTCTGCTGGTCGAGCATCTCCCTTTGCAGCGTGGAATCGACCGCGCGGTTGACGACGACACGATCGGTGCCGCCGCCCGCATTCCCTTCGACGGTGCCCGCCTGACGGGCGTTGTAGTTCGGCGTGTTCGAATTGCTGACATTGTCCGAGACCGTGTTGATCTCGGACTGGATGTTCTTCAGCGATTGAGACGCCGAATTGATGATCCCGAAGAGGCCCATGGCCCGCTACCCCGATCCCAATCGTTACTGGATGATCTGGATGATGGTGGTCAGCAGCTGGTTGGCCGTGGTGATGACCTTGGAATTGGCCGAATAGACCTGCTGCGCCGTGATCAGCTTGGTGAATTGCGTGGCGATATCGACGTTCGAGGATTCAAGCTCGTTCGCCTGGATGGTACCGCCGCCATTCTGGCCGGGCGGGTTCAGATTGGCCGGGCCGCTGTCGATGGTGGCCCCGAAGGCGCCGCCCTGCATGCGCTGAAGCTGGTCGGGCGCGTTAAACTGCACGACCGGGATCTGGTAGAAAGGCTTGGTGTCGCCATTGGTGTAATGGATGTCGACGAAGCCGTTCTGATCGATCGACAGGCTTTGGAACGAGCCGCGCGGCACGCCGTCATCGCCCGCTGTCGCGGTGATGGCGGGCGTGCCGGTGCCGGCGGAGAAACCGGTCACGTCGGAAACCTGGCCGTACGTGCCGAGATTGAAGCTAACCGTTTGCGAACCCGAGCCGAAATTCAGCGGGATCTTGAAGTTGGCGGGGGTGCCGGCGGCGGGGGTCGAAGGGGTGGCGGGCGTGCCGCCAGCAGGAGTCGCAGCGGCGGTTGTGTCGACCATATTAACCAGCGTGCCTGCCGGTGACACGACGGGCGGGGTCCCGGCAGCGGTGGTCCCGTCGCTGAAGGTCAGCGTTACCTCCGTCGGCGCAGTAGGGGTGGCGCCCGCGGCGGTGATATCGGCAGTCCAGGTATTGGCCGCGGTATGGTTGAACTGGATCGAGACCTGGTGAGACACACCCGAAGCGTCGACGATGTTCTCCGTCACCGGCGGCGGCGGGGTATAGCCCGCGGCGCTGGATATCGGATAATCGGCCGGCAGATTGGCGTTCAAATTGAGATTTGCTGTCGCCTGCGGCGCATCGACGAGCTGCGAGATCTGGATCGGCGAGGTGGTCGAGGTGTTGGCGATGCCGGTCTGCGGATTGACCGGATATCCCGTCAGGTAATAGCCGGCGCTGTTGACCAGGAAGCCCTGCTTGTTCTGCGTGAAATCGCCGGCCTGGGTATAGAGTTCGCCCTGCGGGAACACCGTGGCGCCGCCCGTGGTGGAGGGGGGCGCCTTGACCTGGAAGAAGCCCGAACCGACGATCGCCAGCGAGGTCGGGGTCTGCGACGATGCGAAATTGCCGGCGACGTCGTTCTGATAGATCGGCGTGGCGATGACGCCGCCGGGCTCGTTCAATCGTGCCGTCGAGTCGGTGACGAAGTTCTGGAACGAGGTATCGATCCCTTTGAAGCCGACCGTGTTGGCGTTCGAGATGTTGTCGGAAATGTTGCCGATCGCCTCTTGCTGGGCATTGAGCCCCGAGATGGCGGTCGTCAAGCTAGCGAAAAGGCTCATGGGGTTACTCCCGGGGACAGTAAGTCGACAGCACAGTCGCAGACTCCATGCCAGCGGACAGATCGTTATGAATCAAATAGTTGATTGGACGGTTCTAGCGCCGAGGCGGGCCGCTCGGCAGAATCTGCCCACCCCGTCGAGCCGGCGCGGCGGTTCTTGCCCGGCGAGCGTCCCGGTGCGGCGGCGCAGGATTAGAATTGAAGCAGGCCCCATGCCTGCTAAGATTTGACGCAAGCGCGGTCGCGGTCGTCCGGCTCCGTTTGACGAGGAAAGCCCATGCCCTTATCTATTCCACTGCCCGCCGGTGCCAAGGTCATCATTAACGGGGCGGTGATCGAGAATAGTGGCTCGTCCAATATCTCGCTCACGGTGCACAACAAGGCCAATATCCTGCGTGACAAGGATGTGCTGACCCAGGTCGAGGCGGATACGCCGGCCAAGGAGATCTATCACTCGATACAGAACGCCTATCTGTTCGAGGCCAATCGCGGCGAATGGCTGGCCGTCTCGGCGCTGCTGATGGAGCAGTTCGAGCGGCTGGTGCCGGCCGCCACGGACATCCTGACCCATGTCCGCGAGCTCATTGTCGAGGACAAGCTCTACAACGCGCTGCGCGCCTCGCGCCGTCTGATCGCGCTCGAGGCCGGGGAGGCGCCGGAATCGGTCACGCATCCGGGCGAAGCCCATGTCGAGAAGGGTGCGGGCGCCGGCCAGCGGCAAAAGGAGATCGGGCGCATCAAGGGCAAGATCGCCGAGCTTGAGCGCCGGATCGCGGCGATCGATTCGAATGACTGACCTTATGACCGATACGGGCGAAGCCCCCGTCCTGAAATTGTCGGTGGAGCCGAATCCGACGCTTGCGGATGTCGGGATCGTCGAGCGCGGCCTCTTCCAGTTCGAGGAAAACCGGCTGGGCTCGCCCGAGCATGCGCATTTCGCGGTCTTCCTGCGCGATGCCGGCGGCCAGATTCAGGCCGGGATCGACGGCCATATCATGTGGAAGCGCTTGTTCATCAAGACCGCCTGGGTTGCCGAGCATCTGCGCGGGCGCGGCATCGGCACCAAGCTGATGCTCGCGGCCGAGCGCGAGGCGCGCGAACGGCAATGCCGCTGCCTATGGCTGACCGCGCTCGGCGACCATGCCTGCCATTTCTACGAGCGGCTCGATTACAAGATCTTCGGCGTGCTGCATGACTACGTCAAAGGCCAGTCGCTCTATTCCTTGCAGAAGAATATCGAGTAGCGCCGGGCAGCGATCTTCAGCTCAGATGGCTCGCCGCGACCTCGCGGATGCGGTGCAGCAATTCATCCACTTCGGCGGCCGAGGTGCGGTGGCTCAGGATCGCGAGACGCCCCGCGACCTTCCCATCGACCAGCGTGGTCGAAAATCTCAGCCGCCCGTCCGCGCAAACCTCGCGCACCAGCGTTTCGGTCGCCCGGTCATCGTCGCTGCCGGGCCATCCGCTGGCCCGGAACGTCACGATTGAAAGCGCCGGCGGCGCCTGCACCGAGATCCCCGGTATGTCCGACAGCCGCTTCCACGCTGTTCGGGCGAGATCGAGCTTCTCGTCGAGCTCGCGCCGGAACGCGCCGACGCCGTGCAGATGCAGCGGCAGCCACAGCCGGAGGCCGCGGGCCGGGCGCGTGAGCTCGGGCGACAAATCGGCGAAGTCCGCTTCCCCCTTCTTCATGTCTCTGAAGAAGGCCGCCTCGTCGGCGGCATGCGTGCGATGGAGTGCTGCGGCATCACGCATCAGAAGGCACCCCGTGCCGAACGGCAGGAACAGCCCCTTGTGCGGATCGAGTACCAGCGAATCTCCCCGTTCGATCCCTTGTAGCTTGTCGGAGCCGCGGGCGGTGAGGCGGAAGAAGCCGCCATAGGCCGCGTCGATATGGAGCCACAGCCGCTCCCGCTCGGCGATCTCGGCGAGCGCCGGCAGTGGGTCGACGACTCCCGTATTCGTCGTGCCCGCGCTTGCGACGAGGCAGAACGGCTTCAGGCCGTTCCCGCGATCCGCTCGGATGGTGTCGATCAATCTTGCCGGATCCATCCGGCCGGCAGCGTCCGTGGCGACCGTTCGGACCGCCTCCCGCGGGAAGCCGACCAGGCGTGCGGCCTTGGCGATGGCGAAATGCGCCTGATCGGTCGTGTAGATAACGCCTTGCCGCAGATCTCCCGGTGCCGCGGCGTCGCGGGCGCAGGCGAGGGCGGACAAGGTCGCCATGGAGCCGCCCGAGGTCAGGATGCCGTTCGAGTCGGACGGCATCCCCATCGCCTGGATCAACCAGGCGATGATGTCATTCTCGATGGCGACCAATGACGGGCCGCCGGCCATCTTGCCGGAAAATTTATTGACGGTGTTCGAGATCAGCTCGGCGATGGCGACGGTGGGCAAACCGCCATTGGGGATCGCGGTGAAGAAGCGCCCGCTCGCCGTATTGGACCCGAGATCGAGCCCGCGTTCGAGCGCCCTCAGCAACTCGGCCAGGGGGCGCCCATCCTCGGACGGAGCCTTGCGCAGCGCGGGATCGGCGAGGATGTCGGTGCCCCCCTCCTGCTTCCAGGCCGGCATATCCGGCACCCGCCGCAGGAAGGCGGCAAGGAAATCGCCCGTCTCGCCCACCATCGTTCGGAAGGTATCCGGATCTACGTCGAGGGGAAGGCTGGTTGGCATGGTGGGTTCCCGATGAGAACGAACAGGGCTGGCCACGCTCGCTCACGCCGGTTACGACCCCATTTCACGAGAAGCCGATGATGTTACGGCCGTAACATCGGGGGCCTCCGCGGTTGGTCGGGCTAGAGCACGATCATATTGGCTGGAAACAGCCAATACGTGAATCGTACTCTAACTCTCTGAGTAGAGACGGATTCACGAAATGGGTGGACTCCACCCATTTCGATCCGGCTCTAGTTCATCATGCGGCGGGAGCGATAGCCGCCGGCGCTGGTCTCGGTAAAATACTCGTCGATATCGGGATGCTTGATCGGCTGCGCCGTTTCGTCGGGCAGCAGATTCTGCTCCGAGACATAGGCGGTGTAGTAGCTCTTGTCGGCGCTTTCGGCCAGGAGATGGTACCAGGGCTGATCCTTGCGCGGCCGATTGGTTGCGATGCGCTCATACCATTCGTCGCCGTTGCTGTAGGCCGGATCGATATCGATGACGACACCCCGGAACGGATGTTTCCGGTGGCGCACGATCTGGCCGAGGCCGAATTTGGCGCTGTTCGAAGCCATGTTCTTGCCGCTCGTTAATCTCTCAGCGGTAGATAAGCGTGCCCGAAAGAGTCGGTCAACAGCTTCCTAGACCGTGATGACCTTAGGTCGAGTCGACCTAAGGTCAGCAGGCTTCAAGGAAGGTGAGCCAGCCCGACCAAGGCGGGGTTCGGGTGGGTGATCACCCAGGTCGGGATCGCCGACAGATAGAGGTTGAAGCGGCCCTTGGCCTCGAAGCGGCGGCGGAACTCGGACTCGGCGAAACGCTTGCCGAGCCGGGGGATGATGCCGCCCCCGATATAGACGCCGCCGGCGGCGCCGAGAGTGAGCGCCAGGTTGCCGGCGATCGTGCCGAGCATGGCGGTGAAATGATCGACCGCCCGGCGGCAGAGCGGCTCGTCCGACTCCGTGATGTGGGCGGGCGTCGGGTGGCCGCCATCGACGCCGTCGAGCTGGGCGATCGCCCCATACAGGTTGACCAGCCCCTCGCCCGACAGCACCCGTTCGGCGGAGACATGGTCGAAGCGCCGGCGCAGCAGGTCCAGGATCCGATCCTCGTACGCGTCGACCGCGGCCATGGTGTTGTGCCCGCCTTCGCCGGCGAGCGGAATCCAGCCGCCATCGGGTGTCGGTACGAGGCCGCCCACGCCGAGGCCTGTGCCGGGACCGAGGATGGCGAGGGGCGCGCCCCGCCTGGCCTTGCCGCCGCCGACCGCCGCGAGATCGGCCGGCCCGAGATAGGGCAGCCCCATGGCGGCGGCGGAGAAATCATTGACCGCGATGACGCGATCGAAGCCGCATTCCTCGGCGAGGCTTCGGCGTGAAAAGCTCCAGGCCGGATGGTTGGTCAGATTGACCGTCTCGCCTTCGACCGGTCCGGCGATCGACAGGGCCGCCTCGTGCGGCCGCTCGGCGGCCGGGACACGGTCCAGATAGTCGGCGATGGCCTCGCCCAAGCTCGGGAAATCGTCGGTGCCGTAGCGCTCGAACCCTTCGAAAGCGCCGTCGCGGGCGATCGTGAAGCGCGCATTGGTGCCGCCGATATCGCCGATCAGCCTGGTCCTGCCTGTCATCGTTCCGTCCCGGCGCGGTTTCGAATTTCCTGAACCATATCAGGGTTGACCGGTGTCGTTACAAGCTCGCGACGCCCATCATGCCGAGATTGCCGGCATCATCGGCGGTCCAGACATGGGCCTCGTCGCCATCCTGCACGCCATTCACCGTGAAGGGGCCGGTATCGAAGATCGGGCCGAGCGCGCGGTATTCGAAGCGCCGGATCGGTCGGGTCAGCTCGCCGCGCAGCAGCTCCAGCAGCAGCAGGGCCTGCAGCGGGCCGTGCACGAGCAGGCCGGGATAGCCCTCGGTCCCGGTCGCGTAGGGCCGGTCATAGTGAATCCGATGCGCGTTGAAGGTGAGGGCCGAAAAGCGGAAGAGCAGGATCGGATCGGGCACGATCTCGCGGCGCCAATCGGCCTTGATCGGCGCCGGTTCGGGGATTGCGGGCTGATCCGGCGAGGGCGGCGAGCGGAAGACGATGACCTGTTCCTCGGTAATGGCGCGGCCGGTCTCGCCCGAGATCTCGTGGCGCATGGTGACGAAGACCAGCGGTCCATTCTTGCCCGATTTCTCCTCGATGGATTGGATGGTCGAAACACGTCCGATCCGCTCGCCGAAGCGAAGCGGCTGGTGGAATTCGAAGCTGCCGCCGGCCCACATGCGGCGCGGCAGCGTGATCGGCGGCAGGAACTCGCCCCGCGGCTCGGCACCGTCTTCGCCGAGCGCCGCCTGCGGGCTCATGGACAGGAAATAGAGCCAGTGCCAGGCGGGCGGTATCGCCGCTCTCGGCACTTGCGGCGGCGGCGGCATGTCGAGCATGGCGGCCAGCCCGCGCAGCGGCCCGAAGGC
Source organism: Aliidongia sp. (assembly GCA_035539155.1). Lineage (GTDB taxonomy): Bacteria > Pseudomonadota > Alphaproteobacteria > ATCC43930 > CGMCC-115725 > JAXDMU01. Next base: position 103,012 of record DATLIZ010000045.1, on the reverse strand, counting down.
GACGACATCGTAAGCTTCCCGGCGTCGGCCGACCCAGCGCCCGAGATCCGTCGGCGACTTCTCTGCCATATCGGGGTTCCGCCTTATGATGGACGCCGAGCGTAGCGAACCGCCCGGCGTCCGCGCAACCCTATAGGACCGTCAGCGCCAATGGCCTTCGACGAAGAACCAGCCATTGGGATGGTGCTCCCAATGATCGGCGACCCATTCTCCCGCCCGCTCGCGATGGCGCCAGACGCCGCGATGCCAGACATAGGCTCGGCCGTCCCAGCGCCAATGGCCCGCGGCCCAGAAGAATTCAGGCCCCGGTGGCGGGGGCGGCGTTTCGGCGATCGGCTCGGGCGGTGCCGCCTGAACATAGACCGGGGCGGCTACTGCCGGCGGCTCCACGACCACGGCCGGCCGCTCGACCACGACGGGGCGCGGCGGCGGGGCCACGACGCAGCCGGCAAGCGGCGCCGCCAAGGCCAGGCCGAGGCTTATCAGTTGAATTTTCGCGACGCGCAATCTGTCCTCCAGGGTGCCGATCCGACGCTCGGATCGGCTTGTGACGGGATAACGGGCCGACACCGTCTTTTCTTCGGCGCCGAATGATACTCTTTACGGCCCGTTCCATACCGTCATCCCCAGAGCGACACGCTCGGCGGATAGAGCATGCTGCCATCATAGCGCAGCCCGGGCTGCCGATCGCGCTTCAGCAGCAGCGGCGCATCGAGATCGACCCAGTCCGCGTCCTGGGCCAGTAGCACGGCCGGCGCCACCGCGAGCGAGGAGCCGACCATGCAGCCGATCATGATCTTGAAGCCGGCCTCGCGTCCGGCCTCGAGCAGCGCCAGCGCCTCGCTCATGCCGCCCGCCTTGTCGAGCTTGATGTTGATCGCGTCGTAGCGCCCCGCCAGCCGCTCCAGATCCTCGCGCGTGTGGCAGGATTCATCGGCGCAGATCGGGATCGAGCGGGCGATCCTGGCCAGCGCCTCGTCCTCCTCCGCCCGCAGCGGCTGCTCGACCAGCTCGACGCCGGCATCGGCGAGCTTGGGCAGATAGCGTTCAAGCTCGCCGGGCGTCCAGCCCTCGTTGGCATCGACGATGAGACGCGCGCGCGGGACGGCCTGGCGCACCGCCTGCACCCGATCGAGATCGCCCTCGGCACCGAGCTTGAGCTTTAGCAGCGGCCGGTGTGCTTCCTCGATCGCGGCGGCGGCCATCGCCTCGGGCGTGTCGAGCGAGATGGTGAAGGCGGTCACGACGCGGTGCGGCACGTCGAGCGCGCCGATCTGCCAGGCCGAAGACGCGGTGCGCTTGGCGTCGAAATCCCAGAGCGCCAGATCGACCCCGTTGCGGGCGGCGCCGGGCGGCATGGCCCGCCGCAGAGAGCGGCGCGTAATCATGCCGGTCTCGAGCGCGGGTGCTACCTGCTCGATCGCCTCGATCACGCTCTCGACCGTCTCGCCATAGCGTGGATAGGGCACGCATTCGCCGCGGCCGCGCAGGCTGCGATCGAGGATCTCGACATAGACCGTCCGCGCCTCGGCCTTGTCGCCGCGCGCGATGGTGAAAGGCTTGCTCAACGGAAACACGTCGCAGCGCACGGTGACCTGCGGCCGTTCGGGCGGATGAAGGATAGATCCGGTCATGGGCAGGATTCCAGCAAATGGTCGACCAACGGGCCGGCGCCGTGGCGAATCCGGTCGGTCATGGAAAAGCCGAGCGGATAGGGCGTTTCGATCATCGGGCGGCGCCTCGACAGAATCGGCGCCCGCCCCCTAGAGTGCCGATCCTCCTCATCGATCCGGGATTTCCTTCATGACCATGATCGGACGTGTTCCACGATTTCTGACTGGCCTCGCGCTCGGTTTGGCGCTTTGCCTCGCCGGTATCGCACGGGCCGATGATCAGCCAGTCAAACCCGGCGCGCAAGCAAACGATGGCGAGGAGCACCATTCCGGCAAGCCCGGCAAGGACAAGACCGGATCGGCGCTGCTCGATCTGCTGCCGGCCGATTCGACCACCCAGCATACGCTCCAGCTCGGCGGCCAGAAGCTCGCCTATAGCGCCACCGCCGGAACGCTGACGCTGCGCGACGATAAGGGCGAGTCCTCGGCGCGGATCTTCTATGTCTCTTACGTCATGCAAGGGGGCGATCCCAAGACGCGGCCGGTCAGCTTCTATTTCAACGGCGGGCCGGGCGCGGGCATGGCCTATCTCCATCTGGGTGCGGCCGGGCCGGTCACGCTCGAGCTCGCCACCCCCGAAACCGACGGCGGCCACGCCAAGCTTGCCGACAACCCGGATAGCTGGCTGCCTTTCACCGACATGGTCTTCATCGACCCGGTCGGGACCGGCTACAGCCGTGCCGCCAAGCCCGAGGAGGCGCAGAAGGATTTCTGGGGCGTGAAGCAGGATGCCGCCTCGATCGCCAAGGCGATCTCGCTCTGGCTCGGCCGCAACGGCCGGATGGCCTCGCCCAAATTCCTGATCGGCGAGAGCTATGGCGGGGTGCGATCGATCAAGCTCGCCCGCGACCTGCAGCGCGAGGAGAGCGTCATCGTCAACGGCATCGTCATGGTGTCGCCGCTGATCGAGGGCGCGCTCCTCAATGATTCCGAGAACGATATCCTCGGCCACGCCCTGCATCTGCCCTCCTTCGTCGCGGCCGCACTCGAACGGCGCCACGCCTTCGACCCCCAGGCGGTCGAGGAAGCTTACAAATACGCGCTGGGCGACTATCTGACGACGCTCGCCGGCCCCCTGCCGGACGGAGACGCCGGCAAGGCCTTCTATGGCAAGATCGCGACGATGACGGACATTCCGGTCGAGACGGTGGCCCGTCATGCCGGGCGCCTGCCCTGGACCGCGTCGGATATCCGACGCCGCGACGGCGAGCTCCGCAGCGTCTACGATTATACGCTCGGCATTGCCGATCCCTATCCCGGCGGCGATGGCAGGCTCGTCGATCCGGTGCTGGTCGGGTATGGCCGCGCCTATGGCGCCGCCTTTTCCGGCTATGTCGCCGATACGCTGGGCTTCAAGACCGAACTCACTTACGAGCTGCTGTCGGAGGAAGTGAATGCCCGCTGGGACCGCTACAATGACGGCGGGGCGCCGACCAGCGCCGTCGGCGATCTGCGCGAGCTGCTGGCGCTCAACCCGTCGCTCCATGTGCTGATCGCGCATGGCTATTTCGACGTTCTGACCGCGTTCGGCGTCAGCAGATGGCTGATCGACCATCTGCACGCCGGCCGCGACCGGGTCGAGCTGAAGCTCTTCCCGGGCGGCCATATGCTCTATACGCGACCGGGCTCGCGCGCCGGCCTCAAGGAGGCGGCGGCGAGCCTGATCGCGGCGGCGAAATGATCGCGCTCGTCCGTTCTCAGGCCAGGGTCTGAACGACACCGCCTTCGACGCGGAGCGCCGCGCCGTTCGTGGCCGAGGCCTCCTTCGAACAGGCATAGACCACCATGTTCGCCACTTCCTCGACGGTGATGAAGCGCTGCAGCAGCGAGGTCGAGCGATGCTCCTTGACGAAGTTGGCGGCCATCTCGTCGGCGGAGGTGCCGGCACGCTTGGCCATGGCCTGGAGGAAAGCTTCGACGCCGTCCGACCGGGTCGGGCCGGGCAGCACCGAATTCACGGTAACGGCGGTGCCGGCGGTCAGCTCGGCAAGGCCGCGCGAAATGGCGAGCTGGGCCGTCTTGGTGAAGCCGTAATGGATCATTTCCTTGGGGGTTTGCAGCGCCGATTCCGAGGAGATGAAGACGATCCGCCCCCAATTTCGCTCCAGCATGGCGGGCATATAGGCGCGCGACAGCCGAACGCCTGACATGACGTTGGTTTCGAAGAAGCGGGCCCAGTCCGCGTCCGGGATCTCGAAGAAATCCTTGGGCTCGAAGATGCCCGCATTGTTGACCAGGATATCGAGCTTGGGCAGGGCGCGGACGAGCCGATCGCACCCATCGGCGCCGGAGAGATCGGCGGCGATGCCCTCGATCTCGGCGCCGGGATGGGCCTGCTTCAGCTTCGCCACCGCTGCCTCGACTGTCTTGTCGCTGCGGCCATTGACGATGGTTCGAGCGCCCGTGCCGGCAAGCCCGGCGGCGATGGCGAAGCCGATGCCGGCGGTCGAGCCGCTGACGAGCGCGGTCTTGCCGGCGAGGTCGATTTTCATCTGAACACTCCTCTACTAGACCGTTACGATTCTAGACCGTCACGACAATCTTGCCGAACTGGCCATTGTTCTCCAGGTAGCGGTGCACTGCCACCATCTCGTCGAACTTGAAGACGCGGTCGATGACGGGCTTGAGCGCACCGGCCTCCAGGCCCTTGCGGACATAGTCCACCGCCGCCTTCCGGCGGGTCTCGTCGCCGCTCGTCAGCCAGATGTTGTGCGCCTTGATGCTCTGCATCTTGGCGATCATTTCCAGCACCGGCAGGGTGGTGGCCTCCTCGCTCAGCGCGCCGTAGAGATAGATGATGCCCTGGAACGACAGTGCCGAGATGAGCTTCGAGAAGGTCGAGCCGCCGACCGGGTCGAAGGCGATGCGCGCGCCCTTGCCGTCGGTCAGGCGCATCACCTCCTGCACCAGATCGGCCTCTTCCGTGGCGATGACATGCTTGGCGCCGGCTTCGAGCAGCTGCTGCCGCTTCGCCGAGGTGCGCGTCAGTGCGACGGAGGTCGCTCCCGCATAGTTGGCGATCTGGATCGCCGCCAGCCCGACGCTGCTGGAGGCGGCCGGAATGAGGACGAAATCGCCCTTGGTCACCTTGGCGTCCTCGACGAGCGCGCCGTAGGCCGTCACGAACATCATCCAGATCGACGCGGCCTCGACGAACGAGAGCGATGTCGGATGCTTCACGACCGCATAAGCCGGCATGACGATGGCCTCGCCATAGGCGAAGTACTGGTTCATCGAGAAGGACGGGATCGTGCTGACCGCGTCGCCCACGGCGAGACCGGTCACGTCCTTGCCCACGGCATCGACGATGCCGGCCGCTTCGTAGCCGAGACCCGCCGGGAAGTTTGGCGACTCGATGTATTCGTCGCGGCGCCACATCGCCTCGGCGCGGTTGATGCCGATCGCCTTGACCTTGATGCGGACTTCAGCCGGGCCGGGTGCGGGAACCTCCGTCTCGACGAATTCGAGGACGTCCGGTTCCCCGGCCTTCGCGAACTTGATGGTGCGTGACATGAGAACCTCACGGGTTGGGTGGTAAGAAGACAATCGTTCGATCTTAGGCCGCCATGGCGGATTCGAGCGCCGGGAAATCCGTGTAGCCTTTCTCGTCGCCGCCCCAGAAGGTGGCGCGCACATACGGCGCGAGCGGCAGATCGTGCTTCAGACGGTACGGCAGGTCGGGGTTCGACGTGAAGTGGCGACCGAACGCGACGAGATCGGCATCGCCCGATGCCGTAATCGCTTCGGCGCTGGCGCGGTCGAAACCGCCGGCCGCGACGATCGGCCCCGTGAAGTGCGGACGAAGGTATTTCGCCGCGACCGGTGGGCGATCGTGATGCAGGGTGTCGTCGCCCTTGATGCGTGGCTCGATCACGTGCAGGTAGGCGATCTTGTACTGGTCGAGCATCTCGGCGACGTAGCTGAAGGTCGCCTCCGGATTGCTGTCGGAGATGCCGCCCCATTCGCCCGAGGGCGAGATGCGCACGCCGACCCGGTCGGCGCCCCAAACGGAGATGAGCGCCTCGAGCGTCTCGCGCAGGAAGCGGATGCGATTCTCGATCGGGCCGCCATAGGCGTCCGTTCGCTTGTTGGAGCCGTCCTGGATGAATTGATCGACCAGATAGCCGTTGGCACCGTGAAGCTCGACGCCGTCGAAGCCGGCTTCGAGCGCGCGCTCGGCGGCGAGGCGGAACTCCTCGACGATGCCCGGGATCTCGTCGATCTCGAGCGCGCGGTGCGGCGACATGGGGACCCAGCCATCCTTGGTCAGTGCCACGCCGTCGAACGGCACGACGGAAGGGGCCACCGGCGCGACCCCGCCGGTCATGTCGACGTGGCTCTGGCGGCCGCCGTGAATGAGCTGCATGAAGGCGCGGCCGCCCTTGGCGTGGACCGCATCGGCGACGGCTTTCCAGCCCGCCATCTGCCCGTCGTGATAGAAGGCGGCAGATCCCAGGTAGGAGCGGGCAGGGATGGAGATGCTGACGCCCTCGATGATTTCGAGGCCGCCTTCGGACGCGCGCTGGCCGTAGAAATCGGCCATCATCGGGCTGGGAATATCGCCCGGCTGGATGGTCCGCAGGCGGGTCATCGGCGCCAGGGCGACACGATGAGACAGGGTGTAACGTCCGACCTTGATCGGAGTGTAGAGTTTCGAGGACACGATAGCCTCCGGCGTTTCGAGAAGGACGAAGGCAGCAAGCGCTGCCGGGAGCCTCCTAACTGCTTATTCCGGATGATCGGCAGAAGGTCGGTGTTAGGATATGGCTCATTCCAAAGGAGAATGAGCGGTGGACAGGCTGCTGGCGATCGAGACCTTCGTCCGGGTGGTGGATACCGGCTCATTCTCGACGGCCGCCCGTATTCAGAAAATCGGTCAGCCGGCGGTTTCCAAAATGATCGCGCAGCTGGAGGAATGGCTCGGCGTTCGCCTGCTGCTGCGCTCGACCCGGGGGCTGACGCCGACCGAGGCCGGGATGAATTTCTATCCGCGTGCGCAGCGCATGCTCGACGAGGCCGATGAGGCGGTGCGCGCTGCCCGCGGAGCGGCTGCCGGCCTATCCGGGCGTGTCCGCGTGTCAGCGTCCGTCTGCTTCGCCCGTCTGCATATCGTGCCCAGGCTGCCGGACTTCCTGGCGGCGCATCCGGGGGTCGAGGTCGATCTGCTGCTCGAGGATCGCAACGTCGATCTGGTCGAAGAGGGGGTCGATGTCGCGTTGCGGATGGGCCCGATCACCGATCCCTCCATGACCATCCGCAAGATCGCCGAAAGGCGTCGGCTCGTGATGGCCACGCCCGATTATTTCGTCCGTCGGGGCAAACCCGAGGCGCCGGCCCAATTGATCGGGCACGAGGCCGTGATCTATACGCGGGACAATGGCGGCGAAGCCTTCACCTTCAAGCGCGGCACGGCGGAGATATCGGTCAGCATTTCCGGCCGGGTGCATATCAGTGCCACGGAGGGCTTGCGCGCGGCCGTGCTCGCCGGCGTCGGCCTCACGATCGCCTCGGAATTCGCCTTTTCGCCCGAGCTGAAATCGGGAGAAGTGGTCTCCGTCCTGGAAGATTGGACGCTGCCGCCGATCAGCCTATCTGCGGTCTATCCGACCGGCCGGATGGCAAGCACGAAGGCGCGGGCCTTCGTGTCGTTCGTCGAGGACTGCCTGAAGGACTGACGGCATCAATCTCCGGCGCTCTGGAAGCGAACGGCACGGGGCAGCGACTGGCTCGCGACGAGCCGATCGCTGGTGCCGGCGCGCCAGGGCAACAGCAGCCGCTCGTAACGGGCCCAGCGCGTGCCGCCATCGGGCAGCATCATGGTCGTCTCGACCAGTTCCAGCCTGGGCCGCTGATCCCGGTTGACCATGACATAGCCGACCGCCGTCGCGGCACCATAGGCCCGATCGGGCTGATCCTCGACCGCTTGCCCGATCAGGCTGATCACCTCGCACGGCTTGAACAGCTTGATCGAGCGCGGCCAGGTTTCGATGATCGGGCGGTCAGGCTGATTGAGCCGCGTCACCAGCGTGCGATCGGTGAACGGATTTTTCTGCAGGCTGGCGAATTCGCGCGCCGACATCTCTCCCTGCGCTCGTTTCCATTTCATGAAGTAGCGCAGGAGGTGCCGCCGCTTCGGATGACGCAGCCGTTCCAGGCCCAGCGACTCGAACGAGAAGGGCGGTCGCATCCGTTCGCCCGGGTTCCGGCCGCGAAGCTCGTCGAGTCGCGCCACCGTATCGTTGACGTTGTTCAGGATCTCGGGCGGTCGGGCCGGCCCCTGCTCGATCACGATCCGGCGCGGCTCGTATTCGATGAGCAACTCGGTAAGCTGTCGGACGCAGGCGTGCGAAAGCTGCTCGCGCCGAATGGCCAACCGGACATGGCCATAGCCGAGCCGGAAGGTGGCGAAGCCAAGATCCCTGGTCAGGTCGATGCCCGTCACGGCGTGGTGAGCGGGTTGACCGATATGTTTCATGAGGTCGGGGCTGCCAGGGAACCACAGCCTGCCATCGGGTCCAACAAGGATATGCATGGCGATCCGAAGTTTCTTGTCAGAACCATCATCGAAATGCGGCGAGCCCAGCAGGGAGAGCAAGGAGTGAACCCGCCACGTCTCGACGATGAGACGGAGATTATGATCAGCTTATTCCGAAAATGATGCAATTTTCTCGTAGAATTTTCGATTACCATTGCAGTGTGCACGAACGGTGACTTCCTTCGCATGCGACGTGTATTAAATGTTACAAATTGAAACAATTCCTGGCCAAGTAGCTAAGGCAGAGAAACCTGAGTAGGTTCAACTGAACTGGAACCGGATGCGGCCTCGGCCAATCCGCGCTATCTTACGAGGTCTTGCCGCCTTGCCGGCGCGTTGAAGGGTCGTAGAAGTGCTGAAGCATGTGCTCCATCCGGTGCATCCGGATGGGCGAAAGTTCATTCTCCTGTTCGCCGTCGTGACGCTGCTGCTGTTCTGGGTCTGGCAACCGCTGGGTTGGCTCGGCGTGCTCGCGACCGCCTGGTGCGTTTATTTCTTCCGCGATCCGCCGCGCGTGACGCCGCTCCGGCCGGGGCTCGTGGTCTCTCCCGCGGACGGGCTCATCGTCTCGATCGCGCTGGTGCCGCCCCCGCGCGAGCTCGATATGGGCGACGCGCCGATGACCCGAATCGGCATCTTTCTCAATGTCTTCGACGTTCACATCAACCGGGTGCCCATGGCAGGCCAGGTCGAGCGTACCCACTATCACAAGGGGCAGTTCGTCAATGCCAGCCTGGACAAGGCGTCGGACTTGAACGAGCGCATGACGATCCGCCTCAAGACCGCGGTCGGGCCCGACATCGCGGTTGTACAGATCGCCGGCTTGGTCGCGCGCCGGATTGTGTGTCAGATCGTCGCAGGGCAGCCGGTCGAAACCGGTGAGCGTTTCGGGTTGATCCGTTTCGGCAGCCGGACCGACCTCTATCTGCCGACGGACTGGTCCATCCATGTGGTCGAAGGACAGCATGTCGTCGGTGCCGAGACGGTGCTGGCCGACTCGACCTCGACCGAGCCGGCACGGCAAGGAGCAGTGCGATGATGCGGCCCACGGACATGAAGGATCGGCCACGCCGGACGCGGCGCGTTCGCGTGAGGCCGATCGCCGGGCTTTCCTTCAACAAGATGATCCCGAACATGCTGACCCTGCTGGCGCTGTGCGCCGGCATGACGGCGATCCGCTTCGCGATCAGCGGCCAGTTCGAGGCCTCGGTCACGGCGATCATCATTGCCGGCGTGCTGGACGGGCTCGACGGTCGGGTGGCGCGGCTGCTGAAGGCCAGCTCCAGCTTCGGCGCCCAGCTCGACAGCCTCAGCGACTTCGTCTGTTTCGGCGTGGCGCCGGGATTGCTGCTCTATGTCTGGACGATGAGCCGGATCGGCAGCATCGGCTGGGTCATCGCCCTATTGTTCGGTGTCTGCTCGGCGCTGCGCCTTGCCCGCTTCAACACGCAGCTCGGCATCCCCGACCCGCCTTCCTACGCTTATAACTTCTTCACCGGCGTGCCGGCGCCGGCGGCGGCCGGGCTGGCGCTGCTGCCGCTGTGCGGCGCCTTCGAATTCGGGCCGACCTTCTTTCAGTCCCCCTATCTCTGCGCCATAACCACCGTGTCGATCGCAGCCCTCATGGTCAGCCGCGTGCCGACCTTCTCGGGCAAACGGTTCCGCGTGCCGGCCGATTACGTGTTGCCGATGATGATCGGCGTGGCCGCTCTGATGGCGTTCCTGACGACGGCGCCCTGGCCGACGCTGCTGGTGCTGGGGCTGGGCTATGTCGCCACCATCCCGTTCAGCATCCGCTCGTTCAATCGCCTGAGGAAGGCTGCGGAGGCGCTCCGGGCGGGAGGCGTGGGACGCGAGGCGCCGCCGGTTCTGCGGGCCGTCGAGCCGCCGCGTTAGCCCATGATGCTGCGTATGCTTCTCCTCGCCGGGCTCCTGGCCCTGGCGCAGCCGGCGATGGCCGCTTCCGGCAAGCTCGTCCTTTACAGCTCGCAGCCGGATCGGATCGCGAGCGAAACGATCGCCGCCTTCAAGACGCGCGAGCCCAATGTCGAGATCGAGCTCTTCCGGTCCGGCACGACCGAGATCCTGAACAAGCTCGCGGCCGAGGTGATGGCCGGCGCGCCGCAGCCGGATGTACTGCTGATCGCCGATGCCATGGCCATGGAGCAGCTCAAGGCCGATCATCGGCTGATGGCCTATCCCGCGGCCAAGCTCGCCGGGGTGCCGCCCGCCGCCTACGATCCCGACAAACGCTATTTCGGCACCAAGCTCATCACCACCGGCATCGTCTATAATCGCAAGGCGCCGTTCAAGCCGGAGCGCTGGAAAGATCTGGCGCGGCCGGAGGCGAAGGCGCAAGTGGTGCTGCCGAGTCCGCTCTATTCCGGCGCGGCCGCCATCAATCTGGGCGCGCTCGGCCTCGACTACTACGCGGCCCTCGCCGGCAACGGCGCGCAGGCGGTGAGCGGCAACGGCGCGGTGTTGACCGCGGTCGCGGGCGGCCAGAAGAATTTCGGTGTGATCGTCGATTTCATGGCCTTGAACGCCAAGGCCCAGGGCTCGCCGGTCGAGTTCGTCTTTCCCAAGGACGGCGTCGTCGCCGTGACCGAGCCGGTGGCGATCCTCGAGACCGCGCACAATCCCGAAGCGGCCAAGGCGTTCGTCGATTTCCTTCTGTCGCATGAGGGGCAGGAACTGGCGGCGCGTCAGGGCTTCCTGCCGATCCGGGCCGATGTTCCGCCGCCGCCCGGCTTTCCCGCCGACATCAATTTCCTGCCAATCGATATCCAGCGCATCCGGAAGGCCGACGATCAGGCCAAGCAGCGCTTCGCCGATCTGTTCGGCGGCTGATGCGCCCTGTCGGCGAGGCGTCGCTCTTCTGGAGCCTCGCCTTCCTGCTCGCCGCCCTGGCATTGCTGCCGGCCGGCCGGCTGATCCTGGCCGGCGGCGATGTCGAGGTGCTGCTCCGGCCGGCGGTCGGCGTGGCGCTTCTGCATACGCTGGTGGTGAGCCTGGGCGGCATGGCCGTGTCCGGGCTCGTCGGCGGCGGTGCCGCCTTGCTGATGGCGGCACCCGATCTCGGTCGTCGGCCGACGCTGCTGTTCCTGTTCTCGCTGCTGATGATGGTGCCGTCGCAAGTAACGGCGATCGCCTGGCTCAATCTCGTCGGCCCGTCGCTCTACGGGCCGGGCGGCATCACGCTGCTGCTCGGCATCGAGCATGCGCCGCTGGTGCTGCTGGCGCTCCGGGCCGGGCTCGGGCGCGTGCCGGCGGAGCTGCTGGAGGCGGGGCAGACGGCCGGGGCGCGTCCGTTGCGGCTGGTCGCGACCATCGTGCTGCCGCTCGCGGCCCCCGCCTTCGGTGCCGGGCTCGGCCTCGCCTTCGTCGCCAATCTCGGCAATTTCGCGGCCCCGGCGCTGCTCGGCATTCCCGGCCGCTATCCGGTGCTGACCACCCTCATCTATCAAAGGCTGTCGGGCTTCGGGCCGCGCGTGCTGGGCGAGGTCGCGGACCTGTCGCTGCTGCTCGGCCTGGTCGCCGGGGTGGCGCTCGCCGTCGAGGCCGTCATCGCCCGCCACCGCGATGTTCTCGGTAATGGGACGGGCACGCCGGCCCTGCCGCCGCTCGGGCGCTGGCGCCTCGTGGCCGAAGCCGGCCTCTGGCTGCTGCTCGCGGCCACCCTCGCCATGCCGCTGCTGGCGCTCCTGGGGACGGCGCTCGATCGGGCCTATGGCGCGCCCTTTTCCTTCGCCTCGCTCAGCCTGGAGAATTTTCGCTATATCCTGGTCGAGCACGAGGCGAGCCGGCGCGCGCTCGCCAACTCCTTCCTGCTCGCTCTGTTAAGCGCACTTATTTTGATGCTGATCGCGATTCCGGCCGCCTATTTCGCGGTCTGGCGCCGGTCGCCCGTAATGCGCGGACTGCTGTTCGCGGCCAGCCTGCCCTATGCGCTGCCCGGCATCGTGCTGGCGATCGCCTTCATCCTGCTGCTGATCCGGCCGATCTTCGGCATCGGGCTCTATGGCACGCTCGGCATCATCCTGCTCGCCTATCTCGCCCGTTTCCTGGCCTTGGCCGAGCGGCCGGTTTCCGCCGCCTTCCGCCAGCTCGATCCGCATCTCGACGAAGCAGCTGCCCTGCAGGGCGCGGGGCTGGTCCGGCGGTTGCGGACGATCGTCCTGCCGTTGGTGCTGCCGGCCGCCATGGCCGGCGGGCTGCTCGTCTTTCTCACCGCCTTCAACGAACTGACCGTTTCGGCGCTGCTCTGGTCGGCCGGGCACGAGACGCTGGGCGTCGTCCTGTTCAGCCTGGAGCAGGCCGGCGACATCCCGCTCGCCGCCGCCCTTGCCGTGATCTCGACCGCCGTCACCGTGGTGCTGATGCTGCTGGTGACGCGGCTCGCCCGCGCGCTTCCCGCCGGCGTGCTGCCCTGGCAGGGCTGATGGTTAAGGCTTCGGCCCGTGGCCGACGAAGCGCAGATCGTAAGCCTGCTTGAAATCCAGATCCTTGAGATAGAGACCGGCGCCGCTGGCGAAGTCGAAGAAGCCCTGCCAGCGCGCATCGGTCATGGCACCGATGCCGAGCGTCTCGGCATCGCCCGATTCGAGCAGCCCATATTGCTTCATGCCGGCGATGGCGTGGCTGATGACGGCGTCGGTCATCTCGGGATTGTCCTTCTTGATCATCGCATTCGCCGCCGACGCATCGTCATGGAGATAGCTCTTCCAGCCTTCCATGGTGGCATCGACGAAGCGCTGGACGACATCGGGCCTGGTCTCGATGGTCTTGCGCGTGGCGGCGATCATCGCGGCATAGCTCTGATAGCCTTGATCGGCGAGCAGGATGGTGACCGGCTTCTCGCCGGTCGCCTGCTCGATCGCGAAGGGCTCGCTGGTCAGATAACCCTGCTGGATCGCGGTCTTGCTCGCCAGGAACGGTCCCATATTGAAGGTGTAGGGCCGGATCTGGTCGTCGGCGAAGCCGTAGCGCGCGGTCAGGAAGCGCCAGAAATTCTCGCGCGAGGCCGAGGAGATCAGGATCGGCTTGCCCTTCATCGCCGCAAGCGTGTCGTTGCCGGCGCCGGGGTGGGCGATCAGCACTTGCGGATCCTTCTGGAAGGCTGCCGCCACGGCGACGATCGGCACGCCCGACTTGACGAAATTCAGCGGCTCGAAGCTGTTCGATTGGACCGAGAAATCATAGCGGCCGGCGGCCAGGAGCTGGGCCTGGTTGAGATTCGGGCCGCCCTGCCGGATCTCGACATCGAGATGGTGCTTCTTATAGAGGCCGGTCGCGAGCGCCTGATAGATGCCGCCATGCTCGGCCTCGGCCCGCCAGTCGGTGCCGATGACGATCTTGTCGTCGGCGAAAGCGGCGCCGGAGAGGGCGAGCAGGGCGAAAAACAGCGGCAAGCGCATCGGCGGCTTCCTGAAAAGGGTAGGGGCCATGGGGCTCAAGCCGCGCAAGCGGGCAGCCGGCTCCAGGACGGCGCGTCCGGATCGGCCGCGACCGACGCCGCCAGCGCCCGATAGGCCGGGCGGGCATAGCAGCGTTCGAGCCAGGCGGCGAGGTGCGGGTAAGCATCGAATGTGATCGCGCAGAGCGGCGCGTAGATCAGCACCGAGGCGACCGCGAGATCGGCGAGGGTGAAATCCTCGCCGAGCAGATAGGGCCGTGGCGTCAACACCGTCTCCAGCACGCCGAAGCCGCGCTGCAGCCGCGTCTCGGCCGCGTCGGCGGCGGCGAGATCCCGCCCTTCCGGCGGCCGGATCGAGCGGTTGACCAGAGCGGTGATGAGCGGCATCTCGATGTCGCTCGCGGCCCAGACCGTCCATTGCCAGATCCCGGCTTCCTCCGCCGGACTCTGCGGATAGAGCGCGCCGCCGCCGTGGTGCTTGGCGAGATAGAGATTGATCGCCAGCGATTCCGACAGCTTGAGCGTGCCATCCTCGATCGCCGGCACGCGGCCGTTCGGATTGATCGCGAGAAAGGCCGCCTGCTTGTGCTCGCCGGCCATGAAATCGATCGGCGGCTGCTCGTAATCGAGCCCGAGCTCGTTGGCGAGCCACAGCACGCGGTTGGCGCGGCTCCAGGCCGGCCCGTAGATCTTGAGCTTGCTCATCCCCTGAAATCCCCGGTTTGGCTCGGCAGGCCGAGCGCGATCATGATGTCGTTCAGCAGCATCGAGCCGCCGATGCGGAAGCCGGCGGCACTGGCCGAGCCCTCGCCCATGACGCGGTCATAGAGCGCCAGATAGGGCTGCGCGTCGCTCAGCGTGCGGATGCCGCCCGCCGCCTTGAAGCCGATCCAGCGCCGCTGCAGGCGTGCCCTGCCGATCGCCTCGAGCAATGAAGCGGCGGCCGGCTGGCTCGCGCCGGGCTCGACGAGGCCGCTTGAGGTCACCAGGAAATCGGCCCCGCCGGCGATCGCCGCGTCCGCCGCTGCCCGGATCGCCGGGCCGTCGAGCCGACCTGTCTCCAGGACCAGCTTCAGCGTCGCGCGTCCGCAGGCCCGGCGGATTTCCCGCACGGCTTCCACCGTGGGCGGCTCGGACAGGATCAGCTCGATCTCGTCAGCAACGGCCGCGGCCTCGATCTCCGCCGGCGTCGCCTTGGCCGTGACCGGTACGGCGGTGCCGGCCAGCAATCCTTTCGCCAGAGAAACGAAGCCCGGCGGCACGCAGATGGTCGCGACATTGCCGGCTGGCGTTCGGGCCGCCCGGCAGAGCGCGCGGACCGCCCCCTCGCCTCGGTCCTCGCTGTCGAGATCGAGCAGCGGCAGCAGCCGCTGGGCGATCCGGCGCAGCTTGCCCGCGTCAGACATGGGCGGCGAATCCCATGACCAGACTTTCGAGCCGGCCGGCGGCGAGGGCCGCGACCGCCAGCGTCTCGGCATGGCTCGGGCTCGCATGTTCCATGCCCTCGGCGAGGTTGGTCACGACCGAGATCGCGGCCACGCGCAGCCCGCAATGCCGCGCCACGATCACCTCGGGTACGGTCGACATGCCGACCAGATCGGCGCCGAGCGTGCGGAAAGCGCGAATCTCGGCCGGCGTCTCGAAGCTGGGCCCCGGGCAGGCGAGATAGATCCCTTCGGACAGGGTGATCTCCTCCGCCTCGGCGGCGCGGGCGAGGGAAGCGCGCAGGTCCGGGTCGTAGGCATCGCGCAGCGACGGGAAGCGCGGCCCAATGGCCTCGTCGTTCGGCCCGGTCAGCGGATTGAAGCCCATGAGATTGATATGGTCGGTAATGGCGACCAAGCTGCCCGGCCCGATCTCCGGGCGCAGCGAACCCGCGGCATTGGTCAGCAGCAGGGTCTCGCCGCCCAGCCGCCGCAGCGTCCGGACCATGGTCCGGATCGAGGCGCCGGGATCGCCGCCCTCATAAGCATGGACGCGGCCCTTGAAGCAGAGCGCCGGCGTACCCGCGAGCGTGCCGCAGACGAGCGTGCCTTCATGGCCGGCGACAGTCGGCTCGGGGAAGCCGGGGAGGGCGCGGTAAGGGATCTCGACCGCTTGCTCGACCCGCGCCGCCAGCCCGGAAAGGCCGGAGCCGAGCATCAGCCCGAGTCGCGGCCGCCAGCCAGGGCAGTGTCGGGCGATGATCTCGGCCGCCTCGGTCATTTCTCCTCCTCGAACGGCACGCCCAGCGCCGCCGGCGCCCGTGCCCTACCGACGAAGCCCGCGAGCAGCACCAGCGTGGCGAGGTAGGGCAGCGCCTCGATCCATTGCACCGGCACCGCGCCGATCCCCGGCAATACCACACCTTGCAGGCGAAGCTGCAGTGCGTCGGCGAGGGCGAACAGCAGGCAGGCGGCGAAAGCTGGCGCTGGCCGCCATTTGCCGAAGATGAGCGCCGCCAGCGCCAGATAGCCGCGTCCGGCGGTCATGTCGCGGGTGAAGCCGGCGCCCTCGGCGATGGCGAGGTCGGCGCCGGCCAAGCCCGCGAGCGCGCCGCAGAGCAAAAGCGCCAGATAGCGCAGCCGCGTCACCGACAGGCCCGCCGCCTCGACCGCATGCGGGTTCTCGCCGACCGCCCGCAAGCGCAGGCCGAAGCGGCTGCGATAGAGCAGCCACCAGCAGAGCGGCATCAGCAAGAGGGTCAGATAGACCAGCAAGCTCTGGCCGCCCCATATCGGCAGAAATCGCTGCTGCGGGCCGAGCGCCGGCGTCTGGCCGCCCTGGTCGAACCAGGCGAGCCCGAGGGTCGGCGTCAGCCCGGTCGCCAAGATGTTGAGCGCCATGCCCGAGACCACCTGATCGCCGCGATGGCTGACGGTGGCATAGCCATGGATGGCGGCGACCAGGATGGCCGCGCCCATGGCGGCGGCGAGCGCCGGCCAGGGCGAGCCCGAAAGGGCGGCGACGCTGCCCGCGGCGAAGGCGCCCGCCAGCATCATGCCTTCGAGCCCGAGCGCCACGATCCCGGCGCGCTCCGAGAACAGTCCGCCCAGTGACGCGAGGATGAGCGGTGTCGCCAGCCTGAGCGTGGCGGCGAGCACGGACAGGAGATCCGGCAGGCTCATGCGGCCCAGAGCGCTGCCAGCGGCCGCCGCAGCACATGTTCGAGCGCGCCGCAGAACAGGATCACCAGCCCGTCGATCGCGACCACGACATCGCGCGTGACGCGGGGATGGTCGAAGGAAAGCTCGGCCCCGCCCTGGTAGAGCGCGCCGAACAGCAGCGATGCGAGCACGATGCCGAGCGGATGGTTGCGTCCCATCAGCGCCACCGCGATGCCGACGAAACCGATGCCGGCGGTGAAATTATCGACCAGCCGATGCAGCACGCCCATCATCTCGTTGATGCCGACGAGCCCGGCACAGGCGCCGCCGAGGCACACGGCCAGGATCGCGACCGTCCCGGCCGGGATCGCGGCATAGCGGGCCGCCTCGGCGCTGCGGCCGGTCGCGCGCAGCTCATAGCCCCAGACCGTATGGTTCAGCAGCAGCCACGCGAGCCCGGCCACGCCCAGCGCCAGCAGGAAGCTGACATTGAGCGGCGTGCCGTCCCAGACCGGCAGCGCCAGGGAGTCGGCGAAGGGTACGCTTTCCGGCGACGGGTCGCCCGGCGCCTTCAGTATGTCGGCCAGCAGCCAGGTCAGCAGGGCGGAGGCGATGAAGTTCATCATGATCGTGGTGATGACGATGTGGCTGCCGCGCCGGACCTGCAGGATCGCCGGCACGAAGGCCCAAGCCATGCCGCCCAGCATGCCGGCCGCGACGGCGAGCGGCAGCACCGCCCACCAGGGCCAGCCCGGCAGCGCCAGGCAGACGAGCGCGATCGGGATGCCGCCGACCATGGCCTGGCCCTCGCCGCCGATATTGAACAGCCCGGCCTGGAACGGGATGGCGACGGCGAGGCCGGCGAAGATGAAGCTGGTGGCGTAATAGAGCGTGTAGCCGACGCCCTCGCTGCTGCCGAAGGCGCCCTCGATCATGGTGCCGAGCGCCGTGCCGGGGGCGACGCCGATGGCCAGGAACAGGATCGCCGTGATGCCCAGCGCGGCGGCGAGATTGGCCGCCGGCAGCACGACGAATTCGAGCAAGGGCGGCAGCGTTTGCCGCATCAGGCTGCCTCGCCGAGCCCGGCCATCATCAGGCCGATGCGGCGCTCGCTCGCCTCGGTCCGGGCGAGCGCGCCCACGATCCGGCCGCCGACCATGACCAGGATGCGATCGGCGAGCGCCAGGATCTCGTCGAGCTCGGCGGAGACGAGCAGGATCGCGGTTCCGGCTTCCCGGAGCGCGCGCAGCCGCTGGTGAATGCGCTCGATCGCGCCGATATCGATGCCGCGCGTCGGATGCCCGACCAGCAAGGCCGGCGGCGTCTCGCCCAGCTCGCGCGCGGCGATCAGCTTTTGCTGGTTGCCGCCGGAAAAGGCATGGGAGGTCAGACGCGGCTCGGCCGGGCGCACATCGAACGCCGCCATGCGCCGCCGAGTCTCGCGCCGGATCGCGGCCCCGCGCAGGAAGCCGTGCCGGCTGTTGGCCGGATCGCGCTGGCGGCCGAGAATGGCGTTCTCCCAAGCCTCGAAACCGGGAACGAGGCCGTCCCGCTCGCGATCCTCGGGGATATGGGCGAGGCCGAGCCGGCGCAGCAGGGCCGCGCGGTGGCGATCCGGTACCGTCTCGCCGCGCCAGAGCAGCCGCCCCTCGGCCGGGATCAGACCGGCGAGCGCGGCGAGCAGTTCGCTCTGGCCATTGCCGGCGACCCCGGCGACGCCGACGATCTCGCCCTCCCGGAGCACGAGATCGACATGATCGAGCCGGGCCACGCCGGCCGCGTCGCGCCAGACCAGTCCCTCGGCGGCGAGCACGGCCGAGCCCGGCTGCTTCCGCGACAAGGCCGGCTCGGGCATGAGCTTGCGTCCGACCATCAGTTCGGCGAGCGCCGCCTCGTTCGTCGCCGCCGTCGCCAGATCGGCCACGACCTGGCCTTGCCGCATCACCGTCACCCGGTCGGTCGCCGCCATGATCTCGCGCAGCTTGTGGGTAATCAGCAGCACTGTCTTGCCCTGGGCCGCGAGGCGCCGGAGATCCGCGAACAGCGTGTCCGCCTCGGCCGGCGTCAGCACGGCGGTGGGCTCGTCGAGGATCAGGATCTCGGCGCGGCGATAGAGCGCCTTCAGGATCTCGACCCGCTGCCGGAGCCCGACCGGCAAGGCGCCGACGATGGCATCGAGATCGAGCCCGTTGGCGGCGGCGAGCGGTGCCAGCGCTGCGCGTGCGCGGGCGAGCGATCGTTGCAGCATGAGGCCGCCCTCGGCGCCGAGCACGATATTCTCGAGAACCGAGAAGCTCTCGATCAGCTTGAAATGCTGATGCACCATGCCGACGCCGCGCGCGATCGCGTCCCGGGCCGAGCGGATCGGCGCGCCGAAGATCCTGACGGCGCCCTCGTCGGGCTGGTGCAGCCCGTAGGCGATGCCCATCAGCGTCGATTTGCCGGCGCCGTTCTCGCCGACGATGCCATGGATCGTCCCGGCCGCGACCGAGAAGCTCACCCCCCGGTTCGCCTCGATCGCGCCGAAACGCTTCGACACGCCGTCGAAGCAGAGCGCGGGCACGGGGGGAACGGGATCGGCGGGCAAGCGGCAAACCTCGCGAAGAACGTGCTTTGCTCAATACACTGTCGGGCGTGCGACGGGAATCGGCTTGTCGAAGCGGACATTGACCAATGCTTGACCAAGATCCATATTGTGAACGGTCGAGCGAGGGACAGGTTATGGAAACCTTCAAAATCTATGCTGCCAAAACCCATTTTTCGGAGCTGATCGATCGGGTCTCGGCCGGCGAGCGGATCATGATCGCGAAGGGCGACAAGCCGGTCGCGATGCTGGTCCCCATCGGCGATCAGCTCGCCCCGCGCGAGCCGGTGGCGATACTGACCGGCGACATCGACGAGACGGCTTGGCGGGAAGCGGACCTCCAGATCGAAGATCTATTCGTCCCTCGTCGCTGATGGACCTGCTGCTCGACACGCAGGCTTTCATCTGGTGGCAGATGCAGGTGCCCAGGCTTGGTCCGGCGCAACGCGCGGCGATCGCCGACGGACGGAACCGAATCTTCGTCAGCACGCTCGCCATCTGGGAAATCGGGCTCAAACGCAGCCTCGGCAAGCTCGATCTCGCCGGCTCGGTCGTCGAAGCGGTCGAGCGCAATCGGTTCGAGCTGCTGCCGATCCTTCCAGGCGATGCTGAGCGGTTCGAGACGCTGCCCTGGCATCATCGCGATCCGTTCGATCGCATGCTGATAGCCCAGGCGCTCGAACGGGGGCTTACCATCGTCACCAGCGATGCCGCGTTCCAGCAGTACGAAGCGCGCATCTGGCTCAGCTGAAGCGGCTTCTACTTCGCCTGCACCTTGAGCCGGCCGGCTAGGATGTCTTCCTTCGCCTGCTGCACGCGCGCCTGCATCTCGGGCGTGATCAGCGGCCGGTTATTGTCGTCGAGCGCCCAGTCGAGCCCGTCCTCCTTGAGGCCGAGCGAGATGACGCCAGCTTTCCAGCTGCCGTCGCGGGCGGATTTGAGCGATTGGTAGACGGCGGTATCGACGCGCTTCATCATCGAGGTCAGGACCGAGCCGGGATGGAGCGGATTCTGGTTGCTGTCGACGCCGATCGAGAGCTTGCCGGCGTCGGCGACCGCCTGCAGCGCGCCCAGGCCGGTGGCGCCGGCCGCGGCGAAGATCACGTCGGCGCCGCGATCGAGTTGGCTGCGCGCGAGTTCGGCCCCGCGTGCCGGATCGGTCCAGGCGGCGGGCGTGGTGCCGGTCATGGTCTCCAGCACCTCGAGCTTGGGATTGATATAGTGCGCACCCTCGGCATAGCCGGCATAGACGCGGCGGACGAGCGGGATATCCATGCCGCCGACGAAGCCGATCGTGCCCGATTTGCTCGCCATCGCCGCCAGCATGCCGACCAGGAAACAGCCTTCGGCCTCGCGGAAGATGATCGATTGCACGTTGGGCAGGTCGATCGCCGTATCGATGATGGCAAAGCGCTGCTGCGGATATTGCTGCGCCGCCTTGGTCATCGCCGCCTGATGGCCGAAGCCCACGCCGATGATCAGCGGCACGCCGCGCCGGGCGAAGGTCATCAGCACCTGCTCGCGCTGGCTCTCGCTGCTGATCTCGATCTCGCGATAGCCGGCGCCGGTCTCCTTCTTGAACCGCTCGGCGCCGTTATAGGCGGCCTCGTTGAAGGATTTGTCCCATTTGCCGCCGTAATCGTAGACGAGAGCCGCTTCGCCCTCCTCAGCCCTGGCCGGCAGCGCCAGCAGGATCGTGCCGGCACCGGCCAGGCGGCCGAAGGCGCGCCGTGTCAAGCGGGAAGGGATCATGGGACGGCCTGGATCATGAACGGGACAGGCTGTTGTATGAGGCGTCCCGCATCCTGTCCAGGCCGGGTCCGATCAGGCTGGGACAGGCTCCGGCGAACCGGAGCCTGCTCTTTACTTGGCAGACGAGGCCGCGCCGGGCTTCGCCTTCGGCATGACCATGTCGCTCTTCACGACCTGGCCGCGCAGCTCGCCGTTCGGGAACTGCTTGGTATGGATATTCCAGTACCAGTCGCCGGCGAGCAGCTGCTTCGCCTGGTCGTCGGTCAGCGTGGCCGAGCCGATGAGCGGGCTCGTGATCCCGTCCGCCGCCTTGATCGCCACGACCGGCCCGGCCGAGGCGCCCGGCTTGGCCGGGCCGTGGAAATGCGCGGCAGTGGCATCGCCCGAGAGGCCCTTCCAACTGATCTTCCACTTCATCTCCATGGTCTGGTCGTCATAGGTGACGTCGCCATGGCCCTTGCCCTTGCTGTCGTTGGGCGGGGTCTCGGCCTTGCCGGACAGGCCGAAATGCAGATGGATCTCCTTGGCCTCGGCGGCGGGCGTCAAGGCCAGAAGCGCCAGCGCGGCCAGGACCGGAACTGCGTGTGCCGATCGGAACCGGATCGTCATGTCTTTACTCCCCCATTTCGATGCCGGGCGTCTTCCGATTGTCATGAAGTTGAGCGTCCGGCACGGGTGTGCAACCCGCAATTCTTACAACGCGACCGGGGCCGGAACCAAACAGACTCTGCTTCTGCGACGGTTATTCCTGGCACCGGCCGGTGCGGCTTGGTAGAAGCGCAGCGATCATGAGCTCGCCGACAGAGATCGCCCAGCAGCGGCGAACCTTCGCCATCATCTCCCATCCGGACGCCGGCAAGACCACGCTTACGGAAAAGCTGCTGCTGTTCGGCGGCGCCATCCAGCTCGCCGGCGAGGTCAAGGCGCGCGGCGACCGGCGGCGCGTGCGGTCGGACTGGATGGCGGTCGAGCGCGAGCGCGGCATCTCGGTCAGCTCCGCGGTGATGACCTTCGATTATTCCGGCCTCACCTTCAACCTGCTCGACACGCCGGGCCACCAGGATTTCAGCGAGGATACCTATCGCACGCTGACGGCGGTCGACAGCGCGGTGATGGTGATCGACGCGGCCAAGGGCATCGAGACGCAGACCTTGAAGCTGTTCGAGGTGTGCCGGCTGCGCAACGTGCCGATCATCACCTTCGTCAACAAGATGGATCGCGAGGCGCGCGACCCGTTCGATCTCATGAGCGAGATCGAGCAGCAGCTCGCCCTCGACGTTACGCCGGCGACCTGGCCGATCGGCATGGGCCGCGATTTTCGCGGCACCTACGACATTCTGAACGACGCGTTGTTGCTGTTCGATCGCGGCGCGGGCGAACGGGTGACCGAGCCGGTGCGCTGCGACGGGCTCGACGATCCCAAGCTCGAGACGCTCTTGCCGGCGGATGCGCTGGCCAAGCTGCGCGAGGAGGTCGAGATGGTGCGCGGCCTGTGCCCGCCCTTCGATCTCGAATCCTACCGGGCCGGCCATCTGACCCCGATCTTCTTCGGCAGCGCCGTGAATAATTTCGGCGTGCGCGAGCTACTGCAGGGGGTCGGCAAGCTGGCGCCGCCGCCCCGGCCGCAGCCGGCGGAGCCGCGCGAGATCCAGCCGGGCGAGAGCAAGGTCTCGGCCTTCGTCTTCAAGATCCAGGCGAACATGGACCCGCAGCATCGCGACCGCATCGCCTTCGTCCGGCTCTGCTCCGGCCGCTTCCTGCGCGGCATGAAGCTGAAGCATGTCCGCACCGGCCGGATGATGGCGGTCGGCAATCCGGTGCTGTTCCTGGCGCGCGACCGCAACCTCGCCGAGGAAGCCTGGCCCGGCGACATCATCGGCATTCCCAATCACGGCACGCTCCGCATCGGCGACACGCTGACCGAGGGCGAGGATCTCAAGGTCACCGGCATTCCGAGCTTCGCGCCCGAGATCCTGCGCCGCGTCCGCCTCGACGATCCGATGAAGTCGAAGCATCTGAAGCGTGCGCTCGAGCAGATGGCCGAGGAAGGCATCACACGCGTGATCAAGCCGCTGATCGGCACGGATTGGATCGTCGGCGTGGTCGGCCCGCTGCAGATCGAGGTGCTGGCCGAGCGTATCCGCACGGAATATGACCTCAAGATGCATTTCGAGATGGCGCCCTATGAGACGGCGCGCTGGGTCGATGCGCCGGACAAGCAGATGCTGAAGCGCTTCCTCGACGAGAATCGCGGCAATCTGGGCGAGGACCATGAAGGGGCGCCGGTCTTCCTCGCCCGCAACAACTGGGATCTCAACCGGACCATCAAGGATTGGCCCGATATCCGCTTCCACGCCACGCGCGAGCAGGGCGACACGGCATGACCGAAGCGTACGACGCGCTCACCCCCTGGTCGAGCCTGCGCGGGGTCGCCGCCATGCGGGTCCGCCCGCTCGGCCGGCCGGTCGAGGCCGAGCTCGCCGTGCCGGGCAGCAAGAGCCTGTCGAACCGGGCGCTGATCCTGGCCGCCATGGCCGAAGGACGGACGAAGCTTACCGGCCTGCTGCGCAGCGACGACACCTATTGGTGCGCCGACGCGCTGCGCCGGCTCGGCGCCGGGGTCGCGTTCGAGGGCATGGAGGCGGTGATCGACGGCATCGGCCGGCGCCGGCCGCGGCGCGAGGCGCTTCATGTCGGTTCGGCCGGCACGGTCGCCCGCTTCCTGCCGCCCTTCCTGGTCGCGGGCGAGGCGGGCGAGTGGCGTGTGACAGCGAGCCGGCAGATGAGCAAGCGGCCGGTGGCGCCCTTGTTCGAGGCGCTCCGCCAAGGCGGTGCCGAGATCGCATTCGAGGGCGAGGCGGGCTGCTTCCCGGCTTCGTTCCGGGGGGGCAGCTTCATCGGCGGCGACCTCGCCATGTCGGGCAAGGTGTCGAGCCAGTTCATCAGCGGCGTGCTTATGGGTTCGGCGCAGAGCCGTGACGGCGTGCGCCTCGGCATCGAAGGCGGCATCGTGCAGAGCGAATATGTCCGCATCACGCTCGATTCCATGCGCCATTTCGGCGCCGAAGTTACCACCGATGACGGGCTCAGCCGGCTCGCGGTGGCGCCGACCGGCTATCGCGCCAAGGATCTCGAGGTCGAGGCCGACGCCTCGACCGCCACCTATTTCGCGGCCTTGGCGGCCGTCACTCATGGCAGGGTCCGGCTCACCAATCTTTCGCCCGCGACGCGCCAGCCGGATTACGGCTTTCTCGAATTGCTCGAAAAACTGGGCTGCACGGTCGAGCGACGGGCCGGCGGGACGGTGATCCAAGGACCGCCCGGCCCGCTCAAAGGCGGCTTTTCCGCCGATATGCGCCCGCTGTCCGATGCGGCGCTGACGCTGGCCGTGCTGGCGCCCTTCGCCGACGGGCCGATCTCGATCTCGGGCATCGAGCATATCCGCCATCACGAATGCGACCGGATCGACGCCATCTGCCGCTCGCTGGCGGCGGTGGGCGTGCCGGTCGAGGAGCGGCGCGACGGGCTGACCGTGATGCCGGCGCCGCCGCGCTTCGCCCGGCTCGACACGTTCGAGGATCACCGTGTCGCGATGTCGCTCGCCGTGCTGGGTGCCGCCGGGGCCGGGGTCGAGCTCGTCGACCCGTCCTGCGTGTCGAAGACCTGTCCCAGCTTCTTCGAGCTTATCGGCGGGCTCGGCATCGTGACGGAGCCGCTCGCCTCGTGACGCTGCCGCGCGCCATCCTGTTCGATCTCGACGATACGATCCTCTCGGCTTATTCGCGGCCGCATCTCGCCTGGGGCAA
Organism: Aliidongia sp.; assembly: GCA_035539155.1. Classification (GTDB taxonomy): domain Bacteria; phylum Pseudomonadota; class Alphaproteobacteria; order ATCC43930; family CGMCC-115725; genus JAXDMU01. Next base: position 78,160 of record DATLIZ010000045.1, on the reverse strand, counting down.
GGTCGCGGCTTCGTTCGCGGCCGAACTGGCGCCGCTCGATCCGGCTCGGGTCGCCGAGGCGATCACGGCGAGCGGCCAGAGCTTCTGGAGCGACCCGGCGCGGCACAAATATTGGCGGCAGCGGCCGGCCGAATCCCGTCTCCGGGTGGTCGTGGGCGGTTTCGCCGAGCTCGCGGCGGCCGGACATCCGCCCCTGCCGGCGGATCTCGCCGAGCGGATGGCGCAGCGTTTCACGACCCTGCGCGAGGAGGAGATGCACCTGTTCCCCGGCGCTGTGGATACGCTCGTCCGGCTCGGCGAACTGGACGTGAGGATGGCGCTCGTCACCAACGGCCCGGCCGAGGTGCAGCGGGCCAAGATCCTGCGCTTCGAGCTGGAACGGCATTTCGTCCATATCCAGATCGAAGGCGAGCACGGCTTCGGCAAGCCGGAGGAGCGGGCCTATACCCATGCCATGGAAACGCTGAACGTGACGCCGGCCGAGACCTGGATGGTCGGCGACAATCTGGAATGGGAAGTCGCCGCGCCGCAACGGCTCGGAATCTACTCGATCTGGCACGATCCGCATGAAATGGGCCTGCCGGAAGCGAGTTCGGTAAAGCCCGACCGGATCATCCGCTCACTGACCGAACTGCTTTAGCGTTCGAGCCGCCGCTCTGCGCCAAGGCGCACGGGGTGCAGACTGCTCTTGTCGATTCGGCCCCTCAGCGGCCGAGATTTTCCGCGACGGTGACCTTGTCGCCATCGGCGAGGAAGCCGGCACCGCTGGTGACGACGCGATCCTGCGCCGTGAGGCCGTTCTTGACCGCGACGAAGCCGTCATTGCGCAGCCCGGTCTCGATCTTGCGCTGGACCACCTTGTCGCCGGTGCCCTCCACGACGAAGACCGTGGCGGCGCCGTCCTTGAACACGACGGCATTCTCCGGCACCGCGAGTGAATCCGCTTCGTCGAAGATCAGCGACCCGGAGACGAACATGCCGGCCTTGAGGTTCGGATCGATCGGGAAGCGGATATGGGCGATGCCGTTGCGCGTCGCGGGATCGACCAGCGGCGCCACGGCGCGCACCGTGCCGTAGATCGGCTCGGCGCCGGGCGAGACCGGAGCCAGCTTGACCTTCTGGCCGGGGCGGACGCGGGCCAGCAGCCGGTCGGGCACCTCGGCATCGAGCTCCAATATGTCGTCGCGCACGATATGGAACAGCTCGTCACTGCCGGCGCCGACCATGACCCGCCCGATGCGGACGGTCCGCTTCGAGACGATGCCGTCGGTCGGGGCGCGGATCTCGGTTTGGGCGAGGCGGGCTGCAAGCTCGGCATGCTGCGATTCGGCGATGGCGAGGTCCGCCTCGGCGACGGCGCGGCCCATCCGGGCCGATTGCACGCGGGCGGTGGCGGTCCCGGCGGCGGCCTCGCGCGCCTCGGCCGTCTGCACCGAGATATTGTTGGTGCGCAGCAATTCCTGGCCGCGCTTCATGTCGTTCTGGGCGGAGCGGGCATTGGCCTCCGCCTCCGCGATCGCGGCGTCCTGCTGGCCCATTGTCGAGCGCGCATGCTGGACCTGCGCCTCGTTCGCCTTGAGCTGCGCCAGGATGACCGAATCGTCGAGCTTGGCCATGAGCTGGCCGGCTTTCACATGATCGCCCTCGTCGACCAGCATCTGGGTGATGGTGAGACCGGCCGCTTCGGTGCCGATGGTCAGATCCTCCCACGGGACCAGGGATCCCACGACCAGCAGCGTCTCGGCCATGTTGCGGCTCGCCACCGGCGCCGCCGTGACGGTGAGGGCCGAGCGCGCGGGATCGCCGACCGCCTTGTTCTCGCCCGGCCGCAAGGCCACCGCCGCGATGGCGATCGCTATCACCAAGCCGACGCCCAGCCCGATCAGGACATGGCGCCGCCGCAACCGGCGCGCGGGGCCGGTGCCGAACACGGGCGGAACCTGGGCATGTTCCGGTGCCAAGGAGGATCCTTCGGGCATGCGGTTGAAACCTTGATGAATGAACGTGGCACGCACTCTATCCGAAATTGCCTTTATCTCCCGTGAAATACTTTTAACGTTACGGCAGCCGCGGTTCGGGCATAAGTATACTCACGTACAAAGGCTACCCGTCTCGCCATGGGGTTGCCGGGAGGGGGTATCATGCGCGCGAACATCTCGGCCTGGGCGATTAAGCGACCCATTCCCTCGATTGTATTGTTCATTCTATTGACGATCACCGGCGTGATCTCGTTCCTGACCTTGTCGATCACGGACACGCCCAATATCGACTTTCCGATCGTCAATGTCATCGTGACCCAGCAGGGGGCGGCCCCCTCAGAGCTGGAGACGCAGGTGACTCGCGTCGTCGAGGATGCGGTGGCGAGCCTCGGCGGCATCGACCATATGAATTCGACCGTGACCGAGGGCGTGTCGCGCACGATCATCCAGTTCCTGATCGGCACCAACACCGATCGCGCCGTCAACGATGTACGCGATGCCATCAGCAAGGCGCGCGAGAACCTGCCGCAGACGATCGACGAGCCGCAGGTGCAGCGCGTCGATGCCAGCGGCGGTGACGTCATCGCCTTCTCGGTCTCTGCGCCCAACATGTCGGTGACCGAGCTCGGCTGGTTCGTCGACAATGACGTGACGCGCGACCTGCTGTCGATCCGCGGCGTGTCCGAGGTCGAGCGTTCCGGCGGTGCCGAGCGCGAGATCCGCGTCAATCTCCAGCCGGAGCGGCTGATCGCGCTCGGCCTCACCGTCGACGATGTCAATCGCCAGATCCGCGCCGTCAATGCCAACATGCCCGGCGGCCGATCGACGATCGGCACGTCGGAGCAATCGATCCGGGCCTTGGGCTCGGTCGAGAGCGTCGATGCGCTGAAGAGGATGACCATCGCGCTGCCCAATCACCGCACCGCGCGGCTCGTCGATCTGGGCACGGTCGAGGACGGCTTCGCCGAGCCGCGCCATGCCGGGCTGCTCGACGGCAAGCCGGTCGTCGCCTTCTTCGTCCAGCGTTCGGTCGGCGCCAGCGAAGTCACGGTCGCGCATGAGGTGATCAAGAAGCTCGACGCGCTCGGGAAGGCCCATCCCAACATCTCGTTCCACAAGATCTTCTCGGTCGCCGAATATGACGAGAATGCCTACCGCGCCTCGATGGAGGCGCTGATGCTGGGGGCGGTGCTCGCCGTCATCGTGGTGTTCGTGTTCCTGCGCGATTGGCGGGCGACGCTCATCGTCGGCGTGGCGCTGCCGCTCTCGGTGTTCCCGACCTTCTTCCCGATGCAGGTGATGGGCTTCACGCTCAATTTCATCTCGCTGCTGGCGCTGACGCTGGTCGTCGGCATCCTGGTCGACGATGCGATCGTCGAGATCGAGAACATCGTCCGCCATATGCGGATGGGGAAAACGCCCTATCAGGCGGCGCTCGACGCCGCCGACGAGATCGGCCTCGCCGTCGTCGCCACGACCATGACCATCGTCGCCGTGTTCCTGCCGGTGAGCTTCATGGGCGGCATCGCCGGGCAATATTTCCGGCAGTTCGGCGCCACCGTCGCCGTCGCCGTCCTGTTCTCGCTGCTGGTGGCGCGCCTCATCACGCCGATGATGGCTGCCTATTTCGGGCGCGATCACGGGCCGGAGGAGCATGCGCCGCGCTGGCTCGGCGCCTATCTCAAGCTGCTCGGCTGGGCGCTCGACCATCGCTGGAAGGCGAGCTTCTGTGCCGCCGGATTCTTCGTGGTCTCGATCGGGCTCATCACGCTGCTGCCGACCGATTTCATCCCGTCGGAAGACCAATCGCTCTCGAGCCTGATCCTGGAGCTGCCGCCCGGCTCGACGCTCGCCGAAACCACGGCGGCGATGCAGCAGGTCACCGCCGTGATCCGCAAGGAACCGGAGGTGAAGAGCGTCTTCATCTCGATCGGTGGCGCCACCAACGGCGATGTCCGGCTGGCACGCGCCACGATCTCGCTGGTGCCGCGCGCCGATCGGCAGCGCCGGCAGCAGGCGATCGAGAAGGATCTGAGCGTCAAGCTCAAATCGGTCCCCGGCATCCGCTATAATTTCAACGGCAATGGCGGCCAGGATCTGGCGGTGGTGCTGACCGGCGACGATCCCAAGACGCTGTCCGCCGTCGGCGACGAGCTGGTGCGTCAGATGGGCACCTTGCCGGCCCTGACCAACATCAAGACCTCGGCGAGCCTGCTGCGGCCCGAGCTGCAGATCCGGCCGCTTTACGACCGCGCCTCGGAGCTGGGCGTCTCGGTCGCCGATATCGGCAACGTCGCGCGGCTGGCGACGCTCGGCGAGATCAACGCCAACCTCGCCAAGTTCGATCTGCCCGACCGGCAGATCCCGATCCGGGTCGAGATCGCGCCGGACGCCCGCTCCGATCTCAACCAGATCCGCAATCTCAGGGTGGCGACGGTGATGGGCGGCACCGTGCCGCTCGATTCCGTGGCCGAGATCACGATCGGCAGCGGCACGTCGGAGGTCAAGCGCTACAATCGGGCGCGCGAGGTGCTGATCGGCGCCGATCTCGGTGGTGCCCCGCTCGGCCCGGCCGGTGATGCCGTGCACAAGCTGCCGGTCCTGCAGCATCTGCCGCCCGGCGTTAAGCTCGAAGCCTCGGGCGCCACCAAGGAAATGGAGGATGTGTTCGGACAGTTCGGCCTCGCCTTCGCCGCCGGCATCCTGCTGGTGCTGGGCGTGCTGGTCCTGTTGTTCCAAAGCTTCCTGCAGCCGATCACGATCATGGGCGCCCTGCCGCTTTCGATCGGCGGCGCCATCGCCGCTCTGTTGCTGACCGGCGACAGCATGTCGCTTTCGGTGCTGATCGGTCTCCTGATGCTGATGGGGATCGTCACCAAGAACTCGATCCTGTTCGTCGATTACGCCATCCTGGCGATCCGCGAGCACGGGCTTGCCCGGCGTGAGGCCCTGATCGAAGCCGGCAGCAAGCGGGCCCAGCCGATCCTGATGACGACCATCGCCATGATCGCCGGGATGCTGCCGATCGCCGCCCGCCTGGGCGAGGATGCCGATTTCCGGGCCCCCATGGCGATCACGGTGATCGGCGGTCTTGCCACATCGACGCTTCTGAGCCTTGTCTTCGTGCCGGTTGCCTATACCTTCGTCGATGACATTCAGGGTTGGCTGACGCGGCGGCTCGCTCGCCTCGTAGCACCCGCCCGGACGTCTCACCTGCCGGCGGAATAATATTTGCTCCGGGACGGAACGGCGCTAGACAGGCCGCGTTGACGAGGTGCCTCACTCCGGGGTTTGTGCCATAGTGCGCTCTGGTTGATGGCGGCGGCGAGGTCATTAGCTGGTGAAAACGATGATTGGGATCGCCGCGAAGCCGCGATTCCGGGCATACCGGTCCGGCAAGCGCAGGGGCATCGGAACCGATCCACCCCGTCGTCGGCAGGTACGATCGTGAAGTTGCTGAGCCGGCCGTGGCGTGCCGGGGACGAGATGGCCCTGGGACGGTTCGGCATGCTCGCACCCGCCCAGGCTCTGAATCGTCCCGCTTCGCGCCGGGTCGGCGTCGCTCTCGCGACTCTGGCGCTGGCCGGCATCCTGCCGCTTCTCCTCATCTCGACCGTGCTGGTCGCCGTGCTCGCTCATGATCAGCGCCAGGCGTCCGAAGACATGGCGACCGAGCATGCCGATGCCGTGCTCGCCCAGCTCGACCGGGCGCTCGCGTCCGAGCTCAAGCTGCTGCAATGGGTGGCGAGCTCGCCCTCGATCGGCTCGGGGCGCCTCGCCGATTTCGAGGCCGAGGCGAAGCGCGCGATCGCGGTCGCGCAGGATTGGACGAGCATCGCGCTCATCGACGGGCACACGGGCGGCATTCTGGTCGATACCTGGCCGGGCCGGCCCTCTTTCCTGCCGCAGATCAGCACCGGCATCGATCTCGCCTCGATCCTCGCTCAGCGCGTGCCCTACGTGTCCGGCTATGTCGAGGCGGGCGCAGTCTCGTCCAAGGCCGGCATTCTCCTGATCGCCCCGGCACCGGGCGAGGGCGCGACCGACCTGGTCGCGGCACTGATCGCGGCCCCGGCGCTCGACGCGATGCTGCAGGCCGATGCCAAGCTCGGCGACATGCCGGTCGAAGCACGGCTGAGGCTGGTCGATCGGGCCGGCATCATCCTCGCCGATACGCTGCCCGGTGCTGGGGTCGATATCGGCCAGTCGCTGGGCCCGCAGGGGCGCGGCATCGTGACCGCGGCCCATCCGGGCCGGTTCACCGAGATCGACGCGGCGGGCGCCGAGCATGTCGTGAGCTATGCCGCTTCCTCCGTCACGGGCTGGTCCGTCCTGCTGTCGTTGCCGACAGGGGCGCTCGGCGGGTTCGGCCGGCCAGTGCTGATCGCCGCCATCGGCGGCTTCGGTGCGGTTCTGCTGGCCGGCCTGCTCGCCATCCTGGTGACGCGCGATCTCGGCCAGCGGCGCAAGACCGACGAGGCGCTGCAACAAGCCCAGAGGATGGAGCTGATCGGCCAGATGACCGGCGGCGTCGCGCATGATTTCAACAATCTGCTGACGGTGATCTCGGGCAATCTCGATCTTCTGGCGCCCGAGGTCGAGACCAATCCGCGCGTCCTGCGGATGGTGCGCTCCGCCAGCCGGGCGGCCGAGCGCGGCGCGCGCTTGACCGAGCAGCTGCTGGCCTATTCCCGCCGCCAGCGGCTGCATCCGGTGCCGGTCGACATCAATCAGCTCATCACCGAGATCGGCGAGCTGATCGACCGTATTCGCGGCGAGACGGTACTGCTGCACCTGACGCTCGCCGACGGGCTTTGGATCGCGCGGGTCGATACGCTGCAGCTGCAATCCGCCATCCTCAATCTCGTGCTCAATGCGCGTGAGGCGATGCCGGCCGGCGGCTCGCTGGTCATCCGGACGCGCAATGTCGAGGCGGCTGAAGCGTCCGGCAGCGGCATTGCCGGCCCTGCGGTCGAGCTGGCCGTCAGCGATACCGGCACAGGCATGACGCCGCAGGTGGCGGCGCGCGCCTTCGATCCCTTCTTTACCACCAAGGAGGTCGGCAAGGGCTCGGGCCTCGGCCTATCCCAGGTCTTCGGCTTCGTTCAGCAATCCGGCGGCCGGGTCACCATCGACAGCGAGGAAGGGGCCGGCACCACCGTCCGCATCCTGCTGCCGCGCACCGCCGATCAGGTCGAGAAGGACGCGCCGCCGCATCCGTTCGGCGAGGTGCTGTAGTTAGGTTTCGCCGGTCAGATCCGGCCGGCCGCGGAGGGCCGGTAGAAGCGGTCGAGGAGGCGCGGTCCCGCGAAGCGTGCGGCGAGCAGCAGCACCGAGGTCGTGCCGACGTGCCATGCCAGCACCATGATCGTGGTGTCGAGCCCGTGCATCAGCGACTGGCCGGCTGCGGCGAGTGCTGCGACCGAGAGCGTGGCGAGGATCGTTGTCGGGATCGGCCGGATCGGGGCCGTATAGCGCAGCAGGAACAGCAGCATCGCCGAAAGCGGCACGGTCGTGAGCGCGATGAAGCGCAGGCAATCCCAGCTCGTGCCGAGCGCCAGCCCGTCCGGTCCCAGCCGCAGCCAATCGCTGTAGCAGCCATAGCCGGTGCCGAGCGACCAGAGCACCAGTCCCGGGATCGGCAGCAAAGTCCATGCGGACGAGCGGCCCGGCACGCTCAGATAGAAGGCGGCGAGGGCGGCGAGGATCGCGGTCGAGACCGAGCCCAGCCATTCGATCATAAATCGGGACTGGCCGAAGCGCAGGGCGATGTCGTGGCGCATGCCGTGATCCATCACCAGCCCGCCGATCACCAAGGTCGCGAACAGCAGCCACCCGATCGCCCGCAACAGCGGCGAGCGCAGCGGGCGCACAGGGGCGGCGTCGCGGGCGAGGACGGCGATGAGATCGGTGGTGTCGCTCATGATCCGGCCTTCTCGTCGAGCCGACGGCGCAGGGATTTGAGCGCGCGATGCACCGCGACCTTGAGGGCTCCGGCCGAGATGCCGGACAGGCTCGAGGCCTCTTTCAACGACAGCTCGCGCAATTTCAGCAGCTCGACCGCCTGGCGCTGACCTTCCGGCAGCAGATGGATGGCGGCGCGCAGCGCGTCATACTCGTCGGGCTCCGGATCTTCCTGCCGTCCCGCCGGCTCGACCAGCAACTGTTCCGCCACGGCGAGCTTGCGTCTCGCATGCTGGGCGTTGATGCGAACCCGATCGACGATCCGGCGCTGGGCGATCGTGGCGAGCCAGGGCGTGAAGGGCCGTGCCGGGTCGTAGGTGTGGCGAATCTGATGGATGGTCAGCAGCACATCCTGCACGGCTTCCTCGCTATCGCGCGGATCGAAGAGCGCGCGCCGGGCGAGCGCCCGCAGATAAGGCGTGATCCCGGTCAGAAGATCGCCATAGGCGCGCTGATCGCCATTCTGGGCCCGCGCCATGAGGCTCGACCAATCCTCTGCCGGTTCCATGCGCTCGGTAACCAATTTCAGGTGAGCAGACCGCACCAATCTATCAGGTCTCCAATCCCGGGTCGCAGGAAAGTGCCCGCGGCCTCGATCACAACCTTTCGATCCGCCGTCGGCGAAGGTTACGAGGGAACGCGACCCACGGGCCGTAACCATTCGATTCAGCTTCGTAGCCGGCCTGTAATTCGGACCTGCCTAGGCTGTCGCCGACATTGGCGAGGAAGATTACGGGGCGAGGAAGGCTATGGCAGCAACGGCATCGATCACCACGAGCCCGGAGGGCCGGCGAATTCTCCCGCCCCTGGACGCGGTCGCCCGTTCCGGGGATACGGCTTTCGTCATGGGCAAGGACCGCTGGACCTATGAGCGGTTTTCGACCGAGATCGATCAGCTGGCCGCGGGCCTTGCCGCACGCGGCATCGGTCCGGGCGATCGCATCGCACTGCATCTCGCCAACGGGCCGGAAATCGCGGTCGCTTACTACGCCTGCTTCCGTGTCGGTGCCATCGCGGCACCGCTCAATCTGCGTTTCAAGCCGGCCGAGCTCAGGGCGGTGCTGACGCTATTGAAGCCCAGCCTCTATATCGGCGATGCGGTGCATTATCCGCTGATCGCCGGTTTGGCCGGATCGATCCTCGGTGTCGAAGATCGTTATGTCGTAGGCCGGTCCGGCGAAGCCCGCCCCTGGACGGCACTGCTAAGCGATCCCGCGTCGGTGCCGCCGCCCGGCCCGGCCGACCGGGACGCTCCCGCCGTTCTGCTCCTCACCTCGGGCACGACCGGGAAGCCAAAGCTGGTGGCGCACAGCCAGAACACGCTCTCGGCCGCCACGGATTTCTTCGGCGAGCTCGAGCTGGAGCGCGGCGGCGTTCTCGCCTTTCCGCGGCCGATGGTCCATGCCAGCGGCCTGTTCTATATGCTGCATGCCGTGCGTCACCGCATGTCGATGATCATGCTGGATCCGGCCGACCCCGACGGGATGCTGGACGCTGTCCAGAACCATGGCTGTACCTATCTGCCGGTGCCGCTGATCAGCTGCGAAGCGCTGATCGAGCGGCAGCTCCGCCACCCGCGCGACCTGTCGTCGCTGCGCGGCTGCGGCATCAGCGCCGACATTTGCCCGCCGGGCCGGCAGGAAGCCTTCCAGGCCGTCTTCGGGCTGCCGCTCAAATCATTCTGGGCCTCGACGGAAGGAACCTTTCCCTTCACCTATGGGCTCGAGACGGGCGCCGTCGGCCGGCCGCGGCCGGGGTCGGCGGTGAAGCTCGTCGCCGAGGACGGGACATCGGTGCCGAGAGGCGAGATCGGCGAGCTGCTCGTGCGCGGGCCTCATGTGGCGCTCGGCTATTGGCGCGGTCCCGGTCGGGTGGATGGGCTGGAAGATGGCTGGTACCGATCCGGCGACATGATGCGGCAGGACGAGGAGGGCAATTTCCGGTTCGTCTCGCGGCGCAAGGATCTGATCGTCCGCGCCGGTTCCAACATCTCGCCGGTCGAGGTCGAGCAGGTCATCGCCCAGCACGAGGATGTGCGCGACGCGGCGGTGATCGGCGTGCCGGACCCGGTGCTGGGCCAGCGGGTCGTCGGCTTCGTGCAGCTCGAGACGGGAACGGGGCCGGAGCGGCTCGACGAGATCCTGGAAAGCGCCCGAAGCCGCCTGGCGGACTACAAGATGCCGGAATGGCTGCGGCCATTGGCCAAGATCCCGCGCAACGCCCTGGGCAAGGTCGATCGGCGGGCGCTGGCGGGGATGATCTGACCGGGCCGGCGGGATGGCTCGAACCGATCCGTTGAATTACGATGGAGGAAGTATCCCGGGGGCATCATGTCGAGCGAGGCGGCGGATTGGCGCGCGAAGAATCTGGCGATGTGGGACGGCAAGGTGCCGGCCCACCTCAAATCGGTGCTCTACGACGTGCCCCGCTTCATCGCCGGCGGCCTCTCGCTCAAGCCGCACGAAATCGCCGATCTGCCGGACGCCGCCGGCAAGGATCTCGTCCATCTCCAATGCCATATCGGCCTCGATACGCTGTCCTGGGCGCGTCTCGGCGCGCATGTCACCGGCCTCGATTTTTCCCCGGCGGCGATCGCGGCCGCCGGGCGCATCGCGCACGAAGCGGGGTTGAAGGCGCGGTTCGTCACGGCCGATGTCTATGACGCGCCCGCTGCGCTCGGGCAGCGCTACGATATCGTCTATACCGGCGTCGGGGCACTATGCTGGCTGCCCGACCTTGTGCGCTGGGCCGAGGCGGTCGGCAGGTTGCTGCGGCCGGGTGGGCTGCTTTACCTGTTCGAATTCCACCCGGTCGAATGGATGTTCGACGACGGCGCCGATGGCGGCCTGGCATTGACCGTCGACTATTTCACGCCGGCGGGCGGGCATGGCGATTTCGGCGCCGTCAGCTATGCGGCGGCGGATGCCGGCGATCCGGGGCAGCCGACCGTGTCATGGAATCATCCGCTGGGAGAGGTCGTCACCGCACTGATCGGCGCCGGCCTCCATATCGAGGAGCTGCGCGAGCTCGATCGCGCCGTGGTCGCGCGCTGGAAGGCCATGGAGCCGACCGAGGACGGCATGTTCCGGATGGCGGCCGGCATGCCGAGGCTGCCCCTGATGTATGTGCTGAAGGCGCGGCGGCCGGGCTGATCCGGACTGCGGGTTTCCACTACAGGCGTAGCCAATCCCGCCGGCTTCTGAAATCCGGTGGACATCAGCGCGGGCTTCAATGGTCCCGATGGATATCGAGCCGCCGGCCGGCAAAATAGCTCGGGGAGGGGGAATGATTATTATCCGCGCGCTTTTCGCGATCTGCGCCATAGCGGCTTTAGCCCAGATCTATTTCGAGCTGCGGTCAGGCGTGGTCGGCGCCAAGAACCGCCGCAGCACCAGGGAGGTTGAGCCCTTCTGGTACTGGTCGCTGATGGGCATGCACGGCCTCATCGCCCTCATCATGGGCGGTGCTGCGGCCGGGCTATGGCGTTGACGGGCTGACGACCCGTGGTCCCGAGCCCCGAAGCTTGAAGGGATCGTCCCGAAGCGCTTTCGGGACGATCCCGATCCGGCTCAGTTCCCGCTGCGCCGGCCGAACGACACGGCGTAGGAGCTGTCGCGCGCGGCGATCAGCGGATCGTCCGAGGGCTCGATGCCGTCCGTGAGGTTGCCGGGCAGGAACAGGAGCTGCTTCTGCGCGTCGGCGCTGTCGGGAACGACCTTGTCGATGGTCAGCACGCCCAGATCCACCACCTTGCGGTCGTCGGGCCAGGGTTGGGTCGGGTCCTTGGTCTGGTCGCCCGGGGCGGCCAGCTGCGCCTTGATGTGGAAGATCGCAGGGCCCTTCTGCAGCCGGGTCGGCAGTTCCTCGACCAGATAGTTGGGCTGCTGCTTGGCGGCGTCCTCCTTGGACAGGTGCACAACCTGGGCCGGCTGGATGATGTAGCGGAAGGGCTGCTTCTTGCCGGCCTTGTCGGTGAAGATGAAGGCATCGACGCCGTAATAGATCTCGTCGGCGAAGCTGTCGGGGATGCCGAGCGTGGCGTTGGCCTTCTCGACGCTCGGATGGCTCTTGAAGAATTCCTGGAGCTTGGTGGGCTGGGGCGATCCGGGCGGGCTCGCGGCCGCGGCGAGTTGCAGGTCGCGGAAATCCTCCGGCGTCGCGACGGTGAAGAATTTCAGCGCATTGACGACGATGTCGCTCTCGCCGCCATCCGGCAGGTGGAACTTCATCGACATGCCGTGCGGGTTTGCCGTGGGCGCATTGTCGGCCACTTCCGGCATGCCGCCGGCATCGGAGAAGCGCACGGTGACGGACAGCGTGGTGCCGGTGAAAAGCGGCGAACGGCTTACCGACGCCGCCTCGGGCGACGCCTTGAAGCTGCCTTCGACGACGATGCCCTTGGCGTGGTTGGCCCGGTAGCCGGCATGGGAGCCGTAGCGCTTGTTCAGCGCGTCGACGATCTGGGTGGCGACATCGTCATTGTCGGCGGCCAGGGCGAGGCCGGGGGCCGTGCCGATCATGATGGCGGCCAAGGCCGCAGCGAGCGCGTGTCTGGTCATGTGTCCCTCGTTCGCCGGGCGGATTGCCCGGCTTGCGAGGCGTTGACTTCGGGCGAGGGCGATTATTCCGGGGGTGCGGCGTTTTGGCGATCGAGCCGCACCGTCGCCGTGACCGACAGGCCGGGCCGGAGCCGGTCGAGCCCCGGCTGGCCGGCATCGAGCCGGATGCGGACCGGCATGCGCTGCACGATCTTGGTGAAATTGCCGGTGCCCGGCTCGAAGGGCAGCAGCGAGAATTCCGAGCCGGAGCCGGGGGCGAAGCTCTCCACCGCGCCCTTGAGCGCCATGCCCGGCAGGGCGTCGAGCTCGACCGTCGAGGGCTGGCCCACCTGCATCCGGTCGGTTTGGGTTTCCTTGAAATTGGCGGTGACATAGACCGCGTCGAGCGGCACCAGCGACAGGAGCCGCGTGCCCGGCTGGACATAGTCGCCGGGCTGGACCTGGCGATTGCCGACGGTGCCGGCGATCGGCGCCGCGATCAGCATATGGGCCTGGTCCTGCCGGGCGAGGTCGAGTGCTGCCTTTGCCCGTGCGACGGCCGCCTTGGCCTGGCCGAGCTGGGCGATCAGGCTCGGCCGCTTGGCCGCGATGACAGCCGCCTGGTTCCGGTTGACCGCCAGCATCGCGCGGCTGTGATCGGCGTCGGACTGCGCCGTGACCGCCGCGGCGCGATAGAGATCGGCGTCGCGCTGCGTGCCGGCCCCGCTGCCGACCAGCGTGTCGAAGCGATGATGGTCGGCGGCGGCGCGGATGTTCTGGGCATCGGCAGCGCGGATCTGGGTCTCGGCCGCGGCGATGTTGGACCGGGCGAGATCTTCCTCGGCGTCGAGGCTGACGAGGGCCGCCTGCGCCAGCCCGACCGAGGCCTCGGCGTTCTGCAGATCGGCCTCGGCGGCATCGACGCGGGCGTCGAACTCCTCGGGATCGATCCGCACCAGCGGATCGCCCGCCTTCACCAGCTGATTGTCGCGCACCAGGATCTCGGCGACGAGGCCGCGGATCTTGGGGGCGACGGTCGTGCTGTCGGCATGGGTATAGGCGTCGTCGGTCGAGACCGAGCCCCGGGCGGCCAGAATATAGGTGGCACCGCCGATGGCGATCGCCAGGGCCAGACCGAGCGCCAGAAGGCCGCGCGGGATCGTGCGCCGAGCCTTGATCGCCCGTGGTGCCGCCTGCCGCTCGTCGAGCGCCGCCTGGCTCATCTCGACATCACCAGCAAGGTCGAGGTCGCCGAGGCGTAGAGGCGGCCCTCGGCATCGGTGAGCTTGGCCTCCGAGAAGGCGGCGCGGCGGCCCATGGACAAGACCTTGCCCTCGGCCCGCACGAGGCCGGTATCCTTGGTCATGGCCTTATGGAAGGCGACCTTGAGCTCGAGCGTGGTATAGGTCTGATCCGCAGTCAGCAGGGAATGAACCGCGCAGCCGCAGGCGGAATCGAGCAGGGTCGCGGCATAGCCGCCATGGACGGTGCCGATCGGATTATAGGCGTGGAGCCCGGGCTTGCCCTCGAACACGGCACGGCCCTCCGCGACCTCGATCAGATAGAAATCGAGCGCCTGGCCGATGCCCGGCACCCGCCGGTCGCGCGCCATCAGGGCCTGGAGCTGCTCGAGGCCCGTCAGGTTCTCGCCCATCTCGGCGGCGTGGTTCACGGTGTTTCCTCCAGGCCCAGCTTCTGCTTCAGCGACCGCAGCGATTGCGCGAGGATCGCATCCGACAGCGCCGGATCGGACACCGCCCGCGACAGCGAGACGGCACCCGCCATCTCGGCTAGCGCCGAGGTGGCGAGACGGTCGGGCTCGGGCCGGTCGAGCTCGGCGAGGGAAGCGCTCATGCGCCCGGTCAGGTCGCGGACGCCTTCCGTGTAGCGCTCGCGTGCCGCCGCGGGCAGGCGCGGCAGGTCGGACGAGAGCGACGGCAGCGGGCAGCCCCGCTCGCGCGCATCGCGATGCGCCGGCGACAGGTAGAAATCGATATATGTCGCGAGCAAGCGGGCCGGCCCATCCTTGCGTGCGCGCTCGATCCGGCCGATCGCTTCCTTGAACATCTGGTCTATGGCGGCGGTGATGAGCTCGTCCTTCGAGGCGAAATGGGCATAGAAGCCGCCATGGGTGAGGCCGGCCTTGGACATGATCGCGGCGACGCCGACGCGGTCCGGCCCCTCGGCCCGGATCGCCTTCGCCGCCTCCGCGATCACCCGCGCCCGCGTCCGCTCCTTGTGCTCCGCATCGTACCGCATCGATCGCTTGCCTCATCCATTTATATGATACATATAATATATAAAACCGGAGGCTGATGCAAGGTGTGAGATGAAATCTGGGACTGCACCGCCCCCTGCCGCGGCCTCGCTGCCGAACGCGCGAAAGTATCTCATTTTCGGCGTGATGGCGTTCGGCCAGTTCATGGCGCTGATCGACATCCAGATCGTCGCCGCTTCGCTCAACGACATCCAGGCCGGCCTTTCCGCCGGGCCGGACGAGATCAGCTGGGTGCAGACCGCCTATCTCATGGCCGAGCTGGTGATGATCCCGTTCTCGGGCTTCCTGGCGCAGGCGCTGTCGACGCGCGGGCTGTTCGCGCTTTCGGCCGGGCTGTTCACGCTGTCGAGCGCACTGTGCGGCCTCGCCTGGGACATCCAGTCGATGATCCTGTTCCGCGCGATCCAGGGCTTCGTCGGCGGCGCCATGGTGCCGACCGTGTTCGCGACCGGCTTCAGCATGTTCTCGGGGCCGCAGCGCGCGATGATCCCGGCCATCCTCGGCATGGTCTCGACGCTTGCGCCGACGCTCGGACCCACCGTGGGCGGTTGGATCACCGACACGATCGATTGGCGCTGGATCTTCTACATCAACATCGTGCCGGGCGCCTGTGTCACCGTTCTGGCCTGGATCTTCGCCCGAGTCGACACCGCCAACCCCAGCCTGCTGAAGCGGATCGATTGGATCCATCTGGGTGCCATGGCGACATTTCTTGCCGGTCTCGAATATGTGCTGGAGGAGGGGCCGCGCTACGATTGGTTCGACGATCCGGACATCTCGGTCGCCGGCTGGCTGTCCCTCGTCGGGTTTCTGCTGTTCCTGGAACGGTCCTTCTATTCGAAATCGCCGATCGTCAAGCTGCCCCCGTTCCGCAAGCCGACCTTCGCCTTCGCCTGCCTGTTCAATTTGGTGATCGGCTTCGGTATGTATGCCGCCACATATCTGGTGCCGGTCTTTCTCGGGCGGGTGCGCGGCTATTCGAGCTTCGATATCGGCACGACCGTGTTCGTCTCGGGCATCGCCATGGCGTTGGGGGCGCCGATCGCGGCGACCTTCTCGCAGAAGGCCGATCCGCGCCTCATGATCACCTGCGGCCTGATCCTGTTCGCGGCCGGGCTCTGGCTCTTCTCCGACATCAACTCGGAGTGGGGCTATGGCGCGCTGTTCTGGCCGCAGATCGTGCGCGGCTTCGCCATCATGCTGTGCATCGTGCCGAGCGTGACCATGGCGCTTTCCGGCTTCGCCTTGACCGAGCTGCGCTACGCCTCGGGCCTCTTCAACCTGATGCGCAATCTGGGCGGCGCCATCGGCATCGCCGTGGTCAATACCTGGCTGCAGGACCAGACCCGCATCCATGCCCTCCATCTGGGCGAGGCGATGGGCGAATCCGCGCGCATGGCGCAGAGTTTCATCGGCGGTCTCGCGCAGCAGATGACGCGGATGACGCCCGATCCCGCCCATGCCATGGCCATGGCGCAGGGCGAGATGGGCCGCATGGTCGGCCGTCAGGCGCTGACGCTCGCCTTCGACGATGTCTTCCGGCTGATGGCCTGGCTGTTCGTCGCGGCGCTGCTGATGGTGCCGTTCTGCCGGCCACCGTCACAGGCGCAGGCCTCGGCGCCGGTCGAGGCGCATTGAGGGCGCGTCATCAAGAGCCGCAATTATAGCAAAGGTCTAGCCCCGCCTTCCCGATCGGAAGGCGGGGCTTCTTCTACCACCAGCCTATTTGCCGGTGAGGCCGCTTACGACGCCGTTGCCGGTGCAGAAATTCCAGGCCGAAGCGGTAAGGAACCCGCCATAGGGGCCGCAATTGCCAACCGTGACGGCGCGATAGCCGGTGTGGGTGGCGCCATTTGCATAGATCGTCGCAAGCTCGGCGGCGGATGAGGTCGCAAGCTTGCCGGCGGCGTTGATGATCCCGCTTAAGGCCGGTGCCGCGACGCTCGTGCCGCCGACGACATACCAGGCCGCCCCGCCTAAGCTGCTATAGACCCAGACGCCCGTTGTCGGGTCGGCGTCGAAGGACACGTCCGGCGTGCCGCGAGCATTGCCCACGACCGAGGCGATTCCGGCCTGGAAGGCGGGGCGCGGCTCATAGGCGCTGGCCCCGCCGCCGGTTTGCTGCCAGACGGTCTCGGTGACATAGCTGCCGGTCGCCGGGTTGCGGCTCGTGCTGGAGCCGCCCGCGGAAATCACATTGGGCGAGACGCTCGGATATACCGCGCCCGGGGAGTCACCCGCTGATGCCACATAGACGACTTTCGGCGTGGTAAAATAGGAATCATAAGATTTCTCGCCGGCGAATTCGCTGGTGGCCCAGCTCATCGACACCTCGCCACCACCATGGGCCGCGACGAGCTGGCTCGCGAGGATGACGGCGGTCAAGAGATCGTTCATGCCGGACGATGCCGCCTCGACCAGATAAAGCTGCGCCGCCGGCGCCATCGCATGCGCCCATTCGACATCGAGCGAAGCTTCAAGCTCCCAGCCGCCCGTGGAATCCACGGGGGGCCTCTTGCCGGTGGCGTAGACGATCGAAAAACTGGCGGCGGACAGCCCGAACTGTTTCGAAAAGACGCTCAAATCCTGAGCCAGCGTCGGGTTGTCATAGGCGTCCACGATGGCGATCGCCCCCTTGCCGCCGGTCGGGTTGGCGGTCACGACATTCGGGTTGCAACCTGCCGTCTGGGCGACCAACGCATAAATGCAGGCGAGCGAGGCGGGTGTCTCGTAGAAATACCCGCCATAGGGCGGGTGCCCGCCAGTCTCGGGGCGCGGCGCCGGCGCCACCAGTGCGCCCATGCTGGCGTAAGGTACCAGAACCCTGACGTTGGTACGCGCGGTCCGGCCCGATTGATTCGTCCCCTCGATGCTCGATTCGGGAATCCAAATCGTGCCGTTGCCGCGCGCGGTTTGCGCCTCGGCCGATGCGGATAGACCGAGGCCCGTCGCCCCCGCAACCATCGCCATCGCAACAAACGCGGATTTCTCAAATATAACAATCGAATTTGAAATAAACATTATAACACCTTCCCCACAAGCTGCTTTTGCTAAAATATTCATCCAAAAATAAAAAGAAACTGAACCATTGATCGATCCATACACAAAATTATTTGCTCCTATATTGTATATATAATTTGCTCAAATATAAGAAATTCTATCGATTGGGCGAATCGACATATTGCTTAAGCTGTTGTCGACTTTCCTGTGATTGGGTATGGCACCGGGCCCACATTGGCCCCCTTGAGCACCTTGGGGCTCAAGATCGGGATGCCGGTGGTGGAGGCGATCGCGCAGATCCGTCGCGCCCATTTCGCGCAGAAGAAGTCGATCAAGGCGAGCCGGTGACGCGCGGACGGAAATACGTGCTGCGCTCCGACAGCATGTTCGCACGCTTGTAATTGCTTCAGAATTTCGCAACGGGATGCGTGTAAGGTGCGGGCATGACCACGCTCATCACCGCCCTCATGTGCTATATCGCCTTCGGCGCCCTCACTTGCGCCTCGCCGCGCAACGGCGAATGGACGCCGCGGGAACAATGGGACCTGTTCCGCGAAACTCTTCGCGATGTGCTGACCTGGCCGGCAGCGCTCTGGCGCGATTTCGGCTGGTTCTGAGCTAAAACCCCGCCTCCTCCAGCGCCATGATCGGCTTCGCCCCCGCCGAGATCGCGGCCGCGTGCGCCGTCGCGTGCGGCAGCAGGCGGGAGACGAAGAACCGGGCGGTGGCGAGCTTGGCGCCGTAGAATTGCGCCTCTTCGCCCTGGGATTTGGGCAGGGACACCTCGGCCATGCGGGTCCAGAGATAGCCCAGGATGGTGATCGCGAAGAGTCGCAGATAGTCGGTGGCGGCGGCACCGGCCTCGTCGGGATCGGCCATGCCCTTCTGGCCGAGGAGCACCGTCACCTGCTGGAGCCGGCCGAAGGTCTTCAGTACCGGCTCGGCGAATTCCTTGAGCTCGGGCTTGGCCGCGGCCTCGGTGAGATACGCGCCGACCGGATGGAAGAAGCGGCGCAGCAGCCTTCCCATGCCCATCGGCAGCTTGCGCCCAACCAGGTCCAGTGCCTGGATGCCGTTGGTGCCTTCGTAGATCTGGGTGATGCGGGCGTCGCGGACGAGCTGCTCCATGCCCCATTCGCGGATATAGCCGTGGCCGCCGAACACCTGCTGGGCCATGGTCGCGTTCTCGTAGCCGGTATCGGTCAGGAACGCCTTCAGGATCGGCGTCAGCAACGCCACCAGCTCGTCCGAGGCCTGCCGGATTTCGGGATCGGGGTGGCGATGCGACTTGTCGAGCTCCTTGCCCATCCAGGCTGCGAGCGCGCGGCCGCCTTCGGCATAGGCGCGGATGGTCAGCAGCATGCGGCGGATATCGGGATGGACGATCAGCGGATCGGCCGGCCTGTCCGGATATTTGGTGCCGGTGAGCGAGCGGCCCTGCAGCCGGTCGAAGGCGTAGGCGCGGGCGCTCTGATAGGCGGTCTCGGAGAGGCCCAGCCCCTGGATGCCGACGCCGAGTCGGGCCGTGTTCATCATGGTGAACATGGCGCGCAGGCCCTTATGCGGCTCGCCGCACAGAAAGCCGGTGGCGCCGTCGAAATTCATGACGCAGGTGGCCGACGCCTTGATGCCCATCTTGTGCTCGATCGAGCCGCAGGCGACGCCGTTCCGCGTCTTGGCGCCGGTCGCATCGTCGATCAGGTATTTCGGCACGACGAACAGGCTGATGCCGCGCACGCCGGGCGGCGCGTCCGGCAGCTTCGCCAGCACCAGATGGATAATGTTCTCGGTCAGATCATGCTCGCCGGCCGAGATGAAGATCTTGGTGCCGGTGATGCGGTAGCTGCCATCGGCGTCGGGCTCGGCCTTGGTGCGGATGAGGCCGAGATCGGTGCCGCATTGCGGCTCGGTCAGGTTCATCGTGCCCGACCATTCGCCGGCGATCATCTTGGGCAGGTACTTGTCCTTGAGCGCGTCCGAGCCATGGGCGTGAATGGCGTTGATGGCGCCGCCGGTCAGGCCCGGATACATGCCGAAGGCCATGTTGGTCGAGCAGATCATCTCCTCGACCAGCAGGCTCAGCGAATGCGGCAGCCCCTGGCCGCCATAGGCGGGATCGCCGCCGAGGGCGGTCCAGCCGCCCTCCCGGAAAGCCTGGTAAGCCTCGGGGAAGCCCTTGGGTGTGCGCACGACGCCGTTCTCGAAGGCGCAGCCTTCCTCGTCGCCGCTGCGATTGACCGGGAACAGCACCTCTTCGCAGAATTTGCCGGCCTCTTCGAGCACGGCATCGAAGATCTCCGGCGTGGCATCCTCATAGCCGGGGAGCGCGGAGATCTCCTCGACGCCCAACAGCTCGTGCAGGATGAACTTATATTCGCGCAGGGGGGCCTTCCAGGTCGCCATGTTATTCCCTCAATTTCTGAGCGGACGGTTGTTTTCGAGCATGTAATCGATGCGCGCCAAGGTCTTCTCGGTGCGGATCAGCGCCATGAAGCCCTGTCGTTCCAGCTCGGTCAGCCGGTCTTCCTCGATTTCCTGGGTGATGTCGGTCTCGCCGCCCGACAAAACCCGTCCGACCGCCTCGGCGACGGCGGCATCGTGCGCACTCGCCTTGCCCTGTCGCACCAGATCCGAGACGACGAGGCGGAAGCCTGCCGCCGCGGTCGGGCCGGGCAGGCGGAATTTCGCCGGCTCGGGCGGGGCGTAATGCAGGGCCAACTCCAGGACCTTGGCCTTGGCGTCCGACAATAGCCGGTCGCGATTCATGGTGATGCTGTCGCCGGGCCTGAGGAAGCCCAGATCGCGCGCCTCCTCGGCCGAGCGCGAGACCTTGGCGGTGGAGATCGTCTCGAAGGCGGCGGCGAGCGGCGGCATCGGCCCGTTCGGAACACCCTTGCGCGGCTGCTGCATGCGGAGCAGCAGCTCCTTGTTGCCGCCCCAGCCGGGCAGGAGGCCGACACCGGCTTCGACCAGCCCCATATAGGTCTCGGCGTGGGCCTGGATCGCCGAGGCGTGCAGGCAGATCTCGCAGCCGCCGCCCAGCGCCATGCCGGCGGGCGCCGCGACCGATGGGAAGCGCGCATATTTGAGCGCCTTCATCGTCGCCTGGCCGGCCGAGACCATCATCTCGATCATGGGATAGAGGCCGATATTGGCGGCGAAGAGCGCCAGGCCGAGATTGGCGCCAACCGAGAAATTGTCGGCGTCACTATAGATGACGAGCCCCGTCATGCCCGCGCCCACGATGCCGATGCTCTTCTGCATCAGCTCCAGGATCTCGGGATCGAGCGCGTTGGCGCGGCTGTGGATCTCAAAGCAGGCGACGCCGTCGCCCAGATCCCAGAGGCTGGCCGAACCGTTCTTGGCGAGCGGCTTGCCGGCGTTGCGGATGTCGTCGAGCACCAGCATGCCGGCCGGCCGCTCGATCGGGGCATAGGTGCCATCGACGGTGAGATATTCCCGCCGGCCGTTCTCGATGCGATAGAAGCTGCGCCCGGCCGCCTGACCCACCAGCGGCGGCACGGCGAAGCCCGCCTGCTCGCAGCCTTGGATGAAGGCATCGACGCCGATGCGGTCGATGAGCTCGAACGGCCCCCATTTCCAATTATAGCCGAGCCGCATCGCCTGATCGACGGCGGCGACCGTATCGGCGATCTCGGGCACCAGCGAGGCGGCATAGAGGAGGGTGGCGCCGACCGCGCGCCTGGCATAGTCGCCGCCCTTGTCGGTGGCGGCGAGCGCCTGGGCCGGATGGCGGGCATTGCCGCTGTCGATCTCGGATTTCCGTTCCGGCCGGTAATCGCCGGTGATGAGGTCGATCGCTTCCTTGCGCCGTCCGGCCTCGCGATTGAGGCGATAGAAGCCGCCCTTGCCCTTGCGGCCGGTATAGCCCGTCTCGATCATGCGCTTGAACAGCGGCGGCTCGCGGTAGATCGCCTGATAGGGATCGTCCTTGGGCAGGGTCGCGCGCAGCGAGCCAGAGACATGCGGCATGAGGTCGAGCCCGACCAGGTCGATGAGCCCGAACACGCCGGTCTTGGGAATGCCGAACGGCTTGCCCATGACCGCGTCCGCCTCTTCCACCGTCAGGCCCAGATCCATCGCGGCATTGACCGAGGCGGTGATCCAATAGGTACCCACCCGATTGGCGATGAAGCCCGGTCGGTCCTTGCAGCGCACCACGCCCTTGCCGAGCCGGCGGTCGCAGAAATCGGCGGCGAGCTCAACGGCGTCGGGCCGCGTCTTCGGGCCGGCGACGATCTCCAGCAGCCGCATATAGCGCGGCGGATTGAAGAAATGCGTGATGAGGAAATCGCGTGCGAACCGCTCGGGCAGACCATCGGTCAGGATCGCCAGCGGAATGGTCGAGGTGTTGGAGGAGACGATCGAGCCGTCCTTGCGCACGGCCTCGACCTTGGCATAGAGCGACTTCTTGACCGCGGGGTCTTCAAGCACGGCCTCGATGATGAGGTCGCAATCGGCGAGGAGGCCGAGATGATCCTCCAGATTGCCGGTGGTGACGAGCCTGGCGTTCCTGGCGCTCATGAAGGCGGCGGGCTCCGTCTTCAGCAGCTTCTCGACCGCCCCCTCGGCGACGGCGTTCCGGTTCGCGGCCCCCTGGGGCACGATGTCGAGCAGCACGACCGGGATGCCTGCATTGGCGATATGGGCGGCGATGCCGCTGCCCATGACGCCGGCGCCGAGCACGGCGGCCTTCGCGATCGCCATGATCAGATCGCCTCGAGGATGGTGGCGATGCCCTGGCCGCCGCCGATGCATTGGGTGGCGAGCGCGAAATTCTTGCCTTCGCGCTTCAGGAGCTGCGCCGCTTTGCCGGTGATGCGGGCGCCGGTGGCGCCCAAGGGATGGCCGAGGGCGATGGCGCCGCCATCGAGATTGACCTTGGCCGGATCGATCTCCAGATCGCGCATGCAGGCGAGCGATTGCGAGGCGAAGGCCTCGTTGAGCTCGACCAAGTCGATCTGGTCGATGCTGACACCGGCGCGCTTCAGCGCCTTGCGGGTGGCCGCGACCGGGCCGATACCCATCAGGGCCGGATCGCAGCCGGCGACGGCGATCGAGCGGATGCGGGCCAGCGGCTCGAAGCCATTGGCCCTGGCGTAATCTTCGCTACAGACGAGCACGGCCGAGGCGCCGTCGGTGAGGGGCGAGGAGGTGCCGGCGGTGACCGTGCCGTTGACATCGAAGGCGGGCTTGAGGCCGGCCAAGCCCTCGGCGCTGGTATCGGGGCGGATGCAGCCATCCTGCTCGACCTTGCCTTGGGGGGCGTTGATCGCCACGATCTCGCCGGCAAGCTTGCCTGCGGCCTGAGCCGCGGCCGCCTTGCGATGGCTCTCGACGGCGAAGGCCTCCTGCTCGGGCCGGCCGATGCCGTATTTGCGCGCGACATTCTCGGCGGTCTCGCCCATGCCCATATATGCGGCCGGATATTCCGCGGCCAGGCCCGGATGCGGCATCGGGTTGAAGCCCATCATCGGCACGCGGCTCATGGATTCGAGCCCGGCGCAGATGAAGACGTCGCCGGCGCCCATCTTGATCGCCCCCGCCGCCATATGGATCGACTGCATCGAGGAGCCGCAGAAGCGGTTGACCGTGGTGCCGGCGACCGTGATCGGCAACTTGGCGAGGAAGCCGATGAGCTTGGCGACGTTCAGCCCCTGCTCGCCCTCGGGAAAGGCGCAACCGAGGATCAGATCCTCGATCTCCTCGGCATCGGCCTTGGTGCGCATCATCAGCCCGGCGATGGTCTGGGCCGCCAGCTCGTCCGCGCGTACCCGGGCGAGCTCGCCCTTGCGGGCGAAATGAAAGGGCGACCGGGCATAGCCCGCGATCACGACCGGCTTCATGATAAGGGCGTCTCCTCAGGATTTTCGCGTTGCTTGATGGTAGTGGCGATGAGCGCTTCGAGCGTGCGCAATTCCTTGAGCGTGAGGTCGAGCTCCAGCCGCTGCTGCTCCAGCTCGGCGATGCGCGCGCGGCCTTTGGCCAAGGTCTGGCGCAGCTGCGCCAGATGATCGCGGTCGGCGTCGTAGAGATCGAGCAGCTCGCCGATATCGGCCAGGCTGAAACCCAGCCGCTTGCCGCGCAGGATCAGCTTCAGCCGCGCCAGCTCCCGCCCCGTATAGATGCGGTTGCCACCGGCCCGCTGCGGCGCCAGCAACCCGTGATCCTCATAGAAACGGATGGCGCGGGCGGACACGCCGAGCTCCTTGACGAGATCGCCAATCGAATAGACGGGTTGCAGCGACTCGGGAGCCAAAAGAGCCGTACCTCACGTTAACGTAAGATAACTTCCTTATTGGTCATATCGACCCGAAAGTCAAGGATTTGCGCGCCTTCAGTACAGTTACCGGTATGTTACGTCCGTACCGCCGAGTCGTGCATCTTGCGGTAACCATATCCGCAAACCCACTACGGCTTGTTGCTGGCTCGCCATCTCAATAAGTCGTTAAGATCCCCACGGATAAAATGCCTCATGATCAGAGGCTCGCATTATCGCAAACTCGCGGCACAGGCGCGGCGTCTTGCCGACGCCATGCATCAGCCCGATGTGATCGAAGTTCTGCAGATCGCGGCGCGCGAGTACGAGGCGCTGGCGGTCGATTCCGAGCTTGCCGATCAGGAGCGGCCGGCCCGCAAGCAGGGCTGACGGCCGAGCATCGCCATGATCGCGGCGGCGAGCTGAACGGCGGCCGCGGCGCCGAACAACAACGGTGCACTCCCATCGCCCGACGGCGCGCGCAACAGGCCGAACAGGGCCGGCGCGAAGGCGAAGCTCGCCTGGCTCGCCGCCGTGACCAGGGCGACCACGCGCGGCAGGTCGACCGGCATGAATTCGGCTTGGGCGATGAGCGCCGGGAGGGATGTGATATTGCCGAGGCCCAGCCCGAACAGCAGGCAGCCGAGCAGCAGCAGCGGGACGCTGCCGCCGGCGGCGAGGATGAGGATCGCCGATCCGCAGGCCTGGAGCACTATGTTGGTGGCCAGGGCGAGGCGGCGGTCGGTGTCGCCCAGCATCATGCCGAGGAGTGTCCGACCGCCGATCGCGCCGGCCGTGGTCATGCCCATGACCAGCCCGGCGCCGGTCTCGCCCAAGGAGGGCGTCAAGAGCGAGAAGAGATGCGCGATCAGGCCGATCTGGGCGAAGAGGCCGAGCGAGGCCGTGGCCGCGAGCGTGACGAAGCGGCGGTCCCGCCAAGGGCTCGCCAATGGTGCCGCCGCCGCGTGCCGGGCCGGCGCGGTGCCGTCGAGCGCACCATCCGGCGCCAGGCCCATCCGGGCCGGATCGCGCTCGAGATAGCGGCGGGCGATCACCCACAGCGTCGCCGTCATGGCAATCGCGACCAGCGCTGCCGCGGCCGGAAAGCCGAGGCCGGCGATGAGCGCGACCCAGAGCGGCGAGAAGATCACGCCGCCCATGCTGGCGCCGTTATAGGCCATGGAGAGGGCTGCCGGCCGGCGGCGGATGAACCAGGGCGAAACCATGGCATTGAGGGCGGCCCCGCTGGTCATGGCCCAGCCGGCCCCGCTCAGCGGCATGACCAGGAAGAGTTGCCACGGCTCTTGCGCGAGCGCCCAGCCCATGAGCCCGCATGCGGTCAGAACGGCGCCGATCCGGGTCGTGCCGGCCAGTCCGAAGCGGTGATGGAGCGCTGCCAGCCGCGCCACGATCGCGGCGCCCAGCAGGAAATGCAGAGTGATCGCCGCCGAGATCGTCGAGACCGGCCAACCGCGCGTCCGACGCAGCGTCTCCAGGAAGATCGGCGGCCCGTAGAAGCCCGCACCCCAGACGAAAATGGCAACCAGGAAGGCAGCCCAGACTACCCGCCAGCCGAAGAAGAGTTGTCGCGTCTCCAGGGATCCGTCGATCGGCATGGTTCGTCCGTTTCGTCGATGATGCGCCTCATTGCCATGGTTTCGGGCGGAGATGCTTCGGCGGCGGCCGAACTCTAGGCGGTGAGCGGCGCTCTAAGTACATCGGCGAGGTGATCGAGCACGGCCCTCGTCTTCGGCGGCATGCGCCGGCCGAGTGGGATCAGGGCATGGACCGGCGGGCCGGGGGCGTCGATCTCAGGCCAGACATGCTGCAGCTTGTTCGAGGCCGTATAGGGCTGGGTCACGCGGTCGAAGAGTTGGGCGATGCCGAGCCCGGCGATGGCGGCGTCGATCATGGCGCGCCCGTCCGAGACGATCACGCTCGGAACGGGGACGATCTCGATCGGGCGGCCGGCATCGAGCACCGTCCAGGGGCGCAGCTTGCCGGAATGGCCGCGGAAGATGATCGCCTCCTGGTGCCGGAGATCCTTCACGGCCTCGATTGGCGGGCTGCGCTCCAGATAATCCGCCGAGGCGTAGAGGCAAAGCTGCAGATCACATAGTTTGCGCACCATCATCTCGCCGTCGGCGGGCAGCTCGCCGATGCGGACGACGATGTCCCAGCCTTCGCCGACCGCGTCCGACTGCCGGTCGTTGAGCGAAAGCTCAAGCGTGACCTGCGGATGGCGCCGGCGGAGTGCGGCGAATGTGGGGATGAGCAGCCGGCCGAAGCCCACGGGAATGTCGAGCCGCACGCGCCCTACCGGCTCGTCCCGACGGGCGGCGAGCGAGATCTCCGCCTCGGCCAGCCCGTCGAGTGCGGCGCGCGCCGCTTCCAGATAGGTCTCGCCATCCTCGGTCAGCCGCACGGCACGCGTGGTCCGTTGGAAGAGCTTGGTGCCCAGCCGTCCTTCCAGCCGCTGCACGGCCTTGCCGACATTAGATTTGCTGTTACCGAGCTGCTCGGCCGCCCGCGTGAAGCTGGCGTTCTGAGCCACCGCGACGAAGGTCGCGATGTCGTCGATCTGCGGTGCGCTCCGCGTCATTGCCTGCCCCTCGCGCCAAAAACTCTCCAGATGGCCTCTTTATCACCGTAGAGGCGTCAATTTCTAATCTTATTGTATCCAACAGAGAGACAGATTGGCGCGTACTTCGGCGTTTATCGTCTTCAGGGCAGAAGTCATATTCTTTGCGCCGACAACCGGCGCTTTCAGTTCTTGAGGTATCGATGACTTCCGAACAACTTCCCGAAGAACCTGCGAGGGCGGTGCCGAGGCATCGATCCTCCCTGTCACGCCATTGGCTGCGCAGTGCCTATGTCGCGATCCCGGCTGTGGCCGCGCTCGGCGTCGGTGCGGCCCTGCTCGACCACCCGGCGCCGGCGCAAACCGCCCCGTCGCCGCCCGCCGTCACCGTTGCGACGCCGCTCGTCCGCACTGTGAATGAGTGGGACCAGTATATTGGCCGTTTCGCCCCGAGCAAATCGGTCCTGGTGCGGGCGCGCGTCTCGGGCGCGGTGACGGCGATCCATTTCACCGACGGGCAGATGGTGAAGGAAGGCGATCCTCTCTTCACCATCGATCCCCGGCCTTTCGCGGCCGCTCTCGAAGAGGCGCGGGCGGGGGCGGCCAGCGCCGCGAGCGCGCTGGCGCTCGCCAAATCCGACTATGCTCGTGCCGCTCGGCTGGTCGGCGACAATGCCGTCTCGGCGAGCGAGGTCGACTCGCTGCGCGCTCGCGCCCAGGCCGCTGAGGCCGGTCTCGCGGCGGCACAGGCGCGGGTTCGCGCCAGGACGCTCGATCTCGAATTCACCGAGGTTCGCGCGCCCATCGCTGGCCGCGTTTCCGACCGCCGTGCCGATGTGGGCAATCTGGTCGTCGGCGGCGACGGCACGGCCGCGACGCTGCTCACGACGATCAACGCGCTCGATCCGATCTATTTCAGCTTCGATGCGTCCGAGGCGCTCTATCTCAAGAGCCGGCGCGATCGTACCGGGCCGGGCGCTCCGGTCGAGGTGCGCCTGCAGGACGAGGCGGGCTATCGCTGGAAAGGCCGGCTCGACTTCACCGACAACGGCATCGACCCTCGCTCGGGCACGATCCGCGGACGCGCCACCATCGCCAACCCCGACCTGTTCCTGACCCCCGGCCTGTTCGGCAGCATGCGGCTCGCCAGCGGCGCCGTTGCACAGGCGCTGCTCATCCCGAGCACCGCCGTGCAGACCGACCAGGCCCGCAAGATCGTGCTCACGGTCGGCGCTGACGACATGGTGACGGCAAAGCCGGTCGAGCTCGGCCCGGAAATCGACGGGCTCCGCATCGTGACCGCGGGCCTGGCCGACGACGACCGCGTGGTGATCGCCGGCCTGATGTCGGCGGCGCCGGGCGCCAAGGTGCGGCCGCAGCCCGGCACCATCGGCCCGGTCCAGAACCCGATCAGCACGGCGAGCGTGCCCGGCTCGCCCGTCTCGGCCCAGGCGAGCTTCGCCGCCGACTGAACCCCTTTCAGAGGAGCGCCATCATGCGCTTGTCCCGCTTTTTCATCGATCGCCCGATCTTTGCCGGCGTGCTGGCCCTGGTGATCGCCATCGTTGGCGCCATCGCCTATCTCGCGCTCCCGGTCTCGCAATATCCCAACATCGTACCGCCGACCGTGACGGTGACGGCGACCTATCCGGGCGCCAACGCCCAGACCGTGGCCGAGACGGTCGCCTCGCCGATCGAGCAGGCGATCAACGGCGTCGACGACATGCTCTACCAATCGTCGCAATCGACCGGTGACGGCAAGCTCGCCATCACTGTTACCTTCAAGGTCGGCACCGATCCGGACAAGGCGCAGGTGCTGGTGCAGAACCGCGTCGCCACCGTGATGCAGCGGCTGCCCGAAGAGGTGCAGCGCCTGGGCGTCCAGACCAAGAAGATCTCGCCCTCGATCCTGATGGCGGTGAATTTGATCTCGCCGGACGGGTCGCATGATGCGGGTTATGTGCTGAACTATGCTCGCACCCAGGTGCTCGATCCGCTGAGCCGGGTCGAGGGCGTGGGCGATGTCGACCTGATGGCCGGCGGCCGCGACTATTCCATGCGCATCTGGATCGATCCCGACCGCGCGGCGGCCTTGAACCTGACCGCTGGCGAGATCGTCGCAGCACTCCGCGCCGAGAACGTTCAGGTCGCGGCTGGCAAGCTCGGCCAGGCGCCGACGGGACCCAACGACGCGTTCCAGGTGAATGTCCGAGCCCAGGGCCGCCTGACATCACCCGAGGAGTTCGCGCGCATCGTCATCCGCACCGATGCCGACGGCCGGCAGGTTCGGGTCTCGGACGTGGCGCGGGTCGAACTCGGCACTGACAATTACAACGCCGTCACCTATCTCAACGGCCAGCCCACCGCGATCCTGAACCTGCTGGCGCGTCCCGGCGCCGATGCGGTCCGCGCCCGGGCCGAGGTCTATCGGACCATGGACCGCCTGGCGAAGGAATTCCCGGCCGGCATCGCCTACAAGATCGCCTACGATCCCACCAGCTTCGTCGTCGATTCGATTGATGCCGGTATCCAGACGCTGTTCGAGGCGACGGTGCTGGTGATCCTCGTGATCCTGGTGTTCCTGCAGAAATGGCGAGCCGCCATCATCCCGGTGATCGCGATCCCGGTCTCGGTGCTCGGCACCTGCGCCGTGCTGCTGGCGATGGGCTATTCCATCAACAATCTGTCGCTGTTCGGCATCGTGCTGGCGATCGGCATCGTCGTCGACGACGCGATCGTCGTGGTCGAGAATGTCGAGCGCAATCTCGAGAACGGCATGTCGCCGCTCCAGGCCGCGCGCGTCTCGATGGACGAGGTCTCGACGGCGCTCGTCGCCATCGTGCTCGTGCTCTGCGCGGTCTTCGTGCCGACCATCTTCATGTCCGGCCTGTCCGGAGAGTTCTACAAGCAATTCGCCGTCACCATCGCCACCGCGACGATCTTCTCGCTGCTGCTGTCGCTGACGCTCTCGCCGGCGATGGCGGCCCTGCTGCTGAAGCCGTCGCATCGCGCCGGGGATCTTCACGGCTGGCGCCGGATGGTTCAGAGCATGGCAGACCGCTTCAACCAGGGCTTCGAGCGGCTGAGCGAGCGCTATGCCGCCCTCACTCACCAGCTCGTGCTCATGCCGAGGCGCATGATGACCGTCTATGGCGGCCTCATCGCGCTGACGATCGGCCTGTTCTGGGTCACGCCGGTCGGATTCATCCCCCTCCAGGATCAAGGCTATTTCGCGGTTCTGGTCCAGCTGCCGCCGGGCGCCTCGCTGCAGCGGACCGACGAGGTCGTCCAGGAGGTCGGGCGGCGGATCGTCAAGGTCGAGGGCGTGGCCCACGCCGAGATGTTCGCCGGCATGGACGGGCTTTCCTCCACGCTCGCGCCCAATGCCGGCGTCGCCTTCTTCCCCTTGAAGCCCTTTCGGGAGCGCGACCCGCATGGCCGCACCATGCAGGCGATCATGGCGGATACGCGCAAGGCCGTCGCCGACATCGACGAGGCCCGCCTGCTGGTCGTTCCCCCGCCCGTCATCCAGGGCATCGGCGGCAACGCCGCCACCGGCTACCGGATGATGCTGCAGGACCGCAGCGGGCACGGCTATCAGGACATGGGCAAGGCCGCTTCCGACCTGATCGCCAAGACCAATGAAACCCAAGGACTCTCGTCGGTCTTCACATTCTACAACACCGCCTCGCCCAGCATCTTCGCGGATATCGACCGGGCCAAGGCCAATGTGCTGGGCGTGCCGCCTTCACGCGTGTTCGAGGCGATGCAGGTGTATCTCGGCTCGTTGTTCGTCAACGACTTCAATCTGCTCGGCCGTACCTTCCGCGTGACGGCGCAGGCCGATGCGCCGTTCCGGCGGACCGTTGCGGATATCGCCAATCTCCGTGCCCGCTCGGACAGCGGCGCCATGGTGCCGATCGGCAGCGTCGCCACTTTCCATGACGAGGCCGAGCCCTATCGTGTCGTCCGCTACAATCTGTTTCCGGCGGTCGAGATCGACGGCGACACGGCGGCGGGTTTCGCCTCCAGCCATTCGCTCCAGGAGATGGAGCGCCTCGCCGGGGAGCTGCCGCGCGGCTATGGCTATGAATGGACCGGCATCGCCTATCAGCAGAAGACGGTCGGCAACACGGCTGGGCTCGTCTTCGCGCTCGCGGTCGTCTTCGTCTTTCTCGTGCTCGCGGCGCAGTTCGAAAGCCTGACCCTGCCGCTCGCCATCATCCTCATCCTGCCGATGTGCCTGCTGGCGGCCATGGCCGGCGTCAATCTGCGCGGCTTCGACAACAATGTGCTGACCCAGATCGGCCTGATCGTGCTGATCGCGCTCGCCGCCAAGAACGCGATCCTGGTGGTCGAGTTCGCACGCCAGGCCGAGGACAAGGACGGGCTTTCGCCGGTCGAGGCGGCGGTCTCGGCCGCCCGGATGCGCCTGCGCCCGATCCTGATGACCAGCTTCGCCTTCATCCTGGGCGCCCTGCCGCTGGCGGTCGCCCACGGTGCCGGCGCCGAGCTTCGGATCGCGCTCGGCACGGCGGTGTGCTTCGGCATGCTCGGCGTCACCGGCTTTGGCCTCCTCTTCACCCCGACCTTCTACGTCGTCTGCCGCACCCTCGGCCTCCGGGCCGCCCGGCGGCCCGTGCCGAACCAGGCCGCCGCCGCCGCGCTCGATGCGCAGCCGGCCGAATAAGGATCAATCTCATGAACACGAAAAAGCTCCTTCTCGCCGCCGTCTCGGCCCTGGTCCTGGCCGGCTGCACCGTGGGGCCGGACTATAGCGCGCCTGCCGTCCCGCCCACTGCGGCGGTGCCGTTCATCGGCGGCACCTCGCCGGCGGTCTCGGCCACCGAGCCGGCCCAGGATTGGTGGCGGCTCTATGACGATCCCGTGCTCGACAGTCTCGTCGCCGATGCGCTGAGCGCCAATACCGACATCCGCGTCGCGGTCGCCCGGCTGGAACGCGCCCGCTCGACCCTGCGCGGCGCCAAGGCCGACCGGCTGCCCGCGACCGGTGTCACCGCCAGTGCCACCTACGACCGGGTGTCGGCGGTGGAATCGATCCCTGGCCGCAAGCGCGAATCCTGGCTGATCGATGGCGGGCTCTCGATCGGCTACGAGCTCGATCTCTTCGGCCGTGTCGGGCGCTCGATCGAGGCGGCGGACGGCGATGTCGCCGTGGCCGCCGCCGATGCGGACGCCGTGCGCGTCATGGTCGTCGCGGACACCATCCGCGCCTATGCCGATGCCGCCTCGGCCGCGGAACGGCTGGCGGTCGCCGGGCGCACGGTCGAATTGCTCGACCAATCGCTGCGCGTCACCGGCAAGCGCCTGGAGGCGGGCCGCGCGGACAAGCTCGATCTGGTGCGGATCACGGCCTTGCGCGACCAGCGCGCGGCACTCGTCCCGGGCATCGCCGCGGAACGGCAGGCGGCGCTGTTCCGTCTCGCCACCTTGACCGGCCGCACGCCGCAGGCCTTGCCGCCGGAGGCCGGCGCACGCTCGACTACGCCGCGCATCGTCCGGCCCCTGCCGGTCGGCGACGGTGCGGCTCTGCTCGCGCGACGGCCGGACATTCGCGCCGCCGAGCGGCAGCTCGCGGCGGATACGGCGCGTATCGGCGTCGCCACGGCCGATCTCTATCCGCGCATCACCCTCGGGGGTGCTGCGGGCCAGACCAGCACCGGCCTCGGCGATCTCTTCACCGGCGGACCGCTCTGGTACATGCTCGGGCCGCAGATCAGCTGGGCCTTCCCCAATCAGGAAGGCGTCCGCGCCCGTATCGGCGGTGCCGAGGCGGATGCCTCGGGCTCGCTCGCCACCTTCGACGGGGCAGTCCTCGAAGCGTTGCAGGAGACCGAGACGGCGCTTTCCGGCTACGCCAAGGCGCTCGATGGCCGGGTTGCGCTGCAGGCGGCGCGCGACCAGGCCGAGACCGCGGCTCGCATCGTCCGCGCGCGGCAGCGCGAGGGCCAGGTCGATTTCCTGGAGGTGCTCGATGCCGAGCGGACCGCTGCCGACACCGAGGCGGATCTCGCCGCCGCGGATGCGCGTATCGCCGACGACCAGATCGACCTTTTCCGGGCACTCGGCGGTGGTTGGCAGACGCGTCAGATCGCCTCGGCCACGCCGGAGTCCGTCCGATGAGCCGGCGCATCGGCGCGCCGGACCGTAGCTTGAGGCTTTCCCGAGAACTGCTGGAGGCGGGCGGCCTCGAAGCGATCCTGGCGGGCGAGGCGCCGGGCCTGCGCATGCTGACCGACGAGGAGCGCCGGGAATCCCTGCGCGCCGTCCTCGAGGCCAGACCGCCGGGTGAGTCCTGGCTGTTCGCCTACGGCTCGTTGATCTGGAATCCGACCATTCATTGCATCGAGCGCCGGATCGCGCGGATAAAGGGGTGGCATCGCGCCTTCTGCCTGTCGGCCATCGCCGGCCGCGGCTCGCCGGAGCGACCGGGGCTGGTTCTGGCGCTCGACGAGGGCGGTGTCTGCGACGGCATCGCCCTTCGGATCGTCGAAGGGGACATCGAGGACGAGCTCGCGCTGCTGTGGCGCCGAGAGATGGTTGCGGCGGCCTACTTGCCCTGCTGGGTAGACGTCCTGGATCGGGAAGGAAGGCGTTTCGGCAGCGCGCTCGCCTTCACGATCGACCAGGCGGGCCGCCACTATGCCGGCGATCTCGATCCCGATACCCTCGTGCACAGGCTCGCAACGGCAGCGGGAAGCCTGGGCAGCTCCGCAGACTATCTGTTCCGGACGCGCGATGAGCTTCGCGCTTACGGCATCCCCGACCCGGCACTGGAGGAGCTTGCCGCGCAAGTCGCAGCGGCCGTGGAAAAAATGACTGCCGGTTGAAGGTGCGCCTGATTCCACAGCCGGTTCTAATTGTGCCAATCGCTCCTCTTGCCTCAGGCGAGGACGCGCTGATACCGTCCCGCCCAACAAAAGGGTTGTGGAGGATATTGGGTCATGGCGGCAGGTAAGCCCTGGTATCGCGTTCTCTATGTTCAGGTGCTCCTGGCGATCGTGATCGGTGTGGCGCTCGGGCATTTCTATCCCGATCTCGCCAAACAGATGAAACCGCTGGGCGACGGTTTCATCGGCCTGATCAAGATGATGATCGCGCCCGCCATCTTCTGCACCGTCGTGCATGGCATCGCTTCGATCGGCGACATGCGCAAGGTCGGCCGCGTCGGCCTCAAGACCATATTCTATTTCGAGGCGGTCTCGACTGCGGCCCTCGTCATCGGCCTGCTGGTCGGCGAGCTGCTGCAACCGGGCACGGGCCTCAATATCGATCCGGCCACGCTCGATCCCAAGGCCGTCGCCGCCTTCGTCAGCCGCGCCAAGGAGGACAGCTTCGTCGCCCATCTGCTGGCGATCATCCCCGGCTCCTATTTCGACTCGCTGGCCAAGGGCGACCTCTTGCAAGTGCTGCTGGTCTCGATCCTCAGCGGCTTCGCCATCGCCAACATGGGCAAGCCGGGCGAGCAGATCACCCACGGCATCGATCTCGCCGGCAAGATGTTCTTCCGCATCATCGGCATGATCGTCTATGTGGCGCCGATCGGCGCGTTCGGCGCCATGGCCTTCACCATCGGCTCCTTCGGGCTCGGAGCGCTGGTCAATCTCGGCTATCTCATCGTCACCTTCTACGTCGCCTCGCTCCTGTTCGTGCTGATCGTGCTGGGTGTGATCGCGCGCCTGTCCGGTTTCTCGATCCTGCGCTTCATCGCCTACATCAAGGACGAGCTGCTGATCGTGCTCGGCACCAGCTCGTCCGAGACGGTGCTGCCCCACATGCTGGCCAAGATGGAGGCGCTGGGCGCCTCGAAATCGGTGGTCGGGCTGGTGATCCCGACCGGCTACAGCTTCAACCTCGACGGCACCAACATCTACATGACGCTCGCGACCCTGTTCCTGGCGCAGGCGACCAACACGCATTTGACGCTGGGGCAGGAGCTGACGGTGCTCGCCGTCGCCATGCTGACCTCCAAGGGCGCCTCGGGCGTCACCGGCGCCGGCTTCGTCACGCTGGCGGCGACGCTCTCGATCATCCCCGACATTCCGATCACCTCGCTCGCCCTCATTCTCGGCATCGACAAATTCATGAGCGAGTGCCGGGCGCTCACCAATCTCGTCGGCAACGGCGTCGCCACCATCGTCATCAGCCGCTGGGAGGGCGAGCTCGACCGCGTCAAGCTCAATGCCGCCATGGCGCACCCGATCGCGCTCGGCGAGGAATACGAGCGGCTGCCGGCCTGACCTGCCGCGCCGGCAATGGTGCCGGCGCCGACCTCCCGCTATGATGGCGCCGTGCCAGGAGGTGGCGCGATGTTTCAATTCATCCTCGGCGCCGGCTTAGCCGCCTTCATCCTGGGCGGCCTCAGCGAGCGCACGATCGAGCAACAGCAGCCCTTGACCGATCTCGGTCAGGCGGCGGCGCTCGGTATCATCTTCGCCCTGTCGGCAGGCGCGCGGCGCTGGGCGATCCTGCCGCGCTTCGTCCTCGTGCTGCCCAGCTTCCTGATCTTCCTCACCATCCTGACCGACCGGCGCCCGCCCATGCCCTTCTTCGTGGCATTCCTGGTCGCGGGCTTCTATGCCCTCTTCATCACCGCCTTCGCGACCGCGGTGGCCGATCGGACCAGGCAAGGGATCGGCGAGCCGAAATCGACCGAAGAGACGGGTTCATCTGCACAGCAGGGCGGCGAGCGCCGTTCGGTCGGCCGGCTCTAGTCGGAAGTTGCCGGCAAGGCGGTCGCAGGCGGTGCCGCCATTGCCGTCGCGATCCTGCGGCCTGGCGCCATGATCGAGCAGCAGGCGGATGAGCGCCGGCCGGGCGTGGTCGGCGGCGATCATCAGCGCCGTCTCGCCCTGGGTCACGGCCGATGCGGGCATTGCCGTCCCTTCGGGCCCGGTGCCGGTCCAGGCGATGGTCGCGCGCTCGGGATCGGCGCCGGCATCGAGCAGACGTTGGGCCGTGTCGAGCTGATCGAGCCTCGCCGCCGTCATAAGCGCCGTGCGATGGGCCGCATCCGTCTCGTTCGGATCGGCCCCGGCGCTCAGCAGGAGGTTCGCCGTAGCGGGGTTCCCGGCGGCCGCCATCAGCGCCGTCTCGCCGTCGGCCCCGCGCGATCGGGCATGGCCCAACTGCCCATATTCGTAGCGGATGAAATCGCCGAGCGCATCGCCCGCGCCATTGAGCGCGGCGCTGTGCAGGCTCGCGATCGGCCTGCCGGCCTCGATATCGCCGGGCTTCGGGGCGACCGCGAAACGCGGCCGATAGGTGGCGAGGGCGCGGGGATTTTCCGCCTCGGCCGCTTCGCTGCCCGGATAGGTGCCGAGATGCTGCTCGATCAGCTCCATCAGGGCGAGATCGGCGGCATCCCGCGCCTCGGCCGGGCTCAGCCCCTGCGCGTCGCGGAAGGTTTGGGCGAGCTCGGTGCCGGCAGGCGCCATCAGGTCGATAAGCTGCCGATAGAGCGTCTTGCTGCCGAGATCGCGCTCGGACCAGGCGAAGAGCGCGTCCCAGGTCGCATCGTGCCGCTTGCGCAGCCAGCCGGCCCAGCCATCCTGCAGTTCTTCGCCGGTGCCGATGAGCGGTAGATTGAGGTCGTGCCACAGCCGGGCCTCGGCCAGGAGATGTGCCGCGCGCCGATCGTTCGGGTCGTAATCGGCCGGCGCCTCGCCCTGGAGCGTGACGAGCAGAGCGCGGAGTTGGGTCAAGGAAGGCAGCGCGTCGAAGGCGCCCCGGGCCGGCGGCCGGGAATAGGTCTTGTAGAGGCAGCGCGGCTCGGCCCGTCCAGGTCCCAGGATTTCGAATAATCCGGCATAGGAGGCCTCGCCGATCGAAGCCGGCGAGAAATAGCCCCAGGGCTCGACCGCGAGAGCGAACAGTCGGCCCTGATAGCGGATCGCATCGAGGGCCGCGAAATCCTTGCTGTCGGAGATGGCGACGAAGAAGCGGCCGCCGGAATTGGGCTGCTGTCTGATCCAGGCGCCGAAAATCGCCTGATCGACCACCGGCTGGCCATCGATCGACAGCGTCTGGGCGCGCAGCTCATAGCTCTTGTCGGCATCGCCCTTATAGGCCGTGACGGCGAGCCGGAAGGGAAGGCCCAAGGCCGCGGCGTCGCCATGGGTGCTGGCGAGCTCGGCGGCGCCGCTCAGATGGTGCGGATCGACATCGCCGTTGCGCTGGATCGACTCTTCCAGAAGCTGCTGCACGGGCGCGCAGAGCGGATCGCGATAGTCGGCGCCCTGGAACGAGACATAGGCGCCGATCGGGTGGCCGCGGCCGGCCGCGCGCACAGGTTTCGGCCAGGCGTCGAGACGGGCGATCCGCTCGCGATAGAGGGCCTGGAGGCAGGCTTCGGCGGCCGGATCGGCCGGCTGGTCCTTGCGCCGCCCTGCGGGTAGGGCGCAGGCGGTGCGCCGGTCGATCAGCCAATGGGCTTGAAGGGAAGCGAGCTGGCTGCTGCCGATGAGATCGCTGTTGCGGATCGCCCGGCGGTAGGATGCCGCCATCGCCTCGTCGAGCCCGGACAGGATCTTGCTGCCGCAGACCTCGTCCTGGGCGATGGAGGCGGCTTCCAGGCAGTCGAAGCTCGGATGATAGGCCGGCGGCACGAACACCAGGGGCTTTTCGTCCGGCTTCTCGTGCGAGACCTCGACCTTGCGGCCGAAGGTGCAGCCGGCGAGCGCCAGCGCCAGGAGCGCCGGACCGAGCAATCTCAGCAAGCTCACTTCGCCGGCTTTCCCAGCGCCGGGTCGTAATGGAAGATCTGGCTGCGATAGATCGTATATTGCGCGGCACCGGTATCGGGCGGCGGCGGGTAGGGGGCGGCCGCCTTGATGCGCGCCTCGGCGACGGCATTGACCAGCGCCGAGGTGCAGGGATCGATCTTGTAGGACAAGAGATTGCCGTGCCGGTCGATGGTGACCTGATAGTTGATCAGGCAGTCCTGGTTGGTCTTGGGCCCGCTCGCCTCGCCGCCTGCACCGCCGCCGATGCGGGCGCCGACCTGGTCGCCGTAATTCGAGGGCGCGCGGGGCGCATAAGCGGTGACGCCGGTCGTCGGCAGGCTTTGCGGCCCGCTGCCGGTACCGGTGAAGAAATGCACCGGCGGCCCTGAATCCGGACGGCGCTCCGCCGGCGGTACCGATGCGGGTTCGAAGGCCGGCAGCGCCGGCATCGGCACGATCACCTGCGGCGGTGCTGCGATCGGCGGCGGCGGAATCGTCGGTGCCGGCGTGGGGGCCGGACGGGTCAGCTTGACCATGACGGTATGGACCGTGCGGATGGCGGACGGCCCGGTCGCGGTCAGAAAGGGCAGGGCGGCCAGGACGGCGAGATGGCAAAACGCTACCACGCCCAGGCCCACGGCGCGGCGCTTCCAGTCGCCGGCTTCACCCATCGAGGTGGCGAACGCCATGCTCAGGCCGCCGCCGCCGCCGTTTTGGCGGCTTCCTCGTCCAGGAGTGCCTTCTTGGACAGCTTGCCGATCGCCGTCTTGGGCAGCGCATCGCGAAACTCGATCAGCTTCGGCATCTCCATCGGCGAGAGCCGCTCCTCGAGAAAGGTGCGGAGCATGGCCTCGTCAAGGATCATGCCGGCGCGCAAGGTCACATAGGCCTTCACGGTCTGGCCGCGATAAGGATCGGGAAGACCGATGACCACGCATTCCGCGATGGCGGGATGGGCGTAGATCGCCTCCTCGACATTACGCGGATAGACATTGTAGCCGCCGGCGATGATCAGGTCCTTGATCCGGTCGACCAGAAAGACATAGCCGTCCTCGTCGATATAGCCGACATCGCCGGTGCGCAGCCTCCCATCCGTCAGGATGGCGGCCGTCGCATCCGGCTGGCGCCAATAGCCCAGCATGACCTGCGGCCCGCGCACGCAGACCTCGCCGCGTTCGCCGGGCGGCAGCGTCTCGTCCGGCCGTTCCAGGCTCGCGATCTCGATCTCGGTGCCGGGCACCGGCAGGCCAATCGAGCCGGGCTTGCCGGCGGCGTCCAGCGGGTTGGCGGTGGCTACCGGCGAAGTCTCGCTTAGCCCGTAGCCTTCCGCCAGATGGCATCCGGTCAGGCGCTCGAATTCGGTCTTCACCTCGAGCGGCAGGGGGGCGCCGCCCGACAGGCAATATTTGATCGAGGACAGGTCGCGGCGGCCGATGCCTGGGCTGCTGTTGATCGCTGTGTAGATGGTCGGCACGCCCGGGAACATGGTCGGCCGCTTACGCTCGATCGTCTTCAGCACCTGTTTCAGCTCGAAGCGCGGCAGCAGGATGATCTCGAAACCGCCCAGGATCGACAGCATTTCCGCGACCGTCAGCGCGAAGACATGAAAGAAGGGCAGCACCGCCAGCACCTTCTCCCGGCCCAACCGCGCCTCGGGGAACCACCGCAGGCATTGCTGGCAGTTCACCACGATGTTCCGATGCGACAGCATGGCGCCCTTGGGCACGCCGGTGGTGCCGCCGGTATATTGCAGCAGCGCCACGTCCTGTACCGGGTCGCACTCGACCGGCGCGGGCGCCGCGCGATCGGCGGTCAGCGCCTCGAAGGTCACATGCCGGCCGTCGGCCGGGATCTTGACGATGTCGGCCCGGCGCAGCAGCGGATAGAGCATGCTCTGCGGAAAGGGCAGCACCCCTTGCATCGGGCAAAGGATGATCTTTTCGAGCGCCGTGCCGTCGAGCATGGGCGCCAGCTTGCAATAGAGCGCCGGCAGGTCGAGCGTCACCATGAAGCGGACGACCGAATCCTCGATCTGGTGCCGCACTTCCCGCGGTGCATAGAGCGGATTGAAGTTCACCACGATGCCGCCGGCCTTGAGCACGGCGAACAGCATGATCACGGCATAGGGGCAGTTGGGCAGGAACAGCCCGACCCGATCGCCCTTGCCGAGGCCCAGATTCTGCAATCCGCGCGCGGCCCGGTCGACTAGCTGCCCGACCTCCTCATAGGTGAATTTGCGGTCGAGGAAATCGAGGCAGGGACGCGCGCCATAGCGCGCCACGCTACGATCGAGCAAGGCCGGTACCGGTACGATCTCGAACGGATCGGACCAGGATATATTCGCGGGATAGGAGAGTGCCGTTGCCGCTCCCAGCCGGATGTCGTTTCGATTCTCGGCACCTGACAGCGGTGCCCCGTCCTGTTCGTTCTTCATGCTCGGTTGTCTCGGACTGCCCGTAGCTTGATCGAAAGCTTAGAGGCCGCCCTGAGAAAAGTCGAGTTCGCGTGGTACCCTCGAAGCATTCGCCGCACCATGCCCAGAACGCCTTCGATTTGCCATTCTTGGCGGCAAGCATTCGCGGCTGAGAGTGTCGCTTTTACCGGCTAAAGACAGGTACTGGCGCCAGATCTCGGGCAGGTTTAATGTAGCGTCGCGGTGGGGTTTCGGCCGGACCGCGCTGAACAGGACAAAAGCGACATGAGTGCACATCCGATTTCGCCCGTGACGCTCGCCGTCCCGGGGGCCGAGGATCCGGGCGTCGAAGCGCGCCGACTTCTGGCCATGCAGCGCGCCGCGGCCGCGCGCGAAGGAACGCCCTCCTACCAGGCCCGCATGGCGGCGCTCGATCTGCTGCAGAAGCAGATCCGCAAATATCGCCGTCCGTTCGCCGAGGCGGTGTCGGCCGATTTCGGCACCCGCTCGCCGGCCGAAAGCGATCTGGCCGAGATCATCACCGCCTTGAGCGGCATTCAGCACACCAAGCGCCATTTGGCGCGTTGGATGAAGCCACAGCGCCGCTCCGTGCATTGGACCTTTCAACCCGGCAAGGCACGCGTGATCTATCAGCCGCTGGGCGTGGTCGGCGTCATCTCGCCGTGGAACTATCCGCTGCTGCTGTCGCTCGGACCGATCGCCGATGCGCTCGCCGCCGGCAACCGCGTGATGCTGAAGCCGTCGGAATTCACGCCGCGCACCTCCGCCCTGCTGCAGCAGATGCTGTCCGAGATCTTCCCGATCGAGAGGGTCGCCGTGGTGCAGGGCGGCCCGGACGTGGCCCAATCCTTCGCCGGTCTGCCCTTCGATCATCTGCTCTTCACCGGCTCGACCGAGATCGGCCGCCGGGTCATGCGCGCCGCCGCCGACAATCTGACGCCGGTGACGCTGGAGCTCGGCGGCAAGTCGCCGGTCATCCTGTGCCGAGACTATCCGCTCAAGAAGGCGGCGCGGATGATTGCGCTCGGCAAGTTCCTCAATGCCGGGCAGACCTGCATCGCACCGGACTATGCGCTGGTGCCGGCCGACCTGACCGAGACCTTCGCCGAGGCGATGATCGAGGAGACGCGCAGCCTCTATCCCGCCATCGCCGGCAATTCGGATTACAGCTCGATCGTCAGCGACCGACATTATCGCCGCCTGCGCGGTTTGATCGACAACGCCCGCGCGGCCGGTGCCCGCATCATCGAACGCGAGGACAAGGGGGCCGAGCTCGAGCGCAAGCTGCCGCCGACGGTGATCCTCGGCGCCACGCCCGAGATGCAGGTGATGCGCGAGGAGATCTTCGGGCCGAT
The DNA here is from genome assembly GCA_035539155.1 of Aliidongia sp. Lineage (GTDB taxonomy): Bacteria > Pseudomonadota > Alphaproteobacteria > ATCC43930 > CGMCC-115725 > JAXDMU01. The sequence continues at coordinate 37,006 of DATLIZ010000045.1, read as the reverse complement.
CCTGCCGGTGCTGCCCTATGCCGATCTCGACCAGGCGATCGCCCACGTCAATGCCGGTGATCGGCCTCTGGCGCTCTATTGCTTCTCCAACGACCATACTATCGTGGACGGCGTGCTCGCCCGCACCGTCTCGGGCGGGGTCACCGTCAACGGCACGCTCATGCATTGCGCCCAGGATGATCTGCCTTTCGGCGGCGTCGGACCCAGCGGCACCGGCGCCTATCATGGCCGCGACGGCTTCATCCGCCTGTCGCATGCCCGCGCCGTGTTCGAGATCGGGCGTCTGAGCGCGCTCGACCGGCTGGCGCCGCCTTACGGCAAGTTCTTCAAGCTGGTGACGGGCTTCCTGTTGGGGAAATAGCGCGCGTTCAGGACGGGATGCGGGTGCTGTGCAGGAAGACCATCTTCCAGCGCCCGGCCTGCTTCTCCAGCGCGCCAGACTCCAGCCAGCTCAGCTTCTTGGTCCCGGTGGCGTCCGTAACGCTGCCCTTGTTGACATAGGCGACCCACGCCATGTCGCCGCCGATGTGGATGTCCGGCTCGGTGATGTTCCATTCGAAGCTCTTGCCCAGATCGTGCTGAGTCTTGACGAGGGCCAGCATGCCGGCGCCGTCCAAGCGCGACCCCGCCTCGAACAGGTAGAAGTCCGGCGAGACGACGGAATTGAACAAGGCCGCATCGTTGGTGCGGGCCGCCTCGAAGATGGCCTTCAACGTATCGAGAACCCGCGTCTGTTCAGCGTCCAACGCGCCCGCCATCATTCCATCCCTTCCAAAAGCTCGACCCATGCGGCTGCAGAGCGTGGCCGTGAGGGAATCTAGAACGCGGAAGATACACGCTCGTTTCGTCCGCTCGCGAAAGAGTTACGGCTGTAACCGTCGAGGGTCAGGAGCCGCTGGCGAGCAGCGCCGCCATCTCGGTATTGCCTTGCTGCCGGGCGAGGCTGGTCGCGTCGTTGCCGTTGGCGTCCTTGATGGCCGGGTTGGCGCCATGGGCGATCAATAGCTTGACGATTTCCGTCCGGCCGAAAAGCGCGCCCATCATGAGCGCCGTCTGGCCGACATTGTTGGCGGCGTCGATGTTGCAATGCTGGGCGAGCAGCCGCTCCGCCACCTTGCCCTCGCCCTTGAAGGCCACGCCCATGAGCGCGGTATTGCCCTTCGGATCGGTGGCGCAGGGATCGGCCCCTTTGCCGATCAGGAAATCGACAGCTTCCGGCTGGCCGTTATAGGCCGCGAGGATCAGGGGCGTGAAGCCGCGGGGATCATACTCGTCCGGTTTCATCCCGGCCTTGATCAGCCCATCGAGCAGATCGACGCGACCGGCTCGCGCGGCCTCGAAATAGAGTTCCTTGGCATGTTCGGGTGTTGGCGGCTCGCTTTGAGCGAGCGCGTCCTGAAAGCCGGCGAGGCCGAGGCCGACGATGAAGGCGAGGGCGGCCGCGTACCGCTTTGACCGAAGGGATTTCATATCGTTTCCCCGTGAATTTGAAGGCCGCGGGCGTGATATCCGCCCGCGGCAAGGATTGTCCCGTTAGTTGCTCGAAGCCGCCTTCTCGACCGACTGGATGTCGACATCGACGGCCTTGGCCAATCGCGTGCCGTAATCCTTGTCGGCTTGGTAGAAGTGGCCGACCATGGCCTGCTTGATCTGGATGTTCTTCACCTGGCCCAGATCGGCGGCCATGTTCTTGATCAGATCTTCCTGCTCGTGCTTGCTGAGGCTGCGATAGAACTCGCCCGCCTCGCGGAAATTATCCTGCTTGTCGATCGGCTTCTGCTGGGTCGTGCCGCTGACCGCATATTGGCTGTAGCGGAAGCTCGGCTGCTCGGCCGGCTGACCGGCGACCGAGGTCGGCTCGTAATTCACGTCGCCCTGGCGCGATACCGACTGCATGGCGCCGTCGATATTATTGTCATGGACCGGCACCAGCGGCCGGTTCACCGGCAGCTGCAGATAGTTCGGGCCGACGCGATAGCGCTGCGTATCGGCATAGGCGAACAGGCGGCCCTGCAGCATCCGGTCGGGCGACGGCTCGATGCCCGGCACCATCACGCAGGGGCAGAAGGCCGACTGCTCGGTGTATTCGAAGTAATTGTCCGGAACTTTGTTCAAGGTCATCGTGCCGACCTTGGTTTCCGGCACGTCGTTCCAGGTCTTGGTGTCGTCGAAGCCGTCATAGCTCAGCTTCGCCACCTGGTCGGCGGTCAGAAGCTGCGCATAGAGATCCCATTTCGGGAAATTGCCGCGGGCGATATTGTCGTAGAGATCCTTGGTCGCGTAGTTCGTGTCCGCGGTCTTGGTCTCTTCGAGCGTCATGCCCTTCAGGCCCAGCTGGCTCTTCCAGTGGAACTTGGCGAAGATCACCTCGCCCTGGCTGTTGACCAGCCGGAAGGCGTGAACGCCGAACCCGTCCATCATGCGGTAGCTGGTCGGCATGCCGTAGGTGTCGGTGTAGAGCATGCTCAGCATGTAGGTCGATTCCGGCACATGCGAGAAGAAGTCGAAGGCACGGTTCGGGTCCTGCACGTTCGTCACCGGCGACGGCTTGTTGGCATGGACGAAGTCGGGGAACTTGATGGCGTCGCGGATGAAGAAGACCGGCAGATTATTGCCGACCAGGTCCCAATTGCCCTGGTCGGTATAGAACTTCACCGCGAAGCCGCGCGGATCGCGGGCCGCCTCGGGCGAGCCGCGGAAATTCATGACGGTCGAGAAACGGACAAAAACCGGGGTCTCTTTGCCGGGCGCGGCGAAGAGCGAGGCCTTGGTGTATTTCGAGAAATCGGCGCTGGCGACGAAGGTGCCCTGGGCGCCGGTGCCGCGGGCATGCACGACCCGCTCCGGGATCCGCTCGCGATCGAAGCGGGCCAGCTTCTCGATCAGGTTCAAATCTTCGAGCAGCACCGGCCCGTCCGGACCCGCCGCCTTGGAATTCTGATTGTCGCCGACCGGCGCGCCGGTATCGCGCGTCAGCGGGACCGTCTGGGCCGCGGCCGAGCCGGCGATAAGGCCGGCCAGCCCCATGGCTATGATCGCACGCATGTCTTCTCCTTTTTCGTTCACTCGCGGGTGGACGCCCCCGTCGGAAGCCGCCCCAGCCTCGCGGTCGAGCATCACGGCAGGACTCTGTCATGATTTAGAATGATTCTAAATATGAGTCGTGCGCAAATCAGCCATGCGCGGGGCCAAAAAGCCGAGTGGATTCAAGTTCTTGTAAGGAGGGAGCAAAATAGACTGCGCCTGCCGGCCGCAAATGGCTAACGGGAATTTCCAAAGGCGGTGATCGGAACATCCGATCGGCCGGGTCAGGCGGGCTTGGCTTTCCGATCGTGCAGGCACTCGCGGACGAGCTGTGCCAGCATCCGGAATTCCTCGCCGCGCGCGGAGGTCTGGCGCCAGGCCAGCACCAGCTTGCGCGTCGGCGGATCGGCTGCCAGCGGCCGGACCACGACATCGGGATTGGCGGCGAGCTCGGCTTCGACGGCGATCTCGGGCATCAGCGTGATCCCGAGCTTCGCCGCCACCATCTGCACCAGCGTCCGGAGGCTCGTCGCCTGGAACACCTCGTTGCGCAGCGGGTCGAGGATTCGGCAGGCCTGCAACGAATGGCTGCGCAGGCAATGCCCGTCCTCCATCAGCAGCATCGGCTCCCGCACCAGATCCTCGCGCGTCACCGCCGCGCGTTTCGACAGGGGATGGCCGGCGGGCATGGCCGCCACGATCGGATCCTCGGCGATCTCGACCGTCTCGACATCGCCGAAATCATAGGGGCCGGCCATCAGCAGGATGTCGAGATCGCCGGCGGCGAGCTTTTCCAACAACGGCGCCGTCTGGTCCTCGCGCACATAGAGCGCCAGCTTCGGCAGCGCCTTACCCAGATGGCGCATCAGCGACGGCAGCACATAGGGCCCGACGGTGGGGATGACGCCCAGTCGCAAAGGACCGGTCAACGGCTCCTGCGCGTTCTGGGCGAGGCCGACCAGTTCCTCCGCCTCGATCAGCAGCCGGCGCGCGCGTGCCGCCATTTCTTTGCCGAGCGGCGTCGGCATGACACGGCGCTGACTACGCTCGAACAGGCTGACGCCGAGCCGCGTCTCCAGCTCCTTGATCCCGCCGCTCAGAGTCGATTGCGTGACGGCACAGCTTTCCGCCGCATGGCCGAAATGACAGGTGTCGGCGAGCGCGCACAGGAACCGCAGCTGCTGGAAGCTGGGAAGAATGACCATCGGAATATCCGTTCAATCCGCCCATTCTTATCCATAGGGCCGATGAAACGAAAGCGGCCTTCCGTCGCAGTGGTCAGGCCGCGCTGAAGCCGCCATCGATCGGGATCTCGGCGCCGGTGACGAAGCGGGACTCGTCCGAGGCGAGATAGACGGCCAGCGCCGCCACCTCCTCGGGTTCGCCGAAGCGTTTCATCGGCACGCTCTTCATCAGGCCGGCCATCAGCTTCTCGTCGTCCATGCCCGGCAGCGACATGCCGGTCAGCATTGGCGTGTTGAAGAAGACCGGATGGATCGAGTTGCAGCGGATTTGGTCGCCGCGCCGGGCGAGATCGATCGCGACCGCCTTGGTCAGGAGCCGGACGGCGCCCTTGGTCGCGGCATAGCCCGCCATGGGCGGGGCGGCGACCAGGCCTGCGACCGAGGAGATGTTGATGATGGAGCCCCCGCCGGCGGCGCGAAGGTACGGGATCCCGTACTTGCAGCCGAGGAAGACGCCGTCGACATTGACTCGGGTCATCGCGCGGAATTTTTCGAGACTAGTCGTCTCGACGGTGCCCATGGCGGCGATGCCGGCATTATTGACCAGCACGTCGAGCTTGCCCATCCGCCGGACCGATTCGGCGAGCGTGTCGATCCAGCCCTGCTCCTCGGTCACGTCGAGCGGCAGGAAGAAGGCGTTGGTGATGGCTTTCGCCTCCTGCTCGCCCTTCGCCACATCGCGATCGGTCATGGCGACGACGCCGCCCTCGGCGCTGAACGCCTTGGCCATGGCGAGGCCGAGGCCGGAGGCGGCGCCGGTGATGAAACAGGCCTTGCCCGCGAGCCGGTTCATGCCGTGGGCAACCGGTATTGGGCGAAATCCTCGCGCAGCTTGGTCTTGAGGATCTTGCCGGTGGCCGTGTGCGGGATCTGCGCCACGGTCACGATGTCGTCGGGCAGCCACCATTTGGCGACCCGCTCGGCGAGGAAGGCGGTGAGCCCCGGCTTGTCGAGTGCTATCCCCTCCTTGGGCACGATGATGAGCAGCGGCCGCTCGTCCCATTTCGGGTGGCGGATGCCGATGACGGCAGCCTCGGCGACGCCGGGATGGCCCATCGCGGCATTCTCAAGCTCGATCGTGCTGATCCATTCGCCGCCGGACTTGATCACATCCTTGCTGCGGTCGGTGATGCGCATGAAGCCGTCGGGATCGATGGCGCAGACATCGCCGGTCTTGAACCAGCCTTCCTTGTCGAACGCCTCGGCCGTCGCCTTCTCGTCCTTGAAGTAGCCCGAGATGACGCAGGGACCGCGGACATAGAGATCGCCGATGGCGACACCATCATGCGGCAGCCGGTTGCCCTCGGCATCGACGATCTTGAGATCGACGACCGCGGGTGGCCTGCCCTGGCTCTCGCGGATCTCGCGGTGGCGGGCCTCGGGCATCGCCTCGTGCTTGTGCTTGGGATGGGCGCTGGTGCCGAGCGGGCTCATCTCGGTCATGCCCCAGGCATGGACGACATGGACGCCGTAGCGCTCGGCGAAAGTGTCGATCATCGCCGGCGGGGCGGCCGAGCCGCCGATCACCAGCCGCTTCAGCTTATGAAAATCGATGCCCTTTTCGGTGGCGAATTTCAGCGCGCCCAGCCAGACGGTCGGAACGCCCATCGAGACGGTGACGCCCTCCTGCTCGAAGAGCGTGCACACGCTCTCGCCGTCGAGATACTGGCCCGGCAGCACCAGCTTGCAGCCGACCATCGCGGCCGAATAGGGCGTGCCCCAGGCATTGACATGGAACATCGGCACGACCGGGCAGAGGCAGTCGCGCGCCGAGACGCCGAGGACATCGATCCCGCTCGTCGCCAGCGCATGGATCCAGGTCGAGCGATGGGTATAGAGCGCGCCCTTGGGGTTGCCGGTGGTGCCGGAGGTGTAGCAGAGCGAGGAGGCCGAGAATTCGTCGAATTCCGGCCAGTCGAAATCCGGCGTCTCGGCCTCGATCAACTCCTCGTAACAGATCGCGTTCGGCAGGGTGGTCGCCGGCATCTGGTCGCGCGGGGTCAGGATGACGTAGTGCCGGACCGTCTCGAGCTCGGGCGCCAGCTTCTCGACCGAGGCGACGAAGCTCGGATCGAGGAACAGGATCTGGTCCTCGGCATGGTTCGCCATGTAGCGGATCTGGTCTTGGAACAGACGCGGATTGATCGTGTGCAGCACGGCACCGATGCCTGAGATGCCGAAATAGAGCTCGAAATGCCGATGCGTGTTCCAGGCCATGGTCGCGACCCGGTCGCCCTCGCGCACGCCCAGCCGGATCAATGCCTTCGCCAGCTGCTTGGAGCGCCGGTGCGCGTCGGCATAGCTGTAGCGGTGCAAGCTGCGGTCGGGCTCGCGTGAGACGATCTCGATATCGCCATGGAAGCGCGCCGCATGCTCGATCAAGGACGAGATCATGAGCGGGCGATTCATCATCATGCCCAGCATCGTTCTGTCACTCCCATAGCCAAGCCTTCGAGGCTTGCGCCTGCCGGCACTTATCGGCCAGCCTTCCTCTCTCGATATCGGAATTAGGCCGGCCTGGCAATTCGCTCGGCCGGCCGCACCCAGCCCCGAGGCCGCTACCCATGACCGACGAAGCGCCGATCACACCCGCCACCATCGAGGCTGCCGAGCGGCTGCTCGGCATCGCCTATACCGAGGCCGAGCGTCGTCTTATGATCGAGGGGTTCGAGGAGCAAATTACGGCGGCGCTCGCCCGGCGCGCCGTGCCCATGCCCGACACGCTGGCGCCGGCGAGCCGTTTCGATCCGCGCCTGCCGGGCTGGCGGCCGCCGGTGCCGCGCGTGTTCCGGCCAAGCGACGAAGCGGCCCCCGAGCTGCCGGACGACGAAGCGGACATCGCCTTCGCGCCGGCCTGGATGCAGTCCCGCTGGCTCAGGTCGAAGGCGATCAGCTCGGTGCGGCTGACCGAGCTCTATCTGGCCCGACTCGACCGGCTGGGGCCCGGGCTTGAATGCATCGCCGCCGTCACCTCGCTCCGCGCGCTCGACGAGGCGCGGCAGGCCGATCGGGATCTTGCCGAAGGCCGCTGGCATGGGCCGCTGCACGGCATTCCCTGGGGTGCCAAGGACCTGTTCGACACCGCGGGCATCGTCACCGGCTGGGGCGCCGAGCCCTATCGCGACCGGGTGCCGGCGCGCGACGCGGCCGTGATCGCCAGGCTGCGCAACGCCGGTGCCGTCCTGGTCGCCAAGACGGCGGTGGGAGCGCTCGCCTATGGCGATGTCTGGTATGGCGGCATCTCGCGCAATCCCTGGAACCTCGAGGAAGGATCGAGCGGATCGAGCGCCGGCTCGGCCTCGGCGATCGCGGCCGGGCTCGTGGGCTTCAGCCTCGGCACCGAGACGCTGGGCTCGATCGTCTCGCCCTCGATGCGCTGCGGCACCGTCGGGCTGCGCCCGACCTTCGGCCGGGTCTCGCGCGCCGGCACCATGCCGCTCTGCTGGAGCCTCGACAAGATCGGGCCGATCTGCCGCTCGGTCGAGGATACAGCCCTGGTGCTGGCCGCGATCGAAGGCTTCGACGCCGACGATCCAGGCTCGATCGCCGAGCCGCTGGGTTATGATTCGCTGCGGCCGGTGGCGGGCCGGCGCCTCGGCTATTTCCCGCAGGATTTCGAGGCCCTGGAAGCGCTCGATCTCGATCGCGCGGCGCTGGAGACGGCGAAGCGGCTGGGGTTCGACCTCATACCGCTCGAACGGCCGGACCTGCCCTATGATTCGCTGACGGCGATCCTCTTCGCCGAGGCGGCGGCGGCTTTCGAAGAGTTGACGCTGTCAGGCCGCGACGACGAGCTAAGGCGTCAGGATGCGGCGGCTTGGCCCAACCAGTTCCGCCGGGCGCGCTTCCTCTCGGCGGTGGACCATATCCAGCTCGATCGGCTGCGCCGCCGCGTGATGATGGTCATGGAGGAATGCTTCCGCGGTGTCGACGCCATCATCGGGCCGAGCGATGTCGGACCGATGCTGACCATCACCAACTTCACCGGCCATCCCTGCCTGGTGCTGCCCGCGGGATTCATCGAGACGCCAACCCGGCGGCGAACCGGTGCGGCCCTCCTCGGCGAGGTGACGGCCGAAGGCGAGATCACGCACCGGGTGCCGCACGGCATCTCGCTGTGGGGCCGGCTCTTCGACGAAGGCACCATCATCGGCATCGGCCGGGCGCTGGAGCGGGAATTCGGCCTTGCCGGGGAGCGACCGCCCGGATTGAGATGATTGTCCGACAAAGGCGGCTTGCGCTCCGGCCCGCAGCCTCTAAGCTGGTCGGACTCACAGCTTCGTGATCATGCAGCCGTATGAGGTAGGGAATGCCGGACGAGATTGCTCAGCGCTATATCCGCAACCCGGGCCCGAAGGTGCCGGTCTCCGGCCTCAAGGCCGCGGCCAGCACCGACAACGCCATCGTCACCGAGGCGGTGCTGAAGATGCTGGAGGCGGGCGGCAACGCGGTCGATGCGGCGCTGACCGCCTGCCTGCTCCAGCCGGCGGTCGAGCCCTTCATGACCAACCATACCGGCACCGTGACCTTCCTCTACTGGGAGGCGGCGACCGGCAAGCTCCATCAGCTCGACAGCGTCGGCACGATGCCGGACGGGCTGGCGCCGTTCCGCCCGATCCCGCCGATCGGCGGCGGCCTCGGCGCCACCGGGCCGGTCGCCTGCATCCCGGGCTTCATGCCGGGTCTGAAGGCGATCTACGAACGGTTCGCGACCAAGCCCTGGGCCGATCTCTGCCAGGATGCGATCCGCTGGGCGGAGGAGGGCCATCCGGTCTCGACCTTCGAATACGGCATGAATCTGGGCAGCCAGGATTTCATCACCTATTTCCCGGAAGGCCGCGCCTTCTACATGCCGGACGGCTTCTGGGTACCGGTCGGCGAGCGGTTCGGCAGCAAGCCCATGGCCGAGATGCTGCGCCGGGTCGCCGAGGAAGGGCCGGACTACATGATCACCGGCGGCTGGGCCGACAAGCTTATCGCCAAATCCAATGAGATGGGCTGGCCGATCACCAAGGATCATATGGTCGAGACACCGCCGCGCTGGATCGAGCCTGTGCGCTTCAAGCATCGCGACCACGAGATCGTCGGTCTGGCGCCGCCGCAACAGCAGGGCGTGTTCTGCAGCCTGGTGCTGGGCATCCTCGCCCATCTTGGCATCGGCGATACCGAGCCGGGCTCGGCCGAGCATATCTTCTACATGGCCCATGCGCTCCGCTTCGCCCAATATCATTGCGGCTTCATGGGCGACCCGGCCGTGGCGGACTATTCGATCGAGCAGCTGCTCGACGATGACTTCCACCGCATCGGCGCCAAGCTGATCAAGGGCATGAAGCCCAAGCTCGACTTGACCGACCATGTGTTGCTGACCGGCAAGCCGGGCGGCGGCGCCTTCAGCAATTCGAGCCCGGGCCGCCCGACCGGCGGCATCTCGCGCAAGCCGCCGACCGGCAGCTGCGAGCTCGCCATCGTCGATCGCCACGGCAATTGGGTGCAGATGATGAACACGCTCCAGGCCGGCGGCATTCCGGGCATGGTCATCGACGGCGTGCCCATGATCGGGACCCACACCAGCTTCGGCGGCCTCACCGGCTTCATGGACGCCAAGGTGATCAAGGGCACGCGCATGCGCTGTGTTATCGGCAACACGATCGTGCTCAAGGACGGCGTCCCCGTCTTCTCGCTCGGCACACCCGGCAATGTCCATTACACCGTGCCGCAGGTGCTGACCTATCTGCTCGACTTCAAGATGTCGCCTTACCAGGCTTCCGATGCACCGCGCATGCTGGCGCTCGACGAGGACGGCTCGGTCACGATCGAGGACCGGGTCTCCCCGGACGCGATCCGCGGCCTCGCGCGCATGGGCGTCCAGGTCCGCGCCCTGCCGCCCTACGACTACCATATGGGCTCGTTCCAGATGTGCTATCGCGATCCGGCGACCGGCCTGCTCGGCGCTTCGGCCGATCCGCGCCGGTGCGGCGTGGCGGACGGGTTGCGGTAGGGGGTTAGCTCAACGCCGCGAGATCGCGTCTCAACCTTTCGGCATCGCCGTCCGGCAACAGCGCCTCGATGGCGGCATGGGTCGCCTCCCAGATCGGCACGGCGCGGGCGAGCAGGCTCTGTCCCGCCGCCGTCAGGCTGAGCAGCCGGCCGCGGCGGTCGGCGGGATCGGGGGCGATCGCGACCAGGCCGCGCCGTTCCAGTGGCTTCAGCGCCGCCGTCAGCGTCGTGCGGTCCATGGCGAGGAGGGTGGCGACTGGGCCCATGCCTGGCGGCGACGGCCGGTTCAGCGACATCAGCAGCGAGAATTGCCCGTTGGTCAGGCCCACGGGCCGGAGTGCCTCGTCGAAGCGGCGGGCGAGCGCTCGCGCAGTTCGTTGGACATGGAGGCAGAGACAGCAATCCCGGACCAGCAGGGTGGTTTCGTAGGGAACCTGTTCGGGCAGGGCGAGAGCGGTGTTTGACATGGATCTATAATGTTGATATCAACTTATTAAAGTCAAGCGAATGGAGACGAGCATGCAGCCGCACGCCATCGTGTCACGGGAGGAATGGATCGCCGCGCGCAAGGCGCTGCTGCTCCAGGAGAAGGAAGCAACCCATCTGCGCGACCGGATCAACGAGGCGCGGATGGCGCTGCCCTGGGTCAAGATCGAGGCCGATTATGTCTTCGATACGGAGGGCGGTCCCAAGAGCCTCGGCGAGCTTTTCGCCGGCCGCAGCCAGCTCATGACCTATCATTTCATGCTCGGGCCGGGTTGGAAGGCCGGATGCCCCGGCTGCTCGTTCCTCGTCGATCATATCGACGGCGCGCTGCCGCATCTCAACAATCACGATGTGACCCTGGTCGCCGTGTCACGGGCGCCACTGCCGGAGATCGAGGCCTACAAGGCGCGCATGGGGTGGGATTTCCCCTGGGTCTCGTCCAACCGCGGCCGCTTTAATTTCGATTTCAACGTCTCCTTCACCCCCGACGAGCTGGCCAGGGGGGAGGTCAACTATAATTTCAGCGCGATCGATGCTAAGATGGCCAACGATGAATTGCCCGGCCTCAGCGCCTTCACCAAGGACGAGGCGGGGAGCGTCTACCATACCTATTCCGCCTATGCGCGTGGGCTCGAAGAGCTTGTCGGCACTCTTATGATCCTCGACCGCGCTCCCAAGGGGCGCAATGAGGAAACCACCATGAACTGGGTGCGCCGGCACGACGAATATGAGGCGCCGAAGCTGCATTCCTGCTGCGCCGACCACTAATCCACCGACCGGAGAGACCATCATGCCCGACTACAAAGGGAAGTTCGTCTGGTACGAGTTGATGACGTCTAACATGCAGGCCGCAGAGCGTTTCTACCACAGCGTGCTCGGCTGGACCGCCAAGAGCGCCGGCATGCCGGACATGGATTACACGCTGTTCTCGGCCGGCGACAGGCAGGTTGCCGGCATGATGGGCCAGCCGGCGCCGGGCGCGCATCCGGGCTGGCTCGGCTATGTCGCGGTCGAAGATGTCGATGCATCGGCCGCCCAGGTGAAGCAGGCGGGCGGGGCGGTCCATCACGAGCCCAGCGACATCCCCGGCGTCGGGCGCTTCGCCGTCATCGCCGATCCGCACGGCGCCGCCATCGCCCTCTTCAAGGGGGCGTCCGAAGGGCCGCCGCCCGTCGCCCAGGGCACGCCGGGCCATACTGGGTGGCACGAGCTCCACGCCGGCAATCTGGAGCAGGATTTCGCCTTTTACGCCAAGCTGTTCGGTTGGACCAAATCCGACGCGATGGATATGGGCGAGATGGGCGTCTATCAGCTCTTCGAGATCCAGGGCACCCAGAGCGGCGGCATGATGACCAAGATGGCCGCTACGCCGATGCCGCATTGGCTTTACTATTTCGCCGTCGCCGATATCGACGGCGCCCTGGCGCTCGTCAAGTCCGGCGGCGGCCAGGTGCTCAACGGCCCGGTTCAGGTGCCGGGTGGCAGCTGGATCATCCAGGCGCTCGATCCGCAAGGGGCGGCCTTCGCCCTGGTCGGTCAACGCAAGGTTTGACAGGCAAGGCTTGAACAGCGGAGAGGTGCTGCGACCGCGGCACCTTACTTGCCGGAGCAGATGACCGTCGTGCCGGTATCGCCGACGCAGCCGCGCTGGGTCACACCTGCGCGGCTCGTCTGCCCGTCCGCCGCCGGCACCGGCTCCTCGGGCTTGTCGAGCGCGTCGTCGCGGGCCTTCTGCGCGATGTCCCACAGCTTCTTCTGCAGATGGACCGCGGCTTCGAGTTCGGCATTGTCGCTGTCGTCGGCCTTGCTCTTGTCGGCATCGCTGGCGCGCGGCAGCACGCGGACGATCTCGGCATAAATCTTGGAAAGGTCGGCCGTGGCATAGCCCGAATTACCCATCAGCACGGTCGGCGCGTTGATGCAGATCTCGATGCGCGCATCGCCGAGATTGCGGATGCGGACATGAAAGTAATTCTCCCCGCCCAGCCCTTCGAGCCGCACCACGTTTTTCTCGATCGCCTCCTGCAGTCCGATCGTGCGGTGATCGGCGAGCTTCAAGCTGGTATCGCTGAGCGCGTCGGGCACATAGGCCAGGAGCACGCCATGGCCGGGCGCCGGCTTTTCCTCGTCGAGGCAGAAGGCGCTGACATCGGTGAAGGCGTGCGGCTCCAGCACGTAGCAGCCGGGAGCCAGCACCATCCGCTGGAACGGCTGGTCGGCGGCCTCGGCACTGGATGCGAGCAGCAGGAAAGCTGCTAGGCCGAGCAGGCGAAGGAGCCGCATCAGCGCCGTTCGCCGATGGCCCGCGCGGGCGGAAGGATCGCCGCCTTCGTCGGGCGTTCGCGCCCGAGCAACGGCAGCGCCAGCAGCGACGCCGCGCAATAGAGGCCGAGCAGGATCCAGGCTTCGTTGAAGGCCATCACCTGGGCGGCACGATGCACGAGCGGATCGATCATCTGGCTGATCTGGTCGAGTGCCGTGATCGGTTGGTCCTTGAAGGCGCCGGTCGGTAGCCCGACGAAAGCGGCCGCGGTCGGATCGCCGGCATGCAGCCGCCGCATCAGCTCGGGCACATGGGCATCGGTCCGGATTTGCAGGATGGTGTCGACGAGCGCGATGCAGATGGCGCCGCCCAGATTGCGCGACAGGTTGAAGAGGGCGCTGGCATTGGCGAGATCGGTGCCGTGCCGGTGTTCCAGCGCCACCGACGTGGTCGGGATGATGCACATCAGCACGCCGGCGCCGCGCAGCACTTGCGGCCAGAACAAGCCGGCGAAATCCGTGTCGGGCGTGGCGAAGCCGTTGGCGATGAGTCCGGCGGCGAACAGAGCGTAGCCGATGCCGGTCAACAGGCGCACGCTCAACCGCTTGACCAGCAGCACCGGCGCCGGTAGCGACAGGGTCTGGACCACCCCCGCCACCAGCATGGTCATGCCGATCTCGAAGGCGGTGTGCAGCCGGACGAAGCCCAGGAACAGCGGCAGCAGATAGACCGAACCGTAGAGCACGCCGCCCAGCACGAAGCTGTAGAAGCAACTCGTGGCGAAGCAGGGATCGAGGAGCAGGCGAAAATCGATCAGCGGCAGGCGCTGGCGCAGCGAGCGGCGGATGGTGACGATGCCGGCACTGACGCTGATCGCCAGCAGCAGCAGCGGATAGGCGCTGGTCCAGCCGCGTTCCGGCCCTTCCTTGAGGCCGATCTGCAAGGTCGAGAGCGACAGCGCCAGCAGCAGCAGCGTCTGGAAATCGAGCCGATGCGCCACCTTCTCGTCCGCCTGCTCGGTTCTGAGCAGGAAGATGGCGATCACGAAGGCGACGATGCCGGGGCCGAGATTGATCAGGAACAGCCAAGGCCAGGAGAAGGTATCGGTAATGTAGCCGCCGAGCGTCGGCCCCAGCATGGGCGCCGTCATCGCGAACAGCCCGCCTATCGCCGTCGCCTTGATATGCAGCCGTTCCGGGAACAGCATGAAGATCGCGGTGAAGGCGGCCGGGATCAGCACGCCGCCGGCGGCGCCTTGCAGCACCCGGAAGCAGATCAGCATGGTGAAGCCGGTGCTGGCGGCGCATCCGGTGCTGGCCGCGGTGAAGGCGGCCACGGCGACCAGGAACAGGACGCGCAGCGAGTAGCGCGCGGTCAGCCAGCCGGTCAGCGGGATCGCGACGATCTCGGCGGTGAGATAGGCGGTCTGGACCCAGCTCAGCTCACTGAACGGAATGAGCAGCCCGGCCTGGATATCGGGCAGCGAGCTCGCGACGATCTGGATATCGAGGATCGCCATGAACATGCCCAGGCACATGGCGAGATAGCCCAGCCAAGTGCCGAGCGTGGCCGGTGCGGCGTCGTCCGTCGTGCCGTTCTGCAAGCGGGTCACCCGATCAGCAGGATCTTGCCGAGACGGCCGGTGCGCTCGGCATGGACGACCGCCTGGCCGTAATCGGCGAGATCGTATTCGGCTTCGACCGGCGGGACCATGCGGCCGGAGGCGAGCAGCTTCATCACCTCGCCGACCGTCTTGTCCCGCGTCTCCCGGGCGGTCGCGCGGAACCAGTCGCTGAGCCAGAAACCCTTCACCGTCAGGCCGCGAAAGATGAGGCGCGCGGGATCGATCGGAACCGCCTCGCGCGAGAGCGCGCCGTAGAGCACGAACATGCCGCCATAGCCGAGTGCCGCCATCAGCTTGGCGCCGGTGGCGCCGCCGACGGCGTCGATCGCCTTGATCACCGGCGTCCTTCCGGCGATGGCGGCGACGCGTTCGGCGACATCCTCATCCTCGGTCACGACGATATGGGCCGCACCCGCCGCCTTCAGCGCCTCGGCGGCGGCCCGTCGGCGGATGACGTTGATGAGATTGATGCCGTTGATCGCGGCGAGCTGGATCAGCATGCGTCCCAATGCCGAGCCCGCGGCGCTCTGGATCACCCAATCACCGGGCTTGGCCTTCAGCACCTCGAACAGCAGTAGGTAAGCGGTCAGCGGATTGACCAGCATCTGGCAGGCGATCTGGTCCGGCATCTCGTCCGGCACGGCCAGCAGCACCTGCTCCGGCACCGCCATCGCTTCGGTCCATGTGCCCTCGACGCCGAGCGGAATCACCCGCTGGCCCGGCACCCAATCCGCCACGTCGTCGCCGACCGCCTCGATACGCCCGACCGCCTCGAGGCCGGGGACGGCCGGGAGCTTCGGCAGCCTTCCATAGTGACCGCGCACGATCGACAGGTCGGACGGGTTGATCGGACGCATGGTCACGCGCAGCACCACGCCGGCCGGGGTCGGGGTGGGCATCGGTCGCTCGGTCAGCTTCAAAACGGCGGACGGTTCGCCGAATTCCTGGAACACCAAACTGCGCATCGCTCGACTCCGTCCGTCTCCTACCAGGATTTCTGCGTCAAGTAGGTCTGTGCAAGGAAACGGTAGAGATCCTTGATCGTCTTCTCGGTCGCGACAGAAATCTCCATCTGCACATTTTGCCACTGCACCAGAATCTCGTCCCAGAGCATGAGCTGGGCGTGCAGCCGGTCGCGCGCGTCGCGGATCTGGCCGATCTGGGCCTCGAGATTGCCGAGCGTGTAGATGATGCTCTTCGATTGCGCGTCGCCGTCGGCGAACACCTTCTCGAAGGCGTCGATCGGCTTCAGGAACAGGTTGTTGATGCGGATCAGTTCCTCGTCGATCGTCTTGTCGGTGCGATAGACGCGGCGCAGCGAGGCGACCTTGCCCTGGAGCTGGCGCACGCTGTTGAACCGGTCGCGCAGCGCCTCGACATAGACGATCTCGCGCGCGAGCTTGTCGATCCGGGCGATTACCTCGGCTTCCTTGCTCGCGTCCAGCCTGATCGCGGCCGCAACCTTGCCGTAGCCGGCCTTGACGCGCGCCACGACCGATGGATCGTCGACCAGCTGAAGGATCTCGACCGCGTCGGTCACGACCCGTTCCTGGCCGGAGAGCCAGCTATTGAGCTGCAGGGTCAGACGCCCCTGCGCCACTTCCAGATGCGATTCCTCGACCCGCCACGAGGCGGTTCCATCCAGCAGCTCGCGCGGGATCGAATCGCCGGGACGGATGACTTTCACATATTTCAGCCCGGCGATGACGGTCTCGATCAGGGCGGCGTCCGGCGAGCCTTCGAGCTGGAATTCCTTGACGACCGAGCTCAGCGGCACCAGCGCGTCGAGATCCCCCAGCTTGATTGCGAGGCAAGGCTTGCGGTCGGTACCGAGCAGGAAACGAGCATCGGGCGTACGAAAGACCGCATGGGCGAACTCGAACAGCGTGTTGCCGGCGGGAAGTTTTTCCAAAGACGAACTCGCTTTCAGCTACGGCGCCGGCCATGGCAGATATCGGCCCGCAGCCGAGCGTATCCTGCCGAAAGCGCCGTCGCCGGTCCATCGATAATCCAGGGGCGGATTTTCACCCTTCGATGGTATTCGCGCCATCACGGCGCAGTTCGATGATGCGGGCGAGCATCGCGTCCCGTTCCCGCTCCAGCTCGGCGATCGGGCGGCCGCCGGTCTCGGCGGCGACGCCGTCGACAAGCTTCTGCTGCAGCTCGGGCGTAAGGGTCGGATTGCCGAGCGATTGCCACCAGCTGACCATGGCCGGGGCCAGATGGTTCATATAGTGCGCCATCCCGCCCGTGCCGCCGGCCAGCGCGAAGGTAAGATGCGGCCCCATGAGCGCCCAGCGCAGGCCCGGTCCTTCCGAGATCGCGGCATCGATGTCGGCGACGCTCGCCACCCCTTCCGCGACCAGATGCACCGCCTCGCGCCAGAGGGCGGCCTGAAGTCGGTTGGCGAGGTGACCCGGCACTTCGCGCCGGATCAGAATTGGATGCTTGCCGATCGATTTGTAGAAGCGCATGGCCGTATCGATCGCGGCATGCCCGGTCTTGAGCCCACCCACCACCTCGACCAGCGGCACGATATGGGCCGGGTTGAAGGGATGCCCGATGACGCAGCGCTCGGGGAAATTGCACCTTTCCTGGAGCCGGCTGATCAGCAGGCCCGACGAGCTGGACGCGATCACCACTTCGCGCGGCAGCGCCGAATCGAGCCGGAGCAGCAGCGGCACTTTGATCTCGTACCGTTCCGGCGCGTTTTCCTGGACGAAGTCGCAGCCATCGACGGCCACGACCGGATCGGCGTGAAAGCGCCAGCGCGTCGGCGAGGCGTCGGACGCCAGCCCCATCCGGGTCAGAATCGGCCAGGCACCCTCGATCACCCGCCGGACATGGTCGGGGGCTTCGGGCGCCGGATCGCTGACGGCGACATCAAAACCCTTGGCCAGGAAATAGGCGACCCAGCCGGCTCCGATGGTGCCGGCGCCGATGACGCCGATGCGGCGGATATCCGTCGTGTTCGGTTCGACCATGATGGGTTCCCCTCGCTCGATGGCTTCCCCATGGTGAATGCGGGCGTACAGGGAGTCAAATCACAGAAGGGTTTCCGTCTGCTTCTTTGGGCGAACATCCGCCGCCATTTGCCTGTTTCCGCTCACTCATGGCCGGGCGCGGGATAGGCGGGCAGCAGTTCGGGCGGTGGCGGTACCGCCGGCGCGGTGGCCGGACGCACCTTGAGCTGGTCGAGTAGGTATTTCACCCCGGTTTCGAGCTGTGCGTCATGCCCGGCAAGGAGATCGCCCGGCATGTCCTCGACCTCGATGTCCGGTTTCACGCCCTCATTCTCGATCACCCACTGCGAATCGAGCCCGTAGAGGCTGAATTCCGGGATGGTGATATAGCCGCCATCGAGCAGGCGCCATTCGCCGCGAATGCCGCGAACGCCGCCCCAGGTGCGGGTGCCGATCAGCGGGCCCAGGCCGTATTTGCGGAAATAGAAGGGGAAGATGTCGCCGTCCGAGCCCGAATAATGGTCGATCAGACAGACTTTCGGCCCGTTGACGAAATTATCGGGGATCATTTCGGGCGAGCGCTCGCGATTGGTCCCCATGCCGACCAGCACGCGGCGCAGCCGCTCCAGCAGGATCCGGTCGATGAAGCCGCCGCCATTGTAACGTTCGTCGATGAGCAGCGCCTGCTTGTCGGTCTGGTTGTAATATTGACGGATGAACTGCTCCATGCCGAGCGATTCCATATCCGCCAGATAGATGTAGCCGATCCGGCCGCTCGAGAGCTTGTCGACGGTGGCGCGGTTCTGCTCGATCCAATCCTGCTGGCGCAGCGACAATTCCCGCTTCACCGGCTGCACCTCGACATCGCGCGGCTTGCCCGCGGGCATGTCGGCGACGGTCAGGCGCACCGTCCCGTCGGTCTTGCCGACGAGCAGGCTGTAGGGATCGACACTGGGCTGGAGCACATGGCCGTCGATCGCGAGCAGCGCGTCGCCCTCCTTGACCGCGATGCCGGGCTGGCTCAGCGGCGCGCGGAACTCCTCGCGCGTATTGTCGCCGCGATAGATCTTGGCGAAGAGATAGCGGCCGGATTTCTGGTCGAAGACGAGATCGGCGCCGAGCAGGCCGGTCGGCACCTTGGGCGTCGGGTCGTCCTGATCGCCGGAACCGACATAGGTGTGGGAATTGCCGAGCTCGCCCTGGATCTCGCCGATCAGGAAGTTGACATCCTCGCGCGATCCCGCGAGCGGCAGCAGCTTCTCATAGGAGGCTTTGACGGCGTTCCAATCGACCCCGTTCATCTTCGGGCTGTAGAACAGGTCGCGCTCCAGCCGCCAGGCCGCCAGGAACATCTCGCGCCATTCCTGGCGTGGGTCGACCTGGGTGCGCATATGGTCGAGGCCGAGCTTCTTCTTGTCCTCGGGCTTGCCGCCGGCGACGGCGTCGATGACAGACCAGTCCTTGCCCTTCTGATAGAGCAGCTTCTCGCCATTGGCCGAGAGGCTGTAGTGATCGAGATCCTCGACCACGACCGCATCCTTGCGGGCCTTCATGTCGTAGACGTGGAACTCGGCCTTCTCGCCAGGCAACCGGCCGTCGATGAGATGCGGCGGGGTGGTCAGGTAGAAGACCTTGTCCCGGCGCAACTCGAGCCCGTCGATCTGTGCGGCCGGGATCGGCAGCGCCACGATGCGGTTCTCGATGCCGGCGAGATCGATATGGATGGGTGGGATCGCCACGGGCTTCCAGCCATCCTTGTCGGCAGGCTTAGCAGGTTCGGCGGGCTTGGCAGCCTCGACGGCGCCTTCGTCCGATTGCGGCGCCAGCGGCGAGGGCGCGTCCGCCGTGAGCGTGGCGATATAGATGCCGGCGCTCTTGATCGCGGCGATGTTCTGCTCGCGGTCGTTGAACACGGGGTTCTCATGGCGCAGCGACAGGAAGTAAAGGTATTTGCCCTCCGGGTCGAAGCGCGGCATCCAGTCATTGTCGCGTGACGGCGTCACCCGTGTCGCCTTGCCGAACTCGGTGCTGTAGAGCCAGATCGAGCTCAGCCGGTTGGGATCGTTGAGGCTGTAGGCGACCCAGCGCCCGTCGGGCGACCAGCTGTAATCATGGATCTCGCCGATATCGTCCTTGGCGATCTGCTTCGGGTCGCCGCCGGCGATGTCGAGCGTCCAGAGCCGGTGCGCGCCGTCGGAGAAGGCGAGCTTGTCGCCGCCCGGCGCCCAGACCGGCTGATAGAGATAGCCGTCGGGGAAATGGGTCAGGATCTTTTCGGCACCGCCTTGCGCCGGTCGGGTCGCGATCTGCTGCTCGCCGGTGATGTCGGTCGTGTAGGCGATGGTCTGGCCGTCGGGCGACCAGGCGGGATGATCCTCCTCGGCGTTCGAGGTCTCGGTCAGGTCGCGCGTGTTGCCGTGCTCGACCGGCAGGCTGAAGATGTCGCCGCGCGCCTGCAGCAGCACGCGCTTGCCATTCGGGGCGAGCGCGAAATCGGTCTGGTCGGCCGCGTCCGCGTCGCGGATGAAATCCTTGGCGTCGACCGAGCGCGGCCTTGTATGCAGGCCGTCGTCCGGCACGCGCACCTCGAGCTTGTGCACAGTCTCGGACGGCAGGTCGATCACATAGAGGCTGCCGCCCTGCTGGAAGGTGATGCCGGTATCGCCGAGCGACGGGAAATCCGCGTCGTAATCGGTGAAATGGGTGATCTGGCGGAATTCCTTGGAGCCGGTGTCGTAGGCCCAGATGTTCTCGCGCCGATTCGAATCATGGTCCGACAGGAAATAGATCGTGTGGTCGTACCACATGGGGGCGGTCTCGACGCCGGGCCAATCGGTGATCTGGGTCAGCGTCTTGGACGGGAAGTCATAGACGGTGATGTCCTGTCCCAGCCCGCCATCATAGCGTTTCCAGGTCCGGAAATTGGTGAAGACGCGGTTATAGGCGATCTGCTTGCCGTCGGGGCTGTAGCTCATCAGTCCGGCGCGATCGAGCGGCAACGGCTCGGCCGGGCCGCCCTCGACCGGCACGGTGAACAGGTGATGGACGCGGCTGGTCGAGACGTCCCGGCGCGACAGGAAGACGATGCTCTTCGAGTCCGGCGTCCAACTCGCTACCAGATTATCCGGCCCGGCGCGCAGCGAGGCATTCTGTATCGCGTCGGAATGGAAGGTCAGCCGGCGGGCCTCGCCGCCGCCGGCCGGGATCACATAGACATCCTCGTTGCCGGCGTAATCGCCGGTGAAGGCGATCCATTTGCCGTCGGGCGAGAAGCGCGGCATCAGCTCGAAGCCGGGCTCGGTCGTGAGGCGCGCCGCCGTGCCCCCGGCGCGATCGACCGACCAGAGCGAGCCATGCGCCTCGAATACGAGCTTGTCGCCATGGAGCGTCGGAAAGCGCATCAACGCCTGATCGTCGGCCACCGCCGGATCGGCGGAGAAGACGGAAGCCAACAGGCCGATCAGGAGAGGCAGGCTAGCGGCGGATCGGAGGGAGACGGCCACGGAATAACCTCGCGCTTCGAAAAATCGCATCCAGGACGATCGCCCGTCTTGGTAGTGCGCAGAGTTGCACGGCTCGTGCAAGACGGGAAGTAGGCGTAACATTTCAAAAAGTTCACGCTTCCGGGATTGCCATCGAGCACAGAGGTGCGGTGCTTGCTCGGCCCTTGCCTCCGGCACCGATAAGCCCGACCTATAAGAACTCATTGTCACGACCGGATTCCGACATGGACGACCAGACCCGCACCGAACTCGAAGCCGCCGCGTTTCGCCGCCTGGTGGCCCATCTGCGCGAGCGCACCGATGTGCAGAATATCGACCTCATGAATCTCGCCGGCTTCTGTCGGAACTGCCTCTCGCGCTGGTATCGCGAGGAGGCGGAGGCGCGTTTGGTCAAGCTCACCGATCCCGAGGCGCGCGAGATCGTCTATGGCATGCCTTACGACGAGTGGAAGGCGAAGCACCAGAAGGAAGCTTCGGCGCAGCAGCAGGCCGGCTTCGACGCCGCCCATAAGCATTGACCCCGGCGACAGACACCCTATAAGGCCCGGCCATGAGCGCCATTCCGTTCCGCAAGATGCATGGGCTGGGCAATGATTTCGTCGTGCTGGACACGCGATCCCGCACGCTCGGCATCGACGCCGCCGCGGCCAAGGCGATCGCCGACCGCCATACCGGCATCGGCTGCGATCAGCTCATCATCCTGGAGCCGGCGCACAGCGCGGCCGCCGATTTCTTCATGCGCATCCTCAATGCCGACGGCAGCGAGGCGGGTGCCTGCGGCAACGCCACGCGCTGCGTCGCGGATCTCGTCATGGACGAGGCGGGGACGGGAACGATCACGGTCGAGACGATCTCCGGCCTGCTGCCTTCGCGACGTGGGGCGGACGGGCTTGTTACGGTGGATATGGGGCCGGCCCTGACCGATTGGCGGCAGATCCCGCTGTCGCACGAGGCCGATACGAGGCGCGTTTCGACCGGCGTGCCCGAGCTGCCCGAGGCCTGCTGCACCAGCATGGGCAATCCGCATGCGAGCTTCTTCGTGCCGGATGCCGACGCGATCGATCTCGCCCGGCTCGGACCGCGCCTCGAGCATCATCCGCTTTTCCCGGAACGCGCCAATATCGGCGTCGCCAGCCTGCTCGGACCCGATCGGCTCCGGCTGCGGGTTTGGGAGCGCGGCGCCGGCCTGACGCTCGCTTGCGGCTCGGGCGCCTGTGCCGCCCTCGTCGCGGCGGCCCGGCTCGGCCTTACCGGCCGGCGGGCCGAGATCGTCATGGAATGCGGTGCGCTCACCATCGAATGGGCGGCCGACGGCCATGTGCTGATGACCGGCCCGGTCGCGACCAGCTTCACGGGAACCATCGATCTCGCTCTGGCTAGCTGAGCCCATGGGCCTCGACGTCCTGACCTTCGGCTGCCGTCTCAATATCGTCGAATCCGAGGTGATGCGCGGGCTCGCCGGCGCTGCCGGGCTGGAGGAGGCCGTGCTGGTCAATACCTGCGCCGTCACCGCCGAGGCCGAGCGGCAGGCGCGCCAGGCCATCCGCCGCGCCGGCCGCGACCGGCCGGGGGTGCCGATCATCGTCACCGGCTGCGCCGCGCAGCTTCGTCCCGAGGCCTATGCCGGCCTGCCCGGCGTCACGCGCGTGCTCGGCAATGCCGAGAAGCTGTCGGCCGAGGCTTGGGCCGCCGCCGAACCGATGCTGGTCGGCGACATCATGGCGCTCGAAGCGACGGCGCCGCACCTCGTCGAAGGCTTCGCCGAGAATACCCGCGGCTTCGTTGAAGTGCAGCAGGGCTGCGACCATCGCTGCACCTTCTGCGTCATCCCGTTGGCGCGCGGCAACAGCCGCTCGGTGCCCATGGGCGGCGTGGTCGAAGCAGCACGGCGGCTGGTCGAGACCGGCCATCGCGAGCTCGTGCTGACCGGCGTCGATCTCACCTCCTACGGCGCCGATCTGCCGGGCAGCCCCTCGCTCGGCCAACTGGTCCGGCGGCTGCTGGCACTCCTGCCGGAGCTGCCGAGGCTGCGCCTCTCCTCCCTCGATCCGGCCGAGATCGACGCGGATCTGTGGCGGCTGATCGCCGAGGAGGACCGGCTGATGCCGCATCTTCATCTCTCGGTCCAGGCCGGCGACGACCTGATCCTGAAGCGGATGAAGCGGCGGCATGCCCGCGCCGACGTGCTCGCGGTCGCCGCGCGGGCGCGCGATCTGCGGCCGGATATCGTGCTGGGCGCCGACCTCATCGCCGGATTCCCGACCGAGAACGAGGCGCAATTCGCGGCGACGCTCGATCTCGTCGAGCGTGCGGGGCTGAGCTATCTCCACGTCTTCCCCTATTCGCCGCGGCCGGGCACGCCGGCGGCGCGCATGCCTGCCGTGCCGGGCGATGTCGCGAAGACGCGGGCGGCGCGGCTGCGCGCGGCCGGCGAGCGGGAACGCGAGCGCTTTCTGCGCAGCCGGATCGGCCGCGAGGAATTCATTCTGATGGAGCGCGGCGGTATCGGCCGCACGCCGCACTACGCGCCAGTACGGCCGAACCGGCCGGTCGAGCCCGGGCTGATGGCGGCCGTGCGCATCACGACGCTCGAAGATGGTGTTTTATTGGGAGATCTGGTGTGAGCGAAGGCGGATGGCTGCAACGGCTCAAGCGCGGTCTCAGCCGGTCCTCGGCGCGGCTGGGCGAGGGCATCACCGGCATCTTCACGCGCCGCCGGCTCGACGATGAGACGCTGGAGGAACTGGAAGAGCTGCTCATCACCTCCGACATGGGCACGAGCATCGCGGCCCAGGTGACGGCGTCGCTGCGCAAGAACCGGTTCGGCCAGGAGGTGTCGCCGGAGGAGGTGCGCGCCTCGCTCGCCGGCATCATCGCCGAGCTGATCGAGCCGGTGGCGAAGCCGCTGAAGCTCGATCGGACGAAGAAGCCGCATGTCGTGCTGGTCATCGGCGTCAATGGCAGCGGCAAGACCACGACCATCGGGAAGCTCGCCAAATCCTATGTCGATGCCGGGCTCAAGGTGCGGCTGGCGGCGGGCGACACGTTCCGCGCCGCGGCGGTCGAGCAGCTCAAGATCTGGAGCGACCGGAGCGGAGCACCCATCACCACCCGCCCGACCGGCGCCGATGCGGCAGGGCTGGCGCTCGATGCGCTGCAGGAGGCGCAGCGCGAGGGCGCCGATCTGCTGCTGATCGATACGGCTGGCCGCCTGCAGAACCGCACCGACCTCATGGCCGAGCTGGAAAAGGTCGTGCGCGTGCTGAAGAAGGGCGATCCGACCGCACCGCACACGGTGCTGCTCGTGCTCGACGCCACGGTCGGGCAGAACGCCCATGCCCAGGCCGAGACCTTCCGCGAGATGGTCGGCGTCACCGGCCTGGTCATGACCAAGCTCGACGGCACGGCGCGCGGCGGCGTTCTCGTCAGTCTGGCCGAGAAATACGGCATCCCGATCCATTTCATCGGCGTCGGCGAGACGGCCGAGGATCTGCGGCCGTTCGAGGCCGAGAGCTTCGCGCGCAGCCTGGTCGGGCTCGAATAGCAACTATCCGTCTGGCTGGGTGAGGCGTCAGTCAGGGTCAGATCTGGCTGGCGCCGGTAACGCCGATGTGCTTTGCCGAATTGTCGGCGAGGGGCTTTCGAGGATTCGCTCAGAGCGATATCGGCCATTTCGGACGGCTGACTCTCTGCAACCATTCATATTTTCAGAACGTACTGTCCTGCTATCTCCGGCTTCCTTTCGCTCAAGATTAGTTTACTTGCTCGTGAGTTGTTCAACCTGCGAGTATTTCTATACAGGGCTGCAACAGCAGGCCTCGGCTGCTCATGAGCGGCAGCGGGGCGCGTCCGCGGTCCCGGTACAGCGCACATCCCGAAAGCGCCTTCGCTAGCGCGGCTATCGAAGGCCTATCCTGCCGGCAAGTCGCCGGCAAAACTCGTGATCATCTCGATCTCAGGGGAGGCGTAACCATGTCTTCATGGCTGAAATCAGCGTCTTTGGCCGCCGCCGCGATTCTCGCGCTGCCGGCTGCCGCGCAGGCGCAGCATTACACGCAAACCAACCTCGTCTCGGACCTCGCCAACCAGGGCGCCGTGACCGTCGATCCCAACCTCAAGAACCCATGGGGCCTGGCGCGCGGGGCCGCCAGCCCGTGGTGGGTCAATAGTGAAGGGACCGGCACGTCGCGCCTCTATAACGGCCAGGGCCAGATCGTCGCCGCCCTGCCGTTCGTCACCGTGCCGACGCCTTCCGGCAGCGGCGTTTCGACGCCGACCGGCATCGTCTCCAACGGCAGCCAGGATTTCGATCTCGTCGCCGGCAACACGGCCACGGCCTCCGTCTTCATCTTCGCCACCAAGGACGGCACGATCGCCGGCTGGAATCCGGCGGTGAAGCCGACCACCGCCGTCATCAAGGTGAATGAATCCGCCAGGAAGGCGGTCTTCACCGGCCTGACCTGGGCGGTGATCGACGGACAGCACTTCCTCTTCGCCGCCAATTTCCACAGCGGCGCCGTCGAGATCTTCGATGCGAGCTTCACCAAGGCCGGCGATTTCGCCTTCAGCCCGTTCCCGGGCTTTGCGCCCTATAATGTCCAGGCCGTCGGCGCCAATATCGTCGTCACCTATGCCGAGCAGAACAGCACCAAGACCGCCACGGTCGACGGCACCGGCAAGGGGTTCGCGGTCGTCTATGATCTGCGCGGCCGGATCGTCAGCGTGCTGCAGAACGGCCCCTGGTTCAACGCGCCTTGGGGCGTGGAGCTGGCGCCGCAGGATTTCGGCACCTTCAGCCACGCTCTTCTGATCGCCAACCGGGGCAGCGGCACGATCGCCGCCTTCAATGCGACGAGCGGCCAGTATCTCGGCACCATGCTCGACGCGTCGGGGAACCCGCTCGCCATTCCCGGCCTCTGGGGCATCGAGGTGGGCAATGGCGGCACCGCCGGCTCGCCGCTCAACCTCTATTTCGCCGCCGGCATCAATGGCTATGCCGATGGGCTGTTCGGCACGATCACGCCGGTCGCGGCCGAGCTCAATGTCGAGGATCACGAATAGAAGCGGAAAGGGATGGGGCCGCCGCCCCATCCCGCTCTTGTCACTCGGCGGCCAGGATGGGCTGCCAGGTGAAGCAGAAATGCTCGATGCCGAAGGTAAAGAATGGCCGCGGCGTGCGCGGCACTCAGATCTGCTTAGACGGTGATATCGAGCAACCGGCCTCGCGGGCCGCCGTCCCGGCCGCGGCGGCTGGTGTCCGCGTTGGCTTGGCCGGACTGGCTCTGCTTGCCGGTCGCCGTTACCGCCGTCGACGGGACCGGGACCACGACGCGCGCCTGCACCTGAGCCGTCGTCGATTGCTCGACTGGCGCGGGAAGTTGCGGCGGCGTATGCGATCCTACGGTTAGAGACATGACGGCCTAGCTATGTCACATTCGATCCAAATTTGAAACTTATAGATGGGAACGGCCGAGCCGATCGGCCAATCCTAAATGCGCGCTGCGGCGAATTCGCTCGCCTCCGCTCGAGGAGGAGACGACGGCCGCGCGACGCCGGAATTTCCCGCCGCCGGACTGGGATTTCCATCGTCCGATTCGAGCGCGCCTGCATCTCGATACGCCGCGATAGAGTTGCCCGAGCCTCCGGCCCCCGCGCGTCTCGGTCGAAAAAATGACAGCGGCGGAGAAGAAGATAGAAGCGTAAACAGCCGACTTGGCTTATCCTCCTCGGAGCCACCCTCGGGAGGCGTACTTAATAGTTTGGCAAGGCGCATTGCGCTATCTGATTACCCATTGACGTGTTTTTTGCGACGATCGAACCGATATCGGACATTATGATCTTTCGGCGTCATTCATCGCCAGTCCCGGGGTTTTTCGGCTATGCCGCAGCCCGCCGCCGAGCCGCGCGATGAGCGCGCTCGAGGAAGATGATCTCGACTATTTGTTCGAGCTCGCGCGCGACAAGACGGTAGCCGGACGGCGCGCGCTGGTCGCGACGATCGGGGATCTGTTCTTCTCCCAAGGCGAGATCCTGACCGATCACGAGCGGTCGCTGATGACGGAGATCCTCCGCCAGCTCATCCATGATGTCGAGATTTCGGTCCGGCGCGCGCTCGCCGATCGGTTGGCGGAGCAGCCCTCGGCGCCGCACGAGCTGGTGGCAGCACTGGCCAAGGACGATATCGAGGTGGCGCATCCGCTGCTGGTCAACAGCGAAGTGTTGCAGGACATGGAGCTGATCGAGATCGTCCGCAATCGCACGCTCGAGCATCAGCTCGCGATCGCGATCCGCAAATCCTTGAGCGAAGAAGTCACCGACGCGCTGGTCGAGACCGAGAATACCGACGTGGTCAAGACGCTCCTGGAGAATCCCCGCGCCCAGATCTCACGCAAGACCATGGAATATCTGGTCGAGCAGTCGCAGCGCGTCGATACCTACCAGAACCCGCTGCTGCGCCGCCCGGATCTGGAGCCGGATCTGGCCAAACGCATGTATTGGTGGGTGTCCGCGGCGCTCCGCACCCATATTCTCGAACATTACGAGATTGATCCGAGCGAGCTCGACGAGACCATGGAATCGGCGGTCAGGGATCTGACTGCCGAGCCGCAGGCCATGCAGCTCTCGAAGGCGGTCGAGCTGGCCGAGAAGCTGTGGGAAGAGCAGCAGATCACGCCGTTGCTCATGCTGACGGCGCTTCGCGACGGCGAGGTGGCCCTGTTCGTGGCGCTGTTCGCGAAATATACCGGGATCAGGCTGCAACTCGTCCATCGCATGATGTTCGAAGAGGGCGGCGAAGGTCTCTGCATCGCCTGCAAGGGGGCGGGGCTCGACAAATCCACCTTCGCGTCGATCTATGTGCTCACCCGGAAGGCGCGCGGGCGGGACCAGATTTCTCATCTGAACGAGATGGCCGGCATCCTTTCGCTCTTCGAGCGCATCAAGCCCGATGCCGCCAGCATGCTTCTGAAGAAATGGCAGCGCGATCCGCACTTTCTGCGGGCGATCTGGCAGGTCGAACAGCCGAGACGCAACGTCTCGCGTCTAGCCTAATCGATGGTCGGGGCGACAGGCTTGGCTCCGACGCCCGCTTTCCAGTCATGGCCGGATGGAATGCTTCCGCCAGCGGCGCAGCGTATCTTAGAGGCGGTCGGCTTCGATTTTCTGACGCGGGGCGGTGCGGTCTCGATCACGAGTGCCGACGGCCAGGTGCTCTGGGCCAACGCACCGTGGCATGAGCTCGCCGCCCGGATGGAGCGAGCACTGGACGATGCCTCGGCCCACCTGCCCTGGACGCTCGACGAGCTGTTCCAACAGGCCGATGCCGCCGGCCGGCCGGTCCGGCGCGAGGATATGGTTCGCACCATGACCGGGCCGGAGATGCTGCTGTCCGAGCATTGGCTGGCGTCGTCGCCGACGGGCGAAAGGCTGGGCTATGCCAGCGCCGTCTCGGAGACGACGCAGGAGGGCCGGTTCCGGCGTCAGATCGGCGCCCTGCAGGATCGGCTCGACGATTTGACCCGGCTCGTTTCCGATTGGGTCTGGGAGGTAGCTTCCGATCTGACCTTGAGCTTCGTGTCGGCGCGCGTGACCGACGTGCT
Source organism: Aliidongia sp. (assembly GCA_035539155.1). Classification (GTDB taxonomy): domain Bacteria; phylum Pseudomonadota; class Alphaproteobacteria; order ATCC43930; family CGMCC-115725; genus JAXDMU01. The sequence goes on along the minus strand of DATLIZ010000045.1, from coordinate 8,304 downwards.
CGGCGTCCATCCGCGCGAGTTCGTCGGCAAGGAGCTGGCGGCCCTCGGGCGGTTCGTCGGCAGCGGGGGCGAGGCGATTGCCAATCCCCTGATCGTACCGCGGCCACGGCCGTTCCGCGATGTCGGCTTCGTCATGGGCCATGCCGACGGCAGCCCTCGCCGTTTCAAGCTTTCGGCGCTGCCTGTCTTCGAGCGCGGCACCGGCCGCTTCCGCGGTTATCGGGGCACCGCGCACGACGTGTCGCCGGAGGCGAGCGCGCTCGATCTGGCCGCGCGGTCGCGCACCGAGCTCCTGGAGGCGATCGACGCCATTCCGGGAGGGTTCGCCCTGTTCGGCGCGGATCAACACCTGCTGCTGGCCAATCGGCAATTCCACCAGATTCTGGCGACCGGTCCGGCCGATGGGGCCGGCCCGAAAATGGGCAGCCTGTCGATACGGGCCGCGAACGGCGCCGCTTTCGACTACGAGCTGGCCGACGGAAGATGGATCCGGATCACCGACCGGGCGATGCCGGACGGACGCATCGTCGAGCTGCGCGTCGAGGTGACCGATCTCAAGGGGCTCAATTCAAATAGTTAGAGTACGGCTCACGTACTCTCGTGGTGCGATGCTAACGGATGCTTCCCATCCGTTAGCTGAATCGCTCCACTATCTTATTGGTCTGGTGGTCAAATTTATCTAACGCTTGGGAATCAAGCGTTAGATTTTGACCACTAGGCGCGAAATAGCACGAAGATGCCACTCATGATCAGCAGGATGCCGCCGGCATGCTGCCAGCTCAAAGGCTCCTTCCAGATCAGGTGAGCCAGCACGGCGAGGATGCCGTAGCTGAGCGAGACGCTGGGATAGGCGAGCGAGACCGGGATCCGCTTCAACGCCACGATATAGGTGATGGCCGCGAGGAAATAGACGCCGAGCCCGGCGATGGTCCAGGGCGACAGGAATTGCGCCAGCACGCCCTCGCCCGGCGCCTCGGCGCCGTTCTTGAGTACAAGCTGGCCTGCGACGCCGAGGCAGATGGCGAGGCCGAGCCAGGCATAGGCAGGCATGTCAGGCGCGCCGGACGAGCTTGCGCTCGTCGGGATCGGTCTTCTGCCGGTCGCGCACGATGAATTGCGGCTTGCGGTTGGCGGTCAGGAACAGGCGGCCGAGATATTCGCCGGCGATGCCGAGAATCGAGAGCTGAACGCCCGAGAGCAGCAGCACCGCCGCCATGATCGAGCCCCAGCCCTGCGGCGTATGGCCGAACAGCGCCTCGACCACGACCATGATGGCGGCGATGCCGCCGAGCGCGCTGAAGGCGATGCCGGCGAGGGTCGCGATGCGCAGCGGCATGACCGAGAAATTCACGAACATGTTCATCCACAGCCGAACCAGCCGCCGCATCGTATAGTTGCTGCGGCCCTCGGCGCGCGGCAGATGGGCGACCTGCAGCCGGTCGATCGATTGGGTTGCCTGCAGGATGAGGCCGTCGATATAAGCGAACGGCCCGTCATAACGGATGATCTGCTCGACCAGGAAAGCGCTCATGCAGCGGAAGCTCGAAAGGTAGAGCCCGCGCGGCTTGTCCAAAAGATAGTCGGCGACGATGTTGGTGAAGCGGCTGCCCCAATTGCGCCAATTATCGTGTTGCTTGGTCTCGTAGAAGGTGTAGACGACGTCGGCGCCCGTGGTCTGGGCATGGGTCAGCAGCCGGACCACTTCTTCGGGCGGGTTCTGCAGATCGTCGTCCATGGTGATGACATGGGCGCCGCTTGTTTCGCGCAGGCCCGCCATCACGGCATTATGCTCGCCGAAATTCCGAGCGAGATTGACAAGGGTGATCGGCACCCGCGCTGTCGATACCAGCGCGCGGCAGACCCCGAGGCTGTCGTCGGGGCTGCCATCGACCACGAGCACGATCTCGAGCCCGCCCGCGACATCGAGACCTTCCAAGGCCGAGACCAGCGTGCCGATGGTAGCGGCGCCGTTATAGACCGGCACGACCACGCTCAAAGCCAGGTTCGGCCGACGCTCCGCCGCGGAGATGGGCTCAGCCATGCTTCACCGCCACGGCCAGGACCGAGCCGCCGAAGGGCAGGCTGAGGCCTCGGGCGAGCGCCCAATTCTCCAGCCGCAGGACGGTGCGGAACAGGGCTTCGATCGGGGCCGGATATAGCATTACATCGCTCGTTGTCGCCGATCCGCTCAGCAATTTGCGCCGCATCACCATGAGCGGAAACAGCAGCATGTTCCAATAGCTCGTCCTTATCCGGTCGAACCCGGCCGCGCGCAGCCTCTGCTCGATCCGTCGCCTGGTATAGCGCCGGGCGGCATGAACGGCGCGATCATGCGCCGAGCTCATCCAATCATAGGCCGGCAAGTTCAGCACGAGAAGCCCGCCGGGCATGAGGCAGCGATGGCAGTTTTCGAGCGCCGCCCGTTCGTCGACGGCGCGGTGATAGAGGACATCGGCGCTGAAGATGGCGCCGAGCGAGCCGTCGGCGAAAGGCATGTCGTTGATCGAGCCGACGCAGACCGGAGCGCCGCTCTTGGCGCGGGCGAGCCCGGCTGCCGCCGACGCAAGATCCATTCCGACCGCACCGGGCCCCAGCTGCTTCAGCAGTCCGCCCGTGCCACAGCCTGCATCCAGGATCGGCATCACCGGACGTATCGGCGACGCGAGGCGGTACAGGGTCAGCAAATTGGCGTGAAGCCCGCGATACCACCACATGCGCTCCTCGAGCGCATGCATCTTCAGATATTCGTCCGCTTCCATGCAGGTCGGCGTCAGGGCTGCGGCTTGGCCGCTTCGACCAGCGCGCGCCGATCGAGCACGACCGAGAGCAGCGTGCCCATGCGCTCGACCCGGTAGACCTCCTCGCCCGGCAAGGATTTGTCGCAATTATCCTTGGTAAAGGCGATGAAGAAATCGGCGTGGGCCGCATCGTTGGTGAAGGTGAAATTGTCCGGGAAGAAATAATTGGCCGAGATCGGCGGCCCGCAGACCGCGACGGTGAAATCATGATCCTCGAATTCGGCGCCGTATTCGGTCTCCAGGTAGTTGGTCAGGCCTTTGACCGCCTCGGCGTAGGAGTTGGCCCAGTAATCCGTCTTGAACAGGTGGTCGGCCCCTTTAACCCCACCGATGAAGCCGTTGTAATAGACATATTCGTCGGGGTGGAGCATGGCCATGATGCCGATATGGCCGATACCGTAGACCGTGACCAGGCTGAGGATGAGCCGGCGATAGTGGAAGGACGCCAGCCGCGCGCATAGGGCGTCGGCGACCAGCGCCGCCGCGACTGCGATCGGCGGCAGCACGAAGATGAAATGACGCATGCCGTCGAACAGCACGGCCTTGATCGCCACGGCATAGCCGACCGGGAACAGGATTGCCGTCGCCAGCAGGATGAGCTGGATCGAGCGGGTACGGTCAGGGCCGCCGGGACGGCGCCATTCGGACCAGATCGCCGCGGGCAAGGCCGCCAGCGCCAGGAGCAGCGTCAGCTCGGGCAGCGCCAGCACGATATGGGTCGGCAGATATTCCCACGGGAGGTCGGTCGCCGGGAAATATTGGCCGGCGAACAGCGTCTTGAACGGGAAGGTCTGGTGGCTGAACGTCGCCAGCGCCGACAGCGGATGGTCGATCGGGTCTTGCTGCGCCCACGGCCAGAACAGCAGCATGATCGGATAGGTAACGGCGAGGAGCGGCAGCGCCAGGCGCCAGATGCCGGTCCAGGCCTCGGTGGCGACGGTGGCGACGCTGCGGGTTTCCAGACCGCGCCAGAGACAGAAGATCAGGCCCGCGAGGCCGCCATAGCCCAGCAGCAGCAGGCCGCCGACGCGCACGCCGAGCGACAGGCCGATGGCGATGCCGAGCTTCGCCAGCAGCGATTTCGAGGGGCGCGGCAGCACGGGCACGACACGGCACAGATAATAGAGCGACCAGATGGTGCCGACCGCGAAGGGAATATCCTTCGGGTTGTTGTACATCTGGCCATAGTAGTTGGGGATCGTCGCCAGCAGCAGCGCCGAGATCAGCCCGGCGCGCGGACCGGCGAGAAAGCGTCCGAGCTTCCAGGCGCCGACGAGGCCGAGGATACCGGTCAGCCCATTGAGGAGATGGCGGGTCTCGTAGGTACCGAAGGGCGAGATCCGGTTGATCAGCGCCGCGGTCGCGTCGAACGCGGCGCCGTAATTGATCAGGTCGAGCCAATGCAGCGCCCGGCTGTCCTTGAAGGCCGACAGGTAATAGTCGAGCACGAAGACGCCGTACCAATTATGGACGTCCTCGTCCCAGGTCACGCCGTAATCATGGAAGGTGAAGATGACGAGCAGGGTCGTGAGCAGGAACAGCCCCAAGGCCGCCCGATCCCAGCCGAACCGGAGGAGCCGGCGGCGTGCCGAAGAGGAAGTGACAAGGTCGAGTGCGGTCATGGGTTCTGGCGATGCGCCCCGGCGCGCTGCGTTCCTTGCATATGAGCTTCGGTCACCGTGCTTCGATCTTCCTGCCGCCGCCCCATGAGGCCCGAGTTGTGCGCGATGGCACTGGAAAACGCAAGGCGGGGTCCCTTTATTCCGCCTGACGATCGCCGGTTCGATCATGACCGGAGAAAGTTGCCGCGAGGTATACGTTTGGTCCTTGCCGAAAGTTACATCGCCCGGCGAGTCCGCACGCAAGGAAGCTGTTAATCCGATCGGTCTAGCTTTCCGAGCTGATTGTCGAGGGCGATGGTCAGGATCCATCCGAGATGAAATTAGTGGGCAGCATGCCGAAGGCGCTGTGGCGCGTCATGACGCGACCGCTGCCGGCGTCGGTCGACGTCATGATCTTGGTGCTGCTGATTGCTCTCGGCTTCGGCATCTGGACCGGAATCCGCCTGTTCGAAGGACGGGAGACCGAACTCGGGGAAGCCGGCACCAACAGCGCGAACCTGGCACGCGCCATAGCGCAGCATGCCGACGATAATTTCGCGCTCGCCGATTCGATCGTGCTGGGGCTCGTGGCTCAACTCGAGGAAAAGGGCAACGGGCCGGATCTCGGACGGCTTCACGACTATATGGCTTTGGTGAGCGCTCGGACGCCGCTGCTGCGCGGATTGTTCATCTATGACGAGCGCGGCGCCTGGCTGGCCAATTCGCTCACTAATTCTCCAGCCGATCTGAACAGTTCCGACCGCGACTATTTCCAATATCATCTGACCCATCCCGGCCCGCAGGTCTATATCGGCGCCCCCGTGCGTGGCCGGTCGAGCGGCGAATGGGTCCTGCCTGTCTCCCGCCGGTACGAGCGGCCGGACGGCAGCTTCGCCGGCGTCGTGCTGGCCACTCTCGACATGAGCTATTTCCAGCGTTTCTACGATCGGTTCGACATCGGAGATGACGGTTCGATCCTGCTCGCTTCCGATCAGGGCACGGTCCTGGTCCGGCGCCCCTTCGTCGAAGCCAACCTCGGCCGGAGCATATTGAGCGGACACCTGTTTCAGGATGCACTGCCGCAAACCCCGATCGGAACCGGCGAGCTGGTGTCGGCGGTCGATGGCTCGACCCGCATCTATAGCTGGCGCAAGCTCGACCGCTATCCGGTCATCGTCGCGGCGGCTCTCTCCAAGACCGCGGTCCTCGCCGACTGGCGCAGCCGAGCGGCGAACGATCTGTTGAATGTGGTCCTGGTCACGGGCCTGCTCGTGATGTTCGGCTACCGCATCAGCCGTCATATTGCCCGCAGAGCGCAGGCCGAGCGCGCGGCGGCGGCGGCGGGCGAGCAGTACCGTCTGCTGGCCGACAATTCGACCGACATGATCGTCAAACTCGGCATGGACGATGTCCGCCGCTATGTCTCGCCGGTTTCGCGCACCTTGCTGGGGTACGATCCGGCGGAGATGGTCGGGAAGTCGGCGAACAGCCTGATCCACCCCGACGATCGGGCGCGTGTGCTCGATTATGTGCGCAAGACGGCGCCGCATGAGGCCGAGCCGGTTTCGACATATCGCGTCCGGCGCAAGGACGGGACCTATATCTGGATCGAGGTCCTGTATCGTTTCATCAGGGATCCGCTGACCGGCAAGGCGACGGAATATCTCGCCATCGCCCGTAACGTCGGACGGCGCGTCGCGGCTGAGGTGAAGCTGCGGGCGATCCTCAACTCGACACCGGGCGGAGTCGCGGTGATCGACCGGACCGGCCGAGTCGTCACGGCCAATCCCGCCATCGAACATATGTTCGGCCTGCCGGTCGAAGAATTGACCGGCCAGCCGATCGAACGGCTGGTGCCGGATCTGTTCCGGATGCAGGAGATCCAGCCTGCCGATCTCGCGACGGCAGATGCCGGCGGGCGCGTGCTCCAGGGACGGCGGCGCGACGGCACCAGCTTCCCGCTCGAAATCCGGCTGAACCCGGTTGAGCTCGACGGTTCGGGCGAACTCGTCGCGGCCGTCACCGATATCTCGATCAGGCAGGCGGCCACTGCGGCATTGAGCGAGAGCGAGGCGCGCTACCGGCTGCTGGCCGACAATTCCGCCGACATGATCATGCGCATCAGTCGGACACTCGATTGGCTCTACATCTCGCCGGCGTCACGCTCGCTGCTGGGCTACGAGCCGGCGGAGCTGATCGGCAAGCACGGGTTTTCCTTCATTCATCCCGACGATATCGAGCCGCTGCGCGCGCTCGCCGCACGGGGAGATCGAGGCGAGATAGATCAGGCCACCCATATCTATCGCCTCCGCCGCAAGGACGGGAGCTATATCTGGGTTGAAGGCAATTTCCGCATGATGCGACCCGGCGGCGACGGAGCCGACTACGAGATTCTCGGAGTCGTTCGGGACGTGACAGCGCGGCAGGCGGCTCTCGCCGGCATCGCCGCGAGCGAAGTGCGCTACCGGCTGCTTGCGGAAAACACCAGCGATGCGATCCTGCGCGTCGGTCTCGACTGCAGGCTGCGCTATCTGTCGCCGGCTATCCGGCGGCTGACCGGGCGGGACCCGGAATTCTACCTCGTCGGCAAACTCTTGGGAGAGTTCATTCATTCCGAGGACCGACCGGCCGCCGCCGCGGCATTGCAGGCGTTCCGCGACGGGGCGGACGTCCGGACTCTGGTGGTGCGGACGCAGCACCGGGATGGGCGGGAGGTCTGGCTGGAAGCCACTGCGCGCCTCGTGCGCGATCCCGGTGCCGCCGAGGCGGGCGAGATCGTCTGCGTGGTCCGTGACATCACCGAGCGGCGCGAGGCCGAGAATGCGCTCCGCCTCAGCGAGGAGCAGTTCCGCGGCGCGTTCGACACGGCGTCCTACGGCATGGCGCTGGTGGCGCCCAACGGGCGGTTTCTCAAGGTCAACCGGGCGCTATGCGGCATGCTCGGCTACACGGAAGCCGATCTGTTGACGAGGGACTTCCAGGCCATCACCCATCCCGACGATCTGGCGGCCGATATCAGCTCGGTCGAGGATCTGCTGTCCGGTCGGATCGAAACCTACCAGATGGAGAAGCGCTACCTGCATAGATCCGGCCGGGTCGTCTGGAGCCTGCTCAGCGTCTCGCTGATCCGTTACGATGACGGCCGGCCGGTGCATTTCGTCAGCCAGATTCAGGATATCACGCTGGCCAAGGCGGCGATGGAGCAGGCCGGGCGCCTCGCCGCCATCGTCGGCACGTCGGCCGATGCGATTATCAGCCAGACCATCGACGGAACCATCATCGATTGGAATCCGGCGGCCGAGCGCCTCTATGGCTGGACGGCCGAGGAGATGATCGGACGGTTGATCTATGTCGTGATCCCGGAGGATCATCTCTACGAAGAGGCCCTGGCGCTGGAGAAGGTGCTGGCCGGCCAGACGGTGCCGAGCTTCGATACCGTCCGCGTCGCCAGGGACGGCCGCCGGCTCGATGTGTCGCTGACCGTCTCGCCGGTCTTCGATCCGGCCGGGAATGTCATCGGTGCCGCCAAGATCATCCGCGACGTGACCGACCGGAAGCAGGCCGAGCTGAAGCTCGAAGCGGCGATGCATGAGGCTGAACAGGCGAGCCGGGCCAAATCCGAGTTCCTGGCGACGATGAGCCACGAGATCCGGACGCCGATGAACGGCATCATCGGCATGAACGGCCTGCTGCTGGGCACGGAGCTCAATGCCGACCAGCGGCGCTACGCCAATGCGGTCAAGATATCGGCGGATTCGCTGCTCGGCATCATCAACGACATTCTCGACGTCTCGAAGCTCGAGGCCGGCAAGGTCGAGCTGGAGGAGATCGATTTCAGCCTGGCCGAGATCATCGAGGATGCGGTCGAGCTGCTGTCGCCGCGTGCCCAGATGAAGGGGCTCGAC
>DATLIZ010000044.1:0-222959 GCA_035539155.1 Aliidongia sp. | reverse complement strand
GCCGCAATCGCCGCTTGGCCAAGGACTTCGAGCAGACCATCGAAAGCTCGACCGCCTGGCTCCTCCTGGCCTCCGTTCAGCTCATGACCCGGCGGATCGCAAACCCATGATATCCACCATAAACATTATGAGTCAGACTCTTAAGGCTAGCTGGCTGCCAAAACTTACGAATGGGTGGTTCTTCAAGGCGGAAACCTTCTTCTCGGTTGCCCGCTATCTGGACAGTGTGAGCAGCCCGCGCGCGGATTTTCTATCTTACTCCCACGGAGAAGGCTTTCTTCGGTTTTTCGAAGAGCGGTGTACTCGACAAGGTATCTATATCTTTGACGAGCCGGAATCTGCGCTGTCGCCATCTCGCCAAGTCGAGTTTCTGAAACTTTTGCGTCGAATGGACACATCTGGAATATGTCAGATCGTCATGGCTACCCATTCGCCTCTTTTGATGGCTTATCCCGGCGCGCGCCTGCTCCTTCTTTCGAAGAATGGCCTCGAGCCGGTGGCACTCGACCAAACCGATCATTTCCGGATGATGCATGAGTTCTGCGCGGATCCTGTGACGTTTGTTGGAAGAGCATTGGAAGAGAGTTGACCGGAAGTCGATCCACCTTTCCGGAAACCGCTCCGTCATGTCTGGGTAGAGTATACCGATTCTCCGCCGAACCCTGCGTCCCTGAGAGCAACCATAATGCCGAGAGGACAGGCACAACAGGCCCGGCGCGACCCGTCGTCGCTCCGGCTTTTCCCGACCCCGAGACCATCATTGTCGGCCAGGTCGGGACAGCGGGCTTGGCCGGATGGGCACGGGCTTATCCACAGCACTGTCGATCGGGCTGGTGAGTGCGCTTGATCCGCGATGCGGCTTGTGTTCCTCTTTCGTTCATGAATTCGAGCCCGCAGACCGCCGCCATCGCGCATGACGACCAAGCCGACCCCATCGGGGCTCGGGCGGAGAGTTGTGCCGGCACCGCGTCGCTGGACCCGGCCGCGCGGGAAGCGCTGGTGCTCGACGAGCTGACCGAGATCGGCATGACCATCGCCCGCGCGCTCAAGGACGAGGCGCTGGCGCGGGCGGCGATCGCGCAAGCGGCGGCCGCGCGCGTCGCCGCGGGCGAAGAGGCCGAGCCGCCGGCCGCCGCCGGGATCGATCTCTCCCTTTCCTTCGCCCGCGTCTCCCGCGCCGTCCGGCTCTGCCTGGCGGTCAAGCTCAAGCTCGCGTCGGACCGGCTGGCGCTCGCGGAACAGCGGCGGGTTCCAGCGATCGAGGCGGCCAAGACGCGCCGGCGCAAGCGGCAGGTCACCGAGGCGGTCGAGCGCCTGGTTGAGGCGGAAGCCGCCGAGGCCGGCCGCGAACGCGACACCGAGAGCCTCTACGCCGATATGCGCGAACGGCTCGACGATGCCGGAACCGAGGCGGAGCTGCTCGGCAACGGCGTCGGCCACGTCTTGAAGCGCATCTGCCGCGATCTCGGCATCACGCAGAATTGGCGCCTCTGGCAGGACACTTCCTGGTTCCAGGAGGAACGCTGGACGATCGCGGCCCCGGCTAAGGAACAAGAAGACGAAGAAGCCGAAGACGAGCCAGCCGAGGACGAGGAACCGGCGGCACCCGAGCCGGAAACAGTCGCCGCCGAGGAAGTGGCGGACGATGAGGAATGGGAACCGAGCTGGGCCGAGGGTCTCCGCGCCCGCTTCGGCATCCGGCCGCGCGCGCTCGACGATTCCTGACCGAGCTTTCGAGCTGAACCGCTATATTCGATCGAGATCGGCACCGATGCCGGCCGATGCCGCCGCTTGCCTTTCCGCCGGCACTCCCTTATAACCCCGCGCTCATCTCGGCGGCTCGGGCCGCGCGCGAGCGCCTCAGGGCATGCCTCGCCGCCGTTTTTTGAACTTCGATCGAAGGATACCCGAAAGTGCCCAAGCTCAAGACGAAATCCGGCGCCAAGAAGCGGTTCAGCCGCACGGCGACCGGCAAGATCAAGATGAATGTGGCGCACAAGCGCCATCGTCTCATCTCCAAGCCGCAGAAGATGAAGCGCGCCGCACGGGGTACCGTGACGCTGCAGCCGGGCGATACCAAGCTCGTGCTCACCTACATGCCGTATCTGCGAGGCTGAGACCATGGCACGCGTCAAGAGGGGCGTCACCACGCACGCCCGCCACAAGAAGATTCTGGACCTCGCCAAGGGCTATCGCGGCCGCGCGAAATCCAGCTACACGATCGCGATCGAGAAGGTCGAGAAGGCGCTGCGTTACGCCTATCGCGATCGCCGCAACAAGAAGCGCGATTTCCGCGGCCTGTGGATCCAGCGTATCAATGCCGGCGCCCGCCAGCATGGCCTGACCTACTCGCAATTCATCAACGGGCTGAAGCTGGCCGGGATCGAGCTCGACCGCAAGGTCGTGTCGGATCTCGCCATCACCGAGCCGGCGGCGTTCAAGAGCCTGGTCGAGACCGCCCAGGCGGCGCTCGCCAAGAAGGCCGAGACGGCCGAGGCCGCCTGAGATGATGGGCGCGCGCAGCCATCGGCGATTTACCGACGGGACTCCGTAACCGGCCCCGACGGTCGCCTTGCGCGCGACCGGAATCCATGAAGACCAAGGGCCGAAGTGACCGACTTCGGCCCTTTTTTTGTCCGGGAGAGTGGAATGGACGAGTTGGAGAGCCTGCGCGCGCGCCTGTTGGCGGCGGTCGCGGCGGCGGCCGATCCGGCGGCGCTGGAGGAGGCGCGGGTGGCAGCACTGGGCCGCAAGGGCGAGATCACGGCGCGGTTGAAGGATCTGGGAACCCTCCAGGGCGATGCCCGCCGGGAAGCGGGCCAGGCGCTCAACCGGGTCAAGGACGAGGTCCAGGCCGCGATCGAGGCGGCGCAGCGACGCCTGGCCGAGGCCGAGTTCGAGCGCCGGCTCGCCGAGGAGCGGGTCGATGTCACGCTGCCGGTCGCGTTCGAGCGGTCGGGCCGCATCCATCCGATCAGCCAGACCATCGACGAGATCGTCGCCATCTTCGGCGAGATGGGCTTCCGCGTCGCCGAAGGCCCGCATATCGAGGATGATTTCTACAATTTCACCGCGCTCAACATCCCGCCCGACCATCCGGCGCGGCAGGAGCATGATACTTTCTATCTGCCCGAGCAGCCGGATGGCAGCCGCAAGGTGCTGCGCACCCACACCTCGCCGGTGCAGATCCGCACCATGATGGCGGAGAAGCCGCCGATCCGCATCATCGTGCCCGGCCGCACCTTCCGCTTCGACCATGACGCCACCCATTCGCCCATGTTCCATCAGGTTGAAGGGCTGGTCATCGACAGGGCCAGCCATATGGGCCACCTCAAGGGCTGCCTCACCGAATTCTGCCGGACCTTCTTCGATGTCGAGGATCTGCCGCTGCGTTTCCGGCCGAGCTATTTCCCCTTCACCGAGCCCTCGGCCGAGGTCGATATCGGCTGCAAGCGCTCGGGCGGCGAGCTCAAGATCGGCAATTTCGGCGAGTGGCTGGAAATCCTTGGCTGCGGCATGGTCCATCCCAAGGTGCTGGCCAATTGCGGCATCGATCCCGCCGAGTATCAAGGCTTCGCCTTCGGCATGGGCATCGAGCGCATCGCCATGCTGAAATACGGCGTGCCGGATCTGCGCGCCATGTACGAGACCGATCTGCGCTGGCTGAAGCATTACGGCTTCCTGCCGCTGGAGCGGCCGAGCATGGTCGGAGGGCTCGGGCGATGAAGCTCACCCTCTCCTGGCTGAAGAGCCATCTCGAGACCGAGGCCGGCCTCGACGAGATCGTCAAGGCGCTGACCATGCTCGGGCTCGAGGTCGACGGCGTGGTCGACCGCGCCAAGGAGCTGGCGCCGTTCAAGATCGCCTATGTGATCTCGGCCGAGCCGCATCCCGATGCCGACCGCCTCAGGAAATGCCTGGTCGATACCGGCACCGAGCAGATCCAGGTCGTCTGCGGCGCCCCCAATGCGCGCACCGGCATGAAGGGCGTGTTCGCGCCCGCCGGCTCGGTCATCCCGCGCACCGGGCTGCTGTTGAAGCCCGGCATCATCCGCGGCGTCGCCAGCAACGGCATGCTGTGCTCGGGCTACGAGCTCGGCATCTCCGAGGATCATGACGGCATCGTCGATCTGCCGGCGGACGCGCCGGTCGGCGCGCTCTACTCGACTTATGCCGGGCTCGATGATCCGATCCTCGATGTCAAGATCACCGCCAACCGGGCCGATTGCCTGGGCGTGCGCGGCATCGCCCGCGACTTGGCCGCCGCCGGCTTCGGGACGCTGAAGCCGCTCGACACGGCCAAGATCCCGGGCCGCTTCCCGAGCCCGATCCGGGTCGCGATCGAGGACGGCCAAGCGACGCCGCTCTTCGTCGGCCGGATGATCCGGGGCGTCAGGAACGGGCCGAGCCCGCGCTGGCTCCAGGACCGGCTGCAATCGATCGGGCTCCGGCCGATCTCGGCGCTGGTCGACATGACCAACTTCATGACCTTCGATCTCGACCGGCCGCTGCATGTCTTCGATGCCGCCAAGCTCCAGGGCAACCTTACGCTCCGCTCGGCGCGCGAGGGCGAGACGCTGCTGGCCTTGAACGGCAAGGAATATACGCTCGCACCGGGCATGACCGCGATCTGCGACGAGAGCGGAATCGTCAGCCTGGGCGGCATCATCGGCGGCGAGTCGACCGGCTGCTCCGAGAGCACGACCGAAATCTTCATCGAGGCTGCCCTCTTCGATCCGGTGCGCACGGCCGCCACGGGCCGCAAGCTCAATCTCCAGAGCGATGCGCGCTACCGCTTCGAGCGCGGGCTCGATCCGGCCTTCGTCTTCGATGCGATCGAGATCGCGACCCGGCTGGTGCTCGATCTCTGCGGCGGCGAGCCGGCCGAGATCACGGTCGCCGGCGCCGAGCCCAAATGGCAGCGCAAGCTCGGTTTGCGGCCGACGCGGATCGAGAGTCTGGGCGGTCTCGCCGTGTCGGACGCAAAGATCATCCACATCCTCGAAGCCCTGGGCGCCACGGTCACGCGCACGGGCGAAACGTTCCATGTCGAGGTGCCGTCCTGGCGCGGCGATATCGAGGGCGAGGCCGATCTGGTCGAGGAGGTGATGCGCATCCATGGCTACGACCATGTGCCGGTCGTGCCGCTGATGCTGGAAACGGCGCTGCCGCGGCCGGCGCTCGATGCCGGCCAGCGCCGGGCCGGGCTGGTGCGGCGTACGCTCGCCGAACGCGGGCTCTACGAGGCCGTCACCTACTCCTTCATGGCGAGCGAGCTCATGGGCGGCGGCAACGAGGCGCTGTTCGGGCGGGTCGAGCCGTCGCTGCTGGTCGGCAACCCGATCAGCGCCGATCTCGACCTGATGCGGCCGGGCATCCTGCCCAACCTGCTGACCGCGGCGCGGCGCAACGGTGATCGCGGCTATGCCGACATCGCGCTGTTCGAGTTGGGCCCCCAATATGCCGACGATACGCCCGAAGGCCAGGCGCAGGTCGCGTCCGGCATCCGGGTCGGGCGCACCGCCAAGAAGAGCTGGAACGATCCGGGCCGGCCGGTCGAGCTTTTCGACGCCAAGGCCGATGCCTATGCCGGCCTCGCCGCGGCCGATGCGCCGGTCGAGAACCTTCAGGTCACGGCCGATCCGCCCGGCTGGTACCATCCCGGCCGCGCCGGTTCGATCCGGCTCGGGCCGAAGACGGTGCTCGCTCATTTCGGCGAGATCCATCCGCGGCTCGTGGCCTCGCTCGGGCTCAAGGGGCCGGTGGTGGGATTCGAGATCTATCTCGACGCCGTGCCGTTCGCCAAGTCCCAGCGGCAGCGGCCGGCGTTGAAGCTCTCGCCGTTCCAGCCGGTCGAGCGCGATTTCGCCTTCATCCTCGACGACAAGGTGACGGCGGAGCAGCTGCTGCGCGCGGCCCGCGGCGTCGATCGCAAGCTCGTGACCGACGTGCGGCTGTTCGATGTCTATACCGGCGTGGGTGTGGCGCAGGGCAAGAAGTCGCTCGCCATCACCGTGACGCTGCAGCCGGTCGAAGCGACGCTGACCGAGGAGCAGATCGAGGGCTTCTCAAAGACCCTGGTGGCGCAAGTCGCCAAAATGACGGGCGGGGTGCTGCGCGGATAGGAATAGGGATCGTTTACATCCTGATACAGTAAATCGGCGCCCTCCAATCGGTCGAAATGGATCGCTGGCCCTAAACCAGCGTTTCATCTCGCACGAACTTAAAATTGGAGGCGCTGAGATGCTGATCATTCTTCTCATTCTTCTGCTCATCCTCGGCGGTGGCGGCTATGGTTATTCGCGCTACGGCGGCGGCGGGATGGGTCCGGGCGGGCTGATTATTTTGCTGATCGTCCTGTTCCTGATCTTCGGGGGCGGGATCGGCTACTATCACGGCTGGAACTGATCCGGCCTTCATCTCCGTTCCGGCGGCGATTTGCCCGTTCAAGGCAACCAATTGGCGCGTCGGCGCTTCTATGGTCATGGCTCGCTTCGCGAGCGCATGAAGGAGATTTGCAATGGCGTCCAACGACCATGATATCGAAGTCCTCAACAATCTGATCGCCATCACGCTCGATAGCGGCCACGGCTATGAAGCCGCCAGTCACGACACGAAGAACGCGCATTTCAAGACCATGTTCGGCAAGCGGGCGATCGAACGCAAGCAGGTCACCGCCGAGCTGCAGACGGAGGTGCGGCGGCTTCTGGGCGGCAAGCCGGCCACGTCGGGCACGATGGCCGGTAAGGCCCACCGGGTCTTCATGGACCTCAAGGCGTCGATCACCGGCAGCGAAAAGGGCATCGTCAATTCCGTCGAGGCCGGCGAGGATCACATCAAGAAAGAGTATGAGGATGCGCTGGTCGACGAGCAGCTCTCGGCCCCAGTGATGGACCTCATTCGCACCGCCTACGGCTCGGTGAAGGCCGGGCACGACGAGATGCGCGACCTCAAGCATCACATGCAGGAGTAATCCCCGACGCGGCGCGGTCATTCCGCGCCGCGTTAACTTTTAGCGGAACCAAGTACCGCGTCCGGACGTCCATTTGCCGAAGGAGATCGGGAATGAGACGAATGGGTGCGATGGCGGCGGCTTCCGTGGCGCTGGCCCTGGTGACGAGCGGGACGGCGCTGGCGGAGGCCACCCCGGCCGATACGGTAGCGGCGACGCCGCAGGCGAAGAGCGAGGCGAAGAAGCTCGACGCCCAACCGGCCAAGCCGCCGCCGGGCAAGGAGATCAAGATCGATCATTCCGGCCGCAAGGAAAGCGGCAAGGCGTCGTTCTATGCCTCCCACTTTACCGGCAAGAAGACGGCGAGCGGCAAGCGGTTGAGCCCTCACGACCATGTCGCGGCGAGCAAGACGCTGCCGCTGGGCACGACCGCCAAGGTCACCAATCTCGACACCGGCAAGAGCACGGTGGTCAAGATCGAGGATCGCGGCCCGTTCGGAAAGGGGCGCGTTGTCGATGTGACGCCCAAGGTCGCGCAGGAGATCGGCCTCGGCAAGGGCCAAGGCGTCGCCCCCGTCGTCGTCGCGCCGATCCAGGTGCCGTAGCCGGACGGTTCGGTCAAGCTGGGCGCCGGCGCCGCGGAACCGCCGAGCGCGCCCGCCCGGCCCGACGGTCCCGCCACCACCCCGGAGCAGGAGGCGGCGAAATAGCCGCCCGGCCCGCTACTCGCTCGGCAGATTGCCGGTCTTGCGGATGAAGGCTGCGACATTGTCGTGGATCGCCTTCAGCGAGGCCTCGTGCGCATAGACCATGTGCCCCGACTCGTAATAGGCGTAGTCGATATTGGCCTGCAGCTTCATCGGGATCGGCAGATGGTGCATTTCGTAGACACCTTCGAAGAACGGCGTCGCCAGATCGAAATAGCCCATGTTCAGCATGATCTTCAGCTTCGGATTATATTTCAGTGCGCCGGCCAGGTCGGGCATGACGTTGGTCGAGATCTGCGCCGGCTCTGAATTACCCGGCGGCTGATGCTGGAAGTTCCAGCTCTTCCAGACCTCGATCTCCGGCTTGTAAACCTTACCCTCGCCGTATTTCAGGTCCCGGCGGACATAGTCGTTGAAGGCGCTGACATAGGCGGAGCTGATCGCCGCCCCTTGCGGATCATAGTCGGCGCGCTGGCTTAGCGGATCCATGGTCGGCCCTGAGAAGCGTGAATCGAGGCGGCCCGTGGTCGTGTCGCTGTCGCCCTGCAAATTCTTCTCGAACTCGCCGCCATCGATGCGGAGATTGGCCTTGTCGATATAATCCGTGGGCAGGCCGGTATAGTCGTGCAGCTTGGCGATCACCGCCTTGCGCTGAGCCGGATCGAGGGCCGATCCCTGTTCCAGCGCCAGCGCGAAATCGGTCATGGCGAAATGCTCGACCTCGGCCAGAAGCGCCTTCAGATCCTGCGGATTGCCCGGCAGCTTGTGGTGATACCAAGCGGTGGCGGCATAGGTCGGCAGAACCAGCTGATAGGGCAGGTCGATGCCGGGATTGAGCGTCGGCGAGTCGGGGCTAGCATCGAAATTCAGGATCTGCGACAGCATGATCACGCCGTTGAGATCGACCGAGCGATCGGCTTCGAGCAGATATGTCAGGGCCGCCGCCCGCGTCGTGCCGTAGCTTTCGCCGAAGACGTATTTCGGCGCGTTCCAGCGGCCGTATTTCGACAGGAATTGAGTGATGAACTCGGCGAAGGCGTGCGCGTCGGGATCGACGCCCCAGAATGCCTTTTCCTTGTCCTTGCCGGCGATGCGCCCGAAGCCTGTTCCCGGCGCATCGACGAACACCATGTCGGTGGCGTCGAGCAGGCTGAACTCGTTATTGACGACCGGGTAGGGAGCGGCCGGCGAATGATCGTCATCGACCGTCACCACCCGCTTCGGCCCGAAGGCGCCCATATGCAGCCAGACCGAGGCCGAGCCCGGCCCGCCATTGAAGAAGAAGGTGAGCGGCCGCGGCTCCTGTTTCGGGGTCTGCTTGAAATAGGCGACATAGAACATCGCCGCCTCGGCGGTCGGGTTGGCGTCCTTGCCGTCGCCGTGACGGTCGCCCTCCTTGTCGTCGCGGTCGGCGTCCGGCACATCGTCCCAGCCCTTGGGATGGACCACCAGCGTGCCGGCCGCGGCCTGATAGTCGAGTTTGCGGCCGCCGATCGTCACGGAGCCGTCGCTGGTCTGCTCGTCCGATTTAAAATGTTCGAGCTTGCCGGCCTCCGTTTTCTTGTCGTCCGCCTTCTTGTCGTCGGACGGCGCGGCTTGGGCGTTGAGTGCCATGAACAGGCCGAGCGACAGCGCGGCCAAACGAACGGACGACAGAAACATCTTGGATTCCTCGGCAGGGGCGTTCAGAGAAACTTGGTCGGCCAGATCATGGTGCGCCACATATGCGCCGCCGGGCTGTCGTCGAAGCCCAGCCCTTCGGCCGGCTGCTTGAAATGACGACCGATGATGTCGGTGAAGTCCTCGAGCTTGGGCGCCGCCTTCGGGTCGAAGGCGTAGATGTCATTCAGCGTGATGAGGCGCGCGGTCATGTACCAGCGGTGGTTCCGCATCTTCTCGTAGGCGGCGTGAATATAGGGCTCGGGCTCGAAATCCTCGCCGAAGAACTGCACATACATCTCGGGATAGGCGTAGCCGACCGATTCATCGGGGAAGAAGCGCAGCACCTGATGCGCGCGGATCGCCCAGCTCACTTCCTCATCGACATAGGGTTCGAGCAGCTGAGCGCCCCAGTAGCCGTGATCGCTGCGGATGAAGCCGATATTGGCGATATCGTGAAGCAGGCAGGCCAGGATGACCTTCTCGTCATGACCGGCCTTCATCGCGATGGCGGCGCTCTGCAGCAGGTGATTGGCGGGGTTGAAGCGGCGTTCGAAGAAATCGAAGAGGGTCGGGGCCTCGGGCATCCGCAGCAGGCGCGGATCGTCGCCCATCAGCAGCTTCCGGCCGGCGAAGGAGCTCGGGCTGAGCGCCGCCGCGCGGCTCGGATCGACGTCTCCCGAAGTGAAGAGGACGGATTTCACGACCAGCCGGTCGAGCTCCTCGGACATGCGATGCTCGAGCGCGTCGGCCCGGTCGGATAGGGTCGGCTTGGCCGAACCTGGGTAGTCTTGAGTCAATCCCGCGTCTCCCGATGGGGGCATCGGCCGACCATACAGCACGGGAGGCTCAGGGATAAGCGGCCTCGATCGCCTCGGTCATCGACCAGCCGGCGCCGACGGCGCGCAAGGCTGCGAGCGTCGTCGCGTCGAAGCGGGCGTCGAGCAGCGGGGCCAGCCGTTCCACGACCTGCCGTCCGCCGAAATCGGGCACTTCGCCGGCACGCTCGAAAGCCGCGGCGATGTAACCGGCGAGCTTCGCCGCCGTCTCCAGGCGCCCCTGCTGGGCGGCCAGGAAGGGCGTATATTGCAGGCAATAGGTGACGAGCTGCAATTCGCCCTGCAGCTCAAGCTCCGCCAAGGCCTCACGACCGCGGCGGTCGGCCTCCTCGATCTGACCGGCCATGGTCAGATGCCCGGCGAAATTGCCCAGCACCGGGGCGCGCAGATGCGGATAGTTGCCTCTGCGCAGAAGCTCGATCAGCTCCCGATCGCCGGCCAGAGCCTCATCGACGGCCCCCAGGACGAAGTTCAGTTCGGCCAGGTTCAGCAGGCTGATGATCATGCCGCGCGTGCAGCCTGAGCGGCGCTCGATTTCGAGCGCGCGGCGCGTGCAATCGCGCGCCTCCTCCAGACGCTCCATCCGGTTCAGCGGAATCGCCAGAATGCCCAGGCAGGCGGCCAGCGACTTCGGCGATTGGCCATCCTCGAGCAGCGCCAGCGCCTCGCGCCCGGCACGCTCGGCCTCCTCCAGCCGGTCCGCCTTGGACAGGGACGACACCAGGAATGCCAAGGCGAGGCCTAGCAGATGCGGCTCGTTGAGCGTGCGGCAGATCGCGACGGCCTGCTCTCGAGCGGCCAGGCCGCGCGGCTGCGAGATGATCGCCCAGGCATCGCCCTGGGCGAGCCAGAGCCGGGCCGCGACCGATGGCGGCGTATGCGGGGTGATGCGCTCGATGGCCCCGCCCAGCCGCTGCCGCGCCTCCGAATACAGGCCCTGCTCGCGCCATAGCATCTGAGCCGAAGCGGCGAGCGACAGGCCGAGCGTCGCATCGCCGTCCGATCCGAACGCCCAATCGAGCGCTGCGCGGGCGTTGTCGAGCTCCGGCGTGTGGATCTCCAGCCATTCCGCATCCGGCGTCGTCTGCCATTCGTTGTAGGCGCGCTCGAACCGGTCGGCCAGGAAGGCGGTCATTCGCTGCGTCAGGACAGTGGTCTCGCCCGCCTCGGCCAGCTTTTCCAGCGCATAGGCGCGCGTCGATTCAAGCAGCCGATAGCGAGGCACAGCCGGCTTGGTATCGAGCACCACGAGCGATTTCGTGACCAGGCCGGCCAGCGGCTCGATCACCTGCCAGGCGGTCATCTCCTTGTCGGACAGGACCTGCTCTGCCGCCTCCAGCGTGCAGCCGCCGGCGAAGATGCCGAGACGGCGGAACAGGATGCGCTCGGCGGCGGACAGCAGGTCATGGCTCCAGTCGAGCGTCGCGCGCAGCGTCTGGTGCCGTGGGAGCGCCGTACGGTGTCCGGAACTCAGCATGAGGAAGCGCTCGTCGAGCCGCGCCGCGATCGCCTCGGCGCCGAACGCCGGCATGCGCGCGGCAGCGAATTCGAGCGCCAGAGGAATGCCGTCGAGCCGGCGGCAGATGCGGGCGAACGGTTCGGCCTTGCGCGGCTTGAGCTGAAAGTGCTGGTCGGCGGCGCGGACGCGCGACAGCAGCAGCGCGCCGGCGGCGCAGCCCTCGATCGCCGCGACGGTATCGTCCTCGGGCAGGGCCAGCGGCGTCAGGCGATAGATCCGTTCTTCCGACAGCGCAAGCGGCTCGCGCGATGTCGCCAGGATCGAGATGCCGGGCGCCCCTTCCAGGATCGCTTCGGCAAGATCGGCGGCCGCGGCCACGACATGCTCGCAATTATCGAGCAGCAAGAGCAGCTTCCGCTCGGCGAGCTCGGTGCGGATGAGGTCGAGCGCCGGCAGTTCCGGCGCCAGGCTGAGGCCGAAGGCCGAGGCGACCGTGCCGGCCACGAGCCCGCCGTCGGACAGGCTGGCGAGCTCGACCAGGATGACCGGCAGGCCGAGCGTCATCTGGGCCTGCCGGCTCGCTTCGAGCGCCAGCGAGGTCTTGCCGATGCCGCCGGCACCGCAGACGGTGATCAGCCGATGCCCGGCCAGAAGATCGGCGAGGTCGGCCAGTTCCTGCTCGCGCCCGATGAGTGGCGTGGATCGTGCCGGCAGATGGTGCTGACGCTTGTCGGCCGCTTGCGGCTGCATGGCGGGCGGTCGTCCGCCTTCGACCTGCACCTCCGCGACCAGGCGATAACCGCGCCGGGCCACGGTCGCGATCGTGCCTTGGCCCAATGCCTTGCGTAAACTCGAGACGGCGACCGCGAGGTTGTTCTCCTCGACCACCAGATTGGGCCAGACGCTGCGCAGAAGCTCATCCTTCGAGACGAAGCTCTCGCGGTTTTCCAGAAGCGCCAGCAGCAGATCGAAGGATCGGCCACCCAACTGCACCAGCGTGCCGTCGTGCCGTTCGAGCCGACGCTGCCGCGGCATCACCCGGAAATCGTTGAAACGATAGGCGCTGACTTCCTGTTGGCTCACGGCACACTCCGGCCGGCGGCCCCGCTTAAGGAGATTTCAGATCTTCTAATATGACAGCGCCCCGTCTCGGCGCGATGGTTGCCCGGCGCGAGAGTGCAGCTGGTCGCGAGGGGAGCGGGGATGTTTCGAAGCGACGGATCGGCCCATAGGAAGGCGAACCCACCGGGTTTTTCGACTGTGGAGGTTCTGGCCCAGGTCATTCCTGCTCCTCAACGCACCGGCAACGGACGCATACGCAATCGGCGACGCGGGATGCGCGGATCCCGTGTCGGATACTGCTCGGACGGCGCCCGCAGAGCCCATAGCCCATTCACTTGGCGATCCAAAGAAACATTACCTGCGATTTAGCATCGGGCAACCTTCAACCGCTTATATCCTGCCGGATGGGGCGCAAAATTGGATCGGGTGCCACATTGGGTTGTCCGTCACGCGATTACACTCTCGGATGCTGCGAAATTGATTGTCCCTGCCAAATATTTCGAGTCGAGGACATAGAGATGAAAAACGTCATTATTCTTGCCCTCTCGACCCTGATCGGCTGGGCGCTGTTGACCGGACCGGCTGTGCAACAGGCAATCCACTGACGGCAACCCTGCGCCGATTGCAATTGACGCTGTGCACCGGAGCCGCAGACAATTGCGCCTTTCTTGGGCAATTGATCGTCACGGACGAAGGTTCTTCGCGATGTCACAGCCAGTCGTCGCCGTGGTCGGTGCCACCGGCGCGGTCGGGGTCGAATTTCTGGAGCTGCTCGACAAACGGCAATTTCCGCTGTCGGCGCTGAAACTGTTCGCGACCGCACGCTCCAAGGGCAAGCGCATGCCCTTCAAGGGCGAGGAACTCGTGGTCGAGGAACTGACCGCCGAGAGCTTCAAGGGCGTCGATATCGTTCTCTCCTCGGTCGAGGCTTCGGTCTCGCGCGAGTTCAGTCCGCTCGCGGTCAAGGCCGGCGCCGTCGTGGTCGACAATTCCTCGGCCTTCCGCATGGATCCGGCAGTGCCGCTGGTCGTTCCCGAGATCAATGGCGCCGAGATCGCCAAGCATCGCGGCATCATCGCCAATCCCAATTGCGTGGCGATCATCGCCGACATGGCGATCTGGCCGATCCATCGTCGCAACCCGGTGCGCCGCCTGATCGTCTCGGCCTATCAGGCGGCTTCCGGCGCCGGTGCGCCGGCGATGGAGGAACTGCTCGAATCGACGCGCGCCTATCTCGAAGGCCGTCCCTTCGAGCCCAAGGTGATGCCGCATCCCTATGCCTTCAATCTCTTCAGCCACAACACGGCGATCGACCCCGAGACCGGCTACAATGAGGAAGAGACCAAGGTCCGGCAGGAGACGCACAAGATTTTCGGCGATACCGACATGCGGGTCTCGGCCACCTGCATCCGCGTGCCGGTGCTGCGCGCCCATTCGATGGCGCTCAATTTCGAGTGCGAATATCCGATCACGCCCACCGAGGTGCGCCATCTGCTGGGCGACGCGCCGGGCGTCAGGCTGGTCGAGGATCCCGGGCGCAACTATTTCCCGATGCCGAGCGACGCCAGCGGCCAGGACGATGTCCTGGTCGGCCGTATCCGCCAGGATACCAGCGACCGGACCGGCAAGGGCATGACGATGTTCGTCTGCGGCGACCAGCTCCTGAAGGGAGCGGCGCTCAATGCCGTGCAGATCGCGGAATATCTGGTCCAGTAGCCGCGCCCGGTCCGGTAGCCGCGCCGGTCCGGTTGCACCCGACGCGCTGCGGCCCTATGGTCGCGGCGCCTTTGTCCATGCGTGATTCATGACCGACCTTTCGCACATCCGCAACTTCGCCATCATCGCCCATATCGATCACGGCAAATCGACGCTCGCCGACCGCCTGATCCAGTTCTGCGGTGGGCTCGACGCGCGCGAGATGCGCGAGCAGGTGCTCGATTCGATGGATATCGAACGCGAGCGCGGCATCACCATCAAGGCCCAGACGGTCCGGCTGAAATACAAGGCCAAGAGCGGCGAGACCTATACGCTCAATCTCATGGACACGCCGGGCCATGTCGATTTCGCCTATGAGGTCAGCCGGTCGCTCGCCGCCTGCGAGGGCTCGCTGCTCGTCGTCGATGCCAGCCAGGGCGTCGAGGCGCAGACGCTGGCCAATGTCTATCAGGCGCTCGACGCCCATCACGAGATCGTCCCGGTCCTGAACAAGATCGATCTGCCGGCCGCCGATCCCGAACGGGTCAAGCAGCAGATCGAGGATGTGATCGGGCTCGATGCCTCGGACGCGGTGCTGATCTCGGCCAAGACCGGCATCAATATCGAAGGCGTGCTCGAAGCGCTGGTCGCCCGCCTGCCGGCGCCCAAGGGCGATGGCGAGGCGCCGCTGAAGGCGCTGCTGGTCGATAGCTGGTACGACGCTTATCTGGGCGTCGTGATCCTGGTGCGCATTCGCGACGGCGTGCTCAAGGCCGGCGACAAGATCCGCATGATGGCGGCCGGCGCCAGCTACCAGGTGGAGCGGGTCGGCGTGTTCACGCCCAAGCCGGTCATCACCGGCGAGCTCGGGCCGGGCGAGGTGGGGTTCATCACCGCCGGCATCAAGGCCGTGGCCGATACCAATGTCGGCGACACCATCACCGAGGAGCGTCGGCCGGCGGCCGAGCCGCTGCCAGGCTTCAAGGCGTCGGTCCCGGTCGTGTTCTGCGGGCTCTTCCCGGTCGATGCCGCCGACTACGAGCATCTGCGCGACAGCCTGGGCAAGCTCCGCCTCAACGATGCCAGCTTCGAGGCCGAGGCCGAGACCTCGGCGGCGCTGGGCTTCGGCTTCCGCGTCGGCTGCCTCGGGCTGCTGCATCTGGAGATCATCCAGGAGCGGCTCGAGCGCGAGTTCAATCTCGATCTTATCACCACGGCGCCGTCGGTCGTTTACCGGGTCCATCAGACCAATGGCGAGGTGATGGAACTGCATAATCCGGTCGACATGCCGGATCAGGTCAAGATCGACCATATCGAGGAGCCCTGGATCAAGGCGACGATCCTGGTGCCCGACGAGTATCTCGGCTCGATCCTGGCGCTCTGCACCGAGCGGCGCGGCGTGCAGATCGACCTGACCTATGCCGGCAATCGCGCCATGCTGGTCTATCGCCTGCCGCTCAACGAGGTCGTGTTCGATTTCTACGACCGGCTGAAATCCGTGAGCCGCGGCTATGCCAGCTTCGACTATCAGATGGATGGCTACGAGACCGGTGATCTCGTGGTCATGAACATCCTGGTCAACCACGAGCCGGTCGATGCGCTCGCCACCATCGTCCATCGCAGCCAGGCCGACGCGCGCGGCCGCGCCCTGTGCGCCCGGCTCAAGGATCTGATCCCGCCGCAGCTCTTCCAGATCGCGATCCAGGCAGCACTGGGCGGCCGGGTGATCGCGCGCGAGACGGTGAAGGCGATGCGCAAGGACGTGCTGGCCAAATGCTATGGCGGCGATATTTCGCGCAAGCGCAAGCTGCTGGACAAGCAGAAGGAAGGCAAGAAGCGGATGCGCCAGTTCGGCAAGGTCGAGATTCCGCAATCCGCCTTCCTGGCCGCGCTCAAGATGAACGACTAATCCGGTCGCCGCAGCCGGCTCGGCCAGCCGATGCGGATCAGCGTGCCGTCCGGGTCCGAGAGCGCGAATTCATACATGCCCCAGGGCTTGTGCTCCGGGCCTGTCTTCTCGATCGCTTCGCCCGCGAAGGCGCCGGCGAGCCGGTCGACCTCCTCGGTGTGGAGATAGAGGCCGAACGGATTGCGCCCGGGCACGAGCCAGCCTTCGACGGCCTTGGTCAGGTGCAGGAGGCCGCCTTCGCCGTCCGAGAGCATGCGATAATCCTCCTCTCCATCGGCCGCAGCGCGCCGGGTGAAGCCCAGCCGCCGGTAGAAGGCTTCCGAGATGTCGAGATCGGTACAGGGGAGGATCGCCGTGAGCGCGTGGGGCGGGATCATGGCCATGCCGGGAACGCGTCGGCGCCGAGAGCCACCTGACCACCGCTGGTTGTCCGCTTTCTCATCGTCACGCCTCTCATGGATCGGATGTCACCAACCTACGGACTTCACGATACCTGGGCAAACCCTCGCGACGGGGCGAAATTGGTATAAGCGCTTCAGCTTTTCGCCCCATTCGCGCGGCATCGGAATCAATCTGCGGCCGCTTTGGCTCGGGCTTGGCGGTTCGGGCCTCGGTCGATAGAGTGCCCGCCATGTCGATCCGATCCTTCGCCGCTCTGCTGCTGGCAATCTACCTTGCCGTGTCCGCGGCGCCCGCCCACGCCGCAACGGCCACCAAGCCGGAAGCGGCGCCGGCCACCGTGTCCTCGACCGCCGATCTGCAGCATATGGTCGATGCGCTGCAGGACGAGCAGCAGCGCCAGCGGCTGATCAAGGATCTGCAAGCGTTGATCGCGGCCCAGCAGAAAGGCCAGCCAGCGGCAGAGCAGGCGCCGGCAACGCCATCCGACTTCGTCAGCCGCATGATGGCCAAGCTGCAGCAATTGGGCGACGACCTCGTCGGCACCGCCAGCGTCGTGGTCGATGCGCCCTATGTCATCGCCTGGACCGAGACGCAGCTCGGCGATCCGGCGCTGCGGGGGCGCTGGCTCGGCGTCTTCAGGCATGTGGCCGTCATTCTCGGCGCCGCCATCATCACCGGCCTGATCGTCTGGGCGATCGCACGGCGTCTGCGGGTCACGCTGGTTCGACCGGCCGGCCCGCGCTGGTCGCGGCGCCTGCTCATCCTGTTCTGCCAGCTGCTGCTGGATGCGGCGCCGATCGCGGCTTTCACCGTCGTCGGCGAGGTGATGCTGGGCTTCGTGCCGCCCAACTACCAGATCACCGCCAATGTCGCGGCGACGCTGATCCAGACCATCTTCATCGCCCGCATGTTCCTGGTCCTGGCGCGTGCGATCTTGCTCGATCCGCGCGAGGCCTCCTGGACCTTGCTGCGGCTGAGCGAGGAGAGCGCCAACTATCTCTATATCTGGGCACGCCGCTTCGTCTTCTGGGTGATCTACGGGCTCGGCATCAGCCAGGTCCTCTGGTATTGCGGCATACCGGGTGCTGTCTATGGCGTGCTCCTCAAGGCCGTGGCACTGGTCCAGGCCGTGCTCGCCATCGTTTTCGTGCTGCAGAACCGCCACGCGGTAGCGCAATGGCTCCGGCCGCGACCCTATCAGATGCCGCTTGCAGGCGCCGGTGCCGAGGACGGCGCCGATGCGATCATGGCCGAGCCGGAGAGTCTGCCGCCGCGCCGGTCGCGCGCGCTCGACATGGTGCGCCATCGCATCGCCGATGTCTGGCACGTGCTGGTGATCGTCTACATCGTCGGTCTGTTCTCGGTCTATGCGCTCAAGATCGATGGCGGCTTCAGTTTCGTCTTCCGCTCGACCCTGCTGACCGTGGCGATCCTGATCGTGGCCCGGTTGCTCATTCGCGGCGTCGATCATCTCGCCCGGCGCGGCTTCGCCATCGGCGGCGATCTGAAGCGGCGCTTCCCGACGCTC
Source organism: Aliidongia sp. (assembly GCA_035539155.1). Classification (GTDB taxonomy): domain Bacteria; phylum Pseudomonadota; class Alphaproteobacteria; order ATCC43930; family CGMCC-115725; genus JAXDMU01. Next base: position 204,747 of record DATLIZ010000044.1, on the reverse strand, counting down.
GAGACGCGTGCCAACCGCTATCTGCCGATGCTGACCATGATCGCCTCGATCGTGGTCTGGGCCTTCGCCATCCTGTCGCTGCTCGAGGTTTGGGGCGTGGGTTCCTATGCCTGGCTCGGTACGACCGTCGGCAAGCGCGTCGCCGGCTCGCTCTTCACCATCGTGGCGATCGTGGGCTTCGCCTTCGTCATGTGGGAAATCGTCAATGCCGCGATCGACCGATATCTGACCGGGATGGACGGCGCCGGTAACCAGATCGCGCGCAGCGCCCGTGTCCGCACCCTGCTGCCGCTCATCCGCAACGTCATGTGGGTGACGCTGCTGCTGGTCGTGCTGCTGCTGATCCTGTCCGAGATCGGCGTCAACATCGCCCCGCTGCTCGGCGTCTCGGCCGTCTTCGGTTTGGCCATCGGCTTCGGCTCGCAGGCGCTGGTCAAGGACATCATCACCGGCCTGTTCATCCTGATCGAGGACATCATGGCGGTCGGCGACGTGGTCGATCTGTCGGGGGGCTATTCGGGCGTGGTCGAGGCCATCTCGGTACGCACGATCAAGCTGCGCGACGCCCAGGGCACCTTGCAGACGATCCCGTTCAGCGAGGTCACCAAGGTCAAGAACCTGTCGCGCGACTTCGCCTATTTCGTCATCGATCTCGCGCTGCCGCTGACGCTCGATCCCGATCAGGTCGGCGCGGTGCTGACCGAGGTCGCCAGCGGCATGGCCAAGGAGCCGGCGTTCGCGTCGTCGATCGTGGCGCCGATCGAACTCCTCGGGGTTACCAGCTACGGCCTTACCGGCATGCAGTACCAGGCGCGGCTGAAGACGCGTCCGCTGCAGCAATGGGGTGTCGGCCGCGAATTCAACAAGCGCATCAAGGCGGCGTTCGAGGCGGCCAAGATCGGCATGCCGGCCGCCGTCCAGACCGTTAATTTCACGAGCGACGTCATGGCCCTCGCCGAAAAGCTGGGTGTTCCCGCGCCGCAGCCCGACGGCGAAGCGGGGACGCCGCAGCCGGCAACCTGACGGCCGCTCATTCCTCCGTCATTGCTGTCAGCGTCGCCGGATCGGCGCAACCGAGCACGCGCTCGGCCACCTCGCGGCTGAAGCCGTTGCGCGCCAGGCTCGCCAGATCCTTCTGGCGATAGGCTTCCCGCGTTTGCGCCGGGCGGTAGGGGCCGAGCCGCTTGCGCCGGGCGAGCGCCGCTGCTGCCGCGAGGTCGCCGCCGGGCCGTGCGGCGAGGCCATCATCGTCGTCGAGCTCGCCGAGCGAGGCCTGGACCAGCTCGCGCGGCACGCCCTTGCCGGCGAGCTTCGCGGCGATGGCGCGGGCGGAATTGCCCCGCCGGTGCAGGCTGCCGGCCTTGGCCGCGGCATAGGCGCGGTCGTCGAGCAGCCCGTTCGCCAAGAATCGCGCGACGAGCGCGTCGGTGAGCGCGGCGCCCTCCGCCGGGTCCGTGCCGTGATCGCGCGCCGAGCGGCGCACGCGGCGCATCAGCACGGATTTGAGATTGGCCGAAGAGCTGGCGAAACGTTCGAGATAGGCGAGGGCGGCGGCTTGCAGACGCTCGGCGTCGATCGGCTTGGCGGGCATGATGTCTATAAAGAGATACCCCCGCGCGAGATGCAAGCCTGCGCCGCCTGCCGGTTGCTTGTGATGGGCACGGGGGAGGGGTAGCGTCCAGCGGCCCGAAATAAGAAGAGCAGCGCAATTGGCAGTCACGGTGTTTCGCGAGCGCAGCTTCGGTGCGGTGAACTGGCTCGGTTTTTGGACGCTTTACCTTCGAGAGGTGCGCCGCTTCGTCAAGGTCTATATCCAGACCGTGCTGGCGCCGATGGCGACGACTCTGCTCTATCTCATCGTTTTCCTGGTGGCGCTGGGCGGCGGCGCGCGCACCGCCGGCGGCGTGCCCTATGGCGAGTTCCTGGCGCCGGGGCTGATCATGATGTCGATGGTCCAGAACGCCTTCGCCAATACCTCTTCCTCGATCGTCATCGCCAAGGTCCAGGGGAATATCGTCGATCTGCTGATGCCGCCGCTCTCCGCCGGCGAGCTGGCGGTGGCGATCGCGCTCGGCGGCGCCACGCGCGGGGTCATGGTCGGTGCCGTGCTCGTGCCGGTGATGATGCTGTTCGTCGATGTCCATATCGCGCATTGGGGGGCGGTGCTGTTCTTCGGCTTCTTCGCCTCGTTGCTGCTCTCCTGCATCGGCATCCTGGGTGGGCTCTGGGCCGAGAAGTTCGACCATATGGCGGTGGTGACGAACTTCGTCATCGTGCCGCTCTCCTTCCTGTCCGGTACCTTTTACTCGATCGACCGGCTGCCCGAGCATTGGCAACTGGCGGCGCATCTGAACCCGTTCTTCTACATGATCGACGGGTTCCGCTACGGCTTCATCGGCCGCGCCGACTCCTCGATCGGTCTCGGCATGGCGGTGCTCGCCGGCCTGTCCCTGGCGCTTCTGGCGTTGAGCTGGCGCCTGTTTGCGATCGGCTGGCGCCTCAAGGCGTAATGCGCCGGCAGATCCGCGTGATTTGCAAGGATTTGTCACGACTCGCTGATTGACAGGCTCGCGAACGATCCGGATACTCTCCGCCTTTCTGGTGGGAGGCTCGGGATTCCCCGGGGCGCCGACGGAGCGGAACGATGAAGTGCTGCGAGGGCCGGATCGGCTGGAATGAGGCGGGTATGCGGATTCCCGTCCTGCCGCGACGACGATAAAGCGAGGCTGGAGCCGCGCGCCGGCACTTCATTCCCAAAGATCCTGTCCGACTGCCCTCATCAGGGAGTTCTGTTGATGATTTCCGCTCTTTTGCCCACCTATGCCCGGGCCGATCTCGCATTCGAGCATGGCGAAGGCGCCTATCTCTTCTCCACGACCGGCGAGAAATATCTCGATTTCGCCAGCGGCATCGCCGTAACGGCCTTGGGCCACAGCCATCCGCATCTGGTCGAGGCGCTCATGGTCCAGGGCCGCAAGCTCTGGCACACCTCGAACCTGTTCCAGATCCCGGGTCAGACCAGGCTCGCGGAGCGGCTGGTCGCCAGCTCCTTCGCCGACACGGTGTTCTTCGGTAATTCCGGCGCCGAGGCGGGCGAGCTCGCGATCAAGATGGTGCGCAAGTATCAGCACGATACCGGCCATCCCGACCGCTACCGGATCATCACCTGCCGCGGTGCTTTCCATGGCCGGACGCTCGCGACGCTGGCCGCCGCCGGCAACGAGAAATATCTCAAGGGCTACGATCCCGTGGTCGACGGCTTCGACCATGTCGCCTTCGACAATCTGAACGAGCTGCGCGACCGGATCGGGCCGCAGACGGCCGGCATCATGGTCGAGCCGATCCAGGGCGAGGGCGGCATCCGTCCGGCCAGCTATGAATATCTGCGCGGCCTGCGGCAGACCGCCGACGAGTTCGGCCTGGTCCTGGTGTTCGACGAGGTGCAGTGCGGCATGGGCCGTACCGGCAAGCTCTGGGCCCATGAATGGGCCGGCGTCGCACCCGACGTGATGATGGTCGCCAAGGGGCTCGGCGGCGGTTTTCCGGTCGGCGCCGTGCTCGCCTCCGAGAAGATCGGCGCCGTGATGGGCGCGGGCTCTCACGGCTCGACCTTCGGCGGCAACATGCTGGCCATGGCGGTCGGCAATGCCGTGCTCGACGTGATGCTGGCGCCGGGCTTCCTCGACAATGTCGATGCCAGGGCGAAGCAGCTCCGCGCCAAGCTCGAAGAGGTGGCGAAGCGCTATCCGACCGTGCTGGCGGGCGTGCGCGGCGCCGGCCTCATCCTGGGCCTGCAATGCGTCGTGCCCAACACCGAGCTGGTCGCGCGGCTGCAGCAGAATAAGTTGCTGACGGTCGGCGCGGGCGAGAACGTCGTCCGCATCGTTCCGCCACTCATCATCGGCGATCGGGAGATCGGCGAGGCCGTTGCCGCCATCGAGGCGGCCTGCCGGAGCCTGGCGGGGTGAGCCATGAGCGCGCCTAGGCACTTTCTCGATCTCGACCGCGTCGATCGCGGCGAGCTCCGGCGCATCCTCGATCTGGGCCACGCCTACAAGAAGCCTGGCTCGAACGGCACCGCCTCGCTCGGCACCGACAAGCCGCTGCTGGGCAAGACGCTCGCCATGGTGTTCGAGAAACCCTCGACCCGCACGCGCGTCAGCTTCGAGGTGGCGATGCGCCAGCTCGGCGGCGATGTCGTCAATCTCATGGGGCAGGACAGCCAGCTCGGCCGCGGCGAGCCGATCGCCGACACGGCGCGCGTGCTGTCGCGCTATGTCGACATCATCATGCTGCGCACCACGGAAAAGGCGAAGCTGGAGGAGATGGCGCGCTACGCCACCGTTCCCGTGATCAACGGCCTGACCAACCTCAGCCACCCGTGCCAGATCATGGCCGATCTCATGACACTGGAAGAGCGCAAGGGCGATGTCGCCTCCAAGGTGGTGGCCTGGAGCGGCGACGGCAACAATGTCGCCGCTTCCTGGATCCATGCCGCCGTGCAGTTCGGCTTCGAGCTGCGCGTGGCGACGCCGGACGAGCTCCGGCCGCCCCAGCCGCTGGTCGATTGGGCGACGGCCAACAGCGGCAAGATCCATTTCACCGCCGATCCCGAGGCGGCGGTCGGCGGCGCCGAATGCGTCGTGACCGACACTTGGGTCTCGATGGGGGTCGAAGCCAGCGTCAACCGCCACAACATGCTGGCGCCCTATCGCGTCGACGAAAGGCTGATGGGCATGGCGGCCAAGGATGCGATCTTCATGCATTGCCTGCCCGCCAAGCGCGGCGAGGAAGTGACGGCGGGCGTGATCGACGGCCCGCAGAGCGCCGTCTGGGACGAGGCGGAGAATCGTCTCCACGCCCAGAAGGCCATCCTGGCCTGGTGCCTTGCCTGACGTGCCGCCCACGGACGATCTGATCCGGCCGTTCCAGATCGATGCCTTCGCGCTCCGCGGCCGGCATGTCCGGATCGGGCCCGTGCTCGACCGGATCATCGGGCAGCACGGCTATCCCGAGCCGGTAGCGCGCATGCTGGGCGAGGCGGCCGCTCTGGCCGCGACGCTGGCGAGCGCGCTCAAATACGATGGCATTTTCACGCTTCAGACCAAAGGCGACGGACCGATCGGGCTGATGGTCGCCGACGTGACCTCGGACGGCGCCGTGCGCGGCTATGCGCAATATGACGCCGATGCGCTGGCCGGCCTTGACGAGGTGGGCAATTCGGTGCCGAAGCTGATCGGTGCGGGATATCTCGCCTTCACCGTCGATCAGGGCCAGCATACCGAGCGCTATCAGGGCATCGTCGAGATCACAGGGGCGACGCTCGCCGAATGCGCGCATCATTATTTCCGCCAATCCGAGCAGATCGAGGTCGGCATCCGCCTGGCGGCCGGCCGTACAGAGAGCGGCTGGCGCGCCGGTGCCATCATGCTGCAGCGCCTGCCGCTCGAAGGCGGCACCGAAAGCCTGCTCGCCTTCGACGGCGAGCAGGCGGCCGAAGCGCAGGATGATGGCTGGCGCCGCTCGCTCGTGCTGCTCGGCACCTGCACCGATGCCGAGTTGATCGATCCGAATCTCGATTCCGACCGGCTGCTGTTCCGGCTGTTCCACGAGGATGGCGTGCGAGTCTATCCGGCGCAGCCGCTCGAAGCGCGTTGCCGCTGCTCGCGCGAGCGCATCGAGAATGTGCTGAAAACACTGCCGGCGGACGATCTCCAGCACCTCGTCGTCGATGGCAAGGTCGGCGTCACCTGCGAATTCTGCTCGACATTTTACGAGTTTTCTCCCGACGAGATCGAAACTCTGGCGGCCCTGCAGCGTTGAGAGAGGGCCCCGCCCTTGAACCAACGAGTGCCCTATGCCAAGTTCATTTTCGCCTCCGACGTTGGGAACCCGCCGCTCCATGATCAGCCGCCTCGCCCTGCCGCTGAGCGCTCTGCTGCTCGCGGCTTGCTCCTCGGCCCCGCCGCCGGCGCGCTTTCCCGACCTTCATTTCACCGACGAGCAGCCGATCGAGCTCGCCGTTGCTCAGGTCGAGGTCGCGAGTGACTTCCAGCCGACCTTCCGCGCCCCCGATGTCGAGCACGAGTTCGCCGTGCCGCCGCAGCGCGCGCTCGAGAATCTGGCGCGCGACCGCTACCACCCGGTGGCGCCGACGGCGGATCGCCGCGCGCGCTTCACGATCGAGGATGCGAGCGTCAAGGAAGTGAAGCTGCCGCTTGCCGGCGGCGTGCAGGGTGCCCTCACCACCCAGCAGTCGGAACGCTACGACGCCCATGCCGCGGTCAAGTTCGAGATCGTCCGGGCCGACGGCTTCGTCGAGCGCACGGTCCTGGCCGAAGCGACGGCCACCCGCACCGTGCCGGAAGGCATCACGCTCAATGATCGGGACCAGGCCTGGTACGACATCACGCGCAGCCTTGCCCGTGACATCGATGCCCAGCTCGCCCGGCAGGTCTATGCGACGTTCCCGCCCTATGTTCACTGAAACGAGGCGTCTCGCGGCTCGGACGGCCGGCCTGGCACTGACCGGGCTGGTCCTGCTCGGTTGCAACGCGCCGCCCGTCTCGGTGAATGATTATCCGAGCTTCGGCGAGATCAAGGTGCTGTTCATCAAAGGACAGAGCGATCAGCGCATCACCGTGCGCGCACTCGACCGGCTGGCCATCACCTCGGCGGAGCTGGTGGCTCCCGATGGCAGCCGGGTAGAGGCCAGCTCGATCGATGCCGTGCCGAATCCGACGATCGCCCCCTACGGTCAGGGCGACGCCGCTTTCAGCGGGATCGCCGGCCAGGTCCAGTCGGTCGGCAGCGTGCCGCTGCAATCCAATCCCGGTGCGCCGACGACGACAACGGTGCTGTCCGGGCAGACGGTGTCGGTGGCGCTCATCGACGTGCCGGAGCCGTCGGTCTACAAGGAGAGCTGGCAGCAGTCCAAGATCGTGGTTCGCCTGGGGATCGGCGACGAGGTCAGGACGGAGACGCTGCCGGCGCCGGCCCCGCCGCCCTGATCGAGCGTCCCTCGGATCACGTGCATAACCTTGCGTCAATGCTCCGTTGAAGCGGCATCTCTAAACCTTTCGTAAGCTATGTTGTGGTCACATCGCGCTGCTGCGGCACGTTCGGGCGCGGCTTTCACACTGGCTTCAGATCGAAGGGGGTCCGCTGATGGCGGAGCGCATGACGGCAGCGGAACGGCTGCGTTTTTATCGTTTGGACGACGAGGCGCGTGACGTTTTACGACGGTTCGGGGAATTGGCCGCGACCGCCATGCCGGAGATTCTCGATGGTTTCTACCAGCATCTGCGTCGCTGGCCGGCCGTAGCCGCAGCATTCAAGGACGAAGCATCCTTCGACCGGGCGCGCAAGGCGCAGGGCGAGCACTGGCGCCGTCTGTTTTCCGGGAATTTCGACGAGGAATATTTCGGCTCCGTGCGCCGCATCGGCGAGGCCCATGCCCGCCTCGGCATCGAGCCGAGCTGGTATATCGGCAGCTACAGCTTCGTCCTATCGGAGCTGCTGCGTCACGCTTCCATGATGAATAGCGGCGGGTTCTTCGGCAGTGCCGGACGGGCGGCGAAGCTCGGAATCCTGACCGGCGCCATCGCGAAGGCCACGCTGCTCGATGTCGAGACGGTGACCGGCATCTACCAGGAGAATATGGAAAGAGCGGCGGCCGACGATCTGCGCCGGGTCGCGGACGAGCTGTCGGGCACGATCGGTACCGTGATCGGCGCCGTCGGCCGGTCCGCCGGCGATCTCACCGTGAGCGCCGAATCCATGACCAAGGCGGCCGATCTCGCCAATGGCCGGGCCTCGGCCGTGGCGGCCGCCTCGGAACAGGCGTCGGGCAATGTCGAGACCGTCGCTGCCGCGGCCGAGCAGCTCTCGGCCTCGATCAACGAGATTTCCCGGCAGATCAGCAAGTCGAGCGCCGTCGCCGGCGATGCCGTGCGCCAGGCCGGCGAGACCGGCGGCACCATGCGCGTGCTCGCCGACGCCGCCGACCGGATCGGCGAGGTGGTCAAGCTGATCAATGACATCGCCAGCCAGACCAACCTGCTCGCCCTGAACGCCACGATCGAGGCGGCACGGGCGGGCGAGGCCGGCAAGGGCTTCGCCGTGGTGGCCTCGGAGGTCAAGTCGCTCGCCAACCAGACGGCGCGCGCGACCGAGGACATCAAGAACCAGGTCGCCGAGATCCAGGCCGTCGCCGGCAAGGCGGTGGACGCGATCAACTCGATCGACGCCACCATTCGCGAGATGGACCAGATCGGCACCGCCATTGCCGCCGCCGTCGAGGAGCAGGGTGCGGCCACAGCCGAGATCGCTCGCAATATTCAACAGGCATCGGCCGGAACGACCGAGGTGCTCAACAATATTTCCGGCGTGACCCAGGCGGCGGGCGAGACCGGACGGACGGCGGTCTCGGTGCTCGATGGCGCGCAGGAGCTGAATCGCCACGCGGATGAGCTGTCGAAGCAACTCGACAGTTTCGCACGCCAGGTGAGGCACCGTTAGCGCTTCTGCATTCTCGGTCCTCGCGGCAGAATGAGGCGGGTCCCTAGAGCCCGATGCGATCATGTCGGCTCGACATGATCGCTGAATCGGTCTCTAACCATATGAAATAGAGCAAGATTCAGATTTTAGGCCGAACGGGCCTAAAATCATCTTGCTCTCGGGCCCGCCTTTTCCATTGCGAGGAGTGCCACATGACCGGTGAGACGATTGCGGTGATCGGGCTCGGCCTGATGGGGGCGCCGATCGCGAGGCGCCTGCTCGAGGCCGGGCATCGGCTGACGGTATGGAATCGGTCGCCCGACAAGGCCGCTTCGCTGGTCGGGCAGGGTGCCAAGCTCGCCGCCAGTCCCGCCGAGGCCGCGTCCGAGGCCGATACCGTCATCGTCATGGTCACGGACGATGCCGCCGTGCGTAGCGTGGTCGCGGGGCCGGGCGGCGTGCTCGAAGGGTTGGGTGCCGGACGCACCATCATCGATATGAGCACGATCCTGCCCGCGACGAGCCGGGCCATGGCCCACGCGGCGGCCGAAAGCGGGATCCATTATCTCGATTGCCCGGTTTCCGGTAGCACCGATGTCGTGGCGCGGGGTGCTCTCGCCATCTTTGCCGGGGGCGACGCCGCCGCCCTCGATCGCAGCCGGGCGCTACTGGCGCCGCTCGCCGCGTCGGTCAGCCATATGGGCCCGTCCGGCGCCGGCACCGCCACCAAGCTGGTGGTGAACGGCGTCATGGGCATCGGCATTCAGGCGATCGCGGAATGTCTCGCTCTCGGTATCGGCCTCGGGCTCGACCGCGACCGGCTGATCACCGCGCTCGCGGGCACCAATGCGGTCTCGCCGTCCCAGAAGAAGCGGCTGGAGGCGGCGCGGACCGGCGATTTCACGCCGGGCTTCACGCTCGCCAACCTGCTCAAGGATCTGGGGCTGATCCTGGCGGCGTCAGGGGAGACGGCGGTGCCGATGCCGGCGCTCGCCACTGCGGCCCATATCGCCGCCTTGGCGCCGGCCGAGGCGCGGGCACTCGATTGCGCCGTCACCATTCGGACGGTTGCCGGTCTGGCGCCTCACTGATCCTCGTCCGTCCGGCATTTGTCGAGGTCGGGGCAGAGATGGTCGAAGCGCACGATCAGCGGCAGCAAGGCAACCGAAACGCGCAGATAGAGCGGCAGCAGCCGGTCGTCGTCGGTCAGCAGCAGCTCGACCTTGCGCGGTGAATCGTCTGGGTCGCCATCGTCGCTGCTCTCGCCCTTGAAGCCTGCGATCGGGTGGAGCCAGAGCTCCAACCGCAGGACGCCGTCACCCGGCTTCTCGGGCGGCAGGATATGCCAGCGCACGTCGAAGCGCCGCGCCCCGTCATAGATCGGCATGGAAAAATCGGTGCCGGTCGTGCGCGGCTTGGTGCGCAGGCTTTGGCGGAGATAGGTGAGCGCGGTCAGCGGGTCGATGACGTTGCGGCGATAGACCTCGTCGAGCGGCGGCTTGCGGCTGGTGTCCTCGGGGCCACGCTCGATCAGCGTGCCGCCGTCGCGCGCCACCACCTGCATGCTGATATGGCTGTTCCGGCGCTTGCGCAAATCATAGAGCGCGTCGTACCGGCGCGGCACCGCCACCGAGGCGGCCGACAATGCGCCTTCGCTCGTGACGTTGCCGGCGAAATGCGTGAACCAGCGCGGTACGCCCTTGGTACGGATCGCCAGCCGGTCGCGATATTCGCCCGTGGCATCGTCGAGGCTGAGCTCGATGTCCGCCGCCGGCAGGGCGGCCCAGGAGGCGTGGTAGGCGGCGACCAGCTCGGCCGCCCGGACCGGTGCCGTGATCGAGACCAGCGTCAGGGCGAAGAGGGCGAGCCGGCCTGAGGGGAACATCATCTTGTGCAATTCGGACACTCTCCGACCGGTCTCCGCAGCGATGGACCGCCTCGATAATACACCCGATCGGGGCGGCCCGTTCCCGTCCTATCCCCGGTTAGCCTATAGAATAGACAGCGATTCAGACTTCAGGTCGAGTCGACCTAAAGTCATCGCGGTCTCGCCTTCTCGCGGCTCAGCAGCTCGCGCTTGCGCTCGACGCCCCAGCGATACCCAGAAATTCCGCCGTCGCCGCCGATGACGCGGTGACAGGGGATCGCCAAGGCCAGCTTGTTCGCACCGCAGGCGCCGGCGACCGCGCGGGCCGCTCCCTTCTCGCCGATCCGCTCGGCGATCTCGCCATAGCTCGCCGTGGCGCCGAGTGGGATCTCCTGCAAGGCACGCCAGACCCGCTGCTGGAAGGCCGTGCCCTGGATGTCGAGCGGCAGGTCGAGCCCGCGCGCGGGCAATTCGATGAAGCCGGCGACGGCGTTCAGCGCTGCCGCGAGCTCGGTGTCGGCACGGGCCGTCTCCGCCCTGGGGAAACGGGCGGCGAGCTGTGCCGCGAGTGCGGCATCGTCGGCCCCGAACTCGATCATGCAGATGCCGGCCTCGGTCGCGGCGACGATGAGGCGGCCGAGGGGGGTGTCGGCCGTGCTCCAGCGGATCTTCTGGCCGGCGGCGCCGGCGCGGAAGGACGAGGGGGTCATGCCGAGCGTCTCGCGCACCTTTTCATAGAGCCGGCTCGACGAGCCGTATCCGGCGCCGAAGATCGCCTCGGTCACCTTCGAGCCGGCCGCCAGCTCGTCGCGGAGCTTGCCGGTCCGTTTCGCCGAGGCATAGTCGCGCGGGGTCACGCCGACGATCGATTTGAACAGCCGATGAAAATGATAGGGACTCATGCCGGCCGTCTCGGCCAGGCTGGCGAGGCTCGGCGGCGTTTCGGCCGCATCGATCGCTTCGCAGGTACGACGGATCGCCTCGATCTGGCTCTCGGCGACCGAGCGGCCGGTCGGGCGGCAACGCCTGCAAGGGCGCCAGCCGGCCTTTTCCGCCGCCACGGCATCGCCGAAGAACCGGACATTCTCCCGCCGCGGCTCGCGCGACGGGCAGGTCGGCCGGCAGAACACGCCGGTGGTGATCACGGCATAGAAGAAATGGCCTTCGGCCTCGGGATCGCGTGCGATCAGAGCCTGCCAGCGGGCTTCGTCGCTCTCATAGCGCGGCGCCGTCATCGTTCCGTCCATCTTCTCGTCTCCAGGCTCGTTCGTCCTGGAGCGAACATGGCGCCCGCCGCCCGATGCCGCTATCCGCGCCTTGCGGTCGAATTGATCGGCGCCGTGGCGGTCAGCCTTGGTTGCCGATCCAGGCGCCGAACCGATCCATGAAGGTGCCACCGGCCTGGAACTGCTCGAGCGAGATCCATTCGTCGGGCTTGTGCGCCTGGTCGATCGAGCCGGGACCGCACACGATCGCCGACATGCCGACCTCCTGGAACAGCCCGGCTTCGGTGCCGAACGCGACGACGCCGGTGCCGTTGGCGCCGGTGAGCTGGCGCACGAGGTTCTCGGCCTTGCCGTCCTTCTCCGGCGTCAGCGGCGGCACGCCCGGCTCGGGCTTGGTCGTGACCGAGGCGCCGGGATAGACGCGCTGCATGCGCGGCAGGATCTGGCCGGCGATGAAGCCTTCGACCTCGGCGATGATGGCGGCCGTATCGGTGCCCGGCACGGCGCGGAATTCCCAGGTGAAGCGGCATTCGCGCGCGATGATGTTCTGCGCGGTGCCGCCATGGATCGTGCCGACATTGAAGGTCGTATAGGGCGGATCGAACGGCGAGGCGGGATCGGCGGTCTCGCGGAACCGGTCGGCGATCTGGTCGATCTTGCGGATGATCTCGGCGGCGAAGGAGATCGCGCTGACGCCCCGATGGGTGGCGCTAGAATGGCCGTCCAGCCCGACCACGGTGGTGGTAAAGCGCCGGCCGCCTTTGTGCGCATTGACCGGCTGCAGCAGGGTCGGCTCGCCGATGATGGCGAGCTGCGGACGTGCCGGGCCGGTCGGCAGATGCTTGATCAGATGGCGAACGCCGAGGCAGCCGACCTCTTCATCAAAGGAAAAGGCGAAATGCACCGGCATTCGCTTGACCTTTTCCTTGAAGAAGGCCGTACGCGAGAGGGCGAGCGCGATGAACGCCTTCATGTCGGCCGAGCCGCGCGCATAGAAGCGATCGTCACGCTCGGTCAGCGCGAAGGGATCGCTCGACCAATCCTGGCCGTCGACCGGGACGACATCGGTATGGCCCGACAGCATCACGCCGCCGGGGATTTCCGGCCCGATCGTGGCGAACAGATTGGCCTTGCTGTGATGCGGGTCGGCCTCGTCATGGCTGAGCGTGACCTCGATGCCTTCGCCGTCGAGGAAGTCGGCGATCCAGTCGATAAGCGCCAGATTTGATTTCACCGAGGTCGTATCGAAGGCGATCAGCCGTTCGAGGATCTGGCGGTCACCAAGCATTCGAAAGCAACTCCGTCCGATCAGACATTCGCCGGCACGCCGGCCCCTGGCAGGTTCAGCATCGCCAGGAATTCCCTCCGCGTATCCGAATTCTCGCGGAAGGCGCCCAGCATCCGGCTGGTCAGCATCGAGACTCCCGGCTTATGGACACCGCGCGTGGTCATGCATTGATGCGCCGCATCGATGACCACGGCAACCCCTTTGGGCTGCAGCACTTCGTCCAGGGTGTTGGCGATCTGGGCGGTAAGCTTCTCCTGGATGGTCAAGCGCTTGGCATAGACCTCGACCAGCCGGGCCAGCTTGGAGATGCCGACGACACGCTTGGAAGGCAGGTAGGCGATGTGGGCGCGGCCGATGATCGGCGCCATATGGTGCTCGCAATGGCTCTCGAAGCGGATGTCCTTCAGCAGGACGATCTCGTCGTAACCGTCCGTCTCCTCGAAGGTGCGCTGCAGCAGCGCCACCGGGTCCTCGTCATAGCCCGCGAAATATTCCTCGTAGGAGCGCACGACCCGGTCGGGCGTGGCGAGCAGCCCTTCGCGCGCCGGATCGTCGCCGGCCCAGCGCAACAGGGTGCGCACGGCGGCTTCGGCTTCTTCGCGGCTGGGACGGAGATCGGCCTTGCGCGGGCCGGGAACGGGCTTGTCGGACATGGTGATTTCCTTAGTGCCGCTGCTGCTGCTGATAGGGCGAATCGAGCGAGAAGGCGGGCACCTTCACGTCGAACTGCTCGCCCTCGGCGGTTTCCATCCGATAGGTGCCCACCATGATGCCGGACGGCGTCGGCAGCGGCGCGCCGCTTTCATAATCGAAATGCTCGCCCGGCCGCAGCACCGGCTGCTCGCCGACCACGCCGGGGCCGCCGGTCTCGCGCGTGCGGCCGAGCTCGTCGGTGATGCGCCACAGGCGCGAGCGCAGCTGCACGGTCTCGGCACCCAGATTCTCGATGCGGATCTGATAGGACCAGACATAGTGACCCTGCTCGGGCGCGGACTGGTCCTCCAGAAAGGCGGGGGTAACGGTGATGCGGATCGAGCGTGTGGTTTCTGTGTACATCGATATCGGCGCTGTTGGTTCCTTGGACGAAGCTTGGGTCCGGAGGCTCCAAGATCAACCCCGCGCGGGTTGCGGGTCAGACAGATTACCGGATTTCCGGTGCTTGGCGAGCCCCGCGACGCGACCCGCCCGAAAAACGGCACCTGCCGGCTTGTCAGGCGCGGATGCTCTCCCCTATAGTCCGCCGGCGCGCGGGTGTAGCTCAATGGTAGAGCAGAAGCTTCCCAAGCTTACGACGAGGGTTCGATTCCCTTCACCCGCTCCACCGAAATCCACGACTTAGACCTACCTGCCGACCAAGGCGTCGTTTTCTGGCATGATTTGGCACATTCGGCCGTGCCGAGCGTGGCGGAGGACATCGTCCGGCACGAGCTCGGCCTGTCGAAGACCGAGCAGCGCTTTCCGACCGAGGCGACCTGCCTCGCCATCTACTCCCGCGCGGTCACTTCGACTTCGGTCTCGCCGGCCTGTTGGCGGCGGCGTTGCGCCGAGCCCTACACGCAAGCTTAGCCGTCGGCACTCGGGCAATACCCGCACGGTCCGGGAGCAAATTCTTGCCTGCACCGTTTCCAGCGACTGACGATCGGCATGCCAAGGCATGCGGTTCCCGTTCGGTTACTCCCGAGATCGGATAGGTTCGCCCCAGCCTAGAAAGTACCCAAAAATGGTGCGGAATGCTGCGCGAAAATTGATATTTTCGCTTGGCGGGGGAGAGAAACTGCGTGAAGCTATCGCGTGGCTTTTGAGATGTTTTTTATACATTGGGGAAAAGACGCCATGAAACGTCCGTTCATTGGAAGAAAAAAGGCATTCGCGGCTATCGCGACGGCTGCCTTAATAGGAGGGGTTGGCTTCGGTTCGGTTGCGTCGGCGCAGACGAGCGCCATCGCCAAGGCGATGGTCACCCACGCCGTCAGCGACACCGATCTGGCCGAGGTCGAAGGCAATGTCCGTCCGGAAGTGCAGACCGGCAAGGACCTTGGCAAGATCGCCGACGATACGGCTTTCGAGCATCTAACGCTGATGTTGCAACGCTCGCCGGAACGCCAGCAAGCGCTCGATAAATTCCTGAAGGACGTCGTTAACCCGAAATCTGCCGAATTCCATCACTGGGTCGATGCGGCCGAGTTCGGCTCGCGCTTCGGCGTGGCGAATTCGGATCTCCAGGTAGTCGAGGGCTGGCTCGCCAGTCACGGCATTACCGTCAACGGCGTCACCGCCAATCTGACCCTGGACGTGTCGGCCAACGCACGAAAGATCACCGAGGCTTTCCATACCGAGATCCACAGCCTCAATGTCGATGGCGAGAAGCACATCGCCAATATGAGCAACCCCAAGGTCCCGGCAGCGCTGCGCGCTGTTCTGGCCGGCCCGGTCGGGCTCAACGATTTCAAGCCGCGAGCGATGTTGGTCCGCCGTTCCCCGGACTTCAACACCATCCATCACAATCTGCCCTACGAGGCGCTTGTCCCGCTCGATTTGTACGCGATCTATAATTTCACCCCGGTCTTTACCGCCGGCTTCTCCGGCCAGGGCCAGACCATCGCGGTCATTGAGGACACCGATCTCTTTGCCAATAGCGATTGGTCGAACTTCCGCAAGGTCCTCGGTCTGTCGCGGGCATACCCGAAGGGCACCCTCACGGTCCTGCATCCGGCGCCGCCGACCGGTACGAACAATTGCAGCGATCCTGGCGTCAACGCCGATGACGGCGAGGCTGCGATCGACGTCGAATGGGCAAGTGCCGCGGCACCGAACGCCAGTATCGTCATGGTCTCCTGCAGCAACCGGAGCGGCGGTGCCGCGGGCTTCGGCGGCTTCATCGGCATGCAGAACCTCTTCAACGGTCCGATCGACGCCATTCCGAAGATCTTCAGCGTCAGCTACGGCGAGTCCGAAGCGTCGAACGGCGCCACCAGCAATCTCTTCGTCACCAATCTCTACGCGCTCGGTGCTGCCGAAGGCGTTTCGATCTTCGTGTCGTCGGGCGACGAAAGTGCCGCATCCTCGGATGCGAACGCTGCGAGCTCGACCCACGGCATCGGTGTCAGCGGCTGGACCTCGACCCCGAACAACGTCTCGGTCGGCGGCACCGATTTCGCCGATACCTTCCTCGGCGCCACGGCCACCTTCTGGAACCCCGCCAACGGCGCGTTCTTCAATTCGGCCAAGGGCTATATCCCGGAAATTCCGTGGAACGACTCCTGCGCCAGCCAGCTGATCTACACCTTCAATGGCTTCGCCAGTGCCGTGGGCCCGAATGGCTTCTGCAACAGCGCTTTCGTCGCTGCCGCCGAGGTCCAACGTCCGGGCATCTACTTGACCACGGCCTCGGGTAGCGGCGGGCCAAGCGGCTGCGCTACCGGCACGGCCAGCACCCGCAGCGTGGTCAGCGGCACCTGCAAGGGCTACCCGAAGCCCTCGTGGCAGGCGAATGTGTTCGGCAACCCCGCCGACGGTGTGCGTGACATCCCGGACGTGTCGCTCTATGCGTCGAACGGCACGTCCTGGCATCACTTCTATGTGACCTGCTACTCGGACACCAACACCAACAACTCCGGTGGCGATGCCGGCCCATGCGGCAATGATCCGACGACTTGGGCGGGCTTCGGCGGCACCTCGGTGTCCTCGCCGATCATGGCGGGCATCCAGGCGCTCATCAACCAGCGGACAGATCAGACCTGGGGCAACCCGAACCCGATCTACTACGCGATCGCCAATGCCGAGTTCGGCACCACGGGCAATGCCGCCTGCAACTCCACCGCGGCCGGCGGCCCCGCCGCCTCTTGCACCTTCTACGACATCACCGTCGGCGACATCGACGTGAACTGCACGGCGAGGAATGGCGTGCTCAACAATTGCTTCAATTCCGGTGGCACTCAGGGCGCGCTGTCCACCTCGAACACAGTGCTTCAGCCCGCATATCCCGCCACACCCGGTTGGGACTACGCGACGGGCCTCGGCAGCGTCAACGCCTTCAACTTCGTGATGAACAGGGCGTGGGCCCAGGCCCCACCCTCGTAACGGCATTAGGAGGATCTCCCGCCGGGGACACTCCGGCGGGAGATCCAACCGGTCCTCGATGAGGACCAAACAAACGTCTCGCAAGGGGCAGACGCATTTAATCGGAGGTTTTGTATTATGAGAATCTTGTTCAATAGCTTAGCCGTCATCGGTTGCTTGGCGAGCGGCGCTGCTCTTGCGGCCCCGGTGGACCAGGGCGCGTGCGGCGCGGTTGCGGGCAACCTCGTCCAGAATTGCGGCTTTGAATTGTCCCAGGACACCAGTGTCAGCAACGCCCCCAACTGGGGCCTGACCCTGGGCGGTGCGGCAACGTTTACCGGATCCACCGCACAACTCGCCGGCATCAATTACGGCATCGACCCGTTCTTCCCGAACTCGGGCAGCCAGGATTACCTCCTCGGCACCACCGGCCTCGGCTTGGGCGCCAACGGCACGGAAGCGGTTGCCACAGAGACCCTGAGCCAGGCCTTGGCCTTGCCGTTCTCCAGCGGCAACTACTCCGTCACCTTCTTCTTGTCGGAGTTCGGCGACCAGAATCCGAAGCCTCAGCCGCAATTGATCGACAGCCTCGTGGTTTCGCTCGGTGGCGTCGTCGGCTTCTCGGAAACGAACTTCAGCTCGACCAACGGCGACGGTACCTACATCCCCATCACCTTCGAGATCGACGATCTGAGCTCGCTCGATAACATCCTCTCCTTCACGGGACAGGATGATTTGGGATCGCTCTCGATCGACGATGTATCCGTCACCTATATCCCCGAGCCTGGCACGCTCGCCCTATTCGGTGCCGGCATCGTTGGCCTCCTCGGCTTCACACGCCGCCGCTCGTCATTGGGTTCGGCTCAGGCCTGATCCGGAACAGCGCCACGATAGAGGCCCGGCGCCCTGCCGGGTCTCGTTCTTTCTGAGTTCAACCAGCCCCTCCGACACCAGGGGAATCGGTGGAGCTTTGCCATGCGGCATCGGAAACGCCTCGTCCCGACCGCCAACCGTGCGTAGCATCCCCGACAGATCGGTCACCTCATGGGCGACGAGGAGCCTGTCCGAGTAGCCGTTTCGAGCGATCTGTTTGATGTCCGGCGCGGATTACCCCAGGGCTGAATTGGCTCAGGCGCTGGCCGCGTCTGCCAGTTTGAGGAGGTTGTGGGCGGTCCAGATCATCGCCCACTCGCCTCTGACCTTGTTTCGGCCGCGTAGGAGAAACCGCCGAAAGCCTCTGGCCTGTTTGATCTGGCCGAACACCGGTTCGACGGTCTGTTTTCTGAGCCGATAGCGGCTTCTGCGGCCGGCCCGCTTGAGCCGGTCGGCCATGGCGGCCATTAGAGGCTTGTTCTTGAGGGTGCGGCGACCGATCCCGTCGGTCTCGCCGTGCCGGGCGCGGCCCGGCGGCAGATAGGCTCGAATGCGACGTTCGGCCATGGCGGCGAGGTTCGCCTCGGTGGCGAAGCCGGTGTCGCCGGAGCCTTCGCGCGGCTTGGCGCCCAGCCTGGCACGGGTGGCGTCGATCAGGGGCACGAGCGCATGGTAATGGGCGGCATTCGCCACCAGCCGATGGGCCAGGATCCCGGCCGTGGTCGGCTCGTCTATCCCGCCTGCCTGCAGGCGAGAATGCTGCTCGCCTATATCGGGCGGCATATGGTGGGGGGGCGAGCTGTTGGGCAAGATGCTGGATGATGACGGCGTGACGCGGTGTGACATCCTTTCATCGATCTTCTGTTTTCCATCGTCGATGTACCCGGCGAATTCTTTCTCGACACCGTCTCCTTGGTGTTTCAGGGTTTTGCTCCGCCGCGCGGTCTTCTGAGATGGCGCGGCTTGCAAGTCGATCCGGCGGCGATCACCGATGCCGCGCTGCTGACGATCGAAGCGGCGCTTGACGACATCTCCGCGCCCGGTCAGACCCGGATCGCCAGATCAACGGCAAGAGGACCGAGTGGGTCCTGTCCTCGCTTCTAACAGCTATTAGAGGCGTCGCTATGGATAGTTGACGAAGGCGCTTTCTGTTTTTTCGCCGCTCCAGGGGCCTAACCGATCCAGCGGATCTCCGGCGCATGGCGAGGAACCTCGGGGGCATGGCAGGAAGGTCGTGGTGGCGTGCCCTCCCGAAGACCCCTCGATCCCGGTCAAGCCCGAGGCCGCTTAAGCGAGTATGTTCCGATGGTGCCAACGGCGTGACAGTTCGAAATGGCACAGGATCGCCATGCTGGCACCGGCGGCAAAGAAGCACCACACGGAAACGAGCGCTTCCCAATAGAAGATATAGGCCACCACCGAACCCACCAGGACGATGACACCGAGCACGACGACAGTGCGATGCGACGAGAGCAGGAGAGGCAGACCGGTCGCTACTACATAGGCGAGGGCGAGGATGGGAGATCTATGCCCGCCTAGCTGGTAGACGATGTGACTGCCCGAAATATCGGCGCCGTGCGGAGCTGCGAGCAGTGCCCACAGCAAATACCCGCTTGTGGCAAGCCCTGCCGCGAGGCAGAGACCTATGAGACGCCGGCGTGTCGGGCTTGGCTCGATGAGCATCACGGCGATCGGAGAATAGGGAGCGGCCATTCAGCGCCGCTGCCCGAGACCGCGAGGCGGCAAAAGATCCGCGCGCCGGGTGCGGCCCGACCGAGCTTCGCAAGTTCCATCCCGCTGTCGACGGCATAGAGACCGATGCCCGCCTGGTAGGCGGCAGCAATATGCGTCTCCTTCTTGATGGTGTTGCCGTAGGAAATCGATCCTGGATTTGCACCGGCCGATAGGCAGCGTTCGAGCTCGCCCGGGCTCGCTATGTCGAACCCGCAGCCGAGCTCGACGAGCCGGCTCAGCACCTCCGGTTGCGGGTTGGCCTTGACCGCATACAGGATCCGCGCTTCCGGAAGCGCGGCGCGAAGAGCCCGAACCTGGTTTTCAACAAGAGCGAGATCGATCAGCAGCATCGGCGTCGGCGCGGCGGCGGCTGCCTCGATCAGGTCCGTGCCGCCGCCTGGCTCGCGTTTGCATAGGTCCAAGGTACCTCCACTCGATCGTGCGCGATTGTGACGCGATGATTTGGATCCAGGCCTCGACACCAACCGCCGCGCACGCCCGAGATTCTGCGCCGGCCGCAGCGGACGGCATCGATGCGCTCGCCGTCCTGCGCCGCCATAGTCTCCACCAAGGGCGCGCCGGCTGCCAGGTCGGAGGTTGGCGCGACGACGCCCAGACGATCACCCGCTTTGAAGATACCGATGTCTATGCCGAACTTAGAAATGCCGCCGGTACAGTTCTCGGTCCGGCCACTCCCCGAATAAATGCAATGAAGGTTCCGGGAAGAAAAGGTGCGCAGACGGCCGGCCAGCTCAAGCCACGGTCTTTTCCGGAGTCTTATTGGCCGAAATCGGCGTTTGCGCTCGCGGCTTGCTGTGCGTGCCGAATGCGCCAGGGTTCATCAACGCCAACCAATCCGCCATCAGGCTCTGCGAGCTTTCCAAGAACCATTTCTGCTGAAGGGCCATCGCTTCGGTCGGGCTCTTGCAGGCGGCCATCTGTCTAAATGTCTCGACAGCCTTGTTGAGATCATGCTGGCGATGGCTCATCCAGTGTGTGGACGCGGCCTGAAGGCCGGCGAAGCCATCCCACGATGGATTGTTCGGCATGGCGCCACCTTGCTTCAGCGTCGATTGCCAGAATTCTTGAATCTGGGCAAAGCCGGGGAGAGCCGTGGGTTCCGTGCTCATGTGTTTTCATCCTGTATGGGGGCGCCGTTCGACGAGAGCGGGCGCACGGTGCGAAGATTGCTTCTCAGGGGTTGAGGAAAGAATCGCGATTTGTCTCAACCGAGCGATGTACTCCGCGTCGCCGCGTATCCTTATCCGCCGCCGGCGCGTACCGATCTTCCAGAGTGAGTTTAATCAGGGTGGCGAGCGCTATCCTTGATCTGGCTCAATCACGAAAGCGCTTGGCGTCATGGGGCGCCATTTGCGATTTCGGGTTGATGGGATCGTGGCGGGAGGCGTGGCCTGGCTGCAGGGGGCTCGCCATCGAGCAATGGGGTGCTCCGAGACTTCGCCGTCATGGCGAGGCCGGCCAGGTGATCTGGACCGGTACGCCGCTCTGTTGCAGCTCGGCGAGATGAATGGCATACCAGTTGAGCCGGGCCGCATTGGGGCCGGCCGCGTCGGCCACCAGTTCGTCGGCATCGGCCCCGGTATAGGATGATGCCGTTCCCGCCGTCTCGAGCGTATCGGCATCCGCCTGGGACGGATGGATTTCGAGATAGAGCTCGCCACCGGACCAACCGACCTTTACCTGCTGATCGACGACCGTCACCGGCGTGCCGATGCCGGCTTGGCTGTAGAGCCATTTGATGTCGTCGGGATAAAGGCGGATGCAGCCATGGCTGTCGCGTCGGCCGATGCTGTAGATCTTGTTGGTGCCGTGAATGGCATAGCCTTTCCAGGCTAGGTAAAGCGCGAAATCTCCCATGGGATTGTCCGGGCCGGGACCGACCGAGGCAGGCAGGTCGGGATCCTCCTCATGCTCCGATTTGGTCGGTATCCAGGTCGGATGGGTGCGCTTGGCGGCGATGGAGGTGCGGCCCGTCGGCGTCTCCTTGCCTTCGCCGCCGATGCCGATCGGAAAGCTGCGCGGCTGGCCGGTGGCCGGAAAATAATAGATCCGAAGCTCAGGCAGGTTGATCACCAGGCCGCGCCGCGGCGCATTGGGCAAGAGATGCCGCGTCGGCAGGATCAGGGTGGTGCCACTGCCCGGAAGCCAAGGATCGATTCCGGGATTGGCGGCGCGGAGTTCCGTATAGCCGAGATCGTGATCTGCCGCGACATCCAGAAGCGTATCGGCATATTGTGTGACATAGGTTGCGGGAACACCGATCATATCCTGCCGCATGGGGTCGGCCGCGACGGAGGAAGTCTGGAGCGCGATCACGGCTGCCGCGGCCAGCCCGGTTTGCCATTTTACGGATTGCCGCACGTCGGATGAAGTCGCCTTTGCCGAACAGCATGTTCCCTGCCGAATCATTGGGGCCGTCGAGGCGTCGAGAATGTCGATGAGAGGCGGTGCGTGCGTCGCTTCGGCTTGTCTGGGGATGGCGGCGGCGCTGATTTCGGCGCTGCTTGCATCGGCAACGCCGCTATCGGCGGCCGAGCTCGGCAAGGCCGACAAGATCCTGGTGCTAAAGTCACAGCGTCAGCTTCTGCTGCAGCGGGACGGGGTCACGCTCAAAGCCTATCCCATAGCGCTCGGCTTCCATCCGGTCGCACCGAAGCATCGCCAAGGCGACGGCAAGACGCCGGAAGGGATCTACGTCATCGATGGCCGTCTCGACCGCACGCCCTATCATCTAGCGCTCCATATCTCCTATCCCAACGAGGCGGATCGCGCCTATGCGCGCGCGGCGCATGTCTCGCCCGGCGGGGAAATCCTTATTCACGGCATGCCGGCCCGGTTCGGGCATACGGACCCGGTAAAGTTCTTCAAGGACTGGACCGATGGCTGCATCTCCGTCGGCAACATCGCCATCGAGGAGATATGGGCCGCGGTCGACGACGGCACTCCGGTCGAAATCCGGCCGTAACGCCCGCCGCGGCCCGTTGCCGGTCTGATCCGTGCGGGCGACCGGCGGCGGGTGTCACGGCCAAGCCGTCATTGCGGCGGGGCCGTCTTGCGCAGCGAGCGCTGGAACATACGATCGGCCTTCTCATTCGCCGCCCTGGCATCCGCCGCCGCCTGGCTGGCGGCCTGGGCGGCGCTGGCTGCGCTTGACTGTGCCGCTTGCGAGGCGGCGAGCGCCTGCTGTGCGGTGGCCTTTGCCTGCTCGGCATTCTGGCTGGCCGATGTCAGCAGGGCCCGATCCTGATCGCTCAGGGTCGTGCAAGCGCCGAGGACCGTCATCGGTACCAGGGCGAGGAAGGCTGGGCGCAGAAATTTCATATTGCTCTCCAATATCGGAAATGTCGGTTCGGGCCGCGGGGGGCCCTTGCCGCGTCGTCGCGCATTCTCGTCCTTCGCCGACGCGTGCCCAACTTGCAGAGTGAGCTTGAGCGGGACGACGAGTGCCTTCCTTGATCTAGCTCAATCGCGGAAATACTTGGCGTCAGGGCGCGCCTTTCGCGATTTCGATTGATCCGCATCATGGCAGGGGGCGTTGCGTTGCCACACGTTGCTCTCGTCGACCAGGTCAGTGCCAAAATGGCGCTGGCCTATCGAACGCCGGATATGCCGGACGCCTTGCCCCCTTGGCTTCCAAAGCAGGCGTGACAGGCCGGAGAGACGGCCGCCCTGCAGAGGTGCTCGAAAAGCCGCCAAGCGAGGACAAGCTGTTGCGTTTCGTCGAAAGGTACGCAAAGCGGTAACGCTCACTGACCGTGAGCCAATGGCGCCGATCTCGCGACCGCCCCCAGAACCAAACTTCCATGCAAATCAATTGTCAAGACCGCCGGCTTGGCCTCGAATCGCCTTGTCCGGCCTGACGGGGGGCGGACGGTCTCACACGGTCCGCGGCGCTCGATAGACTTCCTTGCCGTGCAGGCCGTCATGGGAGTGCCGAAGCGGCAACGTCGCTTTCGGAGCCTGGCGCAGCGCGTCCGGCACGAGCCCTC
The DNA here is from genome assembly GCA_035539155.1 of Aliidongia sp. GTDB lineage: Bacteria > Pseudomonadota > Alphaproteobacteria > ATCC43930 > CGMCC-115725 > JAXDMU01. The sequence continues at coordinate 181,191 of DATLIZ010000044.1, read as the reverse complement.
CGGCACTGGCCTTTGCCGGGGTCACACCGCCATCGGCCAACCAAAGCGCGCCAGTAACGTAGCTGGCCAAATCGGAGGCCAGGAACGCAAAGATGTTCGCCATCTCTTCCGGGGTGCCGCGGCGCCCCAGCGGAACCATCGCATCGATCCCCGCTTGCGCTTCAGGCGGGAGCGGGCTGTCGCTGCCGCGCGTCCAGGCCGTGTCAATGGCGCCCGGACACACACAGTTGGCGCGCACGCCATATCGTGCCTGTTCCAGTGCCACGCCCTTCATGAAGGCGTGCAGAAACCCTTTCGAGCCGCCATAGGGCGTGAACATCGGAGAGCCGCTCAGGCCCGCTTCGGAACCGGTGAAGATGATGTTGCCCCGGGTCTTCTGCAGGTATGGCAGAGCGAACTTGGTCATGAGGAAGGCGGTGCGGACATTGCTCCTCATAGTCCGGTCGAAATCCTCGACCCGGTAAGCATCGGTCTCGGCATTGGCGATGAAGATCCCGGCATTGCTCACCAGGATGTCGATGCGGCCAAATCGGCGAACGGCCAGATCCACGAGCTCCCGTGCGTGGGCCTCCTCCGCCAGATCGCCAAGGTATGCCTCGGCCTCGCCGCCGCCGGCGACGATCGCTTCGGCAACGTCTCGCACGGGATCTTCCGGCAAGCCGCCGAGGACGAGACGAGCGCCCTCGTTCGAGAATTTATGCGCGATCGCTTCCCCGATGCCCGTTCCGGCACCGGTGACGATTGCGACCTTGTCCTTGAGGATCATTGGATCATCTCTCTCGCGGCGCGGGTTCCGTCGGGTCGATGGCGAACCATCCGCGACGACCGAGAAATCACCGCGAAATCGAATTCGTGTCGTTGATGTGAATCAAGGACACGCTCCGCCTGCCGGCGCTCATCATCTCGGATCGAAGCCCGATCACGAGGTTCAAATGCGGCATCTCATCGTTGTAGCCCATCCCGTCGAGACCAGTTTCACGATGGGATTGACGCGCGCCTATGCTGCGGAGCTGGAAGTGCTCGGCCATAGCCAGCGGGCATATGATCTCTATCGCATGGGCTTCAACCCGGTGCTGGGCGCGCATGAGCTTGAGGCCGTCGATGTCGATCATCCGGCCGACGCGGATGTGGCGCGGGCGCAGAACGACATCCGCGCCGCTGATGTGCTGACCATCATCTACCCGCTCTGGTGGCTATCGATGCCGGCAATGATGAAGGGGTATATCGACCGGGTTTTCGCGCGCGGCTTCGCTTATGAGTCAAAGGACGGCGTGGTGCGGGGGTTGCTGTCCGGAAAGAGGGCGGTTCTGATCACCCTCTCCGGGGCTCCGCTGCCGTTGTTGGTCAAGAGCGGCGGCTGGAACGCCGTGCAGGTTCTGCAGGATACGCATGTCTTGCGCTCGGCCGGCTTCGATCTGGTAGAGCATCTGCATTTCGACGAGATCGCCCCGCACCTGCCGAGCACCGCCGCCGAACGACACATGGCGCGTGTCCGAACCTGTGCGCGGCAGCATTTTCCGGCCGCCTGAGGGCAACCTCACAGAACCGGAGACGGCTTTCCGCCTCCGCTCGCTGCTACCTTCATCCTTCTGCCGGTCCATTGAAGCCGCTTGTCCGGCTTTCCGCCCCGGTCCGTTTTCGAGCTCTCCGGTTGAATTGATCCGCCTCAACAGGAGAGAGAGTGGGGTGTGCGATCGTCCGGCACGGCTGAGCGATCGACCCCGCCAGCCCCAGGCTGAGCAGAAGGCTCTATTCCATGACTTTTTCCAAGATCGCCTTTCTGATGGCCGCCCTCGCGATCATCCCTTCCGGCTGCGTCGAGCAGCCGGTCCCGCCGGTTGCCGATTTTGAGACCGCAGAGCCGGTTCTGTCGGAACCGCAGCTCGATCAACTCGTGGCACCCGTGGCGCTCTACCCCGATCCGCTGCTCGCCGACATATTGACGGCATCCACCTATCCGCTCGAAGTGGTGGAGGCGCAACGCTGGATCGGCGATGCCGCAAATGCCTCGCTCAAGGGAGACGCGCTGACGGCGGTCCTTACGGCCCAGGATTGGGCGCCGAGCGTCAAGGCTCTGGTGCCGTTTCCGCCGATCCTGAAGATGATGAACGACCATCTGGATTGGGTTCAGCGCCTCGGCGAGGCGTTCCTAGCTCAGCAGGCGGACGTCATGGATGCCGTGCAGCGCCTGCGTGGTCGCGCCCAAAGCGCCGGCTCGCTCAAATCCTTGCCGCAGCAAACGGTGGCACGTGACGGCGACGCGGTATTGATCCTGCCGCCTGCGCCGGAGACGGTCTATGTTCCCGTCTACGATCCATGGTGCGTCTATGGGCCCTGGCCCGATCCGGCCTATCCGCCGGTCTATTTCTCACCCTGGTCGGGCTACTGTCTCCCGGCGGATTACCTGGTCGGTTTCGATGCCGGCATCTTCGTGTCCTTCGGCTTCTGGGACTGGGGCCGTTTCGATTGGAAGCATCACGACATCCGGATCGATCGCGACCGCTTCGGCCGTTTTCACCCCGGCCACGAGCCGTCTGGTGAAATATGGCGCCACGACCCGGGACATCGCGGCGGGGTGCCCTATCGCGATCCACGCAATGCCCGCCAGTTTCTGCCCAATCGGGACTATCATCAGTCATTCCGCGGCTATGAGGGGAGAGGTGGCGACGCCTCCCGGTCGGTGCGCCCGGCACCGCCCGCCTTCGGCGAATTCGGCTCGGGCCGGGATATCCGTGCGCAGTCGGCACGCGGCCAAGCCAGTCGGCAGGGGATGCCCAGCGGGTTTTCCCGAGGATTCGGCGGTGGCGGCGGCCGGGGCGGGGGGAGGCGCTGATGCCGAACCACCCTCGGCCCCTCTCCGCAAAGGACTGCACCGCCATGTTCGAGGTTTCACCGATGGTAACGAAACGCCGCCTTCTGATCCTTGGCATCCTCATGCTGAGTATCTGGGCGCCCGCCGCCCGCGCCGCCGATGGCGAGGCACCGGAAAGTTTCGCCAGTCCCGAGCAAGCCGTCGAGGCGCTGATCACGGCGGCGCGCGCCGACGATGCCACGGCGTTGCTGAGGATCTATGGGCCGGCGGGAGAGCCGCTGATCAGCTCGGGCGATCCGGTCGCCGATAAGGGAGCCAGAGCCCGTTTCGTCCAGCATTACGGCGAAGGCAGCAAGATCGAGCGTGACACTGCCGGCAAGGCGACGCTGGTGATCGGGCCGGAGGAATGGCCGTTTCCGATTCCGATCATGCAGCAGGCCGGAAGCTGGCATTTCGATGTCGCGGCCGGCACCGAGGAGATCCTCGACCGGCGGGTCGGGCGCAACGAGCTGAATGCCATCGAGGTTTGCCGCAGCTATGTGGAGGCTCAGCGCGATTACGCGGCCGATCTCCAGGGCGAAGGTAAGCCCGCGGAATATGCGCAGAAATTCGTCAGCAGCGCAGGGCATCACGACGGGCTCTACTGGCCGGCAGGCTCCGGCGAGAAGGCAAGCCCGATCGGGCCGCAGATGGCCAGCGCTCGTGCCGAGGGATATGGCGGTGCCGGCGATCAACCCGGTCGGCCCGAGCCCTATCACGGCTATTTCTACAAGATCCTGACGCGCCAGGGCGTGTCGGCACCCGGCGGCGCTCGGGACTATCTGGACGACGGCGGCATGACCCGCGGCTTCGCCCTGCTGGCCTTTCCGGCGAAATACGGCGATTCCGGCGTCAAGACCTTCATCATCGACCAGGACGGGATCGTCTTCGAGAAGGATCTCGGCCCCGACACCTCGACCGTCGCGCCGGCCATCACCGAGTTCGATCCCGATCTCAGCTGGAAAACGCCATGATATCTGGCCGCGCTCCCGGCTCCATCGCCGCATCCTCCGGCGCCAAGCCCGCGACTGAGCCGCCGGGATAGGCCGGCCTATCGCCCTTACTCGCAACAGGCCGATATCATGCCCATGAAACGCGAGCACAAGATCGATCTGGGATACGCGGTCATCGCCGTGGTGCTGATGATCTTGATCCAGGAACTGCTGCAGCCGGCGTCGCATACCAAGACGATTCCCTATAGCGAGTTTCAGCAGCTTGTGGATCAAGGGAAAGTCTCCGATCTGACGGTCGGCGCGACGGAGATCACCGGCAGCTATAAGCAGCTCGAAAATGGCGTCGAGCGCTTCTCGACGATCCGGGTCGAGCCATCGTTGGCACAGGCGCTGGCGTCAAAGGACCTGGCCTTCTCGGGCGAGCCGCCGCCGGGCCTGTTCGCGACCTTTCTCGGCTGGCTGCTGCCAAGCCTGGGATTCATCATGCTGTGGCTGTTCCTGATCCGGCCCATGCGCGGCGGCGCGGGCGGGCTTCTCTCGATCGGCCGTAGCAAGGCGAAGGTCTATGTCGAGAAGGATACGAAGGTGACCTTCGCCGATGTGGCCGGGGTCGACGAGGCCAAGGAGGAGCTGCAGGAGGTCGTCGCTTTCCTGAAGGATCCCGACGGCTATGGCCGTCTCGGCGCGCATGTGCCGAAAGGCGTGCTGCTGGTGGGGCCGCCCGGTACGGGCAAGACGCTTCTGGCGCGCGCGGTCGCGGGCGAGGCGGGTGTGCCCTTCTTCTCGATCTCCGGCTCCGAGTTCGTCGAGATGTTCGTCGGCGTCGGTGCGGCACGGGTACGCGATCTGTTCGAGCAGGCGCGTGCGCAGGCGCCGGCAATCATCTTCATCGACGAGCTCGATGCGCTCGGCCGCGCCCGCGGCAGCGTCTTTCCCGGCGGCGGCCATGACGAGAAGGAGCAGACGCTCGACCAGCTGCTGAGCGAGCTCGACGGCTTCGATCCCAAGACCGGCGTCGTGCTGCTCGCCGCCACCAATCGGCCCTAGATCCTCGACCCGGCATTGCTGCGCGCCGGCCGCTTCGATCGGCAGGTGCTGGTCGATCGTCCGGATAAGATCGGGCGGCTCGCGATCCTGCGTGTTCATCTCAAGGCGATTAAGCTGGCCGACAACGTCCCGGTCGAGGATATCGCCGCCCTTACGCCGGGGTTCACTGGCGCCGATCTCGCCAATCTGGTCAACGAGGCGGCCTTGCTGGCAACCCGGCGCAAAGCGAATAAGGTCGGCTTCGAGGATTTCACCCAGGCAATAGAGCGGATCGTCGCCGGGCTGGAGAAGCGAAACCGGCTGCTCGGCAAGCATGAGCGCGAGATCGTCGCCCATCACGAGATGGGGCACGCGCTGGTGGCCATGGCGCTGCCGGGCGTCGATCCCGTGCAGAAGGTCTCGATCATCCCACGCGGCATCGCAGCGCTCGGCTACACCATCCAGCGGCCGCTCGACGACCGGTTCCTGCTCGACCGCGCCGAGCTCATGAATCGGATGGCGGTGCTGCTCGGTGGCCGGGCGGCGGAGCAGATCATCTTCGACGATGTCTCGACCGGGGCGGCCGACGATCTGGCCAAGGCGACCGTCATCGCGCGGAACATGGTGGTGCGATTCGGCATGGATCCGAATCTCGGGCTGGTCGTCTACGAAACCGACGCCTCGCCGTTCCTCGGCACGCCGGGTACCGGCGATTGGCATCCGAGACAATATGGCGAGGAGACGGCGGCCGCGATCGACCAGGCCATCCGAGGGCTGCTCGATGCGGCCCTCCGCCGGGCAAGCGCCGTTCTGGCGGCGAACCAGATGCTCCTGAAAGAGGCAGCGGCCGATCTCCTAGCCAAGGAGACACTCTCCGCAGCCGAGATCGCCAAGATCGCGGCGTTGCTCAGGCCGATCGACGCGAACGAACGCTCCGTTGCCGTGCCGCTGGTCAGGCAAGGATAGGACGCGCGCGGCGGCGCTTCCGAAAGATCGAAGAGCAGTCCGGGGCGGGGCCTGTTCAGCCTGGTGTCGAAGCTCGTCACCGAAGCCGACAGCGGTCTCGCTGGCCATTCCACCCCTTCCATCGATCAGCCGAGCTGCCTTCCGAACGGTCAGCGCGAGAACAGATAGGGTGACGGCGCCGATCAGGGTGCGGTTCGCGGATTCGCGAAATGAGTGCGGCGCCTTTGATCCGGGTCAAGTCGGCGCGCCGGACCCGCTGTTAGCGTACCTACATCAAACGACGAACGGATGTCGCGATGCCTGTACGCACGATTGCCGCTTCGTCGATCCCAAGCGCCCGCGCGCCCGCCTGTGCTTGGCCGCTGAACCATCTCTCGGCAGACGGGCCGCGGACGCTCGGCGTCTTTCAGGAGGCGATCTCGGTGGGCCTGGCGGGCATCTTCCTCGCCATCCTGCTCGCCTGCTTCATCAAGGAAACCGGGACGGCAGTCGGTCGCCCGGACAGCACGAGGACGAAGCCATGAGCGTTCATCTTCCTGATATGAGCCCTGCGGTCGACATGACCCGCCGGCGCACGGCCGGTCCGACGCGGACGAGCCATCCCGCCTATGTCGATCTGCTGCCGCCCTGCAATCATGCCTGTCCGGCGGGAGAGGATATCCAGGGCTGGCTCGATCTGGCGCAGGCCGGCCGGTTCCAAGAGGCCTGGGAGCATCTCGTCAGGGACAATCCGCTGCCGGCGGTCCATGGCCGGGTCTGCTATCACCCGTGCGAAAGCGCCTGTAATCGCGGCGAACTCGACAGCGCCGTCGGCATCCATGCGGTCGAGCGCTTTCTCGGCGACCTGGCGGCGGCGGAGGGCTGGCAGCCGCCGCGCAACGGCGCGGGCAGCGGCAAGCGCGTCCTCGTGGTGGGCGCCGGCCCGAGCGGGCTGTCGGCGGCCTATCATCTTGCCCGCCTCGGCCATGAGGTCGAGATCCATGAGGCGGGCCCTTTGCCGGGCGGCATGCTGCATTTCGGCATCCCGGCCTACCGGCTGCCGCGCGACGTGCTGATGCGGGAGGTCGCCCGCATCGAAGGGATGGGCGTCCGCATCCTCCTCAATCACAAGGTCGAGGATGTCCTCGCCGAAAAGGCGGCGGGCACTTTCGATGCCGTCTTCGTCGCGATCGGCGCCCAGGCCGCCCGGCATATCGACATCCCGGCGCGCGACGCAGCCCATGTCGTCTCGGCCGTCAGCCTACTTCGGGATGTCGGGGCCGGCCATGCACCCAAGCTCGGCCGCCGGGTCGTCGTCTACGGTGCCGGCAATACCGCGATGGATGCGGCGCGAACCGCCCGGCGGCTCGGCGCGGAGGAAGCGCTCATCGTCTTCTTCTCCGACCGGGCTCACATGGAGGCCCAGGCTTTCGAGGCCGACGAGGCCCTGAGCGAGGGCATCAAGATCAAGTGGCTGAGCAGCATTCACGATATCGGCGCAGGCGAGCTCAGAGTCGAGCTGATGGCGCTCGACGACAAGGGCGTGCCGCAGCCGACGGGCCGATACGAGACGCTGCAGGCGGACTCGGTCGTCCTCGCCCTCGGGCAGCAAGCCGAAAGCCGGTTTCTGCAAGGCGTTCCGGGCGTGGAATTGACGCCGGACGGCACCGTGAAGGTCGGCGCCGACATGATGACCGGTGCCGACGGCATCTTCGCCGGCGGCGATCTCGTCCCCGGCATGCGCACGGTCACCACCGCGGTGGGACATGGTAAGAAGGCCGCCCGCCACATCGATGGCTGGCTTCGGCGCAGCCCCTACGCGCCGGCGCCGAAGCATCCTTTAGTTGGATTCGACGACCTCCATCTGCCGATCTACAGCGATGGGCAGCCTTCTCGGCAGCCGGAAGTACCGCCCGCGCTGCGAGAGGGGTTTGCCGAGGTCATCGCCGGCCTTACGGAGGCGCAGACGCTCCACGAGGCCCGGCGCTGCCTCTCCTGCGGCAATTGCTATGAATGCGACAATTGCTTCGCCGCTTGTCCCGAGGCGGCGATCGTCAAGCTCGGACCGGGCCAGGGCTATCGGGTCGATCTGGCACTTTGCACCGGCTGTGCCGCGTGCTTCGAGCAATGTCCCTGCCATGCGATCGACATGGTTTCCGAGCAGGCCTGAGGAAGACCGATCATGAGCACCAGAACGACCATGGACGGCAATACGGCCGTCGCCCACGTCGCGTACCGGATCAACGAGGTCTGCGCGATCTACCCGATCACCCCGTCATCGACGATGGCGGAGCTCGCCGATCAATGGATGGCGGAGGGGCTGCCCAACATCTGGGGCAATATTCCGGTGGTCCAGGAGATGCAGAGCGAGGGAGGGGCCGCCGGCGCCGTGCATGGCGCGCTCCAGTCGGGCGCGCTCACCACGACCTTCACCGCCTCGCAAGGTCTGCTGCTGATGCTGCCCAACATGTTCAAGATCGCCGGGGAGCTCACCTCGACGGTCTTTCATGTCGCGGCGCGATCGATCGCGACCTCCGCTTTGTCGATCTTCGGCGATCATTCCGACGTGATGGCGGTGCGCGCCGCCGGATTCGCGCTGCTTTCCTCCGCCTCGGTCCAGGAGGCGCACGATTCCGCACTCATCGCGCAAATGGCCACGCTCGAGGCGCGCATCCCCTTTCTGCATTTCTTCGACGGGTTCCGCACCTCGCACGAGCTGAACACGCTCGAGTTGCTGTCGGATGGGGAAATCCGGTCGATGATCGACGACGATCTGGTCCGCGCCCACCGGCAGCGGGCGCTCAATCCAGAGCATCCCTTCGTGCGCGGCACTGCCCATAATCCCGACACGTATTTCCAGGCGCGGGAAGCCGTGAATCCCTATTACGACCGGGTTCCAGGCATCGTCGAGAATGCCATGGACCGTTTCGGCAAGCTCACGGGGCGCCGGTACGGCCTGTTCGAATATGATGGCGATCCCGAGGCCGAGCGGGTGCTGGTGCTGATGGGATCGGGTGCCGAGACGGCACGCCAGACTGCAGCTTCGCTGCAAGCTGCCGGCGAGAAGGTGGGCGTGCTGCAGGTGCGCCTCTACCGTCCCTTCTCGGCCGACCATCTGCTCGCGGTCCTGCCCGAGACGGTGCGCCGCATCGCCGTGCTCGAGCAGACCAAGGAAAGCGGCGCCACGGGCGAGCCCCTGTTCCAGGATGTGGTCGTCAGCCTGGCCGGTGCCTTTGCGCGTGGTGAGCGGGCTGGGATGCCGCTGGTCGTGGGCGGTCGCTACGGTCTTTCCTCGAAGGATTTCACGCCGGCAATGGTCAAGGCCGCCTTGGACGAGCTGAAAAATGAGAAGCCCAGGTCCGGCTTCACCCTCGGCATCAATGACGATCTCAGCCATCGGAGCCTTGCCGTCGATCCGCGCTTCACGATCGAGGGCCCTCAAGTAACGCGAGCCGTCTTCTATGGCCTCGGCGCCGACGGGACGGTCGGCGCGAACAAGAACAGCGTGAAGATCATCGGCGAGGATGCCGGTCTCTTCGCGCAGGGCTACTTCGTCTACGACTCCCACAAGTCCGGCGCCCAGACTATCTCGCATCTCCGCTTCGGAACCTCGCCCATCCGCGCGCCCTATCTCATCGCCGAGGCCAGCTTCGTCGCCTGCCACCAGTTCGGCTTCCTTGCCCGACAGGATGTGCTGCGCATCGCGGCGCCCGGCGCGACCTTCCTCCTCAACGCGCCCTATTCCCCGGACGAGGTATGGGATCACCTGCCGCGCCCGGTGCAGCAGACCATCATCGACAAGGGATTGCGGCTGTTCGTCATCGACGCCTCCAGCGTCGCCCGCGAGATGGGGCTCGGCGGCCGCACCAACACGATCCTGCAGACCTGCTTCTTCGCCATCTCCGGCGTGTTGCCGCGCGACCGGGCCATCGCCCATATCAAGGAGGCGATCCGCAAGACCTACGGCCGCAAGGGACAGGCCGTCATCGACGAGAATTTCGCCGCGGTGGACGCTTCGTTGCAGCATCTGCACGAGGTGCCGGTGCCGGAAACCGCGACGAGCGTTGCGGAGCTGGCGCCGCTGGTACCACTGCAGGCACCGGCTTTCGTAAAGCAGGTCACCGCGCGCATGTTCGCGGGCCGCGGCGACGAGATTCCGGTCAGCCTGATGCCGGCGGACGGCACCTTCCCATCGGGAACGAGCGCCTATGAGAAGCGCAACATCGCCGACAATGTGCCGGACTGGCGGAGCGATCTCTGCATCCAGTGCGGTCAATGCAGCTTCGTCTGCCCGCACAGCGTCATTCGGGCGCGTTATTACGGTGAGGACAAGCTCGCCGGCGCTCCCACCGGATTCAAGTCCGCCCCGATTAATGCGCGCGGCTATCCGGAAGCGCGCTTCACCCTGCAATTCTATGTCGAGGATTGCACGGGATGCGGTCTCTGCGTAGAAGCCTGCCCCGCCGTCAGCCCGGCCGATCCGGCGGTGAAGGCGATCAATCTGATCGACAAGCTTCCCATCCTGGAACGGGAACGGGAAAATATCGCGTTCTTCGAGACATTGCCGGTCAATGACCGCGCGCGTGTCGATTTCGCCAATGTACGCGGCGTCCAGTTCCTGCAGCCGCTGTTCGAGTTCCCGGGGGCCTGCGCCGGATGTGGCGAGACGCCCTATCTCAAGCTGCTGAGCCAGCTCTTCGGCGACCGGGCCCAGATCGCGAACGCCACGGGCTGCTCCTCGATCTATGGCGGGAATCTGCCGGCAACGCCCTGGACCGTGGATCAGGACGGTCGCGGGCCGGCCTGGTCGAATTCGCTGTTCGAGGACAATGCGGAGTTCGGGCTCGGCTTCCGGCTCGCGGCCGACAAGCATCTCGATCTCGCGCTCACCTTGCTGGCAGCGCTGGCGGACAAGGTGGGGCCGGATCTCGCGCGCGAGATCGCCCAGGCGCCGCAGGTGCAGGAATCGGAGATCCGGGCGCAGCGCGCGCGGGTGGCCGCGCTCAAATCCAGACTCTCGACCCTGCCGGATCCGGCCGCGAAGGATCTGCTTTCCGTCGTCGACCATCTGGTCCGGCGCAGCATCTGGATCGTGGGCGGAGACGGCTGGGCCTATGATATCGGCTATGGCGGCCTCGACCATGTGCTGGCCTCCGGCCGCAATGTAAATGTGCTCGTCCTCGATACGGAGGTCTATTCCAATACGGGAGGCCAGGCATCGAAGGCGACGCCGCTCGGGGCCGTGGCGAAGTTCGCCGCCGCCGGCAAGCGGACCAACCGCAAGGATCTGGCGCTCCAGGCCATCGCCTACGGCAATGTCTATGTTGCTCAGGTCGCGATGGGCGCCAACCCGCAGCAGACGCTTGAGGCCTTTCGCGAGGCGGAGGCTTACGACGGTCCCTCGCTGATCCTGGCTTACAGCCATTGCATCGCCCATGGCATCGATATGCGCTTCGGCATGAAGCAGCAGGAGCTTGCGACGGCGAGCGGCTTCTGGCCGCTCTTCCGGTTCAACCCGGCCATGCGGGGGGTCGGCGAGGCCCCATTCCGGCTCGATTCACCGGAACCCCGCATCCCGCTCAAGGACTATGCCTATAACGAGATTCGCTATAGCAGCCTCGCGCAGTCTCAGCCGGCCGAAGCAGCAGCTTTCCTGGAGATGGCTCAGCAGGCGGTCGACGAAAAGTACCAGCAATATGAGGATCTGGCGATGCGGGACGGCAGCCGGTTCAGCTTTGTCCGCCCGCCTGCGGCCGCGAAGCCATGAGCAACATGGTGACGACCGGAACGCTAAACCCCCTGGGGGTTCTCGCATGGCTCGCGGACCGACGACCAGAGCATCGATCCGAACCGCAACTTCATCGACTTCACAACACCCCGGCCGAGCAGTCATCGAGGTTCCCATCACCAGGTTGAACAACCTTCTTGGAAACGACAGCTAGAGCAGTGGGTGCAATGCGTGGCTACTCAGGTTGAGAAGATCGTCGGGACCCGCTCTGCCATTCCCATCCTTCTGGGCGGCGTGGACGAAATGGTCGACCTGGTGCAAGGTTATGGTTGACGTGGTGCAAGGCTATTGATTCGACGCTTCCTTTTGGAACGGGATCGAGGCTCTTGGTCGCTCGCGGGGCGGTTCACCAGTAAGCGTCATTGCTTGGGGGAGGCCCGAGGCCGATCCATCGCTTTCCACCTCATGGGCGGCGAAGCAACGGACTGCAAAGCCTACGACACGCTGATCGTCCTTGCCCGAGAAGGCGCCCCGGCGCCCTACTGGCCGACAAGGGCTACCGACGCCTTCCGGGCCGATCTCCACAAGCGCGGCATCAAACACCGGTCATTCCCGGAATGCCGACGGGACCGAACGTGCCGGAGACGCGCTGGCCATTCGGGAGGCGGTCGCCACGGCCGCAAATGCGCCGGCGAGCGTTGGCCGAAGTCGCCGCCCTCAATCGCTGCCTTTCGGAGGGGGCAGCGGCAATCGCCCGAGGGCTCGCTCGCCCCCCATGACAAGCGGCTCGGCGGCGATCACTCGGCCGCCCATCCCGTCGCCGTCAGGAGACCTTCCATTCCCCTTCGGTCGTGCGGCACCAATTCAGCACATAATCGGTCGAGGTCGTCACATCGAAGACGGTCTGATAGCGGACCTTGCGGCAGGGGACGCCGCTGCGCTCGAAGATATCGAGGACCGAGATCGTCCCATGATGCCCAGATTGGGAATTCTGCCAGGCTTCGGAGGCGCCCTTCACCGCGTCGTCGCGCCGATAGAGCCGGAGACCGATGTCCTTCATCATGGCGAAGTCGGAGCGGGTCGGATGTCCGGCGATGAAGTGCGATTCCTGCTCCGCCGGCGCCGCTCCGGCCATGGTCGACGGGCCGAGCGCGATCGCCATGGCGCCGGCGCAAAGGATCAGATTGAGGCGTGACATGAAGATCTCCAATTAAAAGTGTGCGGACGACGATCGGACGGCAGGGCCCGTCGGGCCATGATCTGCGTCAATTGGACTTCAATCCGGCACCCAGCGAGCAGCTCTCCGCGGATGAGGGAGTATCGGCCCTGGCGATGGCGGCCATGCGCGATTGGGCTGCGATGCTGCGCTGAACCGCGTAGAGATCGAAGGAGTCCCGCTCGAGATTGTCTAGCGTCGCCATCTTGCGGGCGCGGAAATCAACCGGCGTCATGCCGAAGCGGGCATAGTTTGCGGCATCGATATGGGCGAGTTGCATCTCGATCGCGAAAGGGTCGGCGGCGCTGTCGATGATGTAGCCGCCGGCATCGCGCGTATAGATCGGCCCGAGCAGGGGGACATAAAGGAACGGGCCGCGATCGACGCCCCATGATCCCAGGGTCTGGCCGAAATCGGCCGAATGTCGTGGAACGCCCATCCTTTCGCCGACATCGAAAAAGCCACCGATGCCGAAGACGCTGTTCGCGGCGATCCGGGTAATCGTTTCGCCCGCGCAGCGGAGATTGCCCTGGAGCGGGTCGTTCATCAGCACGGCCGGGCTATTGAGATTATTCAAGATGTTGGAGATACCGAGCCGAAAAGGATCGGGGACGGCCTCCCGGTAAGCCCAGGCGATCGGCCGCACGAGATATCGGTCGAGCTGCTGGTTCGCGTCGAACACCACGCGATTTGCGGGCTCGAAGGGATCGTCGTTGGTTTCGGCCTCCGATTGGGCTTCAGTCGCCGGCTTGGCGGGCGAGGCGCAGCCCGCTTGGATCAGCGTCAGCCCGACCGTGAGCGCCATGATCGTGCGTTTCCAGCGCGTCGTCTCGAACGCGTCGGCACCCGCCGAACGCTGCCGCGCCGAGCTTGAAATGCGCGGGACCATCGCCTTCATCCTCGCGTGAAAAGGTGCGTCACGCGCGTTTGAAAGCGGCGATGCTTGCGTCTTGATGGCGGCCTTGCCGCCGCGAGGCATTGATTCAGGTCAACACCGTTCAGGCCGCCGTTTTTGCTGAGCGAGCGCAATCAATGAGTCCTGAACCTGGTGAAGGTGGTGATCGGGCGAAGCATGGCCTTTCGTCAGCCGGCCGCGATCGCATCGTGGAACATAGCATGTGGCTGCCGAATGACTGAGTGGTTGGGCGTCAAGCCAATATATCGCCTGCTGAAGATGGAACAGTTTTGGCTGTTACCCATCCCATCGCCAGTAAAGTGACAGGTCACCAATCGCCTATTGACGCAGATCAATGTAGCCCCCAGTCCGAAGGTCGATCGTAACGTCAAATCGGGCAATACAGGGGAGACGACATGTCCATACAAACATTACCAATTTCGGAAGGAAAAGTGTCTCCCGTCGGCGGCTTTCGGGTGGTTTTTGTGGTTGCCTGGTTTCTCTGTCTGCTGTTTTATTTCATGCAGTATGCGATTCGCTCGGCGCCAAGCGTGATGCTGCCTGAGCTCGCCACGACGTTCGGGCTGACGACACTCGGGCTGAGCTCGCTGATCGGTCTCTACTATTACACCTATTCGACATTCGCCATCGTGGCCGGGGCCACGCTCGATCGCTGGGGCGCGAAATATACGATTCCTGTTGGAATCTTCTTCCTCGCAGCCGGCATCATGATGTTTGGGCTCGGGATTAGTTGGCTTGCCAGCTTCGGCCGCCTTCTGCAGGGCGCGGGAGCGGCCTTTGCCTTCGTGGGCGCCGTCTATCTGGCGACCCATGGCTTTCCGGGTCGCTATCTCGCTACCGCCATCGGCTTTACCCAATGCTTCGGCATGTTGGGCGGCTCGGCCGGGCAGTTCGTGGTAGCGCCGCTGGTCCATGGGCCGATCACCTGGCAGCAATTCTGGATGTTTGCGGGCGTGATCACCTTCGTGCTCGCAATTCTGATGCTGATCGGCACGCCGCAGCAGGATCCCGCCGAGCGGTCGACATCCACGGTCTGGCGGATGTTCGCGCCTTACAAGACGGTGCTGACCAATCCGCAATCCTATCTGTGCGGCCTTTGCGCCGGACTGCTGTTCCTGCCGACGACGGTCGGCGACATGATCTGGGGTGTCTCCTTCCTGCGCGAGGGCTGGCATATCGATTATGCGGAAGCCGTCAACCGCGCGTCGACGGTGCCCCTCGGCTGGGTGATCGGCTGTCCGGTGCTCGGCTACATCGCGGACCATATCGGTCGCCGCAAGCCCGTGCTGCTGGCCGGCATGGTGGTGATGCTCGCCGCCACGCTCGCTATCCTCTATCTGCCGGCGAACACCCTGCCGCCTTACATGCTGGGCTTCCTCCTCGGCTTCGGCTCGGGTGCGGCGATGATCCCCTATTCGATGATCAAGGAAGTCAACCCCGACCAGGTCAAGGGGAGCGCCACCGGCGCCATCAATTTCATCGTCTTCGTCATGAGCGCCTTCGCAGCCCCCGCCTATGGCTGGCTGCTGCAGAAGCTGGCAGGCGGCGGTCCGCTCACTATCGATGTCTTTGCCAAAGGCGGCACCGTGGGCGTGATCGCGATCGTGCTGGCCTTCGTCTTGGGGCTCCTCCTCAAGGAAACCGGCTCGGCCGTGCGCGAGCCGCACTGATCCCAGTCTGGAACGCGTGCCGGCGGTTGCCGCCCGGCAGGCGCCAGTTCGAGGAACGTGCCGTCGAGGAATATACCAAGGGCAACATCGTCGGCTTTCTGCATCTCTATCCCGGTGAGGAGGCCGTGGGCGCCGGCGTCATCAACGCGGCCACGCCGTCCAACTATATCGTCAGCGCCTATCGCGAACATGGTCATGCGCTGGTCCGCGGCGTGCCGCCGCGCAAGGTCATGGCCGAGCTGTTCGGCCGGGCCACCGGCATGTCCGGCGGCATGGGCGGATCAATGCATATGTTCGACCGCGAGCGCCGCTGGCGGTTGGTGCCGAGCGATTATTGTCCGGCCCGGACACATGGGTAACGGAACGTACCTAAGACATGGGTGACAACCTCGGGCCGTTCAGCTCGTCGACCAGGACCCGTGTGTTTTCCGAATAGTCTATCGGTACGGTGACGAGATGGACGCCGCCCGCGGCAAAGGCTGATTCGAGCGTCGGCGCGAGATCGTTCGGGCCTTCCACCCGATAGCCTTTGATGCCGTAGGCCTTGGCGTAGGTGACGAAGTCGGGATTGCCGAAGGTCATGCCGAAATCGGCATAGCCGTCCACGGCCTGCTTCCACCGGATCATCCCGTAGGCGTTGTCCTGCAGGATCAGCACCACCAGATCGAGCCCGAGGCGAACCGCCGTCTCCAATTCCTGCGAGTTCATCATGAAGCCGCCATCGCCGCACACGGCGAGGACCCGGCGCTCAGGATGAAGCATGGCGGCCATCATCGCCGACGGCAGCCCAGCACCCATGGTGGCGAGCGCATTGTCGAGGAGCAACGTGTTGGCGACCTGGGTGCGGTAGTTCCGCGCGAACCAGATCTTGTACATGCCATTGTCGAGGCAGACGATGCCGTCGCCGGGCATGACCTGTCTGACATCATGCACGATGCGTTGCGGCGTGAGCGGATAGCGGCTTTCATCCGAACGGTCGGCGAGGTGGGCGAGAATGGCTTCGCGCAGCTCGATGAGGGCGCCCGCGTTGGGCAGCTTGCCCTCGAGACGGTCCGCGAGCAGGGCGAGGCTCGGGCCGACATCGCCCACGAGCTCCGCCTGCGGGCTGAAGACTTCCTCGACCACCGCCGGCAGATAGCCCACATGCAGGACGGTCGGCCCGTTCGGTCCCATCAGGAAGGGCGGCTTTTCCACCGTGTCATGCCCGATCGAGATGATGAGATCGGCGCGGTCGATCGCCTGATGCACATAGTCCCGTGCCGTGAGCGCGGCCGTGCCCATGTACAATCCGGAGCCGCCCGCCACCGCACCCTTGCCCATCTGCGTGTTGAAGAACGGGATCTGCAGGCGCCTCACGAAATCGGACAAGGCTTCGGCCAGGCGCGGACGGCTGGCGGCCGCGCCGATCATCACGAGCGGCCGCTCGGCCTTGGCGATAAGCTCGGCCGCGCGATCCAACGCGGCCCGCGCCGCCACGGGCGGATCGACCGGGTGGGGCGGCACGAGTGGGATCGCGTCCACCGTCTCGGCAGCGATGTCCTCTGGAAGCTCGATATGGACGGGTCCGGGCCGCTCCTGCTGAGCGACGCGGAACGCCTCCCGCACGATCGACGGAATGGTGGCGGGGCTGACGATCTGGCGCGCCATCTTGGTCAGCGGCGTCATGGTCGCAACCATGTCCACGACCTGGAATCCCGCCTGCTTCCGGCTCAAGATGCCCTTCTGTCCGGTGATCATGATCATCGGCATCGCGCCCAGCAGGGCGTAGGCGGCGCCGGTTGTGAGATTCAGCGCGCCGGGTCCGAGCGTGGACAGGCAGACCCCCGGCCGGCCGGTCAGCCGGCCGTGCGTCGCCGCCATGAAGGCGGCCGCCTGTTCATGGCGGGTGAGCACCAGCTTGATCGAGGAACGCCGCAGCGCATCGAGGAAGTCGAGATTCTCTTCGCCTGGGACCCCGAAGATCTGTTGCACACCCTCGTTCTCCAATGCGGATACCAGCAGTTCGGCGCCGTTCATGGCTGTGTTCCCCGGTCAGATGCGCGTTCGGTCGTCGGAGCCCGGCTTTCGAGGAGCCCCACCTTCCAAGGCGAAACCTTAGCGCCGGAACGCGCTCTGTAACAGCGGGTGCACCGGTAACATGCCCGGTCGGCCCCTCGGGCGCATCAGCCGAACAGAAGGGCCCGCGTCGCCTGGGCAACATCCTCTTGGCGCATCAGGCTCTCGCCGACGAGAAACGTCCTCACGCCCGAGGCTTCGAGGCGGACGATGTCGGCGTGGCTGCCGATGCCGCTCTCGCCGACAATGATCCGATCTTTGGGTATGAGCGGCGCCAGCTCCTCCGTCGTCGCGAGCGACACTTCGAAGGTTCTCAAATTTCTGTTGTTGATTCCGACGAGCTTCGTTTCGAGCGGAAGGGCTCGTTCGAGCTCGCACGCGTCATGCACTTCGACCAGAACGTCCATGCCGAGGTCGTGGGCTGCCGTGACCAGGTCGCGCGCTTGCGCATCGTCGACGCTTGCCATGATTACCAGAATGCGTTCGGCGCCCCAGGCCCGGGCTTCATGAACTTGATACGGCTCGAACAGAAAGTCCTTCCGCAGCGCCGGCAGTCCGGACGCTTCCCGCGCCGCGCGCAGATAGTCCGGGTGACCTTGGAAGGACGGCTCGTCCGTCAGCACGGACAGGCAACTCGCGCCGCCTTCGAGATATGCAGCGGCGAGTGACGGCGGATCGAAGTTCGGCCGAATTAAACCCTTGGAAGGGCTAGCCTTCTTGATTTCCGCGATGAGCGCCGGACGGCCATCTCGAAGGTGGGCTTGGAGGGCGGAAGCGAAGCCCCGCGGAGGCGGCGATTGCCGGGCCAGACGCAGCATTTCGTCGGGCGGCGTCCTTTCCTTCGCGGCGATGATTTCCTTGCGTTTGTAAGCCTCGATTCGGGCCAGGATATCCGGCGTCCGGCGGGCGGGAACGGTTCCGTTATCGATCGGCTCCTGGCCCTTCCGGGCGGTCGGCTCAGTCAACTTCTGGTCCTCCGGCAAATTACGGCAGGGTCGATTTCGCCCAATCGAGGCCACCCCGATTTCGAGGGCGGTAGCGTCCTGCCGGTCGAAAGGGAGGCGCTGCCCCGGGAATGAGCAACGCCGGTGCCGCAGCACTCCATTTGCCATACTCGACAATGGGATGGGCCAGCGGCGGCGAAGCCTGTGGGCAAGCCGTTACGCCTTCATTGCGCCGCCACGCGATTTCGTTACGGTGGTAATCAGGCATTTCCGACATGGCCGGCGCCGCCAAACCGAAGCGGGGTAGGGTCGGATCCGTCGTCCGTCGTCCGTCGTCTCGTTCGACTGGTTGATCCCAGATGTTTCCTGGCCCGGCGGCGGCGCTACTCGCCGGCTGCGAGGCTCAGGAACCGCCGCATCATCGTCCTCACGCGAGCGAGATAGGCCGCCGGCTCCTCGTCGCCGCAGCGCGCGCCCGGCGCCAGCCGGAACCCGTCGCGCGCAAAGTCCGATCCAGGGCCTGCGCCGCAGAGATGGGTGACGGCGGCGAGGTCCTGCTTCTGCTGCGAACTCGCCGACGGGATGTGTTCGCGCGCGAGGATTGCTGAGACGGCGCGGTCCAGGAACACGGAAGTGAGCTCGATGGCGTGGCTCGGCACGACCCTCGTGTAGAGGCCGTTGAACCAGCATGAGCGCCCGTCATCGTCCCCGACGACGGCATGGTGGCGAATGCAATAGCGCCGTGCTTCGGCGAAGGCGGGGTCGGTCATCTGATACATGCCGACCGAGCTCGATGCGGGCCGGTACATCGCGAACGGATTCGCGGTCAGTCGCCAGCGCCAATAGGTGCGGGCGATCGGATCTCCCGCCGACTCGACCTGGGCAAGCGCCGCCAGCAGCTCGGGCGAGATGCTGGCGGTGGCATATTCGCGGAACAGCGGCCCATATTGATGCCAAGTCTCGGCAGGCACCTTGTTGAGCACGCCGCTCACCGGAAAGAACATCTCCGATGGCTTGCGAACGACCTGATAGACGAAGTTCGCGGCCGATAGGACGATGACGGCCGCGAGTGCTACGGCGATCGTGCGCGCTCCGGCCGGCGTAGCGTTTAGGATTTTCCACGCTCGCGCGGCATTCCGCCCCCAGCGTTGGAGCCGATGGTCGAAAGCGGAGCGCTTTCGGCGGGCGGCCCGCCGCTTGCGGGATGGGGTCTTCGCCGCAATCTTGGCAACAGGATCTGGCATCCCGGCCTGACGCTTGGAGCTCGCCTTTCGCACCACCTGGCGACCGATCCGGGCATCGACGGCCCGAGGCCGCTCGACCTTCGTCGCGCGGGTTATGACGCTGATTGGCTGGATGGTGCGGCCTTCCTCGTCTTTCACCGGCGGCAAATCCCTAAGGGCCAGTAGCGCCAAAGGATTGGTATCAAGGATATCTCCTTACAAGCTTGTGGTACCTTGGTAGGAATTTATGCATGGTACAATTCTTGATTCCGGATCAGGACAGATCGGGGTGTGAGGAACCTCAATGTCAAAGAGACTTTGATTTTGGGCCTGGGCTCGTAGATTCGGTCAGGCATCTTGTATGCCGATCAAACTCTTGCTTCGTACGGTTCGTTGACATAACCGCATCCTGTGGATGCTCTTCACGCTCGGTCTAACAATGAACGCACGCGCAGAAAATCTGCTCAGCTGATCGCTCTGTTTGACGAATCCCGGGGAATTCCTGCATGATCGGTGACACATCGGCTATAGGAACGAACTGTACTAATGTGTGGGTTACCGTTATCCAAGGCTCTATTTTTAGATAGCCGCTATTATTGGTTGTCGCGCGCGGAGACGAGACACGGTTTCGTCGGGGATGGCCGGGAAACATCGTTGGGCGTGCCCGGTCTGGCGAGGAAAGCACGATGAGCTTTCGGCTGGAAGCGCCGATCATCATCATTGGCACGGGCGGATCGGGTTCATCGCTTCTCAACGAGACTTTGAACGCTCATCCGGATATCGCCATGAAAGGCGAGATGCAGTTCCTCGTGCCGCGGGCTTGGTCGGCCTTTTGGAAGGCGGACGGGAACACGACGCTGCGGAATCTGAGACCGCATTTCGAGGGCGATCCCGGCCTCGAAGCCCGCATCACGGCGATGCCGGACGAATTCCAGGCATTTCTGGGCCGTCTCGAAGCCGAGGAATTCAAACGGACCGGCTCGATCTTGCGGCAAGCGATCGGCGCGTGGTTTTGCGTTGATGAGGCTGCCGGCGGAGTTTGGGGATTCAAGGAGATCTGGAACGGCGCGGACGACAATCATGGCTGGGATTGCTACGATCATGTGTTCCCTGAGGCGACCTGGGTTCACATCGTTCGCCACCCGCTCAGCCAGATCCGATCTGCCGCCCGCTTGTCCAATCTGCCGCTCGATGAAGAGACCGTTCCGCTATTGCTGAGAACCTGGCTGAAGATCGTCGAGATGAGCCGGCGCCGCGCCAGCACGGGCAGATATCACGAAATCAGGTATGAAGATTTTCTGGCGGCTCCCCGGCGCGCCCTCTCTCCGTTGCTCGATGAAGTCGGTGCCGGCTGGCACGATGAATGCCAGCTCGCGCTCCATCGGCAATGGGGAAAGAAATCGAATTGGCGGCCGCTTCCTCTGGATGTCGAGTCGCTCATCGGTGAAGCCGATGATCTGTCGCGGATGATGGCCGAGTACGAGTATCAGCGAGCCGATGCCGATCCGGACCTGGCCATGCCGAAACCTGCCGGGGCCGCTCTCGAACCGCTTGGGAACGCAGCCTGGAAGATTTCCGGTCCGCTGCTGCGGGAGACCGGCGAGTGCTGGGAACTCGATCTCTCTCAAACGATCATCGGCGACAGGCTTTCCGCCATCGCCGATCAGGTCGGGGAGTGGCGCCGGTCGCCCCTCAGGCTCTTCGAGAATGATCGCCCTCTCGGCCCCGCTCATGCGCTGCATTTTCGCATCAGAGAGGAAGGGGGCGGGCTCTATTCGCATTGGCAGCACCGGCTGATGTTCTCCACCTCCGACAATTCGAGCCCCAACACCAACGGGCGAACCTACAGTTTCGACCTCGAAGGCGTGCCTGGATAACAGGCGCTCCTACCCCGGCAGCGACGCCGCCGCGGCCAGCCGTGCGAATTGCGGCTCGAACACCAGGTCGGCCATGGCTTGGCAGCGCTTGATCAGCCGGTGCTCGTCCGGGCCGTAATCGGCGACCGCATTGTGCATGGTCTGGAGATTGTCCCAGACCAGCACATCGCCTTCGTTCCAATGGTGCGTGTAGCGGAACTCGGGACGAAGCTGATGCGCGAAGAGGTAATCGAGCAATGCCTCGCTCTCCCGTTCGGGCATGCCGTCCACACGCATCGTGTAGCCGGGATTGGCGTAGAGGATCTTCCGGCCGGAGAGCGGATGGGTCATCACCATCGGCTGCGACACGGGCGGCTTGCGCCGGCGCTGTTCGTCGGTCAGCGGCGCGCGTGTCGTGGCCTCGCCCTGGCGCCGGCGCATCATCTCCCAGAATTTCTCGAAATCATGGGTCGCCGTCAGTCCTTCGAGCCGCGCCTTCATCTCGCCCGGCAGCGCGTCATAGGCAGCGGTCATGCTCGCGAACTCGGTGCCGCCCAGCGCCTTGCCGGCGCGGCGCGGCACCTTGAGGGCATAGAGCACATTGACGAAGGCGATCATGCGGCTGAACGACATGTCGGTGTGCCAATCCTGCCCGGCATCGCCGAGGCCGATCGGGCGGCCATTCTCGATGATGTTGGAAAGCGTCATTACTTCCGGATGAGCCGGGTCCTGGAACGCGCCGGAGACATGCACCTCGAGCGCACCGAACCGCCGGCTGAACGCGACCTGCGCGCCCGGATCGAGATCCTGTCCGGGGAAGCAGACGACGCCGTGGTCGGCGAGCGCCCTGAGCACGATGCCGAGGGCCGCGTCGTCGAGCGGCCGGCCTAGATCGAGCCCGGTGATCCGGGCGCCCAGGACCTCGCCGGACGGTGTCACGTCGATCATGAGAGTCTCCTCGTCAAACGATGCGGCGAGGGGCGTCGCCGCTCAAAGGGGTTTCCGCCGGCTTCCGGCCGGCACGCAGGCGCCGCTCGGCGCCATAGCCGATGAAGAGGCCGGCGACGCTGCCGGCAAGGCCGGCGAAGACGGCGGCGCCGTTGCCGGGGAAGGCGAGGCTCCAGCCGATATTGACCAGCATGCCGCCAACCACGGCGCCGATGCCGGCGCCGGTGCAGCAGAGGCGGGAGCGTGTGAAGAAGATGGCGACGATCAGCGGCACCAGAATGGCGTCGGCGCGGAAGGCGAAGGCGAGAAAGCTGTAATTGATGATCAGCAGCAGGACATTGCTGGCGCCGACCAGTACGCCGAGCACGACCACGGCGACGATGATCGTGCGCGCGACGCCGACGCCTTCGCCGTCACGCATGTCGGGCCTGAGATAGTGCTGATAGAGGTCGCGGGTCACCATGGTGGCGATGCCGAGCGCCAGGCCGCCGGCGCAGGTGATGACGGTGATCAGGATGGCGCCGATCAGCATGCCGCTCAGCAGGCCCGGGAAATAATGCGCGGCGAAGAGCGGCAGGGCCTCGGCCGGTCGGATGTCGGGCTCGTGCACCTTCATGAACATGCCGACCGCGACGCCGCCGAGGCCGAAGATGATGGTGCCCAACCCCGCCACCACCGTGCCGAGGCGCGATTGCTCGACGGTACGGCCGGCGAGCACGGCCTGGACATAAACCTGGGTGGTGAGCACGCCCAGGATGATGCCGACGCCGCTTCCCAGGTCTTTCCACACGCCGTTGCCGAAGAGATCGAAATATTTGCCGGGCAGCGCCGCTTCGAGCCCGCCGACGCCGCCGGCGAGATAAAGCGCCACCACCCCGAACACGATGAGGGCGGAGAACGCGATCAGCAGCTTGGCGAAGCCCGCGATGCCGGCGCTGATGGCGCCGCCGGTGAAGACGTAGAGGATGATCAGCACGGCGATGAGCGCGACCACCGCCAGATGCGGCCAGGGCAGCAGCACGGCCAGGAGCGCGATGCCGGACGCGACCTGGCCTGGAATGGTCATGAAGATGCCGATGCTGTCGCAGACGGCGATCAGCGGCCGCATCGGACCGCCGAAGCTGCCGACCAGAAATTGCGGCAGCGTCTCGACATTGGAGAGCCGCAGCGGCTTGGCGAAGAAGCAGGCCAGCACCAGGCAGCCGAGCCCGGCGCCGAGCGTGAACCACCAGGCCGGCAGGCCGTAGACGAAGGCGGCCTGGGCGGTGCCGACCGTGGAGGAGCCGCCAACGAGTGCCCCCACGATGATGCCGGCGACGATCTGCCAGCCGGCCCGCCGGCCGGCGACGGTGAAATCGCGGGTCGAATGAACATGCCGCCCGGAGATGAGCGCGATCGCCGCGACCAAGGCGGTGACCAGGATCCCGCCGACAATCATCCCGCCGCCTGCCATAGCAATCACTTCCCGATGCGGACCATGGAACCGTCGGTTCCAACATTAGGTTGTGCAAGGCCGGCGGGCAACGCCCCACGCGGCTCCCCTTGCATACTACCTTATGCGGCGCGAACCGTGACAAGGAAGCGATCGACCTCGCTGCGCAGCGATGCCGAATGTTTGGTGAGCTCCGCTGCCGCCCGCAGCACCTGCTCGGCGGCGGCCCCCGCCTCCTGGGCGATGCCGGTGACGGTCGAGATGTTGCGGGAAACCTCCTCGGTGCCGCTCGCGGCCTCCTGGACGTTACGCGCGATCTCGTTGGTGGCGGCGTCCTGCTCCTCGACCGCGGCGGCGATCGAGGCGGAAATCTCGCTGACCTGGCCGACGATCCGGCAGATGTCGCGGATGGCTGTCACCGCTTCGCCCGTCTCGGTCTGGATGGCCGCGATCTGGGCGCGGATATCGTCGGTCGCCCGCGTGGTCTGGGTCGCCAGCGACTTCACTTCGGAGGCCACCACGGCGAAACCCTTGCCGGCTTCGCCGGCACGCGCCGCCTCGATCGTGGCGTTCAAGGCCAGCAGGTTGGTCTGGCTGGCGATGCCGTTGATGAGCGCCACCACGTCGCCGATCTTCTGCGCCGTCTCGGCCAGGGTCGAGACCGTGTTGTTGGTGCGTTCGCCGGCCTCGGCGGCACCGGCGACGATGCTCGAGGCCTGGTGCACGCGCGCGCCGATCTCGGCGATCGATTTCGACAGCTCTTCGGAAGCGCCGGCGACAGTTTGGACGTTGGCGGAGGTCTGCTGGGAAACCGACGAGACGGCGAGCACGCCCTGCTTGGTGCGCTCGGCGGTGCTGGACATGGATTGCGCCGTCGCCTCCATCTCGGCCGCGGCGTGGGAAAGCGAATTCACGATGGCCTT
Source organism: Aliidongia sp. (assembly GCA_035539155.1). Classification (GTDB taxonomy): domain Bacteria; phylum Pseudomonadota; class Alphaproteobacteria; order ATCC43930; family CGMCC-115725; genus JAXDMU01. The sequence continues at coordinate 156,505 of DATLIZ010000044.1, read as the reverse complement.
CACCGTCTTGTCGAAACTGTCCGCCAGCCGGTGCATGGCTTCGGATTTCTCCGCCTCGGACCTCCGCTTCAGCGCTTCCTGGTCGGCGCGCATCCGCTCCATGGCGAGCGCGTTTTCCTTGAAGATCCGGACCGTCCGGCTCATGCCGCCGATCTCGTCGCGCCGGTCGGCGCCGTCGATCTCGACATCGAGATTGCCGGTCGCCAAGGCCTCCATCTTCGCCTGCAGCTTGCCGAGTGGAAGGGCGATGTTGCGGCTGATCCACCAGCCGGCGGCGGCGACGATGGCGAGCACGGCGGCGCTGATACCGCCCAGGGTCGCGAGCGCATTCCAGAAAGCGGCATCGATATCGTCGACATAGACGCCGGCGCCGATCAGCGCGTTCCACGGCCCGAATTTCTTGATGTAGCCGATCTTGGGCAGCGGCTTGCTGCCGTCGGCGCGTGGATAGACGTAATGGACGGTGCCTTCGCCCGGCCCCTTCGCGACCGCGATCATATCCTGGACATAGAGAGTGCCGTTGGCGTCCTTGTTCTGGAGCCGATCGGTCCCTTCTTCCTTGGGATCGGCGCCATGGGCCAGATTCTTGCCGTCAAGGTCGTGGACGAAGATATAGTTCTTGCCCTCGAAGCGCATGGTGTGGACGACGCTGCGGAAACGGGTAAGCGCCTCGTCGTGGCTCAACTCGCCCTGCTTTTCGCGTTCCGCCAGCCCGTCCGCCACGCCATGGACGCTGTCGACGATGGCGCGCAGCTTGGCCACGCGCTCGTCCATCATCCGGTCGTGCAGCAACTGGGCGGCGACGATGGTCGCGATCACCAGCGAGATAGCCGACAGGCTGACGAGCGCCAGCAGCTTCCACTGGATCTTCAGATTATTGAGCAGGCTCATGGAATATCCTTGCCAATATCATGCGGCCGTGTGCGAAGGCGGCCATATTCAGCCTTCGAGAGCACCGAGCCTGGATAATTGCGTTCAATCGTTAGAGAACTGTAAATTGTTCCTGCTCGGAATACGCGCATTGCACGAATGGTATCGTTCATTCTTTTTCAAATGCGGGTGGCAGGCCTCCGCAATCCTCGCTCCGGTCGCAGCAGCCGGTTGACAGAGGTCGAGCGACGGCTAAGGTCGCTGCCCCGTTTTACGCTTCGAGGATCTCTTCCGCATGTCCGAGCCGATCGATCGCCGCGCCGTCCTCAAGGCCGCGGCCGCTTCCACGGCATTGGGTCTGCTCGCGGTCGGCGGTGGGCCGGCACTGGCGGCGCAGGACGGGCTGAAGCTCGGCAAGGCGCAGCCCTTCTCGTTCGACCGGCTGAAGGCGACGGCCAAGCGTATGATGGGCGAACCCTATGCCGGGCCGGCCAAGCCCGCGCCCGATATCGTCTCGCGCATCGACTACGAGGCGTGGGGCAAGATCAGCTTCGATACGGATCATGCGCTGTTCGCCGACGGGCCGGGCCGCTTTCCGGTGACCTTCTTCCATCTGGGCAAGTTCTTCCAGAAAGCCGTGGCGATGCATGTCGTCGAGAAGGACGAGGCGCGCGAGATCATCTACGATCAGAGCTATTTCCACATGCCGAACGATGCCGCCGCCCGGCAGCTGCCGCAGGGCGCGGGCTTTGCCGGATTCCGTATCCAGGAGCCGCGCGACGGCAAGCTCGACTGGCGCAAGAACGACTGGGTCGCCTTTCTCGGCGCCTCCTATTTCCGGTCGATCGGCGAGCTTTATCAGTATGGCCTGTCGGCCCGGGCGCTCGCGGTCGATACCGCCCTCGGCGACCGGCCGGAGGAATTTCCCGACTTCACCCAGATCTTCATCGCGGCTCCCGAGGCCGAGGATTCGGTCACGGTCTATGCGCTGCTCGAAGGCCCGTCGGTCGTCGGCGCCATCCAGTTCGTGCTGCATCGGGGCAAGGCGGTCGTGATGGATATCGACCAGACCTTCTATATCCGCAAGCCGATCGAGCGCTTCGGGCTGGCGCCGGCGACCTCGATGTACTGGTTCTCCGAGATGCGCAAGCCGACCGCCGTCGATTGGCGGCCCGAGGTGCATGATTCCGACGGGCTCGCGGTGTGGACCGGGCGAGGCGAGCATCTGTGGCGGCCGCTGAACAACCCGCCGCACACCGTCGCCTCGGCCTTTGGCGACGAAAATCCCAAGGGCTTCGGCCTGCTCCAGCGCGACCGGGTGTTCGATCATTACGAGGACGGCGTCTATTACGACCGCCGGCCCAGCCTGTGGATCGAGCCCAAGGGCGGTTGGGGCAAGGGCGCCGTGCAGCTCATCGAGATTCCGACCGACGACGAGATCCACGACAATATCGTCGCCATCTGGGTTCCGGAAAAGACGCCGGCGCCCGGCTCGGAATTCCATTTGGCATATCGGCTGCACTGGGCCGCGGACGAGCCGTTTCCGACCGAGCTCGCCCGCTGTGTCGCGACCCGGCTCGGCAATGGCGGCCAGCCGGGCCAACCGCGTCCGCAGGGCGTGCGCAAATTCATGGTCGAGTTCCTGGGCGGCCCACTCGCGACCCTGCCGTTCGGCGAGAAGCCCGAAATGGTCCTGCAGACCTCGCGCGGGCATTTCACCGACTACAAGCTGATGGAGCCGGTACCGGACGGCGTCGCCGGCCATTGGCGCGCGCAGTTCGATCTGGCCGGCGTCGAAGGCACCGACCCGGTCGAGCTCAGGCTTCAACTCACCGCCGGCGGCAAGGTGGTGAGCGAAACCTGGCTGTTCCAGTATCATCCATTCTAACGGCGTCTCTCGGAGAGGTCGGGTCGGCCGCTCTGGTGCTGCAACCATTGATTTTGTAAGATGGCCCTTATCGCCCGGTGTGGCCCGTTACCATGCCGGGCCGAGAGGGAGAATCGCATGGGCCATGCCGTCATCATCTCCCTATCCTTGATCGGTCTCATGGCGCCGGTCGGGGCCGCGCAGGCCGGGCTCCTGCCGGATCGAGTGGAAAAGGCGGCACGGGAGCGGGTCGCCGGCGGCCTTTATCCCACGCTCGTCATCGGCATGGTCGATGGCGAGAAGGACGAGATTGCCGCGTTCGGGACGTTACCGGACGGCCGGGCCGCCGATAGCGACACCGTTTTCGAGATCGGCTCGGTCACGAAGACCTTCACGGCGACGCTCCTGGCGGACGCTGTTCGGACCGGCGAGGTTCATCTCGACGAACCGGTCGCCGCGCTGCTGCCCGGCTTTCGAATTCCCGAGCGGAATGGCAAAGCGATCACGCTGCTCGATATAGCGACCCAATATTCGGGCCTGCCGTGGATGCCGAGCAATTTCGAACCCGCCGATCCGCTCAATCCTTATGCAGACTATGATGCGGCACGGCTGGAGGCATTCCTGGCCGGCTACGAGCTGCCGCGCGACCCTGGCACCTCGTACGAATATTCCAACCTGGCCGTCGGAATGCTCGGCTACGCCTTGGCCGAGAAGGCCAAGACGAACTATCGTGATCTGCTCGCCCAGAAGATCCTTCACCCGCTCGGCATGACGATGAGCGGGACGGCTTTCACCGACGAGATGAAGATGCATCTCGCCCCCGGTTTCGATGGTCAGGGGAAACCGGCCCTGAATTGGGATATGGATGTGCTCGCCGGCGCCGGCGCCATCCGCAGCACGGTGGCCGACATGCTCCGCTATCTGCGGGCCAATATGGGGTTGGAGTCGACCGGGCTGACGCCGGCCATGAAGCTGGCCCAGGCGTCGCGCCGCGATTTTGGGGAAGGTGGCCATATCGGTCTGGCCTGGATGACCCGGCCGGACCCGCAGGGCGACATCGTCTGGCACAACGGCATGACCGGCGGCTATGCGAGCTTCGTGGGCCTTTCCGCCGACGGCAGGCACGGCATCGTCATTCTGACCAACAAGGCCGCGAACGTGGACGAGCTGGGCTTTGCCGCCTTATTGCCGGATGCCCATCTGTCGCCCGTTCCGAAAGCCGTCGCCATGACGGGCGAGCAGCTCGACGACTATGTCGGCAACTACAAGCTACGGGACAATTTTCTGATCAGGGTGAATCGTGCCGGCGATCAACTCGCGGCACAGGCCACGGGGCAGGGGGCCTTTCCGATCTTTCCAAGCGGGACGAACGAATTCTTCGCCAGGGTGGCCGATGTCAGCATCAGCTTCACGCGGGACGAAAAGGGCGCGGTCGACGGGCTCGTCCTGCATCAATTGGGCGATCACGCCGCGCCGGAGCTCAGTGCCGCCGAGCTGCCGGCGGAGCCCAAGGCCGTCCGGCTCGATGCCGTGATATTGCGGGATTATATCGGGAAATTCGCCTTGGCACCGGACGCCGTTCTGGAAGTCACGCTCGCCGACGCGCAGCTTTCCGCGCAATTGACCGGCCAGCCGGCCTTTCCGATCTATGCCAGCGACAAGGACAAGTTTTTCTACAAGATCGTCGAGGCGCAGATCGATTTCGAGCGGGACGCGAACGGCAAGGTGAGTTCGCTGACGCTGCATCAGGCGGGGCGCGATCTGCCGGCGTCCCGGCTATCGCCCTGATCGGATCGCCACGGTCCGTTTGTGCCGATGACCGGATCGGTCATGGGGAAGCTCAGCTCGGCGATGCGATCGAGCATTTCCCGGGTCGGTGCCTCGCGGCAGATATCGAAATCCTGGTCCGGCGGATAGGCGCCGACGACCAGGAAGTCGGGACTGGCGGCGAGACGGCGATGGCCGGTACCGGCGGGAAGCAGGACGGCGTCGCCGGCATCGACCGTCGCTTCGGTTCCGCCCGGTCCGCCCAGCATCAGCCGCGCCGTGCCCGCGGCGAAGCCCAACACCTCGTGGGCGGTCGAGTGGTAATGGTGATAATCATAGACGCCGTCGCGCCATTGCGGCGGCCAGCCATTGCCGACGAACAGCGTCTCGAAGCCGGCGGCCATCTTCTCTGCGGTCCCGACCGCGAGCACACCCCGATAGAGCACCAGCGGCAAGGTCGGATGGTTCGGGACCCACTCATGGGGTCCGAGCAGCAGGGTTTCGACTTTCATGGCGTCCTTCTCCTCAGGGGGATAAGTTCCGCCGCCGAGGGGACGTTCCACAAGGAGAAGAAATGCCGGATTTCACGATCCGCCGTCTGACCACGACCGATCATCGGGAGTTTCGTACGATCCGGCTGGAGGCGCTGAGGCAGGCGCCCGACGCGTTCGGTTCGGACTACGAGTCCGAAGCGGCGCAGCCGGACGATCACTTCCAAATGCGGTTGACGAACTCAACGGTCCTGGCCGCCTATGTCGGCAGCCGGATCGCGGGGATCGCCGGATTCGCGCGCCATTCCAGCCTGAGGGAACTGCACAAGGCCTATCTTTGGGGTGTCTATGTACGGGCCGAGGCGCGCGGGCAGGGAATGGGGGCTGCTCTCGTCGGCGCCATCCTCGATCAGGCGGCGGAGGGGGTTGAGCAGATTCTACTGACGGTGGGCAGCGCGAACAAGGCAGCACTTACGCTTTACGAGCGGTTGGGCTTCACCGCCTACGGCGTCGAACCCAGGGCGCTGAAAGGCTCCGACGGCTATTTGGACGAAGCGCTGATGGTGAAGTTTCTTCGGTAATTCAGCCTACGGGATCAATCTTGTCCGGCCTTATCAAGGCCTGCCTCAACTGAAAAGAGAATATCATCCGGCTATATTTGATCGAATTGCCAACGTTCCGCGTGCATTCCTCGTCCGCCGGGTCCAAATTTGCTCTATACTAGGTTGCCGACTCATCAGTGAGTGTCTGCAAACGGCGCGGCTCCGGTCCGCCGCAGGCGTATCCGAGAATGCGTGAGGAACCTTTCACGGCCTCTCTCGGGCATCTGCAGCGCGGCAGCGGAGCGAGGCGACTCTCGAGGTTGACCGGATGGATTGGGCGGCTTGGATCAGCACGGTCGGTGTAGCGATCCGCCGCGTCTGGCGTCGTCGCCCGCCCGTGCGGCTCGTGGCGCCGCTCCTTGCCCTCGCCGCGGTCCTCATCGTCGCGGCTCCGGGAGATGGGCCGTTCGAGACGGCGCGCAATTGGGTCTTCGATTCCTATCAGCGTTTCGATGTCGCCGACCGATCGAACGGGCGGACGATCCTGATCGACATCGATGCCGACTCCCTGCGCCACTACGGTCAATGGCCCTGGCCGCGCGACCGTCTGGCTCGCCTCATCGACAGGATGGCGGGGGCGAGCGTCCTCGGGCTCGACCTGCTGCTGATCGAGCCCGATCGGGCATCGCCCGCCAACTGGGCCATGGAGCGGACCGATCTGGCGCCCGAGGTGAAGCAGGCATTGCTGGGCCTGCCGGGGACCGACGAAACCTTGGCCGCGAGCATGGCGCGGTTGCCGGTCGTGCTGGCGGCCGTCGCCGATCGCGGTGGCACCGCCGCCCCCGCCGGCGGGCCGATGCCGCTGCTGGAAGCCGACGGCATCCAGTCGCTGCCGCGCTACGGGCCGATCGCGTGGCCGCTGCCGATCCTGGCCAGGGCCGCAACCGGTATCGGGCTTGTCTCGGTCCTGCCCGAGCCCGATGGCGTCTTGCGGAGGATGCCGGCGCTCGCCGCCATCGCGGATGGCACCCTGGCGCCCAGCTTCGTCGTCGAGATGCTGCGCGTGGCCGCGCATGCGGACCGGGTCGAGTGGCGGGCGACGCCGTCCGGAGACCGCGAGTTGGTGGTCGGCGAGCGGCATATTCCCACCGACACTTCCGGCCGCGTCTGGCCGCGCTACGGCACCGGCATCAGGATGCATACCATTCCGGCCTGGCGCGTGCTCGATGGCGAGGTGTCGCCGACGATTTTCCGCGACCGAATCCTGCTGATCGGGTCGAGCGCCGCCGGGATCGGCGACGTGATGGCCACTCCCTTGCACCGCCCGGAGACCCGCATGCTGGTGCAAGCAAACCTGATCGACAGCATGCTGGCCGGCGATGCGCTCCATCGGCCGGCGGCTGCGCTCGCCATGGAACTGATCGCGGCATTGGCGCTGGGTGTTGCGGCCACCCTGCTTATCGACCGGCTGACCGTGCGGAACTCGACGCTTCTGCTCGGCGGCCTGGCGCTCCTGCTTGCAGCCGGCTCCTTCCTGGCCTTCAGATCGGCCGGGCTCCTGCTGGATTGGGTATTGCCGGTGGCAGCACTGGTCGCCACCACACTCGTCGCCTTCGCCGCCCGGATACGCGAAGAGGTGCGGGTGCGCCGTCAATATGCGCTCGATCTGGCCGCCGCCTTACTACGGGCCGAGGCGGCCGATCGCGCCAAGACCGAGTTTCTAGCCAATGCCAGCCATGAGCTGCGCACGCCGCTCACCGCCATCCTCGGCTTTTCCGAGGTTATGGCGACCGAGCTGTTCGGACCGCTGCTCAACACCTATCGCGACTATTCGCGCGACATCCATGCCAGCGCCACGCATCTGCTCTCGATCATCAGCGACATGCTGGACCTGACCGTCATCGATATGGGCGGACGCAAGCCGGCCGACGATCGCATCGAGATCGGTCGGCTCGTCGCCGAATGCGAGCGCATGGTGCTGGCGCGCGCGAGCGACCGCCGGGTCAGCATCGTCACGACCGTGCCGGTTTCGCTGCCGAGCTTGACCGCCGATGCGCGCATGGTGCGGCAGATGCTGCTGAACCTGCTATCGAATGCCATCAAATATTCCCCGCCCGACGGCCAGGTGTTCCTGACGATCGATATGGAGGGCGGCGGCTGGCTGCGCCTGTCGGTGCGCGATCAGGGGCCCGGGATCGCGCCCGACGATCTGCCCAACGTGCTGCAGCGCTTCGCGCGCCTGCGCTCCGCCAGCCTGGCGCAGGAGCCGGGCATCGGCATCGGCCTGCCGCTGACCAAATCGATGATCGAGCTGCATGGCGGACGGATCGAGATCAAGAGCGAGCTCAGGGGCGGGACGGAGGTGATCCTGTGGTTTCCGCCCGCGCGCCTTATGTCCACCTTGGAGACGGCGACATGCGAAGATGCGCGGCAATTCTCCTGATGCTGCTGGCGTCGTCGGCGCAGGCCGACGACGCGGCGATCGGCTTCGTCAAGACGCTTGCCGGCCATGCCACGGTAACCCGGGCCGGCACGGCCAAGCCGATCGAGGTAGCCATGCCGCTCTATACCCGGGATCGGGTCGAGACGGCGAAGGATGGCGAGGTCGGCATCACCTTTCGCGACGATACGCGGATCTCGCTCGGGCCCGACAGCGAGCTCGAATTGCCGAGCTTCGTGTTCAAGCCGGCCGACAAGCAATATGGCTTCGTGCTGCGGCTGGTCTTCGGTACCATGCAATATCTCTCCGGCCTGACCGCGAAGCTGGCGCCCGACGCCATGTCGATCGAGACGCCGACGGCGACCATCGCCGTGCGCGGCACGCGCTTCCTCGTCCGGGCGGAGAAATAGCGATGGCTCGTCTGCTCGCGTTCGCCGCCCTGCTGCTGCTCGCCTCATGCGGCTTGCCCGGCAATGTCGTGGTCCTGCTGCCCGACGAGAACGGGGCTGTCGGCAAGGTCACGGTCCAACAGGCCGGCGGCACCGCCACGCTCGATCAACCGCTCGAAGCGGTCGAGACGAAACCGGGCGAGAAGCCTGGCGCGCCCTTCCAGGCGAAGCAGGATCAGGTGTCCGAAAGCTTCGCCGGCGCGCTCGCCGGCACGCCGCGCCAGCCGCAGGATTTCATCCTCTATTTCGTCACCGGCCGGACGGATCTGACGCAGGCCTCGCGCACCGATCTCGATGCCGCGATCGCGGCCGCGAAATCGACGCCCAATATCGATGTCAGCGTCACCGGTCATGCCGACGCCACCGGCGCCGAAGCGGAGAATGTCAAGTTGTCACTCAGGCGCGCCGAGATCGTCCGCGACGCGCTGGTGAAGGCCGGCGTGCCGGCCGATGTGATCGAGCTCGCCTATCACGGCTCGAACAATCCGCGCGTCCCGCAGCGGCAGGGCGTGTCCGAGCCGCGCAATCGGCGGGTCGAGATCACCATACGTTAGCATCCCGCTCTGTGACCAATCGGCGCACGCGCCCAGATTGACAGATTGTCCGATCCATCGCTCAATCGCGCGGATTTAAGAAAATTCAAGGGAAGCAAGGCGATGGATCGTGTCGGTACTCATTGGGTTCCCCGGCCTCTCGGCCGACGCTCGATCCTGAAGGCGGGGCTCGCCGCGGCGCCGGCGCTGATCGGTCTGCCGGTCTTTGCCGCCGAGCCCGGCCCGGTCGTCGAGACGCGAAGCGGCAAGCTCCGCGGTGCCGCCGGCCCCGGGGTGGCGACCTTCAAGGGCATTCCTTACGCCGCGTCGACCGAAGGCGCCAACCGCTTTCGGCCGCCGCAGCCGGTCAAGCATTGGGCCGGCATCCGCGACGCGGTCGAGTTCGGCAACTCCGCCCCGCAGGCGCCCGCCAATCCCAGCCCCTTGAACGCCTGGTACGGCACGATCCGGACCGTGAGCGAGGATTGCCTGTCGCTCAATGTCTTCACGCCCGGCCTCAAGGGCAAGCGGCCGGTGATGGTCTGGCTCCATGGCGGCGCCTGGTCGAGCTGCGCCGGCTCGGCGCCCGGCTTCGACGGCACCAACCTCGCCAAGGACGGCGATGTCGTCGTCGTCACCGTCAATCACCGGCTCAATTTGTTCGGCTATGTCCGGCTCGACGACAAGGATGAGCGCTTCGCCGATTCCGGCAATGCCGGGTTGCTCGATCTGGTCGCGGCGCTGAAATGGGTGCGCGACGATATCGCGAGCTTCGGCGGCGATCCGCACAACGTCACCATCTTCGGCCAGTCCGGCGGCGCCGCCAAGGTCAGTGCGATGCTCGCCATGCCGGCGGCGAAGGGGCTCTTCCACAAGGCGATCGCGCAGAGCTGCTCGGGCAGCATCCGTATCGCCGGCGAGGAGGAAGCGGCCAGGTTGACGCACGGCCTTGCGGTCAAGCTCGGCCTCGACAAGGCGGACGGGGCGGCGCTGCAGGCGGCGCCGGCCGAGCAGATCATCGCGGCATTGCAATCGATCCCGAACGCCTTCCGGCCGGTGCTTGACGGCCGCAGCTTCAAGCGCAACCCGTTCGAGCCCGGCGCACCGCCGACTGCCGCCAATATCCCGCTCATCATCGGCAACGCCGCCGACGAGGCGCGGCTCTACATGGCCGCCGATCCGAAGAATTTCTCGCTCGATGCGGCCGAGGTGCATAAGCGGGTCGCCCGCTTCCTGCAGATCGACGCCGCCGTGGCCGATCGCATCCTCGACTCCTATCGCGCCAATCTGCCGGGCCCGTCGCCGAGCGATCTGCTCGCCGCCATCGCCACCGATTTCACCTATCGCCGCAACACCACGCACGAGGCGATGCTGCAATCAGCGAGCGCCCACGCGCCGGTCTATGCCTATGTGTTCGACTGGAAGACGCCGGTCATGGACGGCGTGCTGAAGACGCCCCACACCTGCGAGGTGCCCTTCGTGTTCGGCACGTCCGAGGCCGCGGCGCCGCTGGTCGGCACCAGCCCGGAGCTGCCGAAGCTGACCAAGATTCTGATCTCGACCTGGGCCGCCTTCGCGCATGCGGGCAATCCCAACAATGCGACGCTGCCGAACTGGCCGCGCTATGACGGCACCGCGCGCAGCACCATGATGATCGATCTCGACAGCCGGATCGAAAGCAATCCGGGCGGTGCCGCGCGGCAATCGCTCGATCCCGTGCCGATCTACGAATACAGCATGCCGATCAACTACGTGCGAGCCTGAGACTTCTGCCAGCTCTTGACCAGCCGATCCCGCCGCAGCCGGGACAGGCGCTGGATCCAGAAGATGCCGTCGAGCTGGTCGATCTCATGCTGGTGGCAGATGGCGAGCAGGCCCTCGGCCGTCTCGGTCCGGGCGTTGCCGTCGAGATCCTGGAAGCTCACCGTGACGCGGGCGTGGCGCTCGACCTCCTCCTGGGCGCCGGGCATGGAGATGCTGCCTTCGGGATGACGGACGCGGTCCGCCGAGGCCTCGATGATCTTCGGATTGACGTAGATGCGCACGCCGTCCGCAGCCGACAGCTCCAGCACGACCAGCCTTTGCGCCACACCGATATGAGGGGCGGTGATGCCGATGCCGGGGGCGGCGCGCACCGTGTCGAGGAGATCGGCGGCCAGCGTGCGGAGCGCCGGGTCGAAGCTTTCCACTGCCATCGCAACGAGACGAAGCCGCGGATCGGGATAGCGCAGGATCGGACGGACCGTCACGATGGTTAGGCACCCTGCTTGATGTGGCCGGCGATCCAATTCGCCAGCCAGTCGGCGATGACCAGGCTGTTCCGGTCCTGCATCAGCATGTGGGAATTGCCCTTGATGCCGATCTTGGGCAGTTCCACCAGCTCGACCTTGCCGCCCGCCTTGGTCGCCGCTTCGACGAAGGCGCGGCACTGCTTGAGCCGGGGCGCCCAGCGCGGCGACAGATCGACATAGTCGCCGAACAGCACCAGGATCGGCATTTTGGTGTAGGGCGTCATGTCGTCGGTCACGGCCGGGCAGGCGGCTGGCTCGATCGCGACGATGCCGGCGATGCCTTCCGTGCTGAGGGCGGCCGTCAGGAACGGATAGATGCCCGATTGGGAATGGCTGATCAGCACGGTACGGCCGAGCTTGATCGCGAGCTGCGACAGGGCTGGCACGGTCGGGTTGGGCGTCGGCAGCGACGGCGCCCAATCCGGCACCATCTGCTTCCAGAATTCCGCCTGCGCCTCGAGCGGGAACTGCATGCCCGGAAAGACCTGCGGATATTCCGGTCCGAAACGGAAGATCGCCCAGGCCGGCTCGTGGCCCGCAGCGAAGACCGGCGGCAGTTGATCGGGGGCGATCTTGCCCTGCTTCGCCGCATCGATGGTCGAGATCTCGACCGCGGAACGGCCGCGGCCGGACTGGTCGATCACATAGGTGGGAAAGCCGCGCCGCACGAAATATTCGTCCCAGCCCATGCGCCCGTCCGGCGTCGTCTCCCAGGTCTTGCCGGTCAGGCAGCAGCCATGGATGAAGACGAGGGGCGGGTGGGCGGCCCCGGCCGGCACCTGGTAATGGACATAGATCTGGTCGACCGTGACCGTGCCGCTGGGCGCATAGGCGGGCAGGGTCGAGAGCGTGTCGGAATGGACCTCGCGGCCGCCGACGAAGAAGCTGCCCTGCTTGTCGATGAGCATGGGGCCGAGCGCTTCCTCGGCCGCGGCCGGACGGAGCAGGGCGCACAGAACGAGCGCCATCAGCCAAAGCCATACCCGAGCACGCTCGTATGAGGTCTTGCCGGCCATTCTTCCCCCTGCGGTAATTTGTTCTCGTGCTTTGTCAGCACTATCGGGACCGTGCCGGCGTTTGTCATCAGCGCGTTTTGCACGTGCTTCGGCCGGTCGCCTCGGGCCAAGATGGGCGGAAGCAGGGGGATGAAAATGACATCGACCGCACCGGCGCAATTCGCCTTCGTGGGCTGCTTCACCACGGAGAAGCGCCGCGCGCGCGGCACCGGCATCCATTCCTATCGGATCGATCCGGAAACCGGCGCCTGGATGGCGCTCGCTCGCCAGCCCGATCTCGCCAACCCCTCCTTCCTGATCGTGGACCGGGGGCGGCTTTACGTCGCGCATGGCGATCTCGACCATGTCACCGCCTTCGCGATCGCACCCGACGGTGCCTTGCGTCCGCTCGGTCGCGCACCGACCGGCGGCGTGAACGGCGTGCATCTAGCGCTCGACCCGTCCGGCCGGTTCCTGCTGGTCGCGAATTATGCGAGCGGCTCGGTGGCGCTGCTGCCGATCGGGCCGGACGGCGTGCCCGGCGGTTTCGTTCAATGCCTCGACCTGCCCGGTGCCGCCGGTCCGCATCGGACCGAACAGGCGAGCGCCCATCCGCATCAGATCATGTTCGAGCCGTCGGGCCGGTTTGCGCTCGTGCCGGACAAGGGGCTCGACCGGATCTTCGTCCTCAGCCTCGATGCCGAGCGCGGGCGGCTCTCGATCGCGACCGAGACGGCGATGCGCCCGGGCGCGGGGCCGCGGCATCTGGCTTTTCACCCGAGCCTGCCGATGGCCTTCGCCGTCAACGAGATCGATTCCACCGTCGCGACCTGCCGCTGGGATGCCGAGAGCGGCAGGCTGACGCCTATCCATCTCGTCTCCTGCCTGCCGCCGGATTTCTTCGGAGCGAGCACGGCGGCGGCGATCCTGGTCACGCCCTGCGGCCGCTTCGTCTACGCCTCGAACCGCGGGCAGGACGGCATCGCCCGTTTCGCCTTCGATGCCGAGGCGGGCCGGCTCGATCCGCTCGGCTGGACGCAATCGGGCGGCCACGATCCGCGCTTCATGTGCCTCTCTCCCGACGGGTCGCGGCTGCTCGTCGCCAATGAGCAGAGCGATATGATCGCAACCCTCAATATTGACCCGAAGAGCGGCGATCTCGCGCGCTTCGGCGACTCCCTTCGCCAGGCGAGCCCGTGTACCATCGCGTTTCTGTAGATCAGGGACAGCGAGCCGCCCTCGTCAACGCATAAGGCCACCGCCGAAAAGGCGGGGAATCGGAGGAAATGACAATGAGGACCGGGAGATACCGTTTCGTCGTCGCCTTTCTGCTGTTTATCGCCGGCATCATCAACTACATGGACCGTGCGGCCCTCGGCGTCGCGGCTCCCTTCGTGCGCGAGGATCTGGGGCTTTCCGCCTCCGAGCTCGGGCTGATCTTCAGCACCTTCTTCTTCGGCTACGCGGTCTTCGCCTTCGTCGGCGGCTTCCTCGCCGATCGCTACGGGCCGCGCGCCGTCTATAGCTGGGCGACGGCGTCCTGGTCCATTCTGTGTGCGCTGACGGGCGCCGTGACCGGATTCACCTCGATGTTCGTGGTCCGGCTGCTGTTCGGCTTCGCCGAAGGGCCGATGAACTCGACCACCAACCGGACCATCACCCGCTGGTTCCCGCGCGAGGAGACGGCGCGGACGATCGGCTTCACCTTCTCCGGCCAGACCGTCGGCAGCGCCATCGCGGCCCCCGTGGTGGGGTTGCTCGCCATCGCCGCGGGCTGGCGCATCGCCTTCTTCGCCATCGGCGCCATCGGCCTCGTCTGGGTTGTCGCCTGGCGCTTCTTCATGACCGACCAGCCGCACGATAATCCGCGCGTCCGGGACGACGAGATCCGGCTCATCGATGCCAGCCGGGGCACGCCGGAGACCGCGGCGGCGCGCGATCCGGGCATGCCGCTGCTCTCTTATCTGACCCTGCCGAGCACGCTGGCGCTCGGGCTCGGCATGTTCGCGGTCAATTACACGCTCTACATCTTCCTGTCCTGGCTGCCGAGCTACCTGACCGACGCGCTGCACATGTCCAAGGAGCAGATGTCGTTCATCGCCTCGATCCCCTGGGCCTGCGGCTTCGTCGGCTATGTCGCGGGCGGCATCATCTCCGACTATGCCTATCGTCGGATGCCCGACCGGCTGACGGCGCGCAAGCTCACCACCATCCTACCGCTGGCGATCGGCGGACTGGCGCTGCTCGCCGTCAATGTGGCGCCCAATGCCACCGTCGCCGTGAGCCTGATCGCGCTCGCGGTCATGCTGCTCACCAGCTCGGTGCAATCCTGCTGGGCGACCATCCACGAGCTGGTGCCGGAGACGCGCGTCGGCGGCGTCAGCGGCTTCATCCATCTGCTCAGCAACATCTCCGGCATCATCGGCCCGACCGTGACCGGCTTCGCCGTGCAGTATTTCAACAGCTATGCCAGCGCCTTCATCATCGCCTCGCTCCTCGCTGGTGCCGGCGTGGTGGCGATGACGATCTTCGTCAAGCGGCCGGGTCCCCACAGGGGCGGCCTGGCGACGGTGGAGCGCTGACCGTCCAACGAATGAGGTGAAGCTTGTCCATTCCGTCGAAACCCGTCCTGCTGACCGGCGCTTCGGGCGCGCTCGGGCGGGTCCTGACCAGGGCGCTGGCCGCGAAAGGCTGGCAATTACGGCTGACCGATCGGGCACCGTTTCCCGAGCCGGTGCCGGAAGGGGCCAGTTTCACGTTGGCCGATCTGGAGGACGGCCCCGCCATCCTTCGCCTCGCCGAGGGCTGCGGCACGATCCTCCATTTCGGCGGCATCTCGGTCGAGCACCCGTTCGAGACGGTGATCGGGCCTAATATCCGCGGGCTCTATCACGCCTATGAGGCGGCCCGGCGCGAGGGCGCGCGCATGGTCTTCGCCTCGTCCAACCATACGATCGGCTTCCATGAGCGCGAGACGGTGCTCGATCATGATTCCCCGCTGCGGCCCGACGGCTATTACGGCCTGTCCAAGGCCTATGGCGAGATGATGGGCCGGCTCTATTGGGACAAGCACGGCGTCGAAAGCGTGTTTCTGCGCATCGGCTCGTGCACGCCCGAGCCCGTCGATGCCCGCATGCTCGCGACCTGGCTCTCCTATGGCGATCTCACCCGCCTGGTCGAGCACAGCACGCTCGCCGAGACGACCGGCAAAACGGGGTGCATCGTCATCTGGGGCGCCTCGAACAATGCCCGCATGAGCTGGTGGCGCAAGGATGCCCGCGCGATCATCGGTTGGGCGCCGGAGGACAGCGCCGACGGGTACACAGCCAAGCTCGAAGGCAAGCTGAACGCCAGCCCGATCGCCGAGCGCTATCAGGGCGGCGCGTTCTGCGCGATCGATTACAGCCGGGAGGAACCGGCAGGGGAAGCGATGTTCGAGTGAGCGGATGGGGTGCTTGGGGCTATAAGTCGCATGGAACGCTCTTTCCGCCCCCGGGTTGACCCGGTTGCATTGACGATCGATGGCGGCTCCGCAAATGAAGGCAATCCAATCGCTCGGCGCTCTCGTCACCATCATGCTGTCCGCCACGCCGGCCATGGCTCAAACGCCCGCCAAGATCGGGCCACCGCTGGAGACCGTCAAAGCCTTCGGCGACGATTTCCGCCTCGTCGGCATCGGCGTCTCGCACGAGGGCAGGGTGTTCGCCACGGCGCCCGCGCAGAACGTCCGGTCGCGCTACAGCATGGTCGAGGTCGATCCCGCGACCGGCGCTTTGAAGCCATATCCCGATGCCGCCTGGAACAGCTTCACCGATCAGCCAGGGGGCAAGCCGGAGTGGATCTCGGTGCAGGCGCTGTGGGTCGACGAGGACGATCATCTCTGGGCGCTCGATTCGTCGCTGCCCCAGCTCGATCAGGAAAAGCTGCCGCCGAAGCTCGTCGAGTTCGATCTCTCGACCGACAAGATGATCCGGCAATATGGCTTCAAGGACGTGATCACCGCCACCGATTCGCTCAACGACGTGCGGATCGATACGGTCCATGGCTATGCCTATCTCACCAATGCCGCGAACAAGGGCAGCTTGGTCGTGCTCGACCTGAAGAGCGGCGAGGCGAAGCAGGTTCTGGTCGGCGATCGTTCCACTTTCGCCGATCCCAACCAGCATCTGATGATCGACGGCGAGCCGGCGCTCAGGCCCGACGGCTCCGTGGTGGCGATCCAGGCCGACGGCATCGCGCTCTCGCCCGACGCGGAATGGCTCTACTACCGGCCCCTGACCGATCATAATTACTGGCGCGTGCCGACCGCGGCATTGCGCGACACCAGGCTCTCGCCCACGGATTTGGCCAAGATGGTCGAGTATCTCGGTACCGCCGAACTCACCGGCGGCCTCATCATGGACCGGCACGGCACGCTCTATGGCGGCGATCTCGAGCATGGCACGGTCGTGGCGCTGACCCCGGCGCCCGGCGGCCATACGCTCAATTCCATGGTCTTCGCCAGCGATCCGTCGAAGCTCTCCTGGGCCGACGGCTTCGCGATCAGCGAGGGCTATCTCTACATCGCCGATTCCCATCTCTGGGAGGTCGCGTTCAAGAACGACCGGCCACGCTCCGGTCCGTTCACCATCTTCAAGGTGAAGCTGCCGGAGTAGGCGCCTCAGGCGGCGATCTCCTCCCGCGGCCCATCGGGCTCATCCCAGTTCCGCCGAATCCTTCGCGACACGGGTAACGAGGTCGCGCAGCCACACATGCGCCGGCAAGGCGCCGACACGCCTGTGCCAGATCATCGCCGTGGTCAGCACTGGCGAGGCGAAGGGCAGGGGGGCCACGGCGAGCGGTGCGATCTTGGCGAATTCCCGGGCCGAGCGCTCGCTGATGATGGCGATCATGTCGGATTGCAGCAGGGCGGCGGCAGTGGACAGCAGCGGCGCGCACAGCGCGATCCGGCGGGAGAGCCCGTGCCGGGCAAGCCGTTCGTCGACGAAGGCATCGCTTTCGCGTGATGAGGTGATGGTCAGGTGCGGCAAGGCCGCGAACCGGGAAAGCGTGAGCATACCAGGCTCCGCCGCTTCATGTCCGCGCCGCATGAGCGCTGCGAACCGGTCATGAAACAGCCGGAGATCGGCGAAGCGGTCACCGGTCGCCGCCGTGCCGCCGAGCGCCAGATCGAATTCGCCGCGATCGAGCCGGTCGGCGAGATCCAATGTCCCGCTCGGGCGAAAGTCGAGCAGGATGCCCGGCGCCTCGCGCTGCGCGGCGGCGGCGATCGGCGGCACCATCGCCAGCGCCGCCTCGTTGCCGGCGGCGATGGTGAAGCGCCGTTCCGCCGTCTCGGCCTGAAACGGCTCGGCCCGGTCGAGGGCGATCCGCAACCCGTCCAGCGCCGCGCGCACGCCGTCGGCCAGGCTTTCCGCCTTGGGGGTGGGGGCCATGCCATCCGGCGTCCTCACGAACAGCTCGTCCTGAAGCCCTTGACGCAGACGGGTAAGCGCATGGCTGAGCGCGGGTTGGGCCATGTTGAGGCGAAGTGCCGCCTTGGTGACGCTGCGCTCCTGCATCACGGCATCGAAAACGACGAGCAGGTTGAGGTCGAGCGAGCGCAGGTTCAAGCGAACTCCTTCAGATTGCACCACTATGTCCAACCGGCATACTGAAATGAAGAACTTACATTGGAAAGGTGTTACTCAACTCCCATCTCCGGTTCTTCTCGGATCGCACCGGCGGCCGTGCATACCCAGCGAGGTCGAAGATGAAGTACCAGCTTCTTGCTGTCGCACTTGTTGGCGGGGCGGCGGCCGTCTTCTATTCTGTCTATGTCGGTGCCGGCATACAGCCGCAGGCACCAGAGTCGGCTCCGGTTCCGGTCGCCATAGCGAAGGTGGCCAAGCAGGATGTGCCGATCGAGCTCGACGGGCTGGGGCGGGTCCAGGCCTTCAACATGGTTACGGTTCGGACCCAGGTCGAAGGGCAGATCCAGAATATCGCCTATCAGCAAGGTCACGACGTCAATAAAGGTGATCTGCTCGTCAAGATCGATCCGCGCATCTTCCAGGCCAAGCTGGAACAGGATCAGGCGGCGCTCGCGCGCGATAAGGCGCATCTCGAGAACGCGATGGACAATCTCCACCGCTTTCAACCTCTGGCCAAGTCCGGCTTTGCGACCGGGCAGCAGGTCGATACTCAGCAGGCGATGGTGGCGCAGCTCCAGGCCACGCTGAAGTCCGATCAGGCGGTTATCGATCAGGACCAGGTCGAGCTCGGCTACACCGACGTCACGGCGCCGATCAGCGGCGTCGCCGGGTTGCGGCTGGTCGACGAGGGCAATGTCGTTCATCCGACGGATGCGACCGGGCTCGTGACCATCGCCCAGATCCAGCCGATCGCCGTTCTCTTCACCTTGCCGCAGGCGGTCCTGTCGGAGATCCAGACCCGGATGATCGCGGCCGGCACTGCCAGCCTTGCCGTCGAAGCCTTCACGCAGGACGGCAATACCCTGCTCGACAAGGGCACGTTGGAGACGCTCGACAACAAGATCGATCCCGCCAGCGGCACCATCACGCTTCGTGCCGATTTTCCCAACGCGGAGCGGCGCCTGTGGCCGGGCGAGTTCGTCCAGGCGCGCTTGATCCTGTCGGTGCAGCATGACGGGCTGACCGTGCCGGGGTCGGTCGTTCAACGCGGCTCCCAAGGCACATTCGCCTGGGTGGTCCAGCCGGACGGCACCGCTGCGGCCGTGCCGATCCAGGTGGTCCAGCTCGCCCATGGCACCGCCCTCGTCGCTTCCGGTCTGACCGAGGGAATGGAGGTCGTGACCGACGGGCAATATGGCCTGAAGGATGGGAGCCGCGTGGTGGAGAGCCACGATCCGTCCGAGCCGCTGAAGAACGCGCAAACCGACATGCTCGGAATCCAGCCATGACCGAGACCAACGCCTCGCGCCGCGGCTTGTCGGCCCCCTTCATCGAACGCCCGATCGCAACGCTGATGCTGATGGCCGGCATCCTGCTCGTCGGCATCATCGCTTACGGCACCTTGCCGGTCGCGGCCTTGCCGTCGGTCAATCTGCCGACGATCCAGGTGACGGCGCAGCTGCCGGGTGCCGATCCCGAGACCATGGCCTCATCCGTGGCCACACCGCTGGAGCGGCAGTTCGGGCAGATACCCGGCTTGACGCAGATGACCTCGGCGAGCGCGCTCGGCTTCAGCCAGGTGACCTTGCAGTTCGACCCGTCGCGGACGGTCGATTCCGTCGCCGGCGACGTGCAGGCGGCGATCAATGCCGCCGGCGGCGATCTGCCGAAGACGCTGCCGACGCCGCCGACCTATCGCAAGACCAACCCCGCCGACACACCGATCCTCATCCTGGCGCTGACCTCCGACACGCTGCCGCTCACCACCGTCGACGACTACGCCGAGAGCATCCTGGCGCAGAAGCTTTCCCAGGTGTCTGGAGTCGGACTGGTGACGATCGGCGGCCAGCAGCAGCCGGCCATGCGGATCGAGGTCAACCCGCAGCAGCTCGCCGCCGAAGGGCTGACGCTCGAAGATCTGCGCACCGCCCTCTCGGCGGCGACGGTCGACGATCCCAAGGGGACGCTCGAGGGCAAGCAGCAGGCCTATGCGCTGCAAACGGACGATCAGCTCACCCGGGTCGCCGACTATAACAAGACCATCATCGGCTTCAAGAACGGCGCGCCCATACGCGTCGCCGATATCGGCCAGGCGGAAATCGGGCCGGCGAACGATCAGCTGGCGGCTTGGTACGGGAAGCAGCGGGGCATCATCCTGGCGGTGCAGCGCCTGCCCGGCGCCAACGTCATCGAGACCGTCGACCAGATCAACAAGGAGCTGCCGCAGCTCGAAGCCTCGATCCCGCCGGCGATCAAGATCTCGCTCGTCTCCGACCGCACCACCACCATCCGCGCCTCGGTCGCCGACGTGCAGTTCACGCTGCTGCTGACCATCGGGCTGGTGGTCATGACCATCCTCCTCTTCCTGCGCAACCTGTGGGCGACGATCATTCCCGGCATAGCCGTACCGCTGTCGATCATCGGGACCTTCGCGGTCATGGCCGTACTCGGCTATTCGCTCGACAACCTGTCGCTGATGGCGCTGTCGATCGCGGTCGGCTTCGTGGTCGACGACGCGATCGTCATGGTCGAGAACATCGTTCATCATCTTGAGCAGGGGATGAAGCCGCTGGACGCCGCGATCGCGGGCGCCGGAGAGATCGGCTTCACCATCTTGTCGATCTCCATATCGCTGGTCGCGGTCTTCATTCCGCTGCTGCTGATGAGCGGTGTGGTCGGCAAGCTTTTCCGGGAGTTCGCGGTCACGGTCGCGGTTGCGATCGGCGTCTCGGCCTTCGTGTCGCTGACGCTGACGCCGATGCTGTGCGCCTATCTGCTCAAGCCGGCGGGACAGGTTCGGCACGGCTGGCTCTACCGCGTGCTGGAAAGCGGCTTCGACCGGCTGGCGAGCGCTTATGACGCTGCCCTTTCTCGCGTCCTGCGGCATCAGTTCGCAACGCTGCTGACCTTGCTCGCGACCATCACGGCGACCGGCTATCTTTATGTCTCGATCCCGAAGGGCTTCTTTCCGCAGCAGGATACCGGGCTCATCGCCGGCATCACCGAAGCGGCCCAGGATATTTCCAGCTCGGCTCTGGCGGCGAAGCAGCAGCAGGTCGTCGACATCGTCCTCAAGGATCCGGCGATCGCCTCCGTGGCCAGCTATATCGGCCCGGGCGCCACCAATCCCTCGCCGAACCAGGGGCGCATGTTCATCGCGCTCAAGCCACAAGGCCAACGCGGCCCGCATGCGAGCGCCGACGAGGTCATCCGGCGGCTCGACAAGCAGCTCGCGGCGGTCACCGGCATGCGCCTCTACATGCAGGCGTCGCAGGACATCACCATCGGCGGCCGGGTCTCGAAGACCCAGTATCAATATACCCTGACCGATGTGAAGGCGCAGGAGCTCGCATCCTGGGCGCCAAAGGTGACGGCGGCGCTGTCGAAGCTTCCGGCGCTTGCCGACGTGACCAGCGACCAGCAGAATGCCGGCTTGCAATTCTCGATCGCGATCGACCGCGACGCGGCGTCCCGGCTCGGCATCCAGCCACAGGATATCGACAATGCGTTGAACGACGCCTTCGGTCAGCGTGTCGTCACCAAGGTCTTCACCTCGCTCAATCAGTATTACGTCATCCTGGAGGTCGCGCCGGAATTCCGCCGCGGGCCGGATGCGCTCGCCTCGATCTATCTGCGCTCGGCGGCAGGGCAACCGGTGCCGCTGACCCAGATCGCGCATCCGGCGCCGACGACGGCCCCGCTCCTGATCAACCATCAGGGTCAGTTCCCGTCGGTCACGGTCTCGTTCAACCTGGCGCCGGGCGCCTCGATCGGGACTGCCGTGACGCAGGTGCAGCGGGCGGTCAAGGCGCTTGGCCTGCCCGCAAGCCTGCAGGGCGCCTTCCAAGGCACGGCGCATGCCTATGAGACGGCGCTCGCCGGTCAGCCGGCGCTGATCGCCGCTGCTCTGGTCGCGGTCTATCTCATCCTCGGCATGCTCTATGAGAGCGTGGTCCATCCGGTGACGATTCTCTCGACCCTGCCATCGGCCGGTCTCGGCGCGCTGCTGGCGCTCATGATCGTGGGGATGCAGCTCGACGTGATCGGCATCATCGGTATCGTGCTGCTGATCGGCATCGTGAAGAAAAACGGCATCATGATGGTGGATTTCGCTCTTGCGGGCGAGCGGGCCGGCAAGACACCGGTCGAAGCGGTGCACGATGCCTGCGTGTCCCGTTTCCGGCCGATCCTGATGACCACCATGTGCGCGGTGCTCGGCGGCGTCCCGCTGATGATCGGCACCGGCACGGGCTCGGAAATCCGCCAGCCGCTGGGTTATGCGATCGTCGGCGGCCTGCTGGTCAGCCAGGTGCTGACGCTGTTCACCACGCCCATCATCTATCTCTATATGGGACGGTTGGGGCGGGCCGTGCAGGGCATCCTCGGTAGAGGAGCCGCCGCTCATCCGGTGCCGAACCCCGCGGAGTAATGTGGCGGCGCGGTCGCAATGGAGATGCGTGGTGATCATGTCACCGCAGGTCGAAAACCTCTATCCGCGTGACGCTGTAGGCGAATGAAATGGGCGGTTGATGCTGGAAGATCGCGGGCGGATAGGCCGCTCGCATCTCCTCGACGAGATGGCGCCAGCGGGCGGCTTGCTCGGGTGCCTCGATCCGCAAAACATGATCGATGAATGC
This sequence comes from Aliidongia sp., assembly GCA_035539155.1. GTDB lineage: Bacteria > Pseudomonadota > Alphaproteobacteria > ATCC43930 > CGMCC-115725 > JAXDMU01. The sequence goes on along the minus strand of DATLIZ010000044.1, from coordinate 133,990 downwards.
GGTATAGAAGCCGCTCAGCACGACCACCTCGCATTCGGAGCGAATTGTCGCGAGTGAGGGAACCGCGAAATTCGCCATCTCTGCCTTGTCGAGATAGGGAAAATCGAAAGCCGTGTCGACGAGCGTGATCGGGAGTCTCGAGATCGGCGGACCGGACCAATAGGAATCCTTATATATGCAGACCGTGGAACCCACCGCGACATGCGTCCTCAGCCACTCCAACGAAGCGCCCAGGGTTTCGTCGACCGCGGCCGCGCGGGCCTTCATGTCGCGGACGACCTGAAGATAGTGAATGCCGGCAGGCACGAGACTGAGGACGACCACCGCCGCCGCGATCGCGGCGACCGCCCTCGGCAGGAAGCGGGGCGGGGCAACGCGCCAAAGGGTCGTGATGGTCAGCCCGACATTCGCGAGATAGAGGGGAAGCAGATGATACCCGCCCCGCTCGTACCGCATGACGATCAGGCCCAGGGCAGAGAATAGAAGGAACGCGATGGCGAGATAAAGGCTCGTCTCATCCCGCCGAATGACCGCACGCCCGACAACGAAACCCGACGCGGCGAGATACAGGATCACGAAGTCGAGGCCGTGCGCCATGAAGAGGGTGACGGCATAGTAGGAGAGGGGTTGCTCGAAGAAGTCCCATTGCGCGACCGATCCGACACCTCCCCAGAGAACCGCAGCGATCCCGGGCATTGGCAAGTATGCCCAATAACGAAACATGAGGGGGATAAAGAAGAAAAGAAAACTGCCGGCGAAGCAGAGGATGTGCTGCCGCCGAATGCCGAGCGGGCCGGAGCGAAGCCGAACGATCAATCCGATCGCGATAAAGATGCCGAAGACGCCCCCGGTCAATTTGAAGGTCGAGACAAAGGCCAGCGCGGCCCCCAGCGCCACGGCGTCGAGGGTTGTCTCCGTCCGGCGCGCCAAGGTGAGGCCACCCGAAAACAGAACGATCACCGGCAACATGATCAAGTAGTCGAGCCGGATGAGGTTGATGTCGAGCATGGGCGGCGAAAGACACAATGTCAGCGCCAAACCGATCGCGAGCGGCATGCTTCCGGTCAACCGCAGCATCATTCGATAGAATAGCCAGCAGGCAGCCGCGTAAGCCGCGCTATCGACGAGAAGGGCCGCGGAAATATTGTAGGAATCCTGGCTGGGAAACCAGGCTGACCAGGCAGGAACGACGAGAATGCTCGCTCTCAACAGCTTGGCCGCGAGGGCGTAGAGAATATATTGCCCGTCGAGATAAGGGACCGGCGTTGGAACGGGCAGCGCTGCCAGTTGGCCCGTTCCTAGAAATTGCCGCCAGCTCGAGATCATCCCCGATTGGAAGTCGGGCTCGAGAGCGTAATCGATGAAGCGCTCCCGAAGATGATAGATCAGGGCAAAGATCAGGCCGAAGAGGCATACGTCGATGAGCCGGGCCGACAGCTTCCGCCGACTGTGAAACATTTGTGCGTTCAGCCGCGAATCTGGTGCCGGAGCGGGCGCCCGGCCTCGAAATCGGCGAGGCTGGCGAGTGTCGTGGTGGCGATATCCTGCAAGGCTTCGCGCGTGAGAAATCCCATATGCGAGGTGATGACGACATTCCGGAAGGTCAGCAGCCGGGCCAGCTTGTCGTCGCTCAGGATCTCGTTGGAGAGATCGTGATAGAAGACCGAATCCTCTTCCTCATAGACATCGAGCCCGACGCCGGCGAGGTTGCCCTTCTTCAGATGGGTGATGAGTGCCCGCGTGTTGATGAGACCGCCGCGGCTGGTGTTGATCAGCACGGCGTCGCGCGGCATCAGCCGCAGCCGGCGCGTGTCGATCATGTGATGGGTCTCGGGCGTCAGCGGCGCATGCAGCGACACGACGCGGCTCTGCGCCAGCACCTCGTCCAGCGGCATGAAGGTGATCGGCAGGTCGGAGCTGGTGGCGACCGGGTCGTAGGCGAGCAGCCGGCAGCCCATGCCGTGCGCGATCGCGGCCACGGCGCGGCCGATCTGGCCCAGGCCGACGATACCGAAATTCTTGCCGTGGAGATTGAAGCCGACCAGCCCCTCGACGCTGAAATTGCCGTCGCGCACCCGGTCATAGGCGCGGATCGTGTGGCGCACGAGCGAGAGAAGCAGCGCGAAGACGTGCTCGGCTACGGCGTGGGGGGTGTAGGAAGGAACGTGAACCGCGCGGAGCGCCAGCTCGCTCGCGGCCTTGAGGTCGAGGTTGTTGTAGCCGGCGCAGCGCAGTGCCACCAGCCGCACGCCGGCCTTCGCCAGCGCGCGCAGAGTGCGCGCATCGAGCTTGTCGTTGACGAAGGCGACGACGGCATCGTTGCCCTGGGCAAGGGGCGCCGTCTTCTCGTCGAGTCGGGGCTCGAGGAAGGTCAGCTCATGGCCGAAGGCTTCGTTGGCCTGTTCGAGCGCAACCCGATCATAATCTCGCGTGTCGAAGATGATCGCCTTCATCCGGATGCTCTCCCGCTCGCCCCGGGTACGCGCGTCCGACCTCGGGACGGCTTTTTCCTAGGCCGCCAATCCTGGTCCCGTCCGTCTTTCAAGTCTACTAACGCGTTGCAGTCACGGACCTTGGCGGAGAAATTCAACCACGGTCGGCAGCCCGATTAGCATCGCAAATGCGAGCAGGCCCGGCGCTTGGGGGCGATATGCTCATCATGAGCCTCCCGCGTTCGATCCATTGAGGCCCGCTCGGTCGCGAATGGCATCGTCCATTTCGGTGACAATTTGGGCTCACGCACGTGCAGGAGCGGCAAGTCGCCGGTTGCGTCGGTCCGTCGCCGCCGCATGCGGAACCCATCGCCTTCGGCATCCGTTCGCTGCGGCCATGTATACAGAACCGACCGAGCCGGGCGCCGGCGCCCCAGCCCCGAGCGTGATCCTAGTGGTCGAGCCCGATATCCTCGCGCGCATGGTTATCGCTGACTATTTGCGGGAATGCGGCTACAAGATCGTCGAGGGTACGAACGCCGACGATGTATTGACTGTGCTGGGTGTAGACAGGAAGATCGATATCGTCCTGGCAGCGGTCGAGCTGGGCGGGAGCATCGACGGCTTCGCGCTGGCGCGGCGCATTCGGCAGGAATATCCCCGGATTGACGTGATCTTGACATCCAGCCTGGCCAAGGTGGCCGACGAGGCGGGTGACCTTTGTGAGGAAGGGCCGGCGGAGAAGCCGTATCATCCGCAGGATGTGGTCCGGCGTATCAATCAGCTCCGCGAGAAGCGGAGGACTGCCCCGGAGCCGAAAGGTTAGAACATTCGATAGCGTTCGTCCGGCCTGAAGCGGGCCGGACTTGGGGGTGGGCAGGAGCATGAGCTTCAAGGCGTATCATCCGTCCGAAGGATATGAGGCGGCACGGCGGTGGACCGTGCTGGTCGTCGAGGATGACGTACTGGTCCGCAGCATGATCGCCGAGGCGCTGCGGGACGACGGCCATCTGGTCATCGAGGCGGCAAACGCGGCGGAGGCCGTCATCGTCTTCAAGGCGGGCGAGGCGGTGGATCTGGTCTTTACCGATCGGCAGATGCCGGGCGAAATGGACGGGCTGATGCTCGCGCGCTGGATCCATGAGCATCATGCGCGGGTCCCCGTGCTGCTTACCTCCGGCAACGGCAGCCGAGTCGGTATGGCCGACTTCGTGCTGAGTGAGAGCTTCTTTCCGAAGCCCTATCAGCTCGAGGAGGTCGCTGCCCGGGTCCGCCTCCTGCTCGGCAAGCCCGGCGCCAGGGGCGATTGACCGAGCGGTTGCTCGCTTAAGGCAACCAAACTCGCGGAAACCGCGTTACATTTTCATGACAGACCAGCGTCGTCGGGTGCCCTCGACAACCGGGCGCGAGATCATCCTGCCGGGATCTGAGCTGCGCGACCGGGTCCGCAACGCGCTCAATGAGAGCCGGATGCTGGTACTGGGCGCGCAAGTGTTGCTCGGATTTCAGTATCAGGCTCTCTTCCGGTCCGGATTCGATCACCTTCCCGCCTGGGGTCGCGGGCTGAACGGCGTGGCGCTCGGGTTGATGTTGGTGGCGATCGCCTGCCTGCTGGCGCCGGCATCGTTCCACCGCATCGCGGAGGGCGGCCGCGATACGGCACGGATGTTGAGATTGGCGTCGCGGACCTCGGAATGCGCGCTGGCGGCGTTCGCCTTGGCGATCGGCCTCGATTGCGCGCTCGTGACGGAGACGGTGATGGGCGTAACCGCATCGGCCCTATTCGGGGTGGCTGTCCTGGCGACGGCGTTCCTTCTGTGGTTCGGCTACGAGCTGGCGATCAAGCGGCGGGGTGTCCGGCGGCGCTTCGAGCCCGCGATCGTGGAGATCCCGCTCAAGGACAAGATCGACCAGCTCCTGACAGAGGCGCGGGTCGTCCTGCCGGGCTGCCAGGCGCTTCTGGGCTTCCAGTTCATCGCCATGCTGTCGGACGAGTTCGAGCGTCTGCCGCCCGCTTCGCGCATGCTCCATGTCGCCTGTCTCGGCTTGATCGCCCTTGCCATGATCCTGCTCATGGCGCCGGCGGCCTATCACCGGCTCGTCGCCGATGGCGACGCCACCGAGGATATGGACCACTTCAGCGGCACCATGCTGCTGGGCGCGCTCCCACCGCTCGGGTTGGCGCTTTCCGGCGATTTCTACATCGTCATCGAGCGGATCTCGAGCCCGGTCGTCGCCATGCTCGCCGCCCTCGGGGCGATCTTGCTGATCGGCGCCCTCTGGCTGGTCCTGCCGCTCGCCAGGCGACGCCGGGATTGACCGTCAGGACTTGGTGGCGGGGTCGTGGGTGTGATGGCTGTCACGCTCGCCGCCGCCGCCGGAAATGCGGCTCCGCCGGCCGCTGGTCGCCAGGCCCGGCTTCGGCGCCTCGTCGCGCTCGGCAGGCTTGTCGGGGCGCTGGTGGCTGCTGCCGGGGCCGCCACGCGAGCGGTCGGTGTCGGCTTGTTTCCTGGTCATGATCAACGATCCTGCTGATGGCCTTGATGCGTCGTGTTCTGATGGATGTTTCCCTGCCGGCCTTGAGAGCCGAGATTGCGCCCGGTCGGCTTAGCCGCTTCCGGCATCGTCTCTGAGATTTGCGTCTCGCCCGCGCCGTCTTCCCGGCGCGGGCGAGACGCGGGCGGAACCGGCGGCAGATCGGTCTTGGACATGATTTGTCTCCTTGGCTTCGGCCGCGCTCGACGCGGCATCGCTATTCCAATCCCGGACAAACCCGGACAGTTCCGGGAACCGGCGCCGGGCTCGCGCCTTTCTGCTGAAGACCGGGCGCCGCCCGCCAGCTTCAGGAGCCGAGGATGACCGAGAACCCACGGATTTTTCCGGCCGCCAACGATCCCGATCCGATGCGCCGGCATTTGCTCATGGGCGCCGCCGCGTCCGGTGCCGCGATGACCTTGCCGGCGCGGGCGGCAGAGATTTCGGCCGGCGCGATCCAGCCCGGGCGGGACAGCGATCTCAAGGGCAAAATCGCGGTCGTCACCGGGGCGGCGCGCGGCATCGGCCGGGCCATCGCCGTCGAGCTGGCCGCGAACGGCGCCGATCTCGCGATCATCGATATCTGTGGACCGGTCAGCACGGCCTCCGACGCCAAGCCCGCGACCCTGGAGGACCTGGACGAGACGGCGCGGCAAGTTCAGGCGCAGGGCCGGCAATGCGTCTCGATCAAGGCCGATATCCGCGACATCGCCGCCTTGCGCACGGCCGCCGACCGGATCGAGCAGCAATTCGGCAAGATCGACGTCGTCGTGGCCGATGCCGCGATCCAGCGCTGGAAGCCGCTCTTGGAAATGGACGATGCCGATTGGCGCGATGTCATCGACAACAATCTCAACGGCACGGCCAATACCATCCGCGCCTTCGCGCCCCGGATGGTGCAGCGCCGGCAGGGTCGGTTCATCGTGCTTTCCTCGATGCAGGGCAAGCACGGCACCAAGGATGCCAGCTCCTACTCGGCGTCGAAATGGGGCATCCTCGGCCTGATGAAATCGGCGGCGATGGAGTTCGGCCAGTACGGCATCACGGTCAACGCCATCATTCCGGGCCTGGTCGATACCGAGCTCACCCGCTACGCCAAGCGCTACAGCGAATCGATCGGCGAGACCCGTCCCAACCCGCCGGCGAACCCGTCGCCGCAGGAGGCCTGGGATATCCGCGCGCCGACGGTGCCGTTGAAGGTGGGCTGGCTCAAAGCCGAAGATGTCTCGCCGTTGGCCGTGTTCCTCGCCTCCGATGCTGCGGCGATGGTCACCGGCGCAGAGTTCGAGGCCACGGGCGGCGACAGCGCCAAGGATGTGTGAGGCTCAGGCTCGCAAGGGTTCGGGTTTGTTGACCATGGCTACCAACGTGTAGCTGATGATCAGCAGCAGGAACCAGGCACCGAGCTTGGCGCCGCTCACCATGGACCAGCCGCCGAGCTGGTTCGGATAGAGCCAGACATGGCTGAAGGTGCCGATATTTTCGGCGAGCCAGATGAAGAGTGCGACCAGGAACAATCCCAGCAGTAGCGGCATGCTGCGGTCGCGCTGCCAGATCCGGTAATGCACCCAGCTTCGGCCGAACAGCAGGGCCGTCGTCGCGAACAGCACCCAGCGCAGATCGGCGACGTAATGGTGCGTGAAGAAGTTCGCGTAGATGGCGGTGCTGAGCGCGCCCAAGCTCCAGAGCGGCGGATGGCGGGTGAAGCGGAAATCGAACAGCCGCCAGGCGCGGGCGATGTAGCTGCCGATACTCGCATACATGAAGCCGGAAAAGAGCGGCACACCGGCGATATGGAAGAAGGCGGGCTCGGGATAGATCCAGGAGCCGACCGATGTCTTGAAGATCTCCATTGCCGTGCCGATGACATGGTAGAGGAAGATGATCTTCGCTTCTTCCCAGGTCTCCAGCCCGAACCGGAGCAGCAGCGCCTGGGCCGACAGCGCCGCCAGGAACAGGAAATCGTAGCGCGCCAACGGCGCCGCGCGCGGATAGAGCAGATGGGTGCCCAGCATCAGCGCCACCATGATGCCGCCGAACAGGCAGGCCCAGCCCTGCTTCACGCCGAAGCGCAGGAACTCGTAGAGAAAGGCGGACGCCGGCCGGCGCGCCATCCGCGCGGCCAGCGACTGCTCCCACCCGATAGCGGGAACGAGTGGCGCCCAGAGGGCGGCGGCGCTGGGCGGACGGGTCGGTTCGGCGCGGGGATCGCGGGGCATGGGAAGGTTCTGGCTTGTCGACCTCTCTCGCTTATAGAGACGGACGACCTATTTCAACCCTAGAGAAGCGGGTGGTAAGGCAGGGTGAGAGACCGCGGCGCACCGAGCCCGCGGTCTCTCACCCAAAAGCGCCAACTACGCGATAAGCCGGTCGAGCGTGATCGGCATCGACCGCACCCGTACGCCCGTCGCATGCCACACGGCGTTCGCGATCGCGCCGGCGGTGCCGGTGATGCCGATCTCGCCGACGCCCTTGATGCCGAGCGCGTTGAGATGCGCTTCATGCTCCTCGACGAGGATGGCTTCGACCGAGGGGATGTCGGCGTTCACCGGCACGTGATAGTCGGCCAGGTCGGCGTTCATCGGGCGGCCGGTGCGCCGGTCCATGATCGCGTGCTCGTGGAGCGCGAAGGAGACGCCCCAGATCATGCCGCCGAGAAGCTGGCTCTCGACCATCCGCGGATTGATGATGCGGCCCGCGGCGAAGGCGCCGACCAGCCGGGCGACGCGAATCTGGCCGAGCTCGGGATCGACCTTGACCTCGGCGAAGACGGCGCCGTGCGCATGGCCGGCATAGGCGGACTGAGCGGCGGCATCAGGTCCGCTTTGGCCCTGCGCCTCGATCTCGGTACGGCCCGCCCGCGCCAGGATCGCGGCATAGGGTTCGCCTCGGCTCTCGTCGTCGCGCCGCCAGAGCGCCCCGTTCCGGGCGACGACGCCGCTATTGCCGGCCCCGAACAGCGGCGATCGCTCGTCGTTGGTCGCGAGGTTCGCCAACTGGGCGATGACGTTGCCCGTGGCGCTGTGGACGGCATTGCCGGCTGTCGCCGTGTGGGCGGAGCCGCCGGCGATGCCACCATTCGGCAGGTCGGACGAGCCGCTGCGGAACTCGAGCGCGTCCATATCGAGGCCGAGGCCGTCGGCCGCGATCTGGGCGAGCGCGGTCCAGGCGCCTTGTCCCATGTCGTGAGCGCCGATCTCGACGATGCCGCTGCCGTCGGCGCGGATCACCGCCTTTGCCTCGGCCTGGAACATCAAGGCGGGAAAGGTTGCCGTGCCCATGCCCCAGCCGGTCAGCAAACCGGCTCCGTCGCGCATCGAGCGCGGCTCTAGCGGACGCGATGCCCAGCCGAAACGCTCCGCCCCCTGTGCGTAGCATTCGCGCAGGGCTTTGGAGGAGAAGGGCTTGCCTGAAAGCGGCTCGACCTCGGCATAGTTCTTGAGCCGGAAGGCGAGGGGGTCCATGCCGCAGGCTTCGGCCATCTCGTCGATGGCGCCTTCCAGTGCGACGCTGCCCGATGCCTCGCCCGGCGCGCGCATGAACAGAGGCGTCCCGGTGTCGAGGCGCACCGCCTCATAGCTCGTCGAAAGTGCCGGCGTGGCATAGAGCGTGTGGCTGACACCGCCGGCCGGCTCGAAGAAATCGTCGAAGCGGCTGCTCGCGGTCAGGATATGGTGATCGAGGGCGGTCAAGGCCCCGTCCTCGCCGGCGCCGATTCTGAAGCGTTGCCGCGTCGGCGCGCGGTGGCCGACCGGCCCGTACATCTGCTCGCGGCGCATGACCAGCTTGACCGGCCGGCCGACCAGCTTCGCCGCCATGATGCCCAGCACTTGCGGTCCCGAGATCAGGCCCTTCGACCCGAAGCCGCCGCCGAGGAACGGGCTGCGGATCAGGATATCGGTGGGCGCGATGCCGAAGAGCCCGGCGATGCGCATCTGCGCCATCGCCATGCCCTGGCTCGGCGTGTCGAGGGTCAGCCGGTCGCCGTCCCAGACCGCGACGATCGCATGCGGCTCGAGCGGATTGTGATATTGCGCCGGCGTTTCGTACGTCACGTCGATACGCTTTGCCGCCGCTGCGAGGCCGGCTTCGATGTCGCCGTGCCCGGCCTGCGCCTCGTCGCCGACACCTACAGCCGCCGGGACGAAACGTTCGCCATCGTCGAGCGTCACACAGGCCTGCTCCGTTTCATAGCTCGGCGCCAGCAGGATTGCGCCCTCGGTGGCGGCTTCCAGGCTTTCCGCGATCACCACGGCGATCGGCTGATTGACGTAGCGGACGCGCTCGTCCTGCAGCAGGTCGAGCTTGAAGGTAAAGGGATTGGCCTTCTCGTCCGGATGCTGCTTCAGCGCCGGCGCATTGCCGGGTGTCATCACCTCGACCACGCCCGGATGCCGCTTGGCGGCTTCGATGTCGAGCGAGGCGACGCGGCCGCGGGCGATGCTGCTGACCGCCATCACCGCGTGGAGCATGCCGGGTGGATGATTGTCCGCGGCGTAGCGCGCGGCGCCGGTGACCTTCAGCACGCCTTCGCGCCGGGTCATGGGCTGGCCGATATTCGAGCCGTGGCGGACGTAGGTGGGAGTAATGGAGGCCATGATGGGGCTCCTAAGCGAGATTGACGAGCGAGGCGGGCAGGGCCGTTGGACGTGACGGCGTGCCTTTGGCGGCCGCTTGCAGCGCTCGAATGACGAGCCGGCACGCCAGTTCGATCTTGAAGCCGTTGTCGCCCGAAGGTCGCGCATCGGCGAGCGCTAGACCGGCGGCTTCGGCGAAGGCGGCTTGTCCTGCCTCGCGTCCGGCCAGTGCCGCTTCGGCCGCGCTCGCTCGCCAGGGCTTGAGCGCGACGCCGCCCAGCGCCAGCCGCGCCTCGACGATCCGTGTTCCTTCCAGGCGGAGACCGGCCGCTGCCGAGACCACGGCGAAGGCGTAGGAAGTACGCTCGCGGATCTTGAGATAGCGGCTATGGACCGCGAAGCGCGACGCCTCGGCCGGCAGGCGCAGCCCGACGATCAGCTCGCCGGGTTCGAGCGCCGTCTCCCGATGCGGCGTCGTTCCGGGCAGCAGATGGAACGCATCGAACGGCACCTCGCGGCGCCCCTGTGGCCCATCGATCTCGACGATCGCGCCGAACGCCGCGAGCGGCACGCAGAAATCGGACGGGTGGGTGGCGATGCAATGCTCGCTCCAGCCCAGCACCGCCTGGAGGCGCGTATCGCCGCCCAGCGCATCGCAGCCGGCGTCCGGGCTGCGCTTGTTGCAGGCGCTCGCCGGGTCGTAGAAATACGGGCACCGGGTCCGCTGCATGAGGTTGCCCGCGACCGTCGCGGCATTGCGCAATTGGGCCGAGGCGCCGGAGAGCAGGGCCTCCGCGATCGCCGGGAAGGCGCCGGCGAATTTCGCATGCCGGGCGAGGTCGCTGTTCCGGACGAGCGCCCCGATCCGGGCACCGCCATCGGCGGAAATCTCGATCTCGCTCAGGCCGGGCAGGCGGGTGATATCGAGAATGCGCGTCGGCTGCACGACGTTCCCCTTCATCAGGTCGAGCAGGTTTGTGCCGCCGGCGAGGATCGCGGTGCCGGCCTGTCCGGCCGCGGCGACCGCCTCGGGAACGGTCTTCGCGCGCACATAGTCGAACCGGTTCATGCCGCTTCTCCCGCGGCTGCCTGGCGCTTCATCCGCGCCTGGGCGTCGAGAACGGCCTGGGTGATGCCGGCATAGGCGCCGCAGCGACAGAGATTGCCGCTCATCGCCTCGCGGATGCGCTCCGGATCAGTGTCGGCATGGCCTTCGAGCATGAGGCCTACGGCGCTCATGATCTGGCCGGGAGTACAGTAGCCGCATTGAAAGGCGTCGTGCTCGATGAAGGCCGCCTGCACCGGATGGAGCTTGTCGCCCACGGCCAGGCCCTCGATCGTCAGCACATCGGCGCCGTCGCAGCTGAGCGCCAGGGTCAGGCAGGAATTCACCCGGCGGCCGTCCAGTATGACGGTGCAGGCCCCGCATTGCCCGCGGTCGCAGCCCTTCTTGGCGCCGGTCAGGTCAAGATGCTCGCGCAGCAGGTCGAGCAAGGTCGTGCGCGGATCGTCGAGCACGAGCTCGCGTCGCGCGCCGTTGATTTGCAAGCTGATGGAATTGCTCATGGCAGCTCTCCTCTTGTTGAGCGCTCCCGTCCGCGCCAGGCGGGGCGCTCGAATAGCAAGCGACCTCCGGCAAGCGGATGCGGTCGTCAGGCAGCGATGTCATGTTCGGATGGCCGCCGGCAAAGCGGGCGGTCGTGGAACGGACGCAAGGTCTCCCTCAAGGGACGATGACATTGCCTTCCGTCAAGAGGGCATCACCAGCCTCTTAGCTTCCTACCTGACCATATCGGCCGGCGGGGACGCAGATGCTTTTTTGTGGCATGGCCGCCAAGCGCATCGGCCGACGGGCGCAGCCCTCCCTGCCTGCGAGAGGGCTGCGTCTGAATTAACAGTTAGGCGCCGACTTCGTTCAGCACCTTGCGGGCCGCGTTCGCCACGGCGTCGGCGGTGATGCCGAACTTGGCATAGACATCGGCGATCTTGCCCGAGGCGCCGAAGCCGTGCATGCCGACGAAGGCGCCGTCGAAGCCGAGATAGCGCTCCCAGCCCATCTCGACCGCGGCTTCGACCGCGACGCGGGCGCGGCCTTCGCCCAGCACCGATTTCTTGTAGGTTGCGTCCTGCTCCTCGAACAGCAGGCGGCACGGCATCGAGACGACGGCGGTCGGGATCCCCTCGGCCTGCAGGGTCTCGCGCGCCTGGACCGCGAGATGCAGCTCCGAGCCACTGCTCATCAGCGTCATCTTGCGCGGGCCGCCTTCGGCTTCGAGCAGCACATAGGCGCCGCGGGTGGATTTGTTCTCGCCGCTGTCGCGGCGGAGCAGCGGCATCGGCTGGCGCGAGAGGGCGATCAAGGCCGCGCGGCGCGGCGCGTCGAGGATCGCTTCCCAGCATTCCGCGGTCTCGACCGGATCACCCGGGCGATAGACGGCGAGGTGTGGGATCGCGCGCAGCGCGGCCAGATGCTCGACCGGCTGATGGGTCGGGCCGTCTTCGCCGAGGCCGATCGAATCATGGGTCATGACGAAGATAGTGCGGATCTGCATCATCGCGGCCAACCGGATCGACGGGCGGCAGTAATCCGAGAAGCACATGAAGGTGCCGCCATAGGGGATGAGCCCGCCATGGAGCGCGATCCCGTTCATGGCCGCGGCCATGCCGTGCTCGCGGACGCCGTAATGGATGTAGGAGGCGTTGTACTCGCCCGGCTTCAGCTCGACCTGGTTCTTGGTCTTGGTGTTGTTGGACGGGGTGAGGTCAGCCGAGCCGCCGAGCAGCTCCGGAATCGCGTCGAACAGATAGTTCAGCACGGTGCCGCTGGCCTGGCGCGTCGCCAGCTCCTTGCCGCTGTCGATGAATTCCTTGCTCGCGGCGGCGATCGCCTGCTTCCAATTCGCCGGCAGCTCGCCGTTGTTGCGCCGTTCGAATTCCTGGCGCAGCCCGCCCGGCGCCTTCTTGACCCGCTCGGCCCAGGCCATGCGCGCGGCGTTGCCCCTAGCGCCGATCTCGCGCCAGGCCTTGAGCAGATGGTCGGGAATGACGAAGGGCGGCGCATCCCAGCCCAGGATCTTGCGCGCGCCGGCGATTTCTTCCTCGCCGGGGGCGTCGCTATGCGCCTTCTGGGTCCCGGCCCTGGTCGGGAAGCCGAAGCCGATGACGGTCTTGCACGAGATGAGCGATGGCTTGTCCGTGACCGTGTGCGCCTCATTGATGGCGGCGCGGATGGCGTCGGTATCGTGGCCGTCGATCTCGATTACATGCCAGCCCGAGGCGCGAAAGCGTGCGGTCTCGTCGTCGGAGACCGACAGCTTGGTCGAGCCGTCGATGGTGATCGAGTTGTTGTCGAAGAAGGCGATCAGTCGGCCGAGCTTCAAATGGCCGGCGAGCGAGATCGCCTCATGGCTGATGCCTTCCATCAGGCAGCCGTCGCCGAGGAAGACATAGGTGAAGTGGTCGACCAGATCGTTGCCGAACTTGGCGTTCATGATGCGCTCGGCCAGCGCCATGCCGACCGAGTTGGCGATGCCCTGGCCGAGCGGCCCGGTCGTCGTCTCGATGCCGTTGGCGTGCCGGTATTCCGGGTGGCCGGCGGTCTTGGAATCGATCTGGCGGAAGCGCTTCAGCTGCTCCAGCGTCATATCCTCGTAGCCGGTGAGGTAGAGCAGGCTGTAGAGCAGCATCGAGCCATGGCCGTTCGAGATCAGGAACCGGTCGCGGTCGAACCAATGCGGGTCCTTCGGATCGAAATTGAGGAAATCCTTGAACAGGACCGTGGCGATGTCGGCCATGCCCATCGGCATGCCGGGATGGCCGCTCTTGGCGGCCTGGACCGCATCCATCGACAGGAAGCGGATACAGTCGGCCAGGTCGCGGAGATGCTGGTCGCGGGGCGCCGGCACGGTCTTGGGCGAGGTCGTCTCTGACATGGCTGTAGGCTCCGGGGGGCTGGTTTTGGGGGCGATTGAACCATCGAACGGGCTCACGCGACAGTCCCGTTGGCGTGAGAGCGTCGATTTTCCGGCGATGGCCACGAAACGGTCTACTGCCCCAAGGGGTTCACGCGCTTGTACAGACCTGCGGCATCTAGGACCGGACCGCTAAGAGGAACTTTGACGAAGCGCCTCGGTTCAATCCTGTATCGAGGAGGGTTCAACCATGCCACGCGGCGACAAGTCAAAATATACTGACAAGCAGGAGCGCAAGGCGGACCATATCGCCGAAAGCTACGAAAAGCGCGGCGTCTCCGAGGAAGAGGCGGAACGACGGGCCTGGGCCACCGTCAACAAGGATGATGGCGGCGCCAAGCGGGCGGGCGGCTCCGGACGGGGTAAATCGACTGGGCATCCGGCGGCCCACAAGGGCGGCGAGCTGGGCGGGCGGGCCTCGGCCGAACGGCCGGCGGCGGATCGTTCGGCCGCCGCGAAGAAGGCAGCCGCGACGCGCAAGCGCAACGCGCATAGCCAGGCCCACACTTGACGGCGGGACCGCTCCTTCGAACACCCGGGATCGGGCCTGTGGCGACCCAGGCCGTGCGCCGTATTCTTTGCGTTTTCCCGGCTGATCGATCTTCTTTCCGCCACAATGCCAATCATACTTATCCGAGTCGGGTCGAGTGCGATTCGATGGGCCGGCTTCCCACCGCGAATCTACGCCGGGTGTGCCGAATCGGCTCTAACCATTTGACGAATATGGGTTTGAGATCTGGCTGCCGACGTCACTTCCGGCGTATAGCCGGCAACGAGCCGAGTCGGGGGCCTATTGAGAAGGCGCCCAATCTCGGCATGGTTGCTCATCACCCCATTATCTTCGCAAGACGGGCGACAGCTGGCGAGCGGAACGCTTCCTCTTATTCCACCCGATCGCTCGCTGTGGCTCTCGCCAGGGCGCGAGCCCGAGTCGCGGGCGTCGGTATCCGTTTTCGCGGATGGATTATACGTCCAAATCGGCGGTGAAGGCCCGTTCAACACACGTCAACCGTGCCGTAACTTTGTCCCTATTTTGGCATTGCAGCGATAAGCGCGAAAATGTTATTTTGCACTGCAACCTTGCGCCTAGGTTACCCTTACGGCGTTGAGGTGTTTTAGTTCCCGCACCTTTTTGTCGCAATAGAAGGGCCTCAAGCGCCGCGCCAGGAAGACGCGCGGTAGCGCCCCATGCTGCGCTGCAGCACGACGATCAAGCACGTCATCTTCCGCCCGCGTCGATAGCGGCCAAGGGCTGGGATAGATTGGAGATCGTCACCGCATGAAATCTCTTCGCGATGCAGTGATTCCGGCATCCGCTGAGCCGATAGGCATCGGACGCCCGATCCGCCCCTCTCCCTCGTCACGACCGAAATTCGCCGTGCCGACCGACATCGTGCCGGCGCTGCTGGTCCTCTGCGATGTATTGACCATCATTCCCAGCGTCTACATCGCGTTCAAGGTGATCATTACCGAGGTCGGATTTCGCAATAACCCCTCACTCTATCTGCATATCCTGCTGATCATGTTGCCGGCCGTGCCGATTACGCTGTCCTATTTCCGGCTCTATGGCACCAGTTACGTCTTCAATAGATCCGATCACATTAAGATCATTACCAAATCCGCTCCGATCCTATTGGCGATCGCGACCCTGGTGATCCTTCCCGTCACGGAGGTTTTATGGCAGGCGCTCGAATGGGCGCTGGTCTTCCTCGTCGCCTATGTGGCCCTGGCGACCGGCGCGCGTCTCGTCATGTGCCGTCAGATCGAACGGATGGTGCAGGCCGGTTGGCTCGAGCGCACGGTCGTGATCATCTGCGGCGGTCCGAGGGGATGCGAGCTTATCGAGTCGCTCGAACGGCTGCGCCAGCCTTGGACCCGTATCCTGGGCGTATTCGACGATCGAAGACGGCCGGGCACCTCGATGCGCGTGATGGGTTATCCCGTTCTGGGAACCATCGCCGAACTGGTGCCGTTCACACGCCAGAATCGGGTCGACGAAGTGATCATCGCACTGCCGTGGGGGGCCGAAGCCCGCGTGCAGGAGATCATGGGCCAGATCGGCGAGATTCCGGCCAACGTCCATATGGGGCCGGAGCCGATGGTCCAAAGCTTCGCCAATCCGAGGATGGTGGACCTCGACGGCATGCCCACGCTCAACGTCATGGCCAAGCCGCTTACTGCCGGCGACTGGGTGGTGAAGGGGGTAGAGGACATGCTGATCGCTGGCGCTGCGGTGCTGCTGCTCTCGCCGCTGCTGCTGCTCATCGCGCTTGCCATCAAGCTCGACAGTCCCGGTCCCGTGTTCTTCCGGCAGAAGCGCTACGGTTTTAACAACAACCTGATCGAGGTCTTCAAGTTCCGTTCGATGCATCATCACATGGCGGATAACAATGCCGACAAGCTGGCGACCCGCGACGACCCGCGCGTCACCCGCATTGGGCGTTTTCTTCGCCGCAGCAGCCTCGACGAGCTGCCGCAGCTCTTCAATGTGCTGCGCGGCGAGATGTCGATCGTCGGGCCGCGGCCGCACGCGCTGCATGCCAAGGCCGACGGCAAGCTCTATCAGAACGTGGTCGACAATTACGCCAAGCGGCACAAGATCAGGCCGGGCATCACCGGCTGGGCCCAAGTGAATGGCTGGCGCGGCGAGACGGATACCGAGGACAAGATCATCCGTCGCGTCGAGTGCGATCTTTTCTACATCGAGAACTGGTCGTTCTCCCTGGATATTTACATCATCGTGATGACGGCATTCGCGCTGGTTGGAACCAAGAGCGCGTATTGACCGATGGCATGCCCAAGATCCTTAACAACAACTGGCGGTCGGACATGAAAAACCTTCCTGTGCCCAGCGTTGTGCGCTCCAACCGCGCCTCGCCCTCGACAGCGCTCGGCCTTTGCTTGCTTGCCCTGGCGGCTTGCACGACCCCGCCGGATCAGCAGACGCCGCCGGTGGTCTCGCTCCCGCAGGCACCGCTTGCGGATAGTTTGCCGTCCTATCGGCTCCAGGTCGGCGACGTGCTCGATCTCCGCTTTCCGGAGAACAACACTCTGAACGAGGAGGTCACGGTCCGTCCCGACGGCATGATCTCCACCACGCTCGCTTCCGAGATCGCGGTCTACGGTCATTCCGTGCCCGAGGCGACGGAGCTGATCCATCAGGCCTATCAGCAGAACCACGTTGTGGCGCTGCCGAACCTGATCGTCCGCTCCTTCTCGCCGACCCGCATCTATGTCGGCGGCGAGGTCGTCAATCCGGGCGAGTTCCTCAATATCGGCCCGGATCTTACCGTCAGCCAGGCGATCGCACGCGCCGGCGGCATCAAGAACTCGGCCGATTATCACGACGTGCTGATCCTGAGAAAGGGCGCCGGCAAGGACTCGTCGGTCTTCTCGGTCGATTATTACGAGGCGACCCAGGGCGGGAAGGCCGATCTCGATGCGCGTCTGGCGCCCTACGACGTGGTCTTCGTGCCCCGCACCGGCATCGCCCAGGTCTATGTCCAGTTCCAGCAATATATCCAGCAGTTCGTGCCCGACTCGTTCAGCCTGTCGCTGCCGCTCCGCACCACCGGCATCATTCAGTGAGGCTCTGACATGATCGTTCAGCGCAGCCCGCGCGCGGTGATGACCGCCGTCTTCAAGCAGATCTGGCGTTTCATCTTCATTTTCGTCGCCGTCAATCTCCTAGCTATCGCCTATCTGCTGATCGCGACGCCGGAATTCGAATCGACGGCGCAGCTCCTGTTCCGCTTCGGCCAGGACCGGCGGCCGGCGATCAGCAAGCAGGACGCGGCGACGCCGGATGTCTCGGCTGACGAGCGGGCCAAGATCATCCAGTCGAACATCGACATCATGAAAAGCCGCGACATGGCGGAAAGCCTGCTCAATTCCCTGAAGATCGAGCATGTCTATCCCGGCCTCATCGAGAATCCGCCGGATCAGGGCACGGTCATGGACGCGGCCGTGATCAAGCTCAGCCGCAAGCTGACGATCAAGATGTCGCCGTCAGGCGATGTGATGGAGATCGCGGTCGATCATCCCGACGCCATCGTCTCGACCGAGATGGCGAACCGGCTCGTCTCGCTGTTCCTCCAGCATCAGGCCAAGATCTACACCAATCCGCAGGCCGATTTCCTGGCGGGCCAGGTAAAGGATTCGGAGAAGCAGCTCAACAAGTCGCGTTTGGCGCTCAACA
Source organism: Aliidongia sp. (assembly GCA_035539155.1). Lineage (GTDB taxonomy): Bacteria > Pseudomonadota > Alphaproteobacteria > ATCC43930 > CGMCC-115725 > JAXDMU01. The sequence goes on along the minus strand of DATLIZ010000044.1, from coordinate 116,277 downwards.
CCTATATGTCGCAGGCGGGCTTGGCCGCCGTCGATGACGAGCTGACGGCACTGGTCCGCCGCCGCTCCGACATTGCCGAGTTGGTCGCCCAGCATACCGCCAACCGGGCGGATGCCGACGCCAGGGTGGCGAATCTCAGAGAGTCCATGAAGAATGTGCCGAAGAATGAGCCGATATCGGTCGAATCCGAACGGTTCAAGCCTTTGGACGATGCCCAGGAAAGGTTGCGCGATCTGCGCTTCCGCGAGCAGCAGGCACTGCGTACCTTCTCGCCGGAGAGCCAGGCCGTCCGCGACCTCGAAAAGGACATCGCTTTCGCCACGCGGGATGCTGCGGCCAAGGAGGCTGAACTCGCCAAGCGCATCAAGCAGACGCCGAGCCAGGTCTATGAAGGGGTCGAATCGAGCTATCTCCAGCAGATCGCCGTCCTCGACGCCGAATCAGCCCAAACCCAGGTTTTCACCAAGGAACTGGCCGATATCGACAAGCAACTCGGCGACTTGCGCACGCGCAAGAACCGGTACGACGACCTGCAGCGCCAAGTCGATGTCGATATGGACAATTACAAGATGCTGGCCCAGCACTACGACGAGGCCCGCGTCGCCGATAACATGAACCTCGGTGAGATCACCAATGTCGAGGTGATCGAGCACCCGGTCGTGCCGTTCGAGCCGGCCAAGCCGCGTAAGCTGCTCGTTCTAGCCCTGGGCTTCTGCGCCAGCATCGCGCTGGGCCTGGCCGCCTGCCTCATGCGGGAAAAGGTCGACGAGCGGATCAGCTTGCCGGAGCAGGTGGCGGTATTGAGCCGCCTGCCGGTCCTGGCCGTCTTCCCGGACATGGGACGCAAGAATCGGCCGTCTACCATTTGATTTGGAGGTAACGGGAATGTCTCTCCCATCGACAAACACCGATACCGAAATCGTTACGGTTCCCCATGATTTGAAGATCGTCCGGCGCGGTGTCACGCCTTCGTCCGATTTCCAGCGCTTCCTGCCCCTGGGCGAGGTTTTGTCGCTCTACAATCGGTGCCAGCTTCTGCTCGATGAGGAGAGTTGCCCCGCGATCGAGTTCGTCGGATCGGTCCATGGCGAGGGTACCTCGACCATCGTCGCCGAAGTGGCGCTGGCGGTGTGCGGCCTGCTCAAGAGCCGCATTCTGCTGATCGAGGCGACCGGCACGCCGTCGGCGCTGGGCCAAAGCCTGGCGACGGAAATTCCGGCCTCGCTCGACAAGGTGCTGACCGGGCAGGCGCCGATCACGGACGCGCTCGCCACGCTCCCGGATGTCGAGCTGCACTACGCCACGCTCTCGATCGGCGGGATGGGCAGCAACCGCTTGCCGAACACCCGCGCGATCCAGACTCTGTTCAGCCGGCTGCGCCAGTATTACGAGCTCATCCTGGTCGATGGCGGCTGCATCCAGAGCGATAATTACAGCCCGATCCTGTCGAAAGCTGTCGATGGCGTCGTGCTCGTGATCGAGGCCGACCGCACCCGCATGCCGGTGGTCGACTGGTCGCTGCAGATCCTCAATACGAGCAAGGCCCATGTGCTCGGCACCGTGCTCAACAAGCGCCGCTTCCATATTCCGAAGCGGGTTTATGACCTGTTGTAAGGACTGAAGCCATGCCTGATCGCGATCATACCCGACCGTCGGCACGGGGCCGGATCGGATTGCTGCTCGCAGCCTTTCCGATCCTATGCTTCGCGGCGATGGCGTTCGTCGGCGGCGGCAGCGAGCGCGCCGAGGCGGCGGCCTTCTGCCTGGTCGCCAACAACATGGCGCCGCAATGCAATTACGAGACGGTCCAGCAGTGCCAGCAGCAATCCGAGAATCCCGGCTTCGGCTGCATCCCGAACCCGAACGAGATGCAGCAGGTGTTCGGCAGCTCGCGCTACTGCGTGGCGACCGAGCAGCGTATCGAATATTGCCTCTTCTCCGAATATGGCGCCTGCAACACCGATGCGCAGCGGCGCCGCGGGGTTTGCTACGACAGCGGCGCCATCGGCCCGACCGATCCCTTCCAGTACGACACGCGCAAGCCCGCTTACTGAGCCTTACGTGCCTTTTCTCATCATTGCGAGTGCCAGGCTATGAAGCGAGGGACGCAGCAGCTCCCGATACACGGCGAAGCCGGCGAACATGGCGAGCGCCGCGGCCTTCGGAATGCCGAGGCGCACGCGCGCCGCATATTGGTCGAAATATTTGTCGAAGAAGTAGCGCGTGTAGAAGACCGACCAGTAGATCCGCTTGAACGGGCGCGTCCGCTGCCCGCCGGTTTTGACCTCGGAAAGGGGCAGATGAATGCTGTGGCAGTCATTGGTGACGTAGATGTCGAAGCCGTTGACGAACAGGTTCATCTGATAGTCGGTCTCTTCCCGATAGCCGTTGCCCCGGGCGTAATAGGGATCGAACGGAAAGCGCTGCAGGAGATCGCGGCGGGTCAGGATGATGGCGTTGGTGAAGGGCAGCTTGAGGTCGCCGCCGAAGCGGGCGCCGTTGACGTACTCGCAGATGGCGTGATTGAATGGCGCCGCGCGCCGCAGCCCGTCGCCGAAGCGGCGAAGCGCCTCGTCCGGCGTCTCGCCGCTTCTCATATAGACGCGGCGGCCGGACACGGCGCCGGCGCCGAAGCCGTTGAGCTTGTCCAGGCAGGTCTTGGCGTAGCCGGGCTCGAGGTACTCGTCGTCGTCGCAGAACAGGATGAACTCGTTCGTCGCCTGAGCGACCCCGATATTGCGCGACTGCGAGGCGCCCTGGCGCGTGGCGTTGCGGATCACCTGCGCGCGCACCGCCGGATATTGCCGCGCCAGCTCGGCGATGAGCTCGGGCGTCTCGTCCTCGCCCTGATCGATGACGAACAGGATCTCGCTGACCAAGTCCTGCGAGAAATAGCTGGGAGCGACCTTCCGAAGCGTATGCGCGCGGTTCCGCGTCGGAACAACCATGCTGATCATCGACCGCCGTCCTTCTCGAATAATGCCCCGATCGCGGGATGGAAACGGGCCGCAGGATGCGCCCGCATGAATTTGACCGTCGCGCGCGTCGGTCAACGTCAAGGTTCGAAGGTCGGTTCCATCGCGGCGAAGCTTGGCGAAGCCTTCGCATACGCTCAAGTGTCATATGGAGGCCGCGCATGAAGGTGGCGCTTATCGATCCGTCCTGGTTCACCGGCCCTTACGACACGGCGCTCGCCACCGGCCTGGCCGAGGCGGGGGCCGAGGTCCGGCTTTATGCCGGCAATGTCGATGCCGATGATCCGATGCGCGGCCATCCGACGCTGATCGAGCATTTCTATACCGGCCTCACGGGCTCGCCGCTCGCCCGCCTGCCCAAGCCGATTTTCCGCGGGCTGAAGGGCTTGTCGCATATCGGCGGCATGGCCCGTCTCGCGGCCGCCTTCGGCCGTTGGCGGCCGGACATCATCCATTTCCAATGGGCGCCGCTGCCGGTCGTGGATCGAAGGTTCCTGCCGGCGCTTCGGCGGCTGGCGCCGCTCGTTCTCACCGTCCATGATTCGACGCCGTTCAACGGCAATCCGAGCGCGCGCCTGCAGGCGATCGGCGCGCTCACCATCATGAACGAGTTCGACGCACTCATCGTCCATACCGATCAGGCGATGCGGCGCCTCGGCGCGGCCGGGATCGGCGGTGACCGGCTGGTCCGGGTCCCGCACGGTCCGCTGCACGACGTGCCGGCACGGGCCGACGATGTCGAGGATCGCGACCTCGCCGATCCGTCGGTCGAGTTCCTGCTGTTCGGCAAGCTCAAGCACTACAAGGGCATCGACGTCATGATTCGGGCGCTTGCCATGCTGACGCCGGAGCAGCGTGCGCGGGCGCATGTCCGCGTCATCGGCAAGCCCTATATGGAGGTGGTTCCGCTTTTGGAACTCGTCCGCGCCGGCGGGGTCGAGCGTTGCTTCACCTTCGATCTGCGCTTCGTCGAGGATGACGAGATTCCGCGGTTGCTGGCTCAGGCGAGTGCCGCCGTCTTCCCCTATCGCGAGATCGATGCGAGCGGCGTGCTGATGGCGGCGATCATGGCCGGCCGGCCGATCATCGCTTCGGCGATCGGCAACTTCGCCGAGATGCTGCGGGACGGCGAGGATGCGTTGCTGGTGCCGCCGGACGATGCCGCCGCCCTGGCCCAGGCCCTCGGCCGCTTCATCGACGATGCCGCACTCCGTGAGCGGCTGGGCGCCGGGACCCAGGCGCTCAGGGTCGCCATGCCGAGCTGGGCCGAAATCGGCCGCACGACCCGCAGCCTCTACGAATCCCTCATCGTCGATGCCGCCCGCCGCGCGCCGTTTCGATCGTCGGCGGAGGCCGCCCCTCTTCGTCCCGCCAACGGAGAATGACCGTGTCCTCGATGTTCTTCGGCCTGTTCGTTCTATTCCTGTTCCTGTCGCTGCACCCCTTCACCACATACCCGCTCTCGCTTATGCTGCTCAAATCCTGGCGGGGCGGGGCGGGGCCGAAGACCCAGCCCATGGCGGAGCAGGCGCCCAGCTTCGCCATCTGCATGTGTGCTTACAACGAGGCGGCGGCGATCGAGGAAAAGTGCCGGAATCTCCTGGCGCTGAAGGAGACCCGGCCGAACCTGCAGCTCCTTGCCTATGTCGACGCCTCGACAGACCAGACCGCGGAGATCCTAGAGCGCTACGCGCCTGCGATCACCGTCGTGGTCTCGCCCGACCGGCACGGCAAGACCCATGGGATGAACCGGCTGGTCGGCATGGCGAAGGCCGACATCCTGCTCTTCACCGACGCCAACGTCATGCTCGACCTCACGGTCCTGGATCGGCTCGAGCGCTATTTCGCCGATCCCGAGATCGGCTGCGTCTGCGGCCATCTGCAATATACCAACGGTGCTGACTCAGGGACGGCAGAAACCGGCTCGCTCTATTGGCGGCTCGAGGAAAAGATCAAGCAGCTCGAAAGCGATCTGGGCTCGGTCATGGGGGCCGACGGCTCGATCTTCGCGATCCGCCGCGCGCTGCATCATCCGCCGCCCGACAACATCATCGACGACATGTATGTCTCGCTGATGATCCTGTGCGACGGCTATCGCGTCGTGCGTGCGCCGGACGTGATGGCCTATGAGGAGGCGGTCGCCTCCATGGGCGCCGAATTCCAGCGCAAGATCCGGATCGCCTGCCAGGCCTTCAACGTTCACCGGCTGCTCTGGCCGCGCCTGCGGCGGCAGGATTGGTTGACGCTCTACATGTATGTCTCGCATAAGCTCCTGCGCTGGCTCAGCATCTATTCGCTCGGCGTCGCCGGCCTCTGCTTCCTGGCCCTGTGCGCTTCCCTCGGCCATCCCATGCTGGGCTTGGCCCTGATCGCGCTGGCGCTCGGGCCGGTCCTGCTCGGCGGCCGGTTCGGGGTCCGGCCGTTCCCCAAGATCCTCAGCATCCTCACCGCACTTGTCGGCGCCGGGATCGGCGTCTACCGCTCGCTGCGGGGCGAAAGGTTCCAGGTCTGGGCCTCGACCTCGTCGCTTCGCCCCGTCACGCGTTCCTGATCACCAGCCGGTCGCAAGATGCAATCGACATCCTTCAATCCCCTGGACGGCTCGGCATCGGCATTGGGCGGCATGTACCGCCCGCCGCCGATGATCGAGCTGACCGGCAATCGGGCGGCCCGGACGCGGCAGTATTTCCTGCTGGCGACGCTGATCATCGCCAACACCTTCCTGCAGAAATTCGGCATTCCGATCTCGTCGGACAGTTCGCTTTCGGTCGGCCTGGTGCTGATGGCGCTGGTGACCGGGCTCGGCATCGTCATGGGCGAGCTGCAGATCCATTCCCGCAACCTCATGCTCTATCTGCTGCTGGCGACCACGTTGCTGGCGACCCAGATCCTGGGCGGGCAGGATTTCTCCAAGCCGTCGCTGGCGCTTCTGCTCTGCATCCACCTGCCTTACATCTTCCATTTCAAGCGGCCGATGTCCGATCCGCTGGCGCCGATGCGCATCTATCAGCACATGATGCTGCTGATCGCGCTGTTCGGCATCGGTCAGTTCGCGATCCAGTTCGTGATCGGCTGGGAAAAGGCGTTCATCCTCGATACCGCCGTGCCCAAGCAGTTCCTGGAGCAGGGCTACAACGCGCTCAATCCCGTCGGCTCCAGCGGCCATATCTTCCGGGCCAACGGCTTCTTCATGCTCGAGGCGTCGCTGCTCAGCCAGACGGTGGCGATCGCGGTCATCATCGAGCTGATGCATTTCCGGCGCCCGGCCTATCTGCTCGCCTTCGCCGCCGCTCTCATCGTCTCCTATTCGGGCACCGGCCTCATCATCCTGGCCGTGGTGACGCCGATCGTGCTCGCCAAGCGCGGCCGGCTCGATGCGATCTTCCTGTTGGGCGCGGCGGCGGCGGTGCTGATCGTCTTCGCCAGCGAGCTGCAGCTCTCGATCTTCGTCAATCGCCTGGACGAATTCTCCAATGTCCGGTCGAGCGGCTTCGCCCGGTTCCTGTCGATCTTTTATCTGATCAACGACTATATGCTGCCCGATCTCGGCAGTGCCTTGTTCGGGCTCGGGTCCGGCGCCATCACCCATATGGCCAACCTGACCTACTACAAGATCCACGACCCGAGCTGGGGCAAGCTCGTCTTCGAATATGGCTTTGTGGGCGCGCTCGTCTATTTCCCCTGCATGGGCCGGATCGTGTTCGGAACCAAGCAGCACGCCATGATCAAGCTGGCGCTGGTGATCCAGTTCCTGGTGCTCGGCGGCTATCTGCTGACGCCGATCGTCCACGTCCTGTTCCTGGCGCTGGTCGTCTGGCCGTTCTCCGGCGAGAGCGTACCGGATCGGTCGGCCTCGGCTTTGGAGCCGGCGGAAATCGAGCGGTCGCTGCCGCCCAGGAGAGCGCGGCAGGCCGTGTCCTGAAACCTGACCGGGCGGCCCAGGTCTCATAGCGAGTGAAGGAGCGAGGATGGAATCGACTGCGGCCCGTCGCCGGAAGGCGTACAACCAAGGTTTGAGCTGGCTGCGGCGGCTCGCCGTCGTTGCCGCCTTGAGCGGCGGCCTCGTCGCGAACCGGCCGGCCGCGGCGCTCAGCTTCGAGGATCATTTCGCCGGCGTCCAGACGACCATGCCGGATGGCTCGACCAAGCTTTATCCCGATCAGAACAATTGGGGCTTCACCTTCTGGCCCGGCGTGCAATCGCCCAACAGCTATGGCGACGGCACCAACTGGCTTGCCGGAAACGGCGATTCCGAATCCTACCTGACGCCCTTCATGCCGGTCGCGAAGCCCCTGCCGGCAGCACAGAGATACGACCCGTTCACGATCCAGCCCGACGGGCTGCATATCCGGGCGAGCGTGCTCTCGCCCGAGCAGCAGAGCGTCTACAAGGTCACCTCGTTCCATCGCTTCGGCTCGGGGATGCTGATCTCCAAATTCTCGTTCCAGTACGGCACCGTGACCATGGTCGCGAAATTGCCGAAGGCGAAGGGATCCTGGCCGGCCCTCTGGATGCTGCCGACCAGCCATGCCTGGCCGCCCGAGCTCGATATCTTCGAGGCGATGCCCTGGGCGCCTCATGCCCAGCAGATCCATTCCGGTGTCATCCTGCCGACCGGCGTCAGCGGCGGCTTCGGCGACTGGTACAATGTCGGTACCGACCTCATCGACAATTTCCACACCTACAGCCTGACCTGGGCGGCGAACACGATGTCGATGCGCTTCGACGGCACGGTGATCTGGACCAAGCCCACGCCGCCGGCCCTGCAGACGCCGATGTATCTTCTGGTCACCTACGCGGTCGGCGGCAAATGGCCCTATAACGAGCTGCAGGTGCAGCCGATCGACAGCACGGCCAAGGCGCGGCTGGGTGTCGGCTCCAACCTGATCCAGGGCGATTATCCGGCGGACATGGTGATCAAGAGCATCAAGGTCACGCCATGATCTCCACCGAAGCCGGGCGCCGCCGCCCGTCCGACCTGGAAGAGCGGGCGAAAGCCATGGACGCGGTCAAGGCCAAGCTGTCGGTGATCCTTGATTACGTGCCGGTGCAGCGGCCGGTGATCTATCTCGATTATCCGCTGCATCTCAATATCGGCGATCTGCTGATCTGGCTGGGGGCGGAGGCCTTCTTCCACACCCACGGCCATCGGATCGTCGGTCGCGGAATCTGCACCAAAATCCGGGGCGACCTGCGCCGGCGCGTTACACCCGAGACCACCATCGTGCTCCATGGCGGCGGCAATTTCGGCGATCTCTATCCGGTGCATCAGCGTTTTCGCGAGCGTGTCGTCGAAGCGTTCCCGGACAACAAGATCGTGCTGCTGCCCCAGACCATCCATTTCGGCGACGAGGCCGCCGCCGCCGCTTCCGCCCGTATCTTCAACGGCCATCGCGACGTGACCATGTTCGTTCGCGACCTGCCGTCGCTGGCATTCGCCGAACGCTTCCTCGATATGCCGATCCTGCTGGCGCCCGACACGGCGCATCAGCTCTGGGGCAGTCTGGGCAATCCGAACGAGATGGGCACGGGGGCGCTCGGCCTCATCCGCAAGGATATCGAGGCGACGGCGGCCGGCGCCGATCTGCTGCGGCCGGGAGAACCTCAGGTCGATTGGATCGATCTGAGCTCGGTCTGGCGGCGCAAGCTGCACGCCGCGTTGCGCCGGCTGCACGTGCTGCAGGACATGGTCGATCACGAGCTCGGGGGCGCCAGCCTATGGCGCGCCTATTGCCGGCAGCTCTGCGATCGGATGGCCGCGATCTTCTCCGCCCACGAAACCATCGTGACCAACCGGCTTCATGCCTGCATCCTGGGAGCCCTGCTGTGCCGCGAGGTACGCTACTTCGATAATTCCTATGGCAAGGTCGGGGCCTACGCCGACGTCTGGATGGCCGGAATGCCGGGCATTCGCCCGATATCGGCCGTTTCCGCCTTCGCCTGAGGGGCTGTCATGGACGGTGCCAAGGGCGGAAAGCGAAAGGGGGATGGTCATGCTGAAGCGACTCCTCGATTTCAACGCATCGCGCTACTGGCTCAAGCGGGAAATGATCGAGTTCGCCCGGACCGTTCCCGCGAATGCGCTGGTGCTCGATGCCGGCGCCGGCGACTCTCCCTATCGCCCGCTCTTCGCCCATTGCCGCTACGAGGCGGCGGATTTCGTGAAGGTCGACAAACCCTATGCCGCGCAGACCTATATCTGCGACCTCACCTCGATTCCGGTCGAGGCCGAGCGGTTCGATTGCGTCATCTTCAACCAAGTCATGGAGCATGTTCCCGAGCCGGAACTCGTCTTGCGCGAGCTGCGGCGCGTCTTGAAGCCGGGCGGAGTCCTGTTTTACTCGGCGCCGTTATTTTACGAGGAACATGAGCAGCCTTATGATTTCTACCGCTATACCCAGTTCGGCGTGCGCTACCTGTTCACCAAGGCCGGGCTGTCGGTTCGGGCTATCCACTGGCTGGAAGGGTATTTCTGCACGGCGGGTTATCAGCTGCGCAGCATGGCGCGGCATCTGCCGGCGGGCGAAATCCTCAAGCTCGGTCTCGTCGGTCTGCTGCTCTGGCCCTTTCTCATGCTGATGCGAGGCTGCTGCTTCATGATCTCGATCCTGTTCCAGCTGATCGATACGCGCCATCGCTTCACCGGCGCCGCCTATCCCAAGAATTACTTCGCGATCGCCGAGCGCAGCGAGATCGGCGCGGAAGCGGCCAAGCCGGCGCAATGACCATCTCCCGACAGAAGGCCGCCAAATCGCTCGTCTGGACGAGCCTGGAAAGCGGGGGGCTGTCCGGCCTTTCCTTCCTCACGCTCATCGTGCTGTCGCATTTCCTGGCGCCGACCGAGTTCGGCGTGGCCTCGCTGGCGCTGAGCGTGGTGCAGATCCTGAACATCCCGGTCGAGATGCTGTTCCACGACGCGCTGGTTCAGCGCAAGACCATCGAGGATCGGCATTTCGACACCGCCTTCACCGTGTCCCTCGGTATCGGCATCGTGCTGGCGCTCGGCTGCTGGGCGGGGGCCGACGCCTTCGCGCGCTGGGTCGGCGAGCCTTCCGCAGCCTCAGTCCTGCGCTGGATGAGCCTCAGCCTGCCGGCCATGGGCATGGGGAGTGCCATCATGGCGCGGCTGCGCCGCGAGATGCAGTTCCGTCCGCTGGCGCTGCGTTCGCTCGGCGGCCGGCTGGTCGGTGCCCTCACCGCCGTCATCCTTGCTATCTTAGGGGCCGGGGTCTGGAGCCTGGTCGCGCAGCAGGTGCTGATGGTCGGGTTGGCGACCGTGATCCTCTGGGCCTGTGCCGATCGCTGGCCGCGCCTGTCGGTGTCGCGCACCGCCTTCACCGATCTGTTCGGCTTCGGGCTGCGCGCCACCTCGGTGATGGCGACCTTCTTCGCCTTTCAGCGCATCTTCATCCTGCTGGTCGGGAATTTCCTCGGCAGCGAGGTGGTCGGCTATTTGAACATGGCGTTCCGCACCGTCGATATGCTGCGCGACGTGCTGGCCGGCGCCGTGTCGCAGCTGCTGCTGCCGGTCTTCGCCCGGCTGCAGGACGACAGGCCAGCCTTCATCCGCGCCTACGGCAATGCCGTCGAATATACCTGCGCCATCGCCTTCCCGATCTTTCTCGGCCTGTTCGCGACGGCACCCGAGCTGGTGCCGGCCGTACTTGGCGTCGCCTGGCAGTCCGCCGTGCCTTTCGTCGAGGCGCTGGCGCTGGCGACGATCCCATTCTACTGCCGCATGTTCGCCGCACCGGCCATGTCGGCGCTCGGCAAGCCGCATTATCCGCTGGTCAGTTCGCTCGTTGGCCTCGGCGTCATGATTGTTGGCATGACTGCGGTGGGGCGGAATTCGGCCCTGCTCGCCATCGCGATCTGGGTAGGGCGGCTGGCCGTGAGCACGCCGATCGATATCTGGATGCTGCGCCGGCTCAGCGGCATGACGCTCAAGGAGCAATTCACCGGCCTGCCGCGCCTGATAATCATCGGCGCCGCGATGGTGGCGGCGGTCGAGCTGATCCGGCCGGCGCTCCAACCATGGGCGCTGTCGATAACGGTCCAGCTCGGCATCCTGGTGCTGGCGGGCGCCGCCGTCTATGGCGGCGGCATGCTCGTCTTCAACCGGTCGCTGACCGTCCGGCTGATCGATTTCGTTCAATCGGCGCGGAAACCGCACGGGCCGGCGGTCGTGCTGACAACCAGGACCGACGGCGCCGCTCTGTAGAAGCGTTCAGGAGCCCGTCGGCGCCTGGTGCGGCAGGCGGTAGAATTGGCGGCGCAGCTTGGTGACGAAGCCGTCGCGCCGCATCGGCTCGCATTCCAGGATGTAGCGCCAGGTCTCCGGCTTCAACCGGTATTGGTTCTTGTCCTCGGGCGAGCGTCGGAAGGCGGCGCACATCGCGAGCGATTGCCAGCTGCCCTTCACCGCTTCCATGGCGATGCCGTTGCGCGCCGCCTTGACGGTGAAGGCGGCGGCGGCCAATGCCAGGCGCGGGAAGGGCGTGCCGAACTTGTAGAGCGTGTAGAGATTGTTGCGCACGGTCAGCCGGAATCGACCGCGATCCCAGAACACCCGCGCCTCGGGCGAGACCTTGTGGAGAATTTCGACGGTCGGCACATAGTCGATCCGATAGCCGGCATTGAGCATGCGATAGCAGAGATCGAGCTCCTCGCCGCAGAAGAACAGCCGGTCATCGTATTTGCCGACCTGCTCGAACACCGAGCGGCGGATGCAATGGCCGGCGCCGATGAAGCGGGTGGCGGAGAAATGCTCGGCCGGCCCGACGCCGGGCGGATAATCCCACGAGGTCGGATCGTTCTCGCGCGTGAAAAAATTGGTGATGCGGAAGCCGATCGCGCAAAGCTGCGGCCGGGCCGCCATATAGGCGACGGCACGTTCGAGCATGCGCGTATCGGCGAAGATGGCGTCGCTGTCGAGCGCCACGATATAGGGCGAGCGGCCGAGATCCGACGCCGCATTGCGGCCGCCGGCCACGCCCAGATTGCGGCCGAGCTTGTTCAGCATGACGTCGGATTTGCCGGCGACGAAGGCGTCGAGCCGGGCAAGCTGCTCGGGCTCGCTACCCTGGTCGACGATGAAGATCCGTCGCGTGACGCCCTGCTGTTCCAGGCAACTCTCGATCGCGGCGATGGTGTCTTCGACCCGGTTCCAGGAAAGAAGAATGACATCGACCGCGGGCAGCTCGGCGTTTAACTCGGGTTGCGTATCCGCGATGGCCATCCTGCCGCTCCGTCGATCATGCTCGGGCGAGTTTGGCACATCGGCCTGGGCGCGGGGCGTGCCAAAATTTGTCGCGTCCGAGCGGGACGGAGACTAACGCGCCGCAGGCGGCAAGGTTGCACGAGCCGCAACGAACTTCGTCCGGAAAGCGTGAACGTGCCGCCCACCGAATTGCTCCGGGGCAAGTGCCGGGCCGCCGCCTATAGAGGCTCTGAAGCAGTCTCGAAGTTTGGTTGTCATGCATGGATCGGTTCGGGCTTTTGGTATCGCGGTTCTGGCGCTTACACTGCATTCGGGTCCCTTGGCGGCACGGTCGCTGGACGAGATCAAGGCGGAAGGCGCGCTGCGGGTCGCGATGACGGGCGATTACGCGCCCTTTTCCTTACGCAAGCCGGATGGGCAGATCGTCGGCGCCGACGTCGTGATGGCGCAGTCGCTCGCCACGGCGCTGGGCGTCTCGCTCGCCATCGTGCCGACGAGCTGGAAGACGCTGCGGGCCGACCTGGAGGCCGATCGCTACGACATCGCCATGGGCGGCATCAGCGTGACCGAGGATCGCGCCGCTGTCGGCAACTTCTCCATTCCGGTCCTGCGCGACGGCAAGCGTCCGATCGTCCGCTGTGCGGACAAGGATCGTTATGTCTCGATCGCCGCGATCAACCGGCCCGAGGTGCGGGTCACGGTCAATCCCGGCGGCACCAACGAGCGCTTTGCCACGGTGAATTTCCCGCAGGCGACGCTGGACCCCCATTCCGACAACCGCACCATCTTCGACGAGATTGTCGCCGGGCGGGCCGATGTGATGGTCACGGACGGCGCCGAGGTCGATTACCAATCCCGTCTGCATCCGGGCGTGCTGTGCCCGGCGGCGGTGCCGGACGCCTTCGATCATGCCGATAAGGCTTATTGGATGACGCGCGATCCGGCGCTGAAGGCGGCGGTCGATGCCTGGCTGGAACGGAGCCTGAAGGCGGGTCTTTACGGCAAAGCCCTGACCGATGCCGCGAGCCACTCCTAGCAAGCGCTCAATGAGCGCCGCCGCCGCCCGTGGCGCCGGTCGCCTTCTTCAGGAACATCGCGGCGACCACGCCCAGCATCAGGCCCAGGCCGAGCAGGAAGAAGCTGTCGCTGTAGCCCATGATCGAGGCCTGGTGGCGGATGCCGCGGCCGACCGCGACGATGCCTTCGTGCCAGGCCTGGGCCGGATCGGCGGTGCCGTGGCTGAGGAAATATTGCTGCATCTGCTCCAGCCGATGCCGCGTCGCCTCGCCGAACATGGTGACCTGGCCGGACAGCACGTTGGAATGATATTGCTCGCGCTTGGTCAGGAAGGTCTGCAGCGCCGCGATGCCGAAGGCGCCGCCCAGATTGCGCATCATATTGAAGAGGGCGGAGGCGGAGCCGGCATTCTCCAGCTCGATGCCGGCGGTCGCGATCGCCGAAAGTGGGGTCATGACGACGGCTTGGCCGACCGCGCGGATGATGTTGGGCCACAGCAGCTGCGGGCCGCTATAGTCGCCGCTCAGATAGATGTTCATGAAGCAGCTCACGGCGAACATGGCGAGCCCGATGCCGACCAGCAGCCGGACATCGATCCGCCGCATGAGCCACGGCACGAACGGGATAATGACGAGCTGCGGCAGGCCGGACCAGGCCAGGACCTCGCCGATCTGCTCGGCATTGTAGCCCTGCATCTGCGAGAGATAGAGCGGCAGGATGAAGGACGAGCCGTAGAGGGCCGAGCCGAGCAGCACGTTGGCGAGCGAGCCGAAGCCGAAATTGCGGCGTGCCAGCAGGCGGAGATTGAGCAGCGGCCGCTCGACCGTGACCTCGACCCAGAGGAACAGCGACAGCGACACGGACGCGATGACCGCGAGCTTGACGATGAAGGGCGAGCTGAACCAATCGTCCTTGTTGCCTTCCTCCAGCACCGTCTGGAGCGCGCCCAGGCCGATCGCCATGGTGACGATGCCCTTCCAATCGCCCAACTTCAAAAGACCGAGCTGCATCGGCGAGCGGGCGAGCGACACCCACAGCATGCCGAGCATCAGCAGGCCGGGCACCAGATTGACGAAGAAAATGTATTGCCAGCCGTAATTCTCGTCGAAATAGCCGCCGATGGTCGGGCCGATCGCGGGCGCGAACACGGCCGAGACCGAGAACATGGCAAGCCCGATCGGCTGCTTCGAGCGGGGCAGCATGGTCATGATGATGGTGAAGGCGAGGGGGATGAGTGCCCCGCCGGCGAAGCCCTGAAAGGCGCGCAGCACGATCATCTGGCCCAGATTCTGGGCGAAGGCGCAGCTTGCCGTGAAGGCGAGGAAGAGGGCGGTTGTGGCGAGCAGATAGATCCTGAGCGAGAAGACCCGGGCAAGCCAGCCGGAGAGCGGGATGACGATGATCTCGGTGACGAGATAGGCGGTCGAGATCCAGCCGCCATCATCGATGCCGGCGCCGATGGCGCCCTGGATGTCGGCGAGCGAGGCGTTGACGATCTGGATGTTGAGCACGGCCAGAAACGCGCCCAGCGCCGAGCCGATGACGGCGAGCCAGGTCTTGAACGAGACCGCGTCCGCAGCTGGTTTCAACGGTTCGGCGGCGAGGGGAAGGGTTCTGACGGCGGACATGGCGGGATGCCTTCCTTACCGGGTCGCGAGTTTTTGCCCGGCCTGGCCGGTAGCCGTGAGCACGGTCGGGTTGGTGTCGATCTCGGGCTCGACCGACATGCCGGGGCGGAGCGCGCCGGCGAGCGACTGACCGGGATCGAGCACGATCTTGACCGGAATGCGCTGCACGATCTTAGTAAAGTTGCCGGTCGCGTTGTCCGGTGGCAGCAGCGCGAATTCGAGGCCGCTGGCCGGCGCCAGGCTGTCGACATGACCCTTGATGATCTTGCCGGGGAAGGTGTCGACCTCGACGCTGACCGGCTGGCCCGGCTTCACGTCGGTGAGCTGGGTCTCCTTGAAATTGCCGACGACATAGACCGACTGCAGCGGCACCACGGCCATGAGCTGGGTTCCGGCCTGGACATACTGGCCCTCACGCAGGCTGCGCGCGCCGACCGAGCCGTCGATCGGCGAGACGATGACCGTGTAGCTGAGATTGAGTTCGGCCTGATGCTCGCTCGCCTGATAGTGCTTGAGCTGGGTCTGGGCCTTGGCGCGGGCGGTCTCGAGCACGGTGATCTGGCCTTGCGCCGCGACCAGCGCCGCGCGATCACGCTGCATCGTCGCCGTCGCCTGGAGGAATTTGGACTCGGTCTGCTGGGCCTGCTGCACGGTGCCGACCTGGTTGCGCATCAGGTCGCGGTAGCGGTCGGAATCCTGCTTGGCGAAGGTGACCGCCGCCTGGTCGGACGTGATCGCGGCGCTGGCCTGATCGACCATCGCATGCTGCTGATCGATCTGGGCGGAGATGTTGGCGATCTCGGCCTCGGCGGTGGTGACGTCGGCCTTGGCCTGGTCGAGCGCCGTGCGGTAGTCGCTGTCGTCGATCCGCGCCAGCACCTGGCCGACGGTGACTTCCTGATTGTCCTCGACCAGCACCTTGCCGATATAGCCGGAGACTTTCGGCGCGATCGTCGTGTAGTCGGCCTGCAGGTAGGCGTCGTCGGTCGATTGCAGGAACCGGCCGGTCCGTTCGTAATAGACACCATAGCCGACCACGCCGGCCAGAAGTGCCAGCGATACGCCGCCCAGAAGCGCCCTTTTGGCAATGCGTCCCATGATCTGTCCCCACCACATTCTGGAAAGCGCTACGAAGCGTTTCGATATGGCGGAAGGTAATCGCAGGCTGCGACAATGAGTCTTGCAAAATATGAATACGCAACGTAGCTATTTGGTATGGGAAGCCGGAAGGAGGGCTTCATGATGATGGAATCCGATGTGCGCCGCCCGGGCCGGAAACGTTGCGAGGGCACGCAACAGGCCATTCTCCAGGCGGCTTACGAGCTGCTCGACGAGGGCGGCATCGGCAAGTTCACGATCGAAGGCGTGGCCGCCCGCTCGGGAGCCGCCAAGACGACGATCTATCGATGGTGGCCGACCAAGGGCAAGTTGGCGGCCGAAGCGTTCCTCGCCTCGACCGAAACCACGGCCATGGTGCCGGAAACTGATTCGGCGGTGGCCGATCTCAAGGCGCATATGCGCCTACTCGCGGCGATCTTCCGCGGTCGGGTCGGGCGGATCATCGCCGGCCTCATCGCCGAAGGGCATACGGACCCGACCACGGCCGCCGCCTACCGCGAAGGCATCATAGAGCGACGCAACAAGATCAGCCGCGCCATCATCCAGCGCGGCATGGATCAGGGCGAGCTTCGGCCGGACATCGATGTCGAGGTGGCGCTCGATGCGCTCTACAGCCCCTTCTACACGCAGCTGCTGATGCGGTTCGGGACGCTCGACGATGATTACATAGAGCGGCTGGCAGATACCGTGCTACGGGGAATCGCTCTTCCCACTGACTGATGCCGCTATATTCTGGAAAATACGACAGCGTTACTTGTGCCGGCATGGATGACGGCGAGTGACGGGCGCGGGATTGAAACGTTGGGTCAAGATAAAATGTTCCGGTTCAATCTATAATTATTAAAAATACATAACTGCGCTTATCTATCCTATTTAGGCGCCGTCATAGGTTGCTTATATTCTGCGTTTATGCAGCATTTTATTCATATGCTTGTCATCGCGATCTACTAAGAGGGATTTGCGCAGGGCCGGTTGGTGGCAATTCGGGAAAGATCGACGCTATCGGCAAGGCCAAGAGCTTGCTGAGGTCAGTAGGGCCTGTGGGCGCGCTCGGAAGGCCTCGGCGTCGACTCCACTTCTCTCCAATCTTTGGCCAAGGGCATGGGAAACCCGTTGGAAGCGCATCCCTCTTTCAGATCAACAGGAGATTTCATGGTCCGACAATTATTTGCCGCGACGGCGCTTGCGGGTGCCGCGTTCGCGACGCCGGCTCTCGCCGTGCCGAGCTACGATCATATCGTCATCGTCATCGAGGAAAACGAGCCGCTGGGCCAAGTGCTTGGCAATCCCGGCGTGCCGGCTCCGTTCCTGAACGGGCTCGTCAGCGGCGGCACGCTGCTACAGAACTCGCATGGCGATGCCCACGACAGCGAACCCAACTATCTTTATCTGTTCTCGGGCAATCCGCAGGGGATCGGTCCGGCCTTCGCGCTTCCCGGCCTGCAATCGACCAACACCAGCGTCCTGATCGGCGCGGGCAATAACGGCTTTCCCCCGGCCACGGGCGCCCCGCTCAGCGGCATCAATGCCGATGGCATGCCCAACGGGTCCGGCAATCTTCCTCTGACCGGACCGAACCTCGGTGCTGAGCTCATCCGGCACGGCAAGAGCTTCATCGGCTATTCCGAGGGCCTGCCTTTCGATGGCTCGCGCGCGCCGAACCAGGACACGAATTGCGAGATCGTCGATGCACAGGGCAACTGCCACAATTTCGATCCGAACATAACAAGCGTGCTGTTTCCCAATGCCAGCCAGCAGCGCACCCTTAATCGCGGTCCATGGGTGCAGTGGCAGGATACCAACGACGCGAATTCGGTCCTGAGCAATCCCGGCTCGAATACCTTGCCGGCGAGCACCAATCTGACCTTCAAGTCATTCCCGGGCCAGCAGAACAACAATCCGGGGCAGCCTGATTTCTCGACCCTTCCCAGCGTGTCCATCGTCCTGCCGAACCGGGTCGATGACGGGCACGATCCGAATCCCAACAGTCCCGCCTGCGCCAGCACGGACATCCCCTGCCTGCAGAGCCAGGTCAACGCCCAGATCGGCGATAGCGATCTGTGGCTTCAGAAGAATCTGGGCGCCTATGCCGCCTGGGCGGCGACCCACAACAGCCTTCTGATTGTCACCTGGGACGAGGATGATTCATCCTTCTTCACCAACCACGGCATTCGGAATGTGGTGACCTTCAATGCCGCCGCCGGCGATATTTTGACGGACGCGGACGGCAAGACGCCGCTTGGCGTCGTTATCGGTCCCGACGGCAAGCCGCGCCAGGAGGTTCGCTATATCAACCACATTCCCACGATCCTCTATGGTGCGGGCGTGAAGCCCAACTTCAAGGATGGGGAATTCGTCGATCATTGCGGGATGCTGCGCACGATCGAGCAGAGCATGGGCATCGACACGCTGACCGATGATTCGTCCCAGACCTGCGACGTGAACGCCGCGCCGCTAACCTTCGCCTATGATCTCAAATGCGATGCCAATAGCGACGGCCAGGTCGATCGCAACGATATCGCCGCCATCATGAAGTCGCTGAACATCAAGGTGACTTTGGGCGATCCGCGCGATGCCGACCAGGACGGCGTGGTGACCATCGCCGACGCGCGCGCCTGCACCAACCTGTGCACCAAGGCCGGCTGCGCGCCGTAAGCGCGCTGCCGAATTTTATATCAGCACGATCATTTAGCGGAGATCTTCTCATGAATGCGATTTTCACTCGCCTGTTGGGCGCGGCGGCGCTGATCAGCCTCAGCCTCGCTGCTGCGCCGGCCGCGAACGCAGCGCTCGTTAGCCTCGCGCCCAGCACCACCGGCGGCACGACGGACCTCGCCGTCTCGACCAACGGCCTGGGCGCCAACCTGCTTGCCGGCTTCGATATCGAGATCGGTTATAATCCGTCGGCCGTCACGATCGATCCGTCCGACCTCACCTCCAACGGCCCCTTCGGCTCGAAGCTCGGCGTTCTCGACAATTTCGACGGGATCGGCAGCGTCTCGGTACTGTCGCCCGGTCTTCTCGAGATCTCCGAAGTCTCGTTCCTGACCGCCGATCAGCTCGCCGCCCTCCAGTCCGGCGGCGACTTCCAGCTCTTCGATCTGGATTTCTCGGCGCTCGGCGGCGATGCCGATTTCAATCTGCTCAGTGCCGAACTGGTCGACCCGAACGCCTCGCCGATCCCGGAAGCGCCGACCTGGGCCTTCCTGGTCGGCCTGCCGCTGATGTTCGGCTGGTTGCGCCGGCGCTCGGCCGTCTGATCTCCCGAACCTGCGTACTCCGCGTCCGGCTCGTCCGGACGCGGCTTTTTCGATCGGGCAGGGGGCCTACCGCTTGCGCGGCGTCTTGCGGTTCGAGCGCTCGCCCTCCTTGCGGGCGATGAAGAGCTTCGCCGCCTGCTGGGCGGCGGCGCGGTTGAGATAGGTGCCGCATTCGAAACGCTGGCCGTCGAAGATCACCGCGAGCCCGACCTTTTCCGGCGCCAGCTCCTTGATCTCGATCTCGGTGGCAGGCGGGCTAAGCTTTGGCATCGCCGAAGGCGATCTGGTCGGCGATCAGCGCGTCGATATCGGCATCCGAATAACCGGCGGCCGCGAGCACGCGCCGCGTCGCCTCGCCGAAGCCCTGCGGCACCGTCCGCACCGAGCCCGGCGTGCGCGACAGCTTCACCGGCGTGCCGAAGCCGCGGTAATCGCCCTTCTCGACCACCATCTCGCGATGGAGCGTGTGCGGATGGACGGTCACGTCGCTCAACTCGAGCACCGGCCCGCACGGCACGCCGGCGCTCAGCAGCTTGTCGGCGATCTCGGCGCCGTCGAACGCGGCCAGGATCGGCTCGATCTCGGCGCGGAGCGCATCGCGGTTCAGGCCGCGCAGCTTGTTGCTGGCGAAACGCGCGTCCTCGGCGAGGGAAGGCACGCCCACCTTGTCGCAGAATTTCCGGAACTGCCCGTCATTGCCGACGCCCAGGAAGATATCGACGGTACGCGTCGGAAAGCAGTCATAAGGGCTGACATTAGGATGGGCATTGCCGGTCCGGGTCGGGTTCTTGCCGGACAGGAAGAAATTGGCGAGATGCGGGTGCAGCAGCGCCACCGCGCTGTCGAAGAGCGTCGCCTCGACGAACTGCCCGCGGCCGGAGCGGTTGCGCTCCGTGAGCGCCAGGAGGATGCCAATGACCGCATTGAGCCCGGTCGAAAGGTCGACCAGCGGGATGCCGATGCGCAGCGGCTCGCCGCCGCGCTCGCCATTGACGCTCATGAGGCCGGCCATGCCCTGAATGACGGCGTCGTAGCCGACCCGGCCGCCGAGCGGGCCGGTAGCGCCGAAACCCGAGACGCGGCAATGGATCAGCCGCGGGAACCGGTCGCGCAGCACCTGCTCGTAGCCGATGCCCCATTTCTCGAGCGTGCCGGTCTTGAAATTCTCGACAAGCACATCGGCATCCTCGAGCAGCCGCAGCAGCACCTCGCGGCCGCGCGGCTTGGTCAGGTCGAGCGCCACATTCTCTTTGTTGCGATTGACGCCGACATAATAGGAGGCGGCACCATCCTCGTGAAACGGCGGGCCCCAGCCGCGCGTCTCGTCGCCCTGCGGCGGTTCCAGCTTGATCACCTCGGCGCCGTGATCGCCCAGGATCTGAGTGCAATAGGGGCCGCCCAGCACGCGGGTAAGGTCGATCACGCGAAGGCCGGCGAGGCTGGTCATCTTAAGCGGCTCCTGAAAGGCGGGCGGCGAAGGCGGGGTAGATTTCACTGATCTCGGCGGCGATCGGCCCGCGCATGAGCGCGAGCGCGGCCGGGTCGGGAAGCGCTGTCTCGCGCAGCTCGCCCGAAACCTCGAAATCGAAGCCGGTGCAGTCGCGCACCTCCTCGAGACTATGGCCGGGATGGAGGCTGGCGAGGCGGAAACGCCCCCGCTTGCGGTCGAAATCGAAGCGGCACAGGCTGGTGACGAGCGCGATCGGGCCGCCCGGGCGATAGACATTCTCCGGGCTGGTGCCCGGCGCCGAGATGAAATCGACCTTCTCGACGAGCGTGCGCCGGCTATGCTCCAGCCGGAACAGGATCACCTTGGGCACGACGTAATAGAGATAGGCCGAGCCGAAGGAGCCGGGAAAGCGCGTCTCCGGCTTGGCCGGATCGCCGATGCCGACCAGGTTGATATTGGCCTGCCCGTCGATCTGGCCGCCCGACAGAAAGAACGCGTCGAGCCTGCCTTGCCCGGCGCAGTCGAACAGCTCGCGCCCGCCGTCGGTGAAGAAATTGTGCCGGCGGCTCGACAGCAGCGAGACGCGCATGCCCGGGCGCCGCGACTGCGCCAGGAGGGCGGCCACGGCCGGGATCGGCGAGTTGGCGCCGACCGCGACATGGCCCGCATCGCCGATGAGCTCGGCGACGAGGCCGATCAGCAGCTCTTCCGCTTCCATGCCGTCGCTCATGCCGCCTGCGGGGTCAGGATGTGGCGGTCGAGATATTGCGCGAAGCCGGCCTCGGTGCGGGCCAGCTTCACATAGTCGGCGATATGGGCGGCGTCGGTCGGCGCCTTGTCCGAGGCGAGCGGCCAGGTGCCGCCGGGCGCCAGCGCGATCCGCTCGACGTAGAGCGCCGGCAGCGTTCCAGCGGCGAGCGTCTCGTCGGCGAGCAGGTCGCCGTCAAAGAGCCGGTCGACGGTGGCGATCGTGCGGCGCGACGCATGCGCCATGGTGACGAGCTCGCGCCGCCGGCCGATCCAGACATTGCCGGCGCGATCGGCCATGGGCGCGTGGAACAGCGCCACATCCGGCCGGATCGCCGGGATGAGTGCCACCGGATCGTCGGACTGGAACGGATTGTCGATGATGCGCCAATCCGGCCGGACCTTGATGAGGTCGCTGCCGATGAGGCCGCGCATCACCGAGAAAGGGGCACCCTTCTCGGCGGCCTGGAACCCCGCATGGATGGCGGGGCAGGTCGCGTCCTTGACCCTGAGCGTGCCGGCGCGGAGGGCGGCCGCGAAGCGCGGGCCGGTTCCGGCCTCGCCGAAGGTGACGGCGGCGGTCTCGATCTCGGCGACCATGCCGACACCGATCAGCAGATCGGCCTGCAGCCCCGATTGCGGCAGGGCGACGAGGCGCAGCCCCTTGCCGCCGCGGCGGATCAGGGCGCGCGTCGCCGCCATCGAGACGCCGGCATAGTCGGGCGGAACGGCCAGCAGCGTGCCGTCGCCGATGAGGGAGATCGCTTCCTCGATTGTCGAGATCATCGCTTACACCGTGCTGTAGCGCAGGACATGGCCGGGATCGGGTTCGACCGCGAGCGTCCCCTGGCGGAGCATGTAGTTGAGATGCGCCTGCGCCTCGCCGACGGCGAAGCTCAGCTGATGCGGATCGAACAGCGGCCGATCGAAGATCACCGGCACGATCTCGGCGCAGCTCTTGGCGTCCGTGCGGCAGGCGGCGGCGATGAGGTCGCAGCGATGATGGTGATGCGCCTCAAGCTGCCGGGCGCGATCATGCAGCCCGTAGAAGGGCAGATTGTGGCAGGGCAGCACCAGCGCCTCGCCATCGACCGCCTCTCTGAGCTCGTTCAGCGATTGCAGATAGAGGCCGAGCGGATCGCCTTGCGGCTGCATTGGATTGACGCTGACATTGGGCGAGATCCGGGCCAGCACCTGGTCCGCGGACAGGAACAGCCGGTCGGCCTCGCACCAGAGCATGACCTGTTCGATCGCATGGCCGCCGCCGGTGAAGATCCGCCAGCTTCGCCCGCCCAGCTCCAGCCGCTCGCCAGCGATGAGGCGGGTGTAGCTCGGCTGCAGCCCGGTCGTGCGCTTGAGATAGGAATGGCCCTTGGTCAGCACCTGGGCGACGCGCTCCTCCGCGAGCCCGCCGGCGCGATAGAAGGCGCCCTGAGCCGGGCTCGTCGCCTCGGCACCGCTCTGCAGCAGCCGGCTCATCAGATATTCGGACTGGCTCATATAGAGCGGCATGCCGAAGCGTTCGGACAGCCAGCCGGCCATGCCGACATGGTCGGGATGGAAATGCGTCAGCACCAGCTTGGTGATCGGCTTGCCGCCGAGCTTGTCGGCGAGCACGCGCTGCCAGATCTCCCGCGTCGGCTCGTCGGCGATGCCGGTATCGAGCAACGCCCAGCCCGGGCCGTCCTCGAACAGATAGAGGTTGACGTGATTGAGCGCATAGGGAAGCGCCAGCCTGAGCCACAGGATGCCAGGCGCCACCTCGATCGGCTCACCCAGCTCCGGCGGCCCTGCAAACGGCAATCGCAGCTCGCTCGATAACGCCGAATCCATCCGCAGCACCCTTCCCGTCGATCCCAGGCGCTCTTCGAAGGCGCCGCCTCAAGGGAGCGTAGGAGATCGATATCAACCGGGCAAGCAGCACGATCCGCAAGGCTGCCCTTCTGGCGGGGGTGCTGCGCCCACTCGCACTCTGTCGATGCGAGGCTTCTTCCATTATAGAAAGTGACCCAGGAGGGGCGCAGAGATGAGCGGATGGAACCGGCATGAGAACCGTCAGGATCGCTGCAGCCCAGACCGTCGAGTTTCGGGAAGACATCGACACGGCGTTGAGCTGTCTGACGGACGCGGCCGCGCGCAGCGAGGATGAAGGGGCTGCCCTGCTGTGTTTTCCGGAAGGATTTCTGCAGGGGTATCTGCTCGACGAGACACCGGCTCGACGAAACGCCCTGGACCTCGCGTCCCCTCGATTCGAGACCGTGCTGAGCCGGCTGCCAAAGACCGGACCGATGATGGTGATCGGGCTGATCGAAGTCGCGAACGGCCGATTGTTCAACACCGCGATCGTGGTGGATCGCGGCGTCCTTGTAGGCCGCTATCGCAAGATGCACCTTCTCGGCGGCGAGCGCGTTTTCGACGCCGGATGCGACACGCCCATCTTCGAGATCGACGGTCTGCGTTTTGGGATCAACATCTGCTACGACACGAATTTTCCCGAGGCGGCGCGCAAAGTCGCGGACCTCGGCGCATCCCTGATCGTCTGCCCGGCCAACAATATGCTCCCCCGGAAATCGGCTGAGGTCTGGAGAGACGCCCACAATTCCGTGAGGGCCGAGCGGTGCCGCGAAACCGGCCTCTGGCTTGTCTCGGCCGACGTGACGGGCGAGCGCGATGGACTGATTGCTTGGGGACCCACGGCGGTCCTGAGTCCCGCTGGCGAGGTGGCGGCTCAGCTGCCCTTGGAGGAACCAGGGCTGCTGATCTTCGACATTCCCTGTCCAACGCCGGACTGACGCTGAGCGGAGACCGGGGCCTCGGCAAAGTGCACATGCGTGGCCCAGGTGTCCGCGATGCGGGCTCCGTGCGGGTTCAGTGCCCCAACAACGGCACTTCATACACCCGGAACGGCAGAGTGGGGCCCTTTCCTGCAGGGTCAGCCACATGGTCGAGCTGCCCCTCCGCAACCCAGGCGGATTGCCCGACCTGAGTGACGCCGGTGGGACGGCCGAAGCCGTCTCTAAGCGTCTCGATCGAGGCAGTGTCGCCGGTGACTGTCACCTGGTCGAGGCGGCCGCCGCCCTCGATCGTCAGAAACCGGTTGCCGCCGAGCGGACGAAGCGCGTCCGCCAGCACGAGCTGGCGCGAAGTCTGCAATTTGGTGACCTTGCCGGCCGTCCCGTCCTTCACCTCGACGCGGAAGAATTCACCGGGCGTGAAGGTGTCGACATAGAGATTGCCGTCGCTGCCGAACGCGATGCCGTCGAGCCCGCCGCCCTGCGCGGGCGGTTGGAATAGCAGGTCGGTCGACCAGATTTCGAGCTGCGTGCCGCCCGGCCGCAGCTTGAGGATCTGGGGTGCCGCGGTATTGGTCACGTAGACGGCGCCGTCCGGCCCGATCGCCGCATCGTTGCAGAATGTATGGTCGCCGGCGAACGGAGCACGAAGCTTGCCCGCCCCGGTCTTGAGGTCGAAGCCGATGAGCGCGCTTCCCTTGGCCGAGCCGGGGCCGGGAATGCCTCGCGCCGACAGGTCGTTGGAGCACACCCACAGCGTCCCCGACCGCTCGTCCGCAAGCACGCCCAGCACCGATCGGCTGTCGAACGCCCCCGGCTCGATCCAGGGCTCCGCTTGCGATGCGCCCGGACGCACCCTGAGTACGCCGCCTTCGGCAAAGCTCCCGACGTAAAGCGTGCCGTCCGCGGTCGATGTGATGCTCTCGGGAAATGTGCGGTTGCCCGGCAGCGTGACGCTTGCCGGCGCGGCGCTCGCCGTGCCGTGGAGCTGCGCTAACACCGCCAGCCCGACGCCGAACGCCATCGAGGCCCATCGCTGTATCCATCCATATATATCGATGTCGACCAAAACTCGCTCCCCGATTTAAGGTCACTCACCCACATGTTCCACAAAGATCGCAAAGCCGCGCGAGGATCAGGACCGAGACATCGTCTGGCGCGGCTACGGCCGGCGGTCCATTTCCTCGGACCGGAAACAAGGCTCGCTCGGTTCAGGTTGCAGGACTAAGGGAATCCAGTCGCAACAGGACTGATCGTTTTGCATGGAACGCGGCCGCGAGGCGGCCCTTCCGGCCTAAGCGCGGCACTCACTGATTTCCGGTGACGCCGAGCGAGCTGTCCACCGTGCCGTTCGCGGGAAGGCCCGTGCCCAGTCCCGAGCTCGGGGCGGCCGGCGCCGGAAAGGATCCGGTCTGATTGACGCCGCCGGTGCCGGCCGGGTTGATGTTGGTCTGGCCGAGATTGAGCGGCGGCGCGATGATCTGCGATCCCGGCAATATCACGCGCGGCGGTGCCGACGGTGCGGCGCGAACGCCGGCAGGGCTCGGGACGCCGAGGATCGGGCTGCTGGAAGCGGCGAGAGCAGCGCCCGTCGAGGCGAACAAAAGCGTGGCCGCGGCGGCGGCCTTCATTCCAGCCGAAAACGACATACCGTATCGAGACATGACGACCTCATTCGATCCCACGATCGGCCACGGTGTGGCCGGATTCCGGGATCAGCCGAGACGTATCGGGCGCTCAGCGCGGCCGGTACGGCACGTTCTTGGCACCCATGAGCTGATCCAGGAACCGTCCCTGATACATGGGGATGCCGATCGAATGGCCAAACTTGATCGCGACTTCGCTATCGACATGGCAGAGGATCGTTCGCGCCTTGCCGATCCGATCGATGATCTCCTTGACCTTCTGGCGTCGCGGCTCGCTGTGATCCTCGGCCAGGCTCGGCGACCATTGTAGCTTGACCAGGTCGACGCCGAGCCGTTCCCGGTCGATATGGCCGATGGTGAGCTCCGTCAGCCCGTCGAGGCAGATGCGGTAGCCGCGATCGCGCAGGAAATCGCGGGCGAAGGTGAAGGCGGCGATGTCGGCATAGACATCGATCATCTGCAGCTCGACGACGATGGTGCCGCGCGCGGCCGACCGGAGCGAGGCGTCGTATTGCAGGAATTCAGGCGACAGGATGGTCGAGATGTTGAGGTTGACGCTGAAGGAGGAGCCGATCATCGGATCGTCGTTCTTCGCCAGCATCGACAGCATGCGCCGGTCGAGCGTTTCGGTCAGCGACTGGAACAGCCAGCGATCCGCGAGAATGTTGTAGTTGGGCAGGATCTGTTTCTGCAGCTCGGCGATCGAGATGAAGAGCTCGCGGAACAGGGTCTGCGGCGCCTGGACGCCGACGATCGCGTAGACCGCCTGGCGCCGCATCAGATTGGAAAGATCCGCCGAGGCGATCGTGTCGACCAGCTCGCCCAGACGGTGCGGATCGATCGGCGGCTTATCGTCGCGCCCGTCGCCGGCGATCATGGCAAGCCGCTTCTGCCGCTTCTGCGCCTCCTCGTACAGCGCCTTGGCCACGGCCTGAAGCTCGGCGAATTGCCGTTCGACATCGTACCATGTGCAGAAGCCGTCGGGGATCTCGTCGTCCGCTTCGTGGATCAGCGGATCGTCGTTGAAAAGATAGCGCAGGCGGATCACCGCCTCGTCGATATCGGCGGGATTGGCGTTGCGGAAGACGAAGAAGATGTCGTGATTGGCCAGCTTGAAGAGCTGCCCTTCGAAAAGCTGGGTCAGATTCTCGAAGGTGTTGGCCGCGATCCTGAGATGATGGTCCCGGCGATTCTGCGATTTCAGGCGCGACAGATGGATGTGGACGGCCCGCCGGCCTTCGCGGTACCGGTTCAGCCTGTCGATGCAGTCGACCAGCCTGTATTCCTGGTCTGAAGATGCTTCTGTACGCGCCTGACGATTCATGGGTTTTCCTCGCGCCACACGTTCATCGGGACGAGGCCCACATCAACAGAATGACGATCGACAATTTAGATACCTATACGGAAACACAACCATATTAAGTGCCGGTAAACCAGAATTGCCGGTTTCGACGGAATTGTCATAGCTCTCTGCGCCCTCTAATTAGAAGCGCGACGGTAATTAACCGGTAAAAATGTCCCTCGGGCGAGCTCTTGGCAAGTGCCTCTCATTTTGTGAGAAAGGATCGGGTGGTGGTTCCGAGACGAGATTACCAGGGCGGCGGCCGATCTGCGGCCCTGGCCGAGCACGGCATGGTCGCGACCTCGCATCCGCAGGCGAGCCTCGCAGCTCTAGACGTCCTGCGGCGCGGCGGCAACGCCATGGATGCAGCATTGACGGCGGCGGCGCTGCTCGCGGTGGTCGAGCCGGCCATGACCGGGATAGGCGGTGACTGTTTCGCGCTCGTTAGCCGCAAGGGCGGCCGGCCGACGGCGTTCAACGGCTCGGGCGCCACGCCGGCGCGGGCCGAGCTCGGCTGGTTCACGTCGCAGGGAATGACCAAGCTCGCCGAGCGCTCGGCCCATGCGGTCACGGTGCCCGGCGCGGTCGATGCCTGGTGTCAGCTTCACGAGGCACATGGCTCGTTGCCGCTGGAGGAGCTGTTCCGCCCGGCGATCGACGCCGCCACCGAAGGCTATATCGTGGCACCCAAGGTCGCCGCCGACTGGCGCGGCCTGGCCGATCTCCTGGCGCTGTTCCCCGAGACCGCCCAGATCTTCCTGCCCGGCGGCACCGCTCCGCGCGCCGGCGACAAGTTCGCCTGCCCGGCATTGGGCGAGACACTGCGCCGGATCGCCCGGGAAGGGCGTGGTGCGTTCTATGACGGCGAAACCGCCGCGGCGCTGACGGCGTTGCTCAACCGCCACGGCGGTTGCCACGCGGTCGAGGATTTCGCCCGGCATCGCGGCCAGTGGGTCGAGCCGATTTCGGCGCTCTATCGCGGCCGCGAGGTACTCGAATGCCCGCCGAACGGGCAGGGGCTGGCAGCGCTCCTGATCCTGCGCATCCTCGAAGGCTATGACTATGCCGAGGGCGCCATCTCGCCGACCGACCGGGTCCATCTCCTGGCCGAGGCGACGAAATCCGCCTACCGCCAGCGCGACCTGTTGATCGGCGATACCGCGCACGGGCCCGTGCCGGTCGAGGCGCTGCTCGCCGACGCCCGCAGCGAGGCGATGCGGGCCAAGATCCGCATGGATTTCGCCCAGCCGGCCGCCACCTGGGAGCTGCCGCTTCACGCCGACACGACCTATCTCACTGTGGTCGATCGCGATTTGAACGCCGTCAGTTTCATCAACTCCCTGTTCCAGGGCTTCGGGAGCTCGATTTACGAGCCGGGCAGCGGGATCATGCTGCATAATCGCGGTGCCGGCTTCCGGCTGGAGCCGGGCCATCCCAACAGCATGGCGCCGTCGAAGCGGCCGATGCACACCATCATTCCGAGCATGGTGATGAAGCAGGATCGCGTCGTCATGCCGTTCGGTGTCATGGGCGGCCATTACCAGGCGACCGGCCATGCCCAGCTCTTGAGCAACATCTTCGATCGGGGGCTCGACGTGCAGGAGGCGATCGACGCGCCGCGCAGCTTCGCCTATGACGGCGAGCTGCAGCTCGAGACGCGTATCGGCGCCGAGGTCGCGGCGGCACTTGAGGCGCGCGGCCACAAGATCGCCTGGGCGCCGAAGCCGATCGGCGGCGGCCAGGCGATCTTCATCGATCACGCCCGCGGCGTGCTGATCGGTGGCTCGGACTCCCGAAAGGATGGCTGCGCGCTCGGTTTCTGAGGGATCTCGCTGAATTCCGGTACCGGCAGGCCGGTGAGCCAGGCTTCGAGCATGGCGTTCACCGCCTCCGGCGCCTCCTGCTGCACCCAATGCGACACGCCGTGGAGCACGCGGAAGGTGAGATTGGAGACATAGGCCTCGGTGCCGTTGGTGGTGCTGAAATCGAGCGCCACATCGGCATCGCCCCAGAGGAACAGGGTCGGGATCTCGATCTTGGGATAGTCACGGCCGCCGCCGCCGAGCCCGCCGCTGCGGATGAGCGCCCGATACCAGTTGATCATGGCGGTGAGGCCGCCCGGCCGGTTGGCGTTGCGGCTATAGACCGCCATCGCCTCTTCCGGGAAGCGGGCGGCGTCCTTGGCGCTGTTGCGGATCGCGAGCGCCGCCGCCCGCCCGTCGCCGCGCCGGAGCAGCATTTCCGGCAGCACCGGCAATTGGAAGAACATCATGTACCAGGATTTGAGGAATTGCCGCGGATGCCGGAATTCGCGGGTGAAGCAGGCGGGGTGCGGCAGGTTCATGATCACCAGCCGACTTATCAGCGACGGCTCCTGCATGGCGAGCGTCCAGGCGAGCACGCCGCCCCAATCATGGGCGACGAGCAGGGTTTCCGCAGCCCCCGACGCCCGGATCAGGCCGGCAACGTCGGCGACCAGCGTCTCCAGCCGATATGCGGAGACTTCCTGCGGTGAATCGGTGCCGCCATAGCCGCGGAGGTTGGGCGCCCAGACCCGGTAGCCCAGCCGCGCCAGCAGCGGCATCTGATGGCGCCAGGAATAGGCATGCTCGGGGAAACCGTGCAGGCACAGCGCCAGCCGGTCGCCGCTGCCCAACTGGGCTACCTCGAAATTGATGCCGTTGGCGGCGACCCGGATCAGTTCGACCTCGTTCCAAGGCATCGTCTTCTCCTCCCCTGAATGCGCGCGCGATTGGCACGCTGCTCTTATGGCAATAGACTCTGCCATAGATTTCCATTCGTTTCCGGGGGGATATGATGTCGGTTGTTTCGATAACGCGACTGCGGGTCCGGTCGTGGTCGCTCCTCCCGGTCTTCTTCTTCCATGCATTTCTATCGGTGTGGCAGGCGAGAAAGGCCGCGGGGCTGCTGGCCGCGACGCTGCTCAAGGACAAATGGCGGACTTATTGGACCTGTACGATCTGGACCGACGAGGCCGCCATGAAGGCGTTCATGGTGTCGGGGAGCCATCGCAAAGCCATGCCGGAATTGCTCGAACTGTGCGACGAAGCCTCCGTCGCGCGCTGGACTCAGGAGGGCGCCGACCTCCCGCCTTGGACCGAGGTGCATCGGCGCATGCAGCAGGACGGGCGGCCGTCAAAGGTGAACCACCCATCCGCCGCCCATTCCCGCTATGAGATTCCGAGCCCGCGCGTACTGCGATATTTGGACATTCGACTGAAATGACGGGCAGGGCCGGGCGAGCCGGAGAAGGGTGCGCTGGCAATTCCGATTGCTTGTCTGCTAAGGCTCGGGCCTGCTCAACCCCTGGGGTATCTGCGTGCATCATCACCGCTTTGTGATCCTCGACTTCTACCGATTCCTGTTTGCAGTGGCGGTCGCGATCGATCATTTCCAAGGCTTTGGCGCGGCGCAGAAAGCCTACCTCGCTGTGGACTTCTTCTTTGTCCTGTCAGGGTTCGTTTTGTGCTCAGCCTATGCCGCGAGATCCGGACGCCCGGAATTCTTTCAGTCATTCATGGTCGATCGAATCGCGAGACTTTATCCGCTGCACTTGGCGGTGCTGCTCGTGACCCTCGGATTGAACGTCGCGTTTTATATCCTGTCGAAGGGTCAGCTTCTCGAGAATGATTGGTTCTATCGGGATGGCCGGATCTACACCTTCGTGCTCAATCTCATCCTGGCGCAGGGCATCGGTCTCACGACAGCTCCCTCCTGGAACGCGCCGAGCTGGTCGATCTCCGTCGAGCTCTATGTGAACATCTTTCTCGCCTTGGCGCTGGTGAAGCTACCCAGGGTCGGGCGGATGGCCGCCGTCGCGTCCATCGCGCTCATCGCGGTTGTCGCCTATGCGTTGCTCTTCAACCGGCTCGGGTCGCTGGAGCATATGGGCGAAAACATAGGCGGGTTCCTGAATGCCGGGCTGCTGCGCGGCTTCGCCGGCATTGCGCTCGGAATGCTCTGCTATATCGCCTTCGAGGCGGCGCCGAAGTCTCTCACGGGCGATCGTGCCGTCCGATCGCTGGCGGCGGCCACAATCTTTCTCGCGATCCTGACCTTCGCGCTGATCGCATTCGGCGCGGGGATACATAATCTCGATTTCGCGCTGATCCCGATCATCTTCTTTCTGATCCTGGCAACGGCGCTCTATGAGGCGGCGAGTCCGATGAAGCCGCCGCTGCGTTCCCTGTTCGAGAAATGTGGCGCGCTATCCTACGCGATCTACATGATCCACTGGCCGATCCTAGTGTTCGCCGGCTATTTCCTCGCCTATCTGTGGAGAGTGCCGGTCGTTGCTGCAGCGCCGTCGACGACGGCCATCTATCTGGCGGTGATCCTGCTCATAGCCTGGCTGGCCCATCACCGCTTCGAGTTGCCGATGAAGCGCAGGGTACGGGCGGCGCTTGCGCCGGTACCGGCCGATGCTCGAAGATGATCGAACAGCGACCGGCAAGACTGTTCGTCGTGAACAATACATCTCCTGTCTATCGATCAACTCAGGCGGCTGCTGGCCAGCGTTCCTGGCGAGCATGCCGCCCCGATCACGGGGCGACGAGGAGAGGTTTCAGGGCGTCCGACGTATCGCCGCGGTAAATCGGTGCCGCTGCCGAACGTGGCCACCTCGAAATCGATGCCGTTGACGGCGATCCGGGATCATCTCGACCACCTCCCACCTCGTCGATTTCCTCCGATTTCTTTCGCAGCTCACGCGCAACCTATGGTCGACTTTTCGCTTTTGCGCTAAATCTAACTTTAGCGAAGTTTTGTCGGAGCCAGAACATCATGCTGCCGCGTGTGGGTGTGCAAGTTCGTTTGCTGTTCGTGATCACGATTCTCGTCGGGCTGGGCCAATCCAGCTCCCACCATGCTGCAGCGGCGGTTCAGCATCGGAGTGCCGGCTTCAGGGCCGCGCTGGAGCGGCGGTCTCCATCGAAGGCAGACGCGCCGCTCGGCCGGCAGCAGGTGGAGAACAGTGACAATTGGTCTGGGTACAAGGTGCTCTCGACCGCGTCGCCAAGCAGTCCGCAAGCACCCACCTCCGTGCAGGGCAGTTGGACCGTGCCGCAGGTCAGCTTCTCGGCCGGCGGGACCAATCCGGCAGAATATTCGTCGATTTGGGTCGGCATCGGGGGAGCGGAGGGAGTCACGGGACCGTTCAGCTCCAGCCTGATTCAAATCGGGACCGAGCAGGATGCCGACAATAGCGGGAATACGCAGTACTACGCTTGGTACGAATTGCTTCCCGCAGATATGGTGCGATTACCGAACCCGATCCAGCCGGGCGATGCCATATCCGCTTCGCTCGCGTGCGTGGAATTCTGCGGCGCTTTTGGCGCCCAAAGATGGCTGATTGCGCTAACCGACCGGACTGCCGGATGGACCTTCAGCCAGTCCGTAGGCTATGGCAGTTCGCAGGGTTCGGCGGAGTGGATCGTGGAAGCCCCGACCGATACCACCACTAACGAGATTTTGCCGCTCGCGAACTTCAATCACACCGGCTTCGACACCGTTTCCTTAAATGGCGGCAATCCGCTCCTCGGCTTTGCCAACAACGCCATCCGGATGACGGATAAGTCCGGTCAAACATCCAATCCGTCGACGCCGTCCGCAGCCGGCGCCTTCTCCGTTTGCTGGAACGGAGGCGCCGCCTTCGCCGCATGCCCGCTCGACACCGCGCCACCTGAGGCCAGTGCCGTGGTGGCGGCCGTCTTGCCGACGAGCCGGTCGGTCCTGAACAACCATCCGGCCACTTTATTTGCGACGATCGTCAATCCTGGTTCTCAGCCAGCCACGAATTGCATGATTCAGCTGGTACCGGACTTGGCCACGGCCGGCGCCGCATTTCAGTATCAGCAGACCGATCCCATGAACAACCAGCTTATCGGAGTGCCGAACCAACCAGCGACCATTCCTCCCGGCGGCGCCCAAAGTTTTATCATGACGATGGCGTCGCAGAATCAGTTTTACGCGTATCAGATCTATTTCGACTTTTCCTGCGACGGCTGGCTGCCGGCCGCGCCCATACTCGGCGTCAACACGTTTACATTAGCCGTGACCGGCGTTCCCACGCCCGACGTTATTGCCTTGGTGGCGACGGAGAAGAACGACGGCACGCTCCATATCCCCGGTGTCGGAAACGCCAGCGCCTTTGCGATGGCGACGGACAATGTCGGCATCGATGGCGTGCTGACTTTGGCCCCGAATACCGGCAACGCGTCCTTGCCGCTCGATGTGACCATCTGCCAGACCGATCCGAATTCCGTCTGCATGGCACCACCGGCGCCCAACGTTACGCTGACGATCGCGGCCGGCGCCCAGCCGACCTTCTCGGTCTTCGCGACCGCGACCGGCCCAATCCCGTTCTCGCCGGCTGCGAGCCGGATCTTTCTGCAATTCACCGATGCCGACGGCATGGTGCGCGGTTCGAGCAGTGTCGCGGTCGCGACTCAATAGGATAAGGCGCCGATCGTCACTGGTGATGGTTCGACAGCCGGTCCATCAGGGCCAGGAACAGGCCCGCGATCAGGAAGGCCGCCTGGATGCCGAGGCTCCAGGCCAGCTGCCGGTCGT
Organism: Aliidongia sp.; assembly: GCA_035539155.1. GTDB lineage: Bacteria > Pseudomonadota > Alphaproteobacteria > ATCC43930 > CGMCC-115725 > JAXDMU01. The sequence goes on along the minus strand of DATLIZ010000044.1, from coordinate 82,490 downwards.
CGTAATGATCGAGATTGAGCGCCTGCTCGAGGAGGTGGATGGCGCTGATCGCGACCAGTGTCGTGATCAGCTTGATCTTGAGATCGGCGAAATCGATATGGCCGAGCCAGCCGGGCTTGTCGCGATGGTCGTCGATATCGAATTTCGAGACGAAATTCTCATAGCCGGCGAACATGACGATCAGCACCAGATTGCCGATCAGCGAGACATCGACGAGCGACAGGATGCCGACGACCGTGCCGCTGCTGTCGCCGTCGATCAAGCCTATGACCAGCCCGTAGCCGGTCAGCGCGAACTTGGCGAGCAGGACGAGCAGGCTCGCGGCCAGGCCGAGATAGATCGGCGCCAGCAGCCAGCGGCTGCCGAACAGAATCTGCTCCACCGCTCGTTCGAGCCACGGGCGGCGCTTAGGCGGCGGGATGCTGTTGCTCTCGCCGCTCTTCTCCATCCCGGTCAAGCCCGCTTCTTCTTCGCCGCCGTGGCGCGCTTGAGATAAGGGGCGAGGTAGCGGCCAGTATAGCTCTCCTCGACGGTGGCGACCTCTTCCGGCCTTCCCTCGGCGACGATCCGGCCGCCGCCGGCGCCGCCTTCGGGGCCGAGATCGATGATCCAGTCGGCGGTCTTGATCACCTCGAGATTATGCTCGATCACCAGCACCGTGTTGCCCTGGTCGGCGAGTGCGTGCAGCACCTCCAGGAGCTTGCGCACATCCTCGAAATGGAGGCCCGTGGTCGGCTCGTCGAGGATGTAGAGCGTCTGCCCGGTCGCGCGCCTCGACAGCTCCTTGGCGAGCTTGACACGCTGCGCCTCGCCGCCCGAAAGCGTGGTCGCGGCCTGGCCGATATGGATATAGCCCAAGCCGACCTGCTGCAGCGTCTGGAGCTTGTCGCGGATCGAGGGCACCGCCTTGAACAGCTCGACGCCGGCCTCGACCGTGAGATCGAGCACGTCGGCGATCGACTTGCCCTTGAACAGCACCTCCAGCGTCTCGCGATTGTAACGCCGCCCCTTGCAGACATCGCATTGGACATAGACGTCGGGCAGGAAATGCATCTCGATCTTGATGACGCCGTCGCCCTGGCACGCCTCGCAGCGCCCGCCCTTGACGTTGAAGGAGAAGCGGCCGGGCGCATAGCCGCGCGCCTTGGCTTCGGGCAGGCCCGCGAACCAGTCGCGCATCGGCGTGAAGCAGCCGGTATAGGTCGCCGGGTTCGAGCGCGGCGTGCGGCCGATCGGCGACTGGTCGATATCGACGATCTTGTCGAGGAATTCGAGCCCGTCGATCCGGTCGTGCGGGAGCGGCTGCTCGCGCGCCCCGTTCAGGCGCTTGGCCAGCGCCTTGTAGAGCGTCTCGATGATGAGGGTCGATTTGCCGCCGCCCGAGACGCCGGTGACGCAGGTGAAGGTGCCGAGCGGGATGTCGACCGAGACATCCTGCAGATTGTTGCCCCTGGCGCCCACGACCGAGAGCTTGCGCGCCTTGTTGATCGGCCGGCGCTTCGGGATCGGGATCTCGCGATTGCCGATGAGATATTCCCCGGTCAGGCTCGCCGGGTTGGCCATGACCTCTTCAGGCGTGCCGCGCGCGATGATCTCGCCGCCATGGATGCCGGCGGCCGGCCCCATATCGATGAGATAGTCGGCCGAGCGGATCGCGTCCTCGTCATGCTCGACCACGAGCACCGTGTTGCCGATGTCGCGCAGCCGCTTCAGCGTCGCCAGCAGCCGGTCATTGTCGCGCTGATGCAGGCCGATCGAAGGCTCGTCCAGCACGTAGAGCACACCGGTCAGGCCCGAACCGATCTGCGAGGCGAGGCGGATGCGCTGGCTTTCGCCGCCCGAGAGCGTCGCCGAGGCGCGCGCGAGCGTCAGATATTCGAGCCCGACATTGTTGAGGAAGCCCAGCCGGTCGTTGATCTCCTTGAGGATGCGATACGAGATCTCGCGCTGCTTCGGGCCGAGGCTCTCGGTCAGGCCGGCGAACCAGGCGCCGGCCGCGGCGATCGAGAGGCCGGTCACCTCGGAGATATGCTTGCCGTTGATCTTGACCGCGAGCGCCTCGGGCTTGAGCCGCGCGCCCTGGCAGACCTCGCAAGTGTGCTGGTTCTGGTAGCGCGCCAGCTCCTCCCGGATCCAGGCGCTGTCGGTTTCCTTGTAGCGCCGGTCCATGTTCGGGATGATGCCCTCGAACGGCTTCGCGGTCGTGTATTTGCGCAACCCGTCCTCATAGGTCATCGGGATGATGGTCTTGCCCGAGCCGAACAGGATGGTGTTGCGGACTTCCTCCGGCAGATCCTGCCAGGGCGTGCCGAGGCCGACGCCGAAATGCTTGGCGATGCTTTCCAGCGTCTGGGCGTAATATTGCGAGCTGGAATTGGCCCAAGGGGCGATGGCGCCGCCGCGCAAGGACTTCTCCGGCTCGGGCACGACCATCTCGGGATCGAAGAACAGCTTGCTGCCGAGCCCGTCGCAGGCCGGGCAGGCACCGAACGGATTGTTGAAGGAGAAGAGCCGCGGCTCGATCTCGTCGATGGTGAAGCCCGAGACCGGGCAGGCGAACTTGGCCGAGAAGACGGTGCGGTCGCCATTGTCCGGATTCTCGGCGAAGACCAGCCCGTCGGACAGCGACAGCGCCGTCTCCAAGCTGTCGGCGAGCCGGTTGCCCAACTCCGGCCCGACCACGATGCGGTCGACCACGACCTCGATATCGTGCTTCAGCTTCTTGTTGAGCGCCGGCGCCTCGTCGATATCGTAGAGCGTGCCGTCGATCTTGACGCGCTGGAAGCCGCGCTTCTGAAACTCGGCCAGTTCCTTCTTGTACTCCCCCTTGCGCCCGCGCACGACCGGCGCCAGCAGCAGCAGGCGCGTGCGCTCCGGCATCGTCATGATGCGGTCGACCATCTGGCTCACCGTCTGGCTTTCGATCGGCAGGCCGGTCGCGGGCGAGTAGGGGATGCCGATGCGCGCGAACAGAAGGCGCAGATAATCGTAGATCTCGGTGACGGTGCCGACGGTCGAGCGCGGATTCTTCGAGGTCGTCTTCTGCTCGATCGAGATCGCGGGCGACAGGCCCTCGATCGAATCGACGTCGGGCTTCTGCATCAGCTCGAGGAACTGCCGCGCATAGGCCGACAGGCTCTCGACATAACGCCGCTGGCCTTCGGCATAGATCGTGTCGAAGGCGAGGGAGGATTTGCCGGAGCCGCTCAAGCCCGTGATCACGACGAGCTTGTCGCGGGGGATATCGACATCGACATTCTTGAGATTGTGCTCGCGGGCGCCGCGCACGCTGATCTGTTGCATCTGGGGTCCAGCATCCTTCCGAGGACCCCACTATATCGGCTCGCGCGTCGGAAAATCGACCTCCGTCTGTCATGAATCGTGACCGGGGCAGGTGGGGGCTTGTATGCTGTTTTGATGTCCGGTCGGACGATGATTCGGTTCAGGAGGTTTTAGGTGGCCGGTTCGGTGAACAAGGTGATTTTGATCGGCAATCTGGGCAGGGACCCGGAGATCCGCAACACGAACGACGGCACCCGCGTGGCCAGCCTGTCGGTCGCGACCTCGGAAAACTGGAAGGACCGCAACAGCGGCGAGCGCAAGGAGCGCACCGAGTGGCACCGCGTGGTCGTGTTCAACGACCGACTCGTCGAGGTGGTCGAGCGCTTCCTGAAGAAGGGCAGCAAGATCTATGTCGAGGGCGCGCTGCAGACGCGGAAATGGACCGACAATACCGGCCAGGAACGCTACACGACCGAGGTGGTGCTGCAGAAATTCCGCGGCGAGCTGACCATGCTCGACGGCCGCCAGGGCGGCGGCGAATCCGATATGGATGAGGGCGGCGGCTATGGCGGCGGCGGCGGCGGCGGCGGCTATGGGGGCGGCGGGGGTGGATATAGCGGCGGTGGCGGCGGCGGCCGTGGGCCGTCCTCGGGCGGCGGCCGTACCGGCGGCGGCAAGGCGCCGGAGCCGGTGAGCGATCTCGACGACGAAATTCCGTTCTGAGGATCACCATTTTTTCAGTGTCAACAAATATGGCCGCTTCGTAAGTAGGCGGCCATAAAAAGAGTCGCGGATCGTTGGTGGTGTTAATATTAGTGGGATACGGATGGCCACCAACGAATCTGCGCCAACAACGACAAGGCGTCTTGGCGCCAGCCGTTAGAAAAAATCGGATCTTATCCAAAACAGTCCGTTTTTTTGAGCCAGATCAACGGCAAGAGGACTGAGGCGCCCTATCCTCGCTTCTAACAGCTATTAGAGGCGTCGCTATGGATAGGTTGACGAAGACGCTTTCTGTTTTTGCACTCTCCCTTTCTTTGGGCGTTCCCGGGGCGGGGGCGATCGCGCAGGAACATGCCGGTTCTCCTCATCGAGAGGGCCATCAAGGGGCGGGACATTACGGCGGACATGGCGGCGGGGGCCTTTACGGCCGTTCCTTTCGCTCGTTCAGTCCGCACGAGCTGCATGTCTGGCACGGCGGCCATTGGGCTCATGACTGGCATTATGGCCGATATGCCTGGTGGTGGGTTACGCCCGGCTGGTGGTATCTCTATCCGGAGCCCGTCTATCCCTATCCTCTCTATGTGCCGCCGGCGATCATCGCCGAGCGCGCGCCGCCCATGCCGACGGGGTTGCCGCCCGCCGAGCACTGGTATTTCTGCGACAACCCTCAGGGCTACTATCCCTATGTCGTCTCCTGCGACGGCCCTTGGCGGTCCGTTCCCGCCACGCCGGCAAAATAGGAAGACCGCCATGCCTTATATGCCTTCCAGGGCGATCGCACTCATCGTGCTTCTCCTCGCCGGCTGCGTTACCCAGCCCACCGGTCCGACCATCGCCGTCATGCCGGCTCCCTATAAGCCCTTTGATGTGTTCCAGCAGGAAGACTTCGGTTGTCGCCAATACGCGGCGTATCAAGTCGCCGGCGGCGCCGAACAAGCCAATGCGCAGGCGCTGGGCACGGCGGCTCTCACGACCGGGCTCGGCGCCGCTCTCGGTGCCGTCGCCGGAGCGGGCAGGGGAGCTGCGATCGGTGCCGCATCGGGCGCCGTCGTCGGGACGGCCGTCGGAACCGGGCCATCGGCGCGATCACAGTACGGATTGCAATGGCGCTACGACCTTGCTTACGAGCAATGCATGTATTCCAAGGGCAATCAGGTTCCAGGTTTCCCGTTGCCCCCGCTCGCCGCACCGCCGCCGCGCTGAGCTGGAGGATGGCGCGTGGCTCATGCCGATCAAGGTCGGCGGTCTCTTCTGCTGGAGTTTTTAGCAGGAAATCGGATTGACCTGGCGCAAAGCCGGACTGACCGGCCGGTGAGATAAGGGCGTGATGCCGGGCTGTGCCGGCAACATTGCCGAAGGAAGCGCTATGAGCTCCGTCACTACCTGGTTCGTGGTCGCCGATGGCGGCTCGGCCCGAATTATCGCTTTGACCGCCGGCGGCTTCGTGTCGGTAAGCGCTCTCGCTTCGTCGGACGCGAGGCATCGTTCCAGCGATCTTGGCAGCGACCATCCCGGCCGTGTCTTCGAAAGCGCAGGTCACGGACGCCACGCCATCGAACCCCGAACCGATCCGCGGCAGCACGCCAAGATCGAGTTTGCCCGCCAGGTGGCAGGGATGGTGAATGATGGCGCGCGCAGCGGCCTGTGCGCGCGTCTGGTCCTGGTCGCACCCAGCCTGGTGCTCCGGGCGATCCGGGAAGCGCTCGATCCCGGAGCCGCGGCGATGCTGGCCGGCGAGCACGCGAAGGATCTGGTCAAGCTACCAGAGGCGGAGCTGCGCGAGCGGCTCCAAGACTTCGCCGTCCGGTAGCCGCGCGGAAAGGTTGACGTCGATCAAGGCTCCCGCCCGCGCCTCCGTCGATGCTGGGCGCTCGGAAGTGGGAAAGGGCACATCATGAAGACGATCCTGGTGCTGATCGGCGGCAGCGAGACGGATGACGCGGTGCTCGGCACAGCACTGGGCGCGGCAAGCGCGCTGGACGCGCATCTGCAGTTCCTGCATGTCGAACTCAAGGCTGGCGAGGCGGCGGTTCACACCCCGCATGTCGATTTCGCCATGGGCGCCGCCCTGCGCGCGGCGCTCGATCATCTGGCTGCCGATCAGGCGGCGCGGTCGGCCGCCGCAAAGGAGCGCTTCGAGCATTTCTGCGCAGCGCATCGCATCGCGATCACCGATGCACCCTCCTCTTCGCACCGCGTCGCGGCAGATTTGAGAGTAGAGCAAGGCGACGCGCTCAATCACATGCTACAGTCCGCACGGTACAACGATCTAGTCATTCTCGGCCGTCCGACGCGGGCCAATGGCCTGCCCCCCGATCTGGCAGAGCTGTTGCTCGTCGGTTCCGGCCGGCCGATGCTGCTCGCACCGGCCCGCGCGCGACCGAGGCTCGATACGGCGATGGTCTGCTGGAAGGAAACCGCCACCTCCGCCCGCGCGTTGGCCGCTGCGATGCCGCTGCTGGAAAAGGCGCGGCGGGTGATCATCCTCGGCATTCGCGAGGCCGGCGATGGGTCGCCGGCCGGCATCCAGGCGCTGGCGCGCCGTCTCGCCTGGCACGGTTTCGAGCCGGAGATACGCTGGGTTGCCGAACCAGTGCATTCGGTCGCCGACCGCATCGAGGCGGAGGCCGCGGAATGCGACGCGGATCTGATCGTGATGGGCGGATACAGCCACAACCGTGCGCGAGAGGTCATTTTCGGCGGTTGCACGCAGCATTTCCTCGAGGGCTCGGATCGGCCGGTTTTGCTTATGCACTAAGGCGAGGTCTTGTGGCGGGTCCGAAGCGGTTGAATTGCCGATCTCGAGACCTCGGTCGGGCGCTATCAGGATACGGTGGCCCTGTTCGTGGCGCTTGGCGGCGGCTGGTGGTCCCAGACCGCTGAAGGCGGAGAAAAATGAACCGCCACCATACGATCGTCCTAAAAATTGACCGCCGTCAAAAATTATCTTGTCCGACCCGGCTAGGCTGCTGCCGTCATCCTGGGACCCGTACGAGAGGTCAGCCGGCCCATGTCATCCAATCTTGACGCAATTCGAGAAGAGGTGGCGCAAATGGAGCTCGATCGCTTCGATTTCGGCGCGCCTGCGGTCCGGACCGGCGCATGGGTGCTGGATGCCAGCGATCGGATCAGGTGCCTCGTTCAGCTCGGCGAGGCACAGGAACTGGTCCGCAACCTGACTTTCCGGATCGTGTTTCGTCCTTTATCGAGCCAAGTACGCAATATCGAGATCGGCGAGCGACTTCCGTTCGCATAAGACAAGGTTGGCTTGACCTGGATCAGGTCTCTGCGATCACGGACGCCCTATCCTCCTTCTGTTGCATGAAGGAGAGGGTTCGTGACCGAATCGAACCAGCCAATCCGCTGGAAGATGATCATCCTGGCCATTCTCGCCGGCAGTTTGGCGAGTACAGCCATTCCGTCTGTGCCGGCGATGGCCCAGAGCCCGGAGCAGCCTCCGGCAATATCGGCCACGCCCATCCAGATGCCGAGCTTTGCGCCGGTTGTCCGGCAGGCCGTCGGCGCCGTCGTGAGTCTCAGCGTGACCGAGGCCGGCGGTGGACGGAAGGGGGCCGGTTCGTCCCCGTCATCGACGGACGTGTCGCCGGGGAGAAGCCGTACGCTCGGATCGGGCTTTCTGATCGATCCCAGCGGCTACATCGTCACCGACTCTCATGTCGTCGAACGGTCTCGTCAGGTGACCGCCACTCTGAGCGACGGAACCCAAAGCCCGGCCAGGCTGGTCGGCAACGATCCGGCGAGCGATTTGGCCTTGCTCAAGATCGAGGCGGCTCACGAGCTGCCCTATTTACCTTGGGCGGACAGCGACGCGACCGAGGCAGGCGATTGGGTCATCGCCTTGGGCAATCCATTCGGGCTCGGCAAGAGCGTCAGCGTCGGGGTGATCTCGGCACGCGCCCGCGATATCCGGAACGGGCTGGTCGACGATTACCTTCAATTCGACGCCGCGATCAATCAAGGCAGCTCCGGCGGTCCGATCCTGAACGAGACCGGCAGCATCATCGGCGTCATCACCTCCTTCTATTCGCCGAATGGCGGTTCGGTCGGGGTCAGCTTTGCTGTGCCGGCGAAACGAGCCATCGCCGTGGTGGAGCAACTGAGGGCGAATGGCGAGGTGCGCCATCCGTGGATCGGCGCGTCGTTGCAAGAGGCCACGCCGGCCTTGGCCAAGGCTTTAGGACTGCCGCTGGTTGGAGGCGCTCTTGTCGACGATGTCGTTGCCGAAGGGCCGGCTGCCTTGGCCGGCTTGCGGAGAGGGGATGTGGTGACCGCCTTCGGCTGCCGCGCCATCAACGAAATGCGCGACCTGCCGCTCGTCATCGAGGATAGCCGGATCGGCGAGGAAGCGGAAATTGCCGTTTGGCGTAACCGCACCTCGCTGACAATGTTGCTCCGTGTTGGAGAATTGCCCGGAGAAGGCGGCACCAAGGCTGTCGCCGACCGCGAGGAGGTGCTTTCGAAGCCGGGCAGGGATACGATCGGCCTGGCGTTCGCGCCGCTGCCGCGAGGCCGCCGCGGGCGGCTTGAATTTCCGTCCGATCTCAAGGGCGTCGTGGTCGTGCAGATCAGCGGCGACGGGCCGTTCGCGGATGCGGATCTGGAAGTGGGGGATATCCTGCTGGAGGTGAACCAGCAGCCCGTGCCGACACCCAAGGATGCCGTCGGTCGCCTCAAGGACGCGCTCGCACCGCCAGGCCGACCCGTGCTGCTGCTACTCAATCGCCACGGCAAGATCCACTACACGGCTCAGGCGCTCGATGAGCGGGCGCTTGCCGGCCAGCCGGAGGCGAAAGGATTGCAACAGGCCGGTCCTCTCCTCGCCGGTGACGGCGGTGCGCCTTAGTCGGTCAGGGAGCCGGCCGGCATGTTCCCTGAGCTGCCGTCGCCCCGCGTCGAGCGGGCCCTCGACGGCTCGCAGTATCGCGCGCCTTGGCCAGGGTCAAAGATGTCAGCCGGGCAATGAAAGCCGGTGGAAATAGGCGACGAGATCCTCGATCTCGGCCCGGCTGAGCGAGAGCGCCGCCATGGGCGGGTGCGGATGGGTCAGGAAACTCCGCAGGAAGGCGGCGTCTTTGGACGGGTTACGGGCGATCGTGCGAAAGGGCGGTGCGGCATCGGTGCCGGAATTGGGGCCGCCAACCAGGTGGCAACCCGCGCACCAATGACGGGCAAGGGCTTCGCCCCGACTATCATCGCCGGCGAGGGGAGCGGCATCCGATGTTTCGCTCGCCCCGGACGGAGAGGCGGAGATTGCAAGGAGAAGGCCGGCGAGCAGGAGGCCGATTCGCGGTGAATGGCGCATGATCTCAGGTCCTCACGACGATGGCGTTCTCGGCCGCAGCCCGGATATGCTGCTCGACCGCGATGGGATTGCTCGCGATCTCATCGTCCTGATGCTTTCGATCATCGATCACGATCCGGCTCCCTGGTTCAGCACAAGCATGGCGAGATCATTTTCCGCCTCGGCGCGGCCCGCCTTGATCGGTATCAATCGGATGGCTCAGGCACGGCGGCAGTCTTCAGCCCTCGATAGGGATTGGAGACCATCATGGATCTGTTCGAAGCAATCAATCATCGTCGGGCCATCCGCGAGTTCAATATCCGGCAACACACTCACGATCAAGGGCGAGAAGAAGGAAGAAAGGGAAGAGAAGGATAAGAATTATTATTTGAGCGAGCGGTCCTATGGCAGCTTCCAGCGCGCCTTTTCCATTCGGCCCCGGCGTGCGCGGCTTCAAGGAGGGCGATCCGGTCGGCGTCGCCTGGCTGCACGATGCCTGCGGCGGTTGCGAGCACTGCATCACCGGCTGGGAGACGCTGTGCGAGGAGCAGCATAATACCGGCTACAGCGTCGATGGCGGCTTTGAGGAATATGTCATCGCCGCCGCCGATTATGTCGCCCGGCTGCCGGCCCAGCCGGATTTCGCGGCCCTCGCCCCGATCCTGTGCGCCGGCGTCACGACCTATAAGGGCATCAAGGAGACCGAGGCGAAGCCCGGCGAATGGATCGCGATCTCCGGCGTGGGCGGCCTCGGCCATGTCGCCATCCAATATGCGAAGGCGATGGGCCTCTATGTCGCGGCGCTCGACGTGACCGAGGACAAGCTGGCGCTGGCGCGCGAATTCGGCGCGGATATTGCCGTCGACGCAACCGCGCCGGACGCGGCGGCCCAGATCGTCAAGGAAACCGGCGGCGGCGCCCATGGCGTGCTGGTGACGGCAGTCTCGCCGGGCGCCTTCTCACAGGCGCTCGAACTCGTCCGCCGCAAGGGCACGGTCAGCCTGGTCGGCCTGCCGCCGGGCGAGTTCGCGACACCGATCTTCGATGTCGTCCTCAAGCGCATTACCATCCGCGGCTCGATCGTCGGCACTCGGAAGGATCTGCAGGAGGCGATCGCCTTCGCCGCCGACGGCAAGGTGCGGAGCCGGATCCGTACCGTGCCGCTTACCGCCATCAACCAGGTCTTCGCGGATCTTCAGTCCGGCCGGGTCGAGGGCCGGATGGTGATCGATTTCTCCTGATGCTGGCCTAACCGTCGCCCGTAGCACATCTTTGCCATCGACATCGGACACAGATCTGACCTGGCAAGATATCGTCACGCGCCTCGCCTCGACCGTGCTCGCGCACCATCCTGAAGCGCGGAGACCTCATCACCTGCGTTACCACGGCCGCCGCGCTGTGAATGATGACGGCATCGGGCTCTGTCTCGGCGCGGGCCAACTCTGGCTCGGGGTCAGTGCGACAGCAGCGTGCAGCGTGCAGGGGGCCGCAGGATCTCGCGCGTCACGCCGCCCAGTACCCATTCGCGCAGCCGGCTATGGCCGTAGGCGCCAACGACCAGCAGACCCGCCTCCTGATGATCCGCCAAGCTGTTGAGCATCTGGGCGTCATCGCCGTTGCTCGGCAGGGTCTCGTCTCGGCCTCGACGTTGTGGCCCTTCAGCCACTCGGCGACATCGGCGACGCGCACTCGGGCCGAGACCAGTTCGTCCTTGTCGGCAATTTCCGCGACCGTTACCAGACCCGCCCGTTTGAGCAGCGGCAGCGCATCGAGAACGGCGCGCCGTGTCTCGCGCGTATCTTTCCAGCCGACCAGAACCGATCCCAGATCGTGCGCGCCCGGGTTGGGCTCATCGGCGTTGGGTCCGTCTGCATCGGGCACGAGCAGGACCGGCCGGCCGGCGCGCATGACGAGATCGCCAATATTCACATGGGTGGACTCGCCGGGGCTCGCGATGATCAGGTCCGCGCGCCGGGCCTGCGCGGTGACATAGTCGGCGGGTGCACCGAAGGTGACCGTCGAGCGCCAATCGAGCTGACGGCAACGCCCCTGGAAGAAAGCGCGGAAACGGTCCTCGGCCGTCTTCATTTCCTTTTCGACCTGTTCCTGGTCCGCCGCGATCAATTCGGCCGGAACATAGCCGTCTCCGTAGGCTACCGTCAGCGGCTGGCAGGCGGCGACACCGATCGCCGCGGTGCCGAACTGCTCGGCGAGATATCGGCCCATGCGCAGCGCGGACTCGTTGACCGAGCCGAGATCCATGTAAACCATCAAGCTCGTGTAAGTCATGCCGCCCTCTCCTGGATGCGCCTGCAGATGCTGCATCTTCAAGGCTCCGTGGGAGGGATGCCTTGATGCGCCTCAATCGGCGTTGTTTCGGCTGACGACCTGCTTTTCATTGCGCTGGATCAATGCTGGAGCGGCACCGCCCCGTATGTTGCATGTGGATGCGGCCAGTTGGATGAACGCCATGAACGCGTTGATACTCTACTATTCCCGCTCGGGGACGACGCGTGCCGTGGCCGAGGCTCTTGCCGAGGAACTCGGTGCCGATATCGAGGAAATCGGTTGCGGCCGATATCCAATAGGCTTCTGGGGCAGCATGAAGGCCGGATACGATAGCTGGCGAGGCAAGCTGCCGTTGCTCGAGCCGCTTCGGCACGAGCTCGCTCGCTATGATATGATCGTCATCGGCGGCCCTATCTGGATGTCCCATCCCGCGACCCCGGTTCAGGCCCTGTTGCGCCGCGAAGAGCCGCATATCCACCACACGGCGTTCTTCGCGACTTGCGGCGGTTCCGCCGCAGGCCCGGCCTTCGCGGAGATGCAGCTTTTGGCCGGCGCCACGCCGAAGACCACTCTCCGGATCCGCAAGGCGGAGGTCCAGCAGGCCGACTTTCTGCCGGTCTTGTCCGCGTTCGCGCGGGCGATTCGGCAGAAGCCGGCGCCCGTCGCGGATTGTCAGATTGCGTGAGCAGCGCGGTCGGCGCTGCGTCCGCCGGCGTTATTTCTTCGCCTGACTTTGAATGTAAGCGATGAGGCTCTGCCGCTCGATCGCCGTGAAGGCGTATGGTTCCATCTTGGCGTGCGGTCCGCTCAGCACCGCGAAGATCCGGGCCTCGGGATATTTCTTCGGATCGCCGGCAATCGCCGCGAAGCTCGGCGCGGCGGCATTCGGGGTTTCGGGCTTCACGCCAGGCGCGATCTCATGGCATTTGGCGCAATGATGCTGAGCCAATTCCTCTCCTTCGCCGGCGGCAAACGCGCCACAGGGCGTTAGCCCGACGAGCATGACGACCGACCATAGTCTCGCCCGACAATGATGTGCGGATGATGTCACGGCATTTCTCCCCTCTTGCAGGTTTCTCCGGGTTGTACGGCCCCGGTTTACTGTCTTGAAGTGCTCCCCAAACGATCCCTCGCCGATACTAGCGCTCTGCGCGAAGTTTTTATATCAAAGAACGCTTTAGGATGCCCTGGGCTTGAGCGACAGGATATAGGTGATCACCTCGTCGCGCTCGTCCGCGCTCAGCCGGTAGCCCGGCATGGGCAGGTGAAGCTCCGCCATGAAATGGCGGAGCCAGTTCCGATCGACGTCCGGCCGCTCGGCGATCGACATGAAGCTCGGCGCCTCGACCGGCGGGGGCAGGATATGGCCGGCACGGCTGCCGCTCGGCTGGTCGGGCGCCACTCGGTGGCACTCCGCGCACCATTCCTCGGCGATCGAGTGCCCCTTGGTGGCCTCGCTCTCCAGTACGCTGCATGAGCCCAGCATCGCTGCCGCGGCGACGGACGAAAGAATTGCCGCGGTTGGCCAAGCCATGACCTCGCTCATCAAAGCCGGGCCAGCTCGATCCTGTCCTCGACTTGTGTCACGCCCGCCACCGACCAGGCCGCGCGCTCGGCCGCCTGCCGCTCGGTCCAGCCGGGCGCGGTGCCGCCCAGCGTGACCGTATTGCCGGAGACATCCACCGTGATTCGGCTCGCCTGAACGATGGCGCTACGCTCAAGGGCAGCCCGGATCTTGGTTTGAACATCTTCCGCCCGCACCATGGGTTTTACGGTGATGTTGTTGACGATGGTCTTGATGCCGCCAAGCTTGCGCACGTCATATTCCGCTTCCTGGCGCTGATAGTTCCACTCGACCTCGCCGCTCAGCATCACGACGCCGTGCTCGACCTGGACCGAGATCCGCTCGTCCGGTACCAGCGCGTCCCAGCTTAGGATCTTGACCGCGCGGGCGGCAATCTCGTCATCCTCGGTCTTCCGGTCGGAAGGCAAATGAACGAGCAGTTCCTGGGCGACAGCCTTCACGCCCCTGATCCGTCGCGCGGCGCGCTCGGCCTCATGTTTCTCGAAGAAGCTCTCGACATGGCCGGAGAGAGTAACGACGCCGTCCCGTACGCTCACCCCGATATGCGCGGCATTGACGCCCGGATCGAATTCGAGTTCGTCGATCACCCGTTGCTGCAATTGCAAATCATCTTTCATAGCGTCTCTCCTGCGGGTTGAGGCTGACGGCAGAACGATGGAGAGGATCATAGGAGCGTCGACGTGAAGTCCGATTGACTTGCATCAAAGGAGAGCCGCCGTCGATTGACGACGGTCAAGGCCGACGGCGGTTGGCGGGCTTACGATTTTCCTTGGGCAGCAGAACCCCGGGAGATTGACGATGTATTTCTTGGCGCTCGCCGTCGATTACGACGGAACCATCGCCCGCGACGGCGTCGTTGATCCGGCGACCTGCGAAGCGTTGCGGCGGCTCAAATCGACCGGGCGCCGGCTGATCCTCGTCACTGGTCGCGAATTGCCGGATCTGCGAAGGCAATTCTCCGAGACCGCGCTGTTCGATCGCATCGTCGCCGAGAATGGCGCGCTTCTCCACGACCCATCGAACGGCCGCGAAACGCTGCTCGCCGCACCGGCACCGCGATCCGTCGTTGAGCGGCTCGCCGAGATGAAAGTGGCGCCGGTTTCCGTCGGCCGATGCATCATCGCCACCTGGGAGCCGCATCAGGCCGCCGTCCTGGAGGTCATCCACGAACTTGGCCTGGAGCTTCAGGTCATCTTCAACAAGGGTGCTGTGATGATCCTGCCGCCGAACGTGAACAAGGCGAGCGGGCTCCTCGCCGCGCTCAAGGAACTGGACCTGTCGCCGCACAATGTCGCCGCCGTCGGCGATGCCGAAAACGATCATGCCTTCCTTGGCGCCTGTGGACTGGCCGCCGCCGTCGCCAATGCTCTTCCTGCCGTCAAGCGTATGGCGGATATCGTCCTGGCAGGCGATCACGGGGCCGGCGTGGCCGAACTGGCCCAGCGCCTGATCGCGGAAGATGCGACCCTCGCCCCAAAGACGAAGCATGGGCTTATGCTGGGTCGGGATCGCGCCGGCATGGAAATCTATCTGCAGCCCTATGGCGGCAGCGTCCTGATCATAGGCCCGTCGGCGAGCGGCAAGTCGACGCTCGCCACGGCGCTGACCGAGCATATAGCCGAAAAGGAATTCGAATTTTGCGTCGTCGATCCGGAAGGCGATTATGTCGACCTTGAGGATGCGGTCTGCGTCGGCGGCCCGACCATCCAGCCCGTCGTCGCCGAAGCGCTGAAGCTACTGCATGAGAATGGCGTCAATCTGGTGATGAATACGCAGGCGCTTGGGCTGAAAGACCGCCGCCGGCTGTTCGCGAGCTTTCTGCTGCAGATCTCGCGGCTACGGCAGAGAACGGGCAGGCCGCATTGGTTGATCATCGACGAGGCGCATCAGGTGCTGCCGGCCGCGCGCGACGACGCCCTGCGAGGCTGGATCGACGCCATTCCGGCCGCAATCATGATCACAGCCTACCCGCAGGAAGTCGCGCGCGAGGCTCTGGAGACCGTGACGGCAGTTATCGCGGTCGGCGACGAGCCGTTCGTGTCCCTTGCCGCCTGCGCCGCCGCGCTCGGCACGACGATCGCGACCGACCCGGTGGAGCTCAGCTGCGGAGAGGCCCTCCTTTGGGCGCCCGGCGCCAGCCGACCGCCGCAGCCGGTGAAGGTCGAGCCGCCGATTCAGATCCATAAGCGGCATGCAGGCAAGTACGCTGTGGGAGATGTCGGCGAAAGCCGCAGCTTCTACTTCAGGAATCCGCGGGACGGAACGCTGATTTCGGCCAGAAATCTCTATCGCTTCCTCGATGTGGCCGGTGCCGTCGACGATGGGACCTGGGAGCGCCATCTGCGGGCGGGTGATTATTCGGCATGGTTCCGGCACGTGATCAAGGACGAGGAGCTGGCGTGCGAGGCCGCCCGCGTCGAGCAGAATCCAACACTCGATGCGTATGAGAGCCGAAGGCTGATCCGAAAGGCGGTTTGGCGGCGCTATGCCGGCCCCACGGGCGGCTGAGGCTTCAAAAGCTATTGATGAGGATCAAGGACAGCTCGGCTCCGTCTCTACAGCATGATCCTTGAGCATGTGGCCGGCCGCTTCCCGTCATGGCCGTGGCCCCTGCGCGGAGGATTGTGCGATGCTGAAAGATATTCTGGTGCATCTCGATGCTTCTCCGTCTTCGGAGCGTCGTCTCGAAGCGGCCACCTTGCTTGCCGAGCGCAACGAGGCTCACCTCGTCGGCCTCTTCGTGAATTCGCTCGAAGGAGCGATCCCTTATCGGGAATCCTATTCCGTCTTCGAAGCGATGCAGTATCTATCCAAGCGGAATGCGGCCGACGAGGCCGCGACGGAAGCCATGTTTCGGCGTGCCGTCGCCGGCGGTGCCTTCAGTGCCGAGTGGCGGGCCGCCGAGGGGCGGATCGACCAGACCGTGGCCCAACATGCCCGCGCCGCCGATCTCGCGGTGCTCGGACAGTACGATCCAGAGCATCCGTCGATCGGCAGCGGGGCGAGCGTGCCGTCCTACGTGCCGCTGGCGTCCGGCCGTCCGGCGCTGATCGTACCTTATGCCGGTCACGTCGAGACGCTCGGCCGTCGCGTGCTCGTCGCTTGGGACGGCGGGCGGGAAGCTGCGCGCGCCGTCAACGACGCACTGCCGTTGCTCAAGACGGCCGAGCAGGTCACCGTCATAACGATCACCACCGCGATGCGCAGTGGCTCGCAGGAACTGCCCTATGTCGACATCGCGGCGCATCTCGCACGCCATGGCGTCACGGTCGATGCCCGCATCGAACCGCGCTGTGATGACGAAATCGCCGACCTGCTGCTCTCGTTCATCGCCGACCATTCGGTCGACCTGCTCGTGATGGGCTCTTACGGCCATTCGGAGATGCGCGAGCTGCTACTGGGCGGCGTCACCCGCGCCATCCTGACGCGCATGACGGTGCCGGTGCTCATGTCGCATTGAGGACCGGCCTCGGCTCGCATCGCTATGATTTGAGGGCGGCGCGCAGGCGGTCGAGCAGGGTGGTGCGCGCCCTGTCGGTGGTTGCCCCGCGGAGCGCATTCGCCAATTCCAACTGAAAGCGGGACTGCAGATTATGCCAGTCCGCTTGCGCCAGTGTCGGGTCGGGAAGCCGGTCGACGCCATGGGCGAGCGTTGCCTCCGCCGCCGGATCGAGCCTCAGCACGCTCCCGAGAGCCGGCTGCAGCAGGGCCGCAGAGCCTGCAGGGGGATTGGCGGCGAGCAGCCTTGCCAAGGCATCCGTTGCGGATGGCTCGCCATGGGTCAGCAGGATGGCCTTCGACACCGGCTGGCGCGCTTCTATCCAGCGGAGGAGTGCTTCCTGATCCGCGTGAGCCGAATAGAAATCGATATTGCGGATCCGCGCGCGCACCTGGATTTCCTCGCCCAGGATACGCACCGCCCGCGCGCCGTCCAGCAGCAGCCGACCCAGCGTTCCCGGTGCCTGATATCCGACCATCAGCACCGTGCTCTGGGGACGCCAGAGATTGGCCATCAGATGGTGCCGGATGCGCCCGGCCTCGCACATGCCGCTCGCCGCCATGATGATGGCGCCGGATGTGATCTTGTTCAGCTTCTTCGATTCCTCGACCGTCTCCACGAACCGGATATTGCGCCAGTCGAAGGGGTGCGGAACGGTCGCGGCTTCACCCAGTTCCTCGGCGTGCCGGCTGAAAACCTCGGTTGCGCGAACGGCGAGTGGTGAATCGAGGAAGATCGGCACGTTGCCGAAGAAGCCCTCCTGATTCAGGACGCCGAGATCGAACAGGAGCTCCTGGGTCCGTTCGATGGCGAAAACCGGGATGATCAGGTTGCCGCCATGGGCGAGCGCCTCCTTCACCTCGCGGCCGAACCGCTCGCGCCTCGCCGCCGGCGTCACCTGTTCGCGCAGACGGTCGCCGTACGTGGCCTCGACGATGAGATAGTCGACGCCATGCGGTCCTTCCGGCGCACCGTGCAAGGCACGGCCTTCGGTGCCGACATCGCCGGAAAACAGGAGGCGGATCGGGGCGCCGGGGCCGGCGATCTCGAGTTCGATCGAGGCCGCGCCCAAGATATGTCCCGATGGCCACAGGCGGGCACGTATGCCCGCCATCGGTTCGAACCACTGGTTCAAAGCTGTCGGCTCGATCGCCGAAAGCGCCTGTTCCGCTTCCTCCTTCGTGTAGATGGGAATGACCGCCTCTTCACCGCGCTGCTTGAGACGCCGGTTCAGCCGCTCGACCTCGCTCTCTTGGATATATCCCGAATCCGGCAGCATGTAGGTCAGCAGATCGGCGGTGGGCGCGGTGGCGAAGATGCGGCCGCGATAGCCGCCTTTGGACGAGCTTCGGAATGAGCCCGCTGTGATCGATATGGGCGTGGGTCAGCAATACCGCGCCGATCGCGGCCGGGTCGAAGGCGAAGGGCCGGTAATTCAGTTCCTTCAGCGATTTCGGCCCCTGGAACAGGCCGCAATCGACGAGCAGCTTGCCGCCCTCGATTTCCAGAAGATGGCAGGATCCGGTGACCGTCCCTGCCGCTCCGAGAAAGGTCAGCCTCGGCGTCATGATGCGGGCTCCAAGGTGAAGGCGTCGTTCTCAGTCGCCGCGGCGACGGCAAAGCGGAAATCGGCGGGAAGATAAGCGTGAATACGATAGATCGGCTCGCCGGCCTCGACGCGGTCGCCGACCTTTTTCAGGAGATCGATGCCGGCGCCCTTGTCGTTGGGAGCACCGCTCATCCGCGCGATGCGCGCGATGCGCAGGCAGTCGATCGCGGTCACGGTCCCGTCATGCGCGGCCTTCGCCTCATGGGTCAGGTCGCCGAGCTGCGTCGCCGCGGGCGCGCGTCCCTGCGCTGTGACGATCCGCTCGAACTTGGTGAAGGCGGCGCCCGAGTGCAGCAGCTCCTGCGCCCGGTCGCGGCCGGTGCCGCCGCGGAGCGCCGGATCGAAATCGAGAATCGCGCCGGCCAGCGCGAGCGCCCGGTCGCGCAGATCGGCGGGCGCGTCCGGCTCGCCGGCGAGGACCTTCATCACGTCCCGGGCCTCGAGCGCCGGTCCGATGCCGCGCCCGATCGGCTGGCTGCCGTCGGTAATCACCACATCCAGCACCAGGCCGAGCCGGTCGCCGACGAACTCGAACAGCTTCTTCAGCCGGATCGCCTGGGCGCGGCTGCGCACCTTGGCGCTCGGCCCGAGCGGGATGTCGATGACCAGCCGATTGGAGCCGGCGGCCAGCTTTTTCGACAGGATCGAGGCGACCATCTGCTCCGCCGTGTCGATCTCGAGCGGCCGCTCGACCGAGATCAGGATGTCGTCCGCCGGGGAGAGGTTGACATGGCCGCCCCAGACGAGACATCCGCCCTCGGCACGCACCACCTGGCGCATCTCGTCGATGCCGAGATCCACCTTCGCCAGGACCTCCATCGTGTCGGCAGTGCCCGCGGGCGAGGTGATGGCGCGCGAGGAGGTCTTCGGGATCATCAGGCCGTGCGCCGCCACGATGGGAACGATGATCATCGAGGTCCGGTTGCCGGGCACGCCGCCGATGCAATGCTTGTCGACGATTGTTTCCCCCGGCCAGTCGAGGCGGCTGCCGGCGCCGGCCATGGCCTCGGTCAGATGCAGGACCTCCTGGGTCGAGAGGAAGCTCGCAGAGGCGATCAGGAACGCGGCGATCTCGGTCTTCGAGTAGCGCATCTCCGTGATCTCGCCGATGATGGCGCGGAAATCGGCCGCCGACAGTTCCTCCCCCTCGATCTTCCTGCGGACCGCTTCCAGGCTTTTCGCCGGTGGCGCCTGGGTCACCTCGACCGCCGATCCCTCCGGCAATCCCAGCAGCGTGAAGCCCAAGGCGGAGACGCCGACCTCGTCCGGCATCAGCCAGCCATCATGATCGACGACATTGAGCACGGCGATGAGGCGTCGGCCGCCGGCCTTCACCTCGACCTTCGAGAGCGCCTGGAAATCCGCGGGCCGGTAGATCGACGACCGCCGGGGCAGGTAGGCGACCGGCTCGCGATAGGTGTCGACCGGCACCCGACGGAGCTTGAGGGTCGGCGCGGCGGGCGCGTCGGCCCGCGCATGCGAGATGGCTGCTGTTTCCATCGCGGCATCTTCGATGCGAGGCTGTCGGTCGACCATGAGGCAAATCAATTTCGCAGTCCAAGGCCGTCGGCCGCGGCGGCCGGATCTCGGGCGTCAGCGAAGCCGCAATGCTTGGCGGGGCGGGTGCGTCCCACTTTCGAGCTCGAGCTTGACCGAAAGAAACTCCAGCATGTCGCGAAGCGAGAGGATGCCGACCAGCCGGCCGCGATCCACGACCCAGAGGCGGCTTCTGCCGCTGCGCTTCATCCCGGCCAGGGCGGTGACGGCGTCTGTTTCGGGCGCGACCAGATCCGCCTCGGCGCAGGGGCTCATGATGCTGTCGATCGCGGTTGCGGCCCAGGCGGCGCGATCCAGCGAAGCCGCCTGCTCGGTTCCGACGCTGCCGACGAGATGGCCATCCTTCGTGACCGGGAAGGTGCGGTGATGATGGCGGTAAACGAAATCGTCTATCAGGGCGGCGACAGGCAGATCCGACGGAACGGAGATCGGTTGTGGGTTCATGATCCGGGAAACCGGGACACCCTGGAGGACCGATTTCGTCATCGTCTCCCGCAGGCTGGCATCGGCCGCGCCCTTGAGGAACAGGCCGATCAGAAAGCGCCACATCCCGCCGACGAAATCGCCGCTCATGACCTCGAAGAGGCCGAGAACGATCAGCAGGATGCCGAACAGATTGCCGGCGCCCGCGGCGATCCGGGTTGCCCAAAGGAAGTCGCCCCGCCACATCCACAATGCCGCGCGGAGCATGCGGCCGCCATCGAGAGGGAAGGCAGGAATCAAATTGAAGAGCGCCAGCATGCCGTTGATGAGCGCGAGATACCAGAGCGTGCCCTGGACCGCGCTCGGCGCGGCCCAGACGCCGGCATATGTGAACAGCGCGAACAATATCGCTGCGAGCAGAAAGCTGGCTGCGGGACCGGCCGCCGCCATGAGCAACTCGCTCTTGGCGGTTCCCGGCTCGCCCTCCATATCCGCGATCCCACCGAAGATGAACAGAGTGATGCCGCGGATCGCGATGCCGTACTGGCGAGCGACGATGGAATGCGCCAGCTCGTGAAAGACGATCGAAAAGAGCAGGCCGATCGTGGCGGTTCCGGCCATCCACCAATAGGTGCCGGACGAGAGATCCGGCGCTATTCCCGGGAAGACGGATTCCGCCAGCGTCCAGCTGATCAGCGCGGCCAGCAACAACCATGACGCGTCCATCCAGACATCGAAGCCGAGGAGCGATAACAGCCTGAAGCGGTACGGAAAAATTTTCGCGTCTCCATATGGCTAGCGGCCAAGCGCAAAGCGGGACTGGAAAGCCTCGCGCTGCATGCCGCTGACGGCGAGCCGGCGGTGAGGCCTGGCCGATGCGTTAGCGTGAACGGTGCCCTCTTGGGGGGCGACCTCTGAAACATTCAGTGGATCTTCTCTTCCGCCGCCGCTCGCGCCACGGGGCGGGTCGGACGTTTTGTCCGGAGATGAGTGTCTCGGTTGGTACAGATCAGCCCAGATCGCGAATCCAAGCCACATAAGCTCAGAGAGGGTAGTCAGCACATCCAGTGCCTGCCTTGATCTGGCTCAATTACGCGGTCAAACTGCCGCGGACCGGGCGGCGGATGCATTCGATCGGGCTCGCCCGACAGCGATAATCTCGCCTGTGCCGATTTCGATGTCATCGATGATCAAGTCTTGCGGCGGCAACGACTTGCGTCGGCAATGCGCGTAATCGGCACAGCCTCATGAGAGTATCCCCGAAATGGGGCTATGGCCGGGTTCTGTCAGTCCGCATTGGGGTCCGCAGCATCATTATCAGTGCGGCTGGGCGGCCTGAAGCGCCTGCTGGTTGAGGCTATCGGTGATCGGCACCTCGTTCGCATCTGCCTGAGCGCGGCTGCTGCCGCCGGAAGGGGCGCGAACATGAACGCGCTTGCCGTCGGAATCGACGCCCCAATAGCTTCCTGTCTTGGTGTCGTTCGAGCCGGCCTTGCCGGGGGGAGCAACGGGCGTTTGGGGGGCTTGGGCTTCTGCGCACCCGACCGACAGGATCAGGGCCAAAGCGGTCAAACCGGCCGGAAGGATCTTCATGTCGTTCTCCCCTTGAGATGAGCCACATACAAACGAGAGAACTAGGCTCGAAAATTCGCGTAGCCGCTAGAGTCGGAAACTACGCAGGTTCGAGCCAAGCAGTCTCGCGCGATGACCACCCAGGGGCTTCAACCGGGCTGCCTGTCCGCTATGGAATGCGCGGTAAGCGCTGTTAGACCGGGGATTGTTGTCCGGGCAAGCCACCCACCGTCGACCATTCGACGAAGTCCAAGTCCGGATTCACGGCCAGCTCCAGCGAAGGGTCGAAGTAGGGGAATATGAGCATGCCGAAAATGAAGTCGGCTCGGCTGCCGTCCCGGCTGACGGGGAGGAGCAGGCGTTTGAATTGTATCCCATTGCGGGGATCAGTCGAGATCCGGCCGCCATAGACGGCCGGCGTGGCGCGATCGATCACTTCCTTGAAGAGATCTAGCCTGCTCTCCGATGCTTCTGGGCTCACCTGCTCGTGCAGATAAAGGCCCGTCGGATTGCGGCGCGTTACCCGGCAGATTTCCGTTCCGGCCAAGCGGCACCGGAATTTGCCGGGACCTTCCCATTCGTGAAGGAAGAGGTTCGGCAAGATGGACCGGGGCATTTCGACGGGATCGATGCTCGATTTGAGCGGGAGCGCCCCTTCCAATCGCCGACTCTTCCAAAAATCGAAGCAAAGCTTCAGGCCGGTTCCTTCCAAATGTTGTTCAAATGCAAAATCGCCGGTAACGGCGCGAGGCCGCAATAATTCGGGCGGCTTGATCGAATAAGTACGATCTGATGTTCTCATAACGCTAATCCTCAAAGACAGGCGGCACATCGCGCCCCGAGCGATGGCTCAGCAACTAATTTGATGGGGTTGCTGACGTGCCGACCAGGGCCGAGGCACTCGCAGGCGCGCGACGATCCGATCCCGGGTCTTCTCGCGTTCATATCGAAGTCCCGGGATTTTCGCGGGAGGATTGCCAGCGTTCGGGACCACATCGAGCAGCGGCAGTCCGGCTGTGAGATCGCTGAGGTCGATTTCGATCCGGCGGGCGGCTGATCCACAAATCGGCTCCCACTCGCCACGTTTATACTTGTCTGAAATAATGCATTGAAGCGCCGCGATGTTATGTATCGCGAAACTGATCCGCCCTTGATCAGTAAATTGTAGGTTGGGGAAAAGATCGTCCAACTCTTCTGGTCTAATATGGACCGAAATTCGAATTGTGCCATGAGCAGCCGTAATAGATACCCGCTTATACGTTTCCAACACTGGAGAAATAGAAAAATTGGAGAGCGTCATTTTGGTGCTCCGAGCTCACTCGTCCCGATTCGGCGGTGACTTTAACATCAGGGTGTCTAACGATTTAGAGCGACCTTAAAAAAGGCCACGCCCCTGGTTGGTAAACACATTCGTACGGGAGTTGGTTCAATAATCATTTGTCCTTGCTCGAGGCGTTCGATGCGATTCGAAAATATACCGTGCTTTACGTACCGCGCGAATGACTGGCGATCAAACTGTTGAGGTCGCCCAACTCCTGACGCAAGGCGGCAGTGAGCATTGGAGTGCAGGGTTTCATCTTCACGAGCTTGTCGATCAACCTCTGGTACCGATCGCGGGTCTGCTCACAGTTCCGGGCCATATCGCTCAGCTTTTCTGGGGCCGGAGGGCCGAAGGTTTGGGTGAGCGGTGGGCCCTTGATGAGGTCGATACGGTCGACCTCGATGCAGCGAGCCCGCGGCCGATATCCCGAATGCCACTCGCCACGCTCGTACTTATCGGAAATGATGCGTTGAAGGGCGGCGAGGTTATCGACCGCAAAATGGACACGTTCCTGGTCGGTGAGTTGAAGATGAGGCAAAGCCGAAGCCAGCTCCTCTTGCCGGAGGTAGGCAACAATAACCATCGGGCCATCTGCAGCGACAATCGTAATTGTTTTGTGAGCGCTTAAGGTGGGATAGATGACGAAATTTTTTAACATCATGTGACGGCTCCAAAGTCATATCTCTTTGCTTGTTATGGTGATTGGCGACCTCGAAGCCTTACCTGCTCGGAAAGGTCTCGGGCGTCAATTTGAAGGCCGCGTTAAATCATTAAAAATCAGAGCCTGCCGATGATATTAAATATTGTTGCATTTGATGTAGTGACTATAGTTGTAGATTGTGGTGATTTGATGTTTTTCAAGAATTATTTTCAACTTCTCAAGCATATTCCGTTATCTGTTAGGTTTGCCCCCGAACGGTCGGAGACATTTGCCCTGCACATCGTCGGGGAGCGAGAACATTGGATCCGGGTGCCAAGTCGGTTCCGTTGATGCTAGACTAGTCGTTCTCTCGGGGCGGTTGGGCCGTCGACGACTTGACCCGGGAGGCGGCCAGCGGCTGCCGCCGGCATATCGCGAGGCGGGGCTTCCGCCATGGAATCTCACGTATTCACAGCCATTCCGAAAGAGCGCGCCGACCGAAGATCTGGTACGCATAGCGCTTGCGGAGCCCTGCGTGGCAACGCTGCTTGTTTCCGAGGCCGCCGCTCTTGCTGCCGCATCACTCGAAAGGATGAGTGACGATGAAAGCCGCCTCCGAACATGAGGAAGCGAAGGCGCAGCCTCAGCGTGATGAGTCTCTAAAAGCGAAGAATGGCAGGCTGGCCCCCGAAGAGATCTGGCAGGAGCCGCTGGACCGACTCCTTGCAAGGCTCGCAACCTCCCCGGCAGGTCTCGCTAACGCGGAGGCGCAGTCGCGACTGGCGACTTACGGACCCAACGACCCTGCGACCGTCAAGCGCTCGCCGCTCTGGGTGCAATTCCTTACCCGGTTTCGCAACCCGTTGGTCATCATCCTGCTCGTCGCGAGTGGTCTGTCCGCCGCGACCGGCGATGTCGTCAGCTTTCTTATCGTCATCGGCATCGTCACGATCAGCATGACGCTCGATTTCGTTCAGGAAGTCCGCGCGCAAAATGCGGTCGAGGCGTTGCGTCGTTCCGTGGCGGTCCAGGCGACGGTGCGACGTGACGGTGCTGCGCTCTCGGTACCGATCGACCGGCTGGTTCCCGGCGACGTCGTCGAGTTGATCGCCGGCGATCTCGTGCCCGCGGATTCGCGATTGCTCCTGAGCCGCGATCTGTTCGTCAACCAGGCGCTCCTTACCGGCGAGCCTTACCCGGCCGAGAAGCAGGCAGGCGACGTAGCCCTAGGGGCCGAAAATCCGGCCGGAGCGTCGAATGCGGTCTTTGCGGGTACCTCCGTAATCAGCGGCACCGCAACGATCGTGCTCTGCCGGACCGGCGGCGAGACGGCGCTCGGCAATCTCGCGACCAGCCTGGCGGAAAAGCCGCCGGCCACTGCGTTCGCGGTCGGGATCCGCCGCTTCGGCATGCTGATCATGCGCTTCACGGTGCTGATGGTGCTGTTCGTTCTGGTGGTGAATATTTCCTTCCAGCGTCCGGTGCTGGAATCGCTCATGTTCGCGCTCGCCCTCGCGGTCGGGCTGACCCCCGAGCTTCTGCCGATGATCGTGACCGTGACGCTTGCTCGGGCGGCGATGGAACTGGCCAAGCGGAAGGTGATCGTGAAACGCCTCTCCGCGATCCATGACCTCGGCGCCATGAATGTGCTGTGCACCGACAAGACGGGCACGCTGACCGAGGCCACCATCAAGCTCGTGCGCACGATCGACGGCACGGGCGCCGAGAGCGAGCGCGCTTATGTCTATGGCTGCGTCAACAGCCATTTCGAAAGCGGCATGAAGAGCCCGCTCGATGAAGCGATCCTCGCCGCCCATCCGATCGACATGACCGGCTGGCGGAAGATCGATGAGGTCCCGTTCGATTTCGAGCGACGCCGCGTCTCCATCCTGGTCGAGCGGGACGGCAAGCGACGTTTGATCGTCAAGGGCGCGCCCGAGGATCTCTTGCGGCTCTCAGGGCGGTGCGAGGATGCGACGGGCGAGGAGCGGGTGCTCGATGCCGAGACGCGCCGGATATTTGAAGCGACCCTCGACGGGCTGGGCGCGCAAGGTTTCCGCGCGTTGGGCATAGCAAGCCGCACGGTCGAGATGAGCCATGAAACCGCCGCGATCTGCGACGAAAGCGAGCTTGTCTTCTCAGGCTTCGCCGTCTTCCTCGATCCACCGAAAGCGAGCGCCGGGGCTACGATCCAGGCGATGGCGGCTGCGGGGATCTCGGTCAGGGTGCTGACCGGAGACAACGAACTCGTCACCCGCCATGTGTTCGCGGAAATCGGCGTGCCGGTCACCGGCGTGCTCACCGGCGACGAGCTGACGCGGCTTTCGGACGAGGCTCTCATCGGGCAACTGTCTCGCGTCAACCTGTTCTGTCGCGTCAACCCGCAGCAGAAGCATCGGATTCTGCTGGCGCTGAAGCGGCTCGGTAATGTGGTCGGCTTCCTCGGCGACGGCATCAACGACGCCCCGGCCTTGCATGCCGCGGATGTCGGGATTTCGGTCGACGGCGCCGCGGATGTCGCCCGTGCGGCTGCCGACCTGATCCTGCTCGAGCACGATCTTTCGGTTGTACGCGAAGCCGTCATCCACGGCCGGGGTACGGTCCAGAACGTGTCCAAGTACGTCCTGATGGGATCAAGCTCGAACTTCGGCAATATGTTCAGCATGGCCGGAGCAGCGCTGTTCCTGCCTTTCTTGCCGATGCTGCCGATTCAGATCTTGCTGAACAACCTGCTTTATGACGTGTCGGAGATCGCGATCCCATTCGACCGGGTCGATCCGGAGGCGACGGCGCTGCCGGTGAACTGGGACGTGAAGCTGATCGAGCGGTTCATGTTGGTCTTCGGGCCCGTCAGTTCCATCTTCGATTTTCTGACCTTCTACGCCTTGCTGCGCCTTTTCGATGCCGGCGAGGCGTTCTTTCGAACGGGATGGTTCATCGAGTCGATCACGACCCAGGTGCTGGTCGTCTTCGCCATCCGAACGCGGCGGCTGTTCTTCCGCAGCACCCCGCACCGCTTCCTGGTCATCATGGCGCTGGGCGTCGTCGGCGTTGCGATCGTCCTACCCTATATCTCGCTGGGCCGATGGTTCGGCTTCGTGGCGCCGCCACCGGCCTTCCTCATCTTTCTAATTGGCATGACAGTCGCCTATCTGGCGCTTGTCGAACTTACCAAATTTATTTTCTTTCGATCGGCTGTCGGGCGCTAATTCAAGCTCTTCAAGGGTGAATTCCGATGTCGGGAACGCAGGGATGCCTCAGCTTCAGCACCCGCGATGCGCCGTAAGGCGATGCGGTCTCTCCTCAACGTTGCGAAGAAGCCAGCTCGGTCGACTTCAACTGCAATTGCCGGATCAGTTTCGAAACGTCGTCGCCGTTGCGATGAACCACGGACGAGAACTCCTCACGCTGCGCCCGCGAGAGGCTCGTGCCGCCGGCCGTGATGTCGATCACCTTGTAGCTGCCAGGCGTTTTGGCCACGATCCAGTCCAGATCGATTTCCTCTCCGGAGGAGAGCCGTGTGATCTCGCTGCTGACCACGGTCGTTGCGTTGCTTGCGGCGAGCTGCGTGGTCACTCGGAACGACTGGGCGCTGTATTCCGCGAAGCGGGTGGAATAGACGCCTGTCATATAGTCGCCAAAGGCGGTCGTGAACTGCTGCCGTTCGGTCTCGTTCGCCTGTCGCCAATAAGTTCCGAGCACGAACTGCGCAATTTTCGGCAAGTCGAAATCTTCAGCCATCAGCGTTTCGAACCGGTGCTGCCGATCGGCTGCAGAGAGCCCGGGGTCGTTCATGATCGCGATCGCGTGGCGGCCGAGATCGGTGATGAACCCGCTCGCGTCGTCGGCGGCGCTCGCCGCGGGTGCCGTGAGTGTGCCGGCCAGCAGAATGAAGAGGATGCCGAGGGCGTGGACCGGCTTCGTC
The DNA here is from genome assembly GCA_035539155.1 of Aliidongia sp. Lineage (GTDB taxonomy): Bacteria > Pseudomonadota > Alphaproteobacteria > ATCC43930 > CGMCC-115725 > JAXDMU01. Next base: position 54,763 of record DATLIZ010000044.1, on the reverse strand, counting down.
AGGGAAGCCGCCGTTCCATATGTTGTCATGGCTCATTCCTCGAACCTGAGAGCCGCAGCGGCAATGCAGATTGGGCTGGGGCTGCCCAGCGGATGCTCTCAAGGGTTGCGGAATATTCGCTGGGATAGTTGCGATTATGGAGTTTCAGGGACGGAGCGGTAAGCTTCGGAAACTACTCACATCGAGGCGCCGACAAGTGGGCGGCCATAGATTTAGGCCACGCGCAGCCAGAACTCGTCGTCGGTCAGCGCCGAGACCGATATAAGCATGCTGTCATTCTGGCCTTCCGCCAACAAACGGACATGCTGGGGATGGCCATAAGAGGCCACGATCGCTCCGACCACATAGACGATGCGGGGATGGAATCCGGTCTTCGTGAATCGGTCTCCGACCTCGACCTGACCAGCCCGCAATTTCATCTCTCCCTGTGTCCGCCCATCGCACACAGCCGCGGACGGCGGCCATGTGCGCTCTTTACCATGTGCGCTCTTTACAAGCCGGTCTGTCTCAGGGCGCGGCTTTGTCCGCGCTCTTCTCGATGGCTTGACCGGTCTTGGAGATGTCCTCGCCCGCTCCCGCAGTGGTATGGCAGGCACCGAGAAGCGGAGCGGCACCGAAGAGCACGAGCAAAGTCAGGGTCCGGATCGTCATTCTCTTATACATGGTCGTCACCTTTTTCCGTGTGCCCTCTGGATGGATCTCGCAGGGTCGAGCACGTCGTCCCTCCGAGATTGGTCGGGCTTGCTCTGTTGCGGCACCGTGCGGCCGCTTGATATTTCCCGGTCGAGGAAGAAGAGTCGTCGGCGACCTTCTCCCTTGCAACCACCTTGAGCGGATGGCGTGCGAGGCTCCGAGCGCGGAGCGTCGGCTGGAAGGGATCAATAGAGGTTGAGGCACATACTATTGGTATGGCGCCCAGCCGATAGCCTCGGAAACTACCTATCCGGCCAGCTGCGGTTCTGTGGATTTGGCCGGTCCGGCAAGTGCCGCGCTTACGATGGCTTGTGCCTCACGCTGGATTTGCCGCAGATGGTCCTCGTCGCGAAAGCTTTCCGCGTAGATCTTGTAGACGTCTTCGGTTCCCGACGGCCGTGCTGCGAACCAGCCGCTTTTCGCGACGATCTTGATGCCGCCGATCGGTTGATCGTTGCCGGGTGCGTTGACGAGCTTCGCCTCGATCGGCTCGCCGGCGAGATCAGCGGCCGCCACGCGCTCGGGCGTCAGGCTCTTCAGGGCGGATTTCTGGGCCGGTGATGCCGGCGCATCGATGCGCTCATAGCGGGAGATGCCGAGATCGGCGGTGAAGTCTCGATAGAATTGACTTGGATACTTGCCCAGACGCGCGGTCATCTCGGCAGCCAGCAGGCCCATGATGATGCCGTCCTTGTCGGTGGTCCAAACCGATCCGTCGCGGCGCAGGAACGAGGCGCCGGCGCTTTCCTCGCCGCCGAAGCCGAGCGCTCCGTCGATGAGGCCGGCGCTGAACCATTTGAAGCCGACAGGTACCTCGACGAGCCGCCGTCCCAGCTTCTTGGCCACACGATCGATCATGCCGCTGCTGACGACCGTCTTGCCGACGGCGCTGGCGGCAGACCAGTGCGGACGATTGCCGTAGAGGTAGGCGATGGCGGCACCGAGAAAATGGTTCGGATTCATCAGCCCGTCCGACGGACAGACGATGCCGTGGCGATCGGCGTCGGTGTCGTTGGCGAAGGCGATGTCGAAATTCCCGCGCAGTCCGACCAGCCGTTCCATTGCATAGGGCGACGAGCAATCCATCCGGATCTTGCCGTCCCAATCGACCGTCATGAAGCGAAAGGTCGGATCGACAGTGTCGTTCACGATGGTGGCCGCGATCTGGTAACGCTCGATGAGGGGCGCCCAATAGTGCACCGCGGCTCCGCCCAGCGGGTCGATGCCGATCCTGACGCCGCTCGCGCGGATCGCCTCCATGTCGACGATCTGGGCGAGGTCCGCGACATAGGGCGAGATGTAATCGTGCGCATGGATGCAGGCGGCCCGCTTCGCGCGTTCCAGCGGGACGCGCCGCACGCCGTCCAGCTTGCTTCCGATCAAGGCGTTGGCGGCCTTCTCGATCCAGCCGGTGACATCGGTATCGGCCGGTCCCCCGTTCGGTGGATTGTATTTGAAGCCGCCATCCTCGGGCGGGTTGTGCGAAGGCGAGATGACGACTCCGTCGGCCCAGCCGCCCGTGCGCCCTTTGTTATAAGCCAGGATGGCGTGCGAGATGACCGGCGTCGGCGTGTAGCCGCCGCCGGCATCGATCATCGTCTCGACGCCGTTGGCCGCGAACACTTCCAATGCGCTCGCGAAGGCGGGCTCGGACAGCGCATGCGTGTCCATGCCGAGGAAGAGCGGCCCGTTGATTCCGGAACGCTGCCGATGGAGACAGACGGCCTGTGCGATCGCCAGGATATGAGCCTCGTTGAACGAGGCGCTGAAGGCCGAGCCGCGGTGACCGGACGTGCCGAACGAAACGCGCTGTGCCGGAACGGCGGGATCGGGCCGATCCGAGAAATAGGCCGTCACCAGCCTCGGCGTATTGACCAGCATCGCGGCCGAGGCCGGCTTGCCTGCCAGGGGATGTATCCTGCTCGTCATCTTGTCACCGCTTCCGTCATGGGCCGCTTTGATGGTCGATAGCCCCCATCATCGCCTCATTCCGATCTTGATGCAGCTCAATCAGATCGTCCAAGCCGAACCAGCAGCCGATGCGTCGCCCCGTCATCCGTGAGCCGCACGCGCAGTGGCCGCTCCGTGATGGTCGCACTATCGAGACTGGCGAAGGCAATGCCCGTGCTCACGCGATCGGGGTTCTCGACCTGAATTTCGTATCGTGCCGAACCGTGCCGAAGCACCATCTCGAACCCCGGCCATGTTTCGGGGATACAGGGGGCGAGATGCAGAGATTCGCCCCGCAGACGCAGGCCGAGGATACTCTCGATCCCAGCGCGCTGCATCCAGCCGGCCGAGCCCGTGTACCAGGTCCAGCCGCCGCGTCCGACATGGGGCGGTCTGGCATAGATGTCGGCGGCGACGATATAGGGCTCCACCTTGTAGCGCAGCAGGTCCGCCCGGGTGCGAGCATGATTGATGGGGTTGAGCAGCGAGAAGAGATCGGCAGCCTTTCCGCCCTCGCCGAGGGCGGCGAACGCCATGACCGACCAGAGTGCCGCGTGGGTGTACTGGCCGCCATTCTCGCGGATGCCGGGCGGATAGCCCTTGATGTAGCCCGGATCGAGCGGGGTTTTGTCGAACGGTGGTGCGAATAGCAACGCCAGCCCGTCCTCGGGGCGGATCAGTTCGCGCTCGACCGCCGCCATGGCGCGGGCGGCATGTTCGGGCTCCGCCACGCCCGACAGCACCGACCAGGATTGCGCGATGGAATCGATCCGGCATTCCAGGGCCGCCGCCGAGCCGAGCGGCGTGCCGTCGTCGAAAAAGCCGCGCCGATACCAATCGCCGTCCCAGGCTTCACGTTCGAGCGATGCCTGCAATGCCGAGGCATGCGCGCGCCAGGTGGCGGCGCGTACCGTCTCGTGCCGCGCATCGGCCAGCGGAGCGAAAGCCGACAGCGCGCCATGGAGGAACCAGCCGAGCCACACGCTTTCGCCTTCCCCGCCTTCGCCCACCCGGTTCATGCCGTCGTTCCAATCGCCGGTACCCATCAGGGGCAGTCCGTGACGGCCGAGTGCGAGGCTGTGGTCCAGCGCGCGGGCGCAATGTTCGAACAGGGTGGCTGTCACGTCGGAGGTCGCGGGCTGGAAGAAGGCGTCATGCTCGTCCGCCGCCAGGCTTTGGCCCTCCAGGAAGGTGACGGGTTCGTCGAGCAGGGCCGCATCGCCGACCGTGTCGACATAATGCGCCACCACATGGGCGAGCCAGGCGCAATCGTCGGAGATCCGAGTCCGCACGCCCTGGCCGGAATGCGGCAGCCACCAATGCTGGACATCGCCTTGGGCGAATTGCCGTGCCGCCGCCCGCAGCAAGTGGGTGCGCACGATGGCCGGGCAGGTAGAGGCGAGCGCCATCCCGTCCTGAAGCTGGTCGCGAAAGCCATAGGCGCCGCTTGACTGATAGAAGGCGGAGCGGGCCCAGATCCGACATGCCAGCGTCTGGTAGAGGAGCCAGCCATTGAGCATGATGTCCATCGATCGGTCGGGTGTCTTGACCTGGACCCGGCCCAGGACACCGTCCCAATATCGGGCGATTTCGGACCGCACCGCGGCGAGATCGGCCTCGCGGTAGCGCTCGATCAGAGCTTGCGCATGCTCCACACTTGCCGCCTCGCCGAGGAAGCAGACGATATCGATGCTCCCGTTCGCCGACAGCTCGATCGCGGTCCTCAGCACGCCGCAGGGGTCGAGGCCGGCGCCGACGGCGTTCGAGAGCGGCGCCGTGCCGGTAAGCGCCGCCGGGCTCGCGAGCGTGCCGTTGCGGCCGATGAATTCGCGCCGGTTTCCCGTCCAGCCGGTCTGGCGTCCGCCGAGATCGATGAAGGCGACGCGCGAGCCGAAAGCCGGGTTCCACGGATTGCGGGCGAACATCGCGCGGGTGCCGGGATCGATCTCGGTCATGACGAACGGTGCGGAAGCTGTCCGGGAGGGTCCGAGCACCCACTCCACATACGCAGTCAGCGACAGGCGCCGTGTGCGGCCGGACATGTTGTGCAGCTTGAAATGCGAGATCTTGATCGGGTCGTCGAGCGGCACGTATTGGACGAGATCGAGCGCGATCCCGTGTGTCGTATGCTCGAACCGGCTATAGCCCCTGCCGTGACGCGCGATGTAGGTGGCGGCCAGATCGCGGATCGGCAGGGCGGTCGGCCCCCAAAGCTCGCCCGTCTCCTCGTCGCGCAGATAGAAGACTTCGCCCGGACGGTCCGCGACCGGATCGTTCGACCAGGGGGTGATCTGGTTCTCGCGGCTATTGACGGACCAGGTATAGCCGCTGCCCTCGGTCGCGACCTGAAAGCCGAAGGAAGGGTTGGAGACGATGTTGATCCAAGGCGCCGGCGTCGATCGTCCGGGGCCGAGCACCGTCACATATTCCCGCCCATCATCGGCGAACCCGCCGAGCCCGTTGAAGAATTCCAGAGCCGGCACGGGCGGGGCCGCCAGCGGCCTCGGAGCGACGGGAACAGGCTTCGGTCTGGACCCGGCCACGGCCTTGGCCGTCGGCATGCGGTCGAGCTGATCGGCGAGGCGTCCGCGCTGACCGACCAGCACCACCCGCGCGACCGAGGAGAGGAGGGCGCGGGACTCCGCCGGGATCAGATCGGCCCGAAGAACGAAAGCCCGACCCGACGGCCCATCCGAGCGCATCCGCGGCCGCGACTGGCTTGTCCGTAGCAGCGTTTCGAGCGCGATCTGAAGGTCCTGAACATAAGAGGAGACGCGCTCGTTCAGGATGACGAGATCGACCGCCAGCCCCTTCATCCGCCAGTATTCGTGCGCTTGCAGAAGCTGGCGTGCGATATCGAGATTGTCGGTGTCCGAGATGCGCAGGAGCAGGATCGGGAAGTCGCCGGAAATCCCATGAGTCCACAGCCCCGACTGGCCGCCGCTGCCTTGCCGGATCGTATCGGAGGACGGGCGCAGGGTCGGCGCGGCATAAAGCAGATGTCCGGCGAGGCGCTGGAACAGGCTCGCTTCTCCCTGCCCCATGCCCAGATGATGGAGCTGGACCTGCGCCTGGGTCCAGGCGAGCGTCGCAGCGCGCTCGTAGGCGGTGATGTCCCGATGCTTATCGGCGAGGTCGAGCACCGCCTCTCGGCTCGATGCGACCAGCGTCCAGAAGGCTATACGCACGACGGCACCGGGCTCTATGCGCACGCGGCGTCGCAGCGCGAAGATCGGATCGAGCACGGTGCCCACGGTTCCCGAGAGCGGGCGCCCATCGGTTGCCGCGATCGGTGCCCGAAGACTGCAGCCGCGGCCGAGAAAGCGAGCCCTGTCGGTCTCGACTTCCGGCCCTCCGACGGCCTTGCCGTCGACAATTGCGAGATGGGCCGCCCAGATTTCGGGCTCGTCAGGTGCACGCGGCCGCCGCGTCGCCAGCAAGACACCCATCTCGCTCACATAGCCGGTCTCGACGAACAGCTTGGAGAAGGCGGGATGGGCGACATCGCCGGCCTGCGTCGCCAAGACGAGCTCCGCATAGGACGTGACCTCGATATCCCGCGCCCGGCTTCCGGTATTGGCGATGGAAACGCGGCGTACCTCGCCTTGCTCTTCCGGCGAGACGAGCACGTCGAGGATTGTCGTCAGAGTGCCGTCGCGGCGCGTGAACTCGGCGCGATCCTCCTTGAAGACGACCCCGAAGGCATCGGGCTCGGCACCGCTCGGTTGATATCCCGCCGACCACAGGGCGCCGCTAACGACATCCCGCAGGTAGATGTACGAGCCCCAATCGTCGCAGGTCGCGTCCTCGCGCCAGCGGGTCACGGACAGATCCCGCCAGCGGCTGTAGCCCGACCCGGCGGCCGTGATCATCACCGCGTACTGTCCGTTCGAGAGCAGATGCGTGGCGGGCGTGATGCCATGCGCGCTGGTGAGCCGCCGGTTGCCGAGCGGCTCGGTCTCGGCGGGCCCGGGGATCGACTTCGGTTCCGCCACAAAGGGACTGGCCACCGCGACATCCCGCGGCGTGCGCTCCTGTAACAGCAGCTCGGTCGCCTGGACGATCGGCTCGGCATGAAAGCGTGTCCGCATCAAACCGCCCAAGAGTGCGTCGGCGATGGCGACGATGGTCATGCCCTGATGGTGCGCCATGAAGGCGCGGACGATCGCGACGCTCTCGCCTTCCGGCAGCCGGGTCGGCGTGTAGTCGAGGGCCTCGTAGAAACCGTAGCGACCGCGCGCGCCGACGCCGACGAGCCGCTCGAAATTTTGGGCGGCCGCTCGGGGATCGACCATGGTCGCGAGTGCCGTCGCATAGGGGGCGACGACGCTGTTCGCGCCAAGGCCGCGCTTCAGCCCGAGATCGGGGATGCCGAAATTCGAATACTGGTAGGTGAATTCCAGGTCGCGCGCATTGTAGGCGGATTCCGAGATCCCCCAAGGCATTCCAAGGGTGGCCGCGTACTCGATCTGGTGCTGAACGATCAGGCGGCTCGTTTCCTCGAGGACGCTGCCCGCGGGGGCGCGCATGACCAGGGACGGCATCAGATATTCGAACATCGAGCCGGACCAGGAGATCAGCGCCGCGCCATGGCCCACCGCCGTGACGGCGCGGCCGAGGCGGAACCAGTGGCGCGCCGGCACGTCGCCCTTGGCGATCGCCATGAAGCTGGCCAAGCGCGCTTCGGAAGCAAGCAGATCGTAGCAGCTCGGGTCGAGCGTGCCCTCGGTTGCCATATAGCCGATCGAGAGCAGCTTGCGCTCCGGGTCGAGCAGAAAGCCGAACTCCATCGCCAGCGCGGTCGCTCGGGCGGTCGCCTCCAGGGCCGAGAGCCGGGCCGCCAAGCCGCTGGCCGCATCCTGCGAGCAACCGAGATCGCGCCGGTGGCTTTCGATCGCCCGTGCGACCGCGGCGCTCCAGAACAGCATGTCCGCGCCGATATCGTCATTCCGTTCGCTGGCCAGCGCGTGGGCGATGTCGGCCATGGTCTCGGCCTGGGCAGCGAGTTGAGAGAGCCGTTCGGCGCTGTCCTCCCCATCCAGCGCCGGCCGCCCGACGCTGCTCGCCAGGGCTGTCAGCGCCTCGTCGAGCTGATGCCACGTCACCGTTTGAGTCCGGCGGCCATCGTCGAGCCGGCGCGCCTCTTCCTGGGCGAGAGCAAGCGCGTCGGCGATGCCGACCAAACGCGCCGCCTCGGCGAGGGGACGCTGACGCCACTCCAGCAATGCGTTGGCGAGCGCGATCAGGTGCCCGGCGAGATTTCCGCTATCGACGGAGGAGATGTATGGGGGATCGAGCGGCCGGAGATCCTGCGTATCGTACCAGTTGAAGAAATGGCCGCGGCAGCGGCCGAGACGGCTCATCGTGGCGAAGGTCGCCTCCAGCCGCTCGACGGTGTCGGTCGTTCCGCTCCAGCCGAAATCGCGGGCGGTTGCCGACGACAGGAGATAGAGGCCGATATTGGTCGGCGAAGTCCGGTGCGCGAGCACCGGCGCCGGCCTCTCCTGAAAATTGTCCGGCGGCAACATATTGTCCGCCGGCGTCACGAAGCTCTCGAAGAAACGCCAGGTCCGGCGGGCGGTCAGTCGCAGGGCGTGCGCGTCGGCGCCGGCGACCGTAGGCCGGCCGGCGTTTGGCGGCGAGAGGCTGGCCCAACGCGCGATGGCCGGCGAGGCGATCCAGAGCAAGGCACCCGCCGCGGCCAAAGGCCAGGCCCCACGGTCCGACAGGACCGCCGCGACCAGCGCCAATACGCCGATGACGGCCGCGCCGGCCATCCGTCGATAGAAGCCCGGCAGATCGAGCCGGGGGCCGACCGTTGCCTGCGCCGCCGTGACCCATTCGAGGAGATGTCGGCGCGTGACGAACAGCCGGATCAATGTGCGGGCGATCGCGTCGCTCATTAGCCAGGCTTGATGCGCGAGAAAGGCGATCCGCAGAAATGATTGAGTGAGGGCGAGCCGGAGATCGCCGCCGAGCGCGCGCAGATGACTTGCGGCCGTGATCCCGGCGCGATGCGGTACGATCGCGCCGAGGACGGGGATCAATGTCGGTAGCAGGATCGTGCCGAGCACGAACAACGTCCAGACGAGCGCGGCATGGAATGGCAGAGTCCACCCCCCGACGAGGGCCAGAATGGCAGTTGGGGCGGAGAGCGTCCGGCGCAGATTGTCGAGCATCTTCCATCGGCCGATCACGGGGATGGCGTTGCTCGACCGGATCGGCCCCGCCTTCGGTCCATGTCCCAATATCCAGGGCAGCAACTGCCAATCGCCGCGAGCCCAACGGTGGTGACGCAAGGCGTCGACGTCATAGCGCGAAGGAAACTCCTCCACGACCTCGATATCCGATGCGAGACCGGCGCGGGCGAAGATGCCCTCGAAGAGGTCATGGCTGAGGAGCGTCGAATCCGGGACCCGGTCCGCCAGCGCCGTCTCGAAGGCATCGACGTCGTAAATGCCCTTGCCGGCATAAGAACCTTCGTCGAACAGATCCTGATAGACGTCCGAAACCGCTGAGGCGTAGGGGTCGATGCCGCTCATGCTGGAGAAAGTGCGTTGGAACAGCGAGCCCGCCCCGCCGACCGGCAGCGACGGTGTCACCCGCGGCTGCATCACCGCGTAGCCCTCGACGACCCGGCCGTCGGCCTCGTCGAGACGCGGCCTGTTGAGCGGATGCGCCATCTTGCCGATCAGACGGCGCACCGTGTCGCGGGGCAGCCTGGTATCGGCATCGAGTGTCACGACGTACCGAACAGCCGCGCCGGCGACCGGTTCTCGCCCGTCGATGGTGGTGATGAAGCTGGTATCGGTCGCCCCCCGCAGGAGCCGGTTCAGCTCGTGCAGCTTGCCGCGCTTGCGCTCCCAGCCCAGCCAACGTCCTTCGCCCTTGTTCCAGACCCGCCGCCGATGGAGCAATTGGAACCGGGCGCCGCCGCCGGAAGCGGAGCCGTATTGTTGATTGAGGCGCGCAATGCCGGCCGCCGCCTCGGCCAGAAGTGCCTCGTCGCCTTCGGCCTTCTCGGTGTCGGCATCGATCCAGTCCGAGAGCAGCGCGAATGATAAATCGCCTTCCGGGCTCGCAAGATAATGGACCTCCAGCCGCTCGATCTGCTCCGTGATCGCCGCCGGCGTGGTCAGCAGAGTCGGCACCGCGACGAGCGTCCGCAGATTCGGGGGAACGCCGTGACGGAGATCGAGCGCGGGCAGCAGCGCCACGCCGGAACCCCATACGGCGCCGCGGTTTATCAGGGCGACCGCCAGATCGCTCGCCGGGACCAAGCCCAAGAGGCCGAGCAGCCAGATCCATCCGGTGCCGAGGCCGGCGGCGGCGAGGGTGAGGGTGAGGAGCGGGATGGCGAGGATGATCGCTGTGACCAGCAGGATGGCCGCCGCATAACCGCGGATGCCGAAGCTCTTCTTCAGTCGGCCCGGCCAGGTCGGAACGGGCGGTCGATAGCCGATCGCCGCCTCGAAGGCGCGGCGCCCGCCGGCGAGGAGATGGTAGCCGGGTTCGCCGGCGCGGCCGTCCGCCGGGCTGGCCTGCGCCGGCGCATTCTCTGCCGCTGTCTGCACCGCCCGGCGCGCGACGTCGATCTCGCCGAGCTTCGAGCCGCGCGCCAGATCCTCGACGGCGCTGCGATATAGGTTGCGTGTCGGAAAATCCATATCCGGAAAGATGCCGCCGGCCGCCAATACCTCGTCGACCAGGCTCATCCGCTCGACCAGGTCCGGCCAATCGACATCGGAGATCTGGCGCATGCTGGTGATGATGTTGCGGACGGTGACGCTCGAAGCCCCCTGTCGCTGGTGTACGTCGCGCACCGCCGTGTCGGCGGTCGTTCCCTGTATCGCGAGACGCCGGTCGAGCCAGGTCAGCGCCGGCGTGACCCGGGGGTCTTGATCGCGCAGCCGATAGACGAGCTGAACCGCGAAGGTGTCGGGCAACGATGCCCGCTCATATGCTTTCAGAACGGTCGGCGCCGGCTCGGCGGCGCGATCGCCGGTGCCCAGCAGACGATCGGCTGCGATGTCCGCCTCACGGCGGAAGACGCTGTTGCTCACGATCGTCTCGGCGAGGCGCCGCAAATTCTCGATCAGCACGATCCGCAACGTGATGGCCAGCGCCCACAGTTCGCCGATCGTCAGCGGCTGAACCACCTGATAGGAGCGGACATAGCGGCACAGCATCTCGGGATCGAAGCGGCTGTCGGTATGCGCGACGAAGGCCCAGGCTACGCCCAGCACGCGCGGGTAGCCGGCGAAGGGCCCGTCGGCGAGCTTGGGTAGCTGGCGGTAATAGCCGGGCGGCAAATCGGCACGGATACCGTGAATCTGGCGTTCGACGAGGTAGTAATTGTCGAGCAGCCATTCCGCGGCAGGGGAGATCGCCCGGCCCGCATCGACCGCCTCGGCGATGATCCGATGGGAGGACAGCAGCACGGCCGCATTGTCGGCGAGGCGACCCGCGAGCGGATGGCCCCTTATCGGTCTCGACGTAACCGTCTGAGCGATCGCGAGGCTCTGAGCATGCTCTTCAAGGCGCTCGGTGCTGAAGAGCTCTTCGCGCACGGGGGCATTGCTGTTCCAGGGCGAGGCCGAACGTACCCGTCCTCTCGTTCGGCGTGGGAAGGGCGCCGATTGGATTTCGCCGTAGGATCGCGTCAAACTTGGATCTCCTGGCACACAGCGCTTCGGCCGCGGCCGAGGGCCGGATGTGATCAGGCCGCTTCGGTCCGGCCGCTGAATCGGACTCTAAATTTGCCTCAGTAAATGGTTGCGGTGCCGAGCACGCGCTCGATGGCCCGGGTAAGATCGTGTTCGCGAAACGGCTTCTGAAGCACCACGGCGTCCGGCCTGAGCTTTCGGACCATCGAAGTGTCTCCGCTGACGAACAGGTGCGGGACTGTCCTGGTGCGCAGGATCTCGTCGACAGCCGAGATGCCGCTGCCCGTGCCGAGCCGTGCATCGACGATCATCAATCCAGGCCGGTATCGATGGGCGGCGGCCACGGCATCGGCCTCGTTGGATTCGATCGCGCAAACCTCAAAGCCCAGTTGCTCAAGCATATCGGCCAGCAAGACGCCGATCATGGCATCGTCTTCGATAACCAGGACGCGCATCGCGCTTACGAGTTCCGAGACCGCGGGAGACGCGCCGCTCGAGTCGGCGGGCGAAGCGGGCGGAAGCACTGCTGCAAGCACGGCACGCTGCATCATCACATCTCCGGACTGTCAAAATGGCCGCCGTCGCCCCTGCCAGGCTGCCGGTCTAGCGCGGATCATCCGGACCATAAGGTTCGACGAATGCCGGCAGCAGCTTCGGAATATACTCAGCCGCGGGCGCACAGCTCCCGCTGAGGGAAGCCGACGTTGCACGGCTCACTCCCGCCAAACGCGGCGCCCATAGTCATGGTCGCCATAGCCGCCGTTCGAGTAATAGCCTCGGCCGCCATAGGGTTCTACGACACACGCCGAGAGAACGAGACAAGCGCAGGATAGAATGGCAAGAAGTCGTAAGTTCATGACCGTCTCCATAGGAAAGTGATCCTCAGGCTCGGCGGCCCGACGAATTCGCGCCGCCGCAGCGGGATAACTTGCTGATCCGGGTCAGTGGATGGCGATATCGACGACCCGGTTGGCCGCTGCTGCAGCGTCGGGGCCGGTCGCCACCGCTTGCCGGCCGCTCTCGCCGGTCCAGCGCGTCTCGACGCGGTCCGCCGGCACCTTGCCCGAATAGACGAGCATGTCGCGGACGGCGTCCGCCCGTTGATGCGACAGGTGCATGTTGTACTCGGCAGTGCCGACCGTATCGGTCTTGCCGATGATCGTCGCGACCGAAGCGGGGTTGTGCTGCAGATAGCTCGTCACATCCGCGACGACCGTCTGGCCGTTCGGATTGACGACGAAGCTGTTGCTGTCGAAGGCGACGTGATACCAGACCGCGCCCGGTCCCGGGGCTACCGGCGGCGGGTTCGCCGCGACGGCCCGGGGCGACGTATCGGCACAGGCGCCGAGCAGGGAAATGGCGCCTACCGCTGCAAGATGGCGCCAGGAGATTATGGTTTGGGACATCGTATCCTCCATGTTGATTCAAATCGGTTTTGGGGGGCCGGCCGCCGTTCGGGTCAGGCCGTTGCTCAGCGAATGCCGATATTGATGCCCGGCAGGCTTATGCCGACGGCGGGGCCGTAGATGACCGGCGGCGGGGCATAATAAGGGGAGCCGTAGATCACCGGCGGCGCACGGTAATAACCGCCGGTCCAGCCATTGCCCCCGCGATCATGGCCTCGATCATCGTGTCCTCGATTGTCGTGGCCCCGATCGTTACGGCCATGATCGTCGTGCCGATCGTCCGCCTGTGCCGGCAAGGCCGACGTCCCGAGCACGAGAAGGGCGGAGATTGCGAGCCCCGCCGCGATCTTCACCGACGGACGGCGCTGCGATTTGGGGCCGATATTATAGGTCATGATGACCTCCTCTGTCGAACATGGTGCGAATTTGCGGATGCGGCGGCAATCAAGCCGCGCTAACCGTGCGCGGAATGGCCCTTCGATCCGGCGTTCTGGAACACCTGATCGGCGATCTTCTTCTGTGGATCGGGAAGCGAATTGTAGAAGGTTTCAAAGGACGAGATCAGGTTCTTCAGCCCGTCGACATGGGCCTGGGCAAATTTCTCGTAATTCTTCAGATCGTCTAAGGCGGTCAGGTTCTGAGGCGGGTGGAGCGTCTTGTCCGCGGTCAATTTTTCCATGGCGGCGGCATTCTCACGCATCGCTTGCGCCACGCCGTTCCAATTCGCCTCCTCGGCCGGCGTCACCTTCAGCGACGCATGGAGGTTGGTGATCCGCTGCTCGACGGTCTCGCCGGCAGGGGCGGCCGCGATCTGCGTCGCATGGAGCGGGGCAGGATCGGCATGCGCCGGGGTCAAGGGGCCGGAGAGAAGAGCGGCGCCCAGGAGGGCCGTGATTGCGACGGAGCCAGCCGCAGGCGCCAAGATCATGAGCCGTTGCTTGAAAGATGACATCGGGAATACCCTCTTTTGACCTTTGGTAAAACAGGAAGATTCGCGCCCTACCGGAGAAAGGGGTTCGGTACGCATCGGTAAAGTTGGTCCTGCACGGTTCGGATTTCAGCCATCGGAAAATACTCATGATGCCGTCGAGGGTGCTGTCTTCGACTATTATTTCCAATCTTGGGTCGACGAAGAACAGTTTCTGAGAGCGATCAAATCATATTACGCACGGCTCGCTGTCCTTGTATTTTCAGTTGTCCTCGTTTGGGCATCGCCGCGCTCGATGATCCATGCTAACGTTGCGCTATGCTTCCCGCCGGGACGCATGCTTCGGGATCAGATGAACATGACGGAAGGCCCGCGGCATCAAGCCAAGGTGGCCCGATCGCGATCGGGCCGGCGTCCGCTGTCGGTGCGAGATCTGGTCTTTGGTCCCGAGGAATTCCCCATCGTCGGCATCGGTGCCTCGGCTGGGGGGCTCGACGCCTGTACCAAGTTTGTCGGCGCGCTATCCGCGGGCAGCGGCATGGCCTTCATTCTGGTCCAGCATCTCGATCCGACCCACGAGAGCATGATGGTCGATCTGCTGTCCGACCACACCACCATGACGGTGCGTCAGGCGACGGACGGCATGCCGCTCGAGCGCGAACATCTTTATATCATTCCGCCCGGCGCCTATCTCTCCATCAGAAACGGCGCCCTGCATCTTTCCGAGCCCGAGGCACGGCACGGCGCGCGCCTGCCATTCGATTTCCTGCTGCGTTCCTTGGCGAAGGAATGCGGCCCGCGCACGGCCTGCATAATTCTGTCGGGAACCGGCGCCGACGGCTCCCTTGGATCGAAGGCGGTGAAAGAGGGGGGCGGCCTCGTCATTGCGCAGGATCCCGACGAAGCCGGCTATGGCGGTATGCCGCGCAGCGCTATCACGACCGGTGCCGTCAACGCCGTGTTGCCCGTGGCCAAGATTCCGGATGCGCTCATCGAATGGGGACGGCGGCTGGCGCCGGCCGATTCCACCAGCCGCCCCATCCCGAGCGGTTCGGATCGGCTGCTCGGGATCATCGATCTGCTCCGCACCAAGACCGCTCATGATTTCACCCTCTACAAGCCGGGCACGCTGGAGCGCCGGATCGAGCGGCGCATGGCGATGGCGGGCGTCGAGGCCGGCAAGATGGATCGGTATCTCGAGATCATGCGGAGTGACCCGGCCGAGCTCGAATCCCTGGCCAAGGATCTGCTTATCAATGTCACCAGCTTCTTCCGCGATCCGAAGGTCTTCGAGCTGCTGGCGGACCAGATCATCCCCGACCTGGTTCGCAGTCAGGCCGCCGATCATCCGCTTCGCGTCTGGATCGCCGGATGCAGCACGGGCGAGGAGACCTATTCCATCACTATGCTCTTCCGCGAGGCGATTGCGGCGGCGGAGCGCAATATCAAGCTGCAGATCTTCGCCTCCGACGTCGACCCGGACGCTGTCGCCCGCGCGCGAGAGGGCTTCTATCCGAAGACGATCGAGGCGGATGTGTCGCCGGAGCGGCTTTCCGCCTTCTTCACGCGGGAAAGAAACGGTTACCGGGTCGTGCCGGAGCTGCGCGCGGCGGTGATCTTCACGGTCCAGGATGTGCTGGCCGATCCGCCCTTCGCGCGTCTCGATTTCGTTTCCTGCCGGAACCTGCTGATCTATCTGCGGCCAGAGGCGCAGGCGAAGGTGCTCTCGCTGTTCCATTTCGCGCTGCGCGAGGACGGCATCCTTCTGCTCGGCACCGCCGAGACTGTCGGGGCCTTCGACGGCCGCTTCAGGGTGATCTCCAAGCCGGCGCGGCTCTATCGGCGTGTCGGGCGCAGCCGGCCAGGAGAGCTTGCGCTGCCGATGAGTACCGGCGACGGTGTGCGTGTCCCCGTGCGTCACGGGCAGGGCCAGGCAGCGTCACGCCAAGCGGCGCTCGGAGATTTGTGCCGCCGGCTGGTCATGGAGAGCTACGCGCCGGCCGCGGTACTGATCAACGCCAAGCATGAATGTCTCTATTCCTTGGGGCCTACCGACCGTTACCTGCGCGTGGCGCCGGGGCATCCCACATTTGATCTGCTCGCCATGGCGCGCCAGGGCCTCAGGACCAAGCTCAGATCGGCGATCGAGCGGGCCGGTCATGAGAACAAGCGTATCACCGTTCCCGGCGGCAGGCTCACTGACGAGAGTGGCGCCGTTTCGTTCAGCATCGAGGTGCAGCCGGTTCTGAGCGAGGGCGAAAGGCTGCTGCTGATTTCCTTCATCGATGCGCCGAAAAACGAACAGAGGCGGGGCGTGACCGTCACAAGGCGGGATGCCCCGCGGGTGGCGGAGCTGGAACAGGAGCTGGAGATCACGAGAGCGGAGCTGCAGGGGGCCATCCGCAATCTCGAGATTTCAAGCCAGGAGCAGATGGCGATCAACGAGGAGGCCTTGTCCGTCAACGAAGAGTATCAATCGACGAATGAGGAGTTGCTGACCTCGAAGGAGGAATTGCAATCTCTCAATGAAGAGCTGACCGCTCTCAACAGTCAGCTCCAGGAGACGCTGGAGCGGCAGCGTACGACCGCAAACGACTTGCAAAATATTTTGTACAGCACCGATGTCGCGACGCTGTTTCTCGACCCTGAGCTCAACATCCGCTTCTTCACGCCGGCGACCAGATCGCTCTTCAACGTCATCTCGAGCGATGTCGGCCGGCCGCTCGCGGACCTCACATTCTTCGCCGCCGATGGCACGCTTGCGACCGACGCGCACGCTGTGCTGGCGAACCCGGCGCCGCACGAGCGGGAGATCGAGGCGCGGAACGGTGCTTGGTTTATCCGCAGGATTCTGCCCTACCGCACGCATGATAATGAGGTCGGCGGCGTCGTCATCACCTTTACCGATATTACCGAGCGGAAAAATATCGGGAAGGCGCTGGCGGCGGCCAAGCACCAGGCGGAGCTCGCGAATGCCGCGAAGTCGCGCTTTCTCGCCGCCGCGAGCCACGATCTGCGCCAGCCGCTGCAGACACTTGCGCTGCTTCAGGCCATGCTGGCGAAGAGCGCCGAAGGCGAGCGGTCGCAGGATCTGATCACTCGGTTCGACGAGACCCTGGGCGCCATGTCGGGGATGCTGAACGCGCTCCTCAACATAAACCAGATCGAGACCGGCACGGTCCGTCCCGAAATGTCCAGCTTCCCGCTTCTCGAGCTGTTCGACCGGCTGCGAGACGAATTCACCTATCACGCTCAGGCGAAGCGTCTCGCGCTCCGCGTGGTTTCGAGCAGCCTTTCGGTCTATAGCGATCCGCATCTGCTCGAGCAGATGATCCGCAACCTGCTGTCGAACGCCTTGAAATATACTCAGCACGGCAAGGTGCTGCTCGGTTGCCGCCGGCGCAAAGGCATGGTGAGCGTGGAGATCTGGGACACCGGAATGGGCATCCCGGACAAGGAAATCGAAGCGATCTTCGAGGAGTATCATCAGCTCGACAATCCAGCGCGCGAACGGAGCCGCGGCCTCGGCCTCGGCCTTTCCATCGTGCAGCGTCTGGAAAAATTGCTGGGCCATAGGGTCCGCGTCCGTTCGCATCCGGGCAAGGGCTCGGTCTTCGCGATCGAGATCGCGACCTTCGATAATGGATCGACGCCACTCCTTGAACACCGTGAGCTTCAGAGTGACGCCCGAAGCGACAAGGGTGCTCGGGCTACCGGCATGATCTTGGTCGTCGACGACGATCCGGAAGTGCGCGAGCTCCTCGAACTCTACCTCGCCGGCGAGGGGCATCGCGTGGCAACGGCGCCGGACGGCGTCGCCGCGCTCGAACTAGTGAGCCAAGGGGCGGTCAGGCCCGACTTCATCCTTGCGGATTACAATCTGCCGAACGGCATGGACGGGCTTCAGCTCATCCCGAAGCTGCGGGAAAGGCTGCATTGCCAGGTCCCGGCCATCATCCTGACCGGTGACATATCGACTGGCACGCTGCGTGACGTCAGGCTTCAGGACTGCATGCTGCTCAACAAGCCGGTAAAATTGAAACAGTTGGTGCAAGCCATTCAGCGTCTGCTCGCAGAATCGCAACCGGCACCTCATCCGGACGCGCCGCACCCCGTCGAAGCCCCTGCCGGATCGAAGCCACCCATCATCTTCATCGTCGATGATGACAGCCACGTCCGCGAGGCGATCCGCATCGTCCTCGAGGAGGATGGCCAGATCGTCGAGGATTACGCGAGCTGCGAAGCGTTCCTGGAAGCCTATCGTCCGGGACGCGACGCCTGCCTGCTGATCGATGCCTATCTGCCCGGGATGAACGGGCTTGAGCTGTTGCGCCGCCTCCACGAGGACGGCCATCGGTTGCCGTCGATCATGATCACCGGCAGCAGCGACGTGCCGATGGCGGTTCAAGCGATGAAGGCGGGTGCGTCCGACTTCATCGAGAAACCGATCGGGCGCGACGAGTTGCTGGCCGCCGTCGAGCGCGCGCTCGAGCAGTCTCAGGACGCGACCAAGCTGTCCGTCGCGCGCGAGACCGCCTCGCATCAGATCTCAGGCCTGACGCAGCGGCAGCGCCAGATCATGGACCTCGTCCTCGCCGGTCATCCCAGCAAGAATATCGCCGCGGACCTCGGCATCAGCCAGCGTACCGTCGAGAACCATCGTGCCGCGATCATGAAGAAGACCGGTTCCAAATCGCTTCCGGCATTGGCTCGACTGGCCCTTGCCGCGTGGGACGGGGTCGAGAGTCCGGCTGGTTGACCCGGTTTCGGAAGCATAAAATGCGGCGTACAAAATTTCAGAAACGCCGAATGTTCCTAGTAATTATCAGTTTTGATATAATATAGTGAAATACACATGTTCTCGATCTCTATGACCTTCGAAAGGTCGTTCGATCCGCTTTATTTTTATACCAGAACCAAATTCGGCTCGGATCGCGTATCGTCCTTCGATTGGCATCATTCTAAGGATACCAATATGGTAGAGCGTTTAGTCGATGTATTGAATGATCATGGAACGGTCCTTCACACCTATCCTATTACAGTACCAGCCATCGAAAATTTGCCTGCCGATGAGGGGCGTTTCAAAGACAAGGCGCTGAGAGCGAGCGCGTACTCGGAATTGGTTCCCGATAGCGAGCTCGCAAGCTTGACGGCCAAGATGCATGTTTGCCGCGCCGGAAGTCTCGAACCGTACGGAGATCAGCAGGCTGTTCTTTCGCAGACGAAGGAGAGCCTGGATGAAGGCGTTCGGCAGCGAGCGTATCAATTGTGGGAACTGGACGGCCGTCCGGACGGGCAAGCCGACGACTATTGGTTCAGGGCGCAGGATGAGCATCTGCGCGAGCGCGCCTATCTGCAGTGGCGCCAGGAAGGCTGTCCAAACGATGAGGCGGAGGAACATTGGCATATGACGAAGGCGTTTGAGGCCTATTGAGCGACGGCGCGAGCCGTCGCGTCGCCGATCGAACGCGCTTTTGGTGGTCGGCTGCGGCGAGTTCGGCCATCAGCGCCATGTCCGGTGCCGGAACGGTACAATAAAGGTCGAGCCGAACCGGCGCGAGAGCGTGAGGGTCACAGCCCCATGATCTATTCCATTCCGGGCTGAATCTGTCGTCGATCCGTAGGGGCAGGGCTGGAGCCGAAACACAGTTCCGCGGATGTCGGCGGCCGACAAAAAAGGTGATATTAGCCGGATATTTACCGTCCTTGAAGAATTGGATGGTTGATTAACGCATGGCCGCCCGTTCCGACTTGCTTCCCGACGATCCGGAGCTTGCGAGCATTCTGGAATCGTTCGTTGCGAAAGCAAACGAGACAATCCTCGTGACCGACACTGACCTCGATGATGCGAGCGGCGGTCCGACCATCCGGTATGTAAATTCGGCGGCCCAGTCCCTGCTCGGCCAGGGGACCGTGGCGCTGGTCGGACGGCAGTTGGGCACCCTTTATCCGCCGGCTTCCTTTCCGAGGATCCTGGAGCAGATGCGGATCGCCCAGCAGCGCGACAAACCTGCCGAATTCGAAGCGCAGGCGATCGGCAAGGACGGCACGCTGATCTGGATGCACGAAGCCACGATTCCGATCTTCGCCGTGACCGGCCGACTTTCGAGCTTCGTCCGGATCGGCCGCAACGTCACCGCGCGAAAGCGGATCGAGGCGGAGCGCGAGGCCACGCAACGGCTGCTCGCCTCGATCTTCGGCGTCATCGATCAGGCGCTTTGCGTCGTCGACGACATGAATCGTCTCACGATGATTAATACCGCGGTCACGCGCAAGCTCGGCTGGAGCGTCTTCGACCTGATCGGCAAGCCGATCACGAAGCTCGTCGACGAAGCTTCGCGCAAATCGATCGAGCTCCAATTGAACGCCCGCGATGAGCAGGATCAGATTCTTCGGCTCTCCACCAAATTTCTGCATCGTGGCGGCGCCATCCTGCCCGGCGAATTCGTCTCGACGGTCCTGCTGCAGCCCGATGGGCGCCATTTCCGGGTCATTACCCTGGCGCCTGGCCCGGTCGATCCGATCGCGCCGGCCGGGGCCACGCTCGAGACGACGGTCCGAAGCGCCCTTGCGAAGGGCGGCAGCCCGGGCGCGCTGGTCGCCGGCAAGCTGCAGCTCGTCGGCCTCGCCGAGGTGCGCAATCAGATGGGCGATAAATGGCCGCAGATCTCGGAGCAGGTTTTCGCGCTCGCCGATCGCATCCTGCGCCGTCATCTGGTCGAAGGCGATGTCGTGCGGCGCACGGCCGATGACGGCTTTCTGGTCTGTTTCAAGGATTTGTCGGAGCAGGAGGCAAATCTCAAGGCGGCGGAAGTGGCGAAGGAAATCCATGACCGGCTGACGGGCGAGATGCCGGAGATGCATTCCGCTCGGGTCGAAGGCTTCGCGGGGCGTATATCGATCGAAGAGCACGAGGCGGGCACGGACCAGGCTGTGATCCAGGCGCTGGAGAGGCGCTTGAGCCGCGAGCGCAAGCGCCTGGAAGGGGCGGCGCTGGAGGTCATGCGCTCGGGCTTGCCGACGGCCGAGGTCGTGTTCCAGCGGGTTCGGACCGAAACCAATCATCCGGCCCCCTTCACCTACGTTCGGCTGCCCCGACCGCTCGAAACTTCGCTCGGCACGCTGAAGGCGCTGGGCCGGGCCGATTATTCGCTCGAGGCGGAGATGCTTCTGCTGACCGGCTCGGCCGAACGCCTCTTGTCCGAGCTCACGCTCAACAAGACCGATCTGATCCTGGCC
Source organism: Aliidongia sp. (assembly GCA_035539155.1). GTDB lineage: Bacteria > Pseudomonadota > Alphaproteobacteria > ATCC43930 > CGMCC-115725 > JAXDMU01. Next base: position 33,881 of record DATLIZ010000044.1, on the reverse strand, counting down.
ACGGTGCGCATGACGACGCTGGCGCAGCGGCGCGAAGCCGAACGCTGGCTGCATGTGGCGCGCACGCTCGGCCCGCCCGCCAAGCGTCGGCTGGTGGTCGAGATCTCCGAGCTGTCGCGCGACACGGCCCGGACGCGCCTGACCGATATGATGATGACGATCGGCCAGATCTTTCGCGCCGTCGCCTTCGAGTTGCCGGCCACCGACCAGACCTTCATCAACGGGCTGCCGGGCTCGGTGCCCCTGGTGACGATCCCGGCGAATCGGCTCGCCAACGAAGACGGCATCGGCCACGCGCTGGCGGCGGCCAAGCTGGTGAAAATCCTGTCGAGCCGGAACTGCCGTCTCATCGTCAAGGAGGTGACCTCGCCGGCCATGGCGATCGCGCTGTCGAAGGCCGGCGTCGGCCTGATGCTGGCGGCCCAGGAGGATCGCGCGCCGGCGGCGTGACTTGGCTATTACAGTTCTTCGATCGTGAGATAGACGGCGGTCTGATTGAGCAGCCGGTAGGCGATCTCGCCGAATGTCATGGGGCCGGTCAGCCGGCCGGTCGTGCGGCCTTCGAGGCCGGCATGGACATAATTGAGGATGCAGTTGCAGGCAAAGATGGCGGGGTCGCGCTCGTCCTCGATCCTGGCCGTGAAGCTGCGCGCATAATCCTCGATCGGCGCCGCGATCCGATATTTGATGCGGGGAAAGACCGGCGCATAGAATTCGACCTGCCCGGCGGCCGTGTCGACGCTCCGAACGCTGACATTGACCATCGCCGCGTCATATACCGCGACCAGCGGCAGCGCCGGATCGATGGCCCGGTCGGTGAGGTAGGACGCGAAATTGACCGGCTCGCCATTCACGAAGGCGGTGGCGGCGGAAAAGCCGGCGTCCGGAAAAGAGATCTCGTCGCCGTCGCCTTGCTCGAACAGGTTGACGAGGCTCACCGACGCATGCTGGCTCTCCGGCAACACCACATGCATGACGATGGCCTCGGACGTACTGTCACGGCCGGTTGTGCCGTTGAACACTTTCGGCGCGACCCGGCCCACATCGCCGAGCGCCACGCCCGACACCCAGCCGACCAGAGGACGGGCTAAAAGGCCCGCGAAGCCGCTCACCTGCTCGGCGAAGGCTTCGTGGATGGCGGTGAAGGCGGGCAGCAGAATGACGGTGAAGCCATGGCCGGGATGGTCGCAGCAGAGATTCGGCAGGCGGTCGATGTCGTAGGTTGCGATGACGGTTTCGACGGCGTCCGGCATTTCGTCCACGAACAGCCGGTCCGCCGTCTGCATGCCACCTTGGTCGGTCATGAAATAGGGGATGGTGCCGCCGATCCAGTCGCCCGGCGGCAGGGCGCTCAGCAACGCCTCGTCTCCGGCGATCAGCAGCCTTTTGCCGGACCGGATGGAGGATGCGACCTCGGCACAATCGAATAGGCCGTTCATGCTGCTACTCCGCGCTCGACGGGTCGTTCGCTACGCAACCTTGAAGCGCGAGTCTGATCGATACCGGTAAAGAAGTCGTGCAGAAGACGACCCCCCATTCGCCTCTTCAGGCCTGGCGAGGGCGAGTTGCCAGCCACAGTTGCTTGCCGCGCCGCTCAATCCGCTCCATTATTTTCGACGCGGATAGAGCGAGGTTTGCCGCACGCTGAATCTGTCCCCGAACGAACGAGCCCCAAGGGCCGGCAAGCATAACGGGGTAGGGAGGAACAGGATGGCAGACGGACCGGCCCGCCCGCACGGGAGCGCGTACGCACCGGGTGCCGCCCCACCGGGATCATCTTGAACGCGCCGACGATAGTCGAGCCGTTGCTGAGCATCGCCGGCCTCTCCGTCCGGTTCGGCGGCATCGTGGCGCTCGACGACGTGTCCTTCGAGGTCGAGCCGGGGCGGATCTGCGGCCTCATCGGGCCGAACGGCGCCGGTAAGACCACGCTCTTCAATTGCCTGAGCGGCCTCTATCGCGCCGGTGCCGGCGAGATCCGCTTCGCCGGCCGTAATCTCGCCGAGGTGCCGGCCCATCGCATGGCCGGGCTCGGCATCGGCCGAACCTTCCAGAATCTGGCGCTGTTCCGCACCATGTCGGTCCGGCGCAACATCATGGTCGGCGGCCATTGCCGCACGCGCGGCGGCTTTCTCGCCAACGCGCTGCGCCTGCCTTATGTCCGGGCCGAAGAGATGGTGCTCGCCCGGCGCGCCGAGGAGCTGATCGCGCTGCTGGATCTGGGCGAGGTCGCCGAGCTGCCGGTGAGCGCGCTCCCGTTCGGGACGCAGAAGCGGGTCGAGCTCGCCCGCGCGCTCGCCGCCCAGCCGACGCTGCTCCTGCTCGACGAGCCCGCCGCCGGCCTCAATCACGAGGAGGTCGATGCGCTGCGCACCCTCATCCAGCTCATCCGCGACCGGTTCGGCATCACCGTGCTGCTGGTCGAGCATCACATGAACCTGGTCATGCGCGTCTCGGACAAGGTCGTGGCGCTCAATTTCGGCCGCAAGATCGCCGACGGCGCGCCGGCCGAGGTGCAGCGCGATCCCGAGGTCATCCGCGCCTATCTGGGCGATGCCGCATGACAGCACTCCTGGAGACACGGCAGCTCGATGCCGCCTACGGCCCGTCGCGCGTGCTGCACGCGGTCGATCTCGTGGTCGAGGAGGGCGGCATCACCGCGCTGCTGGGCGCCAACGGGGCGGGCAAGACCACGCTGCTCCGCTCGCTCTGCAACATGATGTGCCGGCGCTCCGGCGAGATCCGCTTCGACGGCAAGCCGATCGATCGGCTGCAGACCGAGGAGATCGTCCGGCTCGGCATCGCCCATGTCCCGGACGGGCGCGGCACCTTTGTCGATCTGACGGTCGAGGAGAATCTCCGGCTCGGCGCTTATACCCGCCGCGACCGCCGCGCCGTCGCCGAGGATTTCGAGCGGGTCTATGGCTATTTCCCGCGCCTCAAGGAACGGCGCCGGCAGCAGGCCGGCACGCTCTCTGGCGGCGAGCAGCAGATGCTGGCGATCTCGCGCGCGCTCATGCTGCGGCCGAGGCTGCTGCTGCTCGACGAGCCGTCCTTCGGCCTGGCGCCGATCATCGTCAAGGACATCTTCCGCATCCTCGGCGCCATCAACAGAGAGGAGCGGGTGAGCATGCTGCTGGTCGAGCAGAACGCCAAGATCGCGCTCAGCCTCGCCGATCACGCCTATCTCCTGGAGACGGGCCGGATCGTCATGGGCGGCGCCGCCTCGGTCATCGCCGACGACGATGCCGTGCGCCGCGCCTATCTGGGCTATTAGGGCGAGGGACCGATGCAGGCGCTTCTCCACCAGATCCTGTCCGGCCTCGCCAATGGCGGCATCTATGCCAGCGTGGCGCTGGCGCTGGTCATGATCTACCAATCCACCCACCATGTGAACTACGCCCAGGGCGAGATGGCGATGTTCTCGACTTACTTCGCCTGGACGCTGATCGATGCCGGGGTGCCTTATTGGGGCGCTTTCTTCCTCACCATCCTGTTCTCCTTCGGGTTGGGCGTGCTGATCGAGCGGGTGATCCTGCGCCCGGTCGCGAACGCGCCGGTGCTGTCGGTCGTGGTCGTGTTCATCGGCCTCCTGGTCATCCTCAACAGCCTCGCCGGCTGGATCTACAGCTACATGATCAAGAGCTTCCCGAGCCCGTTCCCGAATGACGCCTGGTATGGCAGCGCCTACATGTCGCCGCACGAGGTCGGCATGATCGGGGTGACGCTCGCCGTCCTGCTCCTGGTCTTCCTGTTTTTCCGCTTCACGCCCCTGGGCCTCGCGATGCGCGCCGCCGCGCAGAACCCGGTTTCGAGCCGGCTCGTCGGCATCCGGGTCGGCTGGATGCTGGCGATCGGCTGGGGCCTCGCCGGCGCCGTCGGCTCGGTCGCCGGCATGATGGCGGCCCCCGTGCTCTATCTCGATCCCAACATGATGACCGGCGTCGTGCTCTACGGCTTCGCGGCCGCATTGCTGGGCGGCATCGACAATCCCTGGGGGGCGGCCTTCGGCGGCTTCATCGTCGGCGTCATGGAGAACATCGCCGGCGCCTATGTGGTGGGCACCGAGCTCAAGCTGACGGTGGCGCTCGTCATCATCATCGGCGTGCTGATCGTGAAGCCGTCCGGCCTGTTCGGCCGGGTCCTGGTGCAGAGGGTCTGAGATGGCGACGATCGATCAGGCCGCATCCGCCCGCACCGGCATCGGCGTGCCCGCCCGCCACCGCTTCGGCCTGGCGCTCCTGCTGCTCGCCGCCTGCGCGCTGCCTTTCGTCCTCAGCTCCTATCAGACCTTCCAGGCGACCATGGTGCTGGTCTATGCGATCGCGCTCCTCGGCCTCAACATCCTGACCGGCTTCAACGGCCAGATCTCGCTCGGCCACGGGGCCTTCTACGCGATCGGCGCCTATACCGCGGCGATCCTGATCGATCAGTCGCTGGTGCCCTATTGGGCGACGGTGCCGATCGCCGGGTTCGTCTGCCTCGTTATCGGGTTTCTCTTCGGCCTGCCGGCGACGCGGCTCACCGGCCTCTATCTGGCGCTCGCCACCTTCGCGCTCGCTGTGGCGACGCCGCAGATCCTCAAATATCACGGCATCGAGAAATGGACCGGCGGCAGCCAGGGCATCATCCTCGACAAGCCCGCGGCCCCGACCTTCCTGCCGCTCACCAGCGATCAATGGCTCTATTTCGTCTGCCTCATCGTGACCGTGCCGATGTTCGTCATCGGCCGGAATCTGCTGCATGGCCGGACGGGCAGGGCGCTGGTGGCGATCCGCGACCATCCGATCGCCGCCGCCTCCATGGGCATCGACACCAGCTTCTACAAATCCATGAGCTTCGGCGTCAGCGCGCTCTACACCGGCATCGCCGGCGCGCTCGGCGCCTTCGTCGCGGGCTTCGTCTCGCCCGACAGCTTCATGATCTTCCTGTCGATCACGCTGCTGGTCGGCATGTTGGTGGGCGGCGTCGGCTCGATCGCGGGCGCCTTCTTCGGCGCCGTTTTCATCGAGTTCGTGCCCAACCTCGCCGATCAAATCTCCAAGGCCGCGCCGTGGGCGATCTACGGCGTGTTCCTGATCGGCTTCATGTATCTCATGCCATCCGGGGTGGCGGGCCTGATCCGCTATTGGACGAGCCGATTGAAGCTGTGAAAACGATAAAAATGGGAGGAGCGAGCATGCTGAGACGGACCATGCTGACAGCGGCGGCAGCCCTGGCGGTCAATGCGGGTGCCGCCCGGGCGGAGGAAACGCCGGGCGTCACCGCGACCGAGATCAAGATCGGCAACACCATGCCCTATAGCGGCAACGCCTCGGCCTATGGCGTCATCGGCAAGGCCGACGCCGCCTATTTCCAGATGATCAACGACCAGGGCGGCATCAACGGCCACAAGATCAACTTCATCACGCTCGACGACGGCTACACGCCGCCCAAGACGGTCGAGCAGACGCGGCGCCTTGTCGAGCAGGAGCAGGTCGCGATCATCTTCAACGGGCTCGGCACGGCGGCGAATTCCGCGGTCCAGAAATATCTCAACCAGCGCAAGGTGCCGCAGCTCTTCGTCTCGACCGGCGCCAGCAAATGGGGGCATCCCGACGAGTTCCATTGGACCATGGGTTGGCAGCCCGACTATCAGACCGAGGCCAAGATCTACGCCAAGTACATCCTCAAGGAAAAACCCGAGGGCAAGATCGCGATTCTTTGGCAGAACGATGATTTCGGCAAGGATTACGTCGCCGGCATCAAGGCGGTGTTGGGCGACAAGTACGACAAGATGGTGGTCAAGGACGTATCCTACGAGGTCGCCGACCCGACCGTCGATTCCCAGATCGTGACGCTGCAATCCTCAGGCGCCGACACTTTGGTCATCGCCGCTACGCCCAAATTCGCGGCTCAGGCGGTGCGCAAGGTCTACGATATCGGCTGGCATCCGCTCGAATTCCTGACCAACGTCTCGATCTCGGTCGGCTCGGTGATGAATCCGGCCGGACCGGAGAAGGGCGTCGGCATCATCACCGCCGGCTACGGCAAGGATCCGACCGATCCGACCTGGAAGGACGATCCGGGCATGCAGCAATGGCGTGCCTTCATGACCAAATACCTGCCCGATGCCGATCAGTCCGACGCCAGCAACGTGTTCGGCTATGGCGTGTCGATGACGCTGGTCCAGGTGCTGAAGCAGTGCGGTGACGATTTCTCTCGCGAGAACATCATGAAGCAGGCGGCCAATCTCAATGATTTCGAGCTGCCGACGCTGCTGCCCGGCATCAAGATCAATACCAGCCCGACCGATTACTACCCGATCCAGGACATGCATCTGCAGAAGTGGGATGGTAAGAGTTGGGTTCTGTTCGGCGATGTAATCAGTGGTTCATGATTTTGCTGTAGATCACTTTCGGTCATCTGTACTGCCATCAAGCTGTCATGAGACGGTGACGGCTCTGACGCGGACGCGACGATAACTTCCCCCATTCTGAGATCGAATTGGGGAAGATATTATGCAAGTGAGGGATCTATCCCGCCACGGGGCGAGGGTTGCGACCGGGCTTTGCGCCGCGGTGGCACTTCTCGCCCAAGGCGGCGGCGCCGTCGGCGAAGAGGTCGGCAGCGAGACGGTGACGCCGATCAAGCACATTATCTATATCGTCGGCGAGAATCGCAGCTTCGATAATCTTTACGCCACCTATATTCCGAAGCGCGGCGAGACGGTCTCGAACCTACTCTCCAAGGGGATCGTCAAGGAAGACGGCTCGCCCGGCCCGCATTTCGCCGATGCGATCCAGTATCGCGCAACCGGCACCACCGGCAAATACTCGCAGGCGCCCGAGCCAAAGACGCCCTACACGATCCTGCCGGTGCCGACCATCCTCAACGCACCGGCCGTGCCCTTGCCGGTACAGTTCGGCGTCATCTCGTCGACCGGCGTGCTGTCGCCGGCCTTTCCGCAGGGCGACCCGGAAATCCCGCTCGACGAGCAGGATCTCCTCGATGCCGGCGGCACGGGCTCCATCCCCAAGAACGGCGCCGATACGCGCGTGCGTAATTTCAGCATGCTGCCGCCCATCCCGTTCGCCCAGACCGGCCTGAAGCTGCCCTATGATTCCTATGAGGGCGACACGATCCATCAGCTGTCGCAGATGTGGCAGCAGTCGGATTGCAGCATGCGCCACGCGACGCGGGAAAATCCGACCGGCTGCCTGCACGATCTCTATCCCTTCGTCGCCACCACCTACAACACGGCGCCGGGCCAGACGCCGACCGACGGCAGCCAGGACATGGCCTTCTACAATATGCAGGCCGGCGACGCGCCGATCCTGAAGTCTCTCGCTGACGATTACACGATCGGCGACAATTTCCATCAGGCGATCATGGGCGGTTCGGTCACCGGCGCCATCGCGATCGCCTTCGGCGACAACGCCTTCTTTACCGACGCCCACGGCAATCCGGCGGTGCCGACCGGTAGCATCACCAACCCGGATCCGGTGCCCGGCACGATCAACACCTATCAGTCGGTCGGCACCTGGATCAAATGCGCCGACCGGACCCAGCCCGGCGTGGCCGCATTGCAGGATTACCTCGCTTCGCTGCCCTATCGGGTCAGCGCGAAATGTGCGCCGAACACCTATTATGCCGTGCGCGACGCCGAGCAGGCTTACAATGCCGACGGCTCGCTGGCCCCGGTCGATCCGACGACCATGCCGCCGCTGACCATCCCGCACATCGGCGATCGGCTCGACGAGCGGCATATTCCCTGGGCCTGGTATGGTGGCCAGTACGATGCCGCCGTTCGGGTCGCCAAGGGCTCGAAGACGCTCGAGGACCAGCTCTTCGCCGCCGCCTATTGCATCGAGTGCAATCCGTTCCAGTACGCCAAGGATGTGATGACCACGCCTGCCGGTCTCGCTCATCTCAAGGACGTGACCGATCTCTTCAACGATATCGACAACGACACGTTGCCGCCGGTCGCCTTCGTCAAGCCGGACGGCACGCTCGAAGGCCACCCGGCGACCAGCAAGGTCGATCAGTTCGAAGCCTTCATTCAGAATGTCATCGACCGGACCAAGGCCAATCCCAAGCTGTTCGCCGACACCGCGATCGTCATCACCGAAGACGAAAGCGGCGGGCTCTATGATTCGGGCTTCATCCAGCCGCTCGATTTCTTCGGCGACGGGCCGCGCATTCCCTTGATCGTCGTCTCGCCCTTCTCCACCGGCGGACATGTCGTCCATACCTACTACGATCAGGTCTCGGTGCTGAAATTCATCGAGCGCAACTGGCGGCTCAACCGGATCAGCGGCCGCAGCCGCGACAATCTCCCCAACCCGGTGATGCAGCGCGACAATCCCTATGTACCGGCCAACATGCCGGCGATCGGCGATCTCTTCGATCTGTTCCATTTCGAGGACGAGCATCATCATCCGTTCCCGCCCTTTCCGATCGGGCACGATCATGACGGCGGCGGCGACCATCACGGCAACGGGCCGTTCTGACGAATAGAGGCTTCGGTGCCGGCCGCGCCGCTTCTTGCGGAGTTCTCGAGGGGCGGCGCGGCCTCATTTCAAAGCGGAGTCGTCAATATCGAAGTAAAGCCTTAAGCTGTATAGCGTATACCGGCTCGAACGGGGCATCGCCCCCCAAGGACCAGTGACGCCGTGACAGCATTGAACGATCGAACCTTATGAGCTCCTTGCCGCGCCATACCGTCGTCGGATTTTCTGTGGCTTTGGTGCTGATCTGGGCATCGGCCGCCTTGCCGGCATTGGCGACAGGCAATCTATCCGTCGTCATCGTCCCGACGCTTTTGCTCGTGGTCGGGCATGTCGGCCTGATCGGCTTGGACGCGGTTCATCGCCAGGCGGCCGTCGGGCTGGAGCGGCAGGTCGGCGAGAGCGAGCGGCAGTGGCGCGAAATCGTCGATGCCTCGTCGCAGGGGATACTCCATCTCGATCCCAGTACCGGCAAGGTTCTTTCGGCAAATCCGGCGGCCGTGAAGATGCTGGGCTTCGATGGGCCGGATCGCCTGCTGGCGCTCGGCACGATCGACGAGCTGATGGCGCCGGAGGACCGCGCCCGCGTGCAGCGCCATCGCGAAGCCCGGGCGGCGGGGCGATCGGTTCCGGAACAATATGAGGTTCGTGGCTGCCGTCCCGACGGCACGCCGCATTGGTTCGCCGTTCATTCCAGCCTGGCCGTCCGGGAAGGGCGTTCCGTCGCGCGTGTCTTTCTCGTCGACATGACCGAACGCAAGGCGACCGAGGCGGCGCTGGAGCTGGCGCGCGACAAGGCCGATGTGGCGACCCGTTCGAAGAACGAGTTCCTGGCCAATATGAGCCACGAGATCCGCACGCCGATGAATGCGTTGATCGGCCTCAGCGATCTCGTCCTCAAGACGCCGCTCGATCCGCAGCAGCGCGACTATCTCGAAAAGATCCACGGCTCGGCCCACACTCTCCTGGGCATCCTCAACGACATCCTCGATTTCTCCAAGATCGAGGCCGGCCAGCTGATGATCGAGCATGGGCCGTTCGAGCTCGACGATATCCTGGGCAACATGGTGACCCTGCTCGGCGGCTCGGCGGAGGAGAAGGGGCTGGAGCTGGTGCTGGCCGTGCCGGCCGAGCTGCCGCACCGCCTGGTCGGGGATGCGCAGCGTCTCAGCCAGATCCTGATCAATCTGGTCGCCAATGCGATCAAGTTCACCGACCGCGGCGAGATCGTCGTGTCGGCCGAGCAACTGTCCGCGACCGAGCACGAGATCATGCTCTGCTTCGCCGTGCGCGACAGCGGCATCGGGCTCAGCCAGGCCCAGATCGGCGGCCTGTTCCAGGCCTTCGCCCAGGCCGACGGCTCGGCCGTGCGCCGCTTCGGCGGTGCCGGGCTGGGCCTCGTCATCTGTAAGCGCCTGGTCGAGCTGATGGGCGGCAAGATCGAGGCCCAGAGCACGCCCGGAATCGGCAGCATCTTCAGCTTCACGATCCGGCTCGGCATCCAGCAGGAACCGGGCGCGCGGCCGCCGAGGAACGGCCTGCAGGGCTTGCGGCTGCTGGTGGTCGACGACAATGACGCGGTGCGGACGGCGCTCTGCGGCGCGCTGACGGCGGCCGGCATGACGATGGTCGGCGTCGAGAATGCCGCCGCCGCATTGCGCTGCGTCGCCGACGGGCCGGTCGACACGCCGTTCGACATGATCCTGGTGGATTGGAAGCTGCCGGATAAGGACGGGCTCGATCTGGCCGAGGAGCTGCGTTCGCTCAACGCGCCCCGCCGGACGCCGATCCGCCTGATGGTGTCGAGTGCCGCCAAGGCCTCGCTCGAGATGCCGGTGCGTGCGGCCGGCTTCGACCGCGTGCTGGTGAAACCGCTCAACGCCTCGCATCTGGTCGATGCGATCGCCGAAGCGATGGCGATGGCTGCCAAGGCCGGCGTGCGTCGGCCGGCGATCTCGGTCGATCTGCGCGGCGCGGCAATTCTGCTGGTCGAGGACAATCAGATCAATCAGCTGGTCGCCAAGGGCATTCTCGAGGGCGCCAAGGCCCGTGTCACGGTCGCGCGCAACGGACGAGACGCGATCGCCGAGCTGCGCCTGGCCCGATTCGACGTGGTGCTGATGGATCTGCAGATGCCGGACCTGGACGGTTTCGCCACGACTCGTATCATCCGCGAAGAGCTCCGCCTGACCGAACTGCCGATCGTCGCCATGACTGCCCACGCGCTCGCACAGGAACGCCGCCGTTGTTTCGAGGCCGGAATGAACGAGCACGTGACCAAGCCGGTCGATCCGCAACGGCTTTTGACCGTCCTCGAACGATTCGTGCCGACCCGGAACACGGTCGAGCCAGCGCCGGCTCCCGTGACGGGTGATCGCCCGCTGCCGGGCATCGATCTGGCTGATGCGATGCGTCGTCTCGGCGGCAATCGAGAGCTGCTCGATCGCGTCTATGATGATTTCTGTGAGAATTACGCCGCGGCCGCGGCCCAGGTCGCGGCACTGATGCCCGACGATCTGGAAGGCGCCCGCCGGCTGGTGCATACGGTCAAGGGCGTGGCGGGCAATATCGGCGCCAAGCGGGTGTTCAACGCGGCGCTGGCCCTCGAGGCGGCGCTGAAATCGGATGATTTGGCGGCCGAGCCGATCGAGGCGTTTCGCGATGCGCTCGCTGAATGCGTTCCCCGCGCGATAGCGCCGCCCGCAATGTCGGTCGAGACGGCATTGTTCGACGAGTCCGCTCTGCGGCCGCTCATCGCCAAGCTCGATCCGCTGCTGCGCAAGCGCGACCTCGATGCCGAGGACTGCTTCGCGGCCCTGAAGGCGATCTGCGCCGGTACCCGTCTGCAATCGGCGCTGGGCCCGCTCGAAGCGAGCCTGCAGGCGCTCGATTTCGAGGCGGCACGGGCAGCACTCCAGGATTTTGCGCGCGAGATCGGTTCATCGGCTTTGGCGGAGGCTCGATGACCGGGGACGAGCTCTCGCCCAAGATTCTGTTGGTCGACGACGCGCCGGAAAATATCCGGATGCTGCGCAATCTGCTCAAGGACGATGCCCGGCTGCTGTTCGCGACCAGCGGCATCGACGCGCTGGCGACGGCGCGGGCGGAGGCGCCCGATCTGATCCTGCTCGACGTGCTGATGCCGGGGCTCGACGGCTACGAGGTCTGCCGGCGGCTGAAAAGCGCGCCCGAAACACGCGACATTCCGGTGATCTTCATCACCGGCCTGACCGAGGAGACCGAGGAGAGCCGAGGTCTCGAGCTCGGCGCCATCGATTACATCACCAAGCCCTTCACCCCCGGCATCGTGCGCATGCGGGTGCAGAATCATCTGGCGCTGCGGAGCGTCACCCGCGAGCTGCAGGTCGCCAATGCCGAGCTGAAGCGTCTGGCGACGACCGATGCGCTGACCGGCGTCAGCAACCGCCGGCATTTCTTCCATCAGGTGGTGGAAGAGATCGACCGCATGCGCCGCTACCGGCACCGTGCCGCGGTCTTCATGCTCGATCTCGACCATTTCAAGCTGCTGAACGACACGCACGGCCATGATATCGGCGACCGTGCGCTGGCGGAGGCGGCTACAAGCGTGCGCCAGACCCTGCGCACCCACGATCTGTTCGCCCGCACCGGCGGCGAGGAATTCGCGGGCTTCTTGCCCGAAACCAGCGTCGAGGCCGCGGTCAGTGTCTGCGAACGAGTGCGCGAACGGATCTCCGGGATCGAGCTCGCTTCCTCCTCGGGAACGGTGCGTTTTACCGCGAGCATCGGCGTCGCCGCGGTCGAGATCGACGACGACACGCCGGAATCGGCCCTGAAGCGGGCCGACCGCGCCATGTATGAGGCGAAGCGAAACGGCCGCGACGGGGTCCGTCGCGGCTGAGCCGGATTACTTCCGGATTACTTCACGACGAGCGTGCCGTGCGCGGTGTCGCGGTGGAAATCGCCGAAGAAATTGTAGCTGCCGGGATCGAGCGGGCCTAGGAACACCGGAATCTCCTCGCCCGGCGGCACCAGCTTCTCGCGCTTCAGCTCGTCGCTTTCGAACTCTTCGGTATTCTCGTCCTCGTTCTTGACCAGGAGCTTGAACTTGACGCCCGATGGGGCCTCGATCTGCTCGGGCAGATAGCGGTGGTCGCGGATGGTGAGGTGCAGCTCGTCCTGGGCCCAGGCGGGGGCGGCGAGCAGCATCGAGGCGCCGAGCAGCGCCAGGATCGAGACCGCCTGGCCCGCACCTCTCAGCGGCCGGCGTCGGACATCGCCGCGACCGACGATATGCGAGGCCCAGGCGAGCGCCAGCAAGGTCGCGAGATATGCCGCGATCTGAATGCCGGGCGGCCGGTCGGCATAGCCGACGAGCGCGTGGAGCGCTTGGCCGACGAGGCTGCTTTCGGACAGCACGGCCGAGCTGTTCCAGATCTGGTCGCCCCAGCTCGGCAGGATGTCGACGCTGGCGAGCAGGGCTGCGGCCTGGCCGGCCATGCCGGCGGCGAGCAGCATGATCAGCCAGTTGGTGACCTTGAACAGATGCTTCATCGGAATGGCGACGAGGCCGCGATAGAGCAGCCAGGCGAGCGCGCAGCCGAGCGCCACGCCGATCAGGCCGCCGATGAGCAGGGCCGTGCCGCTTTCATGCGAGCTCGCCTTGACGCCGGTCAGGAACAGCACGACCTCCGAACCTTCGCGCAGGATCGCCACGGCGATGACGGTGGCGAGCGCCAGCAGCGTCCGTTCGCCGCCCTTGACCGCGCGGCCCATCGCCTGCATCTGGGCGGCGAGCTCACGGCCGTGCCGGGCCATCCAGATATTGTGCCAGCCGAGCATGAGGACGGCGCCGATGAGGATGGCGGCGGTGAAGACTTCCTGGCCGATGCCGGCGAGGGCCGAGGCGAGGGCGCCGGCGAAGAGGGCGACCGTGCCGGCGCCGAGCACGCCCGCGCCGATGCCGCCCGCGATCCAGGCGCCCCGGCCCGGAATGCCGGCCGTAGCCGCCAGGATGATACCGACGATCAGCCCGGCCTCGAGCACTTCCCGAAACACGATGATCAGGCTTGCCAGCACGTTGCCGTCCTTCCTTCATCCCGCGTCGGGATCGGTCGGTCGCAATTGCGAACCGTTTGCACTGTCGAGTGACTTAGTGCAAGCGGTGCTCAACGGCAAGTGCCAACGTCACAAAAGCGAAACTACTGCGGCGAAATGTGTCCGGCGCTCGCATCCGACGGTCCGGTGCGGCGCAGCTCCTCGAGCTTCAGATCGACCATCCGGCAGATACGGACGATATCCGCCAGATCATGCTGCGGGAACTCGACGCACAGATCGGCGATCTGACGGCGCGGATCGGGCAGGGAGAGGTCGAGGCGAGGGCCGGTCATGGGAGACCTTGTGCGGGAGGGAGCTACCGCCAGTGTCGGCGATGCCGATTGCGGAAACGTTAAGGGAGGCTCAGATCACTCCGTGACGATGGCGCCGTCGATCACCGCCTTGCGGTGCAGCACGCGGAGCAGCCGCCGGTCGGCCTCCGACAATTTTCCGCGCCGGGCGGCGCCGCGCATGTCCTTGAGGCGGATCTTCAGGATCTCCGACACCAGCTCCGAGGCGATCAGCTGGTCGAGCCGGATCACGTCGTCATCGTGCTCCTGCTTGCGCGTGCGCGACGCGTCCGGGATGAGTTTCTGCCAGCTGGCGCCCGAGGATTTCACCAGCGCATCGATATGGCGCGCGGCGTTCAGCACCTCGCCGTCATGCGAGGAGCCGAGCATACCGAGCAATTTTCTCAGCCGATCCAGATCCAGCGCTTCGTCAGCCATACCCGCCTACCATTTGCCTCCGCCCAAAATCTCCAGGAAATCAAGGCGCCGGCAACCGTATTTTGTGGGGCCGAGACGTGTCGCCCCGACACGTTGTTGCACCGGCGAAACTTTGCTAGGGTCCGCCCGCTTGCCGGTGTCGGCACCCATCCACTTTGATTGACTCGAAATCTTGGCCACGCAACCGCCCAGCAGTCCAACTCCCTTCGACATCACGCCGGTCACCATCGAGGACGAGATGAAGCGCTCGTACCTCGATTACGCCATGAGCGTCATCGTCAGCCGCGCGCTGCCCGATGTGCGCGACGGGCTGAAGCCCGTGCATCGGCGCATCCTCTACGGCATGAAGGAGTCCAGCAACGACTGGAATCGCGGCTTCCGCAAGTCGGCGAACACGGTCGGCGAGGTCATGGGCCGCTACCATCCCCATGGCGACGCTGCGATCTACGATGCCATGGTCCGCATGGCGCAGGATTTCGCGATGCGCGTGCCGCTGATCCAGGGGCAGGGCAATTTCGGCTCGATGGACGGCGATCCGGCGGCGGCGATGCGCTACACCGAGGCGCGGCTCGCCCGCGTTTCCGAAAGCCTGCTCGAGGATATCGACAAGAACACGGTCGATTTCCAGCCGAACTACGACGAGCGCCGGGTCGAGCCGATGGTGCTCCCCGCGCGCTTTCCGAACCTGCTGGTCAACGGCGCCGGCGGCATCGCGGTCGGCATGGCCACCAACATCCCGCCGCATAATCTGGGCGAGGTCATCGATGCCTGCTTCGCCTATATCGAAAACCCGGCCATCACCATCGACGAGCTGATCGAGTTCCTGCCCGGGCCGGATTTCCCCACGGGCGGCCTGATCATGGGCAAGAGCGGCATCCGCTCCGCCTATCAGACCGGGCGCGGCTCGATCATGATGCGCTGCCGGCACAAGATCGAGGAGATCCGCCAGGGCCGCGAGGCGATCGTGGTCTCGGAGATCCCCTACCAGGTCAACAAGACCCGGCTGCTGGAGCGCATCGGCGAGGTCATCCGCGACAAGGTCGTCGAGGGCGCCTCGGACCTGCGCGACGAATCGGACCGCGACGGCGTGCGCATCGTGATCGAGCTGAAGCGCGACGCCGCTCCCGATGTCGTGCTGAACCAGCTCTTCCGCCACACGCCGCTGCAGACCAGCTTCGGCGTCAACATGCTGGCGCTGAACGGCGGCCGGCCGGAGCTGCTGAACGTCAAGCAGGTGATCACCGCCTTTATCGACTTCCGCGAGGAGGTCATCACCCGCCGCACCATCTTCGAGCTCGGCAAGGCGCGCGAGCGGGCGCATGAATTGGCCGGCCTCGCCGTCGCCGTCGCCAATATCGACGAGATCATCCGCACCATCCGCTATGCGCGCGATCCGGCCGAAGCCTTGACCGGCCTCACCGGGCGCGCCTGGCCCGCGGCGGATGCGCGGCCGCTGGTCGAGCTCATCGACGAGCCCGGCCACAAGGTCGCCGAGGACGGCACCTACCGCCTGTCCGAAGCCCAGGCCCGCGCCATCCTGCAATTGCGGCTGCAGCGCCTGACCGGGCTCGAGCGCGAGAAGATCGCCGAGGAGCTGAAGGCGATCGCCGATACCATCGCCGACCTGCTGGGTATCCTCCGCTCGCGCGAGCGGAAGTTCGAGATCCTCAGGGCCGAGATGCAGGCGATCAAGGACCAGTTCACGACGCCGCGCCGGACCACGATCGAAGAGCTCGAATTCGAGAACGATGTCGAGGCGCTCATCCAGCGCGAGGAGATGGTGGTGACGGTGAGCCTCGCCGGTGCCATCAAGCGCGTGCCGACCTCGACATACCGCGCTCAGCGCCGCGGCGGCCGCGGCCGCTCGGGCATGGCCATGCGCGACGAGGATTCCGTCGGCCAGCTCTTCGTCGCCTCGACCCACACGCCGGTGCTGTTCTTCACCACCGCCGGCCGGGTCTACAAGCTCAAGGTCTGGCGCCTGCCGCTGGGCTCGCCGCAATCGCGCGGCCGCGCGATCGTCAATCTGCTGCCCAACATGCAACCGGGCGAGGGCATCTCGGCGATTCTGCCGCTGCCCGAGGACGAGGCGCGCTGGGGCGACTTCACCGTCATGTTCGCGACGGCCAAGGGCAATGTCCGGCGCAACACGCTCGCCGATTTCGCCAACGTCATGGCCAACGGCAAGATCGCCATGAAGTTCGAGGGCGAGGATGCCGACGATTCGCTGATCGGCGTCGCCACCTGCACCGACGAGCACGACGTACTGCTCGCGACCCGCAACGGCCGCTGCATCCGCTTCCCGGTCACCGATGTCCGCGTCTTCACCGGCCGCAGCTCGGTCGGCGTGCGCGGCATCAGGCTTTTGACCGACGACAAGGTCATCTCCATGTCGATCATCGAGCATGTCGAGGTCGAGACGACCGAGCGCGACGCCTATCTCAAGCTCGCGAGCGAACGCCGTCGTGCGGCCGGCGCCGAGCCGGACAGCGAGGCCGCGGTACCCGAGGCCGTGCCGGACGAGAATGAAGGCGAGAACGGTGCGGGCGAGAACGGCGGCGTCGCGGCCGAGTCCGGCGAGATCGTGCAGATCGACGAGGCGCGGTTCACCGAGCTGGAAGCCCATGAGGAGTTCCTCTTGAGCGTCACCAGCAAGGGCTTCGGCGTGCGCACCTCGGCCTATCGTTTCCGCATCACCGGGCGTGGCGGGCAGGGCATCGTCAACATGGATCTGAGCAAGCGCCAGGACGAGATCGTCGCGGTCTTCCCGCTGCTCCACAGCGACGAGATCGTGCTCGTCACCGATCTGGGCCAGGTCATCCGCTGCCCGGTCAAGGATATCCGCATCGCCGGCCGCGGCACGGCGGGCGTGATGGTGTTCCGGGTCGGCGCCGACGAGAAGGTCGTCTCGGTTGCCACGCTCAGGGAGAACGAGGAAAATGGCGACGGCGAGAATGGCGGTGCCGAAGAAGCCGCCCCAGGGGAGGCCGGGCCGCCGCCCGACGGCACGATCCATTAAGGGACCGATCGTCGAAGGATAGGGCCGTGAGACAGGAAGAGGGCACATGAGCAGCACCCGCACCGGCGTCTACCCCGGCACGTTCGATCCCATCACCAACGGCCATATGGATGTGATCCTGCGTGCCGGCCGCATCGTCGATCGCCTGATCGTCGGCGTCGCCAGCAACGCCGGCAAAGGCCCGCTCTTCACCACCGAGGAGCGGGTCGAGATCGTGCGCGAGGAGATCAAGCATCTGGCCGAGCCCGATCTCGCCAGCCGGATCGAGGTCAAATCCTTCGACATGCTGCTGATGAACTTCGCTGTGTCGGTCGGGGCCTCGATCATCATCCGGGGCTTACGCGCCGTCTCGGATTTCGAGTACGAGTTCCAGATGGCGGGCATGAACGCCCGCCTCAATCCCAAGGTCGAGACCGTGTTCCTGATGGCCTCGGACCGCTATCAGTTCATCTCCTCGCGCTTCGTCAAGGAGATCGGGCAGCTCGACGGCGATGTCAGCCACTTCGTCTCGCCGCGTGTGGCCGACCAACTCGCCAAGCGCTTCGCCGCCAAGCAAGGCTGACCAGCAGGGGCGGTGCCAACCCGGCATTGACCGAGGCCGGCCCGCTCCCTATTCTCCGCGCTCCCTTGGGCCAGAGACCGTAGCTCAGCCGGTAGAGCAGTTGACTTTTAATCAACGGGCCGCGGGTTCGAATCCCGCCGGTCTCACCAAGGAAGCACTGTCCGGCCCGGACACTGTGAGCGGCCTGAGGTTGTCACCCATGTCTTAGGTACGAACCGTCACCCATGTCTCGGGTCGCTCACAGTTCGAGTGCGAAGGCCTATCCTAGCGATCGGTGGTCGGACTGAGGACCGAAATTACAAATGCGCAATGCCCTGCTCGTGCCGTTTCCGAGCAAAGTGGGTCGAACCATTCCAAGAAACGGACCACGCTGTGTTCCCTTGGCCGCCGGATTCAAAGTAGATTGGCGGTCAGACTTCTAGAGTCTCCCGAAAAAAGCAAGAATCTTACGTTTCGAAGGTGAAAATTCTATTGAGCTTTCAAAAAACTATTCTAACGTCATGAAAATCGGAAATGTAAAAATTTATGTTGCTAAGGATAAATTATGTTTTATGTGAATTCACATCACCTGTTCGATGCGCTCCAGTTGGATCGTGATGGCTGTAAAATTGAACATACCGATTGTATAGTGGGGTTCGTGAAATTCTCGGAAGACGTAAATAGATATGAGAAAAACGTTTCGGAAATAAGGGAAATGATACTGTCAATTCCTAATAAAACTGGGAGTACTGAATCTGAATTCCGAAATTATCTTTTCTTTTCTCATCTTAGAACAATTTCTCTTGCTCACAATATCATGACTGATCCATCACTTTACGTGAATGCAAAATATCATCAGTGTGTTGTGAAAGACTTCCTTTGCGCTAGGAGTTTGATGGAGACCGTTTCGGTATTCTACGCTTCATACGACACCTTTAAGGATAGCGTCGGCAACCCCGACGATTTCATGAACTGGAAGCGAGGGTTCGTTTATAGCACAAACTTGACGGGCGGGAATAACAGAAAAGTAACGCTTCCTGGACTTTCTGGCCTTACATCTCCTAAACGAATCATGTCGATGATCAATATGCTTTCTAAGAAACATCCATTCGTCAATGAATACTATCATCTGTTCTCGGAATTCTGTCACCCCAACGGAATGGGGCTATATTTTGTGGGTAACGTAGATTCGAGAGTGGAGTATGGTTACAATATCGGATACGCGCTTTCGCTGGTTCTGTCGTTGCTCGACGAATACGGAGCAACAATGAAATCCTTTCTGGACGCAATGCCGATCGTCGCCGCGATATAGCGGCAAAGCCATGACGGATCGCAGCCTACTCGAGGCTCTTGGGTTGGGGAGCATTATATTCTCAGCATCGTCGAGGATCAGCTGCCGAGAATGCGGAAGGAGCTCGAACCCTTGATGTCCGGGACGATCTGCGTTCGCGAATTCCCGGAGGCCGGCAATCCGGTGAATGTGACGCAGCGTTGGATCGAACGCCTCGAAACCACCATCGAGGTCTATGAGCATGTCTCCCGGCACTGCGCCCGCCGCATCCTGGAACGGTAACGGCATTCCTCATCCGTCCGGCGGCGGTCGGGAGTGGCTGGCCGCAACCCTCGCCGCTCGGCGCATGCGCGGGACAGGGATTGTTTCCGTGGGCCTCAGGGCCAGATACATCCCGAAGAATGCCGCGGCGTCCGGCGTCGCGCGGGGGTTATCCGAGACCATGAAGCTGCGCAAGATCGTCAAGGCCGGGCTGGCGCCGATCGCCGCCCTCGTCGCGATCGTCTATTTCCTGATCGACGGGGTGTTCCTCTCGCTGCTGCGGCCGGTCGGTCGCCGGATCGGGCGGCTGGGCTTCGTCATTCGGCTCGAAATCTGGATGCGCTCGCTCCGGCCTTACCCGGCATTGGCCCTGTTCCTGGTCCCGCTCGTGGTGCTGGAGCCGGCGAAGCCGATCGGCTTCTTCCTGATCGGCACCAAGCGGTTCTGGGCCGGCGTCTTGGTGATCGGCGTCGGCGAGGTGCTGAAGATCCTCATCGTCGAGCGCCTCTTCCACATGAGCCGCGGCAAGCTGCTGTCGATCGGCTGGTTCGCGCGCGGATATTTCTTTCTCATGGGCTGGCTCGATTGGGTGAAGGCCCTGCCGGCATGGCAAGTCACCCAACGAATTTCTGTCCGTTTAAAGACTGCCTTCCGCCGTTTCTGGCATCGATTGGTCACGGGCTGACCCGGATGGTGCGATGCCGAGGGATGGTTCCCATCCGGTCGTTGAATCGCTCCACTATCTTATTGTGCTGATGGTCAGATTTGACCAGCAGGACCGAACCAAAGCCCGGCGAAACTGTTTGTTACCAAACGATACCGGCGCGGGAATTGGCGTTTGGGAAATCGCGCCTACTTGTTGCCATGATTGTACCTTACCGTTGTTGGCGCTGTATCGTGAAGGGCAGCGCAGCGTGTCGGTAAGGGGATGGAGGAGTAGTGAGATGAAGGTGAATCGACTTAACCCGAGCGGCCGGGGCGTCAAGGCCGCGTTCCTGGCGGCCGGGCTGGCCGTGACCGGCCTCATCGTCGCGGCTCCCGCCGCCGAGGCTCGCGGCTTCGTCTCGATCGGCATCGGACTGCCGCTTTATGCGCCGCCGCCGGTCATCTACGCCCCGCCGCCGGTCGTCTATGCGGCACCCCCGCCGGTCGTCTACGCGCCGCAGCCGGCGCCCGCCTACGCACCGGCGCCACCGAGCAATTGCCAGCCCTATTCCAGCACGCAGAATATCGGCGGCGTGCCGCAGCAGGTGACGGGCACGGCCTGCCTGCAGCCCGACGGCACCTGGCGCATCGTCAAGTGACCCTGCACATCGTCAAGTGACCCGGCGCATCGCATCGGCCTCGGCCGGTGCGATGCTCATTTGTCCCGTCCGGGTGACCAGCGGTCGTCCGGGGTAGGCGCGAGGCCTCGCCGGCGCGGCGCCTGGGCTTCGAGAACATCTCCCGACCTCTCTAATTGTTAGAACGATCCGGGCCGGTATCGTCGGCGGTGCACGCCAATACGATTCGAGATTTGCCGCTCGGCCGGATAACGCAGCGCGGCTCGAGTCAGTCGAGCCGCTCGAAATCGTGCGGCGATCTGTAAATCAATCGAAAAATACGACACGCTATTGCCGTTTGACGCGTTCTCCGCGATGCGGAGGTCGCCGTGACTGGCAAAGAATTATGTTTCAGTGCATGCGACGGTAGGTATATATACAATTCTCATATGGGACCGGTGCGATTCGCCCCGCAGCATTTTTAGGGTCCGTCCTGTCGAGGTCGACGGGGATGGGCTGAGGAATCAACCCCTGCTTGCCATGTCGGCCGCGGGGGACTTGAGAAGGGATCATGAAGCGAGGCAAACCTCCCGCGCAGGGTGATGTCGCGGCGTCGCCGCCATCGTCGGGCCGCCGTTCCAAGGCGTCCGATACGACACGGATGATCAATCAGGCGATCGGGCGGCGGGTCCGCGCGGTGCGGACGGCATGCGGTCACTCCCAGGAGCAGCTGGCCCAGACCCTGGGGCTGTCCTTCCAACAGATCCAGAAGTTCGAAAGCGGGTCGAGCCGAATCTCGCCGGACAAGCTGTTGCGCATCGCGCACCATTACGACATGCCGATCGCGTCTTTCTTCGAGGGCGTGCCGCCCGAGCTGCTGCCGCGGGCCGATAGTGCGAATGCTGTCAGCGCCAGTACGTCGGACGCGCATTATCGCCTCCGGCTGGAGGTCGGTCGCGAGCTGCAGCTTGCGGATGAAAGCCTGCTCCGGCCATTGCTGGAATTGTTGCGCAGCTCGCATCGAAAGTAGCGAGACCGCGGCTCGGGGCCCTTTAGTTCAACGCGCGGGTGAGCCGGATGAGGGCCGGCATTTCGTCGTCGGCAATGCGGTTGGGGCGCGTGAGGCCGCAGCGCGTGCATTCGTGAATGACGAAATATCGCCCGGCGCGCAGCTCGCTGCCGATCGGCCGCATCAGGCCGCCGCATTCCGCGGCGCGGTCGCCCGGCGCGATGTCGACATGCTTGCTGTAGAGGCATGCCGGGCAATGGTTGGTGTAGCCGTTGCCGGTCACCTGGTGGCCGCAACGGGCGCAGGTGAAATCCTCGATCTTGCGCTGGAACTTGCGCATTGCGCGCCTCTCAGCCGGTCGCCGCGTCGCCTTCGGCCAGCAGCGGCATCAGGCGGGTGAACACCGATTCGAACATCGCCTCGGTCAGCCGGCCGGTGTTGGTATTGTAGCGCGAGCAGTGATAGCTGTCTGCCAGGACCAGCCCCGACGGCAGATGGTGCAGGGCGCCATGGCCGAAGCCGTAAGCGGCCTGGCGCAGCCCCAGCGCCGCCAGGATCTGCCTATGCGAGATCTGGCCGAGCGCCAGGATCGCCCGCAGCCGGGGCAGGGAGCCGAACTCGCCGATCAGGAACGGCCGGCAGGCATGGATCTCGGCGGGCTCGGGCTTGTTCTCCGGCGGCACGCAGCGGACGGCATTGGTGATCCTGACGCCGCGCAGCTCGAAACCGTCATCGGCCCGCGCCGCATACCGCCCGGTCGCCAGGCCGAACTTGGCGAGCGTGCCGTAGAGCAGGTCGCCGGCATAGTCGCCGGTGAAGGGCCGGCCGGTCCGGTTGGCGCCCTTGAGGCCCGGCGCCAGCCCGACGATCAGCAACGCGGCATCGGCGGCGCCGAACGACGGCACCGGTGCGTTGAACCAATCTTCGTGAGCTTCCCGCTGGGTGGTCCGAAAGGCGGCGAGGCGCGGGCAGAGCGGGCAGTCGCGCGGCGGGGCCGCCGCGCCGATGCGGTCGATCACACCTTTTCGACCACGCTCTGATCCTGCCGGGCCGGGGCGGGCGCTACCGTATGGCTGCCGCTGCCGCCGTGATCCTCGCGATGGGTATGGACACGCATGATGCTGTTGGCCAGGTCCTGCAGCTCCATGAAATGGTCAGCCTGGCGGCGCAGCTCGTCGGCGACCATCGGCGGCGAGGAGCGAATCGTCGAAACGACGGTCACGCGCACGCCTTTGCGCTGCACCGCCTCGACCAACCGCCGGAAATCGCCGTCGCCCGAGAACAGCACGACGTGATTCAGGTGCTGCGCCATCTCCATCACGTCGATGGCGAGCTCAATATCCATGTTGCCCTTGATCTTGCGGCGACCCATGGCATCGGTGAATTCCTTGGTCGGCTTGGTGACCATGGTGTAGCCGTTATAATCGAGCCAGTCGACCAGCGGCCTGATTGGAGAGTATTCTTGGTCTTCAACCAGGGCGGTATAGTAAAACGCCCGCACAAGTTGTCCTTGTCCCTGAAATACGTCCAGCAACCTTTTATAGTCTATATCAAAGCCGAGCGCACGAGCGGCAGCGTAGAGGTTCGATCCATCGATGAACAAACCGATTCGTTCTTGGGGATAGAAAATCATGAGTGGTTATCCTGAATGCGGCACGTTCGAAATTCCACGGGGGATCGAGCCAAATCAATATCGTAATTACTATGTAATGCAGGGGGCCATGAGCGCAAGCCTCTCTTTCACCTGCTGCGACAGCTGGTGGCACCTGTGATCTTGGTCGGCCTCGGTGGAAATCTGCCCAGTCCCGAGCACGGGCCGCCGATCCGCTCGCTGTCGGCAGCGTTGAAATCCCTGGCCGCGCGCGGTGTCGTCCCGGTCCGTCGATCGCGCTGGTACGAGACGGCGCCGGTGCCGGCTTCCGACCAGCCCTGGTTCGTCAACGCCGTGGTTTCGGTCGAGACGGCGCTCGATCCTGCGGCACTGCTGACCCTGCTGCATGCGGTTGAATCCGAGTTCGGGCGAATCCGGGGTGCGCCCAACGCGGCCCGGCTCATCGATCTCGATCTCCTCGATTATCACGGCCGGGTCGACACCGGTTGGCCGGTGCTGCCGCATCCGCGCCTTACCGAACGCGCCTTCGTCCTGCGGCCGCTCCTCGATGTGGCGCCGCAGTGGCGGCATCCCGTGAGCGGCCTCGAGGCGACGGCGCTGCTGGCGGCACTGGGGGACGGGCAGGAGATCCGGCTTGCCGGCGAAGCTCGTCTGCCATGAGAAGCTGCGGCATGCGCACTCCTTGCGCACACGCGGCGCTCATCGTATATCTTTGTGCTCCCTAAAATTCGGCGGATTCAGCAAGATGGCGCGTGTAACGGTTGAAGATTGCGTGATGAAGGTGCCGAATCGGTTCGAGCTGGTGCTCGTCGCCGCACAGCGCGCACGGGACATCGCCTCGGGAACGCCGATTTCCATCGACCGCGACAACGACAAGAATCCGGTCGTCGCCCTCCGCGAGATCGCCGATTCGATGATCGAGGTCGATGTGCTGAAGAACGCGCTGGTCACCGGCCTGCAGAAGCAGCCCGACGTGGACGAGCCGGAAGAGGATCGCGAGCTCAGCATCGGCGAGCCGACCTGGCCGCAGGGTGCCGGCGAGCAGGCGATCGACGAGGAGCTCAAGGAGGACATGCTCTTCTCGACCGAGGAAGAGGGTGATGCCGAGGGCGAGGAAGATGCGGACGGCGCGCCCGACGAACTCGGGGAGGAAGCCGATATTTCGGGCGATCTTCCAACCGACGAGAGCCTCTGAGCTCAGATGGCGAAACGGGCCGAGCGCGCTGACGCGCGTCGCTGAGGTGCGGGCGGCCCGTATTATTTCCGCTTCGGCGGGCCGTGCCGAGAGGGTGCGGCCATGATCCGGCAATTCGAGCTCGTCGAGCGGGTCAAGTCCTACGACTCCAATACCGACGAAGACGCCATCAACCGCGCCTACGTCTTCTCGATGAAGGCGCACGGCACGCAGGTCCGGGCGTCGGGCGATCCCTATTTCTCGCATCCGGTCGAGGTCGCCGGCATCCTGGCCGGCATGAAGCTCGACGGGGCGTCGATCGTCACCGGGCTGCTCCACGACACGGTCGAGGATACGGTCGCCACCCTCGACGATATCGAGCGGCTGTTCGGCCCCGACATCTCGCGCCTGGTCGACGGCGTCACCAAGCTCTCGCGCATCGAGCTGCAGTCGGACCAGACCAAGCAGGCCGAGAATTTCCGCAAGCTCGTCCTCGCCATGTCCGAGGATATCCGCGTCCTGCTGGTGAAGCTCGCCGACCGTCTGCACAATATGCGGACGCTGCACTTCATCAAGAATCCGGAGAAGCGGCGGCGCATCGCGCGCGAGACGATGGATATCTATGCGCCCTTGGCCGAGCGCATCGGCATCCATCGCATGAAGGACGAGCTCGAGGATCTGGCCTTCGCCGAGCTCCATCCCGAGGCGCGCGAGAGCATCCTGGCGCGCCTGGCCTTTCTCAAGGAACAGGGCAGCGACCTCGTCCAAAGAGTGCTGACCGAGCTGCGCGAGACATTGAAGGAAGGCGATATCGACGCCGTCGTCACCGGGCGCGAGAAGACCGCCTATTCGATCTGGCGCAAGATGCAGCGCAAGAGCGTGGGATTTGAGCAGCTCTCGGACATCATGGCGTTCCGCGTCATCGTGCCGGCGGACAAATGCTATCCGGCGCTGGGCGTCATTCACGGCCGGTATCCGATGGTGCCGGGCCGGTTCAAGGACTACATCTCGACGCCGAAGCCCAACGGCTACAAGTCGCTCCATACCGGCGTCATCGGCCCGGAAAGCCAGCGCATCGAGGTGCAGATCCGCACGCTCGACATGCACGAGGTCGCCGAGCTCGGCGTTGCCGCGCACTGGACCTACAAGCAGGACGGCATTCGCACCGAGGGCAAGCAATATGCCTGGGTGCGCGAGCTGCTCGACATCCTGGAGCACGCCCAGAATCCCGAGGAGTTCTTCGAGAACACCAAGTTGGAGATGTACCAGGACCAGGTGTTCTGCTTCACGCCCAAGGGCGATCTCATCGCCTTGCCGCGCGGGGCGACGCCGGTGGATTTCGCTTATGCCGTCCACAGCCAGGTCGGCGACACCTGCGTCGGCGCCAAGATCAACGGCCGCATCGTGCCGCTGCGCACGCAGCTCTCGAACGGCGACCAGGTCGAGATCATCACCTCCAAGGCGCAGACCCCGTCGCCGACCTGGGAGCGTTTCGTCGTCACCGGCCGGGCGCGCGCGCGCATCCGCCGCTTCATCCGCAACCAGCAGCGCGCGCAATATCTCGACCTCGGCAAGGAGATCCTGACCAAGGCGTTCCGGCACGAGCATCTCGATCTCACCGAAAAGGTGCTGACGCCCACCCTCAAGCTGTTCAACCAACCGACCATCGAGGATCTCTACGCCGCCGTGGGCGAAGGGCTGGTGACCAAGGGCGAGGTGCTGAACGCCGCCTACCCGAACCGGATCGAGCCCAAGCCGGCCAAGGTCGTGCCGCTGCCGCGCAGCCGCAAGAGCACCGAGAATGCGGTGCCGATCCGCGGCCTCATCCCCGGCATGGCGCTGCACTATGCCGGCTGCTGCCATCCGCTGCCGGGTGACCGGATCGTCGGCATCGTCACCACCGGCAAGGGCGTCACCATCCACACCATCGATTGTGACACGCTCGAAAGCTTCAGCGAGACGCCGGAGCGCTGGCTCGATGTCTCCTGGGATCAGGATGAAGGGCAGGGCGGGCATGTCGGGCGCATCAGCGTCATGCTCGGCAACGAGCCGGGCGCGCTCGCCAGCCTGACCACCGTCATCGGCAAGAATGGTGGTAACATCACCAATCTCAAGATCACCAACCGCTCCGTGGATTTCTTCGAGATCCTGATCGATATCGAGGTGAAGGACGTGAAGCATCTCTCGAACGTCATCGCCGCGCTCAGGGCCACGCCCTCGATCAGCTCCGTCGAGCGGGCGCGCGGCTAATGGGCTTCCTCCACGACCATCTGCGCCTCGGCCTCAATATCGATCACGTCGCGACAGTGCGGAACGCGCGCGGCGGCCAGCATCCCGATCCGGTGCGCTCGGCGCTCATCGGCTGCCGCGCCGGCGCCGACGGCATCACCGCCCATCTGCGCGAGGATCGCCGGCACATCACCGACCGGGATATCGAGCGGCTGATGGCGGAGATCGACAAGCCGCTCAATCTGGAAATGGCCGCGACCGAGGAGATGGTCGCGATCGCCCTGCGCCACCGCCCGCACGCCGCCTGCCTGGTGCCGGAGCGGCGCCAGGAGGTGACGACCGAGGGCGGGCTCGACGCCGCGGGCCAGATGCGCTCGCTGGGGCCGATCGTGCGCCGCTTGGGCGATGCCGGCATCCGCGTCTCGCTTTTCATCGATCCGGTGCCGCGCCAGCTCGAGGCCGCGCGCACGCTGGGCGCCCCCGTGGTCGAGCTTCATACCGGTTCCTATTGCCTGGCGACCGGCGCCGAACGGGCGGCCGAGCTGGAGCGGATCCGTCGGGCCGCGGCCCAGGCCGAAGCGCTCGGCATCGAATGCCATGCCGGCCACGGGCTCGATTACGGCACGGTCGGCGACATCGCCGCCATTCCGCAGTTGGCCGAGCTCAATATCGGCCATTTCATCATCGGCGAGGCGATCTTCATCGGGCTCGACCACGCGATCCGCGGCATGCGCGCGGCCATGGACGACGCACGCCGGACAGCCGCGCCATGATCCTCGGCATGGGGTCCGACCTCATCGACATCAGGCGCATCGAGAAGACGCTGGAGCGCTTCGGCGCGCGCTTCGTCGAGCGGGTCTTCACCCCCATCGAAACCCGCAAATCCGACCGGCGCGCGGCCCGTGCCGCCTCCTACGCCAAGCGCTACGCGGCCAAGGAGGCCTGCTCCAAGGCGCTCGGCACCGGCTTCCGCGCCGGCGTGTTCTGGCGCGATATCGGCGTCGTCAACCTGCCTTCGGGCCAGCCGACGCTCGAGCTCACCGGCGGCGCCAAGCGCCGGCTCGACGAGATGACGCCACCCGGCATGCGTGCGGAAATCCATTTGACCATCACCGACGAACCGCCATTGGCCCAGGCCATGGTGCTGATCGTCGCGCTACCGCTATGAGCCCCCCTTCGGCGCTTGACGGGGGCAGGGTGTGTCGGCTTGATGGCGCCTTGAAATTCCGGCGGACAAACGAGCGATGAGCGAGAGCACAAAAAGAGCGGCTGCGCCGGTCAAATCGGGCGAGAGCATCACCGATATCCTGAAGACGATCATCACCGTGGTCGCCGCCGTTCTGGTCGTCCGGACCTTCGCGTTCGAGCCGTTCAACATTCCCTCGGGATCGATGATCCCGACATTGCTGGTCGGCGACTATGTGTTCGTCTCGAAGTTCAGCTACGGCTACAGCAAATATTCTTTCCCCTTCTATCACCCGAATTTCGACGGGCGGTTCTTCAACAGCCTGCCGAAGCGGGGCGATGTCGCCGTGTTCAAGCTGCCGCGCGATCCGTCGATCGACTATATCAAGCGCATCGTCGGGCTGCCGGGCGACAAGATCCAGGTGATCGACGGCTTGCTCTATATCAACCAGAAGCCGGTCGAGCGCGTCCGGACCGAGGATTTCGTCGATGACGAGACCGGCACCAAAGTGCCGGTGCGGCAGTTCCTCGAAACCCTGCCCAACGGCGTGCAGCATCCGATCCTGCAGCCCATCGACAACGGCCCGCTCGACAACACGCCGATCTTCGAGGTGCCGCCCGACCATGTCTTCGCCATGGGCGACAATCGCGACAATTCCGCCGACAGCCGGTTGCCGCCCTGGGATCACGGCGTCGGCTACGTGCCGATCGAGAATCTGGTCGGCCGCGCCGATTTCCGCTTCTTCTCCTTCGATGGCAACACGCCGCTCTGGCAGATCTGGAACTGGCCCTTCGCCATCCGCTATTCCCGGCTCTTCACCGGTGTGCACTGATCTGCCGCCGGGCGTGAGCGGTCCGGCAGCATCATGAGCCGGGCGCTCCTCGAAGCGGCGCTCGGCCACGGCTTCGCGCGGCCCGATCTGCTCGACGAGGCGCTGACCCATCGCAGCGCCGGCCAAGGGGCGAGCGGCCGTCATCGCCGCAACCAGGCGCCGAGCTACGAGCGGCTGGAGTTCCTGGGCGACCGGGTGGTCGGCCTCATCGTCGCCGAGATGCTGCTGACCGCCTATCCGAACGAGGCCGAGGGGCCGCTCACCAAGCGGTTCGCCGCCCTGGTGCGCAAGGAGACGCTGGCCGAGGTCGCGAACGAGTTCGACTTGGCCCTCCACATCAAGCTGCCGCCGGCCGAGCAGCCGGAGGCGCGGCGCAATCCGAGCCTGCTCGCCGATGCGTGCGAAGCGCTCATCGCCGCGCTCTATCTCGATGGCGGCATGGCGGCCGCGCGCGCCTTCGTCGAACGCTACTGGGCTCCGCGCATGGCCGCCAGCGTGGCGCCGCCGCAGGACGCCAAGACCGCCTTGCAGGAATGGGCGCAGGGCCGGGGCCGGCCGCTGCCGGTCTATCAGCTCGTCCGCGAGGAAGGGCCGCCGCACCAGCCGGTCTTCACCGTCTCGGTCACCGTCCAGGGCGAGGAGAGCGTCGAGGCGAGCGGCGCCTCGAAGCGTCTCGCCGAAACGGCGGCGGCACTGAGCCTCCTGAGCTTCCTGCGCGAAAGGGCGCGGCCATGAACGACAAGCCCGAGACACGCTGCGGCTACGTCGCCATCCTTGGCGCTCCCAATGCCGGCAAGTCGACGCTGCTCAACCGGCTGGTCGGCGCCAAGGTCTCGATCGTCTCGCCCAAGGTGCAGACGACGCGAACCAAGGTGCTGGGCATCCAGGTCAAGGACCAGGCCCAGATCATCTATGTCGACACGCCCGGCATCTTCCGGCCGAAGCGCCGGCTCGACCGGGCGATGGTGGCGGCGGCCTGGACCGGCGCCTCGGACGCCGACGAGGTGGTGGTGCTGGTCGATGCGCTCCATGGTCTCGACGAGGATCTGCGCACCATCATCGCCAATCTCAAGGCGCAGAAGCGGCGCGCCGTGCTGGCGCTCAACAAGGTCGACGCGATCAAGCGCGACAAGCTGCTGGGCCTGGCCGCGGCCTTGAGCGCCGAGGGCATCTTCGAGCCGATCTTCATGATCTCGGCCCTGACCGGCGACGGTGTCGCCGATCTCGAAGCGCATCTCATCCAGCGCCTGCCGCTCGGCCCGTGGCTGTTCCCGGAGGATCAGCTCTCGGACATGCCGCAGCGCCTGCTCGCCTCGGAGGTCACGCGCGAGCAGCTCTATCACCAGCTCCATGACGAGTTGCCCTACGAGACCACGGTCGAGACCGAGGCCTGGGAAGAGTTCAACGACGGCAGCGTCAAGATCAGCCAGGCGATCTTCGTCCAGCGCCCGACCCAGAAGGCGATCGTGCTCGGCAAGGGCGGCAAGCGCGTCAAGGCGATCAGCGAGCGCGCCCGCGCGGAACTCGAACGCATGCTGGAGCGCCGCGTCCATCTCTTCCTCTTCGTCAAGGTGCGCGAAGGCTGGCTCGATGAGCGCGAGCGGTTCGACGCGATCGGGCTGGACTGGCAGGAATAGGGCGGCCGTTTACGGCGCCAGCGCATCGGGTTTCATGAACGGCTTCAAATCCGACCAGGCGATCGTGGCGGTGGGGGCGGAGATGTTCATAAAAATTTGCGGGCCGCATTCGACGGTAACGCCGTGATCGCTGAGCAGCCATTCACCGACGGACGGCGGATCGAACTCGTCCTTGATATCGCAGGCCCGTTTTATGACGTCCTGCCATGCCGTTTCGTCTTCGAAGAGGTCGGTATCGAGCAAATCCTCCCCGCTGTTCAGTTTAATCGTCTGAAAGGCTCCAGAGCCGGATGAATGACTCGTTCCCGTAGGGGGATGGAAGGTTCCGACGCTATAGGAGAGGATATTCTTATTGATGAAGCTGATCGAGCATTGGATCTCGGTCAGAGGCATCGGCGGGCCAAGGTCGTTATGTTCTTTGGAGGGGGCGCATAGCTTTCGGATCGCCTCGTTGGCAGCGATGACCGAACCGCCGTTCGAATTTTCAACGACTGGCCATCTATAGCTAATATAGGCGCCATCATCGTCTGAGGCTGCGGTGGCGCCAATGTCTGCGAAACCACATCATAGAATACGAGGAGGGGCGGGCGCTCCATAATCGACGAGAGGTACTGCTCACGGCTATTGTACCAGGATCTTATGCATTCGGTAATATTCTGATCGGAATTCTTCTGACTATTCGGATTGTCACAGAATTTTAGCCTGCCGAGCTCGGATATCTGCTCCCGCTTCATTGCCTCTCGACCGTTCGGTGAGACTTTCGAGCGGATATTCTGATAATGGGCGTTCATTTCACTGTCGGCTTTTGATAGGGCCGAATCCCTGCAAATGATCTTTTCGATCCGAGTTTTACTGTTTTGACAGTCGAATTCGGCGGCTCTGGCAGAAGAAAGCGGCGGATGACAGAACGATAGCAGCAGGATCAAGGACGCTATCAGAGGCAGTCGCACATGCTTGCTCAAGATGTGCTTCCCGTGCGGGCTGGATTGGATGGGCGGCGACGTTATAGGGCGACCCAGCAGGTCGTCTCCTCTAGGTAGTGGTGTTTGTGGCTTGTTGCAATCGTGACGTCTCAGCGTTCCGCCCCGCCCTGGCCGGCAGCTCTCCCTCGCGAGGCGGCTGCCGGTCGGAAAAGACGCCGTCGAGCCAATCGAAGGCCCGCTGGTTGAAGAGGGTCCGGGCGCCGGCCTCGCAATGCTCGCCGGCGCCTTCCTCGGCGCGGAAGGCGATGAAGCGCTTCGGGCAGGTCAGCACCTCGTAAAGCTTCGGCGCGGTGACGCCGATATCGTCGTTCTCGGCGGCGCAGACCAGCGTCGGGCAGCGGATCAGCTCGGCCCGGCCTTCCAGCGCATAGTCCCGGGTCAGCCGGATGTAAGCGAGGGGGCTGTCGACGCCGTGCACCCAGAGACCCCGCCGCAAGCCCCAGCCGGCGCTGACATGCTTCATGCGCCGGCGCAGGATCAGGTCGAGCAGATTCAGGATCAGCGGATTGCCGTCGGGCAGCGCACGCGCGATGAAGCCCGGCAGCCGGCTCTTGAACTCCTCCAGCAGCGAGAACTCGCCGGGATCGGCGATGCAGGCGGCGAGACGCGGCTCGCCGCTCGCGGCCCTCGGCGCCAGATAGCCGCCGAAGCTGATGCCCATCAGGGCGATCCGGTTCGGATCGACCTCCGGGCGGCGGAGGGCGAAATCCACCACCGGCCGAATCACCTCTTCCCAATCCGGCCGGAACACCAGCCCATCCTCGATGATGGCGGCGCCCTGGCCCGGCCCGTCGAAGGTGATGCAGCCATAGCCGCGCGCCATCGCCGCGGCGCCGCTGAAGAAATAGGCTTCCTCGGCCGTGCTGTCATAGCCGCCATTGACGATGAGCGTCGGCCGCGGGCCGCCGCCCGCCGCCCGGAAGAAATAGCCGTGCAGGCTCTTGCCGCCATAGGGAATTGCGATCCGTTCGGCCTTGGGCGCCATCAGGGCGGCGGCCGCCCCGAAGCTCGAACGCTGGCGCCGGTAGCCTTCGACGACGCGCGGATCGACCGGAGTGCCGATCAGGAAGGTATAGGCGGCGCGGAAATAGTTGGAGGCGCGCAGAAAGCCGGCGAACGCGCTCGCCCGGCATCCGGCGGCGAGGCTCGCCTCCGCCTCGGCTTGAAGCCGCTCGGCCAGGCTCGACCAGGCAAGATGCCAGCTTTCGGGATCGGCGCCGGCGATGCGGCCGGCCACGGCGTAGCATTCGCCGATATCGGCGCCGCCGCTGCTGCTATGTCCTGCCGTCCGCAGCCATTGCGCGTCGAACAGCGCGTCCTTGAACACCAGCGTCATCGCCACCCCCGGCCGATCCTTGATGCGTCGGCTATCGTTACGGCTGACATGCGTTTCCCGCGGAATGAAACGCTTGGGTAGCACGACCGCCATAGCGTCGGCGTCAAATTTGTGACCGGCCTGTCGTGCGGTCGGCGATCGAAAGGAATCTGCGTGATGGTGGATTGGAGCCGGGCAATACCGGGGTATGGGACGCTGCAGGTGTGGCGCGGTTCCGGGACGGCGAGCGGGGAAACCGACGAGCGCGGCATGGTCGCGGCGACCGAGAATCTCTCCTATCCGGTGGCTTGCATCTGGAACCCGACCGATAGCGGCGTCGGTCACGCCTCGGTGTTCATCAGGGCCGCGGAAGGTGCTTTCCCGGAGGACGATACCCGCAGCTATGCCAGCCTCTTTCCGGGGACCGATGTCGATACCGGCCGATCGGGCGCCCGCAGGGAGCATCTGAAGCCGGGGCGCATGCTGACCGGCGAGGCCAATTCCTTCCGGGAGGATTGCGCCCTGGAATCGGGCAAGAAAGCTGAGGGCTGCTACCGGCTGCCGGATCACATGATCCCGCTCGGCAACCTCGATCAGCTGAGGATGCAGGCAGCATGGAACGCCATCCGCGACAAGCCGGAGATGCATTACCGGCTGCTGCGGAAGAACTGCGCGACTATCGCCGCCCGCATCATTCGGGCCGGTATGGAGAAGAAGCAACTGGTCACCAGCCCCCTGCTGACTCACAAGGCCTGGTGGACGCCTCACGACGTGCTGCTGCTGTCCCGCTCGTGCCAGAGCAAGGACCAGAAGCGACGCATGGGCGAATTGATCGACGCGCTGGGGATATGAAGCGCGCCGGCTGAGGGCGAGGCGAGATGTACGAGCCCGTTGACGCCAGGCTGGTTTTGTGTTCTTGTTTCGTTCATGAATAGGACAGTGCAGATACCCGCTTCGGCGGCCACGGCCCAAGCCGACCCCATCGGGGCTCGGGCGGAGAGCCGTGTCTGCGACCCGGTCGAGGAGATGACCGAGCGGCATCTGCGCACGCTCAAGGAACTGGCCGAGATCGGCATGGATTTGGCGCGGGCCATTGGGCAGCAGGCCGAGGCCGAACCCGAGAAGGCGGCCGAGCTTGCCCAGGGCTTCGCGCATGTCGCCAAGGCGGTGCGCCAGACCGTGGCGCTCGAGGCGAAGCTCGCCGAAGGGCCGCTCGCACCGGCGCGCCGGACCCTGC
>DATLIZ010000043.1:0-273015 GCA_035539155.1 Aliidongia sp. | reverse complement strand
CGCCGAAGGGCCGCTCGCACCGGCGCGCCGGACCCTGCGTCGGCGCAAGAAGCAGATCCGCCGGACGGTCGAGCGGGCGATCGTGGACCAGATGGAAGGGTTCTCGCTCGGTCTCGCGCTGTGCGATCTGCATGAGCGGCTCGATGGCGAGCGGTTCGACGAGGATATCCTCGACCTGCCGCCGAGCCAGGTCATCGCCCGCATCTGCAAGCTGCTCGGCGTCAAGCCCGATTGGGAGCGCTGGCAGGACGAGGAATGGGCGGTCGAGGAACGGCAGGCGGCCGAAGCGAAGGCGGCGAAGCCGCCCAACCCACCTCTCAAATTCTACCGGCTCGCCGGTACCGGCATCGTCCGGCCACTGGAGCCACATCCGCCGCGCGTCGAGGATTCCTGACCGGGTTTGACCTGTCGGCGATGCGACAGATCAGACGGCGACAGCAGGTTGCAGCTATGGCAGGATCATCCTCCTGATTCAAAGGGTGACGGCCTCGTGCAGCGCGCGCATGCCATGCTCATGACCGAATTCGACCGGCTCGCCCCGCGCGAGGATGGTCGGCTTCGGCTGGGCGTGTTCATCGGCATTCTCGCCTTGCTGCTGCAGACATTGCTGCCGGTGCTGCATCATCCCGGCCTGACGCTGGCTCCGGCGCAGCGGCTCGTGCTCGACGTGCCGGTCTGTAGCGCCCATGCCGCCGTCCCGACCAAGGATCAGCCGGCCAGGGAGCTGCCGGCACACAAGCCGCCGCCCTGCCCGCTCTGCCAGGCGCTGCATTTCATGGGTGGCTATCTGCCGCCGATCGCCTTACTCGTGCCGATGCCGGGCTGCACGGCCGGCGCCGCGCTCGCGAACCCGCCCACCGGCACCGCGCCGCTCTGGACCGCTTACGAAGGGCGCCCGCGCGCACCGCCCCGCACCGCCTGACGAAGCAGCGCCGGCATCGCCGGGCGCTTCCGCCGCGGCGACTTCGTCCGCCGGCCGACCAATCTCATCGACTTATCCTCGCGCAATCCCACCCGTGGAGATCGCTATGCGCCTTATCCTTTCGACGCTCGCGCTCAGTGCCGCCCTCGCCGCTTCCGCCTGGGCGCAAACTTCCCCGATCGAGCTCAGCCATGCCTGGTCGCGCCCGACCCCGGCTTCGGCCAGCAACGGCGTGATCTATGTGACCATCGCCAATCACGGCGCGGACGACCAACTGACCGGCGTCGCCAGCACCGTCGCCGATAAGACCGAGATGCACACGACGCTCGACGAGAACGGCGTCATGAAGATGCGCCCGCTGCCGGTGCTGCCGGTCAAGGGCGGCGACAGCGCCGAGTTCAAGCCCGGCGGCATGCACATCATGCTGATCGGCCTGAAGCAGCCGCTCAAGGTCGGCGACAGCTTCCCGCTGACCATGACCTTCGAGAAGGCCGGCGCGGTCGTGACCACCGTCACGGTCGAGCCCAACGGCGCCGCCGGTCACGACGGGATGAAGATGCACTGATGAGCCCAACCACCATCGAAGCCGCCGATTACGCGATGCGGCATTGGATCGGGCCCGGCGAGGCTCCGGTCCGCCTCGGCTCGCGCGAGCATCTCTGGCTGTTCGGGCGCATGCTGCTCGACACCCACAACCCCTATAAGCCGGCGATCATGGTCTGGCCCGAGCTCGACCAGGCCGCCCTCGCCCGCCTGACCTCGCTGCCGATCTGGGACATCGCGGTGCAGACCGAGGGCCGCGCCTCGATCCGGGTCAAGACCTTCGCCGAGACGATCCGGGATCCGCTCCTGCGCGAAGCGCTCGACATGGATGCCGGCGAGGAGGCGCGGCACAAGGTCGTTCTCAGCCACCTCGTCGCCTCCTATGGCATCAAGCTCGCGCCCGAGCCCGACTATCCGCCGCCCCAGGATCCCGAATGGGCCTGGCTCGTCACCGGCTACAGCGAATGCATCGACAGCTTCTTCGCCTTCGGCCTGTTCGCGCTCGCCAAGCAATCGGGCTATTTCCCGCCGGAACTGGTCGAGACCTTCGAGCCGGTGATCCAGGAGGAGGCGCGGCACATCCTGTTCTTCGCCAATTGGGTCGCCTGGCACCGTCGCCGCCTCGGCTGGCTCGCCCGCATCGGTTTCGAGGCGCGCGTGCTCGCCGTCTGGGCTTTCCTGATCTGGGAACGGATCGGGATTGCCCGCGGTATCGACGCGAATTTCGCCATGACCGGCGGCAGCGCCGTCGGCGTCGATCTCTCGCCCCGCCAGCTTGTCGAGCTGTGCCTGGCCGAGAATGAGCGGCGCATGGCGGGCTACGATAAGCGCCTGCTGCGGCCGACCACCGTGCCGTTCCTGGCCGCTCTCGCGCGCCGCTTCCTGCCCAAGCCCAAGCCGTCCGCCATGGCGTCGGCCGCCGGGAACGCCTCGTGAGGATCGGCTCAGACGAGTTCGAGCCGGCAACGCTGCCTTGGCCCGAGTTCGACCTCGCTTGAACGGCTGCGCATGGTGCCGTTCCGGCGGGAGGTGCGACACACGGAAAGGCGGGCCGGCGCAATCGTCGCCGCCTTCACCGAAACCATCGCCGATGCTCGGCGGGATATCCGGCCTCACGCCGGAATCCGTGCTGATACTCTCGCTCCTGAAGCGCGCGTGACCTGGCGCTGGGGGTGCCGACGCTGCTGATCTGGCAGGCGATCGAGGCGCGGCGCGTGCTGCCGGCCCCGGCGAAAGAAACAGAGCCCAAAGGCGAGCCCGATCCGATCGCGCCGTGAAAGAGGGCTGTGGATATCTTTCCGAGCCCTCTTGAATCACGGCGCAACCCAGCCGCTAATGAAGTTATGAGAAAGCTCGCGATCGGTTTGGCGATCATCGCTCTGCTCGTCGCAGGCGCCGGCATCTGGCTGGAGGAGCAACTCACTCCCCGGCTCACCTTTCCGCCGATCGTATCGGCCGAGGTTTTCGATGGCTCGGTCAGCCGATCGCTCGGTAGCGGCGAATTGGCCGAGCTTTCCCGCTGGCTGGAAAGGACCAGGATCAACTGGCAAACAGCCATTGGCACGCCGTCTCTGCCGAAGGCTTATTTATCGATCAAGCACTCGGACGGTCAAATCACGGGCCTTGATCTGTTCAACGATAACAGCGTTCAGCTCGGCGGATGGAGTAAAGTCGTCATGTTGACTCAAGTGCCGCCGAACCGAGATCCGAAGAAGCTCATCAGGGTGGCGCAAAGGATCGCGGACACGGACATGCTGCCCATTCTCAAGGTGATCTCCAAATAGCAACCGACCGAACATTGATGCGATGGCCATCGTTCGATATCTCGTGAAGGACGTTGACGAAGCGGTCGCCTTCTACACGGCGTATCTCGGCTTCGCCTTGCAGCAGCAATATGGGCCGGCGATGGCGATCCTGACGCGGCAGGATCTCCATCTCTGGCTCGCCGGGCCGATGGCCTCGGCCGCCAAGCCGATGCCTGACGGGCGCGTGCCCGAGCCGGGCGGCTGGAACCGTTTCGTCGCCGAGGTCGAGGATCTCGCCGCCCTGGTCGCCAAGCTTCGCGCCCAGGGCGTGACGTTTCGAAACGAGATTCTCGACGGCCCCGGCGGCCGGCAGATCCTGTGCGAGGACCCGTCCGGCAACGTCGTCGAGCTGTTCGAGCCCCGCTAGGTCCGCGGACAGAGCTAGTCGCAGCGCGGGCAGCCGCCGTCGCAATTCGTGCGCTTTCCGGGGCGAACCAGCGCGCGCACCCGCGCCCGCTGCCGGCTCGGGAGCAGGACGGACCAGCTCACCCAGGCGAAGGCCAGGGCGACGATGAGATAGGTGGCGAGGATCTGGATCATCGGCTCAGGCTCCGAGCGCTGTCGCGGCGTGGAAGACGAGGAAGGCGGCGCCATAGGCGAGCGCGATCATGTACACAAAGACTATCGACGGCCAGGCCCATGAATTGGTTTCCCGTTTGATCACGCCCAAGGTCGAGGCGCATTGCGGCGCGAAGATGTACCAGGCGAGCAAGGCGAGCGCGGTCGGCAGGCCCCAATGTTGAGCCAGCGTCTGGCCGAGCGCGCCCGTCGCCTCCTCGCCGCCGCTGACGGCATAGACCGTGCCCAGCGCCGCGACCGCGACCTCGCGCGCGGCCATGCCCGGAATGAGCGCCACCGCGATCTCCCAGGTGAAGCCGATCGGCGCCAGCACCGGCTCCAGGGCGTGGCCGATCCGGCCGGCGAAGCTGTAATCGATCGCGGGACCCACGGCCCCTTCGGGCGGCCCCGGCACCGAGCTCAGGAACCAGATCAGGATCATCATCGACAGGATGATGGTGCCGGCGCGCTGCAGGAAGATCCGCGCGCGCAGCACGAGGCCGGTCGCGATATTGCGGAGATTCGGCAGCTTGTAGGCCGGCAGCTCCATGATGAAGGGCTCGACCCGGCCACGCCAGACCAGCTTGCGCAGCACGAAGGCGACGGCGAGCGCGCTGAGGATGCCCGTGGCGTACAGCCCGAACATCACCAGCCCCTGAAGATCGATGAAGCCCGCGACCTGTCGGTGCGGCACGAAGGCGGAGATGATGAGGGTATAGACCGGGATGCGCGCCGAGCAGGTCATGAGCGGCGCCACCAGGATGGTGGCGAGGCGGTCGCGCCGGCTGTCGATGACGCGCGTCGCCATGATGCCGGGAATGGCGCAGGCGAAGCTGGAGAGCAGCGGGATGAAGGCGCGGCCATGGAGCCCCGCCCCGCCCATGATCCGGTCCATCAGGAACGCCGCCCGCGCCATGTAGCCGAAATCTTCGAGCAGGATGATGAAGAAGAACAGGATCAGGATCTGCGGCAGGAAGACGAGCACGCTGCCGACGCCGGCGATGAGGCCGTCGCTGACCAGGCTGCGCAGCATGCCGTCGGGGAATGTGTCGACCACCCAGGCGCCGAGCGCGTCGAAGCCGGCCTTGATCAGGTCCATCGGCGTGTTGGCCCAGGTGAACACGGCCTGGAACATGACGAAGAGAATGGCGAGCAGGATCAGGATGCCGAACACCGGATGGAGCAGCACGGCGTCGAGCCGGTTGGTCCAATCGTCGGGCCGGGCCGGCGGCTTGACGCAGAGCTTGAGGATGCGCTCGGCCTCGCGATGGGCGGCGCGGATCTCGCCGGCATCCGGCTCGCGCCAGCGCTGGGGCTCGGCCCCGGCGGGCAAGGCTTCGAGCCGATCGATCCGGTTCAAGAGATCCTCGATGCCATTGCGCCGGACCGCCACCGTCGGCACCACCGGCATGCCGAGCTCGGCCGCCAGCCGGTCGAGATCGATGCCGATGCCGCGATGACGCGCGATGTCGAACATGTTGACGGCGAGCATGATCGGCCGGCCGACTTGCTTCAGTTCCAGCACCAGCCGCAGGACCAGCCGGAGATTGGTCGCATCGGCAACGCACAGCAGCAGATCCGGCTCCGCCTCGCCGTCGAGCCGGCCGAGCACGGCGTCGCGCGTGACCACCTCGTCCGGGCTGCGCGCCCGCAAGCTGTAGGTACCGGGCAGATCGACCAGTTGCACGCGGTGGCCGGCGGGGGTGAGGAACTGCCCCTCCTTGCGTTCGACGGTGACGCCGGGATAGTTCGCGACCTTCTGGCGGCTGCCGGTCAGCGCGTTGAAGAGCGCGGTCTTGCCGCAATTGGGATTGCCGACCAGAGCGATCCGCGTCGGCGCCAGGGTACCGGCGATCATGCCGGGCGCACCAGGATCGCCGCCGCCTCGCGCCGGCGGATCGCCACGCGCATATCGTCGACCCGGACCGCAATCGGATCGCGGCCGATGAAGCCCTCATGCAAGATCTCGACCGAGGCGCCCTCGACGAAGCCGATCTCGAGCAGGCGCCGCTCCAGCTCCGCCGCCTCGCTCTCCGGGCCGAGGCCTTCGACCTTGGCGACCGTGCCGCGCAACCCCTTCCGCCCATGGGCGAGATTCATCAACCGCTCGGGCATGGTCATCGAAAGATCCGACATCTCAGCAACTGATAATCACTCTCATGCCACCATAGTACACCGGCCGATGTCGGTCCATCCCTCGCGGCGCCTTGCGAAAACACGCCGCAACACATTGCCGTGACGGCGATCTCAGACTTGCGCGGCACTGATCGCGAGCGCGCGATCGAGCCAGGTGAAATCCCGGCCCTCGGGGAACCACGCAGCCCTGGCCAGCGCCTCGTCGCCGGGGCCGCGCGCGAATTCGGCGCCGAGCGGCAACCCGGTCCTGAGCGCCACGGACATGCAGCGCGGATAGTCGCGGACACGCCATTCGGGGCGGTGCGTCGGGAAGAAGGCCAGGCACGGCACCTCGAAAGCGTCCGCCAGATGCACCATTGCGGTGTCGGTCGAGATCACCCAGCGCGCATGGCGCACCAGCCCGCAGAGCGCGGCGAAGCTCGCGCAGGACGGGGCATGAACGACCTTGCCGCCAAGCCCGTCCGGCACACAGCCTTGGGTCACGACCGGCGCCATCGGGAGCGTCCATTCGAGGATGCGCTCGTGAATGATCGAGGGCATATCGCGCAGCGTCGTCGAGGCCTTGGGGCAGACGAGGACGTAACCGCCCGGAAGCGGCGGCGGTTCCGGCCGGGCATGCTGGGCGAGCCAGCCATTGCGCCGCGAGGATGGCGGCACCAGGCGCGGCTCGACCCCGAGCCGCCGCAGGAAGAAGTCGATCATGGGGCTGCGTCGGAAATCGGGATCGAAGGCGAAGTCGCGGAGATCGACGATCCGGTCGAACCGGCCGGCCGGGAAGCTCGTTTCCGGTGCCGCGAACTCCCAAGGCAGGGTGCGGATCCGGGCAAAATCCGCCATCGCATGGACAGCCTCCACCATCGGCGGAAGGCCAGGCAGCCGAAACAGGACCGGATGCAGCGGCACGGCGCCGAGCCTGACCGCGACATGGAGTGCCTGCAAGCCGATGATAGCGTCGCCCAAGGCCCGTCCGAAGCCGTTCAGAACGGCGACGGTGGCGCGATCTGCTCCCGACGCGGCGGTCGCCATGGCGCCATCGCTCACGAACATGAACTCTCGACCTATTCGACCCCTACTCGTCTTCAATGAATAAGAATCAATACGTTACGGAGCGATGTCCGAGTCCGGCCGAAGCGCTACAGACGTAACGACGAGGGCGGTCCCTATGATTGCCGCTTCGATGCCACGCAAGTTGCAAGCGATCGGCGCTAGGCTTCGCGTAGAGAGTTCGTAATCCTCGCTCTGAACTCGTGAAATCGGGGGATCGTCAAGACCTTCCCAAGAGTTCCGTATCGCAGCTCAAGTTTCCGGTGGCTCGGCACAAGATCAATTTTTGATCGTTTCAACCCTCAGGTGCGCGAACTCGCGTCGAAATTTCGTCCCGCGCGGATCGCTGCGGTGCGGCAATTATTTCGGGAACTAGAAAGCGGGTTTCTGTGTCCTCCGGTGGAGCGCCGTCATTGCGGCGTGCCGTCGTCATCGCCTCCCTCCGAGAAGAAGGTCAGCTCATGAAGATCGCGCAGGTTTCGTCGCTCATGGAGGCGGTTCCGCCCAAGCTCTATGGCGGTACTGAACGGATCGTCTCCTACCTGACGGACGAACTGGTCGAGCTCGGCCATGACGTGACGCTGTTCGCGAGCGGCGACAGCGTGACCAAGGCGAAGCTCGACGCGGCCTGGCCCAACGCGCTCAGGCTCGAACCGGGCATGAAGGACTATCTCGCCCCCCATATCGTGCTGCTGGAGCGGCTCGCCCGCCAGGCCGACGAGTTCGACCTCATCCATCTCCATATCGACTACCTGGGATATCCGCTGTTGGAACGGATCGGCGTGCCGTTCGTCACCACGCTTCATGGCCGTCTGGACCTGCCCGAGTTGCAACGGCTGTACGATGTCTTCGACAAGGTTCCCGTCGTCTCGATCTCGGATTCCCAGCGCGAGCCGCTGCCCCAGGCGAACTATGTCGGTACGATTCATCACGGCCTGCCCGCCGATCTGCTGCGGCTGGGCGACGGCAAGGAGGGCTATCTCGCCTTCATCGGCCGCATCTCGCCGGAGAAGGCGCCGGATGCGGCGATCCGGATCGCCGGTCAGGCCGGCATGAAGATCAAGATCGCCGCCAAGGTCGACAAGGTCGACCAGGCCTATTTCGAGCGCGAGATCGAGCCGCTGCTGGCGCAGCCGCATGTCGATTTCATCGGCGAGATCAATGACCAGCAGAAGAGCGAGTTCCTCGGCAACGCCGCCGGCCTGCTGTTCCCGATCGCCTGGCGCGAGCCATTCGGTCTCGCCATGATCGAGGCGATGGCCTGCGGCACGCCGGTCGTCGCCATGCGTAACGGCTCGGTCCCGGAAGTGATCGATGACGGCATCACCGGCTTCATCGTCGAAAGCGAGGCGGCGGCAATCCAGGCCGTCTCGGCCCTGCCCTCCCTCGACCGGCGCCAGGTCCGCGAGCGATTCGAGCAGCGCTTCACCGCGCGGCGCATGGCCGAGGATTACGTCGCGCTTTACGAGCGGCTGATCGCTGCGCGCAAGGCGCCCATGCTCATGCTGGCGTGACCGGTACGAAAGGGGGCGGCATGGCGACCGACAAGCTTCAGGAGGGGGCGCCGCAAGTCACCCCCTGGTATATCTCGGCAACCGCGGAGACAGCCAATGAAAGGTCTCGCGTCTTGAAGCGCGGCGATGCCTTCGCCGTCCTCGACCGGTTCGGCAGTGCGCAGGCGACCGGGCCGGCCGCGGAGGGGTTGTTCTTCGAGGATACCCGCTATCTGGGCCAACTGGCGCTGACCATCGACGGCGTCCGGCCCCTGCTGTTGTCCTCCTACGTCACCGAGGACAATCTTTCGCTCGCGACCGACCTCACCAATCCCGACCTGATGCCGACCGAGCGCGGCGGCAGGCGAACGCAATTGGTCAAGGGCACGATCCACATCCTGATGACGACGGTCCTCAGCGACGACGCTTTGCTCCAGAAGCTCGCCGTCCAGAATTTCGGCGACACGCCGGCGCGCTTCCGCCTTGAGCTCAATTTCGATGCCGATTTCGTCGACATGTTCGAGGTCCGCGGCAGCCATCGGGCCAGGCGTGGCCGCCTGCTGCCGGACGAGGCGCTGCCAGACGGCCTCGTGCTCGGCTACCACGGGCTCGACGGCATCACACGCCGGACTCGCCTCATCTTCTCGCCGATGGCGATGATGACCGGCGCGCGCCGCGCCGCCTGGGAATTGGATCTGCCGGCGCACGGCAAACATGTGATCGAGCTCGATGTCCGCTGCGAACGAGACGGGCGCCCGACCCAGGCGATGACGCATGCCGCGGCGCTGACCGACGGCGCCCGCTGGCAGGCGGCCCGCCGATCGGAGATCGCCAGCCTGTCGACCAGCAACGAAAGCTTCAACGCCTGGCTCCGGCGCTCGCAAGCCGATCTCGACATGCTGGTGACGGACACCTCGCACGGGCTCTATGCCTATGCCGGCATTCCCTGGTTCTCGACCACCTTCGGCCGCGACGGCATCATCACGGCCCTGCAATGCCTGTGGCTCGATCCGACGCTGGCGGCAGGCACCCTCTCCTTTCTCGCCGCCCATCAGGCGACCGAGCTCGATCCGCGCGCCGATGCCGAACCGGGCAAGATCCTGCACGAGACGCGCAAGGGCGAGATGGCGAATCTCGGCGAGGTGCCGTTCGCTCTCTATTACGGCGGCGTCGATTCGACCCCGCTCTTCATCGTGCTGGCGGCCGCCTACTACGAGCGCACCGCCGACCTCGACCTCATCCGCAAGCTTTGGCCCAATATCGAGCGGGCACTCGCCTGGATGCGCGACTATGGCGACATCGATGGCGACGGCTTCCTGGAATATGACCGGAAATCCTTGAATGGGCTGATCAATCAAGGTTGGAAGGACAGCGCCGATTCCGTCTCCCATGCCGATGGCACGCTCGCCGAGGCGCCGATCGCGCTGGCCGAGGTGCAGGCCTATGCCTATGCCGCTTATCTGGGCGCGTCCAAGCTTGCCGCGGCACTCGGCGAGGATGCCCGCGCCGCTTCCCTCGGGCAGGCGGCGGGGACGCTGAAGGAACGGTTCGAGCCGGCCTTCTGGGTCGAGGAGCTGAATACTTATGCCCTGGCGCTCGACGGACGGAAGCAGCAGTGCCGCGTCCGCGCCTCCAATGCCGGCCACGTGCTGTTCGGCGGTCTTGCCACCCCGGACAAGGCGGCGCGGGTGGCCCAGACCCTGATGTCGCCGACCAGCTTCTCCGATTGGGGCATCCGCACGCTCGCCGACAGCGAGGCGCGTTACAATCCGATGTCCTACCATAACGGCTCGGTCTGGCCGCACGACAACGCGCTCATCGGCATGGGGTTCGCGCGCTATGGGCTGCGTACGCCGCTGGCCGTGCTGATCGAGGCGATGTTCGATTCCGCCAGCTTCATGGAGCAACAACGGCTGCCCGAGCTGTTCTGCGGCTTCGGCCGGCGCGGCGGCTCGGGTCCCACGGCCTACCCCGTCGCCTGCATCCCGCAGGCCTGGTCGTCGGCCGCGGTATTCGGGTTGATGGGTGCCGCGCTCGGAATATCCTTCGATCCCGCCAAGAACCAGATCCGTTTCGCCCGGACGACACTGCCGCACTGGATCGAAGAATGCCGGATCGGCAATCTGAGGCTGGGTCCCCATGCGGTCGATCTCAGGCTTCGGCGGGAGCATCACGGGGTCGCGGTGCAGTTGCTGGACAAGACCGGTCCCGTCGAGATCGTCGTCGCACCGTGATTCCAGCCAGAGATCCTGCTGGCCGTTGGAGAGTTGTGTAAATGTCCCTCCCCCGTTACGCCAGCCGCGGCCCGGTCCGCTTCTTGCTGCACTATGTCCGGCGCCGGTTCG
The DNA here is from genome assembly GCA_035539155.1 of Aliidongia sp. GTDB lineage: Bacteria > Pseudomonadota > Alphaproteobacteria > ATCC43930 > CGMCC-115725 > JAXDMU01. The sequence goes on along the minus strand of DATLIZ010000043.1, from coordinate 262,169 downwards.
GCAGCCATCTGATTGTGCTGCTGGCCGTGCTGGCCGCCGTCGGCTGCGCCATCGGCTCGCAATACGGCGTCAAGCATCTGGTCGACACGCTCAGCAGCCCCAAACCCACCGATTTCGATCTGTGGAGCGCGGTCGGGCTGCTGTTGGGTCTGGTCGCCGGCGACAATCTCCTCTGGCGGCTGGCCGGCTGGGTCGCGACCTACGCCTTCGTCGCGGTCGGCGGCGACCTCCGGCTCGATCTGTTCGATCATCTGTCCGGCCATGGCACGCGCTATTTCGCCGATAACTTTCCGGGCGCCCTAGCCGGTCGCGTGACCACGGCCGCCAACACCGCCTGGACGATCGAGAACGCTCTGGTCTGGACGACCATTCCGCCGGCGACGGCCGTGCTGAGCAGCATCGCCCTTCTCGGCATCATCGATTGGCAGATGACGGCGGTGCTGTTCGCGATCGTGTTCGCGCTCGCCCTCATCATCGGCAAGCTGGCGGCATCGGGTCACGATCTGCATGCCCGCTTCGCCGGACGCGCCGCGGCGGTCAGCGGCGACATCACCGATGTCGTCAGCAATATGAGCCTCGTCAGAGCCTTCGGCGCCGCCCAGCGCGAGCAGGAAAGGCTGTCGCGCAAGATCGAGAACGAGATGTCGGCCCAGCGCGAAAGCCTGCAATCACTGGAACGGCTACGCCTCTTCCATGCCTTCTCGGTCTTCATCGTCACCGCCGGCGTGCTCGTCTGGTCGACCGAGCTATGGCGCCACGGCCAGATCACCACCGGCGGCGTGGTACTGACGACGACGCTGGGCTTCACCGTGCTGCACGCCTCGCGCGACCTCGCCATGGCACTGGTCGATCTCTTCCAGCAATTCGCCAAGCTCGGCGAGGCTGTGCAGGTGCTGGGCCTGCCGCACGAGATGCAGGACGTGCCCGACGCCAAGCCGCTGATCAATCTGGGCGGGACGGTCGTGTTCGAAAATGTCGGCTTCGCCTATCCCAGTGGCGAACGAGTGCTGCAGAACTTCAATCTGCAGGTTCCGGCCGGGCAGAAGGTCGGGCTGGTCGGCAAGTCGGGCGCCGGCAAATCGACCATCCTGGCGCTGCTCCAGCGGCTGTACGACCCGACCGAAGGCCGCGTGCTGATCGACGAGCAGGATATTTCGCAGGTGACGCAGGAAAGCCTGCACAATTCGGTGGCGGTCGTGCAGCAGGACATCTCGCTGTTCCACCGCACGGCCCTGGAAAACCTCCGCTACGGCAAGCCGAACGCCAGCGACGAGGAGGTCTATCGTGCTGCTGAGGCCGCCCACTGCACCGAATTTATCAATCGCCTGCCGGAAGGCTTCGCCACCGTCGTCGGCGAGCGTGGCCTGAAGCTGTCGGGCGGCCAGCGGCAGCGGCTGGCGATCGCCCGCGCCTTCCTGCGCGATGCGCCGATCATCCTGCTCGACGAGGCGACCTCGGCGCTCGACACGGAATCCGAGCAATCGATCCAGGAGGCGCTGATGCGGCTGGTGCGCCATCGCACCGTCGTCGCCATCGCCCATCGTCTGTCGACGCTCAATTCCTTCGACCGCATCATCGTGCTCGACCGCGGCCGCATCGTCGAGGATGGGCCGCCGGCCGAGCTGCTGCGCCGGAAGGGCGTCTATAGCCGCATGTACAAGCGGCAACTGGCCGGTGTGACCACCCCGTCCTGGGCAGGGGACGATTGAGCCGCCTCACCGCCCACCAGGGGCTCGCCCTGCTGATGATCGCCGGCAGCCTGGCCCTGCGGCCCGCCCAAGGCCAGCCGGCCCCCGCACCGGACGCCCAGCCGACCCAGCAGGCACCAAGCGAGGACCGCAAGCCGGCGCCCGAGACGAAGCCGGCCGACGATCAGAAGCAGGCGCCGGAACCACCCGCCACACCCGAGGAGCCGAAGCCCGCCGAAAGCCAACCCGGGCCGCCGCCGGACCAGCAAACCCAGCCGCCGCCGGCGAACCCGGCCGGCGACACGCCGGTCCCGCCGCCGGAGGAGAAACCGCCGGTCCCACCTCCCCCGCCGCCGGTCACTCTGGAGCCGATCCCGCCGGACCAGGTCTATTCGATCCTGGGCAAGAGCGTTCACGGGCCGGCAGGCGAGGATATGGGGCGCGTCGTCGATCTGCTGTTCGACAAGGAAACTCACCCACGCGCCGTGGTCATCGATTTCGGCGGTTTCTTGGGGGTCGGCACTCGGCGGATCGCCATCGACTGGCAACTTCTGCATTTCGAGCCGGACAACAAGACCACGCCGATCGTGCTCGATCTCGGCAAGGACGAAATCAAGGGCGCTCCGGAATATAAGGACACGGCCCAGCCGCCGACCATGGTCGGGCCGCCGACGGCCGATGCCGGCCGATGAAGCGCTGGCCAGGGCCGCCCTGACCACGGCCCGCGATCGGAGCGTATCGGTCGCCTCGGCCGGCTACGGGTTGGACGCGCTCAACCTGCTCGTCGCCAACATCCAGACCGGCTTCGGTCCGTTCGTGGCCGTGTTCCTGGCCAGCCAGGGCTGGACCCAGACCGCGATCGGCGTGGCCTTGAGCCTGGGCACGATCACCGCCATGGCGAGCCAGATTCCGGCCGGCGCGCTGGTCGACGCCATCGCGGCGAAGAGCTGGGTGGCGCTCGCGAGCATCCTCGCCTTCTCACTGAGCGCGCTTTTGTTCGCGCTCTGGCCGATCCCGCTGTCGATCTATATCGCCGAGATCCTGCACGGCTTTTCGAGCTGCACGCTCGGCCCGGTGATCGCCGCCCTCAGCCTGGCGATCGCCGGACCTGGCCTGCTCGGCCAGCGGCTCGGGCGCAACGCCCGCTTCGCCTCGATCGGCAATGGCGTGGGCGCGGCCTTGATGGGCGCCTGCGGCTACTATTTCTCGGAGCGGTCGGTCTTCTTCCTGACAGCGGCGCTCAGCCTGCCGGCGATCGGAGCGCTCGTGCCGCTCTGGCGCTTCGACTGGCGCGCGGCGCCATCGGCCGCCGCCAAGGAAGAGGGCCCAAAGCCGATCTGGCGCCTGCTGCGCGATCGCCGGCTGCTCGTCTTCGCAGCCGCCGCCGCCCTTTTTTCCCTCGGCAATGCGTCTCTACTGCCGCTGGCGAGCATCGGCGTGACCAAGCACGCGACCAGCGAGGCCAATCTCATGATCGCCGGCTGCATCATCCTGCCGCAAGCGCTGGTGGCGCTGATCTCGCCCGCGGTCGGCAGGCTGGCCGAGCAGCGAGGCCGCCGCATCCTGCTCTTCGCGGGCTTCGCCGCTCTCTCGGCGCGCGCCTTCATCTTCAGTTTCGTCAGCGAGCCGATTCTGCTCGTCGCCATACAAGCGCTCGACGGCGTCGCCGGCGCCTGCTTCGGCGTGATGATCCCGCTCGTCACGGCCGACATCGCCGGCCGTTCCGGGCACTTCAATCTCTGCCTAGGGCTCGTGGGCTTCGCCATCGGCATCGGTGCCACCATCAGCACCACGCTCGCCGGCCTGGTCGCGGACAGCTTCGGCGATCCGGCCGCCTTCCTGGGCTTCGGCATCATCGGGGTCTTAGGTGGCCTCCTTGCCTGGACCGCGATGCCGGAAACGAGACCCGAGCGGCAATAGAGGCGTTATTCCGTCTTGGCCGGCCCGGCCTTGACCTCGGCCGCGGCAGTCTCCGCCTTGGGCGGCCCGAACGGACCTTCCGGATCGACCTTCCGAAGATCGAGCCCGTCTTCGCGCTGCCAGCCGCCGCCGAGCGCCTTGACCAGGAAGACGCCCGCCGTCATGCGGCGAATGCGGATATCCTCCTCGGTCAAGGCCGCCGACAGCTCGACATTCTGAGCCGTCACCACATCGAAATAGGAAGCAAGACCGCCCGCATAGCGACGCTCGGCCTGGAAGGTCGCGCGCCGGGCGGCCGCCACGGCGGCGCTCTGCGTGATGTTCTCCTGCTCCAACAGGCGCAATGCCGACAGATTGTCCTCGACATCGCCATAGGCGCTGAGCACGGTCTGGCGGTAATCGGCCGCGACCTCGTCATAAGCGGCGAGCGCTTCCTCGTTCTGGGCGTCGCGCAAGCCGCCATCGAAGATATTGAACACGGCAGAAGGGCCGATCGACCAGGCGGTCGATGCCGCATTCAGGAGATGGCCCGGCAGCGACGCCTCGACCCCGAACATGGCGGTGAGGTTGAAGACCGGATAATAGGCGGCACGGGCGACGCCGATATCGGCATTGGCCGCGGCGACGCGGCGCTCGGCGGCGGCGACATCGGGCCGCCGCTCCAGCAGCTCGCCCGGCAGTATCGCATCGATCTTCGGCGGCGTCGCCGTGAGCCGCTTGTGCTCGAGACTGAAATTCGAGGGCGGCACGCCGGTCAGGATAGCGATCGCATGCTCGAGCTGGGCCCGCCGCAGCGCCGTGTCGGCAGATTGAGTCTTCGCCGTCTCGAGCTGGGTCTGGGCCTCGGCGACATCGGCCTCGGCAGCATCGCCGCCCTTGTAGCGGCTGAGCGTGAGCTCCAGCGCCTTCTCATAGTCCTTCACCGTGCCGTCGAGCACGTCCTGCTCGCCATCGTCGCCGCGCAAGATGAAGTAATCGGCCGCGAGTTCGGCATGGAGGCTGAGATCCACCGAGGCCAAATCGCCGGCGCTTGCCTGGGCACGATTCTTGCCGGCGAGAGCGCTGTTGCGCACGCGGCCCCACACATCGATTTCGTAGGTGAGGTCGAGCGCCGGCTCGAAATCGTTGAACAACGGATTCGGGCGCACGAAGGCGGTCTCGCGCGATGTCTGATTGCGCGATGCGGCCCCTGTCGCGTTGATGGTCGGGAAGAGCGCTGCCCGCGCTTCCTTGGCCTGCGCGCGCGCTTCCTGGAACTGCGCCACGGCGACCTTGAGATTCTGGTTGGCCGCCGTCACCCGATCCTCGAGCGCGTCGAGCTCGCTATCCTGAAAGATGCTCCACCACGGCCCGCGAGGGACCGCATCGTTGGGCGTCGCCCGCTTCCATTCCGCCGTTTCCTTGAAATCGACGGGGGTCGCCACGAGCGGCGGATGGTATTCGGGCGCCAGATCGCAGGCGGACAGGACATAGAGGGCGAGCAGCCCGCCCGCCCCCGGCAGGAACCGGCTGATCAATTCTTGCCACTCGCGACGGCATTGGACGGCGGCGTGCCGGCAATGCGCACCTGATCGCCCGAGAGCAGCGAGGCCGGCGGATTGACGATGATCTGATCGTCCGGACCAATCCCCGTCAGGATCTCGATGGCCGTGCCGAAATCGCGCCCGAGCGTCACTTCATGCAGCTTGGCGTGGCCGTCCGGCTCGACGGTCGCGATCCGGAGCCCCTCGGCCCGGAACAGCAGCGCGCTGACCGGCAGGCGCACGCCGCGATCGGGCGAGTTCAGCTTCATATGGACTTCGGTATAGCCGCCCGGCAGCAGCTCGCCATTGGCGTTATCCACCTGCAGCTCGACCAGCAGCGTGCGGGCACGCGGATCGAGCGCATCGGAGGTGCGCACCAGATCGGCGGGGAATTCCTTGCCCGCATGCTCGGGAAAGCGCAGCGAAACCGAAATGCCCGGCTTGATCTGGGAGGAATAGGTCTGCGGCACCTGGACGTAGATGCGCAGCTTGCTGGTGTCGGCGACGCGGAACAGCTCCAACCCGGCGCCCGTGCTGCTGCCGGCATTGATGAGGTTGCCGATATCGGTCTCGCGCGCGGTCACGACGCCGTCATAGGGGGCGACGACCCGCTCGAACCCGACGAGCTGGCGCAGGCGCTCGACATTCGCCTCTGCGGAGGAGACGAGCGCCGCCTTGGCTGCGGCATCGGCGGTGCGATCCTCTTCTTCCTGCTTGGAGACGGAATCGGTGGCGAGCAGCGACTGGAAGCGCTTGGCCGTGCTCTGGGCCAACCGGTTGTTGGCCTGAGCGGTTACGAGATCGGCTTGGGCCTGGCGCAGCTGCTGATCGATCTCGGGCGATTCGATCTCGGCCAAGAGTTGGCCGGCTTTCACCCGCGTGCCGATATCCGTGTACCATTTCTTGAGATAGCCGCTGGTACGGGCGAAGATCGGCGTGTCGAACTTGGCCTGGACGGTGCCGGGCAGCACGATCTCGTCGACGGCCGGCCCGGCCTGGGCCTTCGCGACCACGACGGTCGGAATGGCAGCGTCTTCGGTCGCATCCTTCAAATTCGCCTCGGCATGCAGCCGGGTCGAAATGCCCCAAGCGGCCAAAGCAAGGAAGACGATCAGGCCGACGAGCCCCGCCCCCCAAGGCAGGCGGGGTTTGCTGGATTTCGGCGCAATATTTCGGGTTTGGGTCACGAGGGGCTCCACAGCTCAAACGCGCGCAGATTCCGCCTCGCGGCGGTTATGGATCAAGCAGAACACGGACGGCACGAAGATCAGCGTCGCCACCGTTGCAAACAGCAGACCACCGATAACGGCGCGACCGAGCGGCGCGTTCTGCTCGCCGCCCTCACCCAGACCGAGCGCCATCGGCACCATGCCGATGATCATCGCGAGCGCGGTCATGAGCACGGGACGAAAGCGCCCGAACCCGGCTTCGATCGCTGCCGTTATCGCGTCGTCGCCGTGAGTTCTCATACGGTCACGGGCGAAGCTTACCACAAGGATGCTATTCGCGGTGGCAACGCCGACGCTCATGATGGCGCCGGTCAGTGCCGGTACGCTCAGCGTCGTATGGGTGAGGAACAGCATCCAGATGATGCCGGCCAAGGCCGCCGGCAAGGCCGTGATGATGATGAACGGATCCAGCCAGGATTGAAAGTTCACCACGATCAGGAGATAGACCAGCAGGATCGCGAAAGCGAGGCCGCCATAGAGACCGGCGAATGAGGTGGCCATGGTCTGCGCTTGGCCGCGCAGGATCAGGCTCGAGCCGCGCGGCAGATCCTTGCGGGCGTCGTCGACCAGCTTGCGCACATCGTCGGCGACGCCGCCCAGATCTCGGTCGTTCACCGCTGCGAAGATATCGATGACGGGCAGGACATTGTAATGCGATGCCACGGCCGGCCCGACGCCCCGCGTGATGCTGCCGAGCCCGCCCAGGATCTGCGGCTGGCTGCCGGGCAGGCCGGTGACCGGCACGTTGCGGAGGGCATCGAGAGAGTCGAGCTGATATTGCGGCGTCTGGGTCACGATCGAATAGGACACGCCGTTCTTGGGATCGAGCCAGAAGGTCGGCGCGGTCTGGAAGCTGCCGGTCAGCGAGATCAGCATGTTGTTGGCGACATCGCGCTGCGCCACCCCCAACTCCTGCGCCCGGCTGCGATCGACATTCACATCGAACTCGGGATAGTCGAGCGCCTGCTGGATGCGCAGATCGGCGATGCCGGGGACGTGCTTGATCTTGGCCAGGAGCTTCTGCGCGAAGGCGTAATTGTCCCCGGCGTTGGGGCCTACGACCTGCACGTCGATTGGAGCGGGCAGGCCGAAATTCAGGATCTGGCTGACGATGTCGGCCGGAAGGAAGGCAAATAGAACGCCCGGAAAGCTCTTCGGCAGCTGGGCACGGAGCGCGCGGATATAGCCCTGCGTCGGGTGATGATCTTCCTTCAGCGAAATCAGGATATCCGCATCCGCGTCGCCGATCGTCCCGGAATTGCTGTAGGACAGATTGATGCCGCTGACCGGTAGGCCGATATTGTCGACGAGGGTATCGATCTCGCTCGGCGGAATGACCTTGCGCATCGCGGCTTCGACCTGATCGCACAGCCGCGCCGTCTCCTCGATGCGCAGGCCGGTATGTCCGCGCAGATGCAGCTTGATCTGGCCGCTATCGACGCTCGGGAAGAAATCATTACCGAGCCACGGCACCAACGGCAACGCGACCAGGACGAAAGCCAGGAACACGGGAATGAAGAGCTTGCGCCGCTCGACCGCGACGACCAGCACCGCCCGATAGCGCGCCCGCAGCGCCTCGAAACCACGCTCGAACGCCATCTGCATCCGCGCCAGCGGATTGCGCGGCGGCGGATCGTCATGGCCGTGCGCCTGATGCGCGCGCAGCAGGTACTTGGCGAGCGTCGGCACCAGTGTCCGCGAGAGGATGTAGGAGGCGAGCATGGCGAAGCAGATCGCCTCGGCCAGCGGCACGAAGAGATAACGCGCGACGCCGGGTAGGAAGAACATCGGCACGAACACGATGCAGATGCAGAGCGTCGCCACCAGGGCGGGCACGGCGATCTCGTGGGCGCCGTCGAGAATCGCCGGCTCCACCTCCTTGCCCTGCTCCAAATGCGCGTTGATGTTCTCGATCGCGACCGTGGCGTCGTCGACCAGAATGCCGACCGCCAGCGCCAACCCGCCCAACGTCATGATGTTGATGGTTTGGCCGAGTGCTGCGAGCGCGATGATCGAGGACAGCACCGAGAGCGGAATGGAGACGGTGATGATGAGGGTGCTGCGCCAGCTGCCGAGGAACAGCAGAATCATCAGCCCGGTGAGCGCCGCCGCGATGGCGCCTTCGCGCAGCACTCCTTGCACAGCCGCCTTGACGAAGATGGATTGATCGCCGATCGCCTGGAGATTGAGCTCAGGTGGCGTGCCCGCCTTTATCAGCGGCAATCGCTCCTTCACCCGGTCGATGATATCGAGCGTCGAGGCGTTGCCGGTCTTCTGGATGGTCATGAGCGCGGCACGGTTGCCGTTCACGCGGACCAGATTGGTCTGCGGCGAGTAGCCGTCGCGGACATGCGCCACATCGTGCATATAGATGGTCGTGCCGTTGACGACCTTGATCGGCAGATCGTTGAGCTCGTCGACCTTGGTCGGGCTGCCGTTCAGCTTGATGTTGTACTCATATTCGCCGATCTTTTCGGTGCCGGCCGGCAGGATCAGGTTCTGCGCATCGAGGGCGTTGTTGACGTCGTTCGGCGACAGGCTCTGCGCCTGCATCGCCGGCTGGTCGAGATCGACCTGCACCTGGCGCTGCTTGCCGCCATAGGGAAACGGGATGGCCGCACCCTGCACCGTCGCAAGCTGGGTGCGAATGTAGCTGTTGCCGATATCGAACAGGCCTTGCTCCGAGATCGTGTCGCTCGACAAGGCGAGCTGAAGGATCGGCACGCTCGATGCGTTGTAATTGATGACGAGCGGCGGCGTGGTCCCCGGCGGCAATTGTCGCAGCAGTGTCTGCGCGATCGCCGTCACTTGGCTGTTGGCGAGATCGACATTGACGCTCGGTTGAAAGAAGATCTTGATGACGCCGATCCCGGTCAAGGACTGGGATTCGATATGCTCGATATCATTGACCGTGGTCGTGAGCGCGCGTTCGAAATTGCCGACGATCCGATCGCCCATCTCATTGGGCGGCAGGCCGTTATAGTTCCAGACGACACTGATGACGGGAATGCCGATATTGGGAAAGATGTCGGTGGCGGTGTTGATGATGGTCAGAGGACCGAAGATCATCAATAGAAGAGCCAGCACGATGAACGTGTAAGGCCTCTGCAAAGCGATCCTGACAATCCACATCGATAATCCCCAACAAGGTCTTTTTCGATCGCCGGTTGCCCGAATTGGACAATATCGGAACCGGCAGGGCAATTGCCCTGATTAGAGCAAACTTCCCATTAGACGGGCTCTACGGCTGAACAATTCCATCCCTAATCGGGAAAACCACAATCCGAGACAGGCCAATTGCCGCAGGGTTGGCGGCATCGGCTTCTTTTCGGATAGGGCGAAAAGCCCCGATCGCCTGCGTTCACCGCAGAGCGTGGGGAATCTGTCATGCGAAACCAAGGGGGAGGCGTGAAAGAATTGCTGACCAGCATCCCGCAATCGTTAACCGAGCAGGAGCTGTACCATGCTGATCAGAACACCGCTTTCGAACGGCTTTTCGAGGAAAGCCGAAGCCCCGGCGGCGAAGGCCCGGTCCTTCGTGAGCTCGTCGCCATGGCCGGTCATCAGCAGCACCGGCAGCGGGTTGTCGAGCTCGCTGCGGAGTTGCTCCAGCACTTCGAGTCCCGAGAGCCCGGGGAGATCGAGATCCAGCAGGACGCAGCCGGCGAGCCTGTCGTTGCAGCGCGCCAGGAACGCTTCGCCGGAGGCGAACTCCTCAACGCTGAAATCCCATGTCTCGAGCATAGCGTGAATGGATTCGCGCACGCCGTCGTCGTCGTCAATGAGATAGACAGTGGGCACGCTGCTTCCCCGGTCGTCCGATGTCCTCGGGTAAGGTCACCGGGCCGGAATGCTACAGCGCACGCCCGCCGATCCGCTATTAGGGATAGCCCGTAGTCGGGCCGCCCGGACTCAGCCGTTGGCGACGATGAAATCCTTCACCACGGGGTAGATCTCGTTCGACCAGCGGCGGCCGTTGAAGACGCCGTAGTGACCGACCTTCGGCTGCATGTGATAATGCTGCTTACCCTTGGCGAGCTTGGTGGTGAGGGCATGCGCGGCCTTGGTCTGGCCCAGCGCGCAGATATCGTCATTCTCGCCTTCGACCGTGAGCAACGCGGTCCGCTCGATCGCCGAAGGCTCGATCGGGCGGCCCCTTGATTCGAACGTGCCGAGCGGCAGCGCATGCTCCTGGAACACGCGTGCGATCGTCTGGACATAGAACTCGGCCGGCAGGTCCATCACCGACATATATTCGTCGTAGAAGGTACGCGTGGCCGTGGCGCTCTCGCCGTCGCCCTTAACGAGATGATGGAACAGATCGACATGCGCGTTCACATGCCGGTCCAGATTCATGGTCATGAACCCGGCGAGTTGGAGAAAGCCCGGATAGACCTGACGGAACGCGCCCGGATAGCGCATCGGCACCATGCCGATGACGTTGCGCTCGAACCATTCGAGCGGACGCGTCGTCGCCAGCACATTCACCTGGGTCGGATTCTCGCGGGTATCGATCGGTCCGCCCATCAGCGTCATGCTCGCCGGCTGGGCCGGATCATCGTCGGCCGCCATCAGGCTGACCGCGGCCAGCACCGGTACCGAAGGCTGGCAGACGGCGATGACATGAGTCTTCGGCCCCAGCACATGCAGGAAATCGACGATATGGTCGATGAAATCATCGAGGTCGAAGCCGCCATGGACAAGCGCCACATTGCGCGCATTGTGCCAGTCGGTGATGTAGACATCGTGGTCTGCAAGCAGCGTTTTCACCGTGCCGCGCAGCAGGGTCGAGAAATGCCCGGACATCGGCGCCACCAGCAGCACGCGCGGCTGCTCGATCGACGAAGACTTCTTGAAATGCAGCAGCGAGCAGAACGGCGTCTGATGAACGACTTCCTCGCTGATCCCCACGCGCCGGCCCGCCACCATCGTTTCGGCGATGCCGAAATCGGGTCGCGAATGGCTCATGCCAGCGCGGGCGAGCAGTTCGCACCCGGCCGCCATGCTGCGCAGGAAGATATTGCTTTCTCCCCACGGCCAAGGCTGCTGCAGCAGGCTATTGGCCGTTCGAGCCATCAGCCGCCATGGCGCCATGAAGTCAGTGTGAGCCTGATAAGCCTGATACAGCATTCGAGTCATCCCATCCGGATCCGGCGATCCTGAAAGCGAGCAAACCGGTCCTCTTGAGATGACAACGGCGTGAACATGCTTTCGTTCGCGGCATCGTGCCGATCTTACATGCAGTTATATGTACGCTGTCGATTAGATCAATCAAGTACGAAGAAATCGTAATAGACAGATCCAAGCAACGAAATTTTCTGCATTTTAAGGGCGGATAGAACGCACGATTTGATCGTGATCGTATTGGAGGCATTTTGTCGGGCGCCCATTTCTTGAGCACGAAACAGGCGCCCCCCGATCGCGGGACTAGGAATCCTCGCTTTCGTCATCCTCGATTTGGCTGACCAGATCCTCGAGCAGCCGAACGACATCCTCGCGACTGGTGGCGTCGACCGCGGCATTGACCGCGGCCTCGACCATCATGATGGCAACCAGATTCTCGAGCGGACCGCCCTCATCCAGCGCCGCATTCAAATGCTTGGCGGCAATCTCGGCCGCCTGGTCGTACATCTCGTCCATCTTGCTGTCGTCGGCCATAGCTTCCTCGGGCTCGCGGGTGGTTGGCGGCGCAACCCTAGTGAATTTGCCGGCAAATGCGACCGGAAAAACGAGAAAGCGCACCGACGGTCAGCATCAAGCCTTGCATCGCGGCGCCGACGGCGCGACACAGGAAGTCATGAAAATCTTAACCATCTTGCGCCACGCCAAGGCGGTGGAGGCCTCGTCCGATCTGGACGATCACGAACGCCCGCTGCGCGAGCGAGGGCTGCGTCAGGGGGTTCAGGTCGGGCAGGACACGGCCGGGGCGCTGCCCGATCTGGTCCTGTGCTCGACCGCTCTCAGGACGCGCGAGACTTTCGCCTCCCTGGTCCGCGGCTGGCGCACGACACCGCCGGTGCGCTACGAACGCGGGCTATACCTCGCCGGAGCGACCGCCTTGCGGCGTCAGATCGAGCTGGCGCCGGACAGTCTCGAGCGGATCTGGCTCATCGGCCATAATCCCGGCGTGCACGACCTGGCCCGGCAATTGGCGGAGCACGCTGCCGGCCGCCAGAAATTTCCGTCGCTCGCGGCTCATTTTCCGACCGCGGCGCGCGCGGTCTTCGCCATCGACGCACCGAGCTGGTTCGATTTCGAACGCAGCCCCATCACCTTTCTGGATTTCGTCACGACGCAGGGGGAGTGAGCTCGTCGAGCATCGTCCGCACGAACGGTACGGTCACGCGCCGGCGGCCGGCGAGCGAGGCCGAATCGATGGCGGCGACCAGCCGGTGGGCGACCTCGAAGGACCGCTCCATCCGGAGCGCCAGGAAATCGATCACCTCGGGCGCGACCGGCAATCGCCTGTCGGAGAACAGCTTGATCAGCACGGCACGGATGAGCTGGTCGTCGGGCGCCGCAATTTCGGCCACCGGCAGGGCATTCAGGCGCGAGCGCAGATCGGCGAGCCGGGTCGGCCAGCGCGCCGGCGGAGCCGCGGCGATCAGCAGCAGATGGCCCCGACGCTCCGCCATCATGTTGTAGAGATGAAGCAGGGCCGCCTCAGGCGCCGTCGATGCCGCCTCGACCGCGAGTGCCGCATGCCGGTCGACCAGCCCGGGCACCGCGGCTTCGTCGAGCTTGTCGCCCTCGATCAGGCCGGCGCCGGAGCGGGCACGCCAGACGCTGGCCAGATGGGTCTTGCCCGAGCCCGCCGGCCCATGCAGCACCAGGGCGGGCGCCGGCCAGCCGGGCCATCGGTCGATCCAGGCCACCGCCGCCGCATTCGCCTCGGTGACGAGGAAGGCGGCACGGTCATAGGCCGGGCGAAAAGCCAGGTCGAGCGGGAGCTGCGCCGTACCGTTCATGATGCCGGGTCCGCCGGCCGTCCGTTCAGCGGATCGTAGAGGGGGCTCAGCAGGTAGCGCTTGAGCGCGAAGCGAACGAGCACGCCCAGCACCGCCGTCACCGGCACTGCCAGCAGCACACCGACGAAACCGAACAATTCGCCGAATGCCAGCAAGGCGAAGATGATCCAGACCGGGTGCAGATGCACACGATCGCCGACCAGCTTCGGGGTGATGATGTTGCCTTCGAGACCTTGGCCGACGGTGAACAGGATCGCGATATAGAGCGGCCGGTGCCAATCGCCGAACTGGGCGAAAGCAAGGCCGATCGCGATCACCGCGCCGGTGAGGCCGCCCAGGAACGGGATGAAGATGAGCAGCCCGACGCAAAGGCCGAGCACCAGCCCGAAATCGAGGCCGATCAGCGTCAGCCCGGCGGCGTAGAACATGCCGAGCAGCGCGCAGACCGCTGCCTGGCCGCGCAGGAAGCCGGAGAGCGTCTCCTGGACCAGCCGCATCTGCTCGCGGATGGTGTGAAGATGCTGGCGTGGCAGCCAGGAATCGATCTCGGCCACCAGCATGTGCCAATCGCGCAGCAGAAAGAAGGCCACGACCGGCGTGATCAGGATCAGCGACAGCAGGTTGGCGACGGCGACACCGCCGGTCAGCAGGCCCGTGAGCACCTGCCCTGCCCCGCCGGCGATCTCGGCGACCTTGGCGCTGGCGGCATCGCGCAGGCGCTGCATGTCCTCCGGTGGCAGCCGGTCCTCCAAGAGCTCGAAGAGATGGTCGAGCTGCGCCCGCCCGGCGCCGAGATAAGTCGGGAAACGGGTTACGAATTGCGTGATCTGGGCTTGCAGCAGGGGTACCAGCAGCAGGATGAACAGCCCGATGATGGTGAGGAAGCCGACCAGCGCCAGCACGGTGCCGACGGTGCGCGGGATCCTCATGCGCTCCATCCGGTCGACCGCCGGATCGAGGAAGAAGGCGATCGCCGCCCCCATCACGAAGGGCGGCAGGATCCGGCTCAGCAAGGTCAGCGCCAGGATCAGCGCCGCGACGATGCCGATCCAGAACAGGCTGCGTATCCATGCCTGCATCACGCGGCAGCTCCGGCAGGTCTCAGGCGCATGACGGCTTCACTCTGCCGCACGGCTGCGGAGCTGCAGCGTGGCATAGGGGCTGCCGTTGCCGAGCGTCAGATCCTGCTGGGCCAGCGCCAGCTTGAGCAGATTGCTGTCGCCCTTGATCTTGAGACGGAGCCTCACCTCGCTGCGACTCATCAGCTCGACCTCCCGATGCTCGATCGTCGGCACCTTGGCGAGCCGCTCCTCGACCGCAGCCCAATCGCGAACGCCGGAGATCGGCACGGAGACCTCGATCTCGCTCGGCTCGCCGCCGCTGGTCGAGACCGCGAAGGACAGCTTCTTCCACTGCTCCTCGAGCTCGCGCTGCGCCGCCAGCACCCCGGCCTGGTAGAGGCTCGAATCGGACCGGCCCGAAACCTGGGCGGTCGCCGTCGTGGCGTTGCCCTCGGGACCGTAGCGGCTGACATTGATGTCGAGCCCGGCAGGATCGCCGCCCATCGCCGACGCGGTCGCCACGACGACATCGCCGTCGCCATAGCGGCGGGCGAGCGCCGAGATCTGATCCGGCGTCGGACCGGCCGGGTCGAAAGCCGCATCGGCGGCGTCGCCGGCCGGCACGATCCAGGGTACGATACCGCCTTTGCCGGCCGTGGCGACCCAGGCGTCGCGCCACGGATTCGGATTGTCCCAGAGCTTGGTGCCGTCGGCGGTGCGCAGGACCGGCACCAGTATCACCGGCTTGCTCGCAAGTTCGCTCTCGGCGATGCCGGCACCGCGCAGCAGCGCGCGTACGGCGCTCGCCTTGAAGCGGAACGTATAGGCGGCGAGATAGCGGACGCCGGAGCTGTGCTCGTTTGCGACATCGAAATCCTGGACCAGGTTGGTCACGGCATCGTCGCCCGGCGACGGCAGGCGCGGCCAGTCGCTCGACTGGGTCAGCCTTTCGAGCAGACGGCGGAACGCCGTGCGCTGGCCCTGGATACGCGCCGCCTCGCGCGCCGCCACGGCGTTCTGCGCCGTCGCGTCGACCGGCACGCCGGCGACGACGAACGCCTGCGGAAAGGATGTCGCGGCCGGCGCCGCCCCGGCCAGGATCAGCCCGATCAGCAGAACGGCGAGGCGCACCGCGGCGCGCAGACCTGGGAAGCATCGCTCTGGCATTACAAACCGTCTCGCTTGAAGTATGGTCGTGGCCCCGCCGAAAGAGGTCGGCGACGGTATAACGCGCGAGGATGCCATCAAGAGTCAAAGCTACCGTGACGCCGGTGTCGATATCGATGCGGGAAATGCGCTGGTCGAGGCGATCAAGCCCCTGGCCAAGGCGACCGCGCGCACCGGCTCCACCGCCCTGCTCGGCGGATTCGGCGCGTTCTTCGATCCCAAGGCCGCCGGTTTCCATGATCCCCTGCTGGTCGCCACGACCGACGGCGTCGGCACCAAGCTCAAGGTCGCGATCGAATCGGGCCGGCACGACACAGTCGGGATCGACCTGGTCGCCATGTGCGTCAACGACCTCGTCGTCCAGGGGGCCGAGCCCCTGTTCTTCCTCGACTATTACGCGACCGGGAAGCTCGATGTCGCGGCCGGCAAGCAGATCATCGCCGGCATCGCGTCGGCCTGCCGCGCGGTCAATTGCGCCCTCATCGGCGGCGAGACCGCCGAGATGCCGGGCATGTACAGCGACGGCGACTACGATCTCGCGGGCTTCGCCGTGGGTGCCGTCGAGCGCGACCAGGTCGTGACCGGCGCCACGGTCCAGGAAGGCGACATCGTGCTCGGCCTGGCCTCGTCCGGGCTCCATTCCAACGGCTTCTCGCTGGTCCGCCGCGTCGTGGCGCAATCGGGCCTCGAATACAAGGATGCCGCGCCCTTCGCCAACGACAAGAGCCTGGGCGAGGCGCTGCTGACGCCGACCCGGCTCTATGTCAAATCCTGCCTCGCCGCCGTCCGCGCCGGCGGGGTCAAGGCGTTGGCTCATATCACCGGCGGCGGTCTCCTGGAGAATATCCCGCGCGTTCTGCCGGACGGGCTCGCGGCCGAACTCGACGCCGCCAGCTGGACCTTGCCGCCGGTCTTCCGCTGGCTGCAGCAGAGCGGCGGCATCGCCTCGGCCGAACTGGCCCGGACGTACAATTGCGGCATCGGCATGATCGCTGTCGTCGCGCCCGGCGATGCCGATGCGATCCAGCGGCGGCTGGAGCAGGAAGGCGAGACGGTCCGGCGCATCGGCCGCATCGTTCCCCGCAGCGGCGACATGGCCGGCTGCACGGTGCGCGGCCTGGACGAGAGATGGCCGGATTGAGCAAGCTCCGGGTCGGCGTCCTGGTCTCGGGCTTCGGCTCGAATCTCCAGGCGCTGATCGATCAGTGCGCCCAGCCCGATTTCCCGGCCGAGATCGTCACCGTCATCTCGAACAAGCCCGGGGCGGGAGCGCTCGACCGCGCCGCCCGCGCCGGTATCGCCAGCCGAGTCATCCGGCATCAGGATTTTCCGGATCGGGCGAGCTTCGACCAGGCGCTCGACGCGGCGCTGCGGGCGGATCGGGTCGAGCTCGTCTGCTTGGCGGGGTTCATGCGCGTGCTCACGGCCGAGTTCGTGACCGCCTGGCAGGATCGGATCCTCAATATCCATCCGTCGCTGCTCCCCGCCTTTCGCGGCCTCGACACGCATCGCCGAGCGCTCGAAGCCGGGGTTCGGTTCCATGGCTGCACGGTGCACATCGTGCGGCCAGACCTTGATGACGGGCCGATCCTGGTGCAGGGCATCGTACCGGTGCGGCCGGACGATGACGAAAGCACCCTCGCCGCCCGAATCCTGGAGCTGGAGCATCAGGCCTATCCACAGGCGCTGCGCCTCATCGCGGAAGGCCGGGTCCGGATCGAAGGCAAGCGCGCCCTCATCGTCGGAGCCGTCGCTCCCGCGGGGCCCAGCGGCCTCAACCCGCGGCTCTTGCCAAGCGTCGCCGGCTGAGGTAGCACCCGTTCAACATAAATCCCCGGGGGAAACCGAAGATGGCCGATGCCGAATTGATCCGTCACCAGCAAATCTGGAAGAGTTTCACGACCTTCGTGAAGCTCGGCACCGGCGGCGTCCTCCTTCTCCTGGTCATCCTCTGGGCGACATTGATTCTTTAGGCCCTTACCCTCGGCCGTTCGCCGCCGAGGGAACCAAACGCCTCATGCCGCGATCATCTGGCTGATATCACCGTCCCCGCGCGAAGCGCGCGCCAGGTCGTATTCTTGCGGTGAATGCGGAGCGCCGAGAGTGTTTGCTACTTCAGATTGTTCACACCCGCCGGCCGGGCTTCCCGCCCGATCGTCTAAAATTTACGATAGGCGGCGGGAGCATGCCTTTTCGGTGTTATATAGAGTTCTGGGTCCCGAAGAGGCGAGGCTGGGCAACAGGAGGCGTGAGCAAATGCTGAGCAAGCCGAATGCAGCCGCCGAATTCCCGGCTCCGACAGCCGCCACCCAGGCCTCGATCTCGAACGGATCGTCGATCCGATGAGCGCCCCGGCATCGAAGCGTCGGGTTCTCCTGGTCGAGGATGAAGGCATGATCGCCATGCTGATCGAAGATCTCCTCATCGATATCGATTGCGAGGTCGCCGCGACCGCCGCACAACTCGACGAGGCGGTCAAGGCGGCGGAAACCGGCGCCTTCGATTTCGCCATCGTCGACGTCAATCTCAGCGGCAAGTCGAGCTATCCGGTCGCCGCCATCCTGAAGTCCCGCGGGATCCCGTTCCTGTTCGCAACCGGCTACGGCACTCATGGCCTGTCGGCCGATTATGCCGAAACGCCGACCCTGCAGAAGCCCTTCATGCGTGCCGATCTGTCAGCGGCGGTGGAGCGCCTGCTCTCGCCGGTATAGAGCGTCCTACCATCCGGCAGCCTTGTCGGCGTTCCTTTTTTGTTCTATCGTGCCAGAGAACGACGAACGAAAATCGGAGGCATCATGAGCGCGGATCGTACCCTCACGCTGTTCCACTCGCCCAACACCCGGTCCTCCGGCACGGTGCAGCTCCTTGAGGAGCTGGGCGTTCCCTACGAGCTGCAGATCGTCAACATGAAGGCGGGCGAGCAGCGGCAGCCCGGCTATCTCGCGATCAATCCGATGGGCAAGGTGCCGGCGCTCAAGCATGGCGATGCGCTCATCACCGAGCAGGTGGCGATCTGCCTCTACCTCGCCGATCTCTTTCCCGAGGCCGGCCTGGCGCCGGCGTTCGACGATCCGCTGCGCGGCCCCTATCTGCGATGGATGGTCTATTATGCCGCCAGCTTCGAGCCCGCGGTAATCGACCGGGCGCTGCAGCGCGAGGCAGCACCTCTATCCATGTGTCCTTATGGCGATTACGACACGACCATCCATACGCTGGCCGACCAGCTCGCGACGGGCCCTTATCTGCTGGGCGAGCGCTTTTCCGCGGCGGATGTGCTGTGGGGCGCGGCGCTAAGCTGGGTCACGGCATTCAAGCTGGTGCCCGAGCTGCCGGCGATCATGGAGTATGTCGAGCGCGCCAAGGCGCGGCCGGCCTATATCCGCGTCAAGGAAAAAGACACCGCCACGGCCGAGACGCAGGCGGCTTGAGCCTTGTGTGAGGAGCGACGCATTTGCGCCGCTCCTCCCGGATAGGCTCAGCCGACGATCTCGTAACCGGCGAAGAAGAAGGCGATCTCGACGGCCGCGTTCTCGGCGCTGTCCGAGCCGTGGACCGAGTTCGCCTCGATCGACTCGGCGAAATCCTTGCGGATGGTGCCGGGTGCGGCATTGGCCGGGTTGGTAGCGCCCATGATCTCGCGATTGCGGGCGACGGCGCCCTCGCCTTCCAGCACCTGAAGCACGACCGGGCCGGAGATCATGAAGGAGACCAGGTCCTTGAAGAAGGGCCGCTCGCGATGGACCGCGTAGAATTGCTCGGCCATCGCCTGGCTCAGCTGCACGCGGCGCTGGGCGACGATGCGGAGGCCCTGCTCCTCGAACCGGGCATTGATCTTGCCGGTGAGGTTGCGCCGGGTCGCGTCCGGCTTGAGGATCGAAAGGGTGCGCTCGACGGCCATGAATGCTTCTCCAACATCGGTGCGGCGGGGTGCCGGATCGTTATGGGGCGGGCTTATACAGGCAGGCCCGGCCCGGCCGCAACCGGATGCCGCGTGGCACCCTCGCATTCATGTCTTGCGTTCCCAGGCGCCATTCGGCTTTTGCTGCCAATAGGTCAGCTGATGACCCGCGGCCGTGTAGCGCCGCCACCGCTCGCGCGCGGCCGCCACAGCATCGGGGTCGCCGCCGTCGAAGAGGTCGAGCAGGCGCTTGAACCGCTCGAGCCCCGAAAGCTCGCTGCCGCCGAGCTGGCAGGCGAGATCGGCGCCGTTGGGATTATCGTCCTCGAAGGTGAGATAGATCGGCTGCTCCGCCTCCCAGCCATCCTTGGCACTGCCATGCGGCAGGAAGCTCGCCTGGCCATAGGTCCAGAGCATCGAGTTCAGCCGCTCGACCTCCGCCTCGTTCGGCGCCTTGAGCAGGATCCGATGGCCGGCCGCGAGGGCCCGCTCGAGCAGGCGCGGCAGCGCCTCCCCGAGCGGGCTCCTCGTCAGATGGTAGAAACCGATCTCGGTCACGGATGCTCCGGCACTAGAGCCGGATCGAAATGGGTGGAATCCACCCATTTCGTGAATCCGTCTCTTTTCAAACAGTTAGAGTGCGATTCACATATTGGCTGTTTCCAGCCAATATGATCGTGCTCTAGACCGCGATGACTTTAGGTCGAACGACCTAAAGTCTGAATCGCTGTCTTGTCATCAGGCTTTAGCCCTCGTGCTTGGCCGCGATGTAGCGATCGAGCAGGCGGACGCCGTAGCCGGTGGCCCCCTTCGGTACGGTCAGGGCATCCCGCTTCGACCAGGCCATGCCGGCGATATCGAGATGCGCCCACTTGGCGCCGTTGACGAAGCGCTGCAGGAAGACGGCGCCGATCGAAGCGCCGGCCTCGCGCGTGCCGGAGATGTTCTTCACATCGGCGATGTCGCTGTCGATCTGGCGATCGTAGCGGTCGCCGAGCGGCATGCGCCACAGATGCTCGTCGACCTCGCGGCCGGCCGCGATGAGATCCTCGGCGAGCGCGTCGTCATTGGCGAAGAGGCCGGCCTGCTCATGGCCGAGCGCGATCAGGATGGCCCCGGTGAGCGTCGCCAGATCGATCATGGCGACGGGCTTGAAGCGATCCTGCGTGTACCAGAGCGCATCGGCCAGCACGAGCCGGCCCTCGGCGTCGGTATTGTTGACCTCGATGGTCTGGCCCGACATGGAGGTCAGGATATCGCCCGGGCGGATGGCGTTGCCGTCGGGCATGTTCTCCGCGGCGGCGACGACGCCCACGACATTGACCTTTGCCTTGCGCCCGGCCAGCGCCTTCATCAGGCCGATGACCACGCCCGAGCCGCCCATGTCCCACTTCATGTCTTCCATGCCGGCGCCGGGCTTCAGCGAGATGCCGCCGGTATCGAAGGTGATGCCCTTGCCGATGATGGCGACCGGCGCCTTCTTGGACTTGCCGCCGTTCCACTGCATGACGATGAGGCGGGGCGGCTTGACGCTGCCCTGGCCCACACCCAAAAGCGCGCCCATGCCGAGCTTCTTCAGCTTCTTCTCGTCGAGCACCTCGACCTCGACGCCGAGCTCGGTCAGCGACTGGGCCTGCTCGGCCAGGCTTTCGGGATAGATGACGTTGCCCGGCTCGGAGACGAGATCGCGGGTGAAGAACACGCCGTCGGCGATCTTCTCCAGCGCGCCATAGGCCTTGCGGGCACCCGCGGCATCATCGAGCAGGACGGACAGCTTCTTCAGGCTCGGCTTCTGCTCGGGCTTGATCTTGGTCCGGTATTTATCGAACCGATAGCTGCGCAGTTGCGCCCCGAAGGCGATATGAGCGGCCGCCTCGGCCGCCGGCAACCCCAGATCGGCGCCTTCGCCCAGCAGAACGGCCACATCGGCCTCGCCGCTGCCGCCAAGATGGGCGACGATGCTGCCGCCCAGGTTCTGCAGCAGCACGGCGTTGATCTCGGCCGGCTTGCCGAGGCCGACCAGCACGATCCGGCCGATCGACAGGTTCGTCGGGCTCAGCACCGACAGCACCTGCTCCTTCTTGCCGTTGAAACGGCTGGCCGCCATCGCCCGCACCAACGCCCCGCCGGTATCGCGGTCGAGCGTTGCCGCCGCCTCGGAGAGCACGCGATCCTCGCCCACCCCGACGACCACGGCGCCGCTCTTCGGCAGAGATGCTTCGGCAAAGGAAATCTTCATGTCACGTCCTTCATAATCACATTCCCGATTGCCTACCGACGATCTCGGTCCGGCAGCCCGATCGCGTTCTAGCATTGCTTTTCCCGCCTAGGCAAACCCCTGGGCGCGCCACGAGACGTTTGCGCACATATGAACGCGCGCGCCGCGATCGGGGTGGACGCGCGGGCCGCGATCAAGGACGATTTGGTCCTAGGCTTGGCGGGGAGGGCTTCTGTATAGTCCGGCCGCGATGGACCATCTCACGCGCTATATATTCCGTCAAAGTATCGCCCTGACGTCGTTCGTTACGCTCGTCCTGACCGGGGCGGTGCTGCTCATCACCTCGCTCAAGCTGGTCGAGCTGGTCGTGGACCGAGGTGAAGGCACGGGCATCTTCATTAAGCTCATGGTGCTGAGCCTGCCGCAGATCCTCCAGCTCGTGCTGCCGATCGGCTGCTTCATCGGCGTGCTCTTCACCTACAACAAGATGATTACCGACAGCGAGCTGGTGGTGATGCGCGCCTGTGGCCTGTCGCAAGCGAAACTGGCGCGGCCGGCCTTGATCGTCGCCATCATCGGCGTGGGCGCCATGCTGTCGCTTTCGGTCTATTTTCTGCCGGCCTCCAAGAACGCCTTCAAGGATCTGCAATTCGCGATCCGCAACCAGTTCACCTCGGTGATCCTGCAGGAAGGCACGTTTAATCCGGTATCGGACACGCTTACCGTCTATGCCCGCTCGCGCGATTCGACCGGGCATATGCAGGGCCTGCTGATCGAGGATCTGCGGGATCGGCAGAAGCCCGTGACGCTTACCGCCGAGAGCGGGCTCATCGTCCAGGTCGATGGCGTGCCGCGCGTGATCATGAACAACGGCACGCGCCAGAGCTGGGACGATGAGAAGGGCCTGTCGAGCCTCGCTTTCGACCGCTACAGCCTCAATCTCGACGAGTTCCACGACGCGCCCGGCGCGCGCGTGCCCCAGGCCGACGAGCGCTATCTGCCCGACCTGTTCAACCCGGCCGACGCCGCGGGAGATCCGGTGCTGTACGACCGTCTCATCGTCGAAGGCCATAATCGGCTGGTCAGTCCGCTCTACTGCATGACCTACGTGCTGATCGGCCTCGCCTGCCTCTTGACCGGCGAGCTCAACCGGCGCGGCCAGGGCAAGCGCATGCTGACGGCCATCAGCATCATCGTGGTGCTGGTGACGCTGTCCTTCTGGACCACCAACCTCGCCAACCGCAATGCCGGCGCCATTCCGCTGATGTATCTGAACGCGCTGCTGCCCATGCCGGTCTCGATCCTGCTCATCCTGGTCGGGTACCAGCCTTTCCTCGGCCTGCTGAGCTTCCGCCGTGCGGCCGAGGCCGGGGCATGAACTTTCCGGCGACACTCTTCGGCTATATCGCGCGGCAGTTTCTGCTCTGGTTCGGCGCCGTGTTCCTGCTGTTCCTGATGCTGATCTTCATCAGCGACTTCGTGGAGCTGACCCGGCGCGCCGCCGCTCGGCCCGAGGCGACCGTCGGCATCCTGCTCAAGATGGCCGCCTTCAAGCTGCCCTACACGGCGCAGGAGGTCATGCCCTTCGCCGTGCTGCTCGGCTCGATCATGGCGCTGTGGAGCATGACCCGCAGCCGCGAGCTGATCGTGGCCCGCGCCGCCGGCGTCTCGGTCTGGCAGTTTCTGGCACCGGCGATCGCGATCGCCTTCATGATCGGCGCCATCGGCGTCACCATGTTCAACCCGCTCGCCGCCTTCACCGAGACCGAGTACAAGCAGCTCGAAAACAACCTGCTGAAAAATCAGACGGATTCCTTCGCGCTCACCAGTTCCGGCCTGTGGCTGCGACAGCGCGACCATGAGGGAACCCAAGCGGTCATCCACGCCTTCAAGCTGAACCAGCCGGTCATGGAGCTGGGTAAGGTCTCGATCTTCTTCTTCCGCGACAATGACCGCCTCATCCGCCGGCTCGACGCCGACAAGGCGCAGCTCGAGGATGGGCGGTGGGTGCTGTCGGACGTTGCGGAATGGCGGCCCGAGCGGGACGATTCGCAGCATCACGACGTGCTGACGGTGCCGACCAACCTCACCAAGCAGAAGATCGAGGAAAGCTTCGCCACGCCGGACACCATGTCGTTCTGGACGTTGCCGAGCTTCATCGACCTACTGGAGCATTCCGGCTTCTCTGCCCAGAAGCATAAGCTCTACTTCGATTCGCTGCTGGCGCGGCCGTTCCTGCTCTGCGCCATGGTGCTGATCGCCGCCGTCTTCTCGCTGCGGATGCAGCGCCGCGGCGGGACCACCGCGATGCTGATCGGTGGCGTCGCCGCCGGCTTCATGCTGTACTTCGTCTCGGACGTCGTCTTCGCACTTGGCGTGTCGTCGACGATTCCTGTAGCTCTCGCCGCCTGGACCCCCGCAGGCATCAGCACCCTGCTCGGCATGACTTTTCTCCTGCATCTCGAAGACGGCTAGGATCTTATGGGTAACGGCGTGACGAAGTGGTTGGCGCGGCTCTCCGTTGTCGGCCTGGGCACAGCGCTGCTGACGCTCGGCACCGGCGAAAGCGCCGAGGCCCAGGGCCGGTCACGCGTCGGCAGCCCGACCAAGGACCAGAAGGGCAATCCGCTGCCAGTCGTGTTCAGCGCCGACGAGGTCGATTACGACCAGGATCTCGGCATCACCACGGCACGCGGCAATGTCGAGATCACCCAGGGCGACCGCACCGTCCTCGCCGATGTGGTGACCTACAACGAGCGGACGGACACGGTCGCGGCATCGGGCCATGTCACGATGCTGCAGGCGACGGGCGAGACGGTCTTCGCGAATTATGTCGAGCTGACCGATTCGATGCGCAACGGCTTCCTCGAGGATGTCCGTATGATGCTCGCCGACCGGTCGCGGCTGGTCGGCAATACCGGGCGGCGTACCGGCGACGGCAACCGCGTCGAGCTGCGCAAGGGCGTCTACAGCCCCTGCGATCTGTGCAAGGACGATCCCAACGCGCCGCCGCTCTGGGACCTCTCCGCCGGCACGATCATCCATAACAAGGAACAGCAGGTCCTCGAATACAAGGACGTGTATCTGGACGTATACGGCGTGCCCGTCTTCTACTCGCCCTATTTCTCGCATCCCGACCCGACCGTGAAGCGCCAGAGCGGCCTCCTGCCGCCGACCGTCGGCGGGTCCAGCACCCTCGGCACGATCTACAAGCAGCCCTATTACTATGTGATCGACGAGGACAGCGACGCGACCCTCTCGCCGATGTTCACGAGCGAGGCGGGCACCCTGCTGGAAGGCGAGTACCGGCAACGCTTCTCCAATGGCGAATTCTCGTTCCTGGGCAGCTTCGTCAACGCCAGTGCCGGCAACGGCACCACGCTCGATTCGGAATCGACGACCCCCAACCAGCTTCGCTTCAACGTCGACAGCTACGCCAACTTCGATCTCGACCAGAATTGGCGCGCCGGCTTCGCCATCCACCGCGTCTCGGATCAGACTTATCTGCAGCTCTACAAGTTCGGCAGCTCGACCCCGTACCTGACCAGTCGCGGCTATGTCGAGGATTTCGACGGGCGCAATTACGGCGTCGTCAATTCATACGCCTTCCAGTCACTGCAGTTCGGCGTCACCGACAATACCCAACCGATCGTGCTGCCCTCGGTCGAATATACCTGGGCCGGTGCACCACTTTCCTGGGGCGGAAAGTTCACCACGACCGTTAATACGATCGATCTGCTGCGGCAGACCGGCTCGGACAGCCGCCGCATCTCGCTCGGCTCCGAATTCGATCTGCCCTTCACGACATCCGACGGCGAGCGTTTCAACTTCGTGGCCGGGCTGCGTGGCGACGGCTACAACGTCTCGGATGTCCAGCAGACGACCAACGGCCCCTTGTTCAGCGGCAATTCCGGCCGGGTCTTTCCGCAGGTCGGGCTGGAATGGAGCTATCCCTGGGCCAAGCGCACAGCGTCGTCTAACTTCGTCCTCACCCCGCGCGCCGCGATCTACGCCGCCCCCGTCGGCCTCAACCCGTCGAAGATCCCGAACGACGACAGCCAGGCGGTCGATTTCAGCGATGCCGACCTGTTCACGCGCAATCGCGCCCAAGGGTATGACCAAGTCGATAGCGGGCAGCGCGTCGATTATGGACTGCAGGGCGCCTGGTACGCCAATAGCGGCGAGACCATCCAATTCCTGGTCGGTCAGAGCTATCGTTTCCAGAACGCCTCGCCCTTCGCCCTCGACGGCACCGGCGATGGCCTCGACCGGCCGTTGTCGGACTATGTCGGACGCCTCACCTTCACGCCGGGCGGAACGCTCGATCTCAGCTATCGCTTCCGCTACGACGAACGCGACCTGCGATCGCAGCGCCAGGAAGTGAATGTCGGGTTCGGCCCGGGCGATTTCCGCGTCAACACCAGCCTCCTTCAGCTCGGTCCCAACGAGCGCGACGCGGAGACCGAGCGGACCGAGGTGAGCCTCAACATGTACGTTAAGTTCGGTCAGTTCTGGAGCGCCTCGGCATCCGGCACGCGCGAGCTCGCCGGCGACGGCACCGCGCTCACATCGACGGCCGGGCTGCAGTATAGCGACGAGTGCTTGACCTTCATTACCTCGATCTCTCAGACCGGCGAGCACAATCGCGACATCCGACCGGGCACGACCCTGCTCTTCCAATTCGTGCTCAAGAATATCGGCGAGATCGGGATTCCCGCACTCCAGCTCTCGCCCACCGGTTCTTCGTAGTGACGGCGCCCGTCGAACAGGTGTACAACACCGTCCATCGCCCAAGCGGGGGCGATGGTAGATTTGGGACAAGTCAGTGCTGCCTCTGAAGCGTGCCGGCGCCCTTTTCGGCGCTTTCGTGATCCTGCTCGCCCTGCCGATCGCGGCCGGTCGGGCGCAGACCCCCGATCTCGGTCCGCCGAGCGTGCCGACCAACGACGATGACGAGGTCCGCATCGCGGCCGTGGTCAACGACCAGGTCATCTCGATGGGCGACGTGAACGCCCGGATCAATCTGGTCATCGCCTCGGCCAGCCTGCCCGACACGCCGGCCAACCGCCAGCGCATCATGCCGCAGGTGCTGCGCCAGATGATCGACGAGAAGCTCGAGATCGAAGAGGCGAAGAAGCACGACGTCAAGCTGTCCGACACAGAGATCGACCAGGCGTTGAAGTCTCTCGCCGATCAGAATCACATGTCCGGACCGGATCTCGACAAGTTCCTGGAAAGTCATCACATCGACAAGCAGACCGTAAGGGATCAGCTCACCGCACAGATCGTGTGGGGGCGCGCCGTGCGTGGTCGCTATGGCCACAGCTTCTCGGTCAGCGACGACGAGATCAACGACGCCGTCAAGCAGATCCAGATGCAGCGCGACCAGACCCAATACCGCGTCGCCGAGATCTTCCTGTCGGTCGACAGCCCGTCGCATGACGGCGAGGTCAAGGACCTGGCGACGCGATTGGAATACGAGATGAGCAAGGGCGCCCCCTTCCCCGGCATCGCCCAGCAATTCTCGCAATCCGCGACGGCCAAGCAAGGTGGCCTGATCGGCTGGGTGCTGCCCGGCATGCTCGACCCCGAGGTCGAGAAGATGATCGTCTCGATGCAGCCCAACCAGCTCACGCCGCCGCTGCGGCTGAATGGCGGCTATTACATCTACATGCTGGTCGAGAAGCGCAGCCCGAGCGAGGCGCGCGATGTGGTGGCGAACCTGACTCAGGTCGTGTTCCCGCTCGCCGACAACGCGGATGCGAAGACCAAGCAGGAGACGGTCGACCGCGCGACCAAGGCGACCGCCGAGGCGCGGAGCTGCGGCGAGATGGCCAAGCTCGGCCGCGACATTTCCCCGGATCTATCCGGCCCGATCGGCGACGTTCACGTCAAGGAAATGCCGGCCGATTTGCGCCCGGTCATTCTGGCTGCCGAGGTCGCCGTGCCGACCAAGCCGGTGCCTGTGCATGGCGGCATTGGCGTGTTCATGGTGTGCAAGAAAGAGGGCGGCGATGAGGTTGATCGCGATCTGGTCGGCGACAATTTGCTGCATCAGCGACTGGACAACCTCGCCCGCCGCTACCTGTCGGACCTTCGCCTCATCGCCTATGTCGATATGCGGGTCTGAGCCGGCGACGACGCCGTTGCGGCAGGATCGTCGATGAAACCGCTGGTCTTGACCATGGGTGAGCCGGCCGGCATCGGCGGCGAGATCGCGCTCGGCGCCTGGACGCGGCGGAGCTCGGGCATTCCGATTTTCGCCATGATCGACGATCCGGCCCGCCTTCGCGCCATCGCCGACAAGCTCGGCCTGACTGTACCGCTGCGCGAGATCGAGACACTCGCGGAAGCCGTCAAGGTGTGGCCCACCTCCCTGCCCGTGCTGCCGATCCGCCTTGCCGCCCCATCGATGCCCGGCCGGCCCGACCCCCGCAACGCCGACGCCGTGCTCGGCTCGATCGAGGCCGCGGTTCGGCTGGTCCAGGATGGCGAGGCCGCTGCCCTCGTCACCAACCCCATTCAGAAGCATGTGCTGGCCGAAGCCGGCTTCAAGCATCCCGGCCATACCGAGTTCCTGGCCGAGCTGGCCGGCCCCGGCACGGTGCCGATCATGATGCTCGCCTGCCCCGGCCTGCGCGTCGTGCCCGTTACCGTCCATGTGGCACTCAAGGACGCGGTACGCATGCTCGACGCCGACCGCATCCTGACGGCGGCGCGCATCACCGCCACGGCATTGCGGCGCGACTTCGCCATCGACCGGCCGCGCCTCGCCGTCGCCGGTCTCAACCCGCATGCCGGCGAGGGCGGCCTGTTCGGGCGTGAGGAAATCGAGATCATCGCGCCGGCACTCGACCAGCTCCGCCGCGAAGGCATCCAGGTTCAGGGACCGCTGCCGCCCGACACGATGTTCCATCTCGGCGCCCGCGCCACCTATGACGCCGCGATCTGCATGTATCACGACCAGGCGCTGATTCCGCTCAAGACCATCGATTTCGAGCGCGGGGTCAACATCACCTTGGGCTTGCCCTTCGTGCGCACCTCGCCTGATCACGGCACGGCGCTCGATATCGCCGGCACCGGACGGGCCAGCGCCGAGAGCCTGATCGCGGCCTTGAGCATGGCGGCGCAGATGGCCGCCGCGCGCCGCGGGTCCTGATTCTTGGCGAGCGCCGATCCGGCTGCCCTGCCACCGCTGATCGATGTCATCCGCCGGCACGGGCTGGAACCGCGCCGCTCGCTCGGCCAGAATTTCCTGCTCGATGCGCGGCTGACCCTTCGCATCGCAGAGGCGACCGGCCCGCTCGACGGGATCAATATCGTCGAGGTCGGTCCCGGACCGGGCGGCCTCACCCGCTCGCTGCTCGCCGCCGGCGCCGAGCGCGTCGTCGCGATCGAGCGCGACGATCGCTGTGTCGCGGCCCTGGCCGAACTGGCCTTGGCCTATCCGGGCCGCCTTGAGATCGTGCCCGCCGACGCACTGTCGGTGGACATCGCCTCGCTGGTGCCTTCGCCGCGCCGGATCATCGCCAACCTGCCTTACAATATCGCGACGCCGCTGCTCGTCCGCTGGCTGCGCCGGATCGACGAATGGCAGGTGCTGGGGCTGATGTTCCAGAAGGAAGTGGCCGAACGCCTGACCGCCGCTCCGCGGACCAAGGATTACGGCCGCCTCTCGATCCTGACCCAGTGGCTGACCGAGCCCGACATCGCCTTCGACCTGCCGCCGGGCGCCTTCATGCCGCCGCCCAAAGTGACCTCGAGCGTGGTGGTGCTGCGGCCCCGGCCCGAACCGCTGGCGCCGGCGGATTTCGCCACGCTCGAACGCGTGACGGCCGCCGCCTTCGGCCAGCGGCGCAAGATGCTGCGCGGCAGCCTCAAGACGCTGGGCCTCGATCCGCTGGCCCTGTGCGAAGCGGCCGGGGTCGAGCCCACGGCGCGCGCGGAGGAGCTCGATGTCGCCGCCTTCTGCGCGCTCGCAAGGGCAGTTGCGGAGACCGAGAACTAAGGGGGAGCAAGCGATCATGTCCGCCGCTGCACATCACACCATCCATAAGGACCATCATCATTTCGGCTGGGACCATTCGATCCCACCGGTCCTGACGGTGGCACCCGGCACCACGATCGAGTTCGACTGCCCCGACGCGTCCGCCGGCCAATTGACGGCGGCGAGCACGGTCGCCGACGTGGCGACGCTCGATTTCGCCCGCATCAATCCCGTGACCGGCCCCGTCTATATCGACGGTGCCGAGCCGGGCGACGCGATCAAGGTCACGATCGGCGAGTTCAATCCGTCGGGCTTCGGCTGGACCGCCAACATTCCCGGCTTCGGCCTGCTCGCCGACCAGTTCAAGGAGCCGGCGCTCCATCTTTGGTCCTACGATAAGCTGCAGATGACGCCAGCCGCCTTCTCGCCGATGGGCCGCGTGCCGCTGAAGCCCTTCACGGGCACGATCGGCCTGGCGCTGGCCGAGCCCGGCCGCCATTCGATCGTGCCGCCGCGCCGGACGGGCGGCAATATCGATGTGCGCGACATCTCGACCGGCACGATTCTCTATCTCCCGGTCGAGGTCGCGGGCGGCCTGTTCTCGGTCGGCGACACGCACGCCGCGCAGGGCGATGGCGAGATCTGCGGCACGGCGATCGAAAGCCCGATGTCGGTGGCGCTGACCCTCGACCTGGTGAAGGGCGCCGAGCTGCCGTCACCGCGCTTCACGACGGCCGGGCCGGTCACGAGGCACCTTGATGAGAAAGGCTACGAAGTCACCACCGGCATCGGCCCCGACCTCATGAGCGGCGCCAAGGAAGCGGTCAGCCGTATGATCGATCTGCTCGCCCGCACGCACGGCATGACGCCAGTCGACGCCTATATGCTGTGCTCGGTTTGCGGCGATCTGCGCATCAGCGAAATCGTCGATCTGCCGAACTGGATCGTCTCGTTCTACTTCCCCCGCCTCGTGCTCGAGTGATACTGCGCGCCCTGGAAGCGGCCTACTCCGCCAGCCCGCACGCATCGAGGAAGAAGGCATACTCCTCCGCCGCTTCCCATAGCCGGTCGAAGCGGCCGGACTTGCCGCCATGGCCGGCGCCCATGTTCGTCTTCATCAGCACGACATTGCCGTCGGTCTTGGTCGCGCGCAGCTTGGCGACCCATTTCGCCGGCTCCCAATAGGTCACGCGCGGATCGTTGAGCCCGGCGGTCGCCAGGATCGGCGGATAGGCCTTGGCGGCGATATTGTCGTAGGGCGAATAGGAGCGGATGAGCTCGAAGGCCGCCTTGTCCTCGATCGGGTTGCCCCATTCCGGCCATTCCGGCGGCGTCAACGGCAGGCTCGAATCGAGCATGGTGTTGAGCGCGTCGACGAAGGGCACGTGGGCGGCGACGGCCGCCCACAGCTCCGGCGCGTCATTGGCGACCGCGCCCATCAGCTCGCCGCCGGCCGAGCGGCCGGAGATCGCGATCTTGCCGGCCTCGGCGTAGCCTTCCTCGATCAGGAAGCGGGCGACATCGACGAAATCGTTGAAGGTGTTGGTCCGCTTCTCAAGCTTCCCGCCCTCGTACCAGCCATAGCCGAGCTCGTCGCCACCGCGGATATGGGCGATGGCATAGGCGAAGCCGCGGTCTAGAATCGAGAACCGGTTGGGCGCGAAGGCGGGCGGCATGCCGAACCCGTAGGCGCCATAGCCATAGAGATGCAGCGGCCTGCCCTCGTGGCGGCGCCAATCCTTGGGGTAGACGATCGAGACCGGCACCCGCACCCCGTCGCGCGCCGGCGCCAGCAGCCGCTCGGTGACGTAGTTCTCGGGATCGAAGCCCGACGGCACTTCCTGGACCTTGAGCGTGACCAGCGTGCCGGTGGCGAGATCGTAGTCGTAGGTCGTGGCCGGGCGCGCCATGGCCGAATATTCGATGCGGATGCGGCTCGGCGAGACCGCCGGGTTGGCGCCGAGGCCAGCCTGATAGGCGGCGTCGGGAAACGCCACGCGCCGCTCGCTGCCGTCGGCCGCGCGCAAGCGGATCTGATCGAGCCCATCGACCCGTTCCTGCACCGCCAGCAGCGTCTCGAACGGAATGATATGGCGCAGATAGCGCGAATCGCCGCCGGCGATCACCTCGACCCAATGCTCAGGCGCCGGCGTCTCGACCGGCGCCTTCACCACCCGGAAATTCTTGTGGGTGTCGTTGGTGCGGATATAGAAGGCGCCGCCGCCATGATCGACATGGTATTGCAGACCCGTCCGGCGCGGCGCGATCAGCATCGGCTCGGCGAAGGGCTCGGCCGCTGGCACGAACCGAACCTCGCTCGTCACGTGGTCTTCGGTCGAAAAGAAGATGATCTTGCCGCTCTGCGACTTGCCGACACCGACGCGGAAGCCCGGATCGGACTCCTGATAGATCAGCCGATCCTGCTCGACCGGCGTGCCCAGAACATGGGCGCGGATCTGATGCGGCCGCCATTCGGCATTCAGCACATTGTAGAAAAGGACCGCGCCGTCGGCCGACCAGACCGGCGAACCGATGGTCTCGCCGATCTCGAACGGCAAGACCTCCCCGGACGCGAGATCCTTGACGCGCAGCGTGAAGCGTTCGCCGCCGCTATCGTCGGTCGTATAGGCGAGAAGGCGCCCGTCCGGGCTCGGCTCGACCGCATCGAGCTTGAAGAACTCCTTGCCCGCCGCCATCGCCGGCTCGTCCAGGATTAGCATCTCGGCGCCACCAGCCACCGGCGTGCGATACCAGCGGCGATATTCGGCACCATCCTCGTAGCGCCACTGATAGAGCCAGCCGTCGCGCTCGACCGGCACGGAGGCGTCGTCCATCTTGTAGCGCGCCTTCATCTCTTCGAAGAGCTTGCCGATCAGCGGCCGCAATGGCGCCGTGACGCCCTGGAAATAATCGTTCTCGGCGCCGACATGGGCGAGCACGGCCGGATCGTTCACGGTCGGATAGTTCGGATCGCGGATCCAGGCATAGGGATCGTCGAAGGCAATGCCGTGGTGCTCGACCCGGTGCTGGTGCCGCGCCGCGACCGGTGCGGCCAGGCCGGCCGCCGCTTTCGCCATCAGGCTCATTTCCTATCTCCGACTGATTTCGCGCACGAACTCGACGAGGCCGATCTGCCGGACCCGTCGGGCCCGCTCGGCCCGGACGATCGATTGCAGGGTGGCGACGCTCTCTTCGAGGTCGTTGTTGACGATGACATAGTCATATTCGGGCCAATGGCTCATCTCGGCCAGTGCCTGATCCATGCGCTGGCGGACGATCTCGGCGCTATCCTGGTTGCGCGCGGTCAGCCGCCGCTCCAGTTCGGCGACCGAGGGGGGCAGGATGAAGACGCTGACCAGATCGTCGCGAACCGTCGCCTTGAGCTGCTGCGTGCCCTGCCAATCGAGGTCGCTGACGACATCGCGCCCGGTAGCCAACACCGCGTCGACCGGGCCGCGCGGCGTGCCGTAGGAGTTGCCGAAGACGGTCGCATGCTCCAGCAATTCGCCGGCCGCGACCATCCGCTCGAACTTGTCCTTGTCGATGAAATGATAGTGCGTGCCTTCGACCTCGTTCGGGCGGCGCGGCCGGGTCGTGACCGAGACCGACAGCGACAGCGCCGGATCGGTGTCGAGCAGCAGGCGCGTCAGCGTCGTCTTACCGGCGCCCGAAGGCGAGGACAGCACCAGGATGAAGCCGCGTCGGGTAATCTCTACCATCGGAAAGTCGCTACTCGATATTCTGGACTTGCTCGCGAAGCTGCTCGATCGCGGCCTTGAGCGCCAAGCCCAACCGGGTCAGGCCGAGATCGGCCGATTTCGAGCAGAGCGTGTTGGCCTCGCGATTGAACTCCTGGCACAGGAAATCGAGCCGGCGGCCGACATTGCTGCCCTCGGCAAGGAGCTCGCGCGCGGCAGCGAGATGAGCGTTCAGCCGATCGAGCTCCTCGCGCACATCGGCGCGCGCGATCAACACGGCCAGTTCCTGCGCCAACCGCTCTTCCGGCAGCGGCGGCACGCCCTCGAACAGCGCCGCGATCTGGGCCTTGAAGCGGGCGCGGATCGCATCGGGCTGGGCGGCAGCCGATTTCTCCGCCTCGGCGACTTGGGCGGCAATTTCGTCGAGCCGAGCCGAGAGGATCCTTTCGAGCCGTTCGCCCTCGCCGTCCCGTGCCGCGCGCAAGCTAGCAAGGGCGACCTCGAAGCCGACCGTGAGTGCCGCATGGACCGTCTCGCGCCGATCCTCGCCCGGCGCCTCCTCGGCGAACTCGATGACACCGCGAATGCCGAGCAGCCCGTCCAGGCGCGGTGGCGCGGCATCGATCCGCCCTTCGAGATCGCGCATCAGCGCGATCACCTGGGCGAGCGTTTCCTCGTTGACGCGCAAGCGAGCGGGTCGGCTTTCCTCGGCGATCGTGAGCGACGCGTTGATCGAACCGCGCTTCAACATCTCGCCTAGCCGAGTCTTCAGCAGGATCTCGAGCACATCGTAGCCCGACGGCAGGCGAAAGCGCAGGTCAAGCGACTTGCTGTTGACGCTGCGCAACTCCCAAGCCCAATTGAGGCTGTCGATCCGTCCTTCGGTCCGGGCGAACCCGGTCATGCTCGATACGGCCACCGACCCTCCCGAAAGAATGTGCTCAGGCGTTATAACGCCCTAAATCGGCGACGGATAGTCCGTGCCGCCCGGTTGCGATCATGCGATAAAAACGCCGATATGCCGGAAAGCTTTTCCTCCATCCTGATCACGGGCGCGTCGAGCGGCATCGGCGCCGCCCTCGCCGGCCATTATGCCGGCCCCAGCATCCGCCTGGTGCTCCACGGCCGCGACTCGGACCGGCTCGATGCCGTGGCTCTCGCCTGCCGGACCAAGGGAGCCGAAGTCGAGACGGCACGCTTCGACGTGATCGATCGGGAAGCCTGCGCCGACGCGGTTCGTAACGCCGACGCGATACGGCCACTGGATCTGGTCATTGCCAATGCCGGCATCGGCGGCGGCAATGCCGAGACATCGGATGCCGTGCTCAAGGTGATGGAGGTCAATTTCGGCGGCGTGCTCAACACGCTTCTCCCGGCGCTCGACGCGATGGCACCGCGCCGCCGCGGGACCGTGGCGCTGGTAAGCTCGCTCGCATCATTTCGCGGCTTGCCAGGGGGCGCCGCCTATGGCGCCAGCAAAGCGGCGGTGCGCCTGCTGGGCGAAGGGCTGCGGGCGCCATATTTGCAGCGCGGCCTCAAGATCAGCGTGGTGCTGCCGGGCTTCGTCATCTCGCCCATGACCGCCCGCAACACCAACGCGATGCCGCTGCTGATGCCGGCCGAACGCGCCGCCGCCATCATCGCCAGCGGCTTGGCGCAGGGAAAGGCGCGCATCGCCTTCCCGCGCCGCATGCTGGCGTTGACCTATCTGCTGATGATGCTGCCGCCGGACTTCGTCGATCGC
Organism: Aliidongia sp.; assembly: GCA_035539155.1. Classification (GTDB taxonomy): domain Bacteria; phylum Pseudomonadota; class Alphaproteobacteria; order ATCC43930; family CGMCC-115725; genus JAXDMU01. The sequence continues at coordinate 227,068 of DATLIZ010000043.1, read as the reverse complement.
TACATGCTCGGGATCCGGCGCTGAAGTCTTAATGGGTTCCGGACTGCCGCCAGCGAGCGACGTTCTTGTTGTGCTCGTCCAAGGTCGCGGCGAAGGCATGGCCGCCGGTGCCGTCGGCGACGAAATAGAGCGCGTCGGAGTGGTCGGGCTTGAGCACGGCCTCGATCGCCGCGCGGCCGGGATTGCCGATCGGCCCGGGCGGCAGTCCCTGCACCTGATAGGTGTTGTAGGGTGATTCCATCGCCAGGTCGGGTTTGGTGAGCGCGCGGTCGAGCGGGCGCTTGCCACCGGTCACGGCATAGATGACCGTCGGGTCCGCCTGGAGCTTCATGCCGAGTCGCAACCGGTTATAGAAGACGGCGGCGATCTTCGGACGCTCGGCCGGGATCGAGGTTTCCTTCTCGACGATCGAGGCAAGCGTCACCGCCTCCTCCACATCCTTAAGCGGGATCTCGGGATCGCGGGCGGCCCAGAGCTCGGCGAGCTGCTTCTGCCGCGCCCGCTTCATTCGATCGATCAAGGCCTGGCGCTTGTCGCCGTAGGAATAGAAATAGGTCTCGGGCTCGAGCTGACCCTCGCCCGGCTCGTCGGTGATCTGGTCGGCGAGCGCCTCGCCATGCTCGACGAGCGCCACGATCTCCGCGCTGGTGAGGCCCTCGGGCACGACCAGCCGGTGAACGACCGTCTTGCCCGAACGCAGCAGCGCCAGTGCTGCCTCAGGGCTCATGCCGGGCGTAAAGGCATATTCGCCGGCCTTGACCTCGCCCTGACGACGGGTGAACCAGGTGGCGGCGGCAAACAGCTCGGGATGGGTGATGATGCCTGCTTCGGCCAGCTCGGCGCCGACCGGCTCGAGGCGGCCCGTGCGGGCGATCACCAAACTTTTGGGCGCGGCAAGCGGGCCTGGGGCACGGAACCAGGAAAATGCCCACCAGCCCGCCCCGCCGGCCGCGGCCGCCAGAACGAGGCAGACGAGACCGGCCAGACGGAGACGCCGCATGTCGCTTACGGCGGCGGGGCGAAGATGAGCGAAGCGTTGGTGCCACCGAAGCCGAAGGAATTCGACAGCACGTACCGGATCTCTTTTCGCTTGGCGACGAGCGGCACCAGGTCGATGTCGCAGCCCACATCCGGATTTTCCAGATTGATGGTCGGCGGCGCGATGCCGTCCCGCATGGCCAGCAGCGAATAGATCGCCTCGACCGCGCCGGCGGCCCCGAGCAGATGGCCGACCGAGGATTTGGTCGACGACATGCTGAGCTGGTGGGCCCAGTCGCCGAACAAGCGCATGACCGCGCCGACCTCGATGCCGTCGCCCATCGGGGTCGAGGTGCCGTGGGCGTTGACGTAATCGATCTGGTCGAGCCGGATGCCGGCGCGCTTGACCGCGGCCTGCATGGAGCGGAAGGCGCCGCTGCCATCCTCGGAGGGCGAGGTCACATGGTAGGCGTCACCCGCCATGCCGTAGCCGATCACCTCGCCATAGATCTTGGCGCCGCGCCGCCTGGCATGCTCCAGCTCTTCGAGCACGACGACGCCCGCCCCGTCGCCCATGACGAAGCCGTCACGGTCGCGGTCGAACGGGCGCGAGGCCCGGTGCGGCTCGTCGTTGAAGCCGGTCGAGAGCGCGCGCGCCGAGGCGAATCCGGCCATGCCGAGCCGGCAGATCGCCGCCTCCGCACCGCCGGCGACCATAACGTCGGCGTCGTCCCACATGATCAGCCGCGCCGCATCGCCGATCGCATGCGCGCCGGTCGAGCAGGCGGTCACGACCGCATGGTTCGGTCCCTTGAAGCCGAATCGGATCGAGACGTGCCCGGAAGCCAGATTGATCAGGTTCGACGGGATGAAGAACGGGCTCACACGGCGTGGTCCCTTGGTCTCGAGCGTGACCGCGCCCTCCGAGATGCCGCGGATGCCGCCGATGCCAGAGCCGATCATCACGCCGGTGCGGAACTGATCCTCGTCATTCGAGGGCTTCCAACCGGAATCCTCGACCGCCTGAACCGCGGCCCCCATCGCGAAGACGATGAACTCGTCCATGCGACGCTGTTCCTTGGGTTCGACCCAATCGTCGGCATTGAAGAGGTTGTCCGCCGTGGCGCCGCGCGGCACCTGGCCGCCGATCTTGACCGGCAGGTCCGAAACATCGAAGGACTGGATCGCCCGGATCCCGGACTTGCCCTCGATCAGGGCGTTCCAATTATGTTCGATACCGATGCCGAGAGGCGTAACCAGCCCGGCCCCGGTGACAACGACGCGTCTCATGGCCGTCCTAGCATCCTATTTTCGCCGCACGCGCCCCGCCGGGTCGGCGGGCCGGACATGCCGGCCGAGTCCTGCCGAATAATCAGCTATGGGCCTCGATAAAGCTCACCGCATCCTTGACCGTGACGATCTTCTCGGCCGCCTCATCCGGGATCTCGCAGCTGAACTCTTCCTCGAACGCCATCACGAGCTCGACCGTATCCAGGCTGTCGGCGCCAAGATCGTCGATGAAGCTGGCATTCTCGGTGACCTTGGCTTCGTCGACGCCCAGATGCTCGACGACAATTTTCTTAACGCGATCGGCGATGTCACTCATGTTTCTAATCCTTGAAATCGAAGCGATGGTCGGCAGCATGAATGCTCGAAGCCCGCTCTGCGGAGCAAGATGATTCGAGCGCGCTTGCCTTTTTCACAGGGGTAATCCCCAAGCCCTAACCTGACACCCGGCGCGACCCTGAAGGCACCACAGCCCGGGCGAAGGTGCGGTGCCTTATCATAGATAATCGGGCAACACCAGTAGTGCCATTACCATCGTCAGGGCATTAGCAGCCCGCCATTGACGTGCAAAGTCTGGCCCGTGACATAGGAAGCCTCGTTCGAGGCGAGATAGACCACCGCCGCGCCGATATCGCCGGGCTCGCCGAATCGGCCGGCAGGCAGGCTCGGCATGACGCGCTCGCGCTGCTGCTCGGTGAGCGCGTCCGTCATGGGCGTGGTGATGAAACCGGGCGCCACGCAATTCACCGTGATGTTGCGCGAGGCCACTTCTTGGGCCAGCGATTTGGTCATGCCGATGAGCCCGGCCTTGGAGGCGGCATAGTTCGCCTGGCCCGGATTGCCGGCGACGCCGACGGCAGAGGTGATCGAGATGATTCGCCCCTCGCGCCGCTTCATCATGCCCTTGAGGCTAGCGCGGATGAGGCGGAAGGCGGCGGTCAGATTGACCTCGATCACTTCGGCCCAATCCTCGTCCTTCATGCGCATGGCGAGGCCGTCGCGGGTGAGACCGGCATTGTTGACGAGGATGTCGAGCTTGCCCATGTCGGATTCGGCGCGCCTGACCAGCGCGTCGCCGGTCATCGGGTCCTTGAGGTCGGCCGGTGCCGCGAGCGCGCGCTCGCCCAGCTCCGTCACCAGCTGGTCGAGCAGCTGGATGCGCGTGCCGGCGCACATCACGGTGGCGCCCGCGCGATGCAGGTAGCGGGCAATGGCGCCGCCGATGCCGCCGGTGGCCCCGGTGACCAGGGCGGTCTTGCCCGAGAGGTCGAACATTCGGATGCTCCTAAAGAGTAGCGTGAAAAGCCTCGATCTCGGCAGGGGCGCCGATCGAGCGGGTGGCGATCTCCTTATCGATGCGGCGCACCAGGCCCGACAGGACCTTGCCGGCGCCGAGCTCGACGATCTCGCTCACCCCTTCTTCCTTGAGATGCAGCACGGTCTCCCGCCAACGCACGAGGCCGGTCACCTGCTCCACGAGCAAGCGGCGGATGGTCTCGACGTCACGCACGGCGCGCGCAGTGACGTTCGCGATCAGCGGCACTGCCGGCACAGCCAGGTCGAGCCCCGCCAGCGCCTCGGCCATGATCTCGGCCGCCGGCGCCATCAGCGGCGAATGGAAGGGGGCGCTCACCGGCAGCATGATCGCACGCTTGAAGCCGCGCTCGGCACCGATCTCGATCGCCTTCTCGACGGCTTCGCGATGGCCCGACAGAACGAGCTGGCCGCTGCCATTGTCGTTGGCGGCGGCGCAGACGAGGCCGGTCGCGGCCTCCGCGGCGCGGGCGAGATCGAGCGCCGCCTCGAGCTCGATATTGAGGATGGCCGCCATGGCGCCGGTGCCAACGGGCACTGCCGCCTGCATGGCCTGGCCGCGGCGGCGAACGAGCCGGACGGCATCGGCGAGCTGAAACGTCCCGGCGGCGGTGAGCGCCGAATATTCGCCGAGCGAATGACCGGCCACGAACGCCACATGCTTGGCGAGATCGAGCCCGCCTTCCCGCTCCAGCACGCGCAGCACGGCGACGCTGGTCGCCAGCAATGCCGGCTGGGCGTTCTCGGTCAGCATCAGCGTCTCGGTCGGGCCTTCCGCCATCATCGCCGAAAGCTTCAGGCCGAGCGCGTCGTCGGTCTCCTCGAAGACCTCCCGCGCGGCGGCGAAGGCCTGGGCGAGCTCGACGCCCATGCCGACCACCTGGGAGCCCTGTCCGGGAAATACCAATGCACGCTTGCTCAAGACGGTTCACTCCCGCATCATTTTCGAATTGTGGCCGCCAGTGATAGCGTTGGGCAGATACGTGTCAAGCGCGCTTGCGGCCGGACGTCTTTTGTGTATAGTCCGCGCCCTCAACTCCTTGCCGGCACTGCCGGCTAAGGTTCGTTTGCTTTGCCGAATCGGTTGGCAAAGTCCCGAACCACCAACAGCCATAAGGGGTTTACGGCTTATGCCTTTGTATGAATGCGTGATCATCACGCGTCAGGATATCTCGAATACCCAAGTCGACGCCTTGCTCGACACCTTCACCACCGTGCTCACCGAGCAGGGCGGCACGGTGCCGAAGCGGGAATATTGGGGCCTGAAGAACCTCGCCTATCGCATCAAGAAAAATCGCAAGGGCCACTACGCGCTCCTCAACATCGACGCGCCTGCCGCGGGAGTGAAGGAGCTTGAGCGGACCATGCGCATCAATGAGGATGTGCTGCGCTTCCTGACGATTCGCGTGGACGAGCTCGAGGAAGGCCCGTCGGCCGCCCTGCAGAGCCGCGGCCGCAGCGACGACCGGCCGCGCCGCGGCTTCGGCGAGCGCTCCGGCGGCTTTGGCGAGCCCCGTCCCGGAGGGTATGAATAATGTCGAATATCGATCGTCCCGATGCAGCGTCCGGCGGCCCGCGTGCCGGCGGCGGTGGCGGCGGAGCTGCCCGGCGGCCCTTCTTCCGGCGCCACAAGACCTGCCCCTTCTCCGGCCCGAACGCGCCGAAGATCGACTATAAGGACGTGAAGCTCCTGCAGCGCTTCATTTCGGAGCGCGGCAAGATCGTGCCGAGCCGGATCACGGCGGTGTCGGCGAAGAAGCAGCGCGAGCTGGCCCAGGCCATCAAGCGCGCCCGCTTCCTCGGCCTGCTGCCCTATCTGATCAAGTAGTCGAGGTCCGTCCGGGTCGCACGATCATGATGGCGGCTCGGAGATTGCCGTTCGCGGTTCTCGCAGGATTGATCGCCGGCATGATGCTCATGTCGACGGCGGTCGATCCGGCGGGAATCGGCGGCGTGATTCTACGGTCGATGGCGCCTCTGCCGCTGTTCGCGGCAGGCTTGGCGCTCGGCGTGCCGGCAGCAATCATCGCCGCGATCGTCGGCATCGGCGCCTGCTGGGCGCTCGATCCGCACCTGGGGATCGCATTTTCCCTGGGAACGGCGTTGCCGGTCGTCCTGCTCGTGCCGCTGGCGCTACGCCCGCCGGCACCGCGCGGCGGCTGGCTGGTGTCGGCTTTGACGGCGTTGGGCGTGGTCTGCTTCCTCCTGCTCGATCTCTCCTTCCGAGGCGAGACCGGCGGGCTCGAGGCGATGCTGACGCAGACGGTGGCGGAAGGGTTTCGGCAAATCGCCGAGCAGGTGCCGGAACTCGACGCGTCTCAGCTCGGCGAGCCGCAGCGGCTGGCGTTCTGGCTGCCTGGATCGGGCATCGTCGGATGGCTGCTGATCGTGGCGCTGGATGGCGTGCTGGCGCAGGGTGCCTTGGCTCGGTTTCAACGAAGCCTGGTCACCGCACCCGATATGGCGATGCTGTCGGTGCCGCGGGTGACGAGCATCGGGTTCGTGGCGGCCGTGATCGCGGCATGGGCAGGCAAGGGCGAGATCGCCTTCATGGGCGCCAATCTCGCGGTGATCCTGGCCTTTCCGTTGCTGTTCGGCGGCCTCGGCGTGATTCACGCCCTGGTCGCCCGGCATCCGGCACGGCAAATGGTTTTGACGTTGTTTTACGTCGTGGTTCTTGGTTTGGTGCTGCCGATCGTCATGGTCGTCGCCCTGGGTGTGGTTGAGCAATGGGCCGGGTTGCGGCAGCGTTTGGCTGCACAGCCTCGCCGAGGAGATGAATGATGGTGGATGTGATCCTCTTGGAACGCGTCGAGAATCTGGGCTACATGGGCCAGGTCGTGAAGGTGCGTCCGGGCTATGCGCGGAACTTCCTGCTGCCGCAGAAGAAGGCGCTGCGCGCGACCAAGGATAACCTTCAATATTTCGAGTCGCAGCGTGCGCATCTCGAAGCCAATAACCTGAAGCTGAAGGCCGAGGCCGAAGCGGTCGCCGCCAAGATGGGCGACCTGTCGGTCGTCATGATCCGGCAGGCGGGCGAAACCGGACAGCTCTACGGTTCGGTATCGGCGCGCGACGTGTCCGATGCGATCACCGAGTCGGGCTTCACGGTGGAGCGCCGCCAGGTGGCGCTCGATCATGCGATCAAGACGCTCGGCCTGCACAAGATCAAGGTGAGCCTGCATCCCGAGGTCTCGCTCCAGGTCACGGTCAATATCGCCCTTACCGTCGAGGAAGCGGCCGCCCAGGCGCGCGGCATGACCTCGGCCCAGATCGCCGCGGCCGCCGATGCGGCCGACGATGAGGCGGCCGAAGCCGAGGCCGAGGCGGTGGAAGAGGACGAGACGGCGGAGTAATTCGGCGAGCGCCGGTCCGCCGGCGCTTTCCGTCCCCGCTATTCACAGGGCTGTGCATTGAATATAGGCGAGGCTCCGGCCCGCCGGTGGTAAGCTCCGACGGTCATGGAATCCGCACGCCCGCTTAGCATCGTACAGCCCACCGGCAATGCCGGACCGGGCTATCGCGAGGCCCCGCACAATACCGAGGCCGAGCAAGCGTTGCTGGGCGCGATATTGGTCAACAACGCCGCGTACGGCCGCGTTTCAGACTTCCTGACGCCGGAGCATTTCTACAATCCCGCGCATCAGGGCATCTATGCCGCCATCGTTCGACTGATCGAGCGCGGCCAGATCGCCGATCCGGTGACGCTCAAGGGCTATTTCGATCATGACGGTGTGCTCGCCGAGATCGGCGGCCCGCAATATCTCGGCCAGCTCGCCGCCTCCGTCGTCACGATCATCAATGTCGCCGACTATGGCCGCTCGATCTATGACGATTTCCTGCGTCGCCAGCTGATTGAGATCGGCACCGAGACGGTCAACGATTCCTACGAGCGCGGCATCGATATCGAGGCCAGGCAGGTCATCGAGACCGCCGAGAAGAAGCTGTTCGACCTCGCCACCGCCGGCACGGCCGAAGGCGGCTTCCAGGCTTTCCGCCAGGCCATGAAGAACGCCGCGGCGATGGCCGAGCTCGCCTTCAAGCGCAGCGGCAAGACCAGCGGCGTGTCGAGCGGCTTCAGTGGTGTCGACGACATGCTGGGCGGCCTGCACCCGTCCGATCTTCTGATCCTCGCCGGCCGCCCCTCGATGGGCAAGACCGCGCTCGCCACCAACATCGCCTTCAACGTCGCCAAGGCCTATCGCGCCGGCCACGGTCCCGACGGCAAGCTCCAGCCCGAGGATGGCGGCGTGGTCGGGTTCTTCTCGCTGGAAATGTCGTCGGAGCAGCTCGCCACCCGTATCCTCGCCGAGGATTCGGGCGTGTCCGGCGACAAGATCCGCAAGGGCGAGGTCGGGCATGAGGAGTTCGATGCCTTCGTCCAGGCGACGATCCGGCTGGAGAATGTCCCGCTCTTCATCGACGACACGCCGGCGCTCACCATCTCGGCCGTGCGCACCCGCGCGCGGCGCCTCAAGCGGCAGCACGGGCTGCAGTTGATCGTGGTCGATTACCTGCAGCTGCTTCACGCCTCGGCGCGGCCGGGCGCCGAGCAGAATCGCGTGCAGGAGATCTCGGAGATCACGCGCGGCCTCAAGGCGCTGGCCAAGGAGCTGGAGGTGCCGGTGATCGCGCTCTCGCAGCTCTCGCGTTCGGTCGAACAGCGCGAGGACAAGCGCCCGCAGCTCTCCGACCTCCGCGAATCGGGCTCGATCGAGCAGGACGCCGACGTCGTGATGTTCGTCTATCGCGACGAATATTATCTGAACCGAACCAAGCCCAGCCAGCATGCCGATGAGACGGCCGAGAAGTTCAATCTGCGCTACGAGAATTGGTTCAATCGCTGCCGCGACGCCGCCGGCAAGGCCGAGGTGATCATCGGAAAGTCGCGTCACGGGCCGATCGGCACGGTGACGCTGCATTTCGACGGCGCCATCACCAAATTCTCCGACTTCGTCGGCCAAGACCATTTGCCCGATGCCCGATACTAGCGCCGGGCCGGCTGCGGCGATGATGCCGGAATCGAGCGTCGAGGCTGCGGATCTGCCGGTCGGAGCCTCCGGCATCGTTACCGTCGATCTCGAGGCACTGGTCGAAAACTGGCGTATTCTGCAACGGCAAGCCGGCACTTGCGCCATGGCCGCGGCGGTCAAGGCCGATGCCTACGGGCTCGGGCTCGAGCCGGTCGCAACCGCCCTCGCCGCTGTCGGCTGCCGCCGTTTCTTCGTCCACTCATTCGACGAGGCTCTGGCGCTCGATGCGGCACTGGCCGGCCTGGAGGGCATGCAGATTGCCGTGCTGTCCGGCCCCGAACCTGAGATGGCGACCCATTCGAGGCTGGTTCCGGTCGCGAACGATCTAGGTCAGCTCGCTCTGTGGCGCCGCGTCGCACCAGGCCGCGCGACGATCCTCCACCTCGATACCGGTCTCGCACGCCTTGGCATGCCGCCGGCGGAAAGCGCCCGCCTCGCCGAGGATCCGGGGCTGCTGGCGGGATTGCCGCTCGCCGCGATCATGAGCCACCTCGCCTGCGCCGATGAGAGGGACAACCCGCTGAATAGACGCCAACTCGCTGATTTCACGGCGATGAGCGCCAAGCTGCCGGCGGCGCCCCGCAGCCTCGCCGCCAGCTTCGGTATGTTTCTCGGTCCCGAATATCTGTTCGATCTGGTTCGGCCGGGAGCTGCGCTCTATGGTGTCAACCCGACACCCAACCATCCCAACCCCATGCGGCAAGTGGTTGGCGTCAAAGCCAAAATCCTCCAGGTCCGGGAGATTGACGCTGGCCGGACGGTTGGCTATGGTGCGGCCTGGACTGCTGATCGGCCGAGCCGTGTCGCCGCCATCGGCATCGGCTATGCCGATGGCGTTCTGCGCGGCGCCGGCAATCGGGCCCGATGCTTCATCGGCCCTCAGGAAATTCCCGTCATAGGGCGCATCTCAATGGATTTGATCACCGTCGATGTCAGCGCCGTGCCGCCGCACCAGGCGCAGCCCGGCGGCTTCGTCGATATTCTGGGACCGCATTACGGCGCCGACGATCTCGCCCGCGACAGCGGCACGGTTGGCTACGAGTTGCTGACCCGGCTGAGCCGCCGCCTGCCCCGCCGCTATTTACGGGCCAAGATCTGACCATGCTCGATTCGGTGGCCACCATCGGCCGCGTCACCCTGGTTTTCATGGCGGCGCTCGGCCGTGTGACCCTGTTCGCCGGCAGCGCCGTCAGCCACGTCGTCCGGCCGCCTTTCTACCTCAAGATCCTGCTCCGGCAGATGATGAGCATCGGCTACAACTCGCTGCCGGTGGTCGGGCTGACCGCGATCTTCGTCGGCATGGTGCTGGCGCTGCAGAGTTATACCGGATTCTCGCGCAGCTTCTCGTCGGAGAGCGCCATCGCCACCATCGTGGTGATCTCGGTCACGCGCGAATTGGGGCCAGTGATCGGCGGACTCATGGTCGCCGGCCGCGTCGGCGCCGCCATCGCCGCCGAGATCGGCACGATGCGCGTCACCGATCAGATCGACGCGCTCTCGACGCTGTCGACCAACCCGATGAAATATCTGGTCGTGCCGCGCGTGCTGGCCGGCGTTATCACCATGCCGATCCTGGTGCTGGTGGCCGATATCATCGGCGTATTCGGCGGTTATCTGATCGCGACTTACAAGCTCGGTTTCAACCCGACCGCCTATCTCGTCTCGACCCTGAATTTCGTGACGACCGAGGATGTCGTCTCGGGCCTAGTCAAGGCGGCGGTGTTCGGCTTCGTCATTACCGTCTCGGGTTGCTATTTCGGCTATAACTCCCGCGGCGGCGCGCAAGGCGTCGGTGCTGCCACCACCTCGGCCGTCGTCTCCGCCTCGATCACGATCTTCCTCATGGATTATCTCCTGACCACACTGTTCTTCGCCAAATGAAGAAGATCGCCATCTCCGGCCTCTACAAATCCTTCGGTCCGAAGAAGGTCTTGCAGGGCATCGATCTCGAGCTCGATTCGGCCGAGAGCCTGGTGGTGATCGGCGGCTCGGGCACCGGCAAGTCGGTATTGCTGAAATGCGTGCTCGGCCTCATCCGTCCCGATCGCGGCTCGATCAAGATCGACGGCGAGGAGACGGTCGGTCTCAAGGGCGGCGCCCGCGATCGCCTGATGGCCAAATTCGGGATGTTGTTTCAAGGATCTGCGCTCTTCGATTCGATCCCGGTCTGGGAAAATGTCGGATTCGGCCTGATCCAGGGGCGCGGCATGTCGCGGGGGGAGGCCAAGCGGATCGCCATCGAGACGCTCGCCAAGGTCGGCCTTACCAAGGAAGTGGCGGAGCTCAACCCGGCCGAGCTCTCGGGCGGCATGCAGAAGCGCGTCGCCCTCGCCCGTGCCATCGCCGCCCAGCCGGAAATCCTGTTCTTCGACGAGCCCACCACCGGGCTCGACCCGATCATGAGCGACGTGATCAACGACCTCATCATCGACCGGGTGCGCGATCTCGGCGCCACCGCGCTCTCGATCACCCACGACATGGCGAGCGCCCGCAAGATCGCGGACCGCATCGCCATGCTGCATCAGGGCAAGATCATCTGGGAGGGGCCGGTCGCTGCGATCGACCAATCGGGCAGCCCCTATGTCGACCAATTCATCCATGGCCGGGCCGATGGCCCGATCCGGATGGAGGTCAGGGCCCCGTGACCGGCCCGGAGGAGTGCTGAAAACCATGGCACGCCCCCGCAATCGCTACGTCTGCCAGGAATGCGGCTCGGTTCATGCGCAATGGGCCGGCCGCTGCGACGCCTGCGGCGCCTGGAATTCGCTGGTCGAGGAGGCGGTCGCCGACGGCCCGCCCAAGAGCTTGTCGGCAAGTGCCGCCAAGGGCCGCAAGATCGCCTTCGTCGGCCTCGAAGGCACGAGCGAGACGGCCCCGCGCCGCCTGACCGGCATCGCCGAGTTCGATCGGGTGTGCGGCGGCGGTCTCGTCCCCGGTTCGGCGCTTCTGGTCGGCGGCGATCCCGGCATCGGCAAATCGACCCTGCTGCTCCAGGTCGTTGCCGCCTTGGCGCAAGGGCGCGGCGGCACCAAGCTCAAATGTGCTTACATCTCCGGCGAAGAAGCGGTCGACCAGGTGAGGTTGCGCGCCGCCCGGCTGGGTGTCGCCTCGGCGCCGGTCGAGCTCGCCGCCGCGACCAGCATCCGCGACATTGCCGGCTCGCTCGAAGCCATCGGCGGCCCCGATGTCGTGATCATCGATTCGATCCAGACCATGTATCTGGATGCGCTCGATTCAGCGCCGGGCACCGTGAGCCAGGTGCGCGCCGCGGCACAGGAGCTGATCCGGCTCGCCAAACGCGTGGGTTTCACACTGGTGCTGGTCGGCCATGTCACCAAGGAAGGGCTCATCGCCGGACCGCGCGTGCTCGAGCATATGGTCGACACGGTGCTCTATTTCGAAGGCGAGCGCGGCCATCAATTCCGCATCCTGCGCGCGGTCAAGAACCGTTTCGGCCCAACCGACGAGATCGGCGTGTTCGAGATGACCGATATCGGCCTCTCGGAAGTCCCTAATCCGTCAGCGCTTTTCCTCGCCGACCGGCAGGGTGACATCAGTGGTGCCGCCGTCTTTGCCGGCATGGAAGGAACGCGTCCGGTGCTGGTCGAGATCCAGGCGCTGGTCGCCCCCTCGCCGCCCGGCTCGCCCCGGCGCGCCGTGGTCGGTTGGGATGCCGCACGGCTTGCAATGGTGATCGCCGTTCTCGACGCCCGTTGCGGCCTTGCAATCGGTGCCAACGACGTCTACCTGAACGTCGCAGGTGGCCTTAGAATATCCGAGCCGGCTGCGGATCTTGCCGTGGCGGCGGCGCTGGTGTCAGCGCTCAGCGGTCAGCCGGTACCGGCCGATATGGCGGTCTTCGGCGAGATCGGATTGTCGGGCGAGATCAGGCCGGTCAGCCAGGCCGATGCGCGGCTGAAGGAGGCTGGGAAGCTTGGCTTCGAGCGGGCACTTGCGCCCACGCGACGCGGACGCGCGAAACAGTCGCCCGCAAGCATCCGGATCAACGAGGTCGGACATTTGCAAGAGCTCGTCGAGATGTTCATCCCCTCCAGCGGACCCCGCGCGCGCGGTCATGGCTGAGGCGGCATGAACACGCTCGATTTCATCGTCGTCGCGGTGGTGGCGCTGTCCGGGCTATTCGCCTTCGTGCGCGGCTTCGTGCGCGAGGCGCTGTCGATCGCCGCCTGGGCCGGCGCGCTCGTGGTCGCGATCTATTTCTTTACGCCGGTCGAACCGCTCGTGCAGTCGATCGTGAAATCGGTGCTGGCGGCCGAGCTGATCGCCGGCATCGGACTCTTTCTGATCGCGGTACTCTTGTTCTCGATCCTGGTCGGTATCATCTCGTCGCGAGTTCGCAGCAGCGGCCTCGGCGCGCTCGACCGGGCGTTGGGCCTGTTGTTCGGCGTGGTACGTGGCGTATTGCTGGTTTCGCTCGGATATCTGGTGATGACGCATCTTTTGAAATCCGAGGATCTGCCGCCCTGGGTGGTCGAGGCGCATAGCCGCCCGCTGCTGGCCAAGGGTGCCGAGCAATTGCAGCAGATGATCCCGCACAACCTGCCCGGCACGCTGGGTGCTGCGGCCGATCGGTTGAATCAGGTTCAAGACACAGCCAAGGCCGGCACTGATTTCAAGAATTCGCTCGATCGGCTGAACCAGCCGCCGCCAGCGAAGACAGCAGTAAAGCCGGCCTCTGCCGGCAATCCCGAGGCGAATTCGGATACCAAGGGCCTCGACCAACTGATCCAGGCACAGGGAACGAAATGACCGAACTTCAGACCAATCCCTTCGATGCCGAGGATGATCATTTCCACGAGGAATGTGGCGTGTTCGGCGTGTTCGGCCATGTCGAGGCGGCCGCCTTCACCGCCCTCGGCCTCCACGCGCTCCAGCATCGCGGTCAGGAGGCGGCCGGTGTCGTCTCCTATGACGGCATCCAATTCCACTCCCATCGCGGCCTCGGCCAGGTCGGCGACAATTTCAGCTCCAAGGATGTGATCGAGCGGCTGAAGGGCATGGCGGCGATCGGCCATAACCGCTACGCCACGACCGGCGAGGTTGCACTTCGCAACGTGCAGCCGTTGTTCGGCGATTTCGAGTTCGGCGGCCTTGCCATCTGCCATAACGGCAACCTCACGAATTCCTACCAGCTCCGCAGCCAGCTCGTCCGCCGGGGCAGCCTGTTCCAATCGACCAGCGACACCGAAGTCATCATTCATCTGATCGCGACCAGCCTGCGCCGCACGGTGCTGGAACGGGTGGTCGACGCACTGCGCCAGATCGAAGGCGCCTATTCGCTGGCGGCGCTCAGCAAGGAAGGGTTGATCGGCGTGCGCGACCCGCTCGGCGTCCGGCCGCTGGTGCTGGGCAAGGTCGGCTCGGCCTGGGTTCTGGCCTCGGAGACCGTGGCGCTCGACATCATCGGCGCCGACTTTGTTCGCGATGTCGAGCCGGGCGAGATCGTGCTGATCAACGACGAGGGGATTCAGAGCATCCGCCCGTTCGGGACCATGCCCCGCCGCTTCTGCATCTTCGAATATATTTATTTCGCCCGGCCGGACAGCATGGTCGAAGGGACCGATGTCTACGAGGTGCGCAAGCGCATCGGCATGGAGCTCGCGCGCGAAAATCCGGTCGATGCCGATATCGTCATTCCGGTGCCGGATTCGGGTGTGCCCGCGGCCTTGGGCTATTCCAACCAGAGCGGCACGCCCTTCGAGCTCGGCATCGTGCGCAATCATTATGTCGGCCGCACCTTCATCGAGCCGACCGATCAGATCCGCCATCTCGGCGTCAAGCTGAAGCACAATGCCAATCGGCGCGCGATCGAAGGCAAGCGGGTCGTGCTGGTCGATGATTCGATCGTGCGCGGCACCACCTCGCTCAAGATCGTCGAAATGGTCCGCCAGGCCGGCGCGCGCGAGGTGCATATGCGCATCTCCAGCCCGCCGACCAGCCACTCCTGCTTCTACGGCATCGCCACGCCCGAGCGCGAGAAGCTCCTGGCCTCGCGCATGGATGTGGCCGAGATGGCAAAGTTCATCAAGGCCGACAGCCTCGCCTTCATCTCGCTCGACGGACTCTATCGCGCGCTCGGCGAGCCCGGTCGCGACCCGATACAGCCGCGCTTCTGCGATGCCTGCTTCACCGGCGAATACCCGATCCCGTTGACCGATTTCAACCAGGGCAAGATCCCGGCCTCGCTGTCCGAGATGGCGGAAGTCGTCGCCGGATGAGTAGCCCCGGCTTAGGCCGGCTGGACGGCCGCGTCGCCCTCGTCACCGGCGCCTCGCGCGGCATCGGCGCCGCCGTCGCCCGTGCCTTGGCCGCCGAGGGCGCGCATCTTATCCTGGTCGCCCGCACCGTCGGCGGTCTCGAGGAGACCGATGACGCCGTGCGCCAGGCGGGCAGCTCCGCCACGCTGGTGCCGCTCGACCTCACCGAGTTCGACAGGATCGACCAGATGGCCGCCGCCATCCATGAGCGGTTCGGCCGGCTCGATCTGCTGGTGGGCAATGCCGGCATCCTGGGCGCGCTCGGGCCGCTCGGCCATCTCGATCCCGACAAGTTCGACCGGGTGCTGGCGGTCAATCTCACCGCCAATTGGCGCCTCATCCGCGCTTTCGACCCGCTGCTGCGCCGGGCGCCCAGGGGAAAGGTGCTGCTGACCGGCTGTGCCGCCGGCCGCGAGCCTGCAGCCTATTGGAGCGCCTATGCCGTCGCCAAGGCCGGGCTCGAGATGATGGCGAAGCTCTATGCCGCCGAACTCGACGCTTCGCCCTTGAGCGTCGAGGTCATCGATCCAGGCCCGACCGGAACCCAGCTCCGGCGCGAGGCCTTCCCGGGCGAGGACCAGTCGAAGCTACCGACAGCTGACGACGCCGCGCGGCTGTTCCTGGAGCGTGCTTTAGCCGTTTAGATAGAGAATCCCCGGTTCGATTCTTCGAAAAGGCGTCGGGCCTTTTCGTGATCGTAGGGCTGCTCGCACAGCGTCTCGGGATT
This sequence comes from Aliidongia sp., assembly GCA_035539155.1. Classification (GTDB taxonomy): domain Bacteria; phylum Pseudomonadota; class Alphaproteobacteria; order ATCC43930; family CGMCC-115725; genus JAXDMU01. Next base: position 211,451 of record DATLIZ010000043.1, on the reverse strand, counting down.
CCACTCGCTTCGTTCCTGCTCGAAAAAATCTCCGCCATAGACATGGATGGCGCCGGTCAGACGCGGAATCGGGTTGGTAACCGAATGAATGATGTCGGGTCCGAGCGGCGCACAGTCACCACGGCCAAGAGAACGGGCGCCGGCGGCTTCGACCATTCGGGTCGCATCCGACGGCAGCCGGCGCCAGAAGATATTGTCCTCGCGGCCCGTATAGATCCCGATCACGGCCCACATGCGATGGTCGTGCGGCATGATCGTCATGCCCGGTCCCCAAACCAAGTTCAATATCGTCAGGTTGGGTGCGCGGTAGAGGATGCCGACCCCGGCCTGCTGCGGCTCACCCAAGGCCTCCATGACCGCGCTCGGCTCGCTCACCGCTCGAGCCACGACCTCGCACACGGCCTTATGCCTCGTATCTCGCGTGACGGCCTCTACGCAATCGGAAATGAACCTGTCGAGGTTCAGCATCGGCGTATTCCCTGACTAAGCTTCAAGGAACCATAGGCCCGGCGATGTTGCTGCAGCATTTCGGCGATCCGAAATGAGGTTACTCTCGTAATACGATCGGTCGTGGAATATCAGCCCTGGCCTACGATGCATTTACCTCGACCAAGTTCGGGCTTGAGGCCTTTTCCTGGTGAGATTCAATCGATGATGCCGAGTCGGACGATGCCGCGCGGCTGTTCACCGAAAAAAATCCTCAGCTGGCCGGAACCATTCCGGTCGGCCGCCGTATGCGGCGTGTAGATACAATTCCGCACAACCGGGGGATGCCGATGCGAATGACAGTCTTGGCGGGATTCACTATCCTGGGGTTGAACGCCGCCGCTTACCCGGCGGCAGCGGCAATGGTCACTTATGATTGGACTGGGACGGTCGATGTCGTCGAGCCCGGCTTTCCCGCGGGCGTCACGGTCGGCGAGAAGATCGGACTCTCGCTGACGATAGACACGTCCTTCCCCGACCAGGATCCCGCGCCCAACAGCGGCCTCTACACCAACGACATCCAGCCCGGCACGCCCCTGATCCTGTCATCCGACATCGGTGGCGATACCCATACCGGCATCTTCCAGACGATGACGGTGCTGGACGGCGCCGGCGGCGTCGACGAGATCCAGATCGAGACAGGCGATCCGCAGACCGGCCAGGGCTTCATCATCACCTTCTCGACGCCCGATCTGGGCGTGCTGGCGAGCGACGCCATCCCGTCCGCAATCGATCCGGCCGATTTCGAGACGGCGACCTTCGCGGTCGTTCGCGAGTCGGCGCTCTCAGAATTTCTGCCCGGCTTCTCGGGCACGATCGAACCGCAGGTGCCGGTCCCCGAACCGTCCACTCTCACCCTCCTAGCGACGGCCCTTATCAGTCTCGCCGGTTTCGGCCTCGTCAGCTCTTATCGGCGCAGGGGTCAGCTAAATCTCCTGCGCGCCGAGCTGCGCGCGCCAATGAATCGATCGCTCCCTTAAGAGCGCGTTGCGCACATAGGCGAAAGTCTCTTCCGCCAGCCTTTCCAGCGGCTCGAACGTAAAGCTGTCGGCGCCGCAGACCGTCCAGGCCCGCTGCAGCGCCGGATTGGTGCAGCCGCCATGGCGCAGACCGAACCAGAGCCGGCTTTTGATCGTGTCGAGATTCGGCGCCTGGCCGACCCAGACCTGTCCCGTCGCCGTGCAGCGCACGGCATAGATGCCCGCCACGCTCTTCCGCTCCTTATAGGCAGCGATAGCGGCCTTTCGATCCAGCTTGTCCATGGCGGCCTCTAATTTCACCCGGGCGATATTGACAGATGAATATTACCCGGTCAATATTCCGCCCATGCACGAGACCGATCGATTCTGTACCGCCTTTGCCGGCCATCGGCTGCTTGCCGCCGGGCCAGTTGGGATCGTGGCGCTCGCGGTCCGGCGGGCAACCGAGGACGGCGAGCGGGCGCCGCTTCTCGTCTTCGACGACGCGACCGGACATGTCGTCGATCTCGACCTGCGCGGCTCCGACGCCGATATCCAGGTGCGCTATTCGAGAGCCAAGACCGTGGAACCGCCGCGCGGACGCGGCCGCCCCAAGTTGGGTGTCGTCGCCCGCGAGGTAACCCTGCTGCCGCGCCATTGGGATTGGCTGGCGGCCCAGCCGGGCGGTGCGTCCGTGACGCTGCGCCGGCTGGTCGATGCGGCACGCCGCAGCGATGGCGAAATCCAGCAAGCGCGCTTGGCACGGGAGCGCGCCTATCGTCTCATGTCGGCGCTGGCTGGAGATCTGCCCGGCTTCGAGGAGGCGAGCCGGGCGCTCTTCGCGCAGGATCGCGCCGGCTTCGACCGGCAGATCGCCCACTGGCCCGACGACGTGCGCGACCACGTGTCCCGGCTCGCTTTCCCAAAGGACATGGCATGAACAGGCCCTATCTCGACGTGACGCCGACGGCCGGGCGGGACTTCATCATGCGCGGGCTCGAAGGCCCGGTCGTGATGCTGAACCTTCTACGCTTCCGCGCCATGGCCGATTACAGCGCCGCACCGGCGTTGCGGCCGGCCGAGCCGATCAGCGGTGCCGAGGCCTTCGACCGCTACATCGCCCATACCTTGCCCTTCTTACGCAAGAGCGGCGGCGATCTGGTCCTGCTCGCTATGGGCGGGCCGTTCCTCATCGGGCCGCCGGACGAGCGCTGGGACCGGGCCATGCTGGTGCGCCAGCACAGCGTGGCCGCCTTCATCGCGTTCGCGGAAGATCCGGCCTATCTCGTCGGCCTCGGCCACCGAACGGCGGCGCTGGAAGATGCGCGCCTGCTGCCGCTCATCGAGCAACAGCCAATCGCTCAGTCCTTCTTATCGGCGTAGGGATTCGCCCCCTTGCGCAGCATTACCCGGATCGGCACGCCGGGCAGCTTGAAATCCGTGCGCAGCAGATTGACCAGATAGCGCCGATAGGAGTCGGGCAGATCGCCCGGCTTCGAGGCGAAGAGCGCGAAGGTCGGGGGCCGGATATTGGCCTGGGTCATATAGCGCAGCCTGAGCCGCCTGCCGGCGACCAGCGGTGGCGGGTGACGTTCCTGCACCGCCGCCAGCCAGCGATTGAGCTTCGGCGTCGGAATCCGTGTATTCCAGACCGTCTCGGCGGCGAGCACGGCGCTCATCAACTTGTCGAGCGAGGCGCCAGTCGCGGCCGAGACCGGCACGGCGGCGATGCCGGCAAGCTGCGGCAGCGAGATCTGCAACCGGTCCTTGAGCCGTTCCAGCGCCTTGGGCTTATCCTCGATCAGATCCCATTTATTGACGGCGAGCACGATCGCCCGCCCCTCATCCTCGATCATCCGGGCGATGGTCAGATCCTGCTTTTCCATCATCTGCTCGGCATCGATCACTAGCACGACGAGCTCGGCGAAGCGGATCGCGCGCAGCGTGTCGGCGGTCGACAGCTTTTCGAGCTTTTCCTCGATCGACGCCTTGCGGCGCAGGCCGGCCGTGTCGATCAACTTGATGGCCCGGCTCTTCCATTGCCATTCGACCGCGATCGCATCACGGGTGATGCCGGCTTCGGGCCCGGTCAGCAGCCGATCCTCGCCGATCAGCCGATTGACCAGGGTCGATTTGCCGACATTCGGCCGACCGACGATGGCGAGTTGGAGCGGCTTCACCGGCTCTTCCGCCGGTTCGGACTCGTCCGGCTGCTCCTCCGCCTCCTCGGCTGCCGTTTCCTCATCGGCGAAAGGCAGCAGGGCATCGAACAGGTCGCCCAGCCCTTCGCCGTGCTCGGCCGAGATGGCGATCGGATCGCCGAGCCCGAGCTCGAACGCCTCATAGGCGCCGGCGAGGCCGGCACGCCCTTCCGACTTGTTGGCGACGAGCAGCACCGGCACGCTGGCGCGCCGGCGCAACAGCTCGGCGAAATGCCGATCGAGCGGCGTGATGCCGGCGCGGGCATCGATCACCATCAGCACGACATCGGCATCCTCGATGGCCCGCTCGGTCTGCTCCTGCATGCGCGCGGCCAGGCTCTGATCGTGGATCTCTTCGAGGCCCGCCGTGTCGATGATCTGGAATTCCAGCCCGGCCAAGCGGGCCCGACCTTCGCGGCGGTCGCGCGTGACGCCGGGCAGATCGTCCACCAGCGCCAGCTTCTGGCCGACCAGCCGGTTGAACAATGTCGATTTCCCGACATTGGGACGACCGATAATGGCGGCGGTAAAGCTCATGGAGTCCTTAGCCTTTCAACCTCCGGATCAGCGTAGCGCCGTCAGGCTGGCGTCATTGGTCATCAAATAAAGCGTATTGTCGGCGACGACCGGCGACAAGAAGCTGCCGGCCGGCAGATCGATATGCCCGAGCACATCGCCCGTATAGGGCGAGACGGACCAAGTTGCTCCGTTCGATGCGACCGCGATCAGCCGGTCGCCGGCCAGCAACGGTCCGGCCCAGTGCAAAGCACCGCTCTGGCTTTCCATATTCTCCCAGCTGTCGAGCTGGGTGATCCAGCGAATGCGGCCGTCGGCGCGCGTGAGGCAGATGAGCTCGTTGTTGATCGACAGGACATAGAGGAAATCGCCGGCGACCCATGGCGTGTAGATGCCGCCGATATCCTGCTCCCAGACGCGCTCGCCGGTGCGCAGATCGATCGCCGCCATGCGGCCGCTATGGCTTACCGCATAGACGCGACCGCGATCGATCACCGGTCGGCCGCGAATATCCGCGAGGGTGGAGATGGCGTCGAAGCGCCGGGTCGCGGCCAGGCTGTCGGTCCAGAGCACGCGGCCGTTCTCGACCCGCAGCGCCGTGATCTCACCCGAGGAGAATGTCGCGACGACCACGCCGGCTTCGACCGCCGGGCTGGCGCTGCCGGCGATCTGCGCCGCTTCCGGGACGGCATCGTAGGTCCACAATTTATGCCCGTCGTCGGTCGACACCACCTGCAGCTCGTTATCGACAGTGATGATGTAGACGCGTCCATCGGCGATCGTCGGCGCCCCCCGCAACGGAGCACCGGCGCTGACACGCCACAGGATCTTGCCATCCGCGGCGTCGAGCGCCAGAACCTGACCATAGCCGGTCTCGACATAGACCTTGCCGTGGTCGAAGCCGACGCCACCGCCCCAGGCCTGGCTGTCGTCATCCTCGGGGGTGACGTCGGTCTGCCAGAGCTGCCGGCCGTCATCGGCGCTGAAGGCGCTGACGAGCGATCTGGAATCCATCGTGTAGACCACCCCGTCGGCGACCACGGGGCCGGCCAGCACCTGCGCGAAGCGCGAGGCGCCCTCGCCTACTTCGGCCTGCCAAGCAACGCTGAGATCATCCGGCAGTCCCGGATGCCCGACATTGTGGGTCGGCACGCCGCCCGATTGCGGCCAATCGCGATTGGTCGTCGGATGCGGCAACGCCACCACCATGCGAGCGAGCTCCGGATCCGGCTCCAGCTCCTTTTCCAGTGCCAGGACCGACACACGCTCGCCGGGCAGCTTAACCTTGGCGCTCTTGAACAGATCCTCGCATCCGGCAAGGCTAAATGCCGCGACCAGAATCAGCGGCAGCACGCGCAATATTCGCACCGGCAATTTCCTAATGGCTGAGGGCCCCGACGATCTCGGCCGCCCGGGCACGCAGGCTGGGCGGAGCTTCGAGTTCGTCGGCGAGCTGTTGATAGGATTTGAGCGCACCGGGCTTGTCACCGGCCTTCAGCTGTGCGAGAGCCGTCAACTCGATCGCGGTGAAGCGCCAGGGACTCGTCGGCTGGGTCAGCGGCTTCAACCTCGCCTCGATATCGGCAGGCGGCTCGTCATCGACGCCATAGACAGCCGAAAGCAGGGACGCCAAGTCGCGATAAGGCTGGTCGACACTGCTGTCGTCCGCCATGGCCCTCAATGCTGCAACGCCGCCGGCCTTGTCGCTGCCCTTGGCCTTCAGAACGGCGCCTTGCAGACGAGCGAGGAGCGCATAGCCGGCATTGCCGCCGGCGCCCAGCGTCTCGAACGAGGCGATCCCCTTGGTGAGGTCCGTGCGCGCGAGATCGGTCGCTTCGGCATAGCGCTGCCCCAGCGCTTCTTCTTGCTGGCGCCGATGCGCATCCCAGAAAACATAGGCAGCCGTCGCCAGGACGATCAGCACCGCCGCCCCGATGACCAGCCGGCCATAGCGCTGCCACAGCCTGATCATTTTGTCGCGGCGCAGATCCTCGTCGATCTCGCGGAAAATATCGGCCAACACGGCCCTCCAAACCATTATCCAAACGCGCGGGACCATAGCGGGTCGCGTCGCCGGACGCAAACCCGCGCTCCAGGCGATCGGGGCGTATCAGCCGATGCCTTGGCCCCAACATTGACACGGGCCACACCGATGCGACAGCCGGGATCCCGCGTATATATTCACTGGTTCATTTCAGATGCTAAATATTCTTTAGTTTTTGATTGTAATTTTAAGGACTCGACAGGCGGCATGGAACTTAGACGAAAAATCAATGTTGGGGGGTATTGCTTATATGAAGTTCGATAGTCCGTCGACCGTGGACGCTGAGATACAGCACATGCCGAATTCATCTTTTGGGTCCGATGACAGCGCGACATCTCCGCCGGTTACGCGTGTGCTGATCGTCGAGGACGAAGCGCTGGTGGCGACCTATATCGCCGATGTTCTTGCGGAATCGGGTTTCAGTATCGTCGGCGTCGCCTCGACCGGCACCGAGGCGCTGTCGATCGCGCGCGACACCGGAGCCGATATCGCGCTCGTCGATATAAAATTGTCCGGCCCGATGGACGGTATCGAGGTTGCGCGCCAGATGCGGGAAGCCCACGGCATCGGATCCATCTTCATCTCGGGTACCGAGGATCCGGAAGATATCGAGCGCGCGGCGATCGCCCAGCCTTACAGCTTCCTTCAGAAGCCCTTCCTGCCCAGCCAGGTCTATAAGGCGCTGGATCGCGCCCTGAAGCGACGCGACCCAGCGAGGCGTTGAGCCTTCGGCGCCGGGCATACCGGCTTGACGCTGGGCCGGGGCTCCGGTGAGGTCGATCGGATTCAACGAAGGAGCATCTCCATGGCGCTTCCCGATATCGCCGCCCTTACCTTCGATGTCTTCGGCACCGTCGTCGATTGGCGCGGCAGCCTCATCCGCGAAGGCCAATCGCTGGAGCGGACGGTTGGGCTGAAGGCGGACTGGAGTGCCTTCGCCGATTCCTGGCGCGGCCTTTACAAGCCGATGATGCTCGAAGTGCGCGAAGGCCGCTTGCCTTGGACCCGGCTGGACGATCTCCATCGCATGGCGCTCGATCGCCTGCTGCCCGAATTCGGGCTGGAGAGCCTCACCGAGGCACAGCGGCAAGATCTCAACCTCGCCTGGCATCGCCTCGATCCCTGGCCTGATTCTGTGGTTGGCCTGACGCGCCTCAAGCGGCGTTTCATGCTGGCGACCTTATCCAACGGCAATATCCGTCTGATGGTTGATATGGCCAAGCGGGCCGGCCTGCCCTGGGACGCCATTCTCGGCGCCGAAGTCGCCAGGGCCTACAAGCCCGCGCCCAAGACCTATCTCACCGCGGCCGATCTGCTCTGCCTGGCGCCGGACCAGTGCATGATGGTGGCCGCCCACTACGCCGATCTGATCGCGGCCCAGGAGTGCGGCTTTCGCACTTGCTACGTCTGGCGTCGCGCCGAATTCGGACCGAGGCCGAAACAGGACTTGCCTGATCAGCATGGGCTCGACCTTGTCGTCGAGGATTTTCAAGACCTCGCCGACAAGCTGGGCTGTTGAGCCGCCCCAAAGCCAAATGAAACCGGGAGCCAAATGAAAAGACGGTCGCCATAGACGACCGCCTTTTAGAAGATGCGTCTCTTGAGTAGCAGGCTCAGACCTTGGGGCGCCGCCGTTGAGCGACGCCGAAACCGACCAGACCGGCCCCCAGCAAAGCCGCCGACATCGGCTCGGGGACCGAGATGGGCGGATCGCTCGAGACCGAGTCACCACCACTCAACGAGACCTGAACGGCCCCATCGGCCGAGAAGGTGATGTCTTCGGAAATCGAGAAGAGCGAGTTGCCGGCGAGCATGGCGATCGAAGCGGCGGCGCTCGAAAGCTCGGAACTCGATTGACCCAGCATGTCGAAGCAAGGCTCGTTCTGCCCGGCCTTGGACGGTCCGTTATTGGAATCGAAGCAAGTCTTGCGGCTTACGGCGACGCCCGAGCCCGTACCGGTGATGCTGCCGAACAGCGACGCGAAGCTCATGACCTGCGAGGCGCTGGACAAGTTCGTCTCGCTGATTTGCAGCGTGACCGAGCCGGCCCCCGTCGCCGTGAAATTCGGCCCGCTGCCGCCGATGCTCAACAGCGTCGAACCAGTCGCTTGAGAGATCAGGTCGCTGACCGAAATATTTCCGATCGAGCCTTGGAACGCATATTGAGCGGCGGAACTCTGCGCCGAGACCGGCGTATCATTGGCGCTATCGGTCAAAAGGACAAAAATATCCGCTTTTGCAGGTACCGAAGCCGCGACGGCAACTGCTAGTGCAGATGTAGCAATCACCCTCTTTAACATACACATGGCGGACCCCTTTATGGGTTATTAACCTTCCCGGTAATGGCACCAAAGCAATTCTGGTTCCAGTTTACGTGACCAGGAAAATCAATCGACTAGCTTCAATGTACTGCAGAATCCGAAAGCAAATTGCAAAACGCGAAATGTTTATCTCAAAATTCACAAAAAACTGCGATGCATTTTAGACATAGGACAATAGTGATATTTAAGTACGATCAATCACACCATCCCAAACCCCAGCTTAGAGAGGGAAACGAGAGGCCTCTTAAAATGAAGACGCCCCTCGCCCATGCCCCGCTGTAAAAAGTTCTTACTAAGAATACATCGGCCTAGAATTACTTCCGGCGGCGGATCAAGCCCAGGCCGAGCAGGCCCGCGCCGACCAGAGCGAGAGACATCGGCTCCGGAACCGTGACGTTGTCGTCGCTGCTGAGCGTGGCGCCGGCGTTGAACGCCGTGATGTCGATTTCTTCCACCAAGGAGAAGGGGCCGCTCAAGGACACGTTCGACAGCGAGAAGGCCTGGCTGGCGAGAGTGGTGGAGCCGATCAGCGTGGACTCGAGACCGCTATTGGTCGTGTCCAGATAGATCGAACGGGTCACGTTGGCGCCGGTGATGTTGCCGGTGAAGGATGCGGCAAAATTCGCGAGCGCGCTCGCCGTCACGCCGGTCTCGGTGATCAGGAGCTTCAGCGTGCCGGAACCGCCCGACGACACATCCAGGGAGCTCACATCGAGCAGCTCGCCATTGCTGCCGAACGCGGCCTGACCAATCGCCGAGACGATGTTGATGTTGAAACCGCCAACCGAACCGGTGAAGCTCGTCGCCATGTTCGTGCTGTCCGAGCCCATGCTCGTGCCGTTGGCGCTGATGATCAAGGTAGCGTGCGCCTGCGTGCTGACCAAACCGGCGACCCCAAACGCGGCGGCCACCAAAGCGTTACGAACCATGCCCATTATAAATACCCCAGTAAGTGTTCAACAATTCGCATTCAACTTAGCAATCGCCATGCCATGTTCATAAAGTCGTTTTTTCTCATACACTTGGCCGAATTTCCTGAACTGGATGCGCGGCAGACTGTAAGCGCTTTTGACAGATCCGAGCCAAACCGGTGTATTCAACTCAGACGACATGAAACCGCCATCAGCCTCAAAAGTTGGGGCCGATAGAGGCTTGATCTATCGAAGGTTTGGCTTAAGGGCGCGGTAGTATGAAATGAGGGAGGTCGACAATGCCGTTCGTTGAGCGTCAAGGCGTACGCCTGCATTACGATGAGAGCGGCCGGGGATATCCGCTCCTGTTCGTCCATGAATTCGGGTCGGACGCGCGCGAGTGGGAGCAGCAGGTCCGCGCGCTCTCGCGCCACTATCGCTGCATTACCTTCAATGCCCGCGGCTATCCGCCCTCCGACGTGCCCGCCGATCCCGACCAGTATGGCTGGGAGCACGCGCGCGACGATATCGGCACGGTTCTGGATGGGCTCGCGATCGAAAAGGCCCATCTGGTCGGGCTCAGCATGGGCGCCTATGCGGTGCTGACCTTCGGGCTGCGCTATCCGGATCGGGTGAGCGCGCTGGTGGTCGCCGGCTGCGGCTCGGGCGCGCCGCCCTCGCTGCGCGACGCCTTCATCCGCGATTCACAGAACAATGCGCACCGCTTTATCGAGGAAGGCTCCGCCGCCGTCGCCGAAACGATGGGACACAGCCCGACCCGCATCCAGCTCAAGCACAAGGATCCGCGTGGCTGGCAGGAGTTCATGGCCCATCTGCGCCTTCATTCGGCTGAAGGATCGAGCCACACGATGGCACGCTATCAGGCCGGCAGGCCGTCGCTCTGGGAATTCGAGGCCGAGCTGCAACGGCTCGACCTGCCGGTGCTGCTCGCGATCGGCGACGAGGACGAGCCCTGCATCGAGGCCAATCTCTACCTGAAGCGCCAGATCCCGAATGCCGGCCTGTGGATCGCGCCCAACACCGGTCACGCGATCAATCTCGAAGAGCCGGCCGCCTTCAACCGGGCTGTGGAGGATTTCCTGGCCGCGGTCGAGCGCCACAGCTGGCGTCGCGGCTTCGGCGCCGCTTGAAACTTAGCTGCCCCCGCCGAGCCGGCGGCTCAGCCCATCGAGTCCGGCGCGTAGATAGGCGTCCATCGCCTTGGCCGCTGCCTCGTCATTCTGATTCGGCGGCGGGTTGTCGTTCGGATAGCCGCGAAAGGCGGCGGCGCGCCATTCCACGATCGAGCCGCCGCCCTCCGCCGGGCTCACCGTCAGCACCGTGGAGAAATTGGTCACCGGCAGCACGGTCGGGTCATTGTGCGGCAGGAAGGTCGCATAGCTCATCGCCGCCGCATCGTAGCGCTCCAGATCCTCCTCAAGCATGCCGCCGGTTTTGAGCGTCAGCGTGCGGAAGGATTGCAGCGCGTTGCCGCCATCGCCTGCCGTGCCCGCGATCGCCGGGTCCCAGCTCATATCGTGGAAATTGCCGATGACGGCCCAGACTGCCTCGGGGGCTGCCGGCAGGGTCACCTTCTCGACCACCTTGATCCGGCTCGAGCCGTGGGCGAAAGCGGGCGGTGCCACGAGGAGCGGCAGGGCCGCGAGTAACCAGGTCATACGCATGGTCAGGGCGTTCCTTGTCCTGTCGGTCTGAGAAAGGTGCCGAAAGCGCGCGGGCTGTCGCCGACCTTCATCTGGCCGACGACCGCAAGGCTGCCGGGATCGACGATGCTGACGCTGTCATCCATCCAGTTGGCGATATAGAGACGGCTGCCGTCGCGGCTGGCCTCGATGCCTTCGGGGAATTCGCCGACCTGAACGGTGCCAAGCGGCTCGAGCGTGCCGAGATCGAAGGCCGTCAGCGTCCCCGCCAATTCATTGGTGACGAAGCCGCGGTCGCCGACCAGCGCCACGACATAGGGGCGTCGGCCGACCGGGATGCGCGCTACGAGCTTGCGCGCCTCCAGATCGACGACGGCGACATCGTCGGATTCGACATCGGCGGCAAAGGCGCGCTTGCCCGCCGCATCGAGCGTCACGCCGAACGGATGCGCGCCGACCTTGACACGTGCGACCTCCTTGCCGCTGCCGAGATCGACGAGCGACAGCGCATCGTCCATCCGATCGGCGACGACCAGCATCTTGCCGTCCGGGGTCACCGCCAGGCCGGAAGGCGATTGCCCGACCTCGATCGCCGCGCCGACCGTGCCGCTTACGGTGTCGACCGGTGTTACCCGCGTGCCGTACCAGTCCGCGACATAGGCGGTCTTGCCGTCGGGGGCGATTGCGACGCCGAGCGGGCCGCCTTCGAGCGGCACCCGGCGCAGGATACGCCGCGCCGCCGTATCGAGGATCGACAGCATCCTGCCGTCCGGACTGGTGACATAGGCGCGGCTGCCGTCCCGGCTCATGGCGATGCCGGCCGGATGGCCGTCGATCCCGATGGTGGCGACGGTCTTGCGGGTCGAGAGATCGAGGACGGTCAGCGCATCGCCCTTCTGATCGGTGACGAAGGCCTCTTCCGCCGGCTCGGCGGCGAGCGCCGGCCCGATCGCGGCCAGCGCGCACAGGAAAGCGAGGCGAATCAGCTTGCCGACCCCTCGACCTTCTTCTTCAGCCCTTCGAGCCCTGCGACGAGATAGGCCGAGATCGCGTTGACCGCCGCCTCGTCGTTGAGCTCCGGCGGCGGGTCGTTGTTGGGGTAGCCGCGATAGGCCGCCCCGCGCCATTCCACCACCGACTTGCCACCCTCGCCCGCCGTCACCGTCAGCACGGTCGAGAAATCCGCGACCGGCAGGACCTTGGGATCGTTGTGCGGCAGGAAGGTCGAATAGGAAAATTCCGACGGCTCGTAGCGGCTCAGGCTCTCGGTGATCTGGCCGCCGGATTTGAGCGTGAGGGTGCGGGTCGCATCGATCGCGCTGCCGCCCTCGCCCTCGGTCTTCACCACGGCCGGGTCCCAGCTCATATCGTGGAAATTGGCGATGACGGCCCAGATCTTCTCCGGCGGCGCGTTGATCTCGATCGTTTTGGTCACCTTCTGCCGCGATGGTCCGTGCGCCTCGGCGCGCGGCATGCCGATGAGGACGATTCCCAGCAGCAACGACAGAATTTGCACGAACCGGCGTCTCGACATCCAAGCTCCCCCATCCCGGACATGACAAGAGCGCCGGGCCGGAGGGGACCTTCGACCAGGGGCGCGGACCCGAACAACTGTACTAAGGTAGCAAGGCCTAGCGAGAGGTCGGCAGGGTCTCGATATGGAGCGGCGTCTTGTAGCGCGGGCTCATATGCCAGAGGCCGACCTCGGCCCCCAATCCGAGCAGGCCGACCGCCTGGACCAGATCGACGGGCGAGATGGCGGCGAGGCTCACGGTCGTGCCCAGGGCGAACTGACTGCCGCTATCGCCGAGGCGCTCGATCCGGCCGTAATGATCGCCGGGACGGGCCATGACCGGCCACCCGGCCCACCAGATGCCGGCATCAGAGGCATGGTTGGCGACTGGATCGCCATAACGCAGATAGTTGGTGAAATTCGCGGCCCGATCCGGCGGTGACCGATAGCTGGGAATGCCCGGCCCGGCGAAGCCGACTCCGCCATAGTGGAACTCCTTGGCCGCGATCTGCGCGCCATAGGCGCCGAGCGAATTTCCGGTCACGAAGACATTGTCGGGCGCGGTCGACAGCGGCGGAACCTGCGCAACCGCGACGCTCTTCATCGCCGCCACGAAGGCGCGCACATCCTGGTCATAGCGCGTCGGCACGACGTTGTAGAGAATCAGCAGATCGGTATCGTAGGTCCCCATATTGATGAAGGGCACCGGGTTCAATCGCCGGAACGCGATGACGATCTGCCCGCCGGCCTCGCTCTGAAACGCATCGGCATAGAAGCCATCGCGCGCGACCTCGGCACTGCCAGCCGGTATCGGCAATCGCGTCCAACCGACCGGCGGGTTCTGCCCGGTCTCGGTCCTGATCAGGCTGTAATAGGCGTTGTTGTCCGGCGCCGCCGCGGCCATCGCCGCGGTCACGGCGAGCGAGGCCATCGCGGTAAAGGCCGCCAACCCGGTCCTGATCACGATCGAAGGCCCTTCTCGCTACGAACGGCCCTATGTATCACAACCCCGCAGATAGAAAAGAGGCCGGCCCTTAAACTAGCCGGCTCGCCGAGCCTGCTCCTCGACCAGCTCGCGGACATGGCGCAGATCAGCCACGAAAGCCGCATATTCGCGCTGCTTCGCTTCCTCGTCGGGCAGACGCAGCAGATAGGAGGGATGCACGGTGATATAGCCTTGCCGGTCATCGAACATCACCGCGCCCCGGCATTTCGTGATCGGCAGCGGCTTGCCGGCGAGCGCCAGCGCGGCCGTGGCGCCCAGCGCCACGACGATGCGCGGCCGGACGAAATCCAGCTCCTTCATCAGCCACCAGCGATAATGCTTAACCTCGCCCGTGGTCGGCTTCTGGTGGATGCGCCGCTTGCCGCGCTGCTCGAACTTGAAGTGCTTGACCGCATTGGTGACGTAAGCGGCGCTGCGATCGAGCCCGGCCTCGGCCATGGCGCGGCTCAGCAATTGCCCGGCCGGCCCGACGAAGGGACGTCCCAGCACATCCTCCTGATCGCCCGGCTGCTCGCCGACGAAGGCGACCGCCGCCCCTTCCGGCCCCTCGCCCAGCACCGCCCGCGTGGCACCCGGCACCAGCGGCTCGGATGCGGCGATGATTCGGTTGAGCTCGGCCAGCGATGCGGGTTCCTGAGCCGCCATGGCGGCGACGGCCTTGTCCGGATTGCGCTTGCTCGGCATGGCCGCCTCCTTCTCGATCATCTCGTCAACACGCGACGAGGCCGATCGGACGAGTTTCGCGATGGCGCCGGTCTCCGGCAGGTTGCGCCAATATTTCTTCGGCATTTCCGAGCGCATGAGCGCCAGGTTGGTGCGGGCGGGATTGAAGGTGCTCTCGTAGTAGCCCTGCCAGCCGGCCTCGAACGCATCCTCGGCGGGTGCGTCGGATCGTTTGCCCGGCGGACCGACGCTCAACCGCTCCCGGTCCCACTGCGCCGAGCCGTCCGGCGTCAGGATCGACCAGACGAGGCTGCGGAACCGCTCGACGAAGAACGGCGCCGCCGCGGTCAGGATATGATGCTCCGGCTCGAACCAGGCGACGAACCGCTCCTGCCCATCCGTTTCCGCGCGTCGGAAGCGCAGGAAGGCGTGCATCTTGTGGAGGTCGCGGCCGACCGATTTGCGCATCGCCTCGAGCCGGTGGATCAGCGGGTCGTTGTGATGCTCAAGCAGCGTCCGCTCGCCGGTTAGCACGCGCCAGATGAGCGTGTAAAGCAGTGCGTGGCGCTCGGGATCGCGATGGCAGATGACCGGCTCGATCAATTCGGCGACGGCGCGCGGCAGGGCGAGCGGCGGCGCACCGTCGCCGGCCTCGTCGCCGAAGAGGTCGGGCGTGTCCGACACGCTCCACACCACCGTGTGCGGCGCCGCCTTCGCGGCGGCGAAGCGGCGGACCGCCTGCCGAAAGCCGTCGAGATCGGCGCCCGGCGCCAGAGTCGCGCGATGGAGCACCATCAGAACAGATCCAGCTGCCGCGCCGGCGCCGCCAGGCGTCCGCGCAGATCGAGCCGGTCGAGCAATTTCACCGGCCGGTGATCGGCCGCGATCAGGAACGGCAGCAGCCGCTTCAGCCCCGCGGTCAGCCGCGCCAGATCGGCGAGGCGGAGCCGCCCGTGCCGGCGCGCGGAAATGATCTTGTCGACGGCGCGCACGCCCAGCCCCGGCACGCGCAGCAGCAGCTCGCGATCGGCCCTGTTGACATCGACCGGGAAGCGGCCCCGATGCTTGAGCGCCCAGGCGAGCTTGGGATCGATATCGAGCGCCAGCATGCCGCCCTCCCCGCCGGCCGCGATCTCGGCCACCGAGAAGCCGTAGAAGCGAAGCAGCCAATCGGCCTGGTAAAGCCGGTTCTCGCGCTGCAAAGGCGGCGCCTTGGCCGGCAGCACCCGGCTCGCCTCCGGGATCGGGCTGAAGGCCGAGTAATAGACGCGGCGGAGCGCATAGTGTTGATAGAGGCCGGCACTGGTTTGCAGCACCGATTCGTCGCTGGTCTCGTCGGCGCCGACGATGAGTTGCGTGCTCTGCCCGGCCGGTGAGAAGCGCCGTTTCTCCTCGCGTGCCTCCTCGATGCGCTCATGCATCTGGCCCATCGCCGCCTTGATCGTGGGGCCGCTCTTCTCCGGCGCCAGCTGCGCCAGGCTGCGCTCGGACGAAAGCTCGATATTGATCGACAGCCGGTCGGCCCAAAGCCCCGCCTGCTCGATGAGCCAAGGGCTCGCCTCCGGGATCGCTTTCAAATGGATATAGCCGGCGAAGCCGTGGTCGCGGCGCAGGCGCAGCACCACCTGAAGCATCTGCTCCATCGTGAGGTCCGGCGAGCGGACGATGCCTGAAGACAGGAACAGCCCTTCGATATAGTTGCGCTTGTAGAACTCGATGGTGAGGGTCACCACCTCCTCGACGCTGAACCGCGCCCGCTTCACGTTCGAGGAGCGGCGGTTGATGCAGTAAGCGCAATCGAACAGGCAGTAATTGGTCAGCAGGATCTTGAGCAGCGATACGCAGCGTCCGTCCGGCGTATAGGCGTGGCAGATGCCGTTGCTGGTCGAACCCAACCCATCCGCACCCCCCGCCCGCTTCGGCGCGCCCGAGGAGGCGCAGGACACGTCGTATTTCGCCGCATCGGCCAGAATGCGCAGCTTCGCCGCCAGTTTTTCATCCATGCCTCGGCCCCTCCAATGTTCACTATATGTTCCATTATGGAGAGAAGGCAAGGGCCGAAGCTCAGCCGCGCAAGCTCCATTCCCCCATCATCTCGTGCCGGGATTTGCCGTAATGGCTGCGCACGAGAAAGAACCGATCGACGAGCCAGGACACCGGCTCGACGGCATGCTCTGCGATATCGCGGTCGCTATAGAGCAACGTCATGTGCGGCGTGACGCTGGAGCCGACCTTTGGAAGCCCGGCGCGCTTCATCGCGTCGCCGAGCGCTTGATGAAGCGCCGTGACACCTTCCACGCCCTTGCCGCCCTTGAGGACGAAGGGATGCTCGCGGGACGGAAAGCTGGTCGCGCGATCGAGCTCGATCTTGAAGGGCGGCATGGCGACCGTGGCCGCGGCTTGGCGCGCATCCTCGATCCGGCTTTCGGGAAACCGGCCCTCATGGCCGACCAGATGCAGCGTGATGTGCAGGCGCGCAGGATCGATCAGCTTGCCGCGCAGCCCGTGCCGGTCGCGCAGGCTGTTGGCGAGCGATGCGATCCAGGACGCTGTTTCCGCGTCCGGTCGGATGGCGAAGAAGATCGGATTCGGCTGCTTGACCTCGAACACGCACAGGGAGAGCTGCTCCGCCATCTTCCTAGCCCACCGCCGCTTCGTAAGATTCGGGCTTGAAGCCGACCAGCAGCTTGCCGCCGAGATCGAGCACGGGCCGCTTGATCATCGAAGGCTGCTCCAGCATCAGCGCGATCGCCTTCGACTCGGTCAGCCCGTCCCGATCCGCGTCGGGCAGCTTGCGAAAGGTCGTGCCGGCGCGGTTCAGCAGCGTCTCCCAGCCGACCGCCTCGGCCCAGCCCTCGAGCCGCCGGCGTTCGATGCCGGCCGCCTTATAGTCATGGAACTCATAGGCGACGCCGTGCGCGTCGAGCCAGGCGCGCGCCTTCTTCATCGTGTCGCAGTTCTTGATGCCATAGATCGTGACCGCCGCCATCGCCAGGCTCCCGCTCAATGCCGACCGCTTCCCTGCCACATCGGTGGCCGCATGCCAATTCATGTCTGCTCCATAGACATAATGACGTCGTGATGTCATAATGAGCAAATGAAACTCGGCAAGCGTCGTCGTTAAATGTCCCCCGGCTTCGAGCTGTGGCTGTTCGCCGTGTCGCTCGGCGCGAGCGCGCTCGGCGGCATGCTCGGCATGGCGAGCGGCATCTTCATCGTGCCGATCCTGACCATGTTCGGCCGGATCGATATTCACGCCGCCATCGGCGCCAGCCTCGTCTCGGTCATCGCCTGCTCATGCGGCAGCGCCGCGCCCTTCCTGAAGGGCGGCCTCACCAACACCCGCCTGGCGATCGTGCTGGAGACGGCGACGACGCTGGGCGCGCTCACCGGCGTCTTTCTGGCCGGCGTCATTCCGGTGCCCTGGCTCTTCGCGCTCTTCGCGATGATCCTCCTGCTTTCGGCCTGGCAAATGATGGGGCGACGGCGTGATCCGGTCGCGGGCCCGGTCGCGGCGGAAGGCCGCTGGGCTGCTCTGCAGCTCGATTCAAGCTATCCCGACCGCGCGCTCGGGCGCGACGTCGCCTATAGCGTCGAGCGACTGCCCTTGGGCATGAGCCTCATGTACGGTGCCGGCCTGATATCGGCACTCCTCGGCATCGGCAGCGGCGTGCTCAAGATCCCGGCCATGGATACCGCCCTGCGCCTACCGATCAAGGTGTCCTCGGCCACCTCCAACTTCATGATCGGCGTCACGGCCGCGGCCAGCGCCGCCGCCTATTTCGCCCGGGGCGATATCGACGTGCCGGTCGCCGGGCCGGTGGCGCTGGGCTCGGTGGGGGGCGCCGTGCTCGGCGCGCGCATCCTCATGCGCGTGTCGAACGAGCGGCTGCGCCTGCTCTTCGTCGCAGCCTTGGTCGTGCTGGCGGCCCAGATGCTGCTCGGCGCCTTCGGTATCGATCTCGTCCGGGGTGCCGCGTGAAGGGCCGGCTGGAGCGGCATCTGGCGGCGCTGCTGCATTACGGCACCTGGATCGCCTCGATCGTCATCGCCGCCGGCATGGCGCTCGCCCTCGCCTTCGCGACATCGCAGGGCATGAGAATCGTCGCCCTGGGCATAGGGCTGTTCATTCTACTGCCGGTCGTGCGCGTGCTCGTGATGCTGATCGCGTTCCTGCGGGCGGGCGACTATCGCCTCGGTGGGTTCGCAGCCCTGGTGCTGGCGATCATCACCCTCGGCTTCACGCTGGGGCGTTGACGGCGCTCACGGCCGTTTCGGTATCTCCACCCCCCGCTGCACGGCCGGGCGTGCCAGGCCGCGTTCGAGCCAGCCGGGAACCCGCTTCAGCGTGTCGAAGGCGACCAATTCGCGAGCGCCGTAGAAACCGACCAGGGCGCGGACCCAGCCGAGCATGGAGATATCGGCGATGGTGTAGTCCTCGCCCATGATCCATTGCCGGCCGGTGAGACGCGTTTCCAGCACGCCGAGCAGGCGCTGCGATTCGGCGCGATAGCGTTCGAGCGGCCTTTTATCCTCGTACTCGCGCCCCGCGAATTTGTGGAAGAAGCCGAGCTGGCCGAACATCGGGCCGATCGCCCCCATCTGGAAGAACACCCATTGGATGGTCTCGTAGCGCGCGATCGGATCGGCCGGCAGCAGCTTGCCGGTCTTCTCGGCCAGATAGAGCAGGATCGCGCCCGATTCGAACAGACCGATCGGCTTGCCGCCGGGACCGTCCGGATCGATGATCGCCGGGATCTTGCCGTTCGGATTGAGCGACAGATATTCCGGCGTCCAGGTCTCGTTCTTGCCGATATCGATCGCATGCGGCTCGTAGGGCAGCCCGATCTCCTCCAGCATGATCGACACCTTGACCCCGTTCGGCGTCGGCAGCGAGTAGAGCTGCAGATGGTCGGGATGCTCGGCCGGCCAGCGGGCGGTGATCGGGAAAGCGGAAAGATCTGACATTCGAGGCTCCGTCGCTCAACTCCGGTACAGCATATCCGCACGAGCGGCAGCCACATGCAACGCTTCGTGATCGCTTGGACGCCCGCAGCCGGCACATCCGGGATCACGCCTACCCCTTCCCTCCTGGGGCTTGTCAAAAGGACCACTTTGCTGTCTCGGTAATTGCACGTTAGACGGGTCTTCGGAAGGCAGCGCATGTCGAACATTCTATGGAGCATCCTCGCCGGTGGAATGGCAGGCCTCGCCGCCTGCCTCGCCCTACTTCGCTTCAATCTCGTGCCCGCAACCCGTTCCGCGGGCATCGGCGCGGGCTCCCTCGAGCCGGATGTCCTGCCCGAAACACCCGTTCCGAGCGAAGCTCCCACCGCCGGCGCAGCTCCCGCGCCGGACATGATCGCCGCCATCCTGCCGCCGCTCGGCAAGGTGCTGGCGCCCTTGGCCGAAGAGGTCGGGCACCCCCGCCAATTGCTCGACATGCCGGAATTCAACGCCGTACTAGCGGCCTTCCGGCGCCCGGACGCGACGCTGCCATTGCTCGGCCAATATGCGCTGGGCGCCAATTGGCCTCTCGCCTGCGCGGCCTTCCTCGTGCTGGCCGAGCGGCCGGAGCGGCAATCCTTGTGCGATCCGGTGCTGCGGCACCTGGCAACCATGCGCCCCTACGTCCTCATGTATGCTTTGCGCTTCCTCACGTCGCTGGAACAGCGGCCCCCGCTCGGCGCCGTCATCCTTGCCGCACAGCAATGGTGGCAGAACAATCCGGTCATCCCGGGCTTCATCCAGGACTATTTCGCGCACAGCGCCGAGCTGGGCGACCAGCCCGATTTCGGCACCTACCTCGACGGCAAGGCCGAGCGAGACAGTGTCGCCATCGTCGGGCTACTGCAGAAAATACAGCATTCCTTCGCGACGCAGCTACTGGCGGCCTGGCGGAATTGGCAAGATACGAGAGTCGATCGGACCTTCCTCAGCAGTGTCGGCACGCTGTGGGATCCGGCCGAGCGGGATCCTTTGCTGGTCCTGCCCGAGGCTTGGCGGGATGCTCTGGCCGCCGCCGAAACCGCCGTCGGACAGCTCCGTCCGCGTTCCGTGCTGGTCTGCGGCGATCCCCGAATCGGGAAGACCGCCTTCATCGAGCTGCTCGGCAGCCGGCTCCAGCAGGAAGGCTGGACCGTCTTCGCGGCCAGCGGCAACGAATTGATGGCCGATCAGATGTATATCGGCCAGTTGGAAGGCCGTATCCGCAAGGTCGTCGACGCCCTTCACGCCCGTCGGAAGCTGATCTGGTACGTGCGCGATCTCGGGCAGATGGCGAATAGCGGCACGCATCAAGGTCAATCGGCCAGCATCCTCGACCAGATCCTTCCCGCCATTGCCGCCGGCACGCTGATCATCATCGGCGAAAGCAGCCAAGCCGCCGCGACCCGCCTGTTCCAGACGCGGCCATCGCTGCGATCCCTGATGGAGGTCCTGCCGCTGCAGCCGATGGATGAGGCCGAGACATCGGCGCTGGCGATGGAGATCGGCAGCCGCCTCACCGAGCAGAGCGGCCTCGGCGTGCCGGAACAGGCGATCGCCGCCGCGATGGATCTGGCACAGCATTACCTTGGCACCGGGCATTTGCCCGGCGCCGTCTTGGAATTGCTGAAGCGGGCGGCCAATCGGTCGATCGCGGCCGGAGAGACTACCCTCACCGCCGAAAGCGTGGTCGCCACCCTGTCACAGATTTCCGGGCTGCCGTCGGTCATCCTCGATACGAGCCAGCGGGTGGATCTGGCACAGGTGCGTGACTTCTTCTCCCGCCGCGTGATCGGTCAGGACGAGGCGGTCAAGGCGATGGTCGACCGCATCGCCATGCTGAAGGCCGGCTTGACGGATCCCGGCCGCCCGATTGGCGTCTTTCTATTCGCCGGCCCCACCGGTACCGGCAAGACGGAATTGGCGAAGACGCTCGCGGATTTTCTGTTCGGCTCGGCCGAGCGCATGGCACGGCTCGATATGAGCGAATTTCAGACCATCGATGCGACGAGCAAGATCCTTGGCCACCGAGGCGACAGCGGCGTGGAATCGCTGATCGACCGCATCCGCAAGCAGCCCTTCTCCGTGATCCTGCTCGATGAGTTCGAGAAGGCGCATCCGAATTGCTGGGATCTGTTCCTGCAGATTTTCGACGATGGGCGGCTGACCGACGCCAACGGCAAGGAGGCTGATTTCCGCCATTGCATCATTATCCTCACCTCCAACCTGGGTGCCACGGCGCACCGCGGCGGCGGGCTGGGCTTTCGGCCCGATCCCGGAGTCTTCGTCGATGAGCAGGTGCTGCGGACGATCGGCCAGACCTTTCGGCCGGAATTCGTCAATCGGCTCGACAAGGTCATCGTCTTCAAGCCGCTTTCGCGCGATCTGATGCGCGGCATCCTGCATAAGGAGCTCGCCCATATCCAGGAACGGCGGGGCTTGAGGGAGCGAGCCTGGGCCGTAGAGTGGGAGGCCTCCGCAATCGAGTTTCTGCTCGATCGCGGCTTCTCGCCCGAAATGGGCGCCCGCCCGCTCAAGCGCGCGATCGATCAGCTGCTGCTGGCGCCATTGGCGGCGACGCTGGTCGAACATCGTTTTCCGGAGGGCGACCAGTTCCTTTTCGTCCGATCGAACGGCAAGGAGATCGAGGTCGAGTTCGTCGATCCCGATGCCGAGCCGGCGGAGCACGCACCGGTCGAACCCGAAACCGAAGGCAGCCTGTCGCTACCCGCGATCATCCTGCGCCAAACCGGCACGCGCGCCGAACGCGCCTCGCTTACCGGTCATTGGCGCGAGGTCGACGGCACGCTCGCCAGCGAGAGCTGGAGAGCCAAGATCGATCAGCTTCGCCTCGCCTTCGCCGATCCGTCGATCTGGTTGCGCGCCGACCGCCACCGGGTCTTCTCCGGGCTCGAGCTGGCCGACCGCATCGGTGAAGCCGCCCGCACGGCCGAGCGCTTGTTCCAGCGCTATGACAGGACGAGCGAACATACCGACCGCGCCTCGCGCGAGCTCGCGGGGCGGTTGGCGCTGCAACTGCACAATCTGCGGCAGGGCATCGATGATCTCGCGGCTGACACCCCCATCGACGCGCTGCTTCGCGTCGAGCCGGCTCTGGATACCGGCACGGACGGCCATGGCGCCGTCGAATTGTGGTGCAGGAGGCTCACGGGCATGTATCGCCAATGGGCGCAGAAGCGCCGGATGCAGATCAAGGAAATCCCGCCCGCCGACGGCAAGGGCATGCCGATCCTGCAAATCACGGGTTTCGGCGCCTTCCGCACCCTGAGCCCGGAAGCCGGCCTGCATGTGCTGGAGGAAGACCAGGGACCGGACAGCGCCCGCCGCATCGTCGCCCGGATCATCATGGTCAGCGGCCCGGATCGCGAGCTGTCGGTGTCCGGCGAGTTCGCCGGCGCTGCCCAGTTGCTCGCCGCGGTTCCAACCTCGGCCAGCATCGTTCGTCGCTACCGCGAAGAGCCGACGCCGCTGGTTCGCGATATCCTCGGCGGTTGGCGGTCGGGCCGCCTCGCCGCCATTCTCGCAGGCGACTTCGACCTCATCGGCGATATCAAGCGGCGGCAATCGGGAAGCTGAATTAAGGAACATTCAATCCGGCGAGCGCACTATGGAGACATCTGCGCCAGGGTTCACCAATGGATCTTCTGATCAGCAAGCTACACCAAGCCGCCCTGTCGCTCCTGTCGCCCGCGTCGATCTTCTCGCTTCCGCAACTCGCGGCCGCCTTCATGATCGCCTTTGCCTATCTCGCCTACCGTCAGATGCGCCGGCGCAATGCCGTTCGACCATCGGCGATCCTGCGGGCGATGATGTCGCGGCGTGTCCTGTTCAATCGTTCGACCTATGCCGATCTCTTCTATTATTTCGTCAATACATTCGCCGTCGGCGGCCTGATCGGTTGGGGAATTCTCTCCGGCTCGATGATCTCCGATACGATCGTTCGAGCGCTTCTCGCGAATTTTGGCGCCTGCGCACCGTCGACGGCACCCGAATGGGCGTTGCGCACAGGCATCACGTTGGTCGCATTCCTCGGCTATGAGCTCGGCTATTATGTGGATCACTATCTGAAGCATAAAATTCCCTTCCTGTGGGAATTTCACAAAATACATCACTCCGCCGAGGTCCTGACTCCGCTCACCGTGTTTCGCGTCCACCCGATCGACACGCTGATCTTCATAAACGTGGTCGCGATTGTCGCCGGAGCCTTACATGGTATCTTCACCTATGTGATCGGGAAGAACGTGAACCTGTATTTGATCAGCGACACCAATATCATTACCGTAGCCTTCTTCTTCCTGCTCGCCCATCTTCAGCATTCGCAGTTCTGGATTCCGCTGCGGGGATTGGCCGGGCGTATCCTTCTCAGCCCGGCCCATCACCAGATCCATCACTCCATCGATCCCGCCCATTATGATCGGAACCTGGGCAGCTTTCTGGCGATCTGGGACTGGATGTTCGGCACGCTCAGCGTTCCGGAAAAAGAGACACCCCGTCTCGAATTCGGCATCTCCCCAACCGGCCAAGATCCCCACAGCATCACTGCGTTGCTGATCGCGCCGCTGGCGAGCGCGTACGACGTGCTGGGTCTCAAGCCCAGATCCGCCCGGAATCCCGCGGCGCGGTCCGGTACCGAGAGCGGGGCCGGCGGTTCTACTTACTCCATGAGGCGGGCGGCGGAGGCACCGGCAGGAGGACCTCGGACGCAATTTTCCAGTCCTTCGCGACCTTCATCCAATTGATGATCATCAAGAACGGCTTCGGCGTCCCGTCCTGTCCGGCGTATGACACCGTGATGGTCGCCGGCGCATAGGATTCAGCCCATCCCGAGGTTCGGCCGACGACCTTGAACTTGGAAAGATCGGGGGTGATCACCACGCCTCCCGCCGCGGCGATATCGTCCAGCTTTTGACCGATGGCGTCGTTACCCCAAAACCCTGCCCAGTTTCCCTCGGCGGGAATGGCGCTCTTCGCCACCAGCAGAGTGGTGGGAGACTGCCAAAACAGCTTCCGCAAGGCGGCCACATCCCGCCGATTTGCCAGTTCCACCAGCGTGCTGTATTGCGCCTTGATCTTGCCCAAGGTCTGGTCGTCCAGCGGATCCTTATAGGCCGCGGATGCGGCCGCCGCCGTCGCCGCCGAAAGAGCGGCCAGGGCGAAGACAGCCGTGAAAGCCATCCTTTGCATGTTCCTATCCTTCATTCTTTCGGCCGATGCCGGTCTCTGGATGTCGATCCGAGCGGCGTCCCTGACTAAGCCCGCTTCTTGGCGGCATTCGCCGCCCCCCAGAGCGAGCCCGGATTGACGCGATCCGGATAGATTTCCAGCATGGCGTCATAGAGCTGCCGCGCGGTGGTCGTCGCCGCATCCAGGCGATTGAAGTCGCGAAGATATTGCCGAGTCTCGCCAATGATCCTGGGGTCGTCGTCGTTTTCCGGCACCTTGTGCCCGGCGATCACCGCCCGCGGCGCCAGCGCCTCCAGCTTGTCGAGCGTGGCAATCCATTCGAGCCGGCTCTGCGTGTCCGTTTCACCGAGATAAGGGTGAATGCCGTTATAGACGGTATCGCCGCCGACGATCAGCCCGCTGGATGGGATGTGCAGGCAGGTCGAGCGAGCCGTATCGGTCCGCCCCGTATCCACCGGAACGAGCTTGTGTCCCTCCAGCTCCAACCCGCCTTCCCCGAGCGGCTCGGCGATCGGCAGGCGGTCCGGTATCTGGCCAGGAAAGAGCTTGTGCCAAAAATTCTCCATCCAGGCAGGCGAGAGATTCTCTTGCATGGTCATGACGACCTCGGGAGTCGCGACCGCTCTGGCCTGCGGAAACCGCTCCAGAAGCGATGCAAGGCCGAAGAAATGGTCGCCATGTCCGTGCGTGATGTAGATTGCGGTGAGATTCTTGCCGCTGGCGACGACCCAATCCAGCAGGGTCTGCGATTGCTCGGTCGTAAGGAAAGTGTCCACGAGCACGGCGTCCCGCTTGCCATAGATGAGCGTCGAAGAATTCGCCACCCACATCAAATTTTCTTTGCCGGCCGGCAAATCGCGCGTCAGACCCGGACGCTTTATGGTGAGCACATCCCAATTCAAGCCCGTATTCGCGGCTTCAACGGAACTCATCGTCTTCTCCATTACTGTTGTACGAATACGCCGTTGGCGCCGCTCGCGCCGGCACCGGCGAGATGCTCGCGGAACCAGGCGGTAGCGGCCGCTTCAGCGAGCGGAAACTGGCTGAGATAGGGATCGAAATGGCCGCCCGGGATCAGCACGAGCCGCTTGGGCTCGAGCGCGCGCTCATAGGCGGCGAGTGCCAGATCGGTCACCGTCACCTTGTCGTCGCGGGCGACCACCAGCAACAGCGGGGTCGGCGACACCCGCGAAACCCAGGCGCCCGGCTCGTACATGCGCGCGGCACGCGTCGAGCGAAGGGTAACCTCGTTTTCCCAAACCCCGACAGGAACAGGCTGCAGATAGAAATCGATCGCGTCTTTCGAGCGATAGGCGGCCGGAACGGCAGGATCGGCACTCACGACCGCCTGCCGGCGCGGCGGCTCGCCGCGCGATTGTGCCCTTTCATCCTCGTCGAAGGCGTGCTCCAACGCAGGCAGCGCGTCCGGTGAAATCCGCCGCAGCCCCTGCTCATAGCCGCTGATCGTCGGGACTTGCGCCACGACGCAACGCAGACGGCGATCCGTGGCGCCAAGGACGATGGCGTGCCCGCCCGCATAGCTCGTGCCCCAAAGGCCGATGCGTGCCGGATCGACCTCTGGACGCGTCTCGAGATAGGAGATCGCGTGGCGCCAGTCGGCGATCTGCCGCCACGGATCGATATCCCCGCGCGGTTCGCCGCCGCTCGTGCCGAAATTGCGATGATCGTGAAGAAGCACGACAAAGCCCGCTGCGGCGAAGGCCTGGGCGAAACGCTCGATGCCGTGTTCCTTGGTGCCGGCGAAACCGTGGGCCATGGTGATGGCCGGATGCCCGCCCGCCCCGTCGGGCAGAAACAGCCAGGCGCCCAGCTCGATGCCCCCTTCCGCGGGAAGCCTGACACTAGCCTTCGAAACCATGATCGCTCTCCCTGCCAAGCCATCCGATGCCGTCGAGGCGCGACAATCTTGACATGCACCCCCGAACCGACGACAAATACGGTATGACCGGTCGTCTTGAATTAGTCAAGGAGGATTCAGTTGGACTCTCGCACACCCGCCCGGCGGGGCCCGAAGCCGAGGCCCGACACACGGAGCAATCTCATCCAGGCGGGATTGCAGATGATTCACGCCGACGGCTATGCCGCGACCGGGATTCAAAGCATCGTCGAGAGGGCCGATATACCGAAGGGCTCCTTCTACAATCACTTCGCGAGCAAGGAGGCCTTCGGCGCGGAAGTGATCGACGCCTACTCCGCCCGCGGACAGGAAAAGCTGCGTACCTTCCTCTCCAATGCCGACATGGCGCCGCTAGCGCGACTGGAAGCCTATTTCGACGACCGGATCGAGGCGTTCAGAGCCGCCAACTATATCCGCGGCTGCCTGCTCGGCAATTTCAGCGCCGAAGCCGCCGACCACAGCACGCTCATCCAGGAGCGTCTGGATAAGCATTTCGGAGCATGGAGCGGCCTGTTCGAGAATTGCATCGCCGAAGGGCAGCGACAGGGCGCGATCAGCGATCAATTCCCGGCGGCGTTGTTGGCCCGGTTCGTCATGAATAGCTGGGAGGGTGCCTTGCTGCGCATGCGCGCCGAAAGAAGCGACGCTCCGCTCCTCGAATTCAAGGCGGTTGTCTTTGGCAAGCTGCTGCTCGTGTGACGCCGGAAATCGCGGGAGTTCCAAATTTCAGCGGCGTCGAATCAGCTCAACTGCGTAGTGGCCATCGCCCGAGGATCTCATGCCGGCCTTCGCGCTGAATGCTGTGAACCAGCACGAAGTCGCGCACCATCCAATGAATTGGATCGATCGACTCCTCGGCGACGACGCGGCGGTCGTAGAACAAGGTCATGTGCGGCTCGGGCAACCTGCTGGGAAACATGAATCCGCCTCGCCGCAGATCCGCGACCAAGGCGTGCCTAAACAGGGCCGCCCCGGGAACGCCGTTGTCGGCGAAGGCCACGAGCGGCAACTTCTCCCGCCCATTCGGGTATGTCCTGACGTGGTCCAGGGTGACTTCGAACGACCTTGCCATCAGGCGTCCCGCGACTTTGCGGGCGGCATCGATACGCTCTTCCGACAACTCGGGAAAATATCCGATCGGGCAGATCGTTACATGCAGAACCGCCGGCGACACCTCGCCCGCCAGCCCATGCTTGGTACGCAAGCGATTCCCGATCGATATCACATGATCGGCCACATCCGGCTCGGGCTTGAAGGCGAAATACACGGTGCCGGGGCGCCTCGGTGCGTCGCGAGAGGGTTCGTCTGGCGGGCGCCCCCCGCCTCGGTTCCAGAAAAGCTCGCCCGTCGCGCTCATTTCCCATGCTCCTTCAGGCAGGCGGTTCATGGACCCGACATATAGCAGTTTTCGAACAAAAAGGGAACAGGAAAGCGGATGCCCTGACGGCGCCGGTGATCTTGCTCTTTCCTTGGGCTCCTCGACCCCGACGAGCTTGCCGGGGAAAGCAAGGGCTGCCGGGAACTAGCCGTGGCCCCCTCGCTCACGCCACCGCGCTGTCGTTGATCGCCCGAATCTTCGTGAAGAGCCGCGCGATCTTCTCCTCGTCGAACATCTGATCCGGTCCGGTCGGCGCGATATCGGTGAAAGGCGGCTCGTAGAGCAGCGCCGGGTCCATGATGCCCTGATCGGTCAGGTGTTCGATGATCATGTTGACGAACTCGATCTGCGCCGCGGTCGCCGTTCCGCCCGAGAGAAAGTCGCCGAACGCCGCACTGACCGCCTTGCGATCGAGCCCGACCAAGGTGCGGACGAAGCGGCCGAAGCCCTGGCTCGTTTCCCGCGCGCGCTCGATATCGCCCGGCTCGCCGATGCCGGCATCGAGCAGCATCCTTTCCAGTTCGCCGAGATCGGTCGCCGTCAACGGCGCGCCGTGCCGCAGCTTATGAAGCACGATATGATCTTCATGAGTCCTGAGGAAATGCCGGGCCTTCAGCTTGAAGCGCGCGAAATCGGCTTCGCCGACCTGGGGCAGATCGAGCTCGACGCCCTCCCCGATCTCGTCGGCGAAGTTCGAGTAGACCACCGCCTTCTTCGACTTCTCGATATGCTGGACGAGGTCGCGCAGACGCAGCCGGGCGAGTTCCAGCAGCGGCACGGTCACGCCTTCCCACCAGAGATCGGTCTGGATCTCCTCGATCAGCACCGCCTGATGCGCGATCGCCGGAATGCCGGTTTGCGTTTCCAGGGCCGACGCGATCTCGATCAACTGCTTCCTGAGCGCGCCGAACCGTTTCGAGCCTTTCAGCAAGGCCAGTTCCAGCGAGAACATCAGAAGATCGAACCGCTTCGCCTCCTCGGTTCCGAGTGTTTTGGCCGTCGGCAGCGGCGCGACATCATCCACCAGCTCCTTGCGCTTTTCATCGTCGATCGCGATCCAGGACTCCGGTGCCCGATATTTCTCGACGATCTTGCGACGTTGCCGAACGATGAAATTATCGAGATTGAGCCCGGCGACCGTCTCCTGCAGCGTCTTCAGCGCATCGGCGCGGATGTCCGCCTCGCTCGGCGGCGTGTCCGGTGCGCCGGCCGCCACGTACGGGGCAGGCTCCTCCTCCGCGAACCCGGCCGCCTTGCCCCGCTTCCCGTCCAGCGCCCGCACCAGATCGAGCCGTGCCGCGAACAACCGTTCCGACAGCGATTTCGCGGCCCCCGCCTCTTTCATTTCGGGATTGGCGCCGAAGAATTCCAAATTCTGGCAATAATCGAAGACGCGGAAGAATTCCTTGTCCTGACCGGGACCGAACAGATCGGCGCATAGCCGCGTGCCGCGCCCTATCATCTGCCAGAATTTCGTTTTCGAGCGCACTTGCTTGAAGAAGACGAGATTGACGACCTCCGGCACATCGATGCCGGTATCGAGCATATCGACCGATATGGCGATGTGCGGCGCCTTCGCCTTCTTCGAGAAGTCATCGATGAGCGTCTGCGCGTAGGCCCCGCTCTCATAGGTAATGACCCGGGCGAAATGACCGGCGAGATTGGGGAAGGCAGCGTTGAAACGCGCCTCGATGTACTGCGCATGGGCCTGGTTCTTGGCGAAGACGATGGTCTTGCCGAGCCGGTCGCCGCCTTCGACCTTGAGGCCGTTCTGCATGAGATGCGCGATCACCAGATCGACCGTATCGGCGTTGAACAGCCGCTTGTTGACCTCTTCCGCCTCGACGCTGTCGGGGACCTCGTCCTCGCCCCATTCCAGCATGTCCCACTGGTCTTTTTCCTCGTCGCTCAGATCATCGTAGCGCAGGCCGGCGCGCATGATCTTGAGCGGCACCGAGATTGCCTTGGGCGGCACCAGATGGCCGTCGGCCACCGCCTCGTCGAGCGAATAAGCATCGGTCGGCACCCCGTCTTCGAGGTCGAACAGCGAATAGGTGTTCTTGTCGATCTCGTCCTTGGGCGTCGCCGTCAGCCCGACCAGGAAGCCGTCGAAATAGTCGAAGATCGCGCGGAACCGCTGATAGACTGAGCGATGCGCCTCGTCGATGACGATGAGGTCGAAATGGCCCGGCCCGAACTTGGCCTTGCCGTCCTGCCGGCCGTCGATCAGATTCATCATCGTCGGATAGGTGGAGAGGAACACGCGGCCCTCGCTGGTCCGTTCGGTGACGAGATTGACCGGCGCGCAATCCGGCAGATAGGCCTTGAACGCGCCCGCCGCCTGGTTGACCAACGCCACCCGGTCGGCGAGGAAGAGGACGCGCTTGACCCACCCCGCCCGCATCAGGAGATCGATCAGCGCGATTACAGTGCGCGTCTTGCCCGAGCCGGTGGCCATGACCAGCAGCGCCTTGCGCTCGCCCTCCTCGAAGCTCTTGGTGATCGCGCGGATGGCGCGCTGCTGATAGGGCCGCTTATGCCCGGCGATGCCGAGGGCGATCCGCGTCTCGGCCAGCCTCGCGCGGCCGGCGCGGCGCTGGATCAGCAGCTCCAGCTCGTCGCGCTTGTAGAAGCCGCCGATCCGGCGCGGCGGATAGGCGAGATCGTCCCAGATCCAGTGCTCATAGCCGTTGGAATAGAAGATCACGGGACGCTGGCCATAGCGCGCTTCGAGCGCGTCGGCATAGAGCTTCGCCTGCTGCTGGCCCTGGCGAGCGTCGATGCGGGTGCGCTTGGCCTCGACCAGGCCGAGCGGCTTGCCGTCGGCGCCCCATAGCACGTAATCGACGAAGCCGGTGTTCTCCGCGTTCGGCATGCCCTCGACCCGGAGCTCGATATCCTCCGGCCGGTCGAGCGCCCAGCCGGCCTCGCACAGCAGCAGATCGATGTAGCGGTCGCGCGTCTCCGCCTCGTTGTAATCGTGCCGGTCGGGCAGCGTCTCGCTGGCCGCCCGCGCGGCCGCGACCTCGGCCCGGAGCTGCTTCAGCTCGTCGTCGAGGCTCTGCTTGTCGGCCAGCAGCTTGGTCAGCTCGCCATTCTTGGCGTCGAGCGCGGCCTGCTGCGCCTTGATGTAGTGAAAGGCCTTCTTCAGCTTGTCCTGGCGCTGAGTCAGGATGGCGGGATCGAAACCGAGCCCGTCCGCCGGCCGGCTCCTGCGCCCATAGGTGCGGGCGAGCCAGAAGCAGACATGGAACAGCTCCTTGACCGCGCCGGCCGCGTCCTCGGGGCGGATCGTCCGCTCCTCATGCACGGCGCGGTTGCGCAAGCTGTTGATATATTTCGCCTTGGCGAACACGGCCTCGCCCGCCGCGCGCCGGAAGCTCGGCTCGTGCAGCAGGGCGGCGATATTGTCCTGATAGGGCAGCTTCAAGCCGGGATCGGTCCGGAACGCCCATTTCACCGCGATCTCGACCGTCTTGCCGGCAAAAAACGCCGCCGCCGTCGGCGACACCACCGCCTGCCGCTCCGCCTCGACCGCCGCTTCATGAACGGCGGGAAACTCGGCGGCGAGGAAGGCGAAGTTGGACATGGCGGCTCGCTAGCTAGAGTTGGCCGGAGAAGGCGCGGTGTTGGAGGGAGGCGAAGAGGGATTCTTCCTTTAGCGCCTGCTCTACCAATCTGAGTTTAATCTGACTGGCCACCGAGATCGCTTCCGCAAAGCGCTGCTGCTCCTGCATCGGCGGCAAGAACATCCTGATTTTTACCATCCTCTTCAACCCCAGATCGCGATTTGCAATTCCGTGAGTATAACGCTGAGATTGCTGATAGCAATAATCAGAATTCAGCATACTTTCGAGCCAAATAGGATCGACTTTATCATGATCCAACTTAAGAAGAGCTAGATGTACCCAGATAGCGAACGGTTCGTCAGTGTTTACGGCCGCTGCCAATCCAGTCGTCCCGCCTTTGGTGTACAATATATCCCCGCGCTTCGGTTTACACTTCTTCCAATGAAATTCTGCTTGTTCCTGATCGACGAACTTCAAATCTTCCCATAAAATTACACCTTTTAATATATGTCTCGTTGACAAAAATGGGACACCAGATGCTGAGTAGGTTGGGCTGACATGCGGGCCGTCGCTGGCTTTGTGTATAAGGTCGCCAAGCTGCACCCCCTTCCAGCCCTTCGGATTACTCACGGGATCACCAAATATCTTTATAAATATCGACTGGGTAAGGATATCTAGTAAATCGAGAGCCCGTTTGATCTTGCGGCGTAGCGCATCCGCCTTATCGAGGATAGCAGCGATCCGCCGCTGCTCGTCGAGCGGAGGCAGCGGGATCTCCAGACGCTTCAAAAAGTCTGCCGGAACACGCTTTTGACCGGCACTACCGGTCATATTGTTCGCACCGACATCCCTGAATTTCGAATTCCAAACCATATGAAAGAGGTAGGAAGAGTCAACTTCCGCACCCGCCCGCAGCACATGAAACTCGGTGGAGCCGAACCCAATCGGTTTGGCCAGCGATGATGTACGCGTAGCTTTGCCATTCTCGAAACAAGGAGTAATCTTCGCAACCAGGACATCACCGCGCTCGAAGTAAGTATAGCCCTTTTTGACTTCTTTAATCTGCCGCTCTTCCTCAAAATCAATGTGTCCATCCTCCGATACAGCGGCCATCGGAAGAAAGGATATAACATCGTGCTCGGCTAGCCCCTTCGGCATGCGCGGATTGATTTCACACACCTCATCCAGGCGAGCGGCGCGCGCGTTCACAGCATCCTCTCCAACTCCGCCAGCCCTTCGGCGATCTCCTTCTCCAGCGCCTTCAGTTCCGCGATGATCTCCTTCGGCGGCCGATGCTCCGCCGCTTCATGCACCACTTCCTTGTACCGGTTGATCGAGAGATCATATCCGGCCGCCGCGATCTCGGCCTTGGGCACGCAGAAGCTCTGCGCGGTGCGGGGCCGCTCGCGCTCGGAACCGTGGCGCTCGGCCCAGCGCGCGGCGATGTCGGGCAGGTCGCTCTTCGGGCGCTCCGCGTCGGTGAGCGGCATATTGACGAAATGGCTGGCTTCCCACCGGCCCGGCGTCGGGCCGATCTTCTCGGGCGGCAGCAGCGGCGCGCGCTTGTCGTCGAGCGAGAAGCCGTCGGCCCGGCAATCATAGAACCAGACATGATCCGTGCCGCCGGAATTGGTCTTGGTGAAGAACACGATCGCGGTCGAGACGCCGGCATAGGGCCGGAACACGCCCGAAGGCAGCTTGACGATGCCGTCGAGCCGATGCTCCTCGACCAGCATGCGGCGGATTTCCTTGTGCGCCTTGGAGGAGCCGAACAGCACGCCGTCGGGCACGATCACCGCCGCCCGGCCGCCCGGCTTCAGGAGCTTCAGGAACAGCGCCATGAACAGAAGTTCGGTCTTCTTGGTCTTGACGATGGCGATCAGATCCTTCGCCGTCGTCTCGTAATCGAGCGAGCCGGCGAAGGGCGGGTTGGCGAGCACCAGACTGTAGCGGTCGGCATCGCCGGCATGCTCCTGCGCCAGGCTGTCCTTGTAGCGGATATCCGGGTTCTCGACGCCGTGCAGCACCATGTTCATCGAGCCGATGCGCAGCATGGTGCCGTCGAAATCGAAGCCGTGGAACATTTCTTCGTTGAAATGGTCGCGGCTTTCCTGGTCGTGGAACAACTTCGGATGGTTGTCGCGCAGATATTCGCCGGCCGCGACCAGGAAGCCGCAGGTGCCGCAGGCCGGGTCGCAGATCACGTCCTTGGGCCCTGGCGCCGTCATCTCGACCATGAGCGCGATGATGTGGCGCGGCGTGCGGAACTGGCCGTTCTGGCCGGCGCTGGCGATCTTCGACAGCATATATTCGTAGAGGTCGCCCTTGGTGTCGCGATCCTCCATCGGGATGTCGGCCAGCAGATCCACGACCTTGGCGAGCAGCGCCGGCGTCGGAATGGTGAAGCGCGCGCCCTTCATGTGGGTCGCATGCGCGGTGTCGGCGTCGGCCATGGTGCGCAGGAACGGGAAGACATGCTCGGACACGATCTCGAACATCGTGGCCGGGTCGCGGTTCTTCAGCCGCGACCAGCGCATATCCTCGTAGGCGACGCCACCTTCCTTGCCGAGACCGTCCTTGCCCTCGGGAAAGATGCGCCGTTCCACCGGCCGCCCCAGCCGATTCGCCCTGTTCTCTTCGCGCGTATGGGCCTCGTCGAGGCCGCGCATGAACAGAAGATAGGTAATCTGCTCGATGACCTCAAGCGGGTTGGCGATGCCGCCGGCCCAGAACGCGTTCCATACTCCGTCGATCTTCGATCGGAGTTCCCCCGTCAGCATGTGATCCCTACTCCATCGCGCTTGCCGCGTCCCGCCACTTCGTTTTTCGCCGATTGCGATCGATTGTGTGCGTCGCAGGGCGCGCTAGGTCAAGACGATAGTAGGCGACGACGCCCCACTCCACTCGATTGTTCGATCCTCCGCAAAACGCAGTGATCTTTCTCGGCAAAAACTTTCGCAGCCCAGATCATAAGATGGGCATGGCTTTTGAATTCAAAGAAGAATTTCGCCTTTCCCAAGACCGGTCATTGACCGGGGGCCTCAGCGGCCCACGCCCGCTTCATGGCCTGACATGTATCCATGGCCCGCGTGTAGGCTGCGCGTCCGCTGGTGCGGGCCATATAGGCTTGCTCCGCATCGCCGAGGGTGACGCCGGCAAATCTTTGGGCCAACTTCAGCGCATAGGTCACCGAAATATCGGCTGCCGTGAATGTGTCGCCGGCGAGATAGGGCGAGCGCGCAAGCTGCCGCGTCACCAGCGTCAGCCGGCTCTCGAACACTTCCAGCGCCTGGCGGGCGCTCCAATTCTGCCGCTCGGCCTCCGGCGCGAAATTACGGGCGCCGCCGACGAAGTAGATGGAGGCCGCGAGTCCGGCCTCACCGAGGTGCAGGAACTGTTGGTAAGCCGGGAAAGCAGGATCGTGCGGGGCCGGTGCGAGCGATGTCGGCCCGTGGCGGGCCATCAAGTATTCCATGATCGCAATCGACTCGACCATCGTGACGTCGCCGTCCTGGATCGCCGGGATGAATCCGGCGGGGTTGACGGCCAGGAACTCCGCGTCTCCCTCGACACCGGCGAGCAGGTCCACCGGCCTCAGCCGGTATGCGAGCCCCATCTCCTCCAGCAGCCAGACGACCCGGAACCCCCTCCCTTCGCCGAAGACGGTGATCATGTTCGCGAATCCCTCGTTGGGCGCCGCTCAATTCTATCGCTCGAAGAGCGCGCGGGCGCAACCGGCTCGGCAGCGCGGCAGGCGCCGTCACCAGGCGATCTTCGGACGGCGGAACCCCATCGCCACCCAGGCGACGAGCAGCTTGATCATGAGACGAGGCGGCCGCGTATCGTAGGCGGGGATGGCGTCCGACAGATCCAAGCCTTCGAGCTTGTCCTTGATCATAATGCGCATCTGCGGCTCGGGCGCTTGTCCAGACAGGCGATCCCGGAAGATCGTCAGCCAATGGCCGGGGGTGAAGTCCAAGAACATCGGCGAACCGCAGCAGCTCGCCACCACGCGGCGCGTTGGTGATTCCTGCCTGAGACGATATTCCCGCAGGTGGTGAGTGCCGCGAGCAATCTTCACCCGATCCTTTCGGTATAGGCAGTAGTCCACGCCGCCATCTGCATTGACGGTCCGCGGCGCGCCCAGATCCTTTTCGAACTCGCGCCCGGCGGTCCGGCAGCTCTCACAATGGCAGATCACGCTTTGGATCGGGTCACCGGTCAGCTCGATCATCGTCTCACCACACCGGCAGACGGCCGAGCTGGATTGAGGCTCGTGCGCCATGGGCTTTCTCCAAGGTCCGATTCAGAATCGTACCGTTCAGTACCGAGGTGATCCGGTCAATCGCGTGGTATTCTTCAGTATAGTGCATCTCTCGGCGGTCGAGGGCAGCGGCATTTGACACAACGCCTTCGGGTCTGCCTTGCTGAAACGGAAGGAGAAGGTCGATGGACGCAAGAAAGGAGAGTGAGCCCGCCCCGATAAAGCACCACACGACGGTAGAACGGAAGTCCGAGCGTGAGCTGGTCGTTGCGCGAACCTTCAACGGTCCCGCGCGCATCGTGTTCGAGGCCTGGACCAAGCCCGAGCTGCTCAAGCGGTGGTGGGCACCGAAGTCGTTTGGGGTGTCCTTCATTTCCTGCGAGGCCGATGTTATTGCGGACGGCACCTACCGCTTCGTGTTCCGCCACCCCGACTCAGAGCAGCCTATGGAGTTCTTCGGCAGGTACATCGAAGTGACGCCGCACGCCCGCCTCGTCTGGACGAATGACGAAGGTGGCGAAGGCGGGGCCATCACCACGGTGACCTTCGAAGAACGAGGGGAGGAGACCCTGGTCGTCATGCACGACCTCTATCCTTCGAAGGAAGCTCTCGACGGTGCCATCGCCTCCGGGAGCACATGTGGGTTTAGCGAGACGTTCGAGCAACTGGACGAGCTTCTTGCCATAGAGCATAAGGCGTAGATGACTGCTCGCGCCCCAAAGCGGACCCGACGCGTCGGCGCAGTCCGTCGGGCGAGTGCGTGACTAGGCGGGAACGTAGGTCAACCTGATCACGTCCTCGCCAATCAGATCGCTGGCCGCAAGGCGGAGCGGCGGCCGGGGCCCGGCAAAGAATGGCTTGCCCCGGCCAAGCACGACGGGGTGGAGGTAAAGTCGATACACATCGATAAGACCAAGATCGGTTAGGCTTCGCGCCAAGCTTGGTCCGGCAACCTCGATCTCCCCGACGAGCCGAGCTTTCAGTCCACGGATCACCGCCTCGACGTCATTGTCGACGACAGTGGCGTTGGGGCCGACCGACTTCAACGAGCGCGACACGACCCACTTCGGCTGGCTCCGCCACGCCGCCGCGAAGTCGCGTTCCTCTGTGCCCCACTCAGGAAGGTCTTCGTCCCAAATACGCATCACCTCGTACATGCGGCGACCGTACACGCTACCCGTCAGGTTGCGCACTTGCTCGATGAAGTGACGAAAGAGCGAGGGACCTGGCGCGAACTCCAGATGGTCGACATAGCCGTCCAAGGACTGGTTCATTCCAAAGACGAGCGTCGCCATGCTGCAAAATCTCCGCCCAAGGTTCTTCAGAATAGCTTGAGCCGCCGTTGCGCGGAAGTGAGGTCGGCGTCAGTCGCGCGATATGGACAGTCCCGCGAGAAGCGGCGCGTAGGCGGCGAGCCTGCGGGATACGAACTCGGTGAAGAGCCGCACGCGCTTCGTCTTGCGTGTCTCCCCCTGCGTGAGGAGCCAGAGCGTCCCGTACATGTGCAGGTCGGTGCCCGGCACCCTCGCCAGCAACGGGTCGGCATCTCCGACAAAGCAATCCAGCGTCGCTATGCCGAGCCCCTGCCTTACCGCGACGATCTGCGCCTCGCCGTCCGTGGTCCTGAACGGAACCCCCGTGGTGCGAAGCTCACCCTCGCGGGCCCAATCCGGGATGCCATGACCGCTTATGACGATCCACCGGATGGGATCGGGCGCGCCCGCACGCGCCGCGGCTAGTCGATCGCGGGACATGTAGACGCCGCCGAACAGCTCCGGTCCCTTCAGGCCGTGGAGATTGAGCGGCAGGGATTTGCGGTCGTAGACGACGCGGATCGCCACGTCGGCCTCTCGGTTGGTCAGATTTGCCAGCTCGCCGGACGACAAGATTTCCATCTCGATGTCCGGATGGAGACGCGCGAAATCGGCGAAGTCCGGCATGAGCAGGTGTGTCGCGAGGGTCGGTGCCAGTGTCACCCGCAGAAGCCCGCGCACACTCTGGTCGCGGCCGAAGACCCGCGTCTCCAGCTGGTGCGACGACGCTTCCATCTGGACCGCGAGCTCGAGGACCTCCTCCCCCACAGCCGTCAGGCGGTAGCCCGAAGGCAGCTTCTCGAACATGTGCGCCCCGAGGCGTTCCTCGAGCTGCGCGATGCGCCGCAGCACGGTTGAATGATTCACCCCGAGCTGCGTGCCGGCAGCCCGCACTGAGCCTCCGCGCGCAACGGCAAGAAAGTAGCGAACGTCATCCCAGTCGATCATGGTGCAATCCAGCACCGCGCGGTGCGCCTTCCAAAGCCTGTATCCAACACATCGAACAGCAGTTCGGGCGATCATCATAGCCTATGTCGACGAGTGCCGCCCAATTCCGAACGGTGGGAACCGATCGTCGCGGCTGGCGGCAATGGTCAAGCCGGATCGATTTCGCACCACCGATGTGCGCGCTTCCGCACTCAACGCCTGACTCCGACGGACCCATGTTGAGGGTCTCGGGGCCTCCCCGAACAACTAAAGACGGACGGAAAATTCATGGGAAAGCTTGAGGGTAAAGTTGCAGTCATCACCGGTGGATCGAGCGGCATGGCGCTGGCGAGCGCCAAGCGGTTCGTTGAAGAAGGCGCCTATGTCTTCATCACGGGCCGGAAGCAGGAGGCGCTCGACGAGGCCGTCAAGCTGATTGGCCGGAACGTGACCGGCGTGCGCGGCGACGCAGCCAATCTCGACGACCTCGACCGCCTGTTCGACACGGTCAAGCGGGAAAAGGGCAGGATCGACGTCCTGTACGCGAGCGCCGGCATGGGCGAAGCCGTTCCACTAGGCGAGATTACCGAGCAGCATTTCGATGCGACCTTCGGCCTGAATACGCGGGGCACCCTGTTTACGGTTCAGAAGGCGTTGCCGCTGTTCAACGATGGCGGATCCATCCTCATGACCGGGTCGGTTGCTTCGGTGAAAGGTTTTCCCGGTTATGGCGTGTATGCGGCGAGCAAGGCGGCGTTGCGCTCATTCGCACGCACCTGGCTCAACGAACTGAAGGGCAGGAATATCCGGGTGAACGTGCTGAGCCCGGGGCCGATCGCCACACCGATGCAGGACCAAGTTCTCACCGAGGAAGCGAAGCGGATGTTCGAATCCCTGATCCCGCGGGGAAAGATGGGCCGTCCTGAGGAAATCGCCGCGGTCGCGCTGTTTCTTGCTTCAGACGATTCGAGCTTCGTGAATGGGGTGGAGTTGTCTGTCGACGGCGGCTTCTCGGCCATCTGAAATCGCGCCGGATCGCGGGAATGGTGAAACGACTTCCGCGCTGAACGGTCCGCCCGGCCGCGCGGAAGTCGTTCACGGCAGGACGCCTACGCGAAGGTCGCCACACGGCGGAACCGATAACCCAGCGCCGTTGAAGGCCGGGGAGTCAATATCAACACGCATCGGAGAAGCATTATGAGCTACGCGATTATAGGATTCGGTAAGATAGGCCAGGCCCTCGCCCACGCCTTCGCCCGCAAAAACATCGACGTGACCGTCGCGAGCCGCCGGCCGCCCGAGGCTTTGGCGCCGCAGGCTCGGGCGATTGGACCCACGGTCGCCGCCAAGTCGCTGCGGGATGCGCTCGAGGCCGACACCATCATCTTGGCGGTCCCGTTCGGGGAGCATCGCGAGGTTGCGAAGGTCCTGCCGAGTTGGGAAGGCAAGACGGTCATCGACGCGATGAACGCGTTGGTTTCCCCTGAGGAGCTTGACGGTCTCCTGTCCTCCGCCTTCGTCGCGAAGGCGTTCACCGGGGCCAAGCTCGTGAAAGGCTTCAATCACCTGATTGCAGCCACTCTGGCTGCCGATCCGATCGTCGAGGGCGGCCACCGGGTCGTCTTTCTGTCGAGCGACGACGAGGACGCGACCGCTCCCGTGGCGGATTTGGCCAAACAACTGGGATTCGCACCCGTCAAGCTGGGAAAGCTCAACGAGGGTGGCGCGCTGGTGCACGCACGCGGCCGCATTTGGGGCCAGCTCATCTTCCAGGATTTGTTCAAGAAGGAGCAGTAATCGGCGTAACGATACTCCCCGTCATTCCCACTCGATTATTTTAAGTGATCCTAACGCGTTGAATTCCGCGCACAAATTTTTTCTGTACACAATGAAGAACCGTCTCCCCGATCCGTCAGAAATTTGCGCTCTTGAATTCAAAGGAGAATTTCGGCGATTCGAAATCTGCTCGGTTTCAGCGACTATCGGCATCGATTGGTCGATTTTCGACATCCTTAGCCGCGCCTTCACGATTAGCCCCGTCGGCAAAAAGACCGTCACGGCTCGCAAGAGCCTGAACGATACGCCAGGCATACTCTGCCAGCACGCAGTTCCTCTCATGCCAGATCCGTCCCGGACTTACGCCTTGGCGGCGTTCTGTGCAGCCTCGAATACATCGCGTGCGGACGTCGTACCCGCTACGCGCTCCGTACCCTCGACTCCGAGGTCCATCCATCCTGCATTCACGGCCTCAAACATTTCTTCGGCAGGTCCGGTGTGACCCTTCGGGATGCCGAATTGCTCGAACGCTTCCGCCCATCCTGCACGCGGGACTGCAAAGGCTTTCACGTCGAGCTTCAGGACTTCGCCCAATTGCTCCGCGACTTCATCCGCAGTGACCATCGAACCAAGCTCGACGACGCGCTGCCCCAACCACGCTGGCGCGGTCAAAAGGGTTGCGACCTCCGCGCCGATGTCGTTCGTCGCGACCATGGTCGATTTCCGGTTTGTCGGATTGTAGTAGACCGGTAGCGTTCCGCCCTGGGCGACATGCAAGCCATAGAGGAAGTTTTCGAAGAAGCCGCCTGCGCGCACAAATGCGATTGGGGATGTCAGGTCGCGAAAACGTTGCTCTAGAAGCGACAAGGCCGTGATCATCCCGAGCCCGCTGGTTCTGTTCGCACCCATCGACGAAAGCGCAACCACTCGTGGCGGTGCTGCCCGGGTGAGCGCCTCGACATAGTTCGCAATCACGCCCTTGGCTTCTTTGAAATCATGCGAGGGCGCCCAGACAGCCGGCAACATGACGAACGCGCCTTCGACGCCTTTGAGCGCTTGCTCGATGGCTGTCGAATCATTCCAATCGCCGTCTACCAGTTCCACGCCCTGGTTCGCCCAGTTAGCCGCCTTCTCGCGATTGCGGACGAGCGCGCGTACCTCCTTGCCGTGCGCCAACAGATGTTCTGCCGTTGCGCCGCCAACTTTTCCCGTGATTCCCATTACTAAAATCATGTGTTTTCTCCTGATCTTGAGGGACAGGGCACTGGCCCAGTTGGTTCAACGGATGAGCGGCAGAACAGCCCGGATTCGGGGATCGCGCGCGTAGAGGCCGCCCCATGTCATTGCGCCCAGAAGCAGGGAAATGATTTCCGGCGGCGATCCCAACTCACCAATGCGGACATGGGCGCAGATGGCGCCACCCAGAAACCCCGTCACCAGGATCGCGCCGAGGACGGCGGTGGCCGGGATAGCGTAGAGGATGGCGCAGGCGAGTATGGTCGGACCCACGACATGGGTCAGGTCCATCGCGAACCCGGTTTCGTGCAACATGCTCGCGATCTGTGCCGGCGCGAAAAGCTGAATAGCGCCGTCCGCCGCCAAAGCGACAACGACAGCCGCGCTCATGATCCGGCCGGCCCACAGAGCGCGGTGCAGGTTCATGGCTTCCGGCGCCTGATGAAGGTTCATAGTTTCGGACATTTGGCGTTCTCCGAGAGGATTACCTGTCTTCGAGGTCTCTTACTTACTGTGTCTCTCAGATGTGATAAATTGCGAAGAAATGAACCCACTGTTCTCCATAGAATGAACAATGTGAAGGACCGAAAATGCAGAAGCTCGAGCCCATCCTCATTTTCCTGACGGTCGCGGAAATGGGGAGCTTTACCCGCGCGGCGGGTAGCCTGGGCATTCAAAAGGGAAGAGCCTCAACGGCGATCCGGAAGCTGGAAGAGGATATTGGTGTCAGGCTCCTGCACAGGACGACGCGCAGCGTGCAGTTGACGGAGGACGGACGCGCATTTCATGCCCGCGCCCGCGATCTGCTTGCTGAAGTCGATGACCTGCACTCGATGTTCGCAGGCGATAGCGTGGCGCTCCGCGGGCGTTTGCGGGTCGATCTTCCGACTGAGGTGGCGCGCACGACGATCGTGCCAGCTCTGCCGGATTTCATGGCGACTCACCCCGAGTTGGAGCTGGAGGTGTCGAGCACGGATCGGCAAGTCGATCTGGTTCAAGAGGGGTTCGACTGTGTATTGCGACTTGGTCCCATCCGGGACGAGACGCTGATTGCCCGCCCGCTGGGCCTGTTGCGTGTGGTCAACGCTGCCAGCCCCGCCTATCTGGCGCGCTATGGTGTCCCTCGATCGCTGGAAGATCTCCAGCGTCAGGAACACCGGTCAATTCATTTTTCGACGACGCTGGGCGCAAGACCCATTGGATGGGAATATCCTGACGGCGACAGCTACGCGACGCTTCAGTTGCCAGGTGCGCTACACGTCAACAGCGCGCAGACCTACGAAGCCGCTGCCCTCGCCGGTCTTGGTCTGATTCAAGCGCCACTCTTGGGGATCGGCCGATACTTAGAGAGTGGAGCGCTTGTAGAGATCATGCCCGATTTTCGTCGCCGGTCGCTCGCCATGTCCCTCGTCGCAGCCCATCGGAGCAACCTGTCGCGCCGTGTCCGCGCATTCATGAAATGGATCGAAGATGTGCTGAAGCCGCATCTGGAATAACGAGACGACATCTTCGTCCGGCCCTCGAAATCAACATTCTGAAGTTATGTCTATCGGTCGGCGCCCGGCGGTCCAATTTGGATTCGGCGCGTGAACCGTAGCCAAGCTACGATAACTCGCACTTTCTCAAAGATTCCGCCGAGGGCGGCGCTGAAAGCTTCGGGCAGCAGGTCTCAGAAAAAGACCGTCAGAACGATTACAATTACTGACGGTCTTTTCTCCATCGCATCTTGCGACTTCCGATCGAACCGTCGGAAGAACCGTCAGATGAGTCGGCTTGGTCCGTCCGCAGCGAATGTCGACTCCCGTCAAATCAATGACTTGGACAAAAATTGCCTGGAGAGACGATGGAGGGCAAATGATCAATGAGCTATCCCGTAACCCTATATTTTTCCTACGCTATTTGCCTCCGGAGCCCTCCGGGGTATCCCATACCCCTCATTCCCACTCGATCGTCCCCGGTGGCTTCGAGGTCACGTCGTACACCACCCGGTTGATCCCCTTCACCTCGTTCACGATCCGCGTCGCCACCCGGCCCAGGAAATCGTGCGGGAACGGGTAGTAATCGGCGGTCATGCCGTCGGTCGAGGTCACGGCCCTAAGCGCACAGACATGGTCGTAGGTGCGGTAATCGCCCATCACGCCCACCGTCTTCACCGGCAGCAGCACGGCGAAGGCCTGCCAGATCGCGTCGTAGAGGCCGGCGCGGCGGATCTCGTCGAGATAGACGGCA
Organism: Aliidongia sp.; assembly: GCA_035539155.1. Lineage (GTDB taxonomy): Bacteria > Pseudomonadota > Alphaproteobacteria > ATCC43930 > CGMCC-115725 > JAXDMU01. The sequence continues at coordinate 168,366 of DATLIZ010000043.1, read as the reverse complement.
TCGGCCTTGCGCAGGATGTCGAGCCGCTCCTGCGTGATCTCGCCCGGGATGCGGATGGCGAGGCCGGGGCCCGGGAAGGGGTGGCGGCCGACCAGGCGCTCGGCCATGCCGAGCTCGCGGCCCAAGGCGCGCACCTCGTCCTTGAAGAGCTCGCGCAGCGGCTCGACCAGCTTCAGCTTCATCCGCTCCGGCAGGCCGCCGACATTGTGGTGCGACTTGATCGTGACGCTCGGGCCGCCGGTGAAGGAGACGGATTCGATCACGTCGGGATAGAGCGTGCCTTGCGCCAGGAAATCGGCGCCGCCCAGCTTCGCCGCCTCGGCGTCGAACACGTCGATGAAGGTGGCGCCGATGATCTTGCGCTTCTTCTCCGGGTCGGTGACGCCCTGCAAGCGATCGAGGAAGGTCCGGCCGGCCTCGACATGGACGAGCGGGATGTTGAAATGGCCGCGGAAGGTCTCGACCACGTCGGCCGCTTCGTCGCCGCGCAACAGGCCGGTATCGACGAAGATGCAGGTGAGCTGCTCGCCGATCGCCTCGTGCAGCAGCACCGCCGCCACGGCCGAATCGACGCCGCCCGACAGGCCGCAGATGACCCGGCCTGATCCGACCTGGGCGCGGATGCGCCGGATCGCCTCGGTGCGGAAGGCGGCCATGGTCCAATCGCCCTTGCAGCCGGCGATGTCGTGGGTGAAGGCGCGCAGCATCTCGGCACCGCGCGGCGTGTGCGCGACCTCCGGATGGAACATGACGCCGTAGAAATGCCGCTGCTCGTCGGCGATCACGGCGAAGGGTGCGTTCTCGCTCGCCGCCACGATCTTGAAGCCGGGCGGCATGGCGTCGATCCGGTCGCCATGGCTCATCCAGACCTGCTCGCGCTCGCCCGGCCGCAGCATGCCGGCGAACAGCGCCGAACTTTCCTTGACCTCGATGAAGGCGCGGCCGAACTCGCGATGGAGACCGCCGACGACGCTGCCGCCGAGCTGCGCGCACAGCGCCATCTGGCCGTAGCAGATGCCGAGCACGGGCACGCCCAGCTCGAACACTTTCTGCGGCGCGCGCGGGCTCGCATCCTCGGTGACCGAATCCGGCCCGCCGCTCAGGATGATCGCCTTGGGCGCGAAGGCGAGGAGCTTGTCCTCCGGCATCGAGAAGGGGTGGACCTCGCAATAGACGCCGCTCTCGCGCACCCGGCGCGCGATCAGCTGCGTCACCTGGCTGCCGAAATCGAGGATCAGGACGCGGTCATGCAGGGGGGCGGAAGCATTCGGGTCGGACATGGTCGCGCTCATGAGACGAGGGGTCGAAAAGGATAAGAGGCAGGCGGGCTCACGCGGCATCCGCCGCGCTCGTGCCGGCGCGCCGCTCGAGCACCGCCACGAAGAAGCCGTCGGTGCCGTGCCGCGCCGGGGTCAGATGCAGCATCGCGCCGGGCTCGGGGCACGGCTCGCCGATCGCCTCCTGCCAGACAGTGCCGACCGGTACCAGGACGAACTCGGCATGGGAGGCCAGGAACGCCTCGATCTGCGCGTCGTTCTCGGCCGGCAGCAGCGAGCAGGTGGCATAGACGAGCCTTCCGCCCGGCTTCACCAGCCGAGCCGCACTTTCCAGGATGCGCGCCTGCAGCGCCGTCAGCTCGTCCAGATCCTGCTGGGTCAGTCGCCATTTCGCATCGGGATTGCGCCGCCAGGTGCCCGTGCCGGTGCAGGGTGCGTCGACGAAGACCCGGTCGAAGCTTTCGGCGTGGTGCTTCACCCATTTGTCGCGCTCGGTCGTGAGCGCCCGCCGCTCGACATTGGAGACGCCGGCGCGCCGAAGCCGCTGGCCCGAACGCTGCAACCGCGCCTCGGAGATGTCGCAGGCGACGAGATGGCCCTTGTTGCGCATCTCCGCGGCGAGCGCCAAGGTCTTGCCGCCGGCGCCGGCGCAGAAATCGACGACGCGCATGCCCGGCTTAACCCGCGCCATGAGAGCGGCGAGCTGCGAGCCCTCGTCCTGAACCTCGATGGCGCCAGCCTTGAAGATCTCGAGCGTGGCGAGCGGAATGCGCTCATAGACGCGCAGGCCGGTCGGTGAGAAGGGCGTCGGCACGGCCGAGACCCCTTCGTCGGCGAGCGAGCGGCGCGCATCGGCCCGGTTCGATTTCAGATGATTGACGCGCAGATCGAGCGGCGCCGAACCGTTCATCGCCGCCATCTCGGCGCCGAGGCGCGGGCCGAACACATCGCCCAGCGTCTTCTCCAGCCAGGCCGGAAAATTGAAGCGCACCGCGCGCGGCATGTCGGGATGCTCGATCGTCTTGCCGGCGAGCGCCTGGAGGATGTCGCGTTCGTACCGATCGAGCGGCACGGGACGGAAGCGGTCGCCGTCGCAGGCGCGGTCGATCTCTTCCGGCCGCCACTCCAGCACCAGCAGCAAGGCCGCGAACACCCGACGGCGCGGTGTCGGCATCTCGCCCGGCGCCACGCGCGCCAGATACCAGTCGATCGCGGCCCGCCGGCGCAGCACGGCGTAGATCTGCTCGGAGATGGCGCCGCGATCCTTCGAGCCGGCGAAGCGGTGCCGACGGAAATAGCCGCCGACGACATCGTCGGCAGCACCCCGGCCGGTGCCGATCTCGGTAACGAGCTCGATCGCGGCCTGGATCCGCGCGCCTGGAGTCATTTGCGGTTGGGTCTCCGAGCCGGCCCGCCGGTGATGCAGCGCATGCTCAAAATACCCTCAACCGCCCTGGCGATAGTTCGGCGCCTCGCGCGTGATCGACACGTCATGGACGTGGCTTTCCGCGAGGCCGGCATTGGTGATGCGCACGAAGCTGCAATTGCGCTGCATCTCGGCGATCGAGGCGGAGCCGGTATAGCCCATGGCCGCGCGCAGGCCGCCGATGAGCTGGTGGATCACCTGGCCGACCGGCCCCTTGTGCGGGACCCGGCCCTCGACGCCTTCCGGCACCAGCTTCAGGCTGTTCGAGACTTCCTGCTGGAAGTAGCGATCGGCCGAGCCGCGCGCCATGGCGCCGACCGAGCCCATGCCGCGATAGGATTTATAGGTGCGGCCCTGATAGAGGAACACCTCGCCCGGTGCCTCGTCGGTGCCGGCGAAGAGCGAGCCCAGCATGGCGACATCGGCACCGGCCGCGATCGCCTTGGCGAGATCGCCAGAGAATTTGATGCCGCCGTCGGCGACCACCGGAATATCGGATTTCCGACATTCCTCGACGCAATCCATGATCGCCGTCAGCTGCGGCACGCCGACGCCGGCGACGATGCGGGTCGTGCAGATCGAGCCCGGCCCGATGCCGACCTTGACCGCATCGGCCCCGGCATCGATGAGCGCGCGCGCCCCCGCGGCGGTCGCGACGTTGCCGGCGATGATCTGGGTATAGTTCGACAGCTTGCGGATCTCGGTCACCGCCTCGATCACCCGCGCCGAATGGCCGTGCGCGGTATCGACCACCAGCAGATCGACGCCGGCATCGAACAGCGCCTGCGCCCGTTCGACCCCGTCGGGACCGGTGCCGGTGGCGGCGGCCACGCGAAGCCGGCCCTGATCATCCTTGGAGGCGTTCGGGAATTGCTGCGCCTTCTCGATGTCCTTGACGGTGACGAGGCCGATGCAGCGGTAATCGCCATCGACCACCAGCAGCTTCTCGATCCGGTACTGATGCAGGAGGCGCATCGCCTCGTCGCGCGAGACGGTGTCGCGCACCGTCACCAGCCGGTCCTTGGTCATGAGCTCGGAGACCGGCGTCGCCCGGTCGTCGGCGAAGCGGACATCGCGGTTGGTGAGGATGCCCAGCAGCCGCTTGGTACCGCGCTCGACCACGGGAATGCCCGAAATGCGATTAGCGGCCATGAGGGCGAGCGCCTCGGCCAGGCTCTGGTCCGGATGGATGGTGAGCGGATCGACCACCATGCCGGCCTCGAACTTCTTGACCTTGCGGACTTCGGCCGCCTGCTGCTCGATCGCCATGTTCTTGTGGATGGTGCCGAGACCGCCGGCCTGGGCCATGGCGATGGCGAGCGGCGCCTCGGTCACGGTATCCATCGCCGCGGAGAGCAGCGGAATGCCGAGCTCGATCTCGCGAGTCAGCCGCGTGCGCGTGCTGACCTCGGTAGGAACGACGTTCGACGCCCCCGGAACCAGAAGGACGTCATCGAATGTAAAAGCTTCGCGGAGTAGCATGCCGCCTCCAGAGATCGGGAGTGGCAGCGCAATATACACAATATGTGGAGAGAAGGAAGTACGGAGCCTTCGCTACCGGGGCGGATCAGCCACTCGATTTCCGCAGGGTTGAAAGGTCAGCCCTCGTTCCCACGCTGGAAGCCGGTCGCCACGACATAGACCTCCGACGAATCCTGCCGGCTCGCAGCGGGCTTGGCATGCCGAACGGCAGTGAAATCCCGCTTCAGGAGCTCGAGCAGCGTCCGTTCGGTACCGCCCTGGAACACCTTGGCGACGAAGGCCCCGCCCGGCGCCAGGATCTCGGCGGCGAAATCATAGGCCGTCTCGGCCAGCGCCATGACCCTGAGATGGTCGGTCGCGCCATGGCCGGTCGTCGGCGCCGCCATGTCGGACAGCACGATATCGGCCGGCCCGTCGAGCGCCGCCTTGAGTCGGTCGGGGGCCGAGGGATCGAGAAAATCGAGCTGCAGGATCTCTGCCCCCGGCACGGGCTCCATGGCGAGGTAATCGATGCCGACGACGCGGCCATTGCGGCCAACCCGATCGACCGCGATCTGGCACCAGCCGCCGGGCGCGCAGCCCAGATCGACGACGCGCTTGCCCGGACCCAAGAGATGGAACCGCTCGTCGAGCTGCACCAGCTTGAAGGCGGCGCGCGAGCGATAGCCCAGCCGCTTGGCCTCGGCGACGTAAGGATCGTTGAGCTGACGCTGCAGCCATAAGGTCGAGGACAGCGTACGCTTGCCGGCGGTCTTGACGCGCACGCCGGCTGAGCGCCCGCTGCCGGACAGGGTCGGCTTGCGGGTCATTGGAGGCTATAGGGCAAAGAGAAAATCCTTCAGGTCGGCAGCGGCCTGCCGTTCGATACCGCATCCGGCTGCGTCGCGGAACGCCGCGCTGCGGCCATCAGCCCCGCGAGGATGCCTTCGCGCACGCCGCGATCGGCGACGCGCAGCCGTCCGACCGGCCAGAGCGTACAGATCGCCTTGAGGATGGCGCAGCCGGCCGGCATCAGATCGGCCCGGCCGGCGCCGACGCAGGGTTGCGCCGCGCGTCCCGCCCCATCCATCGCGACCAGGCCCGCCGTGACATCGGCGATGTCGCGAAAATCCAGCACGCCGCCATCGACCTGCGCCCGGTCGTAGCGCGGCAGGCCGAGCTTGATGCCGGCGAGTGTCGTCACCGTGCCGGAGCTGCCGAGCATCTGCACGCCGCCCCGTGCGATCTGGCGCGAGATGCCCCAGCGCTCGTCGAAATCGAGGAATTGGGTCCGCACATAATCGACCATCTCGTCGAAGGCCTGCGGCGATTGGCCGCGCTCGCAAAAGCGCTCGGTCAAGGCGACGACGCCGAACGGGATCGAGACGATGCCCTTGACCTCCGTGCGCGGCCGGCCGCGGCGGCCGGTGCGGACGCGCACCCACAGCACTTCGGTCGAACCGCCGCCGATATCGAAGACGACAGCGTGGGGCCGGTGCGGATCGAGCAGCGGCGCGCAGCCGGCGAGCGCTAGCCGCGCCTCCTCGCTGGTCGGGATGATCTCGAGCTCGAGGCCGGTGGCGTTGCGCACCCGTCCCAGAAACTCGGCGCAATTGGTGGCGCGGCGGCAAGCCTCGGTCGCGACCAGCCTGGCATGAGTAACACGGCGCTGGCGCAGCTTGGACGAGCACACGCCCAACGCGTCGATCGTCCGTTCCATGGCGATGTCGGACAACAGCCCCGACGCGTCGAGCCCCTCGCCCAGCCGGACGATACGCGAAAAGGAATCGATGATGCGCATACCGTCGCCCGCGGGCCGGGCGACCAGCAACCGACAATTGGTCGTGCCGAGGTCGAGGGCGGCGAATACGTCAGTCCGTTCGAAAAAGCTCATCCAGCCTCTCCCGGTCCGGCGCCGACCATGCTGGAAACGTTGCCCGTGCATCCCCGGCCCGCACCAGGGCGTCTCCCGCCGCCGACCTGCCGAATCGCATCTCGACCGATCATCATGATGATCAGCATGCCTGTGGATTCGGCGAAGCGCAATGCATTGGCCGCGGCCGAGATGCCGCGCTGTACGCGAAGGGGCTTCCCTCCCCAGGATCGCCGTGCTAGACCCCCGGCCGTCAGCGCGTTCCGGCGCCTCGCGGCGTTGGGGGATCGTCTAATGGTAGGACAGCGGATTCTGACTCCGCTAATCGAGGTTCGAGCCCTCGTCCCCCAGCCAACTCAACAATCTCCGATTTAGCCTCTATGGCTGGCGGCTGCCGCGTCCTTCGTTCCGGGGCCGGAGCATCGCGGACCATTCCAAAAGCTTTACGGCAGCGGCTTCCTGAAGGTAGGGAAGCTTCATGCCTGCCAACCTTCGCCTCCTCCCGCTCCTCCTTCTGATCGGCGCCCTGGCGTGCCGCCTCGCTACGCCATCCGCATTCGCTGATCCGCCCGCGCCCGTCCCCGCGCAAGCGCCCGCCCCGAATGCGGCGGAGATGCAACAGCTCATCGATACGCTCAACGACCCCGACCGCCGGGCCGCCCTGATCTCGACGCTGGAAAACCTGCAAAAGGCCGGCCCGGCCGCGGCCGCCATTCCCACCCCGCCCACACCCGCGACGCCCGCCGTCGCGGGTCAAGCCGCGACGAAGCCGGCGGTGGCGCTCAAGCCCGGAAGTCTGGGCAGCCAGGTCATCGTCCATGGCGCACGGCTGGCCGACACGCTGTCGTCGAGCCTGGCACTGGCCTTGCGCGGCATCACCAACCTGCCCGACCTGATCCAGTGGCTGAACGGCGTCATGCAGGATCCCGCCCTGCTGCTCAAGGGCGCCCTTTCGGCCGGGCGTCTTCTGTGCGTGGTGCTCCTCGGGCTCGGCGGCGAGCTTCTGGTCTGGCGCCTGACGCACCGCTTTTATGAAGGATTGGCCGTCGACGCCGGCCGTCAGGAAAGAGACTTACCGCCCCCTCCTGCCGCAGCCGCTGTTGCAGAGGACGAACCGGCGGAAGAGACGCTTGCCACGCGTCAAAGGCATCTGATCGAAGGCTGGCAGCTCTTGCGCCGGCTGCCCATCATCCTGGTGGCATTGACCGTCGACCTCCTGCCGCCGCTGCTCTTCCTAGGGATCGCGTTGCTGCTGCTGGCGACTCCGCTGGCGGGATCGAGCGCCAGTCGGACGATCATCCTCGCGGTCATCGACGCCTATGTCATTGTCCGAATCGTCGGCGCCTGCGCGCGATCCGTCTTCGGCGCGCCGTCCGCCCGGCTCCGGCTTCTGCCGGTCGCCGATGGAAGTGCCCGCTACCTGATGATCTGGGTGAGACGGATCGCGGTCGCCATCGTCTTCGGCTTTGCGCTCTCCCAGATCGCCCTCCTCTTCGGCATGGATGACGACACGCAGGAGGGCATGCTGCGCCTGGTCAGCCTGCTCGTGCATGTCATGATCATCATCATGATCCTGCAGTGCCGGGCAAATGTCGCGGACTGGCTCGGCGGCGCGAAACCGGGCTTCTTCGGCATCCTGCGTCAGCGGCTGGCGCGCGTATGGCACATCTACGCCGTCACCTTCGTCGGCGGCGCCTGGATCGTCTATGCCGCGGAAATCCGGGACGGCTACGAACGGCTTATCCATTTCATGCTCGCGACCATCCTGGTCGCCCTGGTCGCGCGCGTGGTCGACATCGTCCTGCTCGGCGCGCTCGAGCGGCTCTTCTCGATGACGCGGCTGGATTCCTCCCGTTTCTCTCGTATCGAGGAGCGCATCAATCGCTATCATCGGCCGCTGCGCCTCTTCGTCAGGACCGCCGTTACCACGGTGGCGGCCTTCGCGCTTTTCCAGGTCTGGGGCTTCGACGCCTTCGACTGGTTCACACGGGATGCGTTCGGCGCCCGCCTCGCCGGCTCGGTCCTGACCTTGATCCTTACCCTGGGCGTGGCGGTGGCCCTGTGGGAGGCGCTCAACATAGCCACCCAGGTCTATCTCGACGAGCTCGCGCATGAGGGAGCGGTCATTCGCGCCGCCCGGCTGCGGACCATCATTCCGCTTCTGCGCAATGCGCTGCTGATCGCCCTCATGATCCTCATCGTGCTGACGGTGCTGAGCGAGATCGGCCTCAATATCGGCCCGCTCCTGGCCGGCGCCGGCATCTTCGGCGTTGCACTGGGCTTCGGTTCGCAGAAGCTGGTGCAGGACTTCATCACGGGCATCTTCCTGCTGGTGGAGAACGCCATGCAGGTAGGCGACACCGTCACGGTAGCGGGCCTGTCAGGCACGGTCGAGTATCTGTCGATCAGGACGTTGCGCCTCAGGGCCGGGGACGGTTCGGTCCATCTCATCCCGTTCAGCTCGGTTTCGTCCGTCACCAACGCCAATCGCGGCATCGGCAACGCCGCCGTCATCGTGACCGTCGATTATGAGGAAGACACCGATCGCGTCGGCGAAATTCTCGACCAGGTCGCGACCGAGCTGCGCAACGAAAAGGCTTTCGCCTCTGGTATGCTGAGCGGATTGCAGCTTTGGGGCGTCGATCGGGTCGACGGCATGACGGTAACCTTGGCCGGACAGATCGTCTGTACCGATGCCGCTCGTTGGGGCGTGCAACGGGAGTTCAATCGCCGGATCAAGATCGCCTTTCAGAAGAAAGGGATCCGGATGTTGCCGACGGTTGCCGTTACCGGCTTCCGGCACCCGCTCGACGTAAAATTGCAGTCCTCGGAAGCCGCTGGCGCGAGCGGGCCGTCGCCTGGGGCCGATCGGCCCTGAAGCGCAAATGCGTCCGGCGCCCACAAAATGACGCAGAGAAGATGAGCACGAGGGAAACCGGTCAGGCGTTAACTCTGTTGGCGGACTTGGTTCGCCCGTGGAAGAGCGGTCTGGAGCCGAGATGTATCAAACGTTCTTCGGCCTGCGGCAGGCCCCGTTCGAATTAGCGGCCGATTCGTCTTCGCTCGTCGAATTGGCCGACCAGCGTTCGGCGCTTGACGCCATCGCCGAGCTCGTTCGCAACCGGGTCGGCATGATCTGGCTCGAAGGTTGGCCGGGAACCGGCAAGACCGAGCTGCTGCACGCCTATGCGCGAAGCATCGATCCCGATCTGGTGAGCGTCGTGGCGGTGGCAACACCCGATCTCGATCGGATCGGCCTGCTCGCGGCGTTCGGCGAGGCTTTGATCGGCCCGTTCGCGCTGCAGCCGAGCTTCGAAGATGTCCAAAAGACGCTCGCCCGCCGTACCAAGGCCGGTCAGGCGACGGTGTTGCTCATCGACGACGCGCAGGATCTGACCGACGACGAGCTCAAGGAACTGGGCGCGTTCACGGCGATCGACGGTTCGGGCGGCGAGTTGCTGTCCGTGGTGCTCGCGGGCCGGCCGCCGCTGATCGAGCTGCTGAATCGTCCGGCTGCCGCAGCACTCAAGATCCGCACGAGCGGGCGCGTCCGGCTGCCGCCGCTCACCCCGGCGGCGGCGCGCACCCTGATCGAGGAGCGGCTGCGTCGCGCCGGAGCCGCCAACCCGGAAGCGCTTCTGTCGTCGGAGGCGATCGAGGCGATCGTGATCGGCTCGAGCGGGCTTCCCCGTCGGCTGCTCGAACTGGGCGACCGGGTGCTGAGAGCCGGATTCGCCCAAGGCCGCCTCCCGATCGACTATGCCACCGCCGAGGCGGCGATCGAGGGCGACGGCAGATCGAAGCGGCTTCCGGCAAAGCCGAAGCAGGCCTTGTCCACCGAACCAGGGCGTTTCGCGTCCGCTGGTCGAGCCTTCGTCCGCCTCGCGGCCAAAATCGGAGTTCTGGAAGTCGCCTTGCTGTTGGCGCTCGGCATCGGGCTTTGGCTCTGGCAATACCCGGACCAGACGCTACCGACACCGATGGGAGACGCTTCCGAAAACACCGATCTGCCGCAGGTCGCAGCCCTCATGCCGCCGACCCCGTCGCCTCCCTCTCCGCCCCAACCCGCCCCTTCCTCACCTTCTCCCCCAGCAGAAGCGTCGAGAAATGCCGATAGGAGCGATGCCAAGCTTCAGTTGCCGCCGATCCTGTCGCCTTCCTCTCCACCCCAACCTGCCCCTTCCCCACCTTCTCCGCCCGCGGAAGCGTCGAGGAGCGCCGATAAGAGCGATGCCAAGCTTCAGCTGCCGCCGCCTCCGGCTGCGGCAGCACCCGCGGCGAGGCCCTCGTCGGTCGCGCCGGCCGCCGCCCCGCTGCCCACGCCGGAGCCCATGGATGTCTTGTTCATCTTCGCCCGGCACGGGGATTCGCTGAGATCGCTCTATCGTACGGCTTATCGTTCGCCGGGGCGCCGCCCCTCCTACGACGAGCTGCTTGCCGTCAATCCCGGCCTGGAACCGAACAGCCCGCTCGAAGCGGGACAGCTGGTCGCTCTACCTGCTCCCCTTCCCGGCCGGTAGAGTAACCGGACCATCGGGTCCGCGTGCCTGCTGCTCCATCGCGATATGTTCCGCTGCCCGCTTCTCCTGATCCGACAAACGGCCGTCAAGCAGACGGCGGTTGGTTTGAGCGGCCTCGCGTAGCCGTGCGGGACCGTCGGAGGTTTCGGCGATCTTGTACCAGGCATAGGCCCGTGCGGGATCGGACGGCATACCCAGCCCGTGCTCGTAGGCATAGGCAAGATCGTATTCGGCAAGAGGATGGCCGGATTTCGCCGCCGCTTCGAGAGCGGCAATGGCAGCAGGGCTCACGGCGTCGAACCCCCGTTCCCGCCAGATCGCGATGGCCCGCTCAAAACTCGCTGTCCCGTCGGGGAGCGCTGGCCGGGGCTGCGGCGCCGAAGCCTGCGGAGCGGCGCGCGGCGGTGCGGGATCCGCGGGCGGCGGCCGCCGAGGTGCTACGCCGAGGGCGGCAAGCCGGGACTGCGCATCCGGCTCGCCCGCTTCGAGCGCCTTGCGGTACCAGGCAATGGCGGCATCCAGGTCTCGCGGCGTACCGTCCGTCCTTTCGTCATTCTCGGCCATGACACCCAGCGCGTAGGCGGCGGCACCGGAGCCGTTGCCCGCAGCGATGCGGTACCAGCGATCCGCCTGCTCGAAATCCTGAGGCACGCCGCGGCCGGCCTGATAGAGGGCTCCCATCTTCAGCGCGGCGCTGGTATTGCCGAGGCTAGCGGCCTTGCGGTACCAGAGTGCCGCCTCCGCAGGGTTTTGCCCGACTCCCTGGCCGGTCTCGAACGCCTGGCCGAGCCGGAAAGCAGAATCGCCGTCGCCTTGATCGGCAAAAGTGCGCCAACGCGATATGGCCGTCGCATAATCGCCCGTTCGCGCGGCGGCGGCGGCTTCAAGATCCTCCGCCAGGGCTTGCGCCCCCAACCCCAAGGCGAACGGGATCAGCACGGGAACGACCAACGCGCCGGCCCGTCGCAAGGACACAATCCTATCTTTCCAGACCAATGACTCTTCCTCTTCGACCGGTCAGGCCTGAAGCGCCGTGCCACCTGCGCATTAAACGTCAACACCCGCCGCCGGGAAAGTATCCAATTGGCCCCTTTCGCGCCCCGACTTCCACACAACGATGTGTTGAGATGTCGCTCGCCGCACCGATTCGCCCAGCCTCGACACCGTCGTTCCATCACGGCTTTTTGTCTCTGATCTCGACGACGACCCGAGTATCTTCGGCGAAGCGGTAGCGAGAGGCGCAGCGCCCGCCCGGGCGGACCGCAGAGGCGCCATGAGGACTTTGAGCGCGGGCCGAACCGTTCTATATTTCAGCCGGATGGGGGCGATCATCGAAGGATTTCGTGCGATGGCCACCGCGACGATTTCGACCGCCGAAGTAATCAGTACGTCGATCCTGGTACAGCAGGAACGGACGCTCTACAGCATATCCGTTCCCGCCGAGCAAGTGCCCGAAGCGAAGCTGGACCAAACCCATAGGCGCGTGTTCGCTTATTGGAAGCAGAAGCGCGGAACTCGTCACGCTCCTCGTCGGGCCGACATCGATCCTTGCGACCTCGGCTTCGTTCTGCCGAATCTGATCCTGTGGGAAATTGACGACGTGCCGGATTATCGCGTCCGATTGGCGGGAACCGACGTATGTCACAACATGCTCGGCGAACTGCGCGGCGTCCTTCTCGGAGAGCTGCGCTGCCCGCTCCTCGCCGAGGCGCGTCGGGAGTTCGACGCCGTGCGCGACGAAGGCCTGATCAGCCTCGTCGAACGAACCCTCCATTGGCTGGATCGCCCCTTGGTGTTCTATCGCCATCTGCTCATGCCGCTCGTCGACGATACCGGCCGGGTCAACATGCTGCTCAGCGTCATGACATTCGAAAGCACGGACAGGTGGCGTCTCTTCCTGCAAGGACAGGGCGCGCAGCCTGGAACGGCGTGAACCGCCTTATGCGGGCTCGATCGGCGGCAGCCGATATCGACCGTTCAGCAGCGCCGGTTGCGGCAGATAGGCCCGCATGAACAGAGCGAACGGCCCTGCCGGCGCCGGAAGCCAGTTGGCCAAGCGATCGTCATCGGGCCGCCGGTGGCCGATCCAGAGGGTAAGAGAGCCGTTCTCCGCGAACCGCAATCCCTCCGTCCGGTCGCCGATGGCATAGCGCCCCAAGGGATTGTCGGTGAAAAAGAACTGGCCGTCCTCGGTTGCCTCGTAAAGGCTGAGCGACCAGAAAGCGTCGACTGGCGGCGTCTCGTTCGGCGGGAAGCGCAAGCACCATCCCTCCCGGCCATCGTACAGACCGCGATCGGGCCCAAGCGCACGCATATACATGGCCTCCTCGATCGGCAGTGCCGCCAAGCCCGCTACAGCGACTTGAGCGCGGAAGCGATAATTCTGGCCGAAAGCGCCTAAGGCACCATCGGGATAGCTCCAGCCATCGACCAGCGTGCCGTGCTCTCCGCGAAACAGCCTCTGTCGAGCCCGTTCCGCGCCGCGGGTGATGGCGTCCTGCTCGGCGTTGGAGAAACCCGTCGGGTCGAAATGTCCCGACCCAAGTTTGAGCGGCGCGATCCGGCGCAGCAATGCGAGATCGGTCGCTGGCGCTGGGTTGTTGGCGAGCAGCCGGTCGGCGCCGGCGAAATAGCTTCGCCAATCGTCGCGACGGCCCGGCGGCGGCTCGTCCTGAGGGGCGTCCGGCGCTTCGAGGGCGAGCCCGGCTTGCACCGCCCTCGCCGCTTCCAAATCCGAGGTGCCGGCAACCATGATCCGGGCAAGCGCCCAGACATGGCGGGTCGGCGAGCGAATGACATAGGGCCCGGCGCTGCCGGCCTCTTCTGGTCCGATCAGGGTGAAGCGCCCGCCCTCCGGTCCGATGGTGCGCGTGCCGAGGATGGCGAAATTGTTGGTGTAGGCATCCATCAGTGCCAGAGAGAAATAGCGTTCGCCCGTCGGCGGGATGACCAGGATCACGGGGCCTGCGCCGAGATCGAGCTGGGCGCTCGAATAAAGCGTGTCGTTGTTGGGAGTGGTCACACTCCTGGCCCGATGGTCCGCCAGGTTGCGCAGCGAAGAGAAGTGATTCATCCGCCCCCCAGCCGCAGCCCCGCGCGCCCGAGCGCCGGCCAGCTCCAGCAACGGCAGGACATAGAGCCACGCCTCTTCCGCCACCGCCTCCAAATCCACGGCGGAATGCGCCGACTTTTCCATTCGATCCCCCAAAACCGATTTTTGTTTTTTGCTTCGTCGTCCGTCACGCCGCCCGATCTTTTGCCGGTCGGCGGCTGAAAACGAGCGATTTGTCCCGCAGGCGCGACAGTTTCAGGTTGGCCACGTCGAATGGATAGCTCTGCTTCAGTTTCCAGGGCGCCTTCGATCCCTGCCGCGGCAGCAGGTCCCGCGCCCGCTGGATATACCCGGCCGTGAAATCGAGGGCCGGCTCCTCTTCGACCGACTCATCCCGATGCGGCGTGACGATCGCGTAGCCGTGCCGCTTCATGTAGTTGAGCAACCGGCAGACATAGGCGCTCACCAAATCCGTCTTGAGCGTCCACGAGGCGTTGGTATAGCCGAACAGGGAAGCGAAGTTCGGCACGCCGCTCAGCATCGCCCCCTTGTACCAGATGGATTTCGACATCTCGACGGCGCGGCCGTCGATCTCGAAGCGGACATCGCCAAGCAGATTGAGCTTGAGCCCGGTGGCCGTGACCACGATGTCGGCTTCCAACTCGCGGCCGGAGCGGAGCTTGAGACCGGCCGGCGTGAAGCTCTCGATCTCATCGGTGACGACGGAGGCGCGGCCGTCCCGGATGGCCTTGAACAGGTCGGCATCCGGCACGAGGCAGAGCCGTTGGTCCCAAGGATTGTAACGCGGTGCGAAATGGGTGCCGACATCATAGTCGGGACCGAGCGCCCGCCGGACACCGTCCATGATCAGCGCTCTGGTCCGCTCGGGATTCTTGCGGGCGAACCGATAGAAGAACAGGCCGAACAGGATGTTCTTCACTCGCACGAGCCGGCTCGCGAGGGATTGCGGGAGCCAGCGGCGCAGGCGCGTGGCCATCGGGTCCTTTGCCGGCCGCGAAACCACGTAGGTCGGAGACCGCTGGAGCATGACGACATGTTTCGTCGATCTCGCCATCGCCGGCACCAGCGTCATCGCGGTAGCACCGCTGCCGATCACGACCACCCTCTTGCCGGCGTAATCGAGCTCTTCAGGCCAGAATTGCGGGTGGATGATCTGCCCCTGATACTGGCTCATCCCCTGAAACTCCGGCGAATGGCCCGCGGCATAGCTGTAATAGCCGCTGCACATGAGGAGGAACCCGCAGGTGAACCGCTCGGGCGGACCGTCCTCAGGCCCGGCCGCCACCACCGTCCATCGCGCCGCCTCCGACGACCAGGAGGCGCTCTTGACCCGCCGACCAAAGCGGATGGCCCGATCGATGCCATGCTCGGCGGCCGTCTCGCGAATATAGTCTCGGATGAGGCCGCCCTCGGCGATCGCATTCGCCTCGCGCCAGGGCCGGAAACTGTAACCGAGCGTATGCATATCGGAATCGGACCGGACACCGGGATAGCGGAACAGATCCCAAGTCCCGCCGATCGAGTCTCGCGCTTCCAGAATCGTGAATGTCGTGCCCGGGCAGCGCTTCCGGAGGTGGCACGCAGCGCCGATGCCCGAGAGGCCGGCACCAACGATAACGACATCGAAGTGCGGCGCCGCCGCTTGAAGGCGGTTCGGCCCGTCATCGAGCTCTAGATTTTCCAGGTCAGCCACTGCATGTCCTCCCCTTGCCTTTCACATTTAGCCGGCAATCGCGCGGTCGTGAAAGCGCCGGACGGATCATCGCCGTCGCGGTCGTTCCCCTGATCCTGACAGATCAGCTAGCGCAGGAAAGGGCCTTCAGCGATCCCATCGACAAAGTCGATCGATCGCCGCAGGCAAGAGGTCATCGGCCGGGCTCGCCGGTCGGCAAATTCCAGTTTCGGCCTCGGCTCCGTTCCCGACCGGGAACGGAGCGCAGCGATGGAATATGCGCGACTAATCGTCAGCCGAAACGGCAGGCTCGCTCACACGCGAGGCCACGGCCCGCATCACGTTCAACACCGACCGGAGGACCGCCGGCGACACGTCTCGCGCCTCACGACCGATTTCGAGGCGCAGGCGATCATGCGCGGCGTCGCTGCTCGCCGGAGCGGCTTGCGCCGCCGCGTGCGGGATTTGCGCCTCGATACCTTCGAAAAAGAACTCCACCTCGACGCCATATCGCTGGGCGATTCTCCACAGCTTGTCGGCGGAAAGCTTGTTGGTGCCCCGTTCGTATTTCTGGACCTGTTGGAAGGTGAGGCCAAGACTACGGCCGAGCGTTTCCTGGCTCTCGCCGTGCGTCACGCGGAGCAGCTTCAGTCTCTTGCCGATATGAAAGTTGATCTCCGGGGCTTCGGCGCCCGTTTGTACTGCCGATAGGGCTTTGCCGCTCAACGTCGCTCTCCTCGCTCGCGCCGGCCGCCTTGCGCAACCGGGTCTTTATCTGTATCCGGCGGGCCGAACGAGGGCATTGAGCTGGATCAACGATTCGGTCGATTTCCGCCGCCGACCGGCGAGGCTCGGCTTGTGTCACTTGGGGGAGATGCCGCTCGATCCGTTGCCTTCAAATGATTCCGACATGACCGCACGTTTGGGCCTAAAAGCTCCTGTGAGCATGCATGGCGCACCGGCGTTCCGGATGACCCCGGCTGGCGTGCCAATGAGGGGAAGACTAAAGTGCGGGCAGAGCAGGTTTCGGTCGGAGACCGTTTCACGAAGGTCGGCGCATACTCTCGAGTTGTTTATGTCGTCGGATCGGTCGTCGAGTCGCATGGTTGCCCACCGCATGTCCGCCTGATGGCGGACGGCGGAAACGACGGTATCCTCATGTCTGTGTCCGCCCTGTTGGACGATCATTTCTGGTCGCGTGCCAGCTGAGCGCGATCCGGAACATGGAGCTCGGAGAACCTTTATGGATGGCGCTGCCCTGCTCGCCCGCATCGACGCGCTGGCCCGGATCAGCGAACGGCCCGGGATGCTGGTTCGGCGCTTCCTGACCGAGGAGCACCGGCGAGCGAACGAACTGGTCGGCGGCTGGATGCGCGAGGGCGGCATGGCTGTGCGCACCGACGCGATCGGCAATCTGATCGGCCGCTACGAGGGCACGGCGCCCGGCCTGCCCTGCCTGATGCTGGGCTCGCATCTCGACACGGTGGTCGATGCCGGCCGGTATGACGGCATGCTGGGCGTGGTGACGGCGATCGCCTGCGTCGAGACGCTGGCGGCGGGCGGACGGCGCCTGCCCTTCGCGATCGAGATCCTGGGCTTCGCCGACGAGGAAGGCGCGCGCTTCGGCGCCACCCTGCTCGGCAGCAGGGCCGTCGCCGGCAGCTTCGATCGCACAGTGCTCGACCGCATCGATGATGACGGTCTCAGCATGGCGGAAGCGCTCTCCCGGTTCGGCCTCGATCCCGCGGCGATCGGCCAGGCCGCGCGCCGGCGCGACGAGATCCTGGCCTATGTCGAGCTTCATATCGAGCAGGGACCTGTGTTGGAAAGGCTGGGATTAGCGGCCGGCTGCGTGACCGCGATCAGCGGCGCCACCCGCTATGAGATAGAGATCGAGGGCGAGGCCGGCCATGCCGGCACCGTGCCGATGGCGGGACGCCGCGATGCCGTGGCCGCCGCCGCCGAATGCATCCTCGCGATCGAAGCGCATTGCCGCGCGCAGCCGGATCTGGTCGGCACGGTCGGTATCGTCGAGAGCGTTTCGGGCGCCGTCAATGTCGTGCCTGGCAAGGCGCGCTTCACGCTCGATCTGCGCGCGCCCGAGGATGCGCCGCGCCGCGAGGCCCAGGCGCAGCTTCTTTCCCGCTTCGCCGAGATCGCCGAGCGGCGGCGCGTCGAGATTCGGCCGGTCAAGACCCATGAAGGCAGGTCGGCGCCGGCGGCACCGTGGTTGATCGCCCAAATCGAACGGGCTTTGGCGGCGGAAGGTGTGGAACCGCACCGTCTGCCGAGCGGCGCCGGGCATGACGGCATGGCGATGATCGAGCTCACCGATATCGGCATGATCTTCCTCCGCTGCGCCGGCGGCGTCAGCCACAATCCGGCCGAATCCGTGACGGCGGCAGATGCCGAGACCGGCGCGCGCGTCCTGCTGCGCTTCATCGAAAATTTCCAACCGCAGAGGGTTTCATGACGCCATCATCGCGCCAGGCATTGCTGGAGGCGATCGATCGCCGGCATCCCGACGCCATCGAATTCCTGGCCGCTCTCGTACGCATGCCGTCCGACAATCCTCCCGGCGATTGCGCCGCCCATGGCGCGCGGACCGCAGAGCTGCTGGAGAGGCTGGGCTTCACCGTCGAGCGCCATCCGGTGCCGACCGAAGCGGTGCTGGCCAATGGCATGATCAGCGCCACCAACCTCATCGTGCGCCGGCGCTTCGGTCCGGGCCCTGTGGTGGCGCTCAATGCCCATGGCGATGTCGTGCCGCCCGGCGAGGGCTGGAGCCACCCGCCCTATGGCGCCGAGATCCATGACGGCCGCATGTATGGGCGCGGTGTCGCCGTCTCCAAATCCGATTTCGCCACTTACGCCTTCGCGCTCAAGGCGTTGGAGGAGAGCGGGCCGCCGCTCGCCGGCACCATCGAGCTGCACCTGACCTATGACGAGGAGGCGGGCGGGCTGATCGGACCCGGCCGGCTGCTGGACCAGGGCCTGGCCAAGCCCGACTACGCGATCAGCGCCGGCTTCAGCTACAATGTCGTGATCGCCCATAATGGCTGCCTGCATCTGGAGATCCGGATCGAAGGCAAATCCGCCCATGCCGCGCGGCCGGATACCGGCGTCGACGCGCTGGAAGCGACCACCAAGCTGCTCGCCTCGCTCTACGCGCTGCGCGAGACCTACAAGGCCATCCGCTCCGACATCGCCGGGATCGAGCATCCGACGCTCGTGGTCGGCCTCATCTCCGGCGGCATCAACACCAATGTCGTGCCCGATGTCGTGACGCTGCGCGTGGACCGGCGCATCATCCCGGAAGAAATACCCGAGCAGGTCGAGCGGGATCTCGTCGCCCATATCGAAACCGTCGCCGCAACGTTGCCCGGCATCACCATCGCCACCCGCCGCGTGCTGCTGGCTCGGCCGCTGGTACCGCGGCCTGGCACGGACAGGCTGGTCATGCTGCTGCAACGCCACGGCGAAGCCGTCACCGGCGAGGCGATACCGGCCAACGGCGTGCCGATCTATACCGATGCGCGTCTCTACAGCGCTGCCGGCGTGCCGACCGTGCTCTACGGCGCCGGTCCGCATTCGCTGCTCGAGGCGAACGGCCATCGCGCCGACGAGAATCTGGTGCTGGACGATCTGCTCAAGGCGACGAAGGTCGTGGCCCTGACCCTCGCCGACCTGCTCGACAACGCTTAATTCTGCTTGGCCGACTCGGCGACGAACGACAGATCGAGCAGATCGGCCGCGGTAGCCTCTTTGGCCACCTTCCCGGCGCCTTGCCAGAATTTGAGCTGATCGCCGATATCGGCGGCGTCGAGCCGCGCCAACCGGTCGCAATAGGGCAATGATGGCTGCAGATGGTCCGGAACCGTGCCGGCCTGGCGCGCGATCAAGGCGAGATATTCGTCATGGCGCGGGCCGGGAAGGATGTCGCCGCCATCGTCTCGCTCCAGGAAGGCCTGGCTATAGTCCGTGGCGCCGCGCTGATAGGCCCGGACGAACTTCTCGATGAGAGGCCGGTCGGCAGCGATCGTCCGCGTCGACGCGAATAGGGCGCTCTGTTGCCGCTGCGCGAAATCGCTGAGCCGGATGATGAAGCTGTCCCTGCCCGCCGCCTGGAATTGCTGAGCCACCGGATAGGGGAGGATCGCGACATCGATGCCGCCGCTCGATAGTTCGGCGAGCTCGCGGTCGGGGGTCGGCAGCCAAACGAGATCGACGTCGCCGGGCGCCAGCTTGTAGCGCGCCTCGATCTCGGCGAGCGCATAGCGTTGGCCGGAGCCCTCTCCGCTCATGCCGACGCGCTTATGCGCCAGATCCGCGCCGGTGCGAAACCCGGCATCATAGGCGGCCTTGCCGACCAGCAGGGCGGTGATGGGAAAGCCGGTTTGATCGCTGCTCTCGGCCGCGATCAGCTTGAAATGGTTTTGGACGGCGGCCGCGAAGAACGGGGCGGTGAGATCGGAAACGCCGATCTCGATCCGGCCGGACGCGACGGCATCCGCGATCGCCGCGTCATCGTCGAAGAAATCAAGCTCCGCCTTGAGGCCGTGCTTGTCGAAATAGCCGTTCGCCTCGGCGACGAAGAGCGGTCCGGAGCGGGCGTCGTGCGTGACCCCGATCCGAACCGGCATCAGATCCGCCGCCTCCGCGCCGGCGAACATGGCGGATGCGCAAAGCGCGGCCAGCAATCCGGCGAAAATCCCTCGCCGACGGGTCTTTTCTTGATTTTGCACAGCAATCATCGGTCGCAATCCAATCTGAGGGCCGTGATCCGGCAGCAGAAACTGCCGAGAGCAGCCCAGCCTGCCGGGAATTTCCCGGCAGGCTGGCACTTGCAGCGCCTCAGCCGCAGGTCTGCCTTACCCGCTTGGCGTTGTCCTTATGGAACCAGGCCGGATTCTCCGGATCATAGACCATCGGCTTCAGGAAATCGTCCGGATCGACCATCCAGCGTGCGTCCGGCGGGTCCTGGAAGTTGATGGCGCTCATCGCCTGGACATAGCTCTTCTTCCAGAAGAGCGACGAGCTGATGGCGGCGACATCGGTCACATGCAGGGGAATGTAGACCTGAGGCTGCAGGTGCGCCTGGTACAGGATCGCGTCGCGCACGCCGTTCGTGGTGTAGCCGAGGCTTACGATCGAGCCCAGCTCGACATTGGTGTGCGGCAGCGCATCCATGATCGCGAACAGCTTGGCACCGACGGTCGGCGAAGGCAGGCCCGGGTCGGAACCGACGCCTTCCTTGAGCGGGCCGGTCGTGTTGTGCCAGGCGAAGCTGAAGTTGTTATCGTCGCGGATGATGAATTGGTAGAACAGGCTGATCGGACCGCCGGCATTGCCGGGTATCGTGCCGAAGCCTGTCGTCGTCGTATTTACCTGCCCCGGAACCGGCGTCGCCCCCGGCGTGAAGCTGGTGCCCGTCGGATAGAGCTGGGATTCGCGCGGATCGGACGTATTGGTGACGGGGAAGAACGGGAAGCTCGGATCGTTCGGCACCGAGCCGGAATGGATATGCTTGAACACGACGATGCAGGCCATCGGCTCGAGCAAGTTGATGCGGCTTATCTCCGCCCCCGGGACCGAGCCACGGCTCACGGTCTCGATGCAGGTGACCGGCTTCGCGTTCTTGACGATCTTGACGCCGCCATTGATGGCGTTGGGATCCGCGGCCATCCGCGCCACGTCGGCCTGCATGACGGCGCAGGTTTCGGGCGTGGAATAGATCGGAATGTTGAGCGACTTGGCGATATAGGCCGCGTTGTCGGCGTGATCGCCGTGACCATGGCCGAGGAAGATGCCGACCGGCTTTAGATCGACCAGATCCTGCACGCTGATCGGCGTCCGGCGCAGATCGACCTCGCCGAACTGGGGCGGCAGCTCGGGCCGGTTCAGATAGGTATCGAGCAGGACGACCTGGCCTTTGACCGAGACGGCCAGGCTGGCGTTGGTGATCCAGGCAAAGATGACTTTGCTCGAATCCACGTCGCCGGTCTTGGCGTTCACGTTTTCGAATCCGAAGAACTTCTGGCGAGCCGCGATCAGGTCGGCCTTGGCAGCCAGCGCGCTGCTTTGCCAGCCGCTGACGCACAAAAGTGCGAAGGTGAGCGCGAAGAGCAATATTTTACGTCGCATGACAGATCTCCCTTAGTCTTTTTGTTCGTTTGCTGCGGAGGCCCTGTGCTCCGCATCATGGGATTGATACACTTATTGTACTGTAACAATCGTTTCGACGGCGACCTTTGGAACGATTCGATACGGTCAAATCCTTTTCCTGCCGCGATTTTTCGTCCTTCTTTTTGAGATTGACCTGACACAATTAAAGCCAATCTGCGTAAATCACCATAGATTTACGCAAGCTACTTCCACGTGGTGGAAGTTGATTGATTGTACTCTGTGAAAGAGAGACTTAACGCAGTCGCAACATGACGATTTTGCCATGCACTCTTTAGAAAGAGTGTATCGTACTCGACCTAAGCGCGACTTCCTCACCGACGGGACCAGCCTCGCGGAGGCTGATAGCCTATCGTTTGCCCCGGCTGGCGGCCTGTTCCAGCGTCACGGCGCTTCGTCGGCGGGCATTCGCGTATTTCGTGATGACGGATCGAATCATTTCCGCATCGTGGAAAGCATAACCATCCCAAGCGATCAAAAGATTTGATTGCGGCCCAAGGTTGGCCGATCCTTCAATCGATCGGGAGGATCGAAAATGACCGAGGTCATTGAGATAAAACGAAGCGCGGTCAACGCGAACTCGACGGAAGCCGGCCCCAATCAAGTTCAATCCGTGGTGCGGGCCATGAAGATCATGAACTGCATCGCCGAGGTGGAGGACGGCATCCATCTGATGGAGCTGGCCCTTCGAGTCGGGCTGGCGGCCTCGACGACGCATCGGCTGCTGACGAGTCTTCAGCAAGGCCGGTATGTCCGTTTCGACGCGGAGCGGCGCCTCTGGTACATGGGCGTCCAGGCCTTCATCAACGGCACCGCCTTTGCCAATACGCGCGATATCGCGACCCTGGCCCGGCCGCATCTGCGCGAGTTGATGAAGCAGAGCGACGAGACGGTCAATTTGGCGGTGGAAGATCGCGGCGAGATGATTTTCCTGCTTCAGGTCGAATGCCGCCATCTGGTGCGCGCGCTGGCCGGGCCGGGCGCACGAACGCCGATCTATTGCTCCGCATCGGGCAAGGCGATCCTCGCCGCCATGAATGACGGCCAGCTGAACAAAATACTGCAGAGAATCCGCCTGCACCGCCTGACGCCGCGAACCATCACCACGCCGGCGGCATTGCACCGCGAGCTGCGCGAGGTGCGACAGCTTGGTTATGCGATCGACAATGAGGAACATTCGATGGGCGTTCGCTGCGTCGGCGCCGCCATCTACAACGAGCACCGCGAAGTGTTCGCCGCCGTGTCGATCTCTGGCCTCGCGTCCCGCATTCCCGACGAAAAGCTGGTCGAGCTGGGCGCTTTGGTGAAGGCCCGCGCTCAGCTTATCACGGCCGAGATCGGCGGGCGGCAACCGGAAATCGCGACGGGCTGATCGGGCTGTCGCCGTCGCGACAACGGATCGGGTTGCTCACCCCGCAGACCGGGGCGCATCTGTTC
Organism: Aliidongia sp.; assembly: GCA_035539155.1. Taxonomy (GTDB): domain Bacteria; phylum Pseudomonadota; class Alphaproteobacteria; order ATCC43930; family CGMCC-115725; genus JAXDMU01. The sequence goes on along the minus strand of DATLIZ010000043.1, from coordinate 145,444 downwards.
TATTGATCCTCGACGCCCATATGAATAATTTGGAGCAGCCGCATGCGGCTCCGGCTCGACATTCCTTGGCCGTCGCCGGCTTGCATCTTTCAGCGGTTATCGATGAAAATTCTGTTCGCCTTCGAGAATCCTCTGCCGAGCGCCGAGGCAGATGCCGAAGTTTTTGTGACGACCGCGAAGTATCTGGCCCCTCTGACCACGCAATCCTGGCTGCATGTTCCGATGCCGGACGGCGCCGATCGAGACGCGATCGAGACCTTGGCCGGGATGCCGGTCGTCCGCGCCCATGCGCCGTTGCGGCCGGCGGTGCTCCGGCATCTGTGCTGCGGGCTCACCATCGTGTTTCGATCGGCGTTTCGGGAGGCCGATCTGGTCTACACCCGAAACCTCTGGGTCGCCTGGCTGACGGTGCTGTTCGGAAAGCAGGTCGTGTTCGACCATTATCGGCCGTGGCCGGATCAGATCCCGCCGCTGCAGTTCTGGCTGTACCGGCTGATCTGCAATCGGCGCTTTCTCATCAACATCTGCCATTCGGACTACACCAGACGGAAATATCTGGACCTCGGCATCCCCGCTGACAAATTGCGTTGCGTTCGAAACGGCTTCGAGCCGCGGCGCCTGCAGGCCCCAATGCCAATCGAGGTGGCAAAGGCGAACATCGGCGTCGCCGCGGACCAGAAGACAATCGTCTATACGGGACGCGTCAACCACAAGAAGGGGCTGCATCTGGTCATCGAGGCCGCGAAGAAGCTGCCCGATCTCCTATTCATCCTGGTCGGTTCCTACGGAGAAGGCCCGATCGAGGCGATGGCCCGGAATGTCCCCAATGTCCGCATCATCCCCTGGCAACCGCCCGACGCGATCGCTCAATATGTCTTTGCCGCGGATGTGCTGCTGATCCCGCCATCCTGGCAGCCATTGGCCGAATTCGGCTCGACCGTGCTTCCGCTGAAGCTCTTCTTCTATCTCGCCTCCGGGCGCCCGATCCTCGCCGGCGATACGCCCGACGTGCGGGAGGTTCTGAAACACGGGGAAAACGCCTTCCTCTGCCGCCCGGATTCTCCCGACGCCCTGGCTGCCGGAATCGAGAAGCTGGTCACCGATACGACTCTCGCCAACCAGCTGGCCGCAACGGCCCTGGCGGACAGCCGCGACCTCACCTGGGACGCGCGCGCCCACCGGATCGCAGAAACCGTCACGGACCGGCTGCGCTCGGCGCGACAGGAACGCGGCCTCTGGGGCCGGGCCCAATTTCGCGCCTGGATGGGGCAAACGCGCCGCTGGCTGGTTCACCTCGTCCGAAGCCGATCCTGGATATTGCCGCCCGACACCGTGCTTCCCGCCGCCCCTCTCCCGCCCGCGGAATGCGAGTAGAGCGGCGCCACGGCCGCCGCCGGACCCGAGCCCGATCGCATGGATAGCCCTCACCGCCATCTCGGCCGTGGCTTCAACTGGCTCGGCGGCGCCACGATCATCGCCAAAATCATCGATTTTTCGACGATCCTGGCCGTGCTGCTGTTCCTGACCAAAGAGCAGGTCGGCGTCGGGTCGCTCGTCGTTTCGATCGCCATGATCGTCGAGGCGTTCGACGGCCTCGGCACCAGCGAGGCGCTGGTCCAGGCCAAATCGGTGACCCGGCTTCAACTCGACACGCTGTTCTGGTTCGTCGTCGGCGCCGCGGCCCTGGTCGCCTGCGTGACCCTGCTTGCCGCCCCCTGGATCGAAGCGGCCTATGGCGTTGCCGGGATGGCGACCTATATCCTCGCGGCGGCAGTCAAGCAGCCGCTTGTGGGCGCCGCCCTGATCCCTTTGGCGCTCATGAACCGGGATCTGCAATATGAGCGCATCGCGATCGTCAATGTGTGCGCGACCTTGGCCGCAGCGCTGACGCGCCTGGGCTTGGCCGTCGCCGGTACCGGCGCCTGGGCGATCGTCGGGGGTTATTTGGCGAGCGGTCTCTTCATCCTGATCGGCGCCATGGCGGCAAGGCCGTTCTGGCCGCGACTCCGGTTTCAGATGCCGGAAATCCTGCCGCTGGTGGGCTTCGGCACCCGGGCTGCCGCTTCGAACATCTTCGAGCAGATCTTCAAGAACGTCGCCTATCTGCTGATCGGATGGTTCTACGGCGCGTCCCCGCTCGCGGTGTACCGGGTCGCGTTCGATGTCGCGATGGAACCGGCGATGGCCGTCGGCACGCTCGTCAACCGTACCGCGCTGCCCGTCTTCGCCCGCGTCGCGACGCTCAAGGATCAGCTGGCGCAATCGCTGCTATGGTCGCTGCGCCGGCTCGTGATCCTGGTCGCGCCGCTGATGGTGGGGCTGATCCTCGTCGCTGGCCCGCTCACCGCCTCGATCCACGACGAACAAGGAAACAGCTACGCCGCGGCAGCCGTGCCGCTCCAGCTGCTGGCGGCGGCGGGACTGCTGCGCGTCACCTCGCAGCTGCTGTACCCGTTGCTGATCGGGACAGGACGTCCTGGAGCAGCGGCCCGTCTGTCGGCGGCGACCCTCGTGCTGCTCAGCGTGGGCATCTTCGCTACCGCTTTCAGCTTCCCCGCGCAAACCGGCATCATCGCCGTATCTGCCGTCTGGCTGGGCGTCTACCCGCTTCTACTGATCTGGGGAACGCGATATCTGCAGCGGCAATGGGACATGCGCTTGGGCGAGCTGGCGCAAGCCTTCTTCGTGCCGCTCGTCGGCATCGCCGCGATGGTCGCGATCGCCGAAGGAGCGCATCTGCTGGTCGGCAGCACCGATGCCAGGATCAACATCGCTATCACGCTCGCGGCGGTGGCGGTCACTTATGCAGGCCTGTTCCTCCACGCGCGGCGCCAGTCTCACCGGACGGCGTGATATCTCAGCCGGCGGCAGTGGCCGTGTCCGGCGTCTTCTTCTGCGTGCCGCGATAGCGATCGAACATGCTCATCTGATGCACGCAGCTCAAGGTGCAGGTCGGGCTGCAGGATTTCTCGGTATGGAACTCGCGTCGAATGTCGTCGCGCGTATATTCCAAGAGCGGGATGCCGGGATAGCCGCGCTGCTGCGAGCACCAATGCACCTTGCCGTCCTCGGTGACGTAGAGATAGCGGGCGCCGGCGCGGCACTTCCAGTCATTGGCCTTGCCATGCATCAAATTCTTCTGGAACAGCCAATAATTCAGCGTGTGCACCACCGAGGGCGAGATCTTGGTGACCTGGGTATAGGCGTCGAGCTGGGCCGGGCTCAGGGGCTTGAGCGTGCCGGTATGGTCGTGCAGGACGCCCACCGAATGCTGCAGGCCGTATTTCGCGGCGGTTTCAGCCACGGTCACCACGTCCTGCGTCCGCTCCCCGCTGACGCCGAGGACGGAATTGACGTTCACCTTGAACTTCGCGCTCTTCGCCAGCAGCCCCAGCTTGCGTTCGACCGAATGCAGACTCTTCATCGATATCTCGTCGGGCTTGAGATTATCGATGCTGATCTGCATGCCCTGGAGGCCCGCGGCGTTCAGCCGATCGATCCAGCTCTGCGTGAGGCGGAAGCCGTTGGTGATCATAGTGACGATCATGCCGTGGCGGCGCGCGGCGCGGATGGCCTGATCCAGCTCGGGATGCAGCAGCGGTTCTCCGCCGGTGAAGGTGATCGACGCAGTGCCTAGGGACGCCAAATGATCGATGCGGGCAAGCAGGTCCTTCAGCGGAACCGGTGGCGAGAAATCGTCATACTCGTTGCAATAGCCGCAAGCCAGATTGCAGCGGCGCGTCACCACGACCTGGGCCAGCAGCGGATTGTACCGCGATCCGAAGGCCTTGGCGAGAAAGCGCAGGCCGGAGCCGAGGCCGCTCAGCCGGTTCAGGAGGGGAATGTCGGTCATCGATGTCATAAGGCTACCTTAAGGGAACGCTTGATGTGGTGGCGCTCGCCGCCCTCGCCAAGAAAGTTTCGAACCTGAGCGCCGCTCAGTCGAGTCGCCAGCGCGCCCGGCGCCACGGCAGCCACCATCGTAGCCTGGAGACGTCCAGCAGCCACTCCCCTGTCAACGGGTGGCGGCCTTGCGAATTTTCACCGGGCGGCTGCGCATAAAGGGTTTCCTCCCCCGGCCAGCGATGAAACCGCGTCCAGGTCCAGGCGCCATGGCGCTGGTAGATGCGCATCAGCCGACGCGCCAAGGCTTGGTCGGGTGCTGCCGTGCGCCGATGCGTCCAGCATGGCTGTCGGCCGATCTGCAGGGCCAGCGGCCGGCTGTCGGCGCCGATATAATTGGAGAACCAGATCGTGTAGCCAAGCTCGGCCTGCAGCGCCACGACGGCGCGGTGGACCTGGATATGCTCGGCATGGCCGTACTCGCCCCAGGGATTGTGGGTATAGACCTCGTCATAGCCGTCGAGCGTACCCCGCAAGGCCGCGACCAGCTTCGGGTAGTTGGCTTCGTACCGCGCGCGGGCGGCAGCGTCCGTAATCGCGATGCCGGCCGGCGTCTGCTGTGGATTGCTTCTGTCGACCGAAAAGCCGGCGCCGCTCTCGGGCATCCTGAGATCGACGAGGCCGGTCAAGGGCAAGGCCGCCACGGCCCGTCGCCGTGCCGCGGAAGATTTCGGCCGCTCGAACTGATCGCCGAAACAGAACACGACCCGGTCGGCCGACGAGAGGACGCCGCTCAGCCACAGGGTCTCGTCGTCCGGATGGGCGACGACGATCGCCCTCGACGCGGTTCCGTTCACGTTACGGCCGCCCGCTCGGCCAGGAGTCCGTCATAGAGATCCTCGAGCGTTTCGGTCTGCCGGTGGATATCGAACCGCCGTTCGATCAGGAGCCGCGCCGCCACCCCCATGCGGTGCCGCAGCGCCGGATCGTCGAGCAGGTCGCCGATCCGGTGGGCAAGGGCATCGGCATCCCGTTCCGGGACGAGAAACCCGGTTTTGCCGTCGAGCACGCCTTCCGGGATGCCGCCGATCCGGGAACCGACCACCGGCACGCCGGTGGCCGCCGCCTCCAGCATGACCATGCCCAAGCCTTCAACCCGTCCCGAGGCCGTGCGCACGCTCGGCAGCACCAGGAGGGCGGCCTTGCGCATCCAGGCCAGCACCTGCTCGTGCGGCTGCGCGCCCAGAAATCGCACCCGCTGCGCCAGCCCCAGCGTTTTCGCGAGCTCCTGCAGCCGCCGCATCAACGGGCCTTCACCGATGATGATCAGCTCCGCCTTCGCCTGACTCGGCGCCAAGGCTGCAAAAGCGCGGATCAGATACTCGGTCCCCTTCACCTCGACCAGGCGGGCGACATGCAGGATCGTCGGTGTTTCCTCTCCGGGGTCGCGCGGCTGAATCGTGCGGCAATCCACGCCGATATAGTGAATCCGCGTGCGCGCCTCGGGAAAGCCCATGGCCAGCACCCGATCGCGAATGAACGAGGAGGCGCAGAGAAACAGATCCCCCTGCCGGGCGAGCTGGTGCCGAAACAGCGGATAGTTCGCCCATGCCGGCGAGCACAGCAGCGCCGCGGTCGACAAGGTGGCGTCGAACCCGTGAAACGTGGTGACCAGAGGGACCTTGAGCCGCTTGGCCAAAGGCAGGGCATAGACGCCCTCGACCCCGAAATGCGCATGGATGAGCGCTGGGCGGCGGCTGCCGAGCAGCCGCTGATACGGACGCGGATTGCGGGTGATCATCTGCCAGCCTATGCGCGGCAGCGGCCAGCGGCCCTGATCCTGAAGCGCCAGCGAGTCGGCGCCGGCCGGTGGGGCGCCGAAGCGCAGCCTGCCGAGATAAAGCGGCTTGTGCCGTCGCAACTGCTGCGCCTGCTGGGTGATGAACGGTTCCGATATCCTGAACAGGTTATGGCGGAATATCGCGATCTCGCGCACAAGCACCTTCTAGCTGACGATATTTTATTACCGTAGAAGCCGAGCGCACCCTGAGCAAGCCGCCACTTGCACCGATGCCGACGGAAACTGTACATAGCGGCCTCACGGAAATCGCTTGTCTGATCCCATGCGAAGATGGTGCATCGGTAGCGCGGGGACGGATGCATGAAACGGATTGGTTGCGATGGTATCGGGGCGGCGCGGACTGTCCTTGGGCTTGCGGCGCTGAGCTCGCTCTTGCTGCTGGCGTCCGGATATCGGCAAGCGCACGCGGATGCTTCGCCGGCTTGTGACCCGGCCGATCCCAATCAAGTCCGCCTCCAGGTCAGCGTCAGCGGCATGCGCTCGACCGCAGGCAACGTCACCATCACGATCTATCCGGACGAGCCCGATCACTTCCTGGACGGGGCTTACAAGCTCGCCCGCCAGATAGTGCCGGTGGTGCTGCCGGTCACGCAGGCCTGCTTCGCCTTCACGGCGCCGGGCTATTATGCGGTCGCCCTGTTTCACGACGAGAACGGCAACGGGCATTTCGACACGACGCTGCTGGGCGTGCCGGCCGAAGGTTACGGCTTTTCCAACAACCCGACTCTCTATCTGGGCCCGCCCGATCTGAGCAAGGTTCGGGTCGCGCTGCATGCCGGCGACAACCCGGTCGCCATTAAGATGAAGTATTATTGAGGGCCTGAGCCGGCCCGCCACACCACTAGACGGCCTTGCGCACGCTCTCACGGTCATGCGCCGGCGGAATGAGATCCATGGCTCTCCCCACGCGGGCGAACAGGTCCAGCGCGCGGTCGATCTGCTCGGGCGTGTGCGCGGCGCTCACGCTCGAACGCAAGAGCGCCAATCCTTTGGGTGTCGCCGGCGGCACGCTCACATTCGTATAGAGGCCCGCCTCCAATAGCCGGGACCAAAAGGCGAAAGCGGTTTCCGGGGTGGGCATGATCGCCGACACGACCGGGCTGGGCTCGGGACCAAGGCTGAAGCCGAGCTCGGCAAGCCCGTGGTAGAATCGGCGCGCATTCTCGTTGAGCCGCTGACGCAAGACCGGGCGCGTGCGCAACTGATGCAGCGCCTCCGTCACCGCCGCGATCACGCCAGGGGGCAATGAGGCCGTGAACATGTAGGGGCGGCTTACGACGCGCAGAATATCGAAGCCATCCATGTCGCTGACGCAAAATCCGCCGACGCCGCCCAGGCTCTTGGAGAAGGTTCCGACGATGAAATCGATATCGTCCTCGACGCCTTCCTCCTCGGCAAGACCGCGGCCCGTCTCGCCGAGCACGCCGAGCGAATGGGCCTCATCGACGACGAGATACGCCCCCCACTCGCGCTTCACCTCGGCAAATTCACGCAAGGGGGCCGCATCGCCCAGCATCGAGTAGATGCCTTCGACGACGATGATCTTGTCGCCGGGCTGATCGGCCAGGCGACGCAGGCGGTTGGCGAGATCGTCAGGGTCATTGTGGCGGAAGCGCGTGACTTGCGCATGCCCCAGCCTGGAGCCGTCATAGATGCTGGCGTGGCAATCCGCATCGAGCAGCAGATGATCGTTCTTACCTGCAAGCGTCGAGAGGATGCCGACATTGGCCTGATAGCCGGTCGAAAACACCATGGCGTGCTCGCGGCCGTAGAAATCGGCGAGCTCGTGCTCGAGCCTTTTGTGGCCGTCATAGCTTCCGTTCGCGATGCGCGAGCCGGTTGTCCCGGTGCCGGAGTTCCGGACCGCTTCTATCGACTTCGCGATGACATCGGGATCGTAAGTGAGGCCTAGATAGTTGTTGGTGCCGAGCAGAAGGATCTGCCGGCCTCCAAGGGTCGCCTCGGTCGGCGACAGCACGCGGTCGAAGGCCACGCTGAACGGATTGGATTTGGCGGACTCGAGGCCGTTATAGGCGGCCCTGAGCGGCGCAAACTTGTCAAAGAGAGACATCGGTCACGCGCTAGCCTTCAGGTCGCGAACGGTAAAGACGAGATCGCCCAGCGTTTCGATCTCGGCCATCCGGTCGAGCGGAACGGAAATGTCGAGTCGGTCCTCGATTTCCATCACGAAGTCCATGACAGCGACCGAGTCGAGGCCGAGATCGTTGACGATGTTGGTCTGGTCGGAGAGCTCGACGAGCTTTTGCAGCGATGAGCGCAAGGTGTCGAAGATCGTCTCTCGAATGTCGCCGAGCGTATCCTGCATGTTCTTTTCCGTCGGCTCCCAGGCTGCCACTACGCTCCAGCGCGGAAAAACTCCGACCTGCGTATATGAGATTTTATAAGATGTCCCCTAGGGGAATGTCACAGAATTTATAAAAAGGCTCCTCGGCCGCAAGCCGTGTGATCCGCTCCGGCTGGGTCGGGCGATCCGTTCATGCCCTAAAAATAAGATCTTCTTGCCCGGGTTCCAAGGGATGGGAAGCAAACAGGGGACAGAAAGTTTTCTTCAAGAGGTCTTTTGTGGATTTCTCGTCCCCAATCGTCGCGGCACGAAAATTTCACCTGTCTCGAACAAGGTGTGTTATGGCACCAACGCCGAATCTTCCAGCGAGATCGGGCTTCGCAATCTTCTAGATGAGCAACTGCCAGCACCGTATGCGAGCCATCCGTCGGCCTCAAAGCCCGAGCATGTCGGGCGCAGCGGCGATTCCTCGCCGCGCCGTTTCGCGGCCCCTCGTTTCCGGGGCCGATCGGAGGCTGTGGCCATGATCATCAACCGGTACCTGATCGGCGAAATCAGCAAGCCGCTGGCAGTTATTCTCGGCATCCTCATCGCCTTGTTCGGCAGCTACAGCGCCGCCGGCTTTCTGTCGGATGCGGTCAACGGCTTGGTACCGATCGATACCGTGGCCGAGATGATCGCCCTCAAGGCGCTCATCTCCCTGGAAGTGCTCATCCCGATATCGCTCTATATCTCGGTTGTGCTCGCCTTCGGCAGGCTATACGGCGACTCGGAATTCACCGCCATGTTCGCGCTCCATGTGACGCCCGCAAGGGTGATGCGCGCGGTGCTCATCCTGTCGGGCGCGTTGGCCCTCGTCGTTGCCGCCTTATCGCTGATCGCGAGGCCCTGGGCGTATGAGAAGCTGCATGAGCTTTCCAAGCTGGCCGAGCGGACGCTCGATGTCGACGCGATGGAAGCGGGCACGTTCTATGTGGGGCAGCACGGAAACCGGGTCATCTTCCTTTCTCACCGTGACGGTCCGGAGTCGCCGGCACAGGATGTGTTCATCAAGCTTCAGCGCAGCGATCGCACCGAGATCATTCGCGCTCACCTCGCCTATCCGCTGCCGCACAGCGGCTCCCAGGTCTATCTGAGCGATGCCCACATCTATACGCTCGACCATGACGACGAGAAGGCCGACCGCGTCCTGACCGCGACGGGGATCGTCGTCAATCCCAACAGCCCTGACGATACGCCGCCCGAATACAGTTCCGTCGCCGTCAGCAGCGCCGAGCTCGCCCGATCCGACTCGGCTCGGGATATCGCCGAGCTGCAATGGCGGCTGTCGACTCCCTTGTCGACCCTCCTTCTCGGTCTGCTGGGGATACCGCTGAGCCGCGGCAAGCCGCGGCAAAACAAATATGAAAAATTCGGCACGGCGATTTTGATCTATTCGACCTACTATCTGCTCTGCACCTCAGCGCGAACCTGGGTTCAGCACGGGCTGGTGGGGGTGTTCCCGGGCATCTGGTGGGCGCCGGCCATGCTCGCCCTGCTTCTGCTTACTTTCGTATTCGGACCGGGGCTCGGCGCCAGATTCAGACGTAGACAGGCATGACCGGCTGGGCCACGAGCCAGACAGGGCGGTTCCGAACGGCTCTCCTGCCGTCTATCACACCGCTCGACCGATATATTCAGGTCGCGACATTCAGGGCCTTTGTCCTGGTAACCACGGCGCTGACCGCCTTGTTCAGCCTGCTCGAATTCGTCGAGCAGCTCAGCTCCGTCGGCCAGGGCAGCTACGGCGTTCTGGACGCCCTGCTCTTCGTCGTGCTGACCGCCCCCGCCCGAATGCTGCAGGTGACCCCCGTTTCGATGCTGCTGGGCTGCCTTTGGGCGCTGGGCGGGCTCGCCAGGAACTCCGAGCTCACCGCGCTGCGGAGCCTCGGCTTCTCCGAGAAACGCGTCATTGGGTCGGTAGCGCTGCTCATCGTTCCCATCGTCATCATCCTGTTCCTGGTCGCGCAATTCGTGATCCCGCCCGCACAACAGCTGGCACAGACGACGCGAGCCGCCGCCCTGATGACATCGGAGACCGACAGCAGCTTCTGGGCCCAGGACGACCATCAATATCTGAATGTGGAGCAATTCGACGGCGCGAAGGCCGCGAGAAATGTCGATATCTACGCCTTCACGGCCGATGGCAGCCTGGACAGCCTTATCCACGCCGATTACGCCGATATTCAGGCGGATGATCTATGGGTGCTTACCGGCGTCACGAAGAAGCGTCCCGTCGCCGCGGGCCTCGAGACCGAGCACCTCGCGACGCTCGACTGGAAATCCTTCGTGACAGGCCCGCAGATCACGCTTTTGATGCTGCCGGTGGAGAGCATGCCGCCGGTCGGGCTGTATCGCTATGTCCATCATCTCCAGCAGCGCAAGCAACAGGCCATCCGCTACGAGCAAGAGCTGTGGCGAAAGATCAGCATCCCATTCTCGATGGTCGCCATGATCATGATCGCGGCCCCGTTCGTCTTCGGGTCGCCGCGAGGACAGAGCATGGGACGGCAGATCATGATCGGCGCGATATTCGGTATTGTGTTCTCGCTCTGCCAGCAGATCGTCGGGCACCTCGATCTGCTGCTGGACCTGAATCCTGCCTCCACTGCTCTCGCACCTTCGCTCGTGCTGATGAGCTTGGCCGCCTACCTATTCCGCCGGGCGCATCGATAGCGAGACGGACCGCCCGTCGACCGGCTCCAGCCCACTGAAAAACTGCTCGTATCGCACCCGCCGCTTGCGCAGCAGAAGAACCGACATCGCGCTGAAGCCGATGATCTCGAACCAGAAATAGTAGAGCGGCAACCCTGCCAGAGCGAAGGCGAAGATCCCGAGCGTCCGGTAATTTGCCGACATCACAGACCATTGCCGCACCAGCGGCGCGAATGTCTCGCGATACCGGCGCCGGACGGACGCCGCTCGTTCGGGTGGCAGGTCGAGCGTCTTGGCCAGCCTATCGTGAAACTCCACGGTGACGCCGGAAACGAGGAGCTGAACCTCCAGATAGACCCGATGAATGCCGTCGGAGAGGCGTTGCACGAAAGAGGCCCGAGACGCTCCCCGTGCCGACACGGCTGCTTCAAAGAGCCCGGCGGATTTCCGGCCAAGGCCCCAGAAATTGTACTCCTGCCGCTGCGCCTCATAGGCCGCGGACTGGACGGCATGGCAGAGGCCGGCGGACAGAATGAGCAGCCAGACCCAATCGCCATACTGAACGGAGAGATTGGACGCCAAGCCCGCATAGACGGCGATGAAGGTGACGTAGTCGCAGATACCGTCCAGAACTTTTCCGAGCTGGGACTGCGACTTCGTCAGACGTGCAAGCTGCCCGTCCGCACCGTCCATAACATGCCACGCGATCATCAGGATAAATCCCAAGATCACGTAGCGCGGATCTTGATAACGGGCGTAAGCCACTCCCGCCGAGATCCCCAGGGCCATTCCCGCCATGGAAACGGCGTTGGGCGAAATCCGCAGGGCCGCGAACAACGGGACAAGCCAACCCGCTATCGGATGGACGAAATAGCGGTTCGTCAGCTCTTCGATCTCCAAGGTTCGCCGGATCGGCTCGGCATGCTCCATGGTCTCTCGTTTCTCCGCTTGGCCCACCGTCTAGCTAGCGCTCATGCGATCAGAACTTCCCCGAATCGAGCAGCTTTTCCGCCTTGTCGAAGGCGACGGGATCATCGACATCGACCCAAAGCCGGTCCTGGATGTCGAAGGCACGTGCCTTGCCCCAGCGCGCGAGCACGTTCATGGCGCCGGAAATGCTGTCGTCGCCGCCGGCCTGGCTTTCCTCCAGCGCCTCGAACATGACCGGAGCGCACAGGAAAACCCCGGTGTCGAAGGCGTTGAAGTCGCGGATCACCTTGCCGATATGCTCGATCCGGCCATCGGCGCATTTTACGCGAGTCACATCTTCCGGATCATTGAGCGGGCTGTCGATGTTGAAATCGACGGCCAAGGTGACCGTGTCAGGCTCGAAAGGTCCGGATATCAGGCTGCGGAAGATCTCGGGATCGACCAGATGATCGCACATCGTCAGCAGGAACGGCTCGCTCAGATGCGGCTTGGCCTTGAGCAGGGAGACACCGTTGGCCCGGTTCCATTCGTCATTGACGACATGCGTGACCCGGATCTGCTCCCGGGCCGAAAGAGCGTCGAGCTCCCGCCGCAATTCCTCGCCCCGGTAGCCGCTGACGATGAGGAACTCGTCCACCCCGCCCTCGAGCGCGCGCTTCATCACGCGCTCGATGAGCGGGACCCCCTTGATGGGGATCAGCGGCTTGAGCTCGCCCCTTTCCCTCAGCCGAGCGCCCTGCCCGGCCGCGACGATGAGGCATTTCATCGGACGGCGATTTTCACGGTGCTGGTGCGGATGAAGGCCTCGATCATCTGATAGGCATCATCGTCGGTGTACTGGACCGGCGGATGCTTGCAGAAATAGGCGCTCGGCCCTTCGAGCACGCCGCCGATGCCATTCTGGAGCGCCAGCTTGCAGCAGCGGATCATGTCGATGACGACGCCCGCGGAATTCGGCGAATCCTCGACCGAAAGCCGCAGCTCGATATCCATCGGCACGTCGCCGAACAGATGCCCCTCCATCCGGATGAAGCAGAGCTTGTTGTCGTTCTGCCACGGCACATAGTCGCTGGGGCCGACATGGATGTTCTCGTCCTCGATGCGCTTCTTGGCGACAGCCTGCACAGCCTCGGTCTTGGACGTCTTCTTCGAGACCAGCCGCTGCTGGTTCTTCATATTGAGGAAGTCGGTGTTGCCGCCGGTGTTGAGCTGGTAGGTCCGCAGCAGCTTCACGCCGCGCTTCGCGAACAGATCGGTCAGGACCCGGTGCGTGATCGTGGCGCCGAGCTGGGACTTGATGTCGTCGCCGATGATCGGCAGGTTGCGTGCCTTGAACCGGTCGGCGAACGCCTTGTCGCTGGCGATGAACACCGGCATGTTGTTGATGAAGGCGACGCCGGCCTCAAGCGCGCATTCCGCATAGAAACGCGCCGCCTTCTCCGATCCCACCGGGACATAGTTCAGCAGAATCTCGGCGCCGCTGCGCTTCAGCTCGGCGACGATCTGCTCCTTGGTGAGCTCCCTCGCTTCGGAGCGAATGAAGGTCCGATCGTCGGCATAGTCGGCCATATGCTCGGAAATGCCGTCGAGCACCGGACCCATCTGCACGATCACCCCGCTGTCCGGGATATCGCTCTGGAAGATCTTGGTGCAGTTCGGCTTGGAGAAGATCGCCCGGTTCACGTCGGTGCCGACCTTGCGGGCATCGACATCGAACGCCGCGACGACATCGATGTCACAAGGGAGATAGCCGCCGATCTCCCGGTGCATAAGGCCGACCACCCCTTCGCGGCAACGCTCGGGCGTGTAGTAATAAATGCCTTGGACCAGCGCGCTCGCGCAGTTTCCGATGCCCGCAATCGCGATGCGAATGCCCCGCTTATTCAACATGATCTACCTGCATATGGCTGTCTCATCCGGCGGCGCTGGCGGTGCCAAAGCCATCCTGCGATGGAGTTAGGTTGGATTTCGACGCCTCCCGCGCAACCGGGAGCCTTATGAACTTGGACGCATGCCGCTCTCTTCACCCGCTGGGCAAAAGCATTTTGCTAGTGGCTGGTCCATATGGGGGCGCCGGAGGAAAATCAATGAAACCGCCTCGGCGGGTGCAGTCATATGTCCCGGCCGATCGATACGGTATCTGTGGCTGCCGACACTGAAAGTGTCGCGGATCGGTCACAATAATCCGGAGATGTCGGTCCCGACGCAAGAGGGAAATCGGTGATGCCTGCGTTGTGCGCCGGATATGAATAATTTTCACGCCGCTTCTGGAAAATCGCGGATGCAAGACCATACGAGCGCGCTGTAGAGCTGATCCTGCCGGTGATCCCGCACATATTGCGGGTCGATCAGCGCCACCCGGGACTTGGTCCGGACCGAAGCATACCAGTGCACGACGCGCGTATCGGCCGACAGCACCTCGTCCGAGCGCGCGCCGGGCGCGATCCGGAACCATTGCTCGGAGATTCGCGGCGGCATCGGATAGAAGACTCGCGGTTCCTGAACGATCAGATCGTCCGGCTGGTAGCGGTCGACCACCGCCTGCAGCAGGTCCGGACCCAGCGCATAGGCTTGCATGCGGCTGGCGACCGGTACCGCGAGCATCGCCCGAAGATAGTCCGAGAGCAGCGGCGAACCGGCCTCGGCCCCCATCACCGCGTTGTTCACGCCGCGAAAATAGAATTTCTCCACATGCCTGAATGCCTTCCAGCCGCCGGGCATCCGACGCAGCACCTTGCGCAGCAGATCGAGGGCAAGATGCCGCGCCCATATGAGCGGCGAACGCGAGGCCCGCACGAAAAGAGGCCATACGATGAATTCCGACCCGACGAATTGGGTAGCGGCGAGCAACGGCCGAAGCGAAGCCGTCGTGATCGTATCGAGATCCAGATAGATGCCCCCTTGCAGATACAGGATCGCCGCTCGTAGAACATCCGACCGTACGACGGGGCTTTCGAGTCCGAGGTAGAGCGTAACGAGTTCATCTCCCACGCCGAGCATGTGCCCGGCCTCGCTCAAGCAGGCGAGCGGATCGACTCGGGATAGCAGGACGCCGGGGGCCCGCTCAAGCGCCTGCAGCTCCGGGCCGTCATCGAGAGCGTCGGTGTGGTGGAGAATGATCTCCGGCAGATCGCTTCGCTCGGCGGCCGAGAGGATCGCGAAGACATAGGCCCAGGGCAGGCTGGCGCCGATCCAGCAAAAATGCGCACGGGCGGGAATCGTCATGCAGCCTGACCTTTTGCGTAATAATTTTGTCGGCGCACGCTATTCTACGGATAGCTTGAAGTCCATCGCTGCGCACGGACGCGCCGTCCGGACCGGACGGCGCGTCACCGAGCGCGAGGGTGCCGTGCTCTTCTTATTCTGGTAGCTGGCGAGACGAACGGCTATAGCAATCCCCGACATGACAGAACCGACCCCCTCCCATCATCCGGGGCAACCTACGCGGCATGCGGATTTCGGCGTCATCGCCGAAGCGCTCGACTACGCGGCACAGGGCCCGACAGGCATCAACTTCTATTCCGGCAAAGGCGTCCTCACCGAGGTTCTGCCCTATAGCCTCTTGCGCGAGCAGGCCATCGGCCTCGCCCGTCGGATGATCGGCGCCGGTCTCGCGCCCGGCGATCGGATCGGGCTCATCGCCGAAAGCGACGGCGATTTCGTCCGGGCTTTCTTCGCCTGTCAATATGCCGGACTGGTTCCGGCGCCGCTGCCGTTGCCCGCGGCCTTCGGCGGCAGGGACGGCTATATCTCGCACCTGCGGCGCCTGATCGAAAGCGCCCAGGTCACCGCCATCTTCGGTCCGGCCATGCTGGAAGACTGGCTCGGCGATGTCGTCGCGGGTTTCGAGCTGAAGCTCGCCGGCACGCTGGAGCGGCTCGACGATATCGAACCCGCGGCGGGCGATTTGCCGAAGCAGAATCCGGACGACCTCAGCTATCTGCAATTCTCGTCGGGCAGCACCCGCTTTCCCCTCGGCATCGCGGTCACGCAGCGCGCCTTCATGGCCAATGCGAGCCGGATCTCGCGCGACGGGCTCGCCGTCGTCGATGGCGATCGCGCCATTTCCTGGCTGCCCTTCTATCACGATATGGGCCTCGTCGGCTTCCTGCTGAGCCCGATGACGTGCCAGATGTCCGTCGACATCATCCCGACCCGCGAATTCGCGCGCCGCCCGCTCCTGTGGCTGAACCTCATCAGCCGCAACCGCTGCACGGTCTCCTACAGCCCATCCTTCGGCTATGATCTGTGCGTCCGGCGCGCGGAAACCGCGCCGACCGACGGCCTCGATCTTTCCAGCTGGCGAAGCGCCGGCATCGGCGGCGACATGATCCGCCCGAACGTGCTCACGCGCTTTATCGAGCGGTTCGCGCCGCACGGCTTCGGCGCCGGCGCCTTCGTGCCGAGCTATGGCATGGCCGAGGCGACCCTCGCGCTGAGCTTCATGCCGCCGGGTAAAGGCGCGCTGCACGACACCGTCGACGGTGCGCTCCTGGAGGCCGAGCATCGCGCCGTGCCGGCCGGCGATGCCGAGGCACGTACACGCACCTTCGTGATGTGCGGCCATATCCTTCCCGGTCACGACATCGAGGTGCGCGACGAGGCGGGCAAAATCCTGCCGGATCGGCTCGTCGGCCGCATCTTCGTGCGCGGTCCCAGCCTGATGACCTGTTATTTCGACGCGCCGGAGGAAACGGCACGCGTCATGACCGACGATGGTTGGCTCGACACCGGCGATCTCGGCTATCTCGTCGACGGGCAGATCGTCATCACCGGCCGGGCGAAGGACCTCATTATCGTCAATGGCCGCAATCTGTGGCCGCAAGATCTGGAATGGGCGGCGGAGGCGGAGATCGCCTCCTTGCGCAGCGGCGACGTCGCGGTCTTCTCGGTCGATGGCGAGACGGACGAGGAGGTCGTGGCCCTCGTTCAGTGCCGCACCACCGATCCGGCCGCCCGTACCGCGCTCGCGACCGAGATCGGCAACATCTTCCGCGGTCGCCACGGGCTCGATTCGAAGATCGTTCTCGTTCCGCCGCACAGCCTGCCGCAGACCTCGTCAGGCAAGCTGAGCCGCAGCCGGGCGCGCACGATGTACCTGGCGGACGCTTTCTCGCACAATTCGGCGAGCGCGCTGGCAGACGCCGGCGAGTGACCGGCGAGCGCGTCGTCGCCGTAACCGGTGCGACGGGATTTCTCGGTGTGCATCTCGTCGCGGCGCTGGCGCGGGAGGGGGTGCGGACGCGCATTCTCGCGCGCCGCCCCTTCGAGCACGAGCTCTGGCGCGGCGTCAACCTCGAGGTCGTCCGGGGCAGTCTCGACGACACGGACGCGCTCGACCGGCTCGTCGCCGGCGCCGATGCGGTCATCCATGTCGCCGGCCTGATCAAGGCGCGCGACCGCGCGGCGTTTCTGCGCGTCAATCGCGACGGCACGCGCGCCGCGGCACAGGCAACGCGGCGTCATGCGCCCGAGGCCCGCTTCATTGCGATCTCGTCGCTTGCGGCCCGCGAGCCGCAACTCTCCGACTATGCCGCGAGCAAGCGAGAGGGCGAAGAAGCCGCGCGCGCGACCTATGGCGACGCCGGCGATCGCCTGGTGATCGTGCGTCCTCCAGCCATCTACGGGCCCTGGGATCGAGAGACATTGGCGATCTTCAAGGCGGCCTCTCATGCCGCCATCCCCATCTTCGGGTCAGGGCGGACCGCCATCGTGCATGTCGCCGATGCCGCCGCCGCCGTAACGCGGTTGGCGACGGGTGTTGGCGCCCCCGGTCTCCACGCCCTGGCGGATCCAAACCCCGCCGGATACCGCATGACGGAGCTGCTCGGCGAAGCCGCGCGTGCTCTCGGCAATCGCACTCCCCGCTTCGTGCGCCTGCCGGACGGGATCCTGCTCGCCGCCGGCCGGGCGTCGAGTTGGTGGGGACAAATCCGCGGCCATGCCCCGATCTTTACGATCGGCAAGGCGCGCGAGATGCTGCATCCCGACTGGTCGGTCCCGACCGACGAGGCGCTTCCGCCCCAGATCTATCGAGCGAAAATCGGGATCGCCGATGGCTTTCGCGAGACGGCGGCCTGGTACCGATCGGCGAAGTGGCTGCGATAAGAGCTCGCTAAAGCGGCTTCTCGTAAATGCGATAGGTCTTGTAGGCCGTGCCGCCCAAGCTTTCGTTCATGTGGCGCATCGGCAAATTGTCTTCGAGCACCCATGACAGCTCGACATGAGTGAAGCCCATATCGGCGGCGTTCTTGCGGACGGCGTCGATCAGCAGGAAGGGCAACAGCTTTCCGATCACGCCTTGGGCGGCCGAACGCTTGACGCCCATCAGCGGCACGCGCGCAGTCTTGACACCCGAGACCTTCAAGCGCCACAGCAATTTCGCCCAGCCGAACGGCAGAAGCTTGCCGCCGAGATCGTGGATCGCCTCGTTGAGATTGGGCAGGCAGACGAGAAACCCAACCGGCTCGTCCTTGTATTCGACGATGCTCACGAGACGCGGATCGAGCAGCGGCTTCAATGACTTGGCCAGATGATCCGTCTCGATCTCGGTGAGCGGCACGAAGCCCCAATTATCGAGCCAGGCATCGTTGAAGACCTGGGTAATGGTCCGGACTTCGTCGTTGTAGCGCTTCAAATCGAGACGCCGGACCCGAATTTCCGGCGGCAAAGGCCTGTCTATGAGCCTGCGGGCCCCCGCGGGCAGATCGACAGTGACATCATAGAGATAGGCGTAGACGTCCTTTTCCTTCCGGAGCCCCTGCTCTTCCAGCCGGCTCCCGACATAAGGCCGGTCGTGCCCCATCAACAGCATGGGCGGCGTGTCGAAGCCATCGACCAGCAGCCCCATTTCCTCATTGATGTTGAGATTGAAAGGGCCCTGCATTCGCTTCATGCCGCGCTCGCGCAGCCAGCCCTCGGCCGTGGCGATAAGCGTCTGAAAGATGGCCGGATCGTCTTCGGCGGCGATGAGGCCGAATTGTCCGGTCGCATCGGGGCGAATGGCCAGCGCCTGATGATCGATCTGCGCGGTGATGCGGCCGACATCGCGCCCATCTCTCCGCGCGATCCAGAACTGTACGTCGGCGTGCCCGAAGAACGGGTTCTTGGGCGTGAGCGCGTCTAGCCGTTCGAGATGCAGCGGCGTCACATACTGCGGATCGTCCCGATAGAACCGTTCGGGTAGCTTGATAAAGCGGTTGAGCAGCGCCCGGCCCTTGACCGGGACGATTTCGATCGCCGTCATGGGGCCGCTTTGAGCTCTGACACGAAAGCCGGCGGCGGACGGTCGCGGGGCGGTGCGCCGGTCAGTTCCATCACATATGGGTAGCGCCGCGCCTCCTCGACGTCATAGCCGAGATTATAGACGCTGGGGCTTTTCGGAACCGCACGGGCACCACGATAATAGGTGCCGAGCATCAGGTCGGGCGTAAAGCTCATGATCCCGTAATTGCCGTTCTCGTTATGAAAATGATGGACGAGATGATCCTGTTTGATCCTCTGAATGAGGCGACTCTTCGGCTTGTAATTGAGGTGCTGGATGCAATGGACGAATTCGTAGACGCAAGTCGTCACCAGCCCGACGGCGAAGGCGGCAGCGGCGCCGGACCAGCCGGCGATCGCATAGCCGAGCGGCACGGTTACCAGGGCTATGGTCGGCACCGTATTGCTCGGCGCGCCGAATAGGACCTCGAGGCGATGCGGGTCCTGATGATGGTCGAAATGGATGCGCTTCCACAATCCGGCCGACCATTTCATCTTGTAGAGCCAGCGGCCGTGAAGAATGAACCGGTGGATCAGATACCACACCACCGGATAGGCGATCAGCACCGCCAGCCCGGGAAGCACGACCTGATCCCAGCGCGCGCCCATGGCGACGACGATCCCGGCGGAGGCGACGGCCAACGCGACATAGATCAGAATCGCCGGATAGGTCGCATAGGCCAGCCAAAGCTCGGGCAGCGTCATGCGTCCTAGATCGTAGCTGCGTCCATGCCAAGCGCGCGCCGAGCCAATTTTCTGCGCCATGCCGTATCTATACCTCGGAATCGTCCAACAATAGCATGCCGGCATCGCGACATTTCGTTACCAATAATCGGAAGGCCGCCCACTGCCTATCCCAGAATGCCCAGTCCGGTAAAGATGTCGTGATCAATGCTCACTTCCGCCATGCTGCCGCGGCAAAGGAACGCGTCTTCCCGTCACCAAGATGAGCATATTGAGCACCGGGTGAGGGAGAGCAGCGTTGCCGCGTATTTTCATGGAACGTTCCGGCGAGATGGAAGTGTTCGCCAGTGTCGTGCGGCAAGGTGGCGTTTCGGCTGCTGCCCGTAGCCTTGGCCTGACCCCTCTCGCCGTCAACAAGGTCGTGGCACGGCTGGAGGGCCGGCTTGGTGTGCGCCTGCTGGTGCGGACAGCGCATCAGATCAATCTGACCCGGGAGGGCGAAGCCTATTATCGCGCCGCTCTGCCGATCCTGGAAGCGCTGAGCGACGCCGAGCGAGCCGCATCTGCCGGCGCCGTTTCGGAGCCGAAGGAGGCGCCCGCCTCGTCGGAAGGCTGAGGCCGGCCCAGTCAGGCCACCGCTGCAGGAAGCGCTCTTAAACGGATCGCATGGCGTTGGGGGATTTCAGGAGCGCCTCGACCGTTCCCGCTTCCAAATTCATACCGGCCGAAACGAGAGCCGCCCTGTAAGCTTCCAACGTCCTCTTGGTCGAAACGGTTTTCGGCAACGATCGAACGACCTGGATCCAGAGCCGCGCCGCCCGTAAATCGATCTGCTGAGCGCACAGCATCTCCGCAGTATTCACGAGCGCCTCGGCCAGTGGGCGGCTGATCAGATCATCCGGAGATAGCCAGGCGCCGGGGATCGCACATTCGACCCGGCATCCGACGTGCTTCATCAGCTCGATGAGGGTGTTCAGATAATCCTCGCCGACCTTCTGCGCCGCCGCCTGGAAGATCACCCAGGGAAAGGGATGGCCCTCTCCGCGGAAGCGCCGCCAGGCGGATTTGAGGCTAGGTCCGTCATCCCGCGTGGCCAGGTCGAGAAGATCCGGCAGCCGGGAAAGTTCCGCGATCGCCATGACGCCCAGCATGGCGGCACTGGAATTCCGACGCGCATGCAGAAGCAGCTTGGCGTCTCGGGCCAACCGCGTGGCGTTGGCCTGAAGCGCGTCGATGCCGCCCTCGGCGGTCTCGATCGAAAGCGCACCCACGTAGTGATCGAAATGGGGAGAGCTGGTTGAATTCATATCGGTAGACCTGTCACCAAGAGACGATGACTGCTCTCATCACGGGAGTACACCGTCAAGAATTTAAGAATAAAATATGTTTCAGTCTTTCCGCTATCGACGATTTCTTTCGATCAAGTTCTTGACCTCGATTACTGAATTATATTTCATTCACAAAATGAACGATTATTTACAAGTATTGGCACCAGTACCGGCACTATATATCAACAGATCAACCCTCAAACGAGTGAATCTTCTCCGAGAGGTTGGTTCAAGCCGTTGATTAGGAGTTCCGACATGACGCTCACTTTCTTCGTTACACGGGGCGGAGATCGACCGGCCCCGCTTCGCATCCAGCGTTGGTGGGGCATTGGCCTCGCCTTGCTGGCGCTGTCACCCGCCGCCTGCGCCGCCGCCTCGCCCCTGGCCGGCGAAAACCCGCAGCAATCCGCACGGATCACCCACGCCTGTTCGGCGACAATGGGCTTCTCACCGGGAACACTCGATTACACGGAATGTGTCGCGAGCCTGAGCCAGTCGGTGGCGGGCGTTCAGCAGGCACGCACGACCCAAGCCGCCCGGTCGGCATGCGTAAGCAAAGCATTGGAAGACGGAACGCCGGACTTTGCGCTCTGCATGCTCGACCATGAGCAATCCCAGCACTGAACGCCCCTGAATTGGAGAGAAGAATGGCTCGATTGATACTGGCGATGGCGGCATTGACGGCGCTCGCCGCCTGCTCCGCCCCCGGCGCAAGCGTGGAACGGATGGCGCAGGAGCAGCATGCGTGCGCGGAATTGGGCCTGGCGCCCGACACGCCCAACTTTGGCAGCTGCGTCGGCAATCTCGAGGCGATGGTCCAGCAGAACGACTATAGCGGCCATCTCTGAAGCGGACGCAAACGGAAGGACGCCGAGGCTGGCGTCCTTCCGAAAGGATAGTGATTAGAACGGATAGTAGCGGAACGAGGTCATGAACACGCCCTCGTCCACATTCGGCGCCCCGCCCTGGCCCGGGAAGGTGAAGCGCTTGGTGTAGGAGCCTTCGGCGCCGATGGCGACGCGGCCGAAGCTGCCCTTATAGATATCGTGCCAGAAGCCGCCGGTGATCTGCTCCAACCGATGAGTGAGCGCGCCGCAAGTGCCCGCGGTCGGCAACTCGATCTCGCAACCCCTATTGTTGACGTTGGACGCACCGAAGCCGGCGCCGGAGGGCGTGCCGGTGCTGTCGACATTCTCGAGGCCGGCATAGACATAGACGTCGGTCCCCGTCATCGGATGGCCGATCAGCCCGACGAGCGCCTCGATTTCCGGCGTGGCGACGAAGGCGCCGGCGGTGTTGAAGCTCACATCATTGATCTGGCCCGACCCGTAGCGGCCGATGCCGTAGCCGGCGAGCATGCTGGTCTGCAGATCGAGATATTTCGGAATGACATGGAATGCCGCCGCGAAGCCGACGCCGCCGCCGACCGTGTCGTGGTTCACGCCGTTGAAGCGGTCGGTGAAGATCCGTTCGATCCCCTTCAGCTCGAAATGGCCGAACGACGTATCGACGGCGAGCTTGGCGATGACGTCGGGATAGGTGTCGGTGGTGAATTGCTGGTTAGAGGAGAACAGGCCGGTGCCGTCGCCGGGATTGTTGGCGTTGGGATTAGCCTGGTTGGACGCGAAGGCCGTACCGTTGGGATTGTTGCCGCCGACCAACGATTGCGGACTTTCGACCGAGACACCCGCCCAGATGCCATGGCCGAAATCCTCGACGAAGCGGGCCTGCGGCGTCCGCGCCCAATTGAAGCCGGGGACATATTGCGCATCGATCGTCAACGGCACCTGCTCGCTGCGCGGCGTGATGCCGACCATGTTGGTCGTGATCAGGCTCCAAGCCTGGCCCGCGAGGAAGTGGAAGCCCCAGGCACTGTTCTCGATGGTCGCGAAGAACTGGCGCAGGCGCGGCAGATAGCTGTTGCTCTCGCGCGAATTGGACACGTCGCTGGCGCCAAGGAAGTCGCTCTCGACATAGGCGGACAGGTGGGTATCCTTGTCCACATCGGTCGACAGCAATCCGGAAATCCGACTCTGGCGCGCACTGAAGCGCAGCTCCGACTCATTCGACCGGGCGGTATTGGGGAACGGAATGCCGTTGAAGTCGGTACCGACATCGGCCGCTTCGTTCCGGGTCCGGTAGATGGTCGCGAATTCCGTAAAGCCGCCGAATTTCAGATTGAACGAGCCGATCTGCAGGCTGCCGTCGTCGCTGCGGCTCACCGGAATGCTGTTCGATGCCGGCGCCGCCGCCGAGGTCTTCTGCTCGTCTGCCGTCTGCTGATTCTTTACGATGTCCAGCTGCTGCTGAAGCTGCTTGATCTGATCCTGCAGCTGCTGGATTTGGACGGCGCTTTGCGCCAGGGCGGGCGAGGCGAAACAGGCACCCGCTCCTGCCAAGATCGAAAGCAAGGCCGTACGGCTGGTCCGGCCGGCAAGCTGCCGCCCGACCTCTCCACATCGCCTCGCTTTATGTTGAGAAGAATGTTCCATGACTTACCTGATCCTCGCTTCGCATCTAGTCGCGGATTGCTTCGGAATCCGTGCGGGCGATGGTGTCGACACTCTATGTCTCGGGTATTTCAAGAACAGAAATGATTATTTATTATTTCGACGAAGATTTTACTTAGAATGAAATTTATTTCACAAAGATGCCTATGCACCTCTCTAAGGTCGTACGCGTCGACTGACGAAATCAGCCATCATGTCGGAATATACGACAATCCATTTTCGCAATATCGTGGGCTCATCAGTAAAATTCATTTTACAATACGAAAGCTTATTTAATTGAATCGCACCAATTACCAGACAATTATATAACCCTCCACTGGAGAAGGATAATTGAAATGAAGAGCAATATAATCCCTCCGACACGCACAATACACTCGCCGATGATCAACACCTCGAAGCGATGTGACTTCCGACGGACACTTGCAGGCCATCTCCTCATCGCCGGATCCATCGCCGTCATCGGCATGACCGTCGCAGGCGTGAGCCGCGCGGAAGAGTTCGATATATCGGCCAACTACACCTATGAAAATCCGACCTACTCCGAACCGGACAGCATGTTCATGATCGGCTTCAAGCCGGTGACGACGACGATCGAAGGAACCGTGCCGGGCCTGTCGGACGAAGCGCTTTCACAAAGCGTGCGGGTCGGCATGAGGTCTTCCCCGCCGGTCGTCTGCTGTTCGGGCGCGGATCAGAATTTCCGGGCACGGGCGCCGCTCGTGGTGGTCCTGGAACAGCGCGCCTCCTCCGGCGGCGGCGATGATGCCGGCAGAGATCGCGTCCTTCCGGCTCAGGACGAGGCTCCGGGCGACGACCGCCGCCAATATGCCGTCGAATGGAAATTTACCAAGTCGGCACCCGCGGACGGCACGGCCGGTGTGCAGGTCGCGGCCTATGCCAGCCTCTATCACGGCAGCGACTTGTTGACGCAGGCGAGCGGCAAGCTGGAACTGCCGGCGGCGCAGGCCGCCGCGGTTCCGGCCGAAGCCATGACGGCGCTGATCCGAACAGTTGAAGGAAAACTAGTCCCTTATCCCACCTCCCTCGTGGTTCCGATCGCCGGAGGAGGCTGAGGTTCCGGACAATCGAGACGAGGGGTGCCCAAGAGCACCCCTTGTTTCCCCGGCTCTGCGACCAGAGATTTCCCAAGCTTGCCGATGCGGCAAGACGATCGGAAGCCTCTGGAGCTGGCTTATGGAAGAGATGCCGATAAAGATTGTCGAGTGGGACGCTGTGACTGCGGAATCTCATATCCTCCTGATCGAGGACGATTTGGATACTGCCCTTGAGATCATGGACGATCTCAAAGCGCGGGGATATCAAGTAACCCATGTGGATAATGGACGGCGCGGTCTCGACCTCGCCCGCGAACAGCAATTCGACACGCTGGTCGTCGATCGCATGCTGCCCGAGCTGGATGGTCTTTCGATCATAGAAACCTTGCGCGGCGAAGGCATTCGCGTTCCGGTTCTGGTCGTGAGCGCCTTGGGCGACGTGGATGAGCGTGTCCGCGGCCTCAAGGCCGGCGGCGACGACTACCTCGTCAAGCCTTTCGTGCTCACCGAACTCGCGGCACGAGTCGAAGCGCTGCTTCGGCGCCCGGCCGATCCACGCGAAACCATGCTGCAGGTTGGGCCGCTCGAGCTCGATCTGCTCAAGCGAAGCGCCCGCCGAAAGACCCGCGAGATCGAGCTGCTGCCGCGCGAATTCAAGCTGCTGGAATATATGATGCGCCGGCCGTCACGTGTCATGACGCGTGACATGTTGCTGGAGGAGGTGTGGAACTACCGCTTCTCACCACGCTCCAACCTGGTCGATGTCCATATCGGCAAGCTGCGGCGCAAGATCGATGCGCCGGGCGAGATACCGCTGTTCTACAATGTTCGTGGCGTCGGGTTCATTCTCCGTGTTCCTAATTGACCTTGCCCAGGGCACAACATTCCGGCTCGCTTGTGCCTTTGCCGGCTTCTTCGGCGCATCGACCGTGGTGCTGTTCCTGTTCATCTACTGGCAAACCGCCGGTTCCGAGGTCAATCGGATCGACAATCTGATTGCGAAAGACGCCAAGATCGTCGCGGAACTGCCCAGCGACGCGGTGCGGCAGTTCGTCGAAACCCGCGTCACCGGCGATTTCCACCGGCTGAGCTACGCCGCCCTCTTCGACGCCCAGGGCCACCCCGTCGCCGGCAATCTCGACACGCTGCCGGAGGGGCTGCCGCCGGATGGGAAAGTCCACATCACCCGCATTCAGCCGACGGAGAGAGCTTTCGACGAGCTCGAATCGGTCCGGGCGGTGGAACGCCGGCTGGGCGACGGCGAGCTTCTCGTCATCGGGCGGAACAGCGAGGAGGTGGAGCGCCTGCGCGCCGAGCTGATCAGCGCGCTGGAGCTGGGGCTGATCCCGGCGATGATCGCCGCCCTCGCCGGCGGCATGTTCCTGAGCTGGCGGACGTCGAACAGGGTCAAGGAGGTGCATCGCGCCGCCGAGCGAATCATGCGCGGACATCTTCGGCAGCGCCTGCCGGTACGCGGCACGCGCGACGAGTTCGACAAGCTGTCGCACAGCGTCAATCTGATGCTCGACGAAATCGAGCGTCTTTTGGACGAGCTCAAGGCGACCGGCGACGAAATCGCGCACGACCTCCGGACCCCTCTCACCCGCGTGCGGGCACGCCTGGAAAATACGCGGCGGGCCGATGCCACGCCGGAGGAGCTGGAAGCCGCGATCGACAAGGCGACGATCGGCCTGGATCAGGCGCTGGCGATCATCACCGCGCTGCTGCGGATCCGCGAGCTGGAGGTCGGTCGTCGGCGTGCCGGCTTCACCCAGATCGACCTCGCCGAGGTCGTCAGCGCCATCCATGACCTCTACCAGCCGCTCGCCGAGGAAAAGGACATCGCCCTTTTGCTCGAAACCAACGGTTCGGCGCCGATCTACGGCGATCATGATCTGCTGATCGAGGCGATCGGCAATCTCGTGGACAATGCGGTCAAGTTCACGCCGGAGGGCGGCAAGATCCGCGTGATCCTGGCCGAGCGCGATGGCATGCCGGTGATCCGTATCGAGGATAACGGCCCCGGTATCGCGCCGGAGGAACGCGAGATGGTGTTCACCCGCTTCTATCGCTCGGGGCGAACCAAGGGAACAATGGGGATGGGCCTCGGCCTCAGTCTCGTCGCCGCGATCACACGGCTGCACAACATCAGCATCGATATCGGCGACAATAAGCCGGGCTGCGCGATCGAGCTGTTGGTCAATACCGCAGGTTCCGCGAGCTAGCGGAATTCCGCCTCAGGGATGCCAGCCGGTCTGCCGGTTGGATATCAGCGGGTAGCTCCAGTCCGAAGTGCTCGGCACTTGCGCGGCATCGACCCATCCCGTCGGATTGTCGCCGATATCGGCAGAAGACGGCAGCGAGGAACAGGCGGCCGTGGTCGCCACGATCGTTAGCCCGGCGAACAGGGTCGCAAGCATCTGTTTGGTCATCTCGTCCTCCGAACTCGGCTTCGGACGGTCGCGCAGGGGACTGCTGAATGCGCACCGTCCCTGTTCCATAGATCGGTGCGACAGCGGGGAAATTCCACTGTGGCGGAATTAAATTTCCGCAAATAAAAGCCGGTTCGGCACTTACGAACCGAACCGGTCGATCAGGGGTGCGTCGAGACTAAAATTTGAGTCGAGCGCCGATCGTGGGATCGATGCTCGAGCTGTGGAAGAAGCCGTTCTCGAGCCCGTCCGACACCCAGGAATACATGGCGCCAGCATAGATATCGAACCGCTTGGTCAGCTTGTAGACCCCGACGAGGGAAATGGCATCGAGCGTGCCGCTGCAGGACGAGAAGGCGTTGGTGGAGCAGCCGTCACCATGGAAGCTGTTCTGGTACTCATGGTAGAGGCCGAGGCTCAGATCGAGATCCTCCGTCGCCGCATATTTGGCACCCGTCCAGTAGACGTCCAGCATCTTGTTGTTGTTGAAGGCGGCGTTGTTGACGATGCTCAGCTCATAGCCGCCGATGGTGGTGCTGCCGGCCGCAAGCGGATTCTTCGGATTGTCGAACTGGATATGCTCGAAGCCGGCCAGCAGCTTGAGCCGGCCGATCGCATAGCCGGCGAGCAGCATCCAGGAGGTATTGTCGGAGACGGTGGCTGCCAGCGAGTTCGCCGGGATGCCCGGCATGGCGAGCTGTGCCGCCGAAAGGGACGAGGCGGAGATCGCATCGTAGATCTGGCTGTAGACGGCATCGACCGAGAAGCCGTCATAGTTGCCGCCCAGATCGAACTGATAGGCACTGCGTGCATCGCTGCCGCCGCCGAACTGGTACAGCGCACCGACATGGGCGGGACCGAAATTGAGGTAATATTTCAGGGAGTTGTCGAGACGCGAATCCTCGGTATCGCCCGTGCCGGCCGTGGAGCCCTGATATCCGATGACCGAAAAGGCGTTGGAGGCGCCCTGCGGATCGTAGGCGATCACGCCGTCGAGAGTGAGCGAGTTCTGCCGACCGAAGGTGATCGTGCCATAGCGCGGCGAGCTGAGACCGAGATAGGCCGCTCCGTTGAAGGGCTGCCCCGCGCGGCTCGAATCGCCGTTCGAAGTCTGGCGGTTCAACGGCACGCCATTATTCTCGACCAGCGATTTCGGGCCGTCGGAGATCGATCCCGAGGTCGGAACGAAGGTCGACTGCAGATTGAAGATCGCGGACAGGCCGGGAATTATCTCCTCGGTCCCCTTCAGGCCGAGCGTGGAATAGCTCAACGCGTTCGGCGCAAAGGTGACCAGAGAATGGTTGGTGTTCTTGGAAACAAGGTATTCCAGGCCCGGTCCGTAGTCGGAATTCAGCGGCGTGCCGTGATTCTGATAGGTCACGCCTAGATCGATATCGCCATAGAGTGTGATGCCGTGCCAAGTCAGGCTGCCGTCCGCGGCCGGCAGCGACGGCGTGTTGGCGGCTGCGGCGGCCGGCTGGCTCGCCGGCTGTTGCGCTTCGAGCTTCTGCTCCCGCTGCTCGATCTGATCGATCCTCTTGAGCAGTTCCTGGTTCTGCTGTTGAAGCTTTTCCGACTGGGCCTTGAGATCACCCAACTCGTCGGCGAGCGCCGCACTTCCCCATAGGACAGACATCAATGCTACGCACGACGTCGCAGAAAAGATTTTCCGCGGCTGTATCATTACCTTCCCCCTAGTTGGAATTTATTGCCTTCGAAAAGAAGACTCTGGTTACCGGACAGAATCCGAATAACGGCGTTTTCACGTACTGTTAGTGACTAAATAATGATCAAGTATATCGGGAAACTTGATTGAAACGACACCAATGCCGCATTTTTTATTATCTTATATGAGTTATTGATCGAATCAAAACAGACTCATCTACGATAGTTGGAAATAACTGTAACTTATATTTCACACCATGCGACAGTGTGTCAAGTTAGACAGAATAAATAACGATTTACCTGATCTGAAAAATATTTCATATCTCATACTATACCGCTCGAGTTCGAGAGATGTCCGGCGATATACGCCTTTTCTCAACCGGCCATCCTGGATCTCCCCGCCCTTTCAGGAATATTGATCAGAACCGCCGGCGCGCGAAATCGGGCCCTTTTCGCGGCGATGGACAAGGCAAAGAAGTCGCGCGCATACCGGGGAGTGTGGTAAAGATACGAAAAGAGATTGATGAAAAATATTTCATTCCTTGTATAATAGGATTCATTGGTGGACAAATTGTCACACCAATAACAACCAATCAACTTAGCCTCTCGACAGAGAATCAGGACAATCGGAAGAATGAATGAAATTTCATTCACTCTATGAACACCCATTCAAACTATGAATTACTATTTAGTTGAGCCGGAATTTCATTTATCCAATTATACTTACATATCAGGGTACGATATCGATCGCTAACCAGGAGGCCCACGGCCGTGGACGCCCAGCTACTCCTTATCGAGGATGATCACGAAATCGCCGGTGAGATCCTGGCGGATCTATCCGGCCGCGGCTATCAGCTGACCCATGTCGCGTCGGGACGGAAGGCGCTGGGCGTGGCTTTGGAAGGAAGTTTCGATCTGCTGATCGTCGACCGCAAGCTCCCCGATCTCGACGGGCTGTCGATCGTCGAGACCTTGCGAGCCGAGGGCGTTGGCGTGCCCGTCCTGTTCCTGAGCGCGCTCGGCGCGCCCGACGAGCGCGTCCGCGGCCTCAAGGCCGGCGGCGATGACTATCTGGCCAAGCCCTTCGTTTTCACCGAGTTGGCGGCCCGGGTCGAAGCGCTGCTGAGGCGCCCGTCCGAACGACGCGAGACGAAACTGCAGGTAGGTCCGCTCGAACTCGACTTGATCGATCGGCTGGCTCGGCGCAAGTCGCGCGACATCGAACTCCTGCCGCGCGAGTTCAAGCTGCTCGAATATCTCATGCGTCGGCCGTCACGGGTCATCACCCGCGAGATGCTGCTCGAGGATGTCTGGAAGTACCGGTTCCTGTCCCATACCAATCTGGTCGATGTTCATATCGGCAAGCTGCGCCGCAAGATCGACGCCAATGGCGAGATGCCGATGATCTACAATGTCCGCGGCGTCGGCTTCATTCTCCGCGTGCCCCAATGAACTCCTACAAGATATACTGAACCGACATTAGTACTTTCCAGCGAGATGAATTTTCGTTCAGAGTCTGTCGCTGATTTTATATTGTGAAATTATATGTATTGGTAACGCCGGATCCAGCACCCTAAGTTCACTGTCTACCGAATGACATTGAATTGCTGATCCGCCTCGATGCCGACCTCTTCCAGAAAGCTCAGCGCCCGTTTGGTTTGTCTCACGAGGGATAGCCGATCGTGATCGCCATCGTCCGGGTCGCGCTCAGCCGCCCCTATACCTTCATCGTGCTGGCGATCCTGATCGCGCTGTTCGGCGTGCTGTCCTGGTTCCGCACGCCGACGGATATCTTTCCGAATATCGGCATTCCCGTGATCAGTGCGGTGTGGAGCTACAACGGCTTGCCGCCGGACGAAGTGTCGGGGCGCATCGTCTATTACTATGAGCGGACGCTGAGCACGCAGGTCAACGACATCCAGCATATCGAGTCCCAGTCGCTGCCGGGCTACGGCGTGGTGAAGATCTTCTTCCAGCCGGGCGTCAATATCGATGCGGCACTGGCCCAGGTCACGGCCGCCTCACAGACGGTGCTGAAGCAACTGCCGCCGGGTATCACCCCGCCCTATGTGCTGACCTTCAACGCTTCGAGCGTGCCCATTCTGCAACTGGCGCTGTCGAGCAAGACGCTGTCCCAGTCCCAGCTGTTCGATATGGCGCAGAACTTCATCCGACCGCAGCTCGCGACCGTCGCCGGTGCCGCGGTCCCGTCGCCCTATGGCGGCAAGGTCCGGCAGGTACAGGTCGATATCGATCAGCAGAAGCTGCAATCCTATGGTCTCTCAGCCCAGGACGTCGTGTCGGCGCTCAACGCGCAGAATCTGATCACGCCGGTCGGCACCGAGAAGATCGGAAAGTTCGAATATATCGTCTCGCTGAACGACGCGCCGGCCGCGATCGACGAGCTGAACCGGCTGCCGATCCGCAAGGTGAACGGCGCGCTGGTGTTCATGCAGGACGTGGCCTTCGTACATGACGGCAGCCCGCCGCAGACCAACGTCGTCCGCGTCGACGGCAGTCATGCAGTGCTGATGACGATCCAGAAAGCAGGCACCGCCTCGACGCTGGACATCATCAACGGCGTCAAGGCGCTGTTGCCGAAGATCCGGGCCTCGCTGCCGAAGAGCCTGCAGCTCGACGCCGTCGGCGATCAGTCCGTCTTCGTCAATGACGCGGTCTCGGGCGTGATCCGCGAAGGCGTCATCGCAGCGAGCCTGACCGGCCTCATGATCCTGCTGTTCCTCGGCAGCTGGCGCTCGACGCTCATCATCACGATCTCGATCCCGCTGGCGATCCTTGCCTCGGTCACGGCCATGTCCGTACTCGGCGAGACCATCAATGTGATGACGCTGGGCGGCCTCGCCCTCGCCGTCGGCATCCTGGTCGACGACGCCACCGTGACGATCGAGAACATCAATTTCCACCTGGAGCAGGGCAAGGCGACCGAGCAGGCGATCATGGACGGCGCCCGGCAGATCGTCGTCCCGGCGACGGTATCGCTGCTGTGCATCTGCATCGTGTTCGTGCCGATGTTCGGCCTGGACGGCGTGGCAGGGTACCTGTTCAGGCCGCTGGCCGAGGCCGTCGTCTTCGCCATGATCGGCTCCTACGTCCTGTCGCGCACCCTGGTGCCAACGCTGGCCGCTTATTTCCTCCGGGGCCAGGTTCATCACGGCGCGTCGGCGCCGAGCCGCAACCCGCTGCTGCGCTTCCAGCGGGGCTTCGAATATTGGTTCGAACGGATTCGAAGCGCCTATCGCGACCTGATCGAGCTCGCCGTGTCGCTGCGCTGGCGTTTCGTGGCGGGATTCCTGGCCGTGGTCGCCTTGTCCTTCGGGCTCGTGCCGTTCCTCGGCAGCAACTTTTTCCCCTCGGTCGATTCCGGGCAGATCAAGCTGCATGTGCGCGCCCAGACCGGCACGCGGATCGAGGAAACGGCACGGCTGTGCGACCGGGTCGAGGCGGCGGTGCGGCAGGTCGTCCCCCCGGCACAGCTCGACAATATCGTCGATAATATCGGCCTGCCGATCAGCGGCATCAACATCGCCTACGGCAATTCCGGCACGATCGGCGTCGGCGATGCCGATATCCTGATCTCGCTGAAGCCCGAGCACGGACCGACCGAGGATTACGTGACGGCGCTGCGCGAGAAGCTGCCGCGGCTTTTCCCCGGCACGACCTTCTCGTTCCTGCCCGCCGACATCGTCACGCAGATCCTGAATTTCGGCCTGCCGGCACCGATCGACGTGCAGGTGATCGGTGCCGACGCCGACGCCGACCGCCGCTATGCGGATAAGCTCTTCAAGCGTATCCGGCAAATTCCGGGCGTAGCCGATCCCCGCATCCAGCAGGAGTTCGATGCGCCGACGCTGAACGTCAAGCTCGACCGCTCGCTCGCCGGCGAGGTCGGCCTGACCGAGCGCGATGCCGCCACCACCATGCAAGATACCTTGGCCGGCAGCATTCAGACCGCGCCGACCTTCTGGCTGAACCCGAAGAACGGCGTCTCCTACCCGATCGTCGTCCAGATCCCGCAATATGGCCTCGATACCATCAGCGGCCTGAACAATATTCCGATCACCGCCGGCGCGCAGACACAGCTTCTCGGCGGGCTCGCGACCGTGACCCGCGGTCCCAGCAGTGCCGTCGTCTCGCACTATAACGTGCAGCCGGTCGTCGACATCTACGGCACGACCTATCACCGCGACCTGGGCGCGATTGCCGGCGACATCCAAAAGGTGCTCGACGAGACGGCCGCCGAGGCACCGCCAGGCTCGACCATCGTTCTGCGCGGCCAAGTCACGACCATGACGAGCGCCTACGCCCAGTTGATCGAGGGCCTCGTGCTGGCGGTCACACTGATCTATCTGCTGATCGTCGTGAATTTCCAGTCCTGGACGGATCCGTTCGTGATCGTCACGGCACTGCCGGCGGCACTGGCGGGCATCGTCTGGATGCTCTTCGTCACCGGGACGACCCTCTCGGTCCCGGCACTCACAGGCGCCATCATGTGCATGGGGGTCGCAACCGCGAACAGCATCCTCGTCATCAGCTTCGCCCGCGAGGTCCTGGCCAGCGGCCGCGACGCCGCGGCGGCGGCGATCGAAGCCGGCGCCACGCGCTTCCGGCCGGTGCTGATGACGGCGCTGGCCATGATCATCGGTATGGCGCCGATGGCGCTCAGCGCCGAGCAGAACGCCCCGCTCGGCCGGGCGGTGATCGGCGGGCTGCTGTTCGCGACGATCGCCACCCTGTTCTTCGTCCCGGTGGTTTTCAGCATCGTCCATGGCCGCGCTGGCCAGGACGCCAAGTCATCCCGCTCCTCACGGCAGGCAGGTCCGCATGCACAAGATCTCGGAATCTCCCATGACGCCTGACCCAAGCGAACGGAAGACCCGGCGCAAGCGCGGGAAATTGGGGCTGGCCCTAGGCGTGGTGCTGGCGGCGGCCGCCCTCCTCGCCGCTTCCGGCGTGCTGTCGCGCCAGCGCAGCGAGGCGAAGCTCGCCCAATGGACCAAGGCTCAGGCGCTGCCGACCGTCGACGTCGTGACACCGCAGCGCGGGACGAAAGATCAGGAGCTGGTGCTGCCGGCCGATATCGAGGCGTTCTACGAGGCGCCGATCTATGCCCGGGTCAGCGGCTATCTGAAGGATTGGCGGCAGGATATCGGCGCGCATGTGAAGGCGGGCCAGCTGCTGGCCGAGATCGACGCGCCCGAGCTCGATCAGCAGCTGATCCAGGCCAAGCACGATCTCGCGAGCGTCGACGCCGATTCAGCTCTCGCCGCCCTGACATCGAAACGATGGCAGGCTCTGCTCTCCTCCGATGCCGTGTCGCGCCAGACCGCGGATGAGAAAGCCGGCCAAGCGACGGCGAAGAAGGCGCTGGTCGAGGCCGCCCAGGCGAATGTCGACCGGCTCGAAGCGCTGGAGGGCTTCAAGAAGATCACGGCCCCGTTCGACGGGGTCGTCACCGCCCGCCAGACCGATATCGGCGCGCTCATCAATGCCGGCAGCGGTTCGGGCGTCGAGCTGTTCAAGGTCGCCGACACGCACCAGATGCGCGTCTATGTCCGGGTGCCTCAGGCCGATTCCGATCAGCTCATCCCCGGCATGGTCGTCAAGCTCCATTTGCCGCAATATCCCAACGAGGTATTCGATGCCAAGCTGTCGACCACATCGAACGCGGTCGCCAAGGAATCGCGCACGGTCCTGGTCGAACTGATCGCCGACAACAAGGACGGCAAGCTCTGGCCGGGCACCTTCGCGGAAGCTCATTTCGAGCTGCCGCCCGATCCCAACGCCTTCCGGCTCCCGACCAGCGCGCTGCTGTTCCGCCAACACGGGCTGGAAGTCGCGACCATCGGCGCCGGCGACAAGATCGCCCTGAAGCCGATCACCATCGGCCGCGATCTTGGGACCGAGGTCGAGGTCCGTACCGGCCTCACACCCGAGGACGAGGTCGTCGACAGCCCATCGGATTCGCTGGCGGACGGCGACCGGGTGCAATTGGCCGAGACCGGTCAGCCGACGGCGAATTCTCCTCAAACCGCCAGCAGAACGCTTCAGGCGAGCCCCGAGGAATGAAGCATGCGCCCTTGTGGGCGGCGTTCGCCGGCCTGCTCGTGCTGGCGGGATGCGATCTGGCGCCGCCCTACGTCCCACCGACCCTACCGATACCCGACGATTACAAGGAAGCCGGACCCTGGCAGCCCGCGAAACCGGCGGATGCGCTGCCGCGCGGTCCCTGGTGGGAGGCTTATGACGATGCCGAGCTGACCAA
Organism: Aliidongia sp.; assembly: GCA_035539155.1. Classification (GTDB taxonomy): domain Bacteria; phylum Pseudomonadota; class Alphaproteobacteria; order ATCC43930; family CGMCC-115725; genus JAXDMU01. The sequence continues at coordinate 110,591 of DATLIZ010000043.1, read as the reverse complement.
GCTCGAAGCCGATATCGACGGCGCCAACCCGACACTGGCCGCCTCGCTCGCCGCCTATGACCAGGCCCGCGCCTTCGCTCGAGAGGCCGAATCCGGCCTCTATCCCCAGGTCAGCCTCGGCGGCACGGTGACCGAGAATCGGCAATCGAACGATCGGCCGCTACGCTCGGCCAATCAGCCGACACATTTTGGCGCCAACACGATCGACGCCCAGGCCGATTTCGAGCTCGATGTCTGGGGGCGCGTTCGCGATGCCGTCGCCGCCGGCAAGGACGAAGCACAGGCGAGTGCCGCGGATCTGGAGGCCATACGCCTCAGCCTCCACGCCGAGCTCGCCAACGATTACGTGTCGCTGCGCGGGCTGGACGCGGAGATCAAGCTCCTGAACGACACGGTCGGGGCCTATGACAAGGCGCTGACACTGGTGCAGAATCGCTTCAAGGGCGATATCGCCTCGGGCGTGGATGTGGCGCAGGCGGAAACCCAGCTCAATTCCGCCAAGGCCCAGCTCTCCGATACACGCGGGCGCCGTGCGCTCATGGAGCACGCCATCGCCAGCCTCGTCGGCCAGCCCGCCCCCGCCTTCTCGCTCACGGTCTCGGCCGCGCCGATCGCGGAGCCTGCCGTTCCTGCCGGCATTCCGTCGACCCTCCTGCAGCGGCGGCCGGACATCGCCTCGGCCGAACGGCAGGTCGCCGCCGCCAATGAAGAGATCGGTGTCGCGAAAGCGGCTTTCTATCCGAGCCTGTCGCTCAGCCTGCTCGGCGGCTTCCAGAATACCGGCCTCAACCTGCTCAGCCTTCCGGAAAGCTTCTGGTCGATCGGCCCGGCGGCGGCGCTTCCGCTGTTCGAAGGCGGGTTGCGCCGGGCCGAGCTCGCCGGCGCCAAGGCCGCCTTCGAGGCGGCCGGCGCCCGCTATCGTTCGACCGTGCTCAACGCCTTCCAGGATGTCGAGGACAATCTCGCCCTCATTCACTGGCTGGGACAATCGGTCGGGGACGAAGAAGCGGCCGCCAGTGCCGCGCAGCGATCCGTCACCTTGGCCCTGCGGCTCTACCGGGACGGCGCCGAGAATTACCTTCAGGTCATTACCGCCCAGACCGCGGCCCTGGAAGCGGAACGCGACGCGCTGGATCTGCGAACCCGACGGCTGCAGGCCAGTGTCGGCCTGATCCGCGCGCTCGGCGGCGGCTGGGCCAAAGCCGAGTTGCCGAAATCAAGCACGCTCTGAACGCCGCCGACGAAAAAATTCTTCGGAAAACCGGCTGATCTTATTGGCGGTGAGCCTATCGGCGGGAATCGCCCGCTGCTTGGCCCCGTCATAGATGCTTAGCCGGGCCGGGACCAGATTTCAGCGATCAGCCGCCGCTCCTCGGGCGATGGCCGGACGGTCCGTTCAGGGCAGCTGAAGGTCCTTGGCGCCGCGAAAATCCGCCTTGGCAATGTCGGCGCCGCGTAAATCGGCCATCGTCATGATCGCGTCCTTGACGTCCGCCCCGATCAGGATGGCATCGTTCAAGCTTGCTTGCGTGAGATCGCTTTCGGCCAAATTGCAATATCTGAGGTCGGCCGAAACGAGGAGGGCGGCGCCCAGCCTGGCGCCGCGAAAGTTGGTCGGCCAGCTCTGGCCGCTGCGGAGCTCCATCGGGCCGCCGACAGCATTGGTCAGGTTGGCGATGTTCATCGATGACCGCTCGAAGCAGGCGCCGCGGATATCCGCGCCGATCAGCCGGGCGCCGCGCAGATCCGTCAGGCCGAGATCCGCCATGGCGAGCACGGTTCCGGTCAGATTGGCCCCGTTGAGCACCGCGCCCCGGAAATTGGCGGCCGAAAGGTTCATCGAGCTGAGATCGAGCCCGGTCAGATCCGTCTTGCCCAGGTTGGCGCGCTGACCTTTCGCCCCGTTCGACAGCATCCAGTCGCGATGAGATCGCAACACCTCGCCCACGACACCAGCGATATTCTCGATCCTGGCGACCATGTCGGCCCCGGTCAGGTTGGCCATCGACAGATCCACGCCGTCGAGCAGCGCTCCCACCAAGCTGCACTTAGCCAGGTTCGTGCCTCTGAGGATCGCGCGGTTGAGGATGGCGCCGTCCAGCTTGGCGCCGGACAAATTGGCCTCCGACAGATCGGCGCCTTCCAAATTGCAGCCGGTCAGGTCCGAATTGGTGAGATCCGCCCGAACGAAGATCGTCGATCTGAGGTCGGTATCGCGCAGGTCCGTCTGCATGATAAAGGCGTTGGAAAGCTTGGCTCTGCTAAGCGTGGCGCCCTTCATCTTCGCATTCGACAGCTCGGCATGGAGCTTCTCCGCCGCGACCGGGGCGAATTCTCCGTTCTTATGTCGGACCAGATATCCGTCCCGCAGATCGGCCTCGGTCATGACGACGCGCGCCAGGGTCGCGCCGCGCAGGGAGGCGCCGCGCAGATCGACTTTGGACATGATCGCGTCGGTGAAATCCGCCCCCGCCATATCGGCGCCGAAGAAGCACGCATTCTCGAGATTGGACTTGCGAAAGTCCGCCCCCTTCAGCTTGGCGCCGGTGAAATCAGCGCTGGAAAGGTTGCAGCCGGCGAACCTGGCATTCACCAGATCATGAAACTTCAGCGACGCCCTGACCCCGTCTCGACGCGAATCCACGAAACGGGCGTGGCGGTCGATGACCGTGTCGATCTCGGCCTGCGTCAACGTCACGTAATCGGTCATCAGCGGCCGCCCTTTGCAATGTGCTGAAGTCTTAGAGCGCGCGGATTAAGGCTCGATGATCTTTCGCCCACCTGGAGAATCTATCCGTTCTACACACCCAGAGGTCGTGTCAGCAGGCACCGCCAAGCGGTTCCAACCAATCATATGAGGTGGAAGGAACGGACAAATTGGCCGAATGGGACGCCGATTGAATAAGGACAATTTGTCCGGGCACGCCCCCTCGCGCTCACTGTCCTCCGAAAAAAGCGAGCGGTGCCACCATGGACAAGGAAAGCCGGATATCCGGCCAAGCCGGCACGCTGCTTGCGAGCTATTGCACGACTCCGGCTACATCGCGCGGCTGGGTTAGGTGGATGAGATTTTGGAAATGAACGACATGTTCAAGGGCGGCGTATTTATCACGGCCGAGCAAATCAGAACGGCACCGGCCGAGATTCTTCGCTGGCTCCATGATGTCGGCGACTACGGCCCAGCGCCTGAGAGTTCCTTCGTCCTCGAACAGAACGGACTTCTCACTTCAGAGGATAATCTCGCCATCTGCAGCGGACTCGAAATCAAGGAGCTGCTGCACCGGCTCTCGGGGGACTATTTAGCGTGCCAGGTCCTCTTCCAGCTCGGGTGCGAGTTCTACGACCCCCATACCGGCGAGCATCGGCCCTACGTTCTACGGATGGCCGACTTCCTCGATCACACAGATGTTAGTGATAACTTGCAGCTGCACAAATGCCTCGATGGAATCAATGCAGCGTTACGCGGGCTGCGCAAAGATCGTGAGGTCACCATTTTCCGCCCGGAAGGCCATGACGGCATTCGGGTTCACCAGGTGACGCAGCACCGCATCTATCAACTCTGGCGCCGGCTGGCGCACGTCCCCTCGCCATCCCCCAAGACCATCACACATCTCGGGTAGCTGCATGGGTAATTAGCGGCGCAGATGCCGACACGCCTCGACTAAAGATAAGATCAAGCCTGGCAATGCAATTCTTTACGTTCTGAAACTTTATTTAGTATTATTCACTCGCCTCCGGTTTTCTGCTTCGGCATGTATGTCGCTATAGCGCAACAGATATAGCGGAGACACCCAAGCATGGCGCGGGAGATCATTATCTCGGCGAACAAGTCGGGATTGCAGCGGATAACAGCGCGTGCCTTCCTCGTCACTGGTCTTGTCCTCTGTCACCCCGACAGCGCTATGGCCGATCCGACGACGAACGGCGATTGGCTCTCGACCTATTTCGATCAATGGTTCACGCGGGTCGATGCAGCCCAGGCTTCCCAGCCGCACTGGATGACTCCGCTCGCCACGGTCACGCCCAGGCTCGAAGAAGAGTTCCGCTACGACCAGTTCTGGCAGCATCTCGGCACGGGCGCCTCGATCGACAATATCGATGGCGGCAAGGGTCTGGAACTCATCCCGACCGAGACGAACGAGATCCTGATCAACCTGCCGCCCTATGAGGAAAGAAACGTCAAGTCGCAGGCGTCCGGATGGGGGGATTGGGCGTTCCTGACGGTGAAGCAGCGGCTGCTGAGTGCCAACGAAGAGAATGGCAATTACATCGTCACGGCCTTTCTCGGCCTCCAGGCGCCGACCGGCGCCGCCGCCTTCACCAACGACGCCTGGGTCGTGACGCCGACGTTGGCGGCGGGTAAGGGCTGGGGCGATTTCGACATTCAGGCCACTGTCGGCGCGCAGCTGCCGCTCAGCCATGAAAGCACGATCGGCAATGCCGTCGTTTCCAACCTGGCCTTCCAATATCATGTCGGCGAGCATTTCTGGCCCGAGCTCGAATTCAACGACACTTATTGGAGCGGCGGCCTGCGTGACGGCAAAAATCAAGTCTTCCTGACGCCGGGTGTCATCCTCGGGCGCTTTCCGCTCGGCGAGCGCGCCAAGGGCTCGATCGGCGTCGGCTACCAGATAGCGCTGTCGCCTACCCTCACGAAAAACCCGGCCCTCACGCCGACTTTCGATCATGCCTGGATCGTCTCGGCCCGGGTCGGCTTCTGAGATCCGGACGGCAAGAAGGAAGATCCCCGGCCAAACGACAACACTGGTCGGGGACCGCCAAGTCCAGATACCACAGGTTATTTCAACAACATCGAATCAATGCTGAATTGGATTTCACACGGTGAAATTCTATTTAATGGACTCGATCGAGTGCGAGTATTATTTGTATATAAGCAAGTATATATCGAAACTCGCAATCATCAGTCGGCATTTACCGGGACGACACCTGACAAATTCCGCTCGGTGACGCCGCGTTTCCGAAAGGAACTCTGACATGCCAAATAAACTGTCTCGTCTCGCCGGGATTCTTCTTCTCCTCGCGAGTGTGCTCTGCGTTTCCGCCTGTGCCAACGTCGTGCCGCCCCCGGCATCGTCTCTGACGCAAGGCCAATGGCCGCAATACGAATATCCGCAGCCCGAAGGCGGCGGCTGACAGGGCGGCCTTATCGGTCCGAGCAACAGCCTCCGGATTGAACCGACATGAGCCGCCCGCCTGTAACGCATCCCTCCCCTGCGCCATTGCGCCCCTTGGACGGTTTGTCCAATCCCCTTCATCTCGCAGGTGCGATATCGAGCGTGTGAACGTTCTTGAACCTGCGGATCGATCATGCCTGGAGCACCGGTTCGGCCATCGGCCGAGCGTCTTTCCCTTTGTCATCTGGCGATGCGCCGCGGCCGCACCTTCGCGGCGCTGCTCGCCATGGCGCCGCTGCTCGGCGGCTGCCAGATCGCCCTTCTGGACCCGAAAGGGCCGATCGGTGTCGAGGAGCGCTCGATCATCCTGCTCGCCACCGGCCTGATGCTGGTCATCGTGCTGCCGGTGATCGCCATGACCATCGGCTTCGCCTGGCGCTACCGCGCATCCAACACCGATGCCGCCTACGAGCCCGATTGGCATCACTCGAACAAGATCGAGGCCGCGATCTGGCTGGTGCCCTGCCTGATCATCGCCGTGCTGGCGTACGTCACCTGGGTCTCGACGCACACGCTCGATCCCTATCGCCCCATCGCCTCGACCGCTAAGCCGATCGAGGTCGACGTCGTCTCGCTCGATTGGAAATGGCTCTTCATCTATCCCGAGCTCAAGGTCGCGAGCGTCAACGAGCTGGCGCTGCCGGTGGGAACGCCGGTCAATTTCCGCCTCACCTCCGGCTCGGTCATGAACTCCTTCTTCATCCCGCAGCTCGGCAGCCAGATCTACACCATGGCCGGCATGGAAACGAAGCTGAGCCTGCTCGCGAGCGAGGCCGGCGACTATGAGGGTGTCTCGGCCAACTACAGCGGCGGCGGCTTCTCCGATATGCGCTTCACCGCCAAGGCGCTGAGCGAGAGCGATTTCAACGGCTGGGTCGAGAAGGCGCGCGCTTCGTCGCAATCGCTGACCGAATCAGCATATCGCGAGCTGGCGCAGCCGAGCGAGAAGACGCCCGTCGCCTATTTCGGCGATGTCGAGCCCAACGTCTATCACGACGCGCTCAACAAGTGCGCGGACGGCCAGGCCTGCATGGACGATTCGATGAAATACGCCATGGCCAAGCAGGCGCTCGGCGCCGCGGCCTTGTGCGATCGCAGCAATCCGAGGGGAATGTAGCCATGATGGATATGGGCAAGCTGACGATGGGGGCGATCCCCTTCGATCAGCCGATCATCATGGGCGCCATGACCTTCATGGTCCTGGGCGGCTTGGCGCTTGTCGCCCTCATCACCTATTTCGGCCGCTGGCGCTGGCTGTGGTCCGACTGGCTGACCTCGGTCGACCATAAGAATATCGGCATCATGTACATCATCCTGGCGCTGGTGATGCTGCTGCGCGGCTTCTCCGACGCGGTCATGATGCGCACGCAGCAGGCGCTCGCCTCGACCGGCGGCCCGGGCTATCTGCCGCCCGAGCACTATGACCAGGTCTTCACCGCCCATGGCGTCATCATGATCTTCTTCATGGCGATGCCGTTCATCGTCGGGCTGATGAACCTGGTGGTGCCGCTGCAGATCGGCGCCCGCGACGTGGCCTTTCCCTACCTGAACAATCTGAGCTTCTGGCTGACCGCCGCGGGCGCGCTGCTCATCAACGTCTCGCTCTGCATCGGCGAGTTCGCGCGCACCGGCTGGCTCGCCTATCCGCCGCTGAGCGAGCTGCAATTCAGCCCGGGCGTCGGCGTCGATTATTACATCTGGAGCCTGCAGATCTCCGGCATCGGCACGCTATTGGCCGGCGTCAACATGATCACCACGATCCTGAAGATGCGGGCGCCGGGCATGACGCTCATGCGGATGCCGATTTTCACCTGGACCTCGCTCTGCGCCAACATGCTGATCGTGGCCGCCTTCCCGATCCTGACCGCCACGCTCGCGATGCTGTCGCTCGACCGCTATCTCGGCATGCATTTCTTCACGAATGACGGCGGCGGCAACCCGATGATGTACATCAACCTCATCTGGGCCTGGGGGCATCCGGAGGTCTACATCCTCATCCTGCCCTGCTTCGGTATCTTCTCCGAGGTGATCTCGACATTCTCGAGCAAGCGCCTGTTCGGCTACACCTCGATGGTCTACGCCACCGTCTGCATCACCATCCTGTCCTTCGTCGTCTGGCTCCATCACTTCTTCACGATGGGCGCCGGCGCCAATGTGAACGCCTTCTTCGGCATCACCACGATGATCATCTCGATCCCGACGGGGGCCAAGATCTTCAACTGGCTCTTCACCATGTATCGGGGCCGGGTGGAGTTCACGACGCCGGTGCTGTGGACGATCGGCTTCATGATCACCTTCGTCATCGGCGGCATGACCGGCGTGCTGATGGCACTGCCCGCGGCCGACTTCGTGCTGCACAACAGCCTGTTCCTGATCGCCCATTTCCACAATGTGATCATCGGCGGCGTCGTCTTCGGCTGCATGGCGGGCTTCAGCTACTGGTTCCCGAAGGCGGTGGGCTTCAAGCTCGACGAACGGCTCGGCAAGATCTCGTTCTGGTGCTGGTTCATCGGCTTCTACATGGCGTTCATGCCGCTCTATGTGCTTGGCTTGATGGGCATGACGCGGCGCCTCAACCATGTCGACAACCCGGTCTGGCACATCTACCTGGTCTTCGCCATGGTCGGCGCCGGCATCATCATGCTCGGCATCATCGCCCAGATCGCGCAGATCGCGGTCAGCGTGATCAACCGCGAGAAGCTGCGGGATCTCACCGGCGATCCGTGGAACGGCCGCACCTTGGAATGGGCCGTGGCCTCGCCCGCCCCCTTCTACAATTTCGCGGCGACCCCGCATGTCGAGGATCAGGACGCCTTCTGGGACCTGAAGCAGCAGGGCTTCGCGATGGGCCCGCTGCCGGCCTACCGGCAGATCCACATGCCGCACAATAGCGGTACCGGCCCGATCCAGGCGGGGTTCGCCGCCGCGATCGGCTTCGCCCTCATCTGGCACATCTGGTGGCTGGCGATCGGCGCGTTTGCCGTCGGTCTCGTCGTGACCATCCTCCATACCTTCAACGAGAAGCGCGCCTATTACGTGCCGTCCGAGCAGGTCGCCCGGACCGAGGGCCGCTATTACCAACAACTTCCAGTGCAGGCCTGAGATGACCGTCCAAGCCAGACTCGGCACCCCCCACCCCTCGCTCGTCAGCGCCGTCCTCGACGCGCATGAGGAGCATCACGACGACGGATCCACGACCACGCTCGGTTTCTGGATCTATCTGATGAGCGACTGCGTGCTGTTCGCGGCGGTCTTCGCGAGCTTCGCCGTGCTGCGCGACCAGACCGCCGGCGGCCCTTCGGCGCGCGAGCTCTTCAGCCTGCCCTATGTCGCGGTCGAGACGGGCTGCCTGCTCGTTTCCAGCTTCACCTACGGCATGGCGATGATCGCGGCCGAGCGGCACAAGCAGACGGCCGTGCTCGCCTGGCTCGGCGTGACGCTGCTGCTCGGCCTGAGCTTCATGGGCCTGGAGTTGCACGAGTTCGGCGAGCTTATCGCCGAAGGCGCCGGACCCGACCGGTCGGCCTTCCTCTCCGCCTTCTTCACGCTCGTTGGCACGCACGGCCTCCATGTCGCCTCCGGCATGGTCTGGATGGTGGTGCTGATCGCCCATGTGCTGCGGCGCGGCCTGACCGCCGACAATCTGACGCGGCTCACTTGCCTCAGCCTGTTTTGGCATTTCCTCGACATCGTCTGGATCGGCGTGTTCACGATCGTCTATCTGATGGGAGTGGCATGATGGACGGTTCCCACGCCTACGCGCCCGCGCATGGCGCCCCCGCTCACCATGACGGCGGCGGCCATGGCAGCGTCGGCTCCTACATGGTCGGCTTCGCGCTCTCGGTGCTGCTGACGGCCATTCCCTTCGGCCTGGTCATGTCCGGCGCCATGCCGGCCGCCACGGTGGTGCCGATCTGCGTCGGCCTCGGCATCGTGCAGATCGTCGTGCATCTGGTCTATTTCCTGCACATGAACAGCTCGTCCAGCCGCAGCTGGAACATGGCCGCCTTCGTGTTCACCGTGATCATCGTCGCCATCCTGGTGGTTGGCTCGCTCTGGGTGATGAACCATCTCAATGGCAACATGATGCCGGGGGTGATGCCGGATTAAGCATTGGCTGCTAGATCATCCAACATGGATGATTTAACGCCAGGGAGTGGCTGAGGCGCCGTGTTCCGGAGCTTGAACGGACCGCCGACCGTGCCGGGGCCGTCATCGTGACCGGCCGGCCTGTCCGCGACCCGCGCCCGCGGCGCCGCAATTTCCTGCGCGCCATCTTCGATCCGCCGAGAGCCGGGCATGGCGCCGAGGCCGTCTCCATCCAAGAGGCGGCCGACAAGAAAAACCTTCTGCTGCTGGTCATGCTGCGCTGGCTCGCCATCGGCGGTCAGGTCGCGACGATCCTGCTCACCCGGCTTTGGCTCGGCATTCCGCTCCCCGTCACGCCGATGGTGGGCGTGATCCTGTTTCTGCTCTGCCTCAACCTCGTCAGCCTCTATCGCTGCCGCGGCCCCGCCATCGTCACGAACACCGAGCTCTTCCTCGTCCTGCTGCTCGATGTCGCCGCCCTCACGGTCCAGCTCTATTTGAGCGGCGGCGCCAGGAACCCGTTCGTCTCGCTGTTCCTGCTCCAGGTAATCCTGGGCGCGGTGCTGCTCCGTCCGATGCTGACCTGGATGCTGGTCGGCGCGGCGGGGGTCTGCTTCATCGGTCTCACCCGCTTCTATCGGGAGATCGACCTCGCCGGCTACGAGCGAGGGCCTCGTCACGGCGATCCCAGCTTCTTCGACCTGCATCTCTACGGCATGTTCCTGTGCTTCCTGCTGGCGGCCGTGCTGCTGGTGCTGTTCGTGACCCGCATCACCGGCAACCTCCGCGACCGCGACAGCCGGCTCTCGGAGCTCAGGCGCCAGTCGGTCGAGGAAGAGCATATCGTGCGCATGGGCCTGCTCGCCTCCGGTGCTGCGCACGAGCTCGGTACGCCGCTCGCCACCCTTTCGGTCATCCTCAATGATTGGGAGCGCATGCCGGCGCTGCGCGCCGATGCCGAGCTCGATGTCGAGCTGGCCGAGATGACGCTGGCGTTGGCTCGCTGCAAGGAGATCGTGTCGCGCATCCTGCTCGCCGCCGGCGAGGCGCGGGGTGAGGATGCCGAGCGCACGACCATCGGCGAGTTCCTGGAGGATGTCGTCGAGGAATGGCGGGAGAACCGCTCGCCGATACAACTCGACTATCGGGCCGATATCGGAGTAGATACGGCCATCGCCTCCGACACGGTGCTGCGTCAAACGCTGCTGAACGTGTTCGACAATGCGCTCGATGCCTCGCCCCAATGGGTCGGCATCGAAGCCACGAGACGCGGCGATCTGCTGGTCGTGACGGTGCGCGACAAGGGTCCGGGTTTCGCGCCTGAGATCCTGGCCAATTTCGGCAAGCCCTACCAATCAACCAAGAATCGTTCGGGGAGCGGGCTCGGTCTTTTTCTGGTGGTCAATGTGCTGCGAAAGCTCGGCGGCACGGTGATGGCCCGGAACAACCGCGATGGCGGTGCGTCGGTAGAGCTTTGCCTGCCGGTCCGCGCCCTATCGATCGAGGGTGGGGGCGAGGCGCACCATGCGGACTGAGGCCGTGCAATCCGAGCGGCGCAAGCTGCTCATCGTCGAGGACGATCCGGCTTTCGCCCGTGCGCTGTGCCGTTCCTTCGAGCGCCGCGACTATGAAGTGACCTTGTGCGAGCGCGCCGACGGGCTGGAAGCGACGCTTGAGACCGTCTCGCCCGGCTTCGCCGTGGTCGATCTCAAGCTCATCGGACCGTCCGGGCTCGAATGCGTGAAGATCCTGCATGAGCATGATCCGACGATGCGGATCGTCATCCTGACCGGCTTCGCCAGCATCGCCACCGCCGTCGAGGCGATCAAGCTCGGCGCCTGCCATTATCTCGCCAAGCCTTCCAACGCCGACGACATCGAGGCCGCGTTCGAGCGCGAGGGCGGCGACAGCAGCGTTGCGCTCAGCCCGCGGCCCAGCTCGATCAAGACGCTCGAATGGGAGCGCATCCACGAGATGCTGGCCGACACCGAGTTCAATATTTCCGAGACCGCCCGCCGCCTCGGCATGCATCGCCGCACGCTCGCCCGCAAGCTCTCCAAGCGGCAGGTCGAATAGCGGCAGGACGACCCTCGGCATTCCGGTTGAGCGGCCGGGCGGTTCGGTCATAATGGCCGGGATAGCCACCGGCCATAATTGAGGAAATCCCCGAGATGACCGACCTGACGCTTCAGCGCCGAAGCCTTTTGCTCGCCCCTCTCCTCGCCGCGGCGCCCAAGCTGCTGATGGGCGATGCCGAAGCGAGCACGCTCGATCCGGCTGAGACGATCATCACCATGCAGGACAAGATCGATTGGCAGACGCGGCCGAACTGGCCCAAGGACAGCGTCGCCCAAGCGCCTCTCTTCGGCGACCTCAACAAGGACGGGCTCTACTACATCCTGATCAAATGGTATCCCGGCTATATGAGCGCGCCGCATTACTATGCGACCGACCGGCTGTGCGTTGTCGTCTCCGGCACCTGGTGGGTCAATAGCGGGCCGGATTTCGATCCGAAGAGCTGCGTGCCGGTGCCGGCGGGCAGCTTCGTCCGCCGGGTGGCGACGACGCCGCACTATGACGGCGTGGTCGCGAACGGCAAGGAGCCGGTCGTCATCGCCATCTGCGGCATCGGCCCGGTCAAGCTCACCTATATCGAGCCGGACAAGCCCGGCTGGCGCCAGGCCTGAGCCCGCTGCGTTCCTCTGCGCCGCGGCATGCGACCGCGGCGCACTTGGCACGCGCGTCCACCCGGTGTTATGGGAAGAAAGGCGGGATCGGCACCGTCCCACGACGATAGGGCATGATGCTGTTCGGCAACCGGACCAGGAGAGCGACCGAAAGAGGTGGCGCCCAGCGCCGCACCGGGACGTTGCTCGCGCTCCTGGCGCTGCTCAGCCAGATCGTCGTTTCGATGCTGCCGATGCCGGCGATGGCGGAAATGCCGTCCCAGCTCGACGGGCCGGCCATCTGCCATGTCGATCCGTCCGACCAGCTCCCGGATTCGAAACCGGGAAAATCGCTCGGCCATCACAATCCCGACTGCCCGGTCTGCCAGGCATTCCAGCTTCTCGGCAGCCTGGTGTCGCCGGATCCCGTCGCCTTCCCGCCGGCATCCGGCGAAGCGCTGGCCACGGATTTTCCGGAACCCGAGACGGTCCCGCCGCCGCCTGCCGCGGCGATCCCCCAGGCCCGCGCGCCTCCTTCTTCGGTCTGAAAACCCTGCACCCGACTGCCCGGCGTCCCTTGCGGCCGCCGGGATGCAGCAATTCGACCCGAGGAATTCAGCATGCCTTCAGGCCTTAAATCAGGCGCCGCAGCGTTCGTCTGCGCCGGCGGCCTCGCTCTCGCCCATTCCGCGTCGGCACACGGCTTCGCCGGCGACCGTTTCTTTCCCGCGACCTTGCAGACCGACGATCCCTTCGTCGCCGACGAGGCGTCGCTGCCGACGCTCACCCGGAATCCGACTGACCCGAGCGGCGGCCAGTCCTATTTGATCGAGACCGACATCGCCAAGCGGCTGACCAGCGATTTCGGCCTTACCGCTTCCTACTCGTGGAACTATGCCCAGCCCAAGGGCGCGCCGGCCCAATCCGGCTTCGGCGGTCTCAGCACCGGCGCGCAATATCAGCTCTTCGTCGACGATGCCCACGAGTTCATGGGGCTGGTCGGCCTCGATGTCGATTGGGGCCATACCGGGGCGGTCAATCACGGCGGCGCCGACGATCACACCACCCTCTCCCCCACCTTCGATTTCGGCAAAGGCTTCGGCGACCTGCCGGACAGCCTGACCTGGCTTAAGCCCTTCGCGATCACCGGCAATATCGGCGCGAGCTTTCCCACGCGCGTCAACAGCGACGGCGATCTCAACCAGACCACCTTCAATGCCGGCTTCGCCGTCGAGTACAGCCTCGAATATCTGCAGCATCATGTGAAGGATATCGGGATTCCGGCGCCCTTCGACCGGCTGATTCCGCTCGTGGAAGTGACGTCGACGACGCCGCTCAATCGCGGCTTCAACGCCGATACCGGCCTCACCAACGGCACCGGCAACAGCACCTCGGGCGTCGTGGCGCCCGGCATGATCTGGGCGGGGCAATTCTTCCAGATCGGCGCCGAGGCGATCATCCCCTATGGTCAAGGTCAGGGACATGGCGTCGGCGCCGTGCTGCAATTCCATCTCTTCCTGGACGATCTCTTCCCGGGCTCGATCGGTCGGCCGATCCTGAGCAACGGCCCTCTCTTCGGGATCTGAACGATGACGAAACATCTCCTGCCCTTCATCGCCGGCTGCCTCTGCTGCGCGATCTCCCCCGCCTCGGCCCACGCTTTTCTCGAAACCGCAGACCCGGCGGTCGGGGCCACGGTCAAGGCCGGGCCGACCGCGGTGACCATCACGTTCACCGAGGCGCTGGAGCCGCATTTCTCCAGCATCTCGGTACAGGATGGCAGCGGCCAGCGCGTCGATCTCGGCGATGCGCATGCGGTCGCCGGCGACGCCACCCGCTTCGCCGTCGGGCTCAAGCCGCTGAAGCCCGGCAGCTATAAGGTCCTGTGGCGCGCGACGTCGGTCGATACCCACAAGACCAACGGCAGCTACAGCTTCACCGTGGCGCCGTAGCCGATGCCGAACGGCATGTCGATCCCGTTCGATCTGGCGGAAGGCGGGCTGTTGCTCGCCTTCATCCGCGGCCTGTCGGTAACGGCGCTGTTCTCGGCCTTCGGCACGCTGCTGTTCGGCGCCCTCGTGGCACCGCGCGCCTTCGTGCGGATGGAACCCGACAATGCGGCCCGGATCGAGCGGGTGCTCAAGCGGCTGGTCTGGGCCAGCCTCGCCGTGGAGACCGCGGCCTTGATCGCTTGGCTGGTCGTCGAGTCCGGCCTCCTCGCCGACGCCACGGATCTCGAAGGCTCGTTCGCGGCGGTCGGGCCGGTCCTGTCGGAAACCGCCTTCGGCCATCTCGTGGCGCTGCAACTCGCCGTGATACCGGTGATCGCCGCGGCACTCGCCGGCGGCGGCAGATTTCGCTGGCCGGCGGCCGCCGGCCTCGCCGCTCTGGCGACGCTGCTGCAGGCCGGCCATAGCCACGCCCTGGCAATGGAGCAAGGACCGAGCCTTCTGCTTGTCTCGGACGGGCTCCATCTGCTGAGCGCCGGGGCTTGGCTGGGTGGGCTCGTGCCGCTGCTGCTGCTGGTCCGCATGGCGCCGCCCAAGGCTGGCGCCACCGCGGCCCGCTACTTCTCGCCCTTGGGGAAATTATGCATCTACGGCCTGCTCGCCTCGGCCGTCTATCAAGCCTGGGCCTTGCTCGGCGGCATACCGGGGCTGGTCGGCACGGCTTACGGCCGGATGGTGCTGGTGAAGCTGGCGCTCTTCGTCGTGCTGTTCGGGTTTGCCTGGCTCAATCGATACCGGCTGGCGCCGGCGCTGCTCCGCGATAACGGCGCCGAAGCGAAGCGCGCCCTCATCCTCAGCATCGCGCTGCAGACGGGGTTCGGGCTCGCCGTGGTGATCGCGGCCGGGATCCTCTCCAGCCTGCCGCCGGGCCTCCATACTCAACCGGTCTGGCCCTTCGGCGAGCAGCTCAGCCTGGTGACGGTCCAGGAAGATCCGGCCTCGCGCAGCGAAATCATCGATGCGGCCCTGATGCTCTGCGCAGCCCTCGTTTCGCTGGCGCTCGGCATCACGTTCAAGCGCCTGCGCTGGCCGGCGCTGGCGCTGGCGGCGATCGTCGCCTGGCTGGCCTCGCAACATCTCGATCTGCTGTTCGTCGAGGCCCATCCGACGAGCTTCTACCGCTCGCCCACCGGCTTCGCCGCGACAGCGATCGCCGCCGGTGCCGCCCTCTTCCCCGAACATTGCGCGACCTGCCACGGCGCCGAAGGACGCGGCGACGGCCCGAACGCGAACGATCTGCCGGTACGCCCGGCGGATCTCACCGCCGGGCATCTCTGGGGTCACAGCGACGGCGAGCTGTTCTGGTGGCTGTCGCACGGTATCGAGGCCCCCGGCGGCGGCATCTCCATGCCCGGCTTCGCCGCCGCGCTGAGCGACGATCAGCGCTGGGATCTGATCGACTATGTCCGGTCCCATAATGCCGGCTTGGTGCATGCAGCGCTCCACAATTGGCTGCATCCTCTGCGCGCGCCGGATTTCGCGATGAGCTGCGGCAGCGGCAGGCATATGGCGCTGGCCGACCTGCGCGGGAAAATCGTGCGGATCGTCTTCGCGAACGCCGCTGTCGAGGCGCCGAAGGCGGAGATGGAGATCGTCACGATCCTCGTGCCGCCGGAGGGAGCATCCACGACGCCCGCGGACGAAACCTGCGTCGCGTCGGATCCCGCCATCCGCACGGCCTATGGCGTGATCGCCGGTCTCTCGCCCGATCATTTGCCGGACACCCAGTTCCTGGTCGACGCCAATGGCTGGCTGCGGGCAACGGGTCGCGTCGGCCTCGAAGCGGGATTCGCCGATCCCGACGGGATGATTGGCACCATCGAGGAGATCTGTCGCCATCCCGTCGATCCCGACGCGGACACGGATGTCCATCATCATCATCCCTGAACAGACGCCGCGGCACAGCGCGCCTCTATGCTGCCCGCGATTGCTGCTAGCCTCGTTCGGCGGGTGGTGGAGGAAGCAATGAAAGCAATACCGTCTCTGGCGGCCCTGATCTTGGCGACGATCCCGTCGCTCGGATTCGCCGACGACAATAAGAGCTTGTGGACCGTCTATGATTCGGCGCTCAAGGGCGCGAAATATGTCGACCTCACCCACACGATCACGCCGGCGATTCCGGTCTGGGCCGGCTTCGCCGGCTCGACCTCGGCACCGGCCAAGGCGGGAACGGACATCGAGGGCCTCATCAGGAAGGGCGAGGCCTTCACCTATGCCCAGCACGGGTTCGAGGCGACCGAATATGATTTGAAAACCGATCAGCTCGGCACGCAGCTCGATCCGCCGGCCCATTGGGCGCCGGAATATCCGGCCATCGACGAGCTGCCGCCGACCTATGCTGTGCGGCCGCTCGTGATCGTCTCGATCGTCGAGCAGGTGAAGAAAGATCCCAATTACGCTTTGCAGGTCGCGGATATCGAGTACTGGGAACAGCAGCACGGCCGCATCCCGGAAGGAGCGGTCGTGTTCGTGCGCTCCGACTGGTCCAAGGCCTGGCCCGACCCGGCGCTCGCGACGCTGAAGCAATTCCCCGGAGTCAGCCTCGATGCGCTCAAGTTCCTGCATCTCGAGCGGCATATCCTGTTCCATGGCCATGAGCCGCTCGATACGGATTCGACGCCCGATCTCGAAGGCGAGCACTGGCTGATGCACCACGGCTATACCCAGGCCGAGGGCGTCGCCAACCTCGACCAGGTGCCGGAGGCCGGCGCACTCGTCGAGATCGGCTATCCGAAGCTCGGCGGCGGTACCGGCGGCTATGCCCGCTATATCGCGATCTGTCCGGCCGACTGGCCCTACGGCGCCTCGATCGGCCCGCAGGACGCGCCGCTGCCCAAATCGGACAAGCCGCTTCATTACGACGCGACGGCCGGGATGCGGGTTCGCTAGTGGTCAAAATCTAACGCTTGGTGCCCAAGCGTTAGATGAATTTGACCACCAGACCAATAAGATAGTGGAGCGATTCAGCTAACGGATGGGAGCCATCCGTTAGCATCGCACCACTAGAGTATATGGCGGGGCGGTTTTTCGCGTATCGTGGGTCAACCGCCTCAATAAGAGCGATCCAGCATGCGCCCCTTCCTGACCATCGCCGGCATTGTCGTGATCGTGGCGGCGGGTGTGCTCGGCGCCGCCTTCTATCTCGCCGTCTATGCCGAGCATGCGACCCTGCCCGCCTCGGCGGGGTTCGGCCCGTCTCCGACCCTGCCCGCCCCGGATGCGCGCATCCTGCCGACCATCCGCCCGGCCAAGGCGGTCGGCTGGAGCGCCGGCGGGAAGCCTGTCGCGGCCCAGGGCCTCCAGGTCGCGAGCTTCGCCGACCATCTCGATCATCCGCGCTGGCTCTATCGCCTGCCCAATGGCGACATGCTGGTCGCGGAGACGAACTCGCCCACAAGGCCCGACGACAGCAGGGGCGTCACCGGCTTCGTCGCCGGGCTTGTCGTGAAATATGCCGGGGCCACGGGCGTCAGCGCCAACCGGATCACCCTTTTGCGCGACACGAAGGGCAGCGGCGTCGCCGACATGCGCAAGACCTTGCTGTCCGACCTCAACTCGCCCTTCGGCATGGCTCTCATCGGCGACCGGCTTTATGTCGCCGACACGGACGCGGTGCTGAGCTTTCCCTATCGGGACGGCGATACCGAGATCTCGGCGTCGCGCACCAAGCTCGTCGATTTGCCGGCCGGCCCCCTCAACCACCATTGGACCAAGAACATCATCGCGAGCCCGGACGGCACCAAGCTCTACGTGACCGTCGGATCCAACAGCAATGTCGGCGAGAACGGCATGACCGCCGAAGCCGAACGGGCGGCGATCTGGGAGATCGACCCGGCCACCGGCGCGCATCGGATCTTCGCGTCGGGGCTCAGAAACCCGAACGGCCTGGCTTGGCAGCCCGACAGCGGCGTGCTCTGGACGACAGTCAACGAGCGCGACGAGATCGGCAGCGACCTGGTGCCCGACTATATGACCGCCGTGAAGGATGGCGGCTTCTATGGCTGGCCCTACAGCTATTACGGCAACCATATCGATGTGCGGGTCCAGCCGCAGCGGCCGGAACTGACGGCCGCCGCCATCGTGCCGGACTATGCGTTGGGCGCCCATACCGCCTCGCTCGGCCTCGCCTTCAGCCGCGGCACGACCCTGCCGGCAGCCTTCGCCGAGGGTGCCTTCATCGGCCAGCACGGCTCCTGGAACCGCAGCCCGCCGAGCGGCTACAAGGTTATCTTCGTGCCCTTCGCCGGCAGTCGGCCCGCCGGGCCGCCGGTCGATGTGCTGACGGGCTTTCTCTCGGCCGAGGGCGAGGCGCAAGGACGGCCGGTCGGTGTCACGCTGGACAAGACCGGCGCCCTGCTCGTCGCCGACGATGTCGGCGGCACGATCTGGCGGGTGTCGGCCCAGTAGCTCAGGTCAGGACCTTTAAGCTCTCGACAGAGAAGGGCCGAAGCTCGTCGAGGCGCCCGTCACGCAGCTTTGCCGCCCAGGCCGGATCGGAGAGCAGCGCGCGACCGACCGCGACCAGATCGACCTCGTCATGCGCCACCATCTCGATCAGCCGGTCGACACTGGCGAGGCCCGCGCCTTGACCGCGAAAGGCTTCAAACATGTCGTTGTCGAGCCCGATCGAGCCCACCGTTATCGTGGGCTTGCCGGTGAGTCGGCGGGTCCAGCCGGCCAGGTTGAGGGTGGAGCCCTCGAATTCGGGATCCCAGAATCGGCGGGTCGAGCAATGGAAGATATCGACGCCGGCCTCGACCAGCGGCGCCAGGAATTGCTCGAGCGCATCCGACGTCTCGGCGAGACGGACCGTGTAATCCTGCTGCTTCCATTGCGAGAAGCGTAGCAGGATCGGGAAATCCGGCCCGACCGCCTGCCGGCACGCACGGACCACCTCGACGGCGAAGCGAGTCCGTGCCACGGCGTCGCCGCCATAGCGGTCGGTGCGCTGATTGGTGCCGTCCCAGAAGAATTGGTCGATCAGATAGCCATGCGCGCCGTGCAGCTCGATGCCGTCGAAGCCCAGACGCCGCGCATCGGCGGCACCGACCGCATAAGCGGCGATAAGACGCTCGATCTCATTCTCCGTCAGGGGCTCGGCCACAGGCTTGCCGGGCTTGGCCAAGCCCGACGGACCAACGGGCGGGATCTCGGGATTGGGGCCTTGCCCCTGGCGCCGCGCCGTGCCGACATGCCAAAGCTGCGGCATGATCCGCCCGCCCGCCTCATGCACGGCCTGGCGCACCGCAGCCCAGCCGGCGAGCGCGTCGGCACCGTGAAAGCGCGGAACCGCAGGATCGTTGCCGGCCGCGGGATGATCGATCAGCGTGCCCTCGGTCAGGATCAGCCCGACGCCGTTCTCGGCCCGCCGCCGATAATATGCCGCCACATCCGGCCCGGGCACGCCGCCGGGCGAATGGCTGCGCGTCATCGGCGCCATGACGATTCGATTGGCGAGCGAGAGATTCCGGCTGACGAACGGGGTGAACAGCGGCTGAGCGGAGACGGCCATGGCTAATTCCTCAAGGATATATCCGAACCGGATGGTGGCGTGAAATCGGCGGCAGGACCAGGGCCGACCGGAGAAGCGAGGTGCCGTCTGCACTTCAACCCTATGCTACCCGTGCCAGTTGCCGATATGTCAAGAAATTCGACTGGTTTCCCGCCGCCCGATTACTAGTCCTTAACGAGCCTGTCGGATATCTTGTAGAAGGCTGATCAGCCTGTGTTTTCGTCTCCGACCTCGCGCCACAAGGAACATCATGCGCAACTTTCTCTTCGCCGCACTGGCCGGCCTGTTCACCCTGACGGCCGTGTCCGCCGCCCAGGCGCAAGTCGTGGTCAGGCACCACCATCATCACCATCACCACCACCACCATCGCCACGTTCCTCACTGATCCGGCAAGGCGGGGCGGAGAGCTTGCTCGCCGCCCCGCCCGATCGGAAGATCTTCACCGCCTTCTGCGTGGCGCATTGAGCACAACCCGGCAACCCATCCGAATTTGACCCCTGGCGTTCGACCCATACCTTCGGCAATATAGTAGCAATGGCAACTATCCCGAATGAGAAGGATCGACGAGGATGAAGTTCGGCATTTTCTACGAGCACCAGCTGCCGCGCCCTTGGGTGGAAGGCGCGGAGCATCTGATGATCCAGCAGGCCCTCGACCAGGTCGAACTGGCCGACCGTCTCGGCATCGACCATGCGTGGGAGGTCGAGCATCATTTCCTGGAGGAATATTCCCATTCCTCGGCGCCCGAGGTCTTTCTGGCCGCCTGCTCTCAGCGCACCAAGAACATTCGGCTCGGCCACGGCATCGTGCTCATGCCGCCCGGCTACAATCATCCGGCCCGCGTCGCCGAGCGGATCTCGATGCTGGATCTGGTCTCGAACGGCCGGGCCGAGTTCGGCACCGGCGAATCATCCTCGATCATGGAGCTGGGCGGCTTCGGCATCCCCGTCGCCGAGAAGCGCGCCGCCTGGGCCGAGGGCCTCGAGCAATGCTGCAACATGATGGCGATGAGCCCCTATCCCGGCTTCGAGGGAAAGTATTTCTCGATGCCCTGCCGCAACGTCGTGCCGAAGCCGATGCAGTCGCCGCACCCGCCGCTTTGGGTCGCCTGCTCGAACCGCGAGACGATCAAGCTGGCCGCGCGCCACGGCATCGGCGCCCTCACCTTCGCCTTCGTCGATCCGAGCGAAGCCAAGCAATGGGTCGATGATTACTACCGCATCTTCAAGGAAGAGTGCGTGCCGATCGGCCATGCGGTGAATCCGAACATCGCCATGGTCACCGGCTTCTCGGTCCATCCCGACGAGGAAGAGGCCAAGCGCCGGGGCGAGGACGGCTTCCGCTTCTTCGGCTACGCGCTTGCCCATCACTACGTCTTCGGCGCGCACAAGCCCGGCTATACCGATATCTGGGCCGCCTTCGAGAAGGCGCGACCGACCCTGCCCGAGGCCGGCGCCCGCCGTGGCATCGGCACACCCGACCAGCTGCGCCAGCATCTGCGCGAGTTCGAGGAGGCCGGTGTCGACCAGGTCGCCTTCATCCAGCAGGGCGGCCGCAATCGGCATGAGCATATCTGCCAATCGCTCGAACTATTCGCGAAGGAAGTCATGCCCGAATTCAAGGAACGCGAACTCGCCCGCCGCCATGCGCGGCTGGACGAACTCGCGCCCTATATCGAGCAGGCCATGGCCCGCAAGCAGAAGATGAAGGGGATGGAGGAGAGCGAGGTGCCGACCTTCCTCGCCCTCAACCGCCAGATCGCCGAGCAGGGCGGCAAGATCTCAGACGCCCAGCAAGCGAACCAGCAACGCTGGCGCCAAGCAACTGGCTCCTGAACCATCCGGCAAATAAAACCCCGCCTTATCGGCGGGGTTTTTTCGTAAAGCGGCGGCGCGCGAGCTCAGCCATCACCAATCCCGCCCCCAGCAGCGACAAGGTTCCCGGTTCCGGAACCGGCGGTGGCGGGGGCGGTGGCGGCGAGCCTCCGCCGCCGCTGCTGCACAGCGGATCGTCGGCATTGTTGCCCGTCGCGACGAAGCAGGCCTCGAAGGCCAGGCTGTCCAGTCCCGCACCGCTGGTGAGATCGACGATCGCCCCGCCTACACAGGCGAATCCCGTGCCCCCCTGGCACTGGAAAAGGTCGTCGAATCCGGCGCTGCCCTGGCTGGCCTGGGCTCCACCCAGGAGCTCGACATCGCCGGGCAGGTCGACATAGATCAGGAAATCCGCGCCGGGATCGATCGCACCGAGGCCCAACGCCGAGGCATCGAAGAAGAAGCCACCATTGGAAACGGCGACCCCGCTCGATGGGCTCAGGCTGAAGAAATGAGGCGTATCGCCGCCGAAGGCGTTGCCCTGATCGAGAACGATCCCGAGATTGATCGGGCCGGTGACGCCGAACAGCTCGATGCCGGCGAGCATGCCGCCGTCATTCGCCGTCACGACCTGCTCGATCGCGCCCGAACTCCCGAGCGTTATGGCGGCACCGCTATTGGTGTTGGGGGAATTGTCAACATCGACAACGGAACTGCCGAAATCGCCCACCACATCGGCAAGAGCCTGCGGCGCGGTGGAAATGAGCAGGAGCGCCATAGACGGGTAGGTGAAGCGCCTCATCATCCGTGTCTCCGGAGTCGACCGTTTCGCTCTCGCCACCTACATAAGCAATGTGGATGCCATACCGGAATATCTAGAATATTCAATGACGTGGGAGGAGACGTTACATCAACCCTGGAAAAAACGGCTACAGAGGTCATGAGTCGCGCACTTTGCGCCCTCTTGTCTTAGTCACTCGAATGACGTGGGTATGTGATTTTTTATTTTGATAATAACATGAAAGCTAAGACTGTAATCCGAATTTACAGACTATCGCTCTTTGCAGTAAGATAAGACCAAGAAACTCATACGACCGCATATAAAGCTCGACACCCGTGCCCTAAGTTGAATGGGGCCAAAAAATGCCTCAGCGCCTTTATCACGCGCTTCGCCGAAGGGCGAGCATTATTCTATTGCCTCGCGGTCTGGCAGATCTTTTACCGACCAGCCGCCGCCCAGCGCTTCGATCAAGGTGACGCTGGCGACCAGGCGGTTCGAACGGATGGTAAGCGCACTTTCTTCCTCGGTGAGCGCCGTCGATTGCGCGGTAACCACGGTCGTATAGGCGACCGTGCCGGCCTTGTACTCGTTGATGGCGAGGCGCACGGCTTCCTGTGCCGAGCGGACGGTGGAATCCTCGACCGTGGCCTGCTGCTCGAGAATGCGCAGCGAGGCCAACTCGTCCTCGACCTGCTGGAAGCCGGTAAGCACGGTCTGCCGATAAGTCGCGACGTTCTGATCGTAGGTGGCGCGGGCAGCATCGACAGCGGCGCTGCGCGCGCCGGCATCGAAGATCGTCTCGCTGACGCTCGGGCCGAACGACCAAACCGAATTCGCGGCCCTGAAAAGCGTATTGAGCGCCGAGCCGGTGAAGCCGTAGGAGGCATCGAGGGTCAGATCGGGAT
The DNA here is from genome assembly GCA_035539155.1 of Aliidongia sp. GTDB lineage: Bacteria > Pseudomonadota > Alphaproteobacteria > ATCC43930 > CGMCC-115725 > JAXDMU01. Next base: position 87,620 of record DATLIZ010000043.1, on the reverse strand, counting down.
AGTAGGCCGCGATGGCGACGCCGATCTGGGCATTGGCAGCTTCCATCTGGCGCTCGGCCGCGGCGATGTCGGGCCGTCTTTCCAGCAGGGTCGTGGCCACGCCGGTGGGGGTTACCGGGATCTGGACGGTCAGTTGCTCCGACGCGACATTCAGGTCGGCCGGCGCCTTGCCGATCAACACCGCGATCGCATGCTCGAACTGGGCCCGCTGAATGCCGACGGCGATATCCTGCGACTGCGCCGATTGAAGCTGCGTTTGGGCGGTGATGACGTCCGACTTGGCGGCCGTGCCGGCCGTATATTGGTTCTGCGTGATCTCCAGCGAGCGCGCGAAAGCCGTGACGGTATCGTCGAGCAGGCGTTTCAACTCGTCCTGCACCCGCAGCTGGAAATAGGTCGAGGCCAGGCTCGCCTGGGCCGACAGCTTGGCATTGGCGAGATCGGCGGCACTCGCCTGAGCGGTCGCGACATCGCCTTCGATGGTGCGGCGAATCTTGCCCCAGACATCGAGATCCCAGCTCAGATCGGCCGTGCCGTTGATCTGGGTGTTAGCGGAACCGCCACCGCCGCCGCTCGAAGTGATGACCGTACCGCCGGAGACGAAGGCGGCTTGGCCCGATCCCTGCCCCGGCCCGCGACCCGAGCGCCGGCCCGAACCATCGAGGGCAACCGTGGGAAACAGGGTCGCCTGCGTCTCGGCAACGATCGCGCGCGATTGCCGGTACTGCGCCTCCGCGACTTTCAGATTCTGGTTCGATATCTCGATCTGGCGCTCGAGCCCGTCCAGCACCGGATCGTGATAGATACCCCACCACTCGCCGCGGTCCTTCTCGTCCTGCGGCGCCGCCGCCTTCCAGCCGTCGGCCGCCTCCTTGAAGCTGGCCGAGACCGGCGCGTCGGGCTTTTCATAGTCCGGCCCAACCTCGCAGCCGGCGAGATAGGCCGGCGTCAGGAGAACGGCAAGGAGCTTGGTCGAACGGGTCATGCGCGGTCGCTTCATGGCGGATGAGGTCATTCCCCCGGCGCTCCGACGGCGCGGCTCGTGACGGTGGCGGGATAGGCCCGACGCCAGCCGTTCAGGGCCCACAGGCGGAAACGGTCGAGATAGAGATAGACGACGGGCGTGGTGTAGAGCGTCAGGGCCTGGCTGAAGATCAGGCCGCCGACGATCGAGATGCCGAGCGGCTGGCGCAGCTCGGCGCCGTCGCCGGTGCCGAGCGCCAGCGGCACGGCGCCGAACATGGCGGCAAGCGTGGTCATCATGATCGGGCGGAAGCGCTTGAGGCAGGCCTGATAGATCGCCGCATGCGAATCGAGCCCTTGGGTTCGCTCCGCCTCGAGCGCGAAATCGATCATCATGATCGCGTTCTTCTTGACGATGCCGATCAGCAGAATGACGCCGATGAGCGCGATCAGGCTGAACTCGGTATTGAAGGCGAGGAGCGCCAGCACGGCGCCGACACCGGCCGAGGGCAGGGTCGAAAGGATGGTGATCGGGTGGATGTAGCTCTCATACAGGACGCCGAGGACGATATAAACGGCGGCGAGCGCTGCCGCGATTAGCACCGGCTCGTTGGCGAGCGAGGAAGCGAATTGCTGGGCGGTGCCGGCCGGTGTGCCATGCACGGTGCTCGGCATGCCGATCTCGGCCATGGTGTGCCGGATCGCCGTCGTCGCATCGCCGAGCGCCACGCCGGGCGCCAGGTTGAACGAGATGGTGGTGGCGACGAACGGGCCTTGATGGTTGACCGCGAGCGGCGTCGTGCCCGACCCGAAGCTGGTGACGGCCGATAGCGGCACCATCTGCTCGGCCGAGGTGCTGACGGCCGAGCCGGTGGAGGCGCTGCCATGGCCGGTATTGGCCAGGCTGTTGTTGGCCTGGTTGCGCGCCGCGTCGGTCGCGATCGAGGCCGCCGTGCTCGTGCGCGCCGCAGACGAAACCGTGCCGGCGACAGCGTTGGTGCCGGCCGTGCCGCTGACCGAGCCGCCGGCCGTGCTGACATAGAGCTGGTTCAGCGTCTCCGGGCTCTGCCAGTATTTCGGCTCGACCTCCATAACCACATGATACTGGTTGAGCGCATTATAGATAGTCGAAACCTGGCGTTGACCGAACGCGTCGTAGAGGGTGTTGTCGATCTGGCTCGGCGTCAGATTGAGCCTGGACGCGGTCTCGCGATCGATCTTGAGATCGACTTCGAGGCCGCCCTGCTGCTGATCGGAATCGACGTCGGTCAGCTCCGGCACATGTTTCAGCGCCTCGGTGAGCTTCGGCGCCCAAGTATAGAGCTCGGTCAGATCGTCGGATTGCAGCGTATATTGGTATTGCGAATTGCTCTGCCGGCCGCCGGCGCGAATATCTTGCACCGCCTGCAGGAACAGTGTCGCGCCCGGAACCTGAGCGAGCTTGCCGCGCAGCCGGGCGATCACAAGGTCGATGCTCAGCTTGCGCTCGCTCAGCGGCTTCAGCGCCACGAACAGGAAGCCGCCATTGGTCTGGCCGCCGCCAGTGAACCCGACCACGCTGTCGACCGCCGGATCGGCCTTCACGATGTTGACGAACTGCGTCAGCTTCTGTCGCATCAATTGGAACGAGATGCTCTGATCCGCACGGATGCCGCCGATCATCCGGCCCGTATCCTGTTGCGGGAAGAAGCCGTAGGAGACGGCGTACTTGAACAGGGCGATGTTGGCGCCGATCGTCAGGAACAGAATCAGCATCATCAGCGCCGAATGGCGCAGCGCCCAGCGCAGCGTGTCGTCATAGAAGGCGAGCATGCCGTCGAACATCCGCTCGCTGGTGCGGAAGAACCAATTGGGCCGCTCATGCTCCGGCCGCGGCTTGATGATGAAGGCGCACATCATCGGTGTCGCTGTCAGCGACACCACCATCGACACCAGAATGGCGATCGAGAGGGTGAGCGCGAATTCGCGGAAGAGACGACCGACGAGCCCGCCCATCAGCAGGATCGGAATGAACACCGCGACCAGCGATATGCTCATCGAGACGACGGTGAAACCGACCTCGCGCGCGCCCAGCAAGGCCGCCTGGAAGCGCGGCATGCCGTCCTCGACATGGCGCGAGATATTCTCCAGCACGACGATCGCATCGTCGACGACGAAGCCGGTGGCGATGGTGAGCGCCATCAGCGACAGATTATCGAGGCTGTAGCCCAGCAGATACATCGCCGCGAAGGTGCCGATGAGCGAGACCGGCACGACCACGGCGGGAATGAGCGTCGCCCGGAAATTCCGGAGAAAGACGAAGACGACCAGAATGACGAGCGCGACCGCGATCACGAGCGTCCGTTCGGTATCGTGCAGGGAGGAGCGGATGGTCGTCGTCCGGTCGTTGGCGACGGTAAGCTCGATATCCGGCGGGATCGAGGCCTTGAGCTGCGGCAGCATCGCCTTCACCCGATCGACCGCGTCGATGATGTTGGCGCCGGGCTGCCGATAGAGGATCAGCAGCACCGAAGGATTCCCGTTATAGAGGCCCTGGTTGCGCAGATCCTCGACCGAATCATCGACGGTGGCGACATCGGTCAGCCGGACCGCGGCACCGTTGCGATAAGCCACGACCAGCGGACGGTATTGGTCGGCCTTGGTCGCCTGGTCGTTCGTGTAGATCTGAAAGCGGTTGTCGCCCTGCTCGAACACGCCCTTGGGGCTGTTGGCATTGGCCGCGGCCAGCGCCGCGCGCACATCCTCGAGCCCGATGCCGTATTTGAACAGCGCGTTCGGATTGAGCTCCACCCGCACCGCCGGCAGGGAGCTGCCGCCGATATTGACCTGCCCGATGCCCTGGACCTGGGACAGCGACTGTTCGAGCACGGTCGCGGCGGAATCGTAGAGCTGGCCCTGGGTCAGGGTCTTCGAGGTCATGGCGACGATCATGATCGGCGCGTCGGCCGGATTGACCTTGCGGTAGGTCGGGTTGCTCCTGAGGCTGGTCGGCAGGTCCGCGCGGGCGGCGTTGATCGCCGCCTCGACATCGCGGGCCGCCCCGTCGATATTGCGGTTGAGCCCGAATTGCAGCGTGATCCGGGTCTGGCCGACCGTGCTTTGCGAGGTCATCTCGCTGACATCGGCGATCTGGCCCAGATGGCGTTCGAGCGGCGTGGCTACACTGGTCGCGACCGTTTCGGGGCTGCCGCCGGGTAAGGTCGCCTGCACCGAGATGGTCGGATAATCGATCTGCGGCAACGGCGAGACCGGCAGCCGGAAGAAGGCCAAGGCGCCGGCGAGCGCCACCCCGATCGTCAGCAGCGTGGTCGCGACCGGCCGCCGGATGAAGGGCTCCGACAGATTCATTCCGCCGGGCTCTCCGCCGTCTGCCCGCCATGTCGGCCGCCGCTGAAGCGCAGCGCCAGCCGATCGAAATAGAGATAGATCACCGGCGTGGTGAAGAGCGTCAGCAGCTGACTGACGATGAGGCCGCCGACGATGCTGGTGCCGAGCGGATGACGCAGCTCCGAGCCGGTGCCGGTGCCGACCATCAGCGGCAGCGCACCCAACAGAGCCGCCATGGTCGTCATCAGAATCGGACGGAAGCGCAGCAGGCAGGCCTGGTAGATCGCATCGCGCGGCGACTTGCCCTCGTTGCGTTCGGCATGGAGCGCGAAGTCGATCATCATGATCGCGTTCTTCTTGACGATGCCGATCAGCAGGATGATGCCGATGATACCGATGACGCCCAGATCGCTGCCCGCGATGAGCAGCGCCAGCAGGGCGCCGATGCCGGCCGACGGCAGGGTCGAGAGAATCGTGATCGGATGGACGAAGCTCTCATAGAGCACGCCCAGCACGATATACATCGTGATGATCGCGGCCAGGATCAGCATCAGCTCGTTGTCGAGCGAGGCTTGGAAGGCGAGTGCCGAGCCTTCGAAGGTGGTGATGATGCTGGCCGGCATGCCGATCTGCTTCTCGGCCGCCTTGATCTCGTCGACTGCGGCGCCGAGCGAGCCGCCTTGCGCCAGGTTGAAGGAGATCGTCGTCGCCGGAAACTGGCCTAGATGGTTGATCTGGAGCGGTGCGGTCTTCTGGGTGATCGTCGCCAGGGCCGACAGCGGCACCTGGCCCGAAGCAGACACCGAGGACGGCAGGTAGATCGCGTTCAGCGACTGCAGGTCGCTCAGCATGGAGGGGTCGGCCTGCAGGATCACGCGGTACTGGTTCGACTGGGTGAACACGGTCGAGACGATGCGCTGCCCGAAGGAATCATAGAGCGCGTTGTCGACCGTGGCCGGCGTGATGCCGAAGCGCCCGGCCGTGTCGCGATCGATCGTGATATAGGCCGAGAGCCCTTCGTTCTGAGCGTCGCTCGCGACATCCTCGATATCGGGCACCTGCTTCAGCGCGTCCAGCAGCTTTGGGACCCAGGTGGTGAATTCCCCCGGGTTCGCATCCTCGAGCACGAACTGATATTGCGTCCGGCTGACCGTGGTGTCGATCGACAGGTCCTGCACCGGTTGCATATAGAGCGCGATGCCGGCGATGTCGGCGGTCTCCCGCTGCAGGCGATGGATGATCTGGCTCGCCGTCTCGGTGCGTTCGTCGCGCGGCTTCAGATTGATGAGGAAGCGCCCGCTGTTGAGCGTGATGTTGTTGCCGTCGACGCCGATGAAGGAGGATAGGCTGACCACGTCGGGATCTTTCAGCACCGCGGCCGCCAGATTCTCCTGCCGTTCGGCCATCGAGGCATAGGAGACGGACTGGTTCGCGTCGGTGATCGCCTGGATCAGGCCGGTATCCTGGACTGGAAAGAAGCCTTTGGGGATGATGATGTAGAGATAGGCCGTCACGCCGAGCGTCACCAGCGCCACCATCAGCGTCAGGAACTGCCGGTCGAGCACCCAGCGCAGTGCCGTTCCGTAGCCCGCGATGATCGAGTCGAACGCCCGTTCGCTCGCCAGCGAGAAGCGGCTCTTCTTTTCGTCCGGCGTGTGCCGCAGGAGCTTGGCGCACAGCATCGGCACCAGCGTCAGCGAGACTAGCGCCGAGATGACGATGGTGACGGCGAGCGTGATCGCGAACTCATGGAACAGCCGGCCGACGACATCGCCCATGAACAAGAGCGGGATCAATACGGCGATCAGCGAGATCGTCAGCGAGATGATGGTGAAGCCGATCTGCTTCGAGCCGATGAGCGCTGCCTGGAGCGGCGTCTCGCCGGCCTCGACGTAGCGCGCGATGTTCTCGATCATCACGATCGCATCGTCGACGACGAAGCCCGTGGCGATGGTGAGCGCCATCAGCGACAGATTGTTGAGGCTGAAGCCCAGCAGATACATGGCGCCGAGCGTGCCGACCAGCGACAGCGGCACCGACAGGCTGGGAATGATGGTGGCCGGGATGTTGCGCAGGAAGATGAACATCACCGCCACGACCAGCACGACCGCGAGCGTCAACTCGAACTCGACATCGGCGACCGAGGCGCGGATCGTCTGGGTCCGGTCGGTCAGGATCGAGACCTCGGCTGCGGCCGGCATGCTCGCGGTCAACGCCGGCATCAGGGCTTTGATGCTGTCGACGACCTGGATGACGTTGGCGCCCGGCTGGCGCTGGATATTGAGAATGATCGCCGGCGTCGTGTTCATCCAGCCGCCGAGATTGACGTTCTCGGAGCCATCCACGACCGAGGCCACGTCCGACAGCCGAACGGGATTGCCGTTCTTATAGGCGACGACGATCTGCTTATATTCGGCGGCACTCTGGATCTGGTCGTTGGCGTTGATCGTGTAGGCGCGCGCCGGCCCGTCGAAATTGCCTTTGGGCGTGTTGACGTTGGCGTTGGCGATCGTCGTGCGCAGATCGTCGATATTGAGGCCGTATGCCGCGAGCGCGCGCAGATTGGCGAGCACGCGCACGGCCGGTCGATGGCCGCCGCTCAAGCTGACCAGGCCGACGCCGGAGAGCTGCGAGATCTTCTGGGCCAGCCTTGTGTCGGCCATGTCCTCGAGCTGAGTCAGCGGTAAGGTCTTCGAGGTCACCGCCAGCGTCAGGATCGGCGCGTCGGCCGGATTGACCTTGGCATAGATCGGCGGCGCCGGCAGGTCCGAGGGCAGCAGGTTGCCGGCCGCGTTGATCGCCGCCTGAACCTCCTGCTCGGCCACGTCGAGGCTGAGATCAAGGCCGAATTGAAGGGTGATGACCGACGAGCCGCCCGAACTGGTCGAGGACATCTGGTTGAGGCTCGGCATTTCGCCGAATTGCCGTTCGAGCGGCGCCGTCACCGACGAGGTCATGACTTCCGGGCTGGCGCCCGGATAGAAGGTCTGAACCTGGATGGTCGGGTAATCGACCTGCGGCAGGGCCGCCAACGGCAGGAAACCGTAGGCGACGATGCCGACCAGCATGACCGCGAGCATCAGCAGCGAGGTCGCGACCGGCCGGATGATGAATATTTCGGATGGGTTCATTCACCCTGTCTCCGCGAAGCGCCGGTGCCGGCGGCGCGGATAGGCGACAATCGCAGGCTCATTCCGGTTGAGCGCCCCGGCGATGCGGATGGTCACCGCCCTGGCGCTGCTGCCGCGCATCCGGCGGCTCGGCCTGCTGGTCGGCGGCCTTCTCCTGCGGCAGCGTGACCTGGGAGCCATCCTTGAGCTTGTCGGCGCCATCGATCACGACCTTGGTTCCAACATCGAGACCCTTGGTGATGGCGATGTTGGTGCTGTCGCTCGGGCCCGTGGTCACCGGCTGAACCGCGACGGTATTGTCGCTCTTGATGACATAGACGAAGGTGCCGGGCGCGCCGCGTTGAATCGCCGAGACCGGGATCAGAACCGCATCGTGCAGCACGTCGAGCTGCAGCTGCGCGTTCACGAACTGGTTCGGGAACAGGCTTTCGTCCTGGTTGGCGAACAGCGCCTTGATCTTGACCGTTCCGGTCGAGGTGTCGATCTGGTTGTCGAGGGTGGCGACGGCGCCGGTCGCGAGCTTCCTGGTCAGGCTGCGGTCGAAGGCCACCACCGGCAGCGTGGCGCCGGCATGCATCCGCTTCATCAGGTCCGGCAGATTGTCTTCCGGCAAGGTGAAGAGAACATCGATCGGCTGAAGCTGGGTGATAACGACAAGACCGTTGGCGTCGCTTGTCTGGACGTAATTGCCCTGATCGACCTGGCGCAGCCCGACGCGGCCGGTGACCGGCGACACGATATGGCAATAGGCCAGGTTGATCTTGGCGGTATCGACCTGCCCCTGGTCGGTCTTGACCGTGCCGTCGAGCTGCTGGACCAGCGCCGCCTGGGTATCGAGCGTCTGCTGGGCGACCGAATCCTGGGCGAACAGCTTCTTGTAGCGATTGAGATCGATATGGGCGTTGGCGAGCTGCGCCTGATCGCGGGCGAGCTGCCCCTGGGCTTGCTCGAGCGCCGCCTGATAGGGGCGCGGATCGATCTGCGCCAGGAAATCGCCTTCCTTGACGAGCTGGCCTTCCTGGAAGGCGACCTGGATCAGCTGCCCCGCGATCTGGGTCTTGACCGTCACGGTGGCGAGCGGCATCACGGTGCCGAGCTCGTTCAGCAGGACCGGCATGTCGCCCTTGGTCGCGACGGCGCCGACCACCGGCATCGGGCCGTTCGCCGCGAACCGGCCGCCGCGTCCTGCCGCCGGCTTGGAAGCGGGCCGGAACTCCCAGACCGCGCCGCCGATGAGTGCTGCGATCAGAAGGATGGCGATCGCCCAGCGCAGCCGGGACCGGCGCCGCTGCGGCACCGGCGCGCGCATCATGCGTTCGGGGGCACGCCCCACCCTAGTGTCCAAATCGTCCATAATGCTCGCAACTCTCTCCGGAAGGCCGGGGCCGACCTGCTCGGTCGTTCACGGAATGGTCGGCGCCCGCTGCCCGCGTCGCGCCGTCATCGCGGTCCGCTCTCCATGGCTCGTTTCCCGCAGATCGTGAAACGGCGATAGACCCAGGACCGTCATACCCGCGGCGGCACGCTAATGCACCCGTGTTTCAGTCAGTCGACGCGAGACACGCAGAAATGTAACAAGTTATTTCGACTTTTTTCAGGCAACCGGCCATTTGGGCCCCTACCCGAATCAACGTCCGCGTTCGAGACAACGCACCAAATATTCACCATAGCCCGATTTGAGCAAGGGTGCCGCCAGTGCCGCGAGCTGGTCGTCGCTGATGTAGCCCATGACCCAGGCAACCTCTTCAACGCAGGCGATCTTCAACCCTTGGCGTTCCTCGACCGTGCGCACGAAGTTGGACGCATCCAGCAACGCGGCGTGAGTCCCGGTGTCGAGCCAGGCGAAGCCGCGCCCGAACCGCTCGACATGCAACTCCCCCAACGCCAGGTAGGTGTTGTTCACGTCGGTGATCTCGAGCTCGCCGCGGGCACTGGGCTGAACCGCCGCAGCGATGTCGAGCACGCGATTGTCGTAGAAATAGAGACCGGTGACCGCCCAGTCCGAACGCGGGTTCGACGGCTTCTCCTCGATCGTGACGGCGCGGCCGGTCTCGTCGAACTGGACGACGCCATAGCGTTCCGGATCGCGCACGCGATAGCCGAAGACGGTGGCGCCGCGATCTCGTGCCGCAGCGCGCTGCAGCGTTCCGACCAAGCCTTCGCCGTGGAAGAGATTGTCGCCCAGCACCAGCGCCACCCTATCGGCCCCGACGAAATCGCGGCCGATGATGAAAGCCTGGGCCAGCCCGTCGGGCCTGGGCTGGACCGCGTAGCTGAGGCTGATGCCCCAGCGCGAGCCGTCGCCGAGCAGCGCCTGAAACGAGGCCGCGTCGGCCGGCGTGGTGATGATCAAGATGTCGCGGATACCGGCCAGCATCAGGGTCGAAAGCGGATGGAACACCATCGGCTTGTCATAGACCGGCAATAGCTGCTTGGAGACGACGCGGGTGATCGGATGCAGCCTTGTGCCGGCGCCGCCGGCGAGGAGGATGCCCTTCATGACGCCGCCTTGACCGCGCCGAGCCGCGTCTGGCGGTAATGGCCGATTGCGTCCCACCAGTCGCGATGGTCGAGATACCAGCGCACCGTCGATCTGAGTCCGCTCTCGAAGCTTTCCCGCGGCTGCCAGCCGAGCTCGGCCGAGAGCTTGGAGAAATCGACGGCATAGCGCAGATCATGGCCGGGCCGGTCGGCGACGAAGCTGAGCAGCGGCCTGTGCGCCCGCCCCGGAACCATCTCGTCCATGATCCCGCAGATCGTCTCGACGACCTCGAGGTTGCGCCGCTCGCCCCGGCCGCCGACATTGTAGCTCTCGCCCAGCCTGCCGCGCGTCAGGATCAGCCAGAGCGCCCGCGCGTGATCGTCGACATGGAGCCAGTCGCGCACATTCTCGCCCTTGCCATAGACCGGCATGGGCTCGCCGCGCGCGGCCTTCACCACCATCAGCGGGATGAATTTCTCGGGAAATTGCCAGGGCCCGTAATTGTTCGAGCAGTTGGACGAGACGATCGGCAGGCCGAAGGTCGCGTGCCAGGCGCCGACCAGATGATCGGACGCGGCCTTGGACGCCGAATAGGGCGAACTCGGCCGATAGGGCGTGGCCTCGGTAAAGGCGCCGTCGGCGCCGAGCGAACCGAACACCTCGTCGGTCGAGACGTGATGAAATCGGAAGTGTTCGGCCGCTTCCGGCGGCAGCGATGTCCAATAGTCGCGCGCCGCCTCCAGCAGCACATAGGTGCCGACGATGTTGGTCTGGACGAAATCGGCCGGCCCGTCGATCGACCGATCGACGTGGGTCTCGGCCGCGAGATGCAGGATCGCATCCGGACGATGCTTGGCCAGGATCGCCCGCATCGCGGCACCGTCGGCGATGTCGGCCTGTTCGAACCGGTAGCGCCGATTGCGCTCCGCCCCCTCGAGCGCCGCGGGATTGGCCGCATAGGTCAGCTTGTCGAGATTGACGATCTCGACCCCGGTTTCGCGCAGCAGATAGCGGATCACGGCGGAGCCGATGAAGCCGGCCCCGCCCGTCACTAGAATTTTCTCGATCGTCACCGGATGCCCTTTTCAGCCGAACCGCTGCCAGTTTAGCACAACCGCGCGCTAACGGCCGACGGCGTAGCCCTGCATGCCGCGCGGATTGGCCGCCGCCTTCAAGATCCTGGCGTCGCCGTCCGAAATCTGGGCGCAGGCGCAGAGCCGTCCCTCGGTCCAGGCCTCGCCGACCTCGACCTGGTGACCGCGCCGCTCCAGATCCTTGATGGTTTCGGCCGGGAAGCGGTTCTCCAGCACGAGCGCGCCGGGCCGATCCTTCCGCGGGAAGAATGAGTTCCACATATGCTCGGTGTGGAAGGAAGGCGCGTCGATCGACTCCTGCAGATTGTAGCCGTGATGAACATGGCGCAGGAACATGATGAGCGACCATTGCTCCTGCTGGTCGCCGCCCGGCGTGCCGAAGGCGAGGCGCGGCTCGCCGTCCTGAAGCGCCATCGACGGGGTGAGCGTCGTGCGCGGGCGCTTGCCCGGCTCCAAGGCCGCCGGCACGGACGGATCGAGCCAGAACATCTGGCCGCGCGTTCCGAGGCAGACGCCCAGCTCCGGAATGACCGGCGAGCTTTGCAGCCAACCGCCGCTCGGCGTCGCCGCGACCATGTTGCCCCAGCGATCGATCACATCGATATGGCAGGTGTCGCCGCGGGTGGCACCGTTGCGCGCGGTCGCGACCTCGCCCATCCGCGCCGTCGTCGGCTCGCCCGCGGCGCCGAACAGAGCCGCATCCTGCAGCCGGCGCAGATCCGGCCGGTCGGGCATGCGCGCATTGCGCCCGCCCGGGCTGCCGATCCGATGCTCGAACGACGCCGTCTCGCCGATCAGCGCGCGCCGCTGCGCGGCATACTCGTCCGACAGCAGGCCGGCGAGCGGCACGTCGAAGAAATCGGGATCGCTGTACCAGGCGTCGCGATCGTCGAGCGCCAGCTTCAGCGCCTCGGCGACATGATGGACGAATTCGCCGCCGAGCGGGTCCATGGCGCCGAGATCGAAGCCCTTGAGCATGCCCAGGCTCTGCAGGAACGAAGGCCCCTGGCTCCAGACGCCGCATTTGAGCACGGTCCAGCCGTGATACTCGGCGCTCAGGGGCGCCTCGACCTTGGCGCGCCAATCGGCCATGTCCTGGCCGGTCAGCAGCCCCTTATGGCGGCGGCCGGTCGTGTCCATGACCTCCTGGGTGCGGCAGAATCGATCGATCGCCTCGGCGACGAAGCCCTCCGACCAGACCTTGCGCGCGCGCTCGATCTCCGCCTCGCGATCGCCGCCGCCGGCCTCGGCCTCCTCGACCAGCCGCTTGTAGAAGCCGGCGAGCGCCGGATTGCGGAACAGCATGCCCGGCACCGGCGCCTCGCCCTTAGGCAGATAGACCGCAGCGGAACTCCTCCATTCCGTCTCGAACAGCTCACGCACCGTGCCGATGGTCTTGACGATCCGCTCGACCATCGGATGGCCGTTGGCGGCATAATTGATGGCGAACTCCAGCACGTCGCGGACGCGCCAGGTGCCGTGGTCGCGCAGCATGGTCATCCAGGCGTCGAAGGCGCCGGGCACGCAGGCCGGCAACAGACCGCTGCCCGGAATGAGATCGACGCCGAGCCCGGCGAACGCCTCGATGGTCGCCGCCTGCGGGGCGACACCCTGGCCGCAGATCGACTGGGCCTGACCGGCCTTGCCGTCCCATAGCAGGATCGGCACCTCGCCCAGCGGGCCGTTCAGATGCGGCTCGACGATCTGGAGGGTGAATCCCGCCGCGACCGCCGCGTCGAAGGCATTGCCGCCGCGCTCCAGAACCGACATGCCGGCCCCCGAAGCCAGCCAATGGGTCGAGGAGACGACGCCGAACGTCCCCCTGATTTCCGGACGCGTCGTGAACATCGGCCAAGCCTCCTCGCTGCCACTACCCGGCGCGATGGACATGCGCCGGAGGCACTGATAGAGCAGCTGGCCTAGGACGTGCAAGCGGCGGCTGCCGAATGCCCGGGCGCGTTTTGGTCCTCACCGAATCGTGAGGCGCGGCGTCGGCGGCACCATCGACGGGCGATTTCCCTCATGCTTACTATCCGGCTGTAACTGCGAAATGAGCGCCGTGCCTGATTCGTCTTCGACCGCCGAACGGCTTCTGGATGTGATCGACCTCGTCGTGGAGTTCGGCACCGAGCACGGCACCGTGCGCGCCGTCGACGGCGTCAGCCTCAGCCTGCCGGCAGGCCGCACGCTCGGCATCGTCGGTGAATCCGGCTGCGGCAAGAGCGTCACCTCGCTCGCCATCATGGGGCTGCTGCCGCAAAAAGCGGCGAAGGTGCCGAGCGGCCGGATCATGTTCCAGGGCCGCGACCTGCTGAGCCTGTCCCGGCGCGAGCTGGCGGCGCTGCGCGGCGACCGGCTCGCCATGATCTTTCAGGAACCGATGACCTCCCTCAACCCGTCGCTGACCATCGGCGATCAGATCGGCGAGGTGCTGGAACGCCATCGCGGCCTGTCGCGGGCGGAGGCGACCAAACGCGCGACCGAATTGCTGCGCCAGGTCGGCATTCCGTCGCCGGAAAGGCGTGTCGGCGAATATCCGCACCGGCTCTCGGGCGGCATGCGCCAGCGCGTGATGATCGCCATGGCGCTCGCCTGCGCCCCCAAGCTCCTGATCGCCGACGAGCCGACGACGGCCCTCGACGTGACCGTCCAGGCCCAGATCCTGGATCTGCTGCGCCGGCTGCGCGACGAGACCGGCACCGCCGTCGTGCTCATCACCCATGATCTGGGCGTCATCGCCGAGCTCGCCGACGAGGTCGTGGTCATGTATGCCGGCCGCGTGGTCGAGCGCGCGCCCGTGGCGCGGCTCTTCGCCGAGCCGCAGCATCCCTATACGATCGGGCTCCTGGGCTCGGTCCCCCGCCTCGACGCGCCGGCCCAGCGGCTGGCGGTGATCGAAGGCAGCGTGCCGAGCCCGCTTTCGGCGCCCGAGGGCTGCCGCTTCCATCCGCGCTGTCCCTTCGCCGTCGATCGCTGCCGCGAAGCAGCACCGCCGCTCGCCGAGATCGCCCCCGGCCATGCCGCCGCCTGCTGGCGCGCGCCGCTGGAGGACGCGGCATGACGGCGCTGGTCACGGCCCAAGGGTTGGTCAAGCATTTCGCGCAAAGCGGCGGCGGGCTGGTCCGCGCCGTCGACGGCGTCGATTTCTTCCTCGACGCCGGCGAGACCCTGGCGCTCGTCGGCGAGTCCGGTTGCGGCAAATCCACGACCGGCCGGCTGCTGCTGCGGCTGCTCGAACCCACGGCCGGCAAGGTCACGATCGACGGGCGCGATCTCTATTCGCTGTCCTCGAACTCGCTGCGCGCGCTTCGGCGCGAGATGCAGATCGTCTTCCAGGATCCCTACAGCTCGCTCAACCCGCGTATGACCGTCGGCGACATGCTGGCCGAGCCGCTGCGGCTGCATAAGCTCGCCAAGGGGCCGGCGGTGAAGCGCCGGGTCGACGAGCTGCTGATGGCGGTCGGCCTGCTGCCCGAGCATGCGCGGCGCTATCCGCATGAATTCTCCGGCGGTCAGCGCCAGCGCGTCGGCATCGCCCGGGCGCTTGCGGTCGAGCCGCGTCTCATCGTCTGCGACGAGGCGGTGTCCGCCCTCGATGTCTCGATCCAGGCGCAGATCGTCAATCTGCTGCAGGATTTGCAGCGGCAGCGCGACCTTGCCTATCTTTTCATCGCCCATGATCTCGCCGTGGTCAGGCACATCGCCGACCGGGTCGCGGTCATGTATCTGGGCCGGATCGTCGAGCTGGCGCCGACGAGCGCGCTGTTCGATCGGCCGCGACATCCCTATACGCGGGCGCTGCTCTCGGCGGTGCCGGTGCCCGATCCCTCGGTTCGACCGGAACGGATCGCCCTTTCCGGGGAGCCGCCGAGCCCGGCCGCGGTGCCGAGCGGCTGCCGTTTCCATACGCGCTGCCCCTACGCGCAGGAGATCTGCCGGCGCGAGGATCCGGGGCTGGCCGATGACGGCGGCGGCCATGCCGTGGCCTGCCATCTCTGGCAGGAGATCCCGGCACCGGCGATCGCGGCCGTCACGGTCGACACCAGCCCGCAGGCCGAACGGCTTCGCCGCCTGCAGGCTCGATTCCAGGCAGCAATTTGAAAGGGCGAACGATGGCGGGGGGCGTTCGAGCGGCGGCGATCGGTCTGGCATTCTGCGCCCTGGCGCTGCCGGCCACGGCACAGACCTTGAAGATCGGTTTGGGCGAGGATCCCGACGCGCTCGACCCGGCACTCGGCCGCACCTTCGTCGGTCGCCAGGTGTTCGCGGCACTCTGCGACAAGCTGTTCGACATCACGCCGTCGCTCGACATCGTGCCGCAGCTCGCGACCGGCTATTCCTGGTCCGAGGACGAGAAGAAGCTGACCATCACGCTGCGCGAGGACGTGCTGTTCCAGGATGGCGAGAAGCTCGATGCGGCGGCGGTCAAATACAATATCGAGCGCTCGCTCACGCTCCCCGGCTCTAGCCGCAAGAGCGAGTTCCCGCCGGTCGAGGCGGTAACGATCGTCGATCCGCTGACCGTCCGCATCGAGCTCAAGGTCCCGTTCGCGCCTTTGCTCAGCGTGCTGACCGATCGCGCCGGCATGATGGTCTCGCCCAAGGCGGCGGAGGCAGCGGGCACCAATTTCGCCAGCCATCCGGTCTGCGCCGGCCCTTTCAAATTCGCCGAACGCGTGCCGCAGGACCGGATCGTGGTCGAGAAATTCGACCGCTATTGGAACAAGGATCATATCAAGCTCGACCGCATCATCTATCGGCCGATGGCCGACGGCTCGGTCCGCATCGCCAATCTGCGCTCGGGCGACCTCGACATGATCGAGCGCATCCTGCCGCCGGATTTCCGGGCGCTGGAAAAGGACGGCAAGTTCGCCACCGCGTCCATCCCCGGCCTCGGCTATCAGGGCATCACCATCAATATCGCCAACGGCGCCAAGGCGGCCGGCCCCTTCGCCAAGGATGCAAGGGTGCGCGAGGCCTTCAACCTCGCGATCGACCGCGATGCGATCAACCAGGTGCTGAACGAAGGGCTGTTCGTGCCCGACGATCAGTTCGTCTCGCCGGTGAGCCCGTTCCATGACGAGGGGCCGGCACCCAAGCGCGACATCGAGAAGGCCAAGGCGCTCCTGGCCGAGGCCGGGGTCCCGCACCCCTCCTTCACCTTGATGATACCGGCCGGCAGTCCGGCCATGGCACAGCTTTCCCAGATCGTCCAGGCGATGGCGGCGGAGGCCGGCTTCGAGGTGAAGCTGCAGGCGACCGATCTCGCGACCGCGCTCGCCGCAGCCCGCCGGGGCGATTTCGAGGCTTTTCTCCTGGAATGGAGCGGCCGCACCGATCCGGACGGCAATTCCTACGGCTTCCTGCATAGCGGCGGCGTGCTCAATGACGGGCACTATGCCGACGACCAGCTCGACGAGCTGCTGGACGAAGCGCGCAGCGCCGGCTCGACCCCGGCGCGCAAAGCCTTCTATGACCGGGCGCGCCCGATCCTCGAGCGGGACCAGCCGATCGTCTATCTCTACCATCAGAAATGGCTCTGGGGCTTTACCAAGGAGCTCAAGGGCTTCGTGCCGACGCCGGACGGCATCGTCCGCGTCGCTGACCTGACCAAAGGTTGATCCGAGTGTTTCCCGTCTCGCGCTTCGTCATTCCCTCTCTCGCCGCCGCTCTGCTCGCGACGGCGCCGGCCTCGGCACAGAGCCTCAAGATCGGCCTCGCCTCCGATCCCAACATCCTCGACCCGGTGCTCGACCGCACGCTCGACGGCCGCACCGTGTTCCAGGCGATGTGCGACAAGCTGGTCGATCTGTCGGCCGACATGAAGATCGTGCCGCAGCTCGCGACATCCTGGTCATGGAACGAAGCCGGCACGGAACTGACCTTCAAGCTGCGCGACGGTGTGCTGTTCCAGGATGGCGAAAAATTCGATGCCGCCGCGGTCAAGTACAATCTCGAACGCGATCTGACGCTGCCCGGCTCGAACCGCAAGGGCGAGCTGCCGCCGTTCAAGGTGACCGTGGTCGATCCCCTAACCGTCAAGATGGAGCTGGAGAAGCCGTTCGCCCCGCTGCTGGTGGTGCTCGCGGATCGCGCCGGCATGATGGTCTCGCCCAAGGCAGCTGAAGCGCTCGGCAAGGATTTCGGCAATCATCCGGTCTGCGCCGGCGCCTTCAAGTTCGTCGAGCGCGTGACCCAGGACCGGATCGTGCTGGAACGGTTCGACCGCTATTGGAACAAGGACCACATCAAGCTCGACCGGCTGACCTACCTGCCGCTTCCCGACGGCTCGGTGCGGCTCGCCAATGTCCGCGCCGGCGATCTCGATCTGATCGAAGGCGTGCTGCCGACCGACATGGCCACCGTCGAGGCCGACCCCAAGCTCGGCCATGCCAGCGCCGAGGAGCTGGGCTATATCGGGCTCACCCTCAATGTCGGCAACGGCCCGCGCGCCAAGGGGCCGCTCGGTTCCGATCCGCGCGTGCGCCGCGCGCTCGAACTGTCGCTCGACCGCGACGCCATCAACCAGGTCATCAGCAACGGGCTCGACCGGCCGGACAATCAGTTCATGGCGCCGGTCAGCCCCTACCATGTCGCCGACCTGCCGGTGCCGCCGCGCGACGTCGCCAAGGCGAAGGCGCTCCTGGCCGAAGCGGGCGCGCCGCATCCGAGCTTCACCCTCCTGATCGGCGTCTCGCCGGCCGCCGCCCAGACCGGCCAGATCATCCAGGCGATGGCAGCCGAAGCCGGCTTCGACATCAAGCTGCAGGCGACCGATTTCGGCACCGCTCTCGACGCCGCCAAGCGCGGCGATTTCGATGCGATCATCGGCGGCTGGAGCGGCCGCATCGATCCCGACGGCAACTCCTACATCTTCCTGCACAGCGGCGGCCCGCTCAATGATTCGCATTATCTGAATCCGGAGGTCGACCAGCTGCTGGACCAGGCGCGGGCGCTTGTCGCGGACGAAGCGCGCAAGCCGCTCTATGCCAAGGTCCAGGCGCTCGAATCCCAGGATCTCCCGATCATCTACCTTTATCATCCGGAATATCTGTGGGCCTTCGGCAAGCAGGTGAAGGGCTTCGCGCCCGCGCCCGACGGCGTCATCCGGGTCACAGATTTGACGAAAGGTTGAGACGATGACCCTGGCCGGCCGTTTCCGTTTCTCTGCCGCCCTGATCCTGCTACTCGCCGCCGTGCCGGCCGGGGCGCAGACCTTGAAGATCGGCATCTCCGTTGATCCGGACGTTCTTGACCCCGTGCTCGATCGGACCTTCGTCGGCGGCACCGTGCTCAGAGCCATGTGCGACCGGCTGTTCGAGACCAAGGCCGACAACGAGATCGTCCCGGATCTGGCGAGCGCCTATTCCTGGTCCGAGGATCACAAGCAGCTCACCATCTCGCTGCGCCCAGGGCTGAGCTTCCCCGATGGCGAGCCGTTGGATGCGGCCGCGGTCAAATTCACCATCGATCGCGACATCAATTTCCCCGGCTCGATCCGCAAGAGCGAGTTCCCGCCGCTCGCGGGTGTCGAAGCGATCGACGCCCATACCGTCCGGATCGAGCTCAACGCGCCGTTTCCGCCGCTGCTCGAGGTGCTGGCCAGCCGCTCCGGCATCGCGCTGGCGCCCAAGGCGACCGAGGCGCTGGGACCGAACGGCGTCGGCAACCATCCGCCCTGCATCGGACCGTTCAAGCTGGTCGAGCGCGTGGCGCAGGACCGGATCGTGCTGGAACGGTCCGAGAATTACTGGGCGGCCAATCGGGTCAAGCTCGACCGCATCGTCTATCAGCCGCTGCCGGACGGCACGGTGCGCATCGCCAATCTCAGATCCGGCGATCTCGACCTGATCGAACAGGTGCAGCCGACCGACTTCATCGAGCTGGAGAAAGACCCGAAGCTCGCCACCGCCTCGGCGCCGGCGTTGGGATATCAAGGGCTCACCATCAATGTCGGCAAAGGCCCCCGCGCCCAGACGCCGCTCGGCCAGGATGTGCGCGTCCGCAAGGCGCTGGAGCTATCGATCGACCGGGACGCCATCAACGAGGTCATCGCCGGCGGGCTCTATATTCCGGACAACCAGTTCCAGCCGCCGCAGAGCCCGTTCCATGCCGCCGACCTGCCGATCCCCAAGCGGGACGTGGCCGCGGCGAAGAAGCTGCTGGCCGAGGCCGGCGCTCCGCATCCGAGCTTCACCATGATGACCGGAACCTCGCCGCTCAACGTCCAGCTCGCCCAGATGATCCAGGCGATGGCTGGGGAAGCCGGCTTCGACATCAAGCTGCAGCAGACCGATTTCACCACCAGCCTCGATGCCGCCCATCGCGGCGATTTCGACGCCTTCCAGATCGGCTGGAGCGGCTTCATCGACCCTGACGGCAACAGCCTGACCTCGTTGCGCAGCGACGGCACCAATAATTTCGCCCATTACAGCAATCCGGAGATCGACGCGCTGTTCGATCAAGGCCGCAGCACCGTCGAGCTCGAGCCGCGCAAGGCGATCTACGCCAAGATCTCGACCATTCTCGAACGCGACCTGCCGATCATCTATCTCTATCATCCGCGCTGGCTCTGGGCGTTCTCCAAATCCGTGCACGGCTTCCAGCCGGCCTCGGACGGCACGATCCGCGTCAAAGACATGAGCAAATCCTAAGGCCATGGGAATGCGCCGCTTCATCCTTCATCGGCTGGCCCTTCTGGTGCCGACGCTCATCCTGGTCTCGATGCTGGTGTTCGGGCTGCAGCAATTGCTGCCCGGCGATCCGGCGCTGGCGCTCGCGGGCGAGCAGCAGGACCCTGACGTGATCGCCTTCATCCGCCATCGCTACCACCTCGACGAGCCCCTGCCCGTCCGCTACCTGCTCTGGATCGGCGGCGTGCTGCATGGCGATCTCGGCGAATCGATCCGTATCCAGCGGCCGGTGCTGGAGCTGGTCGA
Source organism: Aliidongia sp. (assembly GCA_035539155.1). Classification (GTDB taxonomy): domain Bacteria; phylum Pseudomonadota; class Alphaproteobacteria; order ATCC43930; family CGMCC-115725; genus JAXDMU01. Next base: position 67,684 of record DATLIZ010000043.1, on the reverse strand, counting down.
GGAGAAATTCCCGGTCACGGCCGAGCTTACGGTCTTCGCCATGCTGATCGCGCTGGGCATCGGCATCCCGGCCGGCGTGGTCGCGGCCGTGAAGCGCGGCACCGGCTGGGACGTGGCCGCCAACGCGGTGGCGCTCTGGGGCCTGTCGACGCCCAATTTCTGGCTCGGCATCCTGCTCATCCTGTTCTTTTCGGTCGATCTCGGCTGGCTGCCGGCCTCCGGCTTCGTCAGCCCCTGGGAAAGCCTCAGGGGTAATCTCGCCACCCTCATCATGCCGGCTTTCGTGCTCGGCAACGCCATTGCCGCCGTGATCATGCGCCATACCCGCTCGGCCATGCTGCAGGCGCTGCGCTCCGATTATGTACGCACGGCCCGCGCCAAGGGCCTGTCGGAGCGCCGCGTGATCCTGCGCCATGCGCTCAGGAACGCGCTGCAGCCGGTGATCACGCTGGGGGCGCTAGAGTTCGGCGGCCTGCTCTCGGGCGCCGTGCTGACCGAGCAGATCTTCACCATCCCGGGCTTCGGCAAGCTCGTCGTCGATGCGGTGTTCAATCGCGACTATGCCGTGGTGCAGGGGGTGGTGCTGGTGACCTCGACCTTTTACGTCCTGCTCAATCTTTTGGCCGACGTGCTCTATGCCGTGGTCAATCCGAGGCTCCGGTCATGAGCGCCGACACGCTTGCCCAAGCGTGCGTCAAGGCGCCGCCCAACCCGACCTGGATCGAGTTCAAGCGCTTCGTCCGTCGGGTGACGCGCCGCAAGACGGCTCTCTTCGGCCTCGTCATCGTGCTGCTGTTCATCGCCGTCGCCGCGTTCGCGCCGCTCTTGGCGCCATTCGACCCGATCCAGGGCAATTGGAGCGCTATCCGCAAGGCGCCGTCGGCAGCACACTGGCTCGGCACCGACGAGCTCGGCCGCGACATGCTGAGCCGGATCATCTGGGGCGCCCGCGCCTCGCTCCTGGCCGGCGTCGTTTCGGTCATGATCGCGCTCGTGCTGGGCGTGCCCGCCGGCCTGATGGCGGGCTACGCCGGCGGCTGGGTCGAGGGCGCGGTCATGCGCTTCGTCGATGCCATGCTGGCGATCCCGTTCCTGATCCTGGCGATCGCCATGGCGACGTTCCTCGGCCCCAGCCTCGCCAACGCCATGGTCGCGATCGGCTTCGCCGCCATGCCGGCCTATATCAGGCTGACGCGCGGCCAGGTCATCTCAGCGAAGCACGAGGACTATGTCGAAGCCGCCAGAGCGCTCGGCAATCCGCCGCTCAGGATCGCGGTCCGCCACATTCTGCCCAACGTCATGCCGCCGATCCTGGTGCAGGCAAGCCTGACCATCGCCGGCGCCATCATCGCCGAGGCCGCCCTCTCCTTCCTGGGCCTGGGTCAACAGCCGCCGCAGCCGAGCTGGGGCAGCATGCTGAATTCGGCGCGGAGCTTCCTGTCGCAGGCGCCCTGGATGGCATTGTCGCCCGGTGCCGCGATCTTCTTCGTGGTCCTCGCCTTCAACATGTTGGGCGACGGGCTGCGCGACGCGCTCGATCCCAAGGATTGATCATCGCGTTACAATCGCAACCTCGGCCGCAATCGCCCTGAAACGGCAGGCCCGCTCAATAGACGGCAGTCATCCCGCTGCCAGGAGAACGGAATTGCGCGCCATCCTCGCTTCGATCTGCACTCTGGCCGTGATCGGCACGGCATCGGCGGCGGAGCCTGCCGGCGAGAAGGCGGCGGTCGTATCGCTGGTGCGCCAGATCATGAAGTCCTGGAACAGCAACGATACCGGATCGGCGACGGCTCATCTGTCGCCTTCGATCGTGATCACCGACAGTCTGCCGCCCTATCTTTTCCAGGGTCCGACCGCCGTCGCGGACTGGATGAAGTCCTTCGCGGCCGATGCCGAGGCGAACGGCATCACCGATCCTTGGCAAACATTGGGCAAACCGACCGAGGTCGAAATCGACGGCCCTCACGCCTATGCCGCGTTTCCAGCGGTCTATGGCTTCAAGCAGCACGGCAAGCCGGTCCGGGAAAACGCCATGGTCACCGTCACGCTGGAAAAATCCGAACCGGACTGGCGTGTCGTCTCCTGGACTTGGTCGAAACGTTAGGCTGTGACCCGGGTCGGCCTTACCGAGAAAGTGCCGAGCGAGCCGTCCGGCCGCCGGTAGATCGTCGAGCCGTAGCCGTGGTGATCCGTATGCCGGACCGCGGCCGGCACGCTGACACCGACCTTGGTCGAGGCGGTGCCGCCGCCGGATCCGTCCTGGCTGACGGTGACGCCCGGCGCGAGGATCGCCGCCGCATTCTGTGCCGCGCTGTTGCCCTGCTTGGCGCCCGAGGCGATCCGCGCCAATTGCTGGAGCGCGTTCGAGGTCTGGTCCGGTTTGTGGACCTTGGCGCCGGACAGATGGTCGAGCAACTGCTGAAGCGGCGTTTGGGGGCTTTGGTCAGTATTGAGAAGCTCCTGCACGCTGCTGCTGCTCTGCACCGACAGCCCATACTGCGAGATGGAGACCGTGCCGGGCTGCTGTGCGCCGTTCAGGAAGGAATCGAGCCCCTTGCCGGCGGCGCTCCCGCTCTGAGCGGTCGAGGTCGCCGTGGAAAAGGTGCTCTGCGACTGTAAGGACACCGACAGCGACCCGGTACCAAGGTCGATACCAATATCGATCGTGCTGGAGAAAGCGCTGGAAGTGACCTGCGAGCCCACGGCGGCGCCCGACGCGTTTGCCAGGCCCGCGGCTTTCGAGGTCGTCACGTTCGAGGATTCCTGCAGCGACAGCGAGACCTTGCCGCCTTGCGCCAACTCCTTGTTCAGCTCTGTAACCGCCGCCTTCGCCTCGTCATCGCTGAAGCCGTTCTGCGTGAGGAGCGAGGTGACCGTGGTGGCAAGAATGCTGCTGGCGCCCGAGAGAAGCTCGCGCTGACCGGTGACCGGATCGACCGTCGTCGCCACGTTGATGGCGCTGGCCAGCCCTTGGGCGATCTGATCCGTCTCGGTATTGTCGGGCGCTTTGCTCGGATCCTGATTGAGCGACAGGATCGTTTGGGATTCGGTGTCGATCGTGCGGTCGAAGGAAGATTGGGTTGCCGAGCTCTTCTGGCCCTGTCCCGAAATATCCTGGCTTCCATAGATGGAATGGGTCGTCGTTGACCCGCCGATGGTGGAAATGGACAAGGCGCGCTCCTTTATGAGGCTTATCTACCGACACGAAAACCGTGTTTTACACGGAACATGCTCGTCACAAAGGTTGTATGTTGATCGTCCAAAGCTTAACGAAACCTGACTCGGAACCAGCCTGCAGAGCGATTGGTCGTGAAATTTTAATTACGATCCTTTCTCGTCGAGCAATCCTCGGGTCGCCAGATTGGCCATGAGCGCGCGCAAGCCGAAGCGCCAAGGCGGGATCTGATCGGAAAAGCCGACGCGGTTGACCAGCGTGCCGAGCTTGGGCGAGCCGATGGTGACGATATCGCCCCGCTTGTGGGTGAAGCCGCCGCCGGCATCGCCGCGATCCTTGGTCGGCGCGAACATCGTGCCGAGGAAGAGCACCAAGCCGTCGGGATATTGATGATTGGGCCCGATCGAGGCCGCCACCAGCTCGGTCGGATCCCGGCTGATTTGGGCGAGCGAGGAGATGCCGTCCATCACGAAGCCGTCCTCGCCTTCGACGTGCAGGCTGACCGCCGCGCCGCGAACATCGTCGAGCTTGAAGCTGTCGTCGAACAGGCGAAGGAAGGGGCCGATCGCGGCCGAGCCGTTATTGTCCTTGGCCTTGGACAGGAGCAGCGCGCTTCGCCCTTCGAAATCGCGCAGATTGACATCGTTGCCGAGCGTGACGCCGACGATCTTGCCGGCACTGGATATGACCAGCACGATCTCGGGCTCGGGATTGTTCCAGACCGATTTTGGATGGATGCCGATCATGGCGCCGAAACCGACCGCCGAAAGCGGCTGGGCCTTGGTGAAGATCTCGGGATCGGGGCCGATGCCGACCTCGAGATATTGCGACCACATGCCGCGCGCCATCAGCGCGTCGCGCAGCGTTTCGGCCTCCTTCGAACCCGGCTTCACCCGCGCCAGATCGGTGCCGATCTCGGCCGTGAGCGCGCGGCGCACGGCATCGGCGGCAGCGGGATCGCCCTTGGTCTGCTCCTCGACGACGCGTTCGAGCAGGCTGGCGGCAAAGGTGACGCCGGCGGCCTTGATCGCCTGCAGATCGATCGGCGCCAGCAGCCAGGGCTTGGTCTCGTCGCGCCCACCCTCGTCGCTGTTCGCCAGCAGCTCCTCGATGCTGCCGAGCCGCACACCCAGCGGCGCCGCTCGAAGGAACGCGGCCGGATCGGGCTGGTCCGCGAGCGCCGAGACGGTCGGAGCCGAGCGGGTGATATCGAAGATTCCGTCCGGCCTGAGCGCCACCACCGCCGGCCCGCCCTCAGCACCCGGCAGCCACGCACGCCCAACCCAGCTTCCGGCATAGAGGTCGGTCGGCGGTGCGTAACGGGCAATCAGAGACTGTGGCATGACGGCGCTTCCTTGCAATTTTCGGACAGGCTACGCCGCTTCGTCCTCGCTCGCCAAGATACTACCGAAAGCCTTAACCCTATTGCAGTGCAGCAGCGGTAAGGGTATGGGCTCCCCCTGTTCTCGCCGGAAAGCTTCGATGAGCCACGCGGATCGGTCCAACACAAAACAGCTCGCGGCTTTGGGCAGCGTCGGCGCCAGCGGCGCGCTGACGGCCGCCAAGCTCGTCGTAGGGCTGATGACCGGCAGTATCGGGCTCATGTCCGAGGCGGCGCACAGTGCGCTCGATGTCGGGGCGGCACTCATCACCTATTTCGCGGTCCGGATCAGCGACAAGCCCCCGGACGACGACCATCCTTACGGCCACGGCAAGGTCGAGAGCGTAGCCGCGCTCAGCGAGACCGCCCTGCTCTTCGCGACCAGCCTCTTCATCATCTATGAGGCGGTCAGGCGCCTGCAGATGGGCGGCGGCGAGGTCGAGGCGAATTGGTGGTCGGTCGGCGTGATCGTCGCTTCGATCGTGATCGACATCGGCCGGTCGCGGGCGCTGATGCGCGTGGCCCGCCAAACGAAAAGCCAGGCGCTCGAAGCCGATGCGCTGCATTTCTCATCCGACATATTAAGTTCCGCCGTCGTTCTGGTGGGATTGCTGCTGGTCCGGCTCGGCTATCCCATCGCGGATTCGATCGCCGCGATCGGCGTCGCCGGTTTCGTCTGCTTTGCCGGCTGGCGGCTCGGCCGGCGGACGATCGATACGCTGATCGACACGGCGCCGGCCGGCATCGCCGAACGCGTCCATGCCATCGCGCGGCGCACGCCCGGGATCGTCAAGGTCGATCGCGTGCGCGCGCGCGGCGTCGGCAGCACGCTCCATGTCGATATCGAGGCCGGCGTCAACCGAAGCCTGCCGCTCGAACGCGTGGCCGAGCTCAAGCTTCAGCTCGCCGGCCGCATCCGAAGCGCGCTGCCCGACGCCGAGATCGCCGTGACCACGACGGCCGTGGCACTCGACGACGAATCCATGCGCGAGCGGCTGCTGATGATCGCGGCCTATCACGGCCAAGCCATTCATCATGTCACGGTCCAGAAGCTGGGCGAGAAGCTCTCGATCAGCCTCGATCTGGAGATCGATGGGCGGCAAAGCCTGGGCGAGGCGCATATCACGGCGAGCGAGCTCGAAGCCGCCATCCGCGCCGAGTTCGGCGAGGAGATCGAGGTCGATACCCATATCGAGCCGCTCTTGCCGGAAGAGATCGGCGGCACGGAGGCACCGGCGCCGCTGACCGAGGCGATCGCGGCCTCGATCGAGGCGATCGCCTCGAATTATCAATCGGTCATCGACACCCACGATGTCCGGGTCCGGCGCGGCGCCAGCGGACTCTTCATCAGCTTCCACTGCACCTTCGCGCCGGATCAATCGGTCGATTTCGTCCATCGGACGGTGAGCGAGATCGAGACCCGGCTGCGCGAGCGCTGGCCCGACACGCGCCGCATCATGACCCACGCGGAACCGCCGGAGGAGTAGCTGTCCAAGCATTGCGTTGAGTGATTGCAGTATCGAAAGCTAAAGAAAGATGCCTTGGTGGTTCACGTTTCCTCGGTCAATCAGCAGCCGAAAGGGCTGGTCGCCGGAAGAGGTAACCGCTCATCGATGGATTATGGGCATCGCTCTTCCATTGCTCCTCGTGGTGATCGTCCTCATACGGCCGATCACGCGCAAACTGGGAATCGAGAACAGCCCGATTGGCTTTGTGTTTGGGATGACGGCTATCTTAGCCCCGTTTCTTGTATCGAGGTGGATCTGCGTCCTTTGCTCGCCAGTGCTGTTCAGAAAGGCCGACCAAAACGCCGCTCGACGGCGGTCAAGCATAATCAATACCCAATGAGGAGCGACCAGCGGAGCTCCAAGATGCCCATCTCGGTCTAACGGGACCGTGGCCTGTGTTCATGGGACTACGTTCTAAACCTTGACCTCGTCCTCTCGCGCCCATTCGCGCTTCTTGCGATAGATGGTCGAGGCGTCGACCTCCAGCAGCACCGCCGCCTTGGCGATATTGCCGCCGCAGGAAGCGATCGCCTGCTCGATCGCTTCCTTCTCGACGCGCCATAGCGGCCGTATTCCGGGCGGCTCCGTCGCGGCGGCCGGGAATGCCCCGCTCGTCCGTCCCTGCCCGCCCGCCTCGCGCAGGGCGGCGGGCAGCATGTCGGGGGTAACCATCCCGCCGGCGCTCAGCACGACGACGTTCCGGAGCACGTTCAGAAGCTGGCGAACATTGCCGGGCCAGCGATAGGTGAGCAGCAACCTCTCGGTCTCGGCATCGAGGCCGGTGAAGCGCTTGCCCTCCTCGCGGGCGAAGATTTCGAGGAAGTGCCGGGCGATGAGCAGGATGTCCAAGCCGCGCTCGCGCAGGGCCGGCAGCTCGATCGGCACGACATTGAGCCGATAATAGAGATCCTCGCGGAAGCGGCCATTGCGGATCTCGGCCAGCGGATCCCGGTTGGTGGCGCAGACGAACCGGACATCGACGGTCCGCGTCTGGTCGCCGCCGACCGGCAGATAGCTGCCGGTCTGGATAAAGCGCAGCAGCTTCGCCTGCAGCGGCAGATCCATCTCGCCGATTTCGTCGAGAAAGAGCGTGCCGCCGTCGGCGCGGGCGGCGATGCCGTCGCGATTTTGGAGCGCACCGGTGAAGGCGCCTTTGACATGGCCGAAGAGCTCGCTTTCCACCAGGTCGCGCGGGATGGCCGAGCAATTCATGGCGACGAACGGCCGGGCCGCGCGGGGGCTCAGCCGATGGATTGCCTCCGCCACCAATTCCTTGCCGGTGCCGCTCTCGCCGGTTACGAAGATCGGTGCCCGGCTGTGTGCTGCGTCGCGGATAGTCCGATAGACCGCCATCATGACCGGCGAGCTGCCGATGAAATTCTCGAACCGATCGGTCGGCTCCTGCACCAGATCGCGCTCGAGCCGCTTCAGCCGCCGCAATTCGAGCGCGTTGGTCAGCGTCACTTCCAGCCGCTCGGGACTGAACGGCTTGACCAGGAAATCATAAGCGCCGGCGCGCATCGATTCGACCGCCATCGAAATCGATCCGGCGGAGGTTATGACGATCACCGGCGCATCCGAGCCGCTGGCGCGCAACTGGCGCAGCACCTCGTAACCATGTCCGTCGGGCAGGATGAGATCGAGCAGCACCACCGAAGGCGGATGCCGGACGAGCGCTGCCTTGGCCTCGCCGACCGATCCGGCATGGACGGCAGCGATGCCGATCCGCTCGAGATAGGCCAGATAGAGACGCCACAGCGTCGTATCGTCCTCGACCAGGAGGACCGATGGCGGGTCGGCCGGCGTCGTGCCGATGATGCTCGCCTTCATCCTCCGCTCCAGCGATACGGGCACTGCCGGAAAGGAGATAGCGTTCCCGGCGATCGGTCAAGTCACGGCAGCGTGCAGGCTCGGCCGACACTCTACGGCAGATGGAAGACATCGGGCCAATAGGCGCTTTCGAAGCGGCAACGCCGGCTTCGCCATCGGCGGCATTAACAGACTGGATAGAAAGACTCTGATAGGAAACGCGCCAGCACAACGAGGCATAATGCGCCCTCCCTTAAAACTTGTCTCAATATATCTGCTCAACCCTCAATTGTTTGTGTCAGTTATATGAAGGACCTTTCGATAGATCGGCCGACTATGTGGTTCGTTGACTTGAATATCGGCACAAAGCTGGCGATTTCCTCTCTGATTATCCTCGTGCTCGTCGCCGGCATGGCGGCATTCGGCATCGAAACTTCGACCACGACGCGCTCGGCGATCGAGGCGACGGCGCGTGCGACCGAGCTCGTCGCCGATATCGATGCGGCGCGCGGCTTCGCCGCCGAGACGGTCCTCGCCATGCGCGAGATGCAGCTTGCGCGCGACCGCAGCGAGCTGGCGCGCGCGGCAGCCCGGGCGAAGAAAGCGCGCGCCGACGGGACGGCGGAAAGCGACAAGGCGAGCCGGACGACGGCCGATGCCGAGGCGAAGCAGGCACTCGACCAGGTGCGCGAACGCTGGGTCGCCTTCGACCAGGCGGCGCAGCGCTATTCCGATCTTCAGCGGCAAGCGCTGGAGACGCGCGACGATCTCTTCGCCGGTTCCGACGCTGCGGCACTGGCAGCTCTCCGCAGCGCCGCAGGCTCGGCGCCACCCCAGGCGCTGGTAATGCTTTCCGACCTTGCCGCAGCCGTCGGCGGCGTCCGCTCGACCACCTGGCAATATCTCGTGCTCCGGGAACCCGACGGTCCGGATCAGCTTGCGGACGCGGCCGCCAAGGTTAACGAGATCGTCCGGAAACTCGATCCGATCGCCGAGCCCGCGCCCGCCTTCAAGGATGGGCTGGAATCGGCCAAGCGCCGCATCGGCAGCTACCTCTCCATCGCCGCACAGCTGGAGAAAGAGGACGCGGCGGCACAGGATGCGCTGGCGAAGCAGGTGCTGAAGACGCATGCCGAGCTCGAGAGCGCGCTCGCGGCGGTCTCCGGCGCCGCGGCCGGCCGGCATCAAGCCAAGGTGGCGGAGGCGTCCGCCGCCTCGGCGCGCAATCTCGATGTCCTGCTCGGTTCGGCCGCCGCCTGCCTCGTGCTCATCATCGCCATCGCCTGGAGCATGACGCGCCTCATTGCCCGCCCCGTGAGGCAGCTGACCAGCACCATGAGCCGGTTGGCCGCAGGCGAGCTGGCATTGCAGATCCCTGCCCGGACTCGCAAGGACGAGGTGGGGGCCATGGCCCGCGCCGTCGAGGTGTTCCGGGCCGGGCTCCAGCAAGCCGAAACGCTCCGGAACAGTCATGAAGCGCAGCGGCTGGAGGCGGAGCAGGCCCGGCACTCGGCCCTTTCGCTGGCGGCCCAAAGGCTCGACGACCAGGCCGACGAGTTCACCGCCATCCTGACCGCTGCCGCGACGCGCTTGCGGACCTCGTCCGACACCATGTCCGCGGCGGTCTCGACCGCGTCCGACCGGTCCGGCGAGGCCTCCCGTGCCACGCATGCTTCCTCGGCCAATGTCGATGCCGTCGCGACGGCGGCCGAAGAGCTGGCCGTCGCCACCGGCGATATCGGCGAACAGGTATCGAGAACGATCAGCGCCGCCGGTGCCGCCGCGGCCGAGGCGGACCACAGCAGCGCCGCCACCGACGGGCTGGCCGCCGCGGCCGCGCGGATCGGCGATGTCGTCGTTCTCATCCAGCAGATCGCCAGGCAGACCAATCTTCTCGCCCTCAACGCGACCATCGAGGCCGCGCGCGCCGGTGACGCCGGCAAGGGATTCGCCGTCGTGGCCAACGAGGTCAAGACGTTGGCGACACAGACTGCCGAAGCCACGGAGGAGATCTCCGGCCAGGTTCAAGAGATCAGGGCCGCGACGGAGAATGTCGTGGCTTCGATCGGCAAGATCGGCGTCACGGTCAAGACCATGAACGAGATCGCCGCCATGGTGGCCGCGACGGTCGAGGAGCAGAGCAGCGCCACGCAGGAGATCGCGCGCAGCGCCCAAAATGCCGCGAACGGCGCCTCGGCCGCGGCAAGCAATGTCGAACAGGCCGCCACGGCCGCCTCCGACGCCGGCATTGCCGCGAAGGACGTGCTCGTGGCAGCCGATGAAATCGGCCTCGAAGCCGTCGCGATCAAGGAAAAGATGCGAGAGATCAGTGCATCGATTCGACTAAATTGAACGATCCGGGCCGTGAGCGGAGGGCTATGGTCAACTTACCCGACGAAGGACAGAAGGCGGACGCCCTTGGATGAACTTACAGCATTCGGCCTATTCGCCGTCACCGGCATGCTCGTCTTCTACATGCTCGAAGCGCGCGCCCATTGGTACGTCCTGGGCTTCGCCGTCTCGTGCGCGCTCGGATCGGCCTATGGCTTCATGCAAGGCGCTTGGCCGTTCGGGCTGGTCGAGGCGATCTGGGCGCTGGTGGCGCTCAAGCGCTGGCACGAACGCCGGCGAGCGGAAGGCGCCCGCTGATTCGGGTCTTGGCGCGCGGCCGCGCCTGCTCTTATGGTCTGGAGCACGATCATATTGGCTGGAAACAGCCAATATGTGAATCGTACTCTAACTGTTCGAATAGAGGCGGATTCACGGAATGGGTGGATTCCACCCATTCCGATCCGGCTCTAGGCGTTTCAAACCCAGTCGAGGCCCGTCATGGTCGGCACCCCGCACGGCAAGGGAAGACGGCTCGACCAGATCGATCTCAAGATCCTGACCGAGCTGCAACGCCAGGGCCGCATCACCAACCAGCGCCTGTCGGAGCTGATCGGCTTGTCGGCGCGCCCGTGCCTCGAACGCGTGCGTCAGCTCGAAGCGGCCGGCTATATCGCCCATTACCGGGCGATTCTCGACATCGAGGCCCTGCCCGACCTTGTCGCCGCCTTCGCCGAGATCACGCTGAAGAGCCAGGCGACGCAAGCGCTCGCTGCCTTTGAGCGCAGAATCGCCGATTGCGCCGAAGTGGTCGAATGCTATCTGGTCGGCGGCCAGTTCGATTACCTGGCCCAGATCGTCTGTCCCAGCATCGACCGCTACAACGAGCTGACGACCGCCTGGATCGATGATCCGGATCTGCCGGTCGGCCGCATCGTGTCGAACTTCATCATCAAGCCGATCCGGCAATTCTCCGGCTACGCGCTGGTCAGGGAGGATTCGCCTCGGTCGCCAGCTCGCCGCCGGCGTCCTCCTCCGTCGCCTCCTCCACCTCTATGACGCGGTTGCGGGCGGCGCGGTCGGCCTCGAACAGCTCCGACAGCTCCTGCGCCGCCTGCTGCACACTTTGGATGAGCCTGCTCTCGTCGTCATAGAAAGCATGGGTCTCGATCAGGCTGCGCTCGTCGAGCTGCCGGAACAGCTCGACCGCCCGGCGCGCCTCCTCTTCGGGAATCTCCAACGCGTCGAGCACCATGCGCGACAGCTTGAGGCTGGAATAGAAGGTCTCGCGCACGAACTGGTCGACGCCGCGATCCATCAGCAGATGGGCGTGGCGGCGATTGCGCGCGCGCGCCAGCACCTTGAGGTTGGGAAAATTCCGGCGCGCCACGTCGACCACGCGCAGCGTCTCCTCCATATTATCGAGCGCCACGACGATCAGCTTCGCCGTCTCGGCGCCGGCCGCCCGCAGCAGGTCGGGCCGAGCGGGATTGCCGAAATAGACCTTGTTGCCGAAACGGCGCACCACCTCGATCTGCCCGGCATCGCTGTCGAGGGCGGTAAAATCGATGCCTTCGAGCCTGAGCACGCGGCCGACGATCTGGCCGACCCGGCCGAAGCCGCAGATGATGACCGGGGCGCCGGCATTGTCGATGATGTCGTAATCGGGGTCGTCGCGCCTTGTCAGGTAAGGCATGATCAGCCGTTCCGAGACGGCGAACAGGATCGGCGTCGCCACCATCGAAAGCGCCACGACGAGCGTCGCGCGCTCGGCTGATTCCTGCGACAGCGCGCCGGCCGCGACCGCGGCTGCGAACAGCACGAAGCTGAACTCGCTGCCTTGCGGCAAGGCCAGCGCGAAGCGGACCGCGTTCGGCCGGTCCTGGCCTCCCAGCCGCGCCAGGATGTAGGCGATGACGATCTTGGCGAGCAGCAGCCCCGCGACGCCGGCACCGATCAGCATGGGCTCGCTCGCGGCCAGGCCGATATTCGCCGACATGCCGACCGACATGAAGAAGAGGCCGAGCAGCAGGCCTTCGAACGGCTCGATATCGGCCTGCAGCTCATGACGATATTCGGAGCCGGACAGGATCACGCCGGCCAGGAAGGCGCCGAGCGACGCCGACAGCCCTACCAGATCGGCAAGCGCCGCCGTGCCGACCACGATCAGGAGCGCCGTGGCGGTGAAGACTTCGGGCATGCGGGCGCCGCCGATGGCGCGGAAGATCGGCTGGATCAGGAACCGTCCGCCGAGCAGGATGAAGGCGACGGCACCGATCGCGCGCACGACCTCGATCCAGGGGACCATGTTGGGAACATGGCCGTCGGCCACCAGCGGCACCACCGCCACCAACGGGATGAAGGCCAGATCCTGGAACAGTAGCACGGCGAAGCCGTCGCGGCCGGCGCGCGTGCCGAGCAGCTCGCGCTCGCCGAACATGGGCAGCACGATCGCGGTCGAGGACAGCGCCAGCCCGACACCGAGCACGCCGGCACCCTTCCAATCCACGCCGGCATAGTGAGCGAGCGCGGCGATAGCCACGGCGGAAGCCACGAGCTGGGCCGGTCCCAGCGCGAAGACGGCGCGACGCATCACCCAAAGGCGCTGCGGCCGCAGCTCCAGCCCGATCAGGAACAGCAGCATGACCACGCCCAGGCTGGAAAATTCGGCGATCTGGTCGACATCGCTGACCAGTCCCAGATCGGACGGCCCGATCACCACGCCGGCGAGGAGATACCCCAACACGCTGCCGAACCCGAAGCGCCGGGTGAAGGAGACGAACAAAACCGCTGCGGCGAGCAGCGCTACGAATGTTTGCAGCAGAGCGGAAACCCTCCTTGGAACGGACCTCACGAATCCGCGAACCGAAGGTCCGTTCGCGCTATGTCCCTGTCAATGATTCATTTCTCGGCGCAGCTCCCTCCGCCGGTTGAACGCTTCCAGGCCGTCGCAGTTGACGGTCCGTGGCACACCGCCTCCAAGCGAGAGACCGGCCACACAGCAGATTCTGCTGTACGACCATACGGGTTCGGCCGCTCCTGCCGATCGCTTCAAGGTAGAATCATGCCTTGTGAAGGGAGGCGGCCATGGGCTCGCTCGATCTGGAACGGCGGTACGGCACGCGCAACTATCAGCCGCTGCCGATCGTGCTGACGCGCGGCGAAGGCGTCTGGCTCTGGGATGTCCAGGGCCATAAGTATCTCGACATGATGAGCGCCTATTCCGCCGTCAGCACCGGCCATTCCCATCCCCGCCTCGTCAACCGGCTGGCCGAGCAGGCGCGGCGCCTGGCGGTGCCGTCGCGCGCCTTCCACAATGACCGGCTGGGGCCTTTGGTCGAGCGGCTGGCGCAGCTTACCGGCCTCGACCGCGCCCTGCCGATGAATACCGGCGCCGAGGCGGTCGAGACCGCGATCAAGGCGGCGCGGCGCTGGGCCTACAAGGTCAAGGGGGTGGCACCCGACCAGGCCGAGATCATCGTCGCCGAAGGTAATTTCCACGGCCGCACCACGACCATCGTGGGTTTCTCGTCGGAAGCCGCCTATCGCGACGGCTTCGGGCCGTTCACCCCCGGCTTCCGCAGCGTGCCATTCGGCGATGCCGACGCCATGGCGGCGGCGATCGGGCCGAACACGGCCGCGATCCTGGTCGAGCCGATCCAGGGCGAGGCCGGCATCATCCTCCCGCCCCGGGGCTGGCTCCGCCGGCTGCGCGAACTCTGCGACGAACATCGCGTGCTGCTGATCGCCGACGAGATCCAGTCCGGGCTCGGCCGCACCGGCAAATGGCTCGCCTGCGAGCATGAAGGGGTCAGGCCCGACCTGGTCCTGCTCGGCAAGGCGCTGGGCGGCGGGTTGCTGCCGGTCTCGGCCGTGGTCGGCACAGCCGAGGTGATGGATCTGTTCAATCCCGGCAGCCACGGCTCGACCTTCGGCGGCAATGCGCTCGCCGCCGCCGTGGCGCTCGAAGCGCTCGACGTCATCGCCGACGAGCAGCTCGTCGCGCGCAGTGCGGTGCTCGGCCGCTATCTTCTCGGCCGGCTCGGCGCCATCCGCTCGCCCATCATCAAATCGGTGCGCGGCCTCGGCCTCTGGGTGGGGGTCGAGCTGGATCCGGCCAAGGCAGATGCCGCACTGCTGTGCGCGAAGCTGGCCGAGCGCGGCATCCTCACCAAGGAAACCCATGAGACGGTGCTGCGCCTGGCACCGCCGCTCACCATCACCAAGGCCGAGCTCGATTGGGCGCTCGACATCATCGAAGAGGTAATCGGGGGAATGACGCCAATGAACGACACAGGCCTGCTCGACCAGACGATCCGCCCGAGCGAGGTTTCCACAGGCCCGCATCTGGTCATGTGCCCGCCCGAACATTATGCCGTCTCATACCGTATCAATCCCTGGATGGATCCGGAAGCCTGGTCGGCCGACGCCGAGACCCTCGCCCGCGACGCGCGCGAGGGCTGGCAGCGCCTCTACGAGACCTATCGCGCCCTCGGCGCCCATATCGAGATCATGCCGGCGCAGCCGGGCCTACCCGACCTGGTCTTCACCGCCAACTCCGCCGTGGTGCTCGACCGCAAGGTCGTGCTCGCCCGCTACAAATGCCCCGAGCGCCAGGGCGAGGAGCCGCATGGCCGCGCCTTCTTCGAGATCCTGAAACAAAAAGGCGTGGTCGACGAGATCCACGAGACGCCGTCAGGCGTGATGTTCGAGGGCGCCGGCGATTGCTACTGGGACATGCATCGCCGCCTGCTCTGGACCGGCTGGGGCCAGCGCTCGGACAAGGCGGCCAAGGACACGATCGAGCGGGTCTATGGCGTGCCGACGGTGGCGCTGGAGTTGGTCGATCCGCGCTTCTACCATCTCGACACCGCCTTCTGCGTGCTGTCGGGCGGCGACATCCTCTATGTGCCGAGCGCCTTCACCGAGGAAGGCGTGGAACTCGTCCGCACGTTGGTGGGGCCGGAGCACATGATCCCGGTCGCCGACGAGGACGCTGAGGCGCTCGCCGCCAACTCCGTCTCGGTCGGGCGCGACGTGGTGTTCGGCCATTGCGGTACGAGCCTCAGGGCCACGCTCGTCAAGCGCGGCTACCAGGTCCACACCGTGCCGCTCGGCTCGTTCGGACGCAGCGGCGGCTCGGCCTATTGCTTGACGCTGCGCCTCGACAATCTGGCGCTCGCCGGCTGACCGGGGTCGAACCCGGTCAGCGGTCCGCATTCAGGCCGGCTGCACCGGGCTCGCGGGCGACAGCGCCACTGCCGCCTCGCTCGTCAGCAGCAGGAAGGTGAAGCTCGCCTGCAGGTACAGCGTCACCGTGGTATCGGTATGGCTGGAGTAGCCGATCGATACATCCTGGCCGATATGCAGGTCGAAATCGCCGCCGCGCGTGCTGAGCACGAAAGCGCCCGAAATCGCAGGCGCCCAGACGATCTCGCTGTCGATCAGGCGCTTGATATGCGCCAGGACCGGATAGCCTTCATCGCTGCTTTCCTGCAGAGCGGTGTAGGAATCGGCGCCCAGGATCACGCAATATGGGCCATCGACGCCGACGAGGCGTAACTGGTTCAAAGCCTGGGCGATCGCATCCGGATAGGCGCGGACATCGGCCGGCAGCGCCATGATCGGATTGCTTGTGCCCTGCCGGATGCCCTGGATGCCGGCGGCTTCATAGCCGTCGAAGATGGCCCCGTCCTCGGCGAAGGCGATCTGCCGCGCGGCGTCCTTCACCGGCTGCCAGTCGGAATCCTCCGAGCCCCGCTCCACATCGTCGATCGCGTCGCGATCCAGCACGAACGGGACGCGCAGCTCGACCAGCGGCTTCGCTTCTCGCTGGCGCGCCAGAATGCCCGGGCCTGGTGCTGCGATCGTCTTCTGGTGCCCGGTTCCTACCGCGGCCAGGGCGCTGCCCGCTGGTCCCTCGACATCCACGACCCGCCGCCCGGCCAGATAGCGCTTCAAGGTCCGCGACGCCTCTTCCTCGATCTCGGCCCAGGCCTCGGCCGAGATCGGCGCCAGTTCGCGGTGCAGATTGTTCATCGTGATGGTTCCCCTTTGAGCGAGCCGATACCGAGCGAGCCGTCGGGCATGGGCGAATTGAGCGGTGCCGGCGATGAGCCAGTGGGTTGTTGGTCGGCCGTGACATCATCCAGGAACGTCGATGTGGGCACAAAAAAGAGGTTGCCCGTCACGGCGGTGCTGAAATCGAGCAGCCGGTCGTAATTGCCGGGCGGGCTGCCGACGAACATGTTGACCAGCATCTGCTCGATGGTGCGCGGCGATCGGCTGTAGCCGATGAAATAGGTGCCGAACTCGCCCCGCCCCGCCTGGCCGAACGGCATGTTGTCGCGCAAAATCTTGATCTCGCGCCCATTCTCGACGATCTGGGTCAGGGCGTTGTGGGCGCAGCTCGGCTTGATCGAATCGTCCAGCTCGATATCGGACAGCTTGGCGCGGCCGATAATGCGTTCCTGCGTTTCGGTCGGCAGCGCATTCCATCCGGCGATATCGTGCAGATACTTCTGCACGATGACATAGCTGCCGCCGGCGAAAGCGGGGTCCTCCTCACCGATCAGCGTGGAGTCGAGCGCCAGGGCGCCGTTCGGATTTTCGGTCCCGTCGACGAAGCCGAGCAGGTCGCGGGCGTCGAAATAGCGGAAGCCGTGCACCTCGTCCGCCGTCGACACGGCATCGCCCAGCCGCGCCATGATCTGAGTCGCCAGCTCGAAACACAAATCCATCCGGTCGGCGCGGATATGGAACAGCAGATCGCCCGGCGTGGCCACGGCGCGGCGCGGACCGGCGACGATTTCCTGGAACGGATGCAGTTCGGCCGGCCGAGGGGCGCCGAACAGGCGATCCCATATCGCCGACCCAAATGCCATGATGCAGGACAAATGTCCGTCGGGCTCACGGAACCCGACCGAACGCAACAGGCCGGAAAGATCGGCCGAGAGCGCCCGCACGGCGGTCTCGGCCGTCATGCCCGGCTTCACCGTGACGACCAGGAAGATCGCGGCGCGGCTCAGCGGAGCGGCTACCGGCTGCGGGTCGGCAGGCGATCGGTCTGTCGTTCCAGGCGTGGTCATGGAGTTCTGCTCTATCGACGGGACAGAGCGCCGGATTACACGAGGATGTGTTGCCTGACTAGCTTCTGTTGTCCCCACGTCGTCGAGGAGCTCCGTTAAACGGGCTCCGACCTACAGCACGATCGGCAGTCAGGTCACCACGCTCAGGACCGGGCTCGGGGAAGCGGTCACGCTGCCACCGGCGGTGTAGCCGCTGGCGGTTCCGCTCGACGCCCCCTCCGCGTGGTCGACAGCCTGGTTCAGCTCCTTGTTGGCATCTTCGACTTCCTTGGTCGTCGAGCCCAGCCTCGATTGCTCGCCTTTGCGGCGCGCTTCCTCGACGGCGGAATTATAGGCGCTGAGCGCGAAATTCGCGAAGACCGTGATCTGTTTCAGGATCGGATTTTGCAAGTTGCTCACCGAGGTAGGGCTGAGCGACAGCCCGGTCGGGTCGGACTCCGAAAGAATGTTCGCTGCCGTGAGCGTGCCGCTCTGCGTCAGCGGAGCCCCCTTGCCGTTGGCTGTCGAGGTTTGACCGGTCTTCGCAATCGTTCCCGTGGCCCCCGTCGCGGCCGCCGTGCTGGTGGGCGCTGCCGCTGTGGTGGGCGCTGCCGCCGCGGTGGTGGCGGATGTCGCACCGGCCGTACCTGCCGCTACGGCCGTGTTCGCCGCATCGCCGGCGGAAGCCCCATCGGCCGCGCCGGCAGCAGATGCAGCGCCGTCCGTCGTCGTCGCCGCAGCGACGGCCGCGGAGCCTGCGCCAGCCGCGGCACCCGAACCGGCAGCGGCCGCCAGGGTGGCGGTTGGCGTGGCGGAAGGAGAGTCGCCGCCGCTAACTTGCTTAGCGAGGTCTGAGAATTGCTTATAGAGCTTTGCCGCCGCCTGCGCCCGCTGAGCCGGGTCGGTCAGCAGCAATGCGAGCAGCAGCTCCTTGCCCAAATCCTTGAGCTTGTCTTCCACACTCTTGGGAGAGCCGGACTGGCTGCTCGATGTCGTGGCGGCGGAGCTTGCCGACGTGGAGGACGTGCCGCTGTTCAGGATGGATGCGGACGTCAGCTTGGGCGGCGTGCCATTTGTCGATGTCCCCGACTTCGCCGTCACCGATGCCGAGTTCGACGAAAGCAATGTTGCCACCGACAGCGATGAAACGGCCATGACGCTTTAGGTCCCTTCTGCCTAGGGCTGTTTTTTAGCCCTGCTTTTGCCCGTATAAATCGCACCTCATTGGTGAACGAAGTCTTAAAAATTTAGACGAGCGAGGGGATAGAGCTTTGAAAACTCTCGATGCGATCGATCGGTATCGTCATCCAGGCTCGGTAACCCAAAGACCTAATGCGGCAGAAGCGAGATGTCCATCGAGTGCCACTGCCCCAGCACATTCGGGTGATAGCCCTGGACATAGGGCTTCACCATGTGCGGGAAGGCGGAGAAATAGACCGGCACCATCGGCAGGTCGGTCAGCACCATCCGCTCGGCCTGCTCCAGGAGCTTCATGCGCTCCTGCGGGTCGAGCGTGCGGGCGGCCTCGCCGATGAGCGCGTCATAGTCCGGATTGGCGTAGCCCATGTCGTTCAGGCCGGAATTGCTCTGCAGCACCTCGAAGAAATTGAACGGATCGGGATAATCGGCCGACCAGGTGCCGCGGAACGCCTGGGTGATCTTCTTCTGCTTGCGCTCCTCGAGCAGCGCCTTGAACTCCTCGTTGGCCAACGTGACCTCGGCGCCGAGCGCCTGCTTCCACATCGACGCGAGCGCGATCATGATCGCCTTGTGATTGGCCGAGGTATTGTAGCGCAGCTCGAACTTGGCCGGATGGCCGGGACCGTATCCCGCCTCCTGATAGAGCCTCTTGGCCTCGATGATGCGGTCGGCCATAGACAGGCTTTCCCACGGGAAATGCTGCTGCTCGTAGCCGGGCAGGCCGGGCGGAATCCAGCCATAGGCCGGCGTCTCGCCGGTCTTCATGATCTTCTCGACGATCGCCTCGCGGTCCACGACCATGGCCAGCGCCTGGCGCAGCATCGGATTGTCCTTGAAGGGCGGCTGCTCGAGATTGAGGCCGGCATAATAGACGGCAAGGAAAGGAAAGCTGCGGAACTCCTCGGCCATGCTGCCGCGAACCATCGAGATCTGGTCGCGCGGCACGCTCCAGGTCACATCGACCTCGCCGGCGCGATAGCGTTTCAGCTCCTCATTCTCGTTCTCGATCGGCAGATAGTCGATCTCGCTCAGCTTGACGGCGGCGGCACCGTGGAAATGCGGGTTGCGCACGACCACGACACGCGATTGCGGCGTCCATTCCTTGAGCATGAACGGCCCGTTCGAGACGAGATTGCCGGCCCGCGAATAGGATGAGCCGAAGCGACGGACAGAGTCCGGATGCACCGGCAGGAATTTCGGTGCCGCCAGCATCTTGACGAAATAGGCGGTCGGCGCCCGGAGCGTGATTTCCAGCGTGCGCGCGTCGATCGCCCGAACGCCCAACGCGTTTGGATCCTTGATGCGGCCGGCGACGATGTCCTCGGCATTCCGGATCGGATAGAGCAGGAAGGTATATTGCACGCCGGTCGCCGGATCGACGATGCGGCGGAAGCTGAAAGCGAAATCCTCCGCCGTCACCGGATCGCCGTTCGACCATTGGAGGTCGGGCCGGAGCGTGAAGGTATAGATCAACCCGTCATCGCTGACCTTCCAGCTCTCGGCTGCGGCCGGTCGGATGTTGGTGTCGGCATCGAGCGTCACCAGCCCCTCGAACAGGTCGGTCTCGATATTGAGATCCTGCTGAACGTCGGACTTGCCCGGATCGAGCGTCGCCGGCTCCGATCCGTTGCCGAACCTGAGTATGGCGGGCTCCTCGGCGCGCGCGGCGGGCGGCACAACCGAAGAGAGGCAGAGCAACGCCGAAGGAATGATCGCCAGGAACCGCCGCATGCCGCTGCCTCGAAGAAGCGAAGGAAGCGCAACAGTGGGGAAAGCGACGCTATACCGCAAGTCCGGGCTGCTGCGGAGGGCGTGAAACACATTGCAGTTCCAGTGTTCTATGGCAGGATTGCCGCGCATTCGGGTGAGCCGCGAAAGGGATCTTCGGTGGAAACGAGAAATCTGGGCAAATCGGGGCTGCGCGTCTCGTCTGTCGGTCTTGGCTGCAATAATTTCGGCATGCGGATCGATCTGGAGGCCACCCGCAAGGTCATCGACAAGGCGATCGATCTCGGCATCACGCTCTTCGACACCGCCGATGTCTACGGCAATCGCGGCGGTTCGGAAGAGCTGATGGGCCAGGTGCTCGGCGAGCGCCGCAAGAGCATCGTGCTCGCGACCAAGTTCGGCATTCCGATGGACGATACCGACGCGCTCAAGGGCGGCTCCCGGCGCTACATCATGTCGGCGGTCGAGGCGAGCCTGAAGCGGCTCAAGACCGATTGGATCGATCTCTATCAGCTTCACACGACCGATCCGCTGACGCCGATCGAGGAGACGCTGAGCGCTCTCGACGACCTCATCCGCCAGGGCAAGGTCCGCTATGTCGGCTGCTCCAACCTGCCGGCCTGGCAAGTGGTCGAGGCGCATTGGACGGCACGCGACCGCGGCCTCAACGGCTTCGTCAGCTGCCAGGACGAATACAGCCTGCTCGTCCGCGGCATCGATCGCGAGTTGATGCCGGCGATGAGCGCCTACGGCATCGGCCTGCTGCCCTATTTCCCGCTCGCGAGCGGCCTCCTCACCGGCAAGTACAAGCGTAACGCCGAGATGCCGGAGGGCGCACGGCTCACGGTCACGCAGCGCCTGTCGGACCGGTATATGAGCGAGCGCAATTGGGCGATCGTCGAGAAGCTCGAAAGCTTCTGCGCCGAACGCGAGCGGACCATGCTGGAGCTGGCCTTCTCCTGGCTCGCATCGCGGCCGAACGTGTCGAGCGTGATCGCCGGCGCCACCAAGCCCGAGCAGGTCGAGCAGAACGTCAAGGCGGCCGATTGGCGGCTGACACAGGACGAACTCGCCGAGATCGATCGGATCACCGCAGCGGAGTAGCCGGGCCATCGCCAGTGCCATTTCCGACCGGCCGGGGCTGCTCATGCCGGCCCGGCTGGTCACGGCCCATGCCGGCCTGATCGCCGCCTCGATCCAGGTCGCCGGCGGCTTCTTCGCCGTCTATCTCCTGAAGAGCGGCGTCAGCCTGCCGCTCACCATCCTCGCCTATGCGGCGACGCTGGTGATCCGCTTCTTCCTGCGCTTCATGGTGCTGGCGCTCGTCCGGCGCCTCGGCCTCAGGCGCACGCTGGTGCTCGGCACGATCGTGCGCGCGGCGCAGTTCGTGCCGCTCATCTATGGCGGCGACCCGGTTTGGCTCGCCGTCTGGGTCCTGACGAGCGCGCTCGCCGACGCGCTTTACTGGCCGGTGTTCCACGCCCTCATGTCGGCGGTCGGCGAGGCGCATACACGCGGCAGCCAGCTCGGCACGCTCGAGGCGATCCGCGCGCTCGCCGGCATCGCCGGTCCGGCGCTGGGCGGCTGGCTGCTCGCGATCTTCGGCGGCGGCGCCATCTTCGCGCTGGGTGCCGCGATCCAGCTTCTGGCGTTGCTGCCGCTGTGGCCGCTGCCGGACGTGCCGGCCGGTCCGATCCCGTCGCTCCGCCGCTCGCTCAACGGCGACCGGCTGGGCTTCCTGCTCGCCGCCTCCGACGGCTGGCTCACCATCGGCTGGTGGTTCGTCTGGGGCCTCGCCCTCTTCCAGACGCTGGGCGAGGATTTCGCCTATTACGGCGGCGCCATGGCGTTCTCGGGCATGGTCGCGGCCCTGCTTGGCCTCGCGGTCGGGCGCACGCTCGATCTCGGCCATACCAGGAAGGTGCTGCTCGCCGTCTCGACCGTGATGGTGATCGGCATCGCCGCCCGCGCGCTCGCCGTCGGGCATCCGACCGCGGCCTTCCTGGTCAATGCGCTGAGCGCGCTCGCCAGCTCCTTCTACACGCCGACCTACATGACCACTCTCTATAACCGCGCGAAGCAGCATGGCGCCCTCGCCTTCACCTTTTTCGCGGAAGCAGGCTGGGACACAGGTTCCATCCTCGCCTGCGGGATGGCCGCCGCCGTCGCCGCCAGCGGGCTGCCGCTCAGCTTCGCCATCCTCCCGGCGCTGCTGGGCATGCTCGGCATGCATTGCGGCGTGCTCGCTTCCGCCCGCTATCCAGCACAAGCAGCGGCAGAATAGCGCCAATTGCTCAATTTTTGATCAGATCTTGTCATCGATCCGCAACCTGCGGGATCGCGCGCGCGACAATTCACTTGGCCCGCCGCTTGCGTGCTAGATTTCATAAGAGCCCGGCGTGTCCGGGCCGTTCGGCAGCGAGGGATGCCTTATGAATCAGGCCACCGCGTCTCAGCGGATCTCGGCCCCGGCCTTCGATGAAATGGGGCCAGCCGATCGCTGCCGCCTGCAATATGAGGCCATACGCGACTGGATCGCGGCGACGCCGGGCGAAACGCTGGCGCTGAAGCAGCGCGAGGCGGAGCTTTTGTTCCGCCGCATCGGCATTACCTTCGCGGTCTATAACGAGGGCGGCGATCCCGAGCGGCTCATCCCGTTCGACATCGTCCCCCGCGTGCTGGACGGGGCCGAATGGGACCTGTTGTCGCGCGGCCTCACCCAGCGCGTCCAGGCGCTCAACGCCTTCCTCCACGATGTCTATCACGACCGCGAGATCATCCGCGCCGGGCGCGTGCCCGAGGCGCTCATCCTGCACAATGAGGGCTTTCGTCCCGAAATGCAGGATTTCGACCCGGCGCAGAACGTCTATACCCACATCGCCGGCATCGACATCGTGCGCGTAGGCCCGACCGACTTCTATGTGCTCGAGGATAATTGCCGCACGCCCTCCGGCGTCTCCTACATGCTGGAGGGGCGCGAGGCGATGGTCCGGCTGTTCCCGGACCTGTTCGCCCGCCATCGCATCGCCCCGGTCTCGCATTATCCCGAAGAGCTGCTCGATACGCTGAAATCGGTGGCGCCGGTCAATTGCGATCGCGACCCGCGCGTTGTGCTGCTGACGCCGGGCTCCTACAACAGTTCCTATTACGAGCATTCCTTCCTCGCCGACGAGATGGGGATCGAACTGGTCGAGGGCGCCGACCTGTTCGTCGACAACAACATCGTGTTCATGCGCACGACCGAGGGGCCGAAGCGCGTCGATGTGATCTATCGCCGGATCGACGATGATTATCTCGACCCGCTGACCTTCCGTCCGGATTCGACCTTGGGCACGGCCGGCCTGTTCAACGCCTATCGCTCGGGCAACGTCACGCTCACCAACGGCGTCGGCGCCGGCATCGCCGACGACAAGTCGGTCTATCCCTATGTCCCGGAGATGATCCGCTTCTATCTCGGCGAAGCGCCGATCCTCAACAACGTGCCGACCTTCTGTTGCAACAAGGAGGACGAGCTGGGCTATGTGCTGGAGCATATGAGCGAGCTGGTGGTCAAGGAGACGCGCGGCTCGGGCGGGTACGGCATGCTGATCGGCCCGCAGGCGAGCCGTGCCGATCTGGAGCTGTTCGCCGAGAAGATCCGGGCCAATCCAAGCAATTACATCGCCCAGCCGACCTTGGCGCTTTCGACCTGCCCGACGCTGGTCGAAAGCGGCGTCGCTCCCCGGCATGTCGATCTCCGCCCCTTCGTGCTGGTCGGCAAGGAAGTGCGCATCGTGCCGGGCGGCCTCACCCGCGTGGCACTGCGCAGAGGCTCGCTCGTGGTCAATTCGAGCCAGGGCGGCGGCACCAAGGATACCTGGGTGCTGGAGGGCTGACCCGATGCTGAGCCGCACCGCCGACAGCCTGTTCTGGCTCGCCCGCTATATCGAGCGGGCCGAGAATGTCGCGCGCCTCGTCATGGTCGGCCACCGCATGGCGAGCATGGCCAAGTCGTTGGAAAACCCCGGCAATGAATGGCACTCGACCCTGCTCGCGACCGGCTGCCAGCCGGGCTTCTTCGCCAAGCATGGCGAGGCGACGGCGGCGGCCGCGATCGACTATCTGGTGCGCGACCCGGACAATCCGTCGAGCATCTTCTCCTGCCTCGACACGGCGCGGCGCAATGCGCGCGCGGTGCGCACGGCCCTTACCGTCGATATGTGGGATGCGCTCAACGAGACCTGGCTTCGGACCCACGGCATCGATCGCGGCCTGTTCGAGCCCGATCGGCTGATCGAGCTCTTGGAATGGGTCAAGGAACGCTCGCTGCTGTTCAACGGCGCCTATGCCAACACCATGCTGCGCAACGACGCCTTCTACTTCACCCGCCTCGGCACCTTCGTCGAGCGGGCGGACAACACGGCGCGCATCCTCGACGTCAAATATCATGTGCTGTTGCCGCGTGACGAAAGCGTGGGCGGCGCGCTCGACTATTATCACTGGCAGGCGATGCTGCGCTCGGTCTCGGCGCTGCGCAGCTATCACTGGGTCTATCAGGAGCGATTGAAGCCCTGGTTGGTCGCCGAGCTGCTGATCCTGCGGCCGGAAATGCCGCGCTCGCTGCTCAGCTGCTACGATCAGATCGTCAACAATCTGGAGCTCCTGGCCGAGGCCTATGGCGGTAAGCGCGGCGAATGCCACCGGATCGCCGGCGAACTCCATGCCCGACTGCGCTACGGCCGCATCCGCGACATCTTCCAGGCCGGGCTGCACGAATTCCTGATCGATTTCATCGACCGGTCGGCGACGCTCGGCAGCGAGATCAGCCGGCTTTACCTGATGTAGCCGATGCGACTGCGTGTCCGCCACCAGACCGCGTACCACTATGACAGCCCGATCGCGGCTGCGATCCAGACGCTGCGCCTGACCCCCCGGTCCTATGACGGCATGAACGTGCTGCGCTGGAAGGTGCGGAGCGAGACGCGCCAGGAGCTGCCGAGCTATACCGACGGCTACGGCAACCTCACCCATTGCCACTCGGTCAATCATCCGCATACGAGTGCCGTGGTCCTGGTCGAAGGCGATGTCGAGACCAGCAACACCCATGGCGTCGTGCGCGGCACCATCGAGCGCTTTCCGGCCGCCTTCTATCTGCGTTCGACGCCGTTGACCCTGCCGCACCCCGCGATCGAGGAGCTTGCGGGGTCGATCCCGCGCAACGGCTCGACGCTGAAATGGCTGCACCATCTGCTCAACGCCGTGCGTGACCGGGTCGATTACCAGGTCGGCGCCACCGATGTCGCCACCACTGCGGCGGAAACGCTGGCGGCCGGTGCCGGCGTCTGCCAGGACCACGCCCATCTCTTCATCGCCGCCGCCCGGCAGATCGGCATCCCGGCCCGCTATGTCGGCGGCTATCTCTGGACAGGCGAGGAGGCACGCGAGTATCAAGCGAGCCATGCCTGGGCCGAGGCTTATGTCGCGGATCTCGGCTGGGTCGGGTTCGATTCGGCGAACCGCATCTGCCCGACCGAAGCCTATATCCGCACCAGCATCGGCCTCGACTACTGGTCGGCCGCTCCCGTGCGCGGCGTGCGCCGCGGGATCGCCGAGGAGACGCTCGCCGTCGAGGTCCGCGTGACCCGGACCGGCGCCGAGCAGCAATAGAGGAGCGCCGGACATGACCTATTGCGTCGGGCTCGACCTCGAGGACGGGCTGGTGATGCTGTCCGACACCCGGACCAATGCCGGGGTCGACAACATCTCGACCTTTTCCAAGATGTACACGTTCGAGGTGCCGGGCGAGCGCGTCATCATCCTGCTCGCCGCCGGCAATCTGGGCCTGACCCAGTCGATCGTGAACATGATGCAGGAGGGGGTCGAGACCGAGGACGGCGCCGTCGAGACGCCGATGACGGTCAGGAGCATGTTCCGCGCCGCCCAGCTTGTCGGCGAGGCGGTCCGCCGGGTCTATCGCATCGATGGCGAGGCGATGCAGGCGCAGAACGTCACCTTCGACGTCTCGCTGCTGCTCGGCGGCCAGATCAAGGGCGGTCCGATGCGGCTGTTCCAGATCTATTCGGCCGGGAATTTCATCGAAGCGACCCAGGACACGCCGTTCCTGCAGATCGGTGAGCACAAATACGGCAAACCCATCCTCGACCGCGCCACGAGCTATCGCACGGAGCTTTATGACGGGGTCAAGCTGGCGCTCATCTCGATGGATTCGACCTTGCGCAGCAACCTGACCGTCGGGCTGCCGATCGATCTGCTGGTCTATCGGCGCGACCAGCTCAAGATCGAGCTGCGCCGGCGCCTGACCGAGGAGGACGAATATTTCAAGATGATCCGCGAGCATTGGTCGGGCGCGCTGCGCGAGGCCTATCTGCGGATTCCCCGGCCCGACTGGGCGAAGTAATACCAAATCCCGACGCATCGGGATTTGCTATCGCGAGCGACGGCGAGCGCGCGCCGCATGGCGCGAAAGCCAAGTCCACCGGAGGTGGGCGTCCGGCGATTGAGGCCCGATATAAGACGCTACATCATCTGCATCCCGGCCGTGACCAGGACCGCCGAGACGATGAAACCGAGGATGATACAGGCCGCGAACAGGACGATGACGAAGATGACCGCGCGGTCCTGCGCGATGCTGAGCACCGGCGTGGTGCCGAGATAGAGCAGATAGATCCCGTAGAGCGCGAACAGCAGCTGGAGGATCTGGCCCAGGAGCGGGATGACCAGGAAGATACCGCCGACCCAGGCCGCCGTGAAGCTGAAGGCCGCCAGCTTCAGCCCCTGCACCAGATCGTCGCGGCCGCCGAAGGTCGGGGCGAGCTTGGCCGCGATGAAGGCGACGACGATGACGCCGACCAGGCTGCCGACATAACTCGTGATCGCGGCGGTGAGTGCGATCCCGAGCGGGATGCCGATGACCAGGAAGCCCAGAAATTTCGCCAGCGCCGGAATCGCCGCCAGCAACAAGATATAGCCCTTGTAGAGCCCGGCGATATCCGTCGGCTCCAGGGCGATCGCCGGCCATTCGGCATTCGGCGACAGCAGGATGTTCCTGACGCGGGCAACAATGTCCATCGGCCACTCCCGGAGTTCTTCGGTCACGCGCGCCGGTTTCGGCAGATGAAACCGCTAGAGCCGGATCGGATTGGGTGGATTCGCACAGCGATCCACCCAATCCGTGAATCCGTCTCTACTCAAATAGTAGAGCACGATTCACGCATTGGCTGTTTCCAGCCAATGCGACCGTGCTCTAGCCAGGATGAAGAGATACCGGAGAAATAGCAATCCAACGCCGGACGCCGGAATACTGACGGTCGAACGGCGAGAATTGATGGCGGCCTGAAGCGGGAATACCGGCCGAGAGCTTACGGCTCGATCACGCAACCGAGGCGCTGCAACGCCTCGTCGACCCAGCTCTTGTCCTGCGTGCCGGCGCGAATCGCGACCAGCGCTTTCTCCTCGGCCGCCTGATTGGCCTCTGCCGCCGCCAAGATGGCGGCCGCGCCATCGAACGGCACGCACAGCACGCCGTCCTCGTCGCCGAGGATCAGATCGCCCGGCGCCACATCCATGCCGTCGAGCCCGACCGGTCCGTTGATCTCGCCCGGCCCTTCCCTGGTCGGGCCGCGATAGGTGATGCCGGCGGCAAAGACGGGAAAATCGCCGGCGCGCAGGGCGGCACTGTCGCGGACGGCGCCGTAGATGACCAGCCCCGCCAACCCGCGCTTTTGGGCGCGGGCGGCCATCATCTCGCCGATGATCGCTTTGGTGAGATCGCCGCCGGCATCGACCACGACGACATCGCCGGGCTCGGCCATGTCGATCGCCTTGTGCACCAGCAGATTGTCGCCGGACCGGGTCCGAACCGTGAGGGCCGGACCGGCCAAGATGCCGCCACGATGCATCGGCCGCAGCCTCGGCGCCGGCCATTCGGTCCGGGCCATCACGTCGCTGACGTTCGAGACCGGAACGGCACGGAAGCGCTCGACCAACGCCGCTTCTACACGCCGCTGCCGGCGCCGGATCCTGAACGCCGCCATCGCGGCTCAGCCGACCGGCAGATCGTAGAGGCCGGTGTATTTGCCCGTGAGGTAAGCCACATAGGGACCTGCCTCCAGCGGCCGCCCGGTCGCCCTGGTCAGGAGCTCGTTGCGCGAGAAGCGGCGGCCATGCTGGTGCACGTTGTCGCGCAGCCAGCCGAGCAGCGGCGCGTAATCGCCCTGGGCGAGCGAGCCGCCAAGCCCCGGCATCTGCTTGCGCGCGGTTTCCATGAGCTGGGCTGCCATGACGTTGCCGATCGTATAAGTGCAGAAAGTACCAATATAGCCGGCCGACCAATGGATGTCTTGAAGGACGCCGCGCCGGTCGTCAGGCACGTCGAGGCCGAGATCGTGCTTGATCGCGGCATTCCAGGCCTCGGGCAGATCCTTGACCTTGAGCTTGCCGGCGATGAGATCGCTCTCGATCTCGACCCGGAGCATGATGTGGAAATCGTAGGTCAGCTCGTCCGCCTCGACCCGGATGAGCCCCGGCTTCACGCTGTTGACCGCGCGGTGGAAGGCCTCGTCGTCGATGCCGGCGAGCTGTTCCGGAAACAGATCCTTGAGCAGACCGTAATGGAGCGCCCAGAAGGCGCGGCTGCGGCCGACATGATTCTCCCACAGGCGCGACTGCGATTCATGGGCACCGAAGCTGACGCCGCCGACCGCATAGAGATTGGGAAAATCGGTCGCGAGCGGACCGCGGCTATAGGCCGGATCGACGCCCTGCTCGTACATGGCGTGACCGGCCTCGTGCAGCGTGCCGAAAATGCTGGCCGGCAGGAAGTTGCGCGGATAGCGGGTGGTGATGCGGACATCGTCGCGCGTGAACGAGATCTCGAACGGATGCACCGTCGGGTCGAGCCGGCCGCCCTCGAAATCATAGCCGATCTTTTCCGCCATCAGCTGCGCGAAGGCGCTCTGCTGGTCCTCGGGATAATCGCGCTCGAGGAAATCGGTACGCGGCGCCGGCCGCTGCGAGATCGCGCGCAACAGGGGAGCGATGCCGGTGCGGATCTGGCCGAACAGGTCGCGCAGGCTGGCCGAGGTCTCGCCCGGCTCGGTCTGGCCGATGAGCGCGTCATAGGGATGCGCCGACCAGCCGATCGCATCGGCGAGTTGGCGGGCGAGCTCGACCGACTCGGTCAGCAGCGGCGAGAAGATCGAGAAATCGCTCTTGGCGCGCGCCTCGATCCAGGCCGCCTGCGCCGTCGCCTTCAGCTCGGCCCGGCGATGCTGAAGCCCCGACGGGATGCGCCGATGAATGTCGATCCCTTCCCGCGCCTGTCGGATCGCGCGGCGCTCGGGCGCGTCTTCCGGCAGCTGGCCCGTCTCCTTGTCGGCGGCATCGACCAGGCGGCTGGTCTCGTCCGACAGCAGCATCTCGGCCGCGATCATGGTCAGGGTCGCGATCTGCTGCCCGCGCACGCCGACCGCGCGCGGCGGCATCATCGTCCGGGAATCCCAGACCAGTACCGAGCTGGAGGTCAGCACGTCGTTGATGGCACCCAGCCGCGTCTTGAAATTTTGATAGCTCATCGAACCCTCATGAGGTCAGCGGGCGGCAGCGCCCAGTCTTTGCCAATAATCGACCCACGCCCGGAGACCGTTCTTCAGGCTCGACAGCCGGAAGAATTCGTTGGGAGCGTGGTAATCCTCGTCCACGGTCGAGAATGAGAAGAACACGGTATCGAGACCGAGCACGCGGCTGAAGATCTCGCCGATCGGGATGGTGGCGCCCATGCGCACGCGCAGCGGCGCCCGGCCCAGAATGTCGGTCAGCACCTGCTCGGCCAGCACCAGCCCGCGATGATCGTCCGGGATCGCATAGGGCAGCGCCACATGGTCGGGCAACGCCACCTCGACCGTGAAGGAGGCCGGGCAATGCGCTTCGAGATGCGCCTTGATCGCCTGCTGGACGGCACGCGGATCCTGGCCCGGCACCAGCCGGCACGAGATCTTGCCGTGCGCCACGCTCGGGATCACGGTCTTGGAGCCGGGACCGTTATAGCCGCCCCACAGGCCGTTGAGCTCCAGCGTCGGGCGGATCCAGTTGCGCTCCAACAGGCTGTAGCCCGCCTCACCACCGGGTCCGGGCGCGCCGATCTCGGCGAGGTAGGCCGTCTCGTCGAACGGCACCGTGCCGATCGCCACGCGCTGGACGTTGGAAAACGGCACCATGCCGTCATAGAAGCCGGCCACAGCGACCTGCCCACTATCGTGATGCAGGCTCGCGGCCAGGCGGGCGATGGCATGGAGCGGGTTGGGCGCCGAGCCGCCATGGCGGCCGGAATGGAGATCCTTGGCCGCCCCCTGGACCGTGAATTCGACGGTGCAGATGCCGCGGCTGGCGACCATGACGGTCGGCAGATCCGCCCGCCACATGGCACCGTCGGCCGAGAGTACGAAATCGGCGGCGAATTCATCAGCATTGGCCGCGACGAAATCCTCGAGATGGGCGCTGCCCAGCTCCTCCTCGCCCTCGATCAAAAACTTCACGTTGACCGGCAGGCGTCCCTCGGCCTGGAGGAAGGCTTCGGCGA
Organism: Aliidongia sp.; assembly: GCA_035539155.1. Lineage (GTDB taxonomy): Bacteria > Pseudomonadota > Alphaproteobacteria > ATCC43930 > CGMCC-115725 > JAXDMU01. The sequence continues at coordinate 36,909 of DATLIZ010000043.1, read as the reverse complement.
CCATCACCGGGATCAGCATCGGCCCTTTATCGTCCGAGACGCCTCGGGCATAGAGCCGGTCGTCGCGAATGGTCGGCTCGAACGCCGGCGTGATCCAGCGCTCGGCCGGATCGGGCGGCTGCACATCGTAATGCCCGTAGACCAGGATGGTCGGCGCGCCCGGCCGCGCGAGCCAGCTCGCCGTCACCACCGGATGGCCCTTGGTCGGCCGCACCGCCGCATTGGCAAGCCCGGCCCGGCGCAGCCGCGCCGCCAGCCATTCGGCGCCGTCCCGGATGCCGCCGGCATAGGCGGGATCGGTCGAGACCGAGGGGATGCGCGCGAAAGCGATCAGATCGTCGAGGATCGCGTCGAAGCGGCTCTCGACATAGGCGAGGGCCGACATCACCGCCCCCCGTCGACGCTCAGCGTCTGCCCGGTGATCCAGCCCGCGGACGGTGCCGCGAAGCTCATCACGCCATAGGCGATGTCCTCCGGCTTGCCGAGTCGGCGCGTGGCGATGCGCTCGACCAGCGCCTTCTGCCCGTCCTCGCCATAGCTTTCCCATTGCCGCTGCGTCGTCGGATTGGACAGCACGAAGCCGGGTGCCACGCTGTTCACCGTGATGCCGAACGGTCCCAGCTCATGGGCAAGCTGCCGAGTGAGCCCGATCTGCGCCGCCTTGGCCGAGGCATAGGCCTGGATGCCGGTCAGGCTGACGCCGAGGCCGGCGCCGCTGGACACATTGACGATGCGGCCATAGCCGCGCGTCTTCATGGTCGGCACCACAGCCTGAGCGCACAGGAAAGAGCCGGTCGCGTTGACGGCGAAGATGACGTTCCAATCCGCCTCGGACACATCTTCGATCGGCCGGCCGACCTGACCGCAGACGCCACCGGCGTCGTTGACCAGCACGTCGATCCGGCCGGTCGCGTCCAGGGCCGCCTCGGCGAATTCCTTGACCTGCGCCGCGGCCGTAACATCGACCGTGAGACAGGATATCGGCGCCGGCGATGCCGCCGCGGTCTCGGCCAGACCGGCGGCATTGACATCGGCGGCCCAGACGGCAGCGCCGCGCGCCGCGAAGGCATGGGCGATTGCCCGCCCGAGGCCATGGCCGGCGCCGGTCACGAGCACCGTCTGGCCGTCGAACAGGAACGGGTCACTCATCGTCTATTCCCTTATGCGAAGTCAGGACTGAAACTTGCCGCGGTCGGCCAGCGCGTCGAGATTGGACCAGTCGAGCGGCCTCGACCCGTCCTCGATCTCGTGGATGAGCGCGATCAGGGCTTCCGTGATCGGCACTTCCATGCCGAGCTCGCGCGCGGCCTCGACGATCGGGCCGAACTGAGCATCGGCTTCCGTCTTGCGCTTGCGGATGGCGAGGTCGCGCCAGACGCCGCTATGCGATTTCGCCGATTTGCGGTTATGCGCGACCATGACATCGAAAGAGGCATCGCGCGCCGCCCGATCGGCGCCGGCGCGGAAGGCGTCCGGGTCGAAACCGTTGAAACCTTCGGGTCGGATGCCCTTGGCGACAGTCACCTCCGTCACCTCCTGGCCGAGCGCCCCCAGCAGGTCGCGATGGCGGGCGGAACCCAGCACATCGACGATCGATGCGTTGGTGAGCGCGGTCGCGAACAGCAGCGCGCCATAGCCGAGCTTGCCCCAGAGATAGCCCCAGATATTGCCGGTGATCTCGGCGCCCGGCTCGAACGAGCCGCGGATGAGCTCTGCCAGTGCCTTGAGCCGAGGCGTCGTGGCGCCGTGCAGCTCGCCCAGCACGAAGGCCCCTCGACCGCCGAAGGTGATGAGCCCGGGGCCGAGATAATCCGCGCCGAAATTGACGAAGGCGCCGATCGTGCGATCGCGGCCGATAATGTTGCCGATGACCAGCTCGTTGAGGCCGTTCTGCAGCGACAGGACGTAGCCGTCCGCCGCCAGATGCGGCGCCAGGGCCAGCGTCGCCGCCTCGGTATGGTGTGCCTTGACGCACAGATAGATATGGTCGAACTCGCCTTGAACCTGGCCCGGCAGCAGTGCCTTGGCCTTCACAGTGAAGGCGTCTATCGGCCCCTCGATCTCCAGCCCCTGATTGTTGATCGCGGCGACATGCTCGGCATCCTGATCGACGAAGACGATGTCGTGGCCGGCCCGGATGAGATACGCCCCAACGACGCCGCCGATAGCGCCGGCCCCCCAGATGAGAATCGGCCGGCCGGCCGTCATGGCCAGCCTTGCTCCAGAATCTCGCGCGTCTCCTCGACGGCGACCTGCCAGAGCGCCAGCACTTCCTCGTCAGGCTTCTGGTAGTAGCCGCCGAAATTGCCGTCGCCGATGAGCGCGCGCACCCGGTCGGGGCCCATGTTGCGGATCTGCTCGACCGGCACCATCGGCTTCTGTTCCTTGGGCGGCGAAACATTGCCGATCTGGGTCCAGGGGAAGCTTTCCATCCAGGAGCCGTGGCTCGCCACCGGATCGATCTCCTGGACCTTGGCCCAGGTCTTGGGCGCATTCCACCAATTATGGAAACGAACCGAGGTGCCGGGATTGTCGGCCATCCATTCCGACGCCAGCGACTGGACCGGATTGTTGCCGCCATGGCCGTTGACGATCAGGATACGGCGGAAGCCTTGCTGACCGAGCCCGTCCAGCACGTCGCGCACCAGGGCAAGCAAGGTCTCGACCCTGAGGCTGATCGTGCCGGGAAAGGCCTTGAAATAAGGTGTGATGCCATAGGCCAGCACCGGAAAGACCGGCACGCCCAGCGGCTCGGCCGCGTCGCGCGCCACGCGTTCGGGCAGGATCGCATCGACCGACAGGCTGAGGAACCCATGCTGCTCGGTACTGCCGACCGGCAGCACGGCGCGATCGTCATGCTTCAGATATTCCTCGACCTGGAACCAGGTCATGTCGCGAATCAACACGGGATCTGCTCCTTCAGTTAGCTTGCCACGGCCCGAACATGAGACGGCTGCGCGCGCAGCTGCTCCAGCAGCGGCTTGAGCACGCGGTCGATATCGAGCGGGTCGGGCGTATGTCGGTATTCGATCGCGCGTGCCGACGACGGCAGCCGATCCATGACCGCCTCGGCACCGGTTGCCAGCACGATCACGTCGAACTGGGCCAGGAACTTGTCGAGCGCCGAATCGTCGAGCAGGCTGGCGCCGACATTCGGGATATGCGGCGCGAACCGGCCGACACCGGCCTTCATGATCGGCAGGAACTCGGGCAGCGTCGAGACCAGTCCGAGCCGCGTGCGCGGATCGAGCTCGGCGAGCTGCCGCCGCGTCCGTTCCGATGGAATGAAGCTCAGAATCTGGATCGGCGGCTGGCGGCCGATCAGCCGGCGCAGATCGCCGGCCCGATTGGCGACCGTCAGCAGCAGATCGGAGCTGCGGGCGGCGGCCAGCACGCGCGGATCGGCGGCGAGCTGGTCGAGCGTGATGCCGGTGATCGCATCGGCGCCGGGCAGCTCGGCCCGGATGGCCGCGACATAGCTCGCCGTCGCCTCTTCGTAATTGCCGACGAAGGTGAGCTTGAGCCGAGGCTCGGAACTCGCATTGGGCCTGAGCGGCATGCCTTCGATCATGGCGGCGAGCTCGCTGCGTCCGATACCGAGCACGGCGGCCTCCTCGGTGAGCGTCCGCACGCGCGCCGCGAACCGCCCGTAAGGCCCGTCGGTCGTCACGTCGCCGGCGACGAAGCTGCCGCGCCCCGGCTCCGACCGGATCACCCCCGCGATCTGCAATTCCTTGAAAACCTGTGCCACGGTCATCGGCGCCACGCCGAGCTGGGCCGCGAGGCCGCGCACGGAGGGCAGCCGCTCGCCGCGCTTCAGCTCGCCGCAGGCGACGCCGTACTCGATAAGTCCACGCAACTGCACGCCCAGAGCGATGGGAAGCGACCGATCGAGGCTTCGGATCATGGGTTCGTCCGTCCTGATTGCATACTAGGATGCTAGAACATCAAAATCCCGTTATCAAATGAAAACGTACTAGTTTTTCGCGTAATGAGGCGTAACCCCCCCAGCTTCCGGGGAACGCTGCCCTTATCCGTACTAAGGTGTTAGTACAATTCCATCACAGGGAACGCTTGGGCGCAGTAGCGGCCTGGATCTGGGGAATCTTGATCCTCCCGGCGGCGAAGCTCAAGCCCGGACCGTGTCCGGTGCGGCCTTCATGCCGTCTTCAGGCCACCGAGGAAGGTGCTGACATTGGCGCGCAGATCGGCCGCGTCGCGGGCGAGCGCGCCGGCCGCCTCCAGCACCTTGGCCGCGGCCGAACCGGTCCCGGCCGCCACCTCGCTGACGCCGCTCATGCCGGCACTGACCTCGCTCGTGCCGAGGGCGGCCTGCTGGACGTTGCGCGCTATTTCCTGCGTCGCCGCGCCCTGCTCCTCGACCGCTGCCGCGATCGCGGTGATGATGTGATCGATTTCCTCGATCGTCTGCCCGATCGTGGCGATGGCGCCGGCCGCCTCGGCGGTCGCCGCCTGCATCGCTTCGATCTGTCCGCGAATGTCGCTCGTCGCCCGCTCGGTCTGGTTCGCGAGCGCCTTCACTTCGCTCGCCACCACGGCGAAGCCTTTGCCCGCCTCGCCGGCACGCGCGGCCTCGATCGTGGCGTTCAAGGCCAGGAGATTGGTCTGGCTCGCGATATTGCTGATGAGCGAGACGACCGCGCCGATCCGCTCGGCCGTCTCGGTCAGGGTCTGGACCGTCACATTCGTCCGCCCGGCCTCCTCGACCGCCTTGGCCGCGATCGTCGAGGATGAGGAAACCTGCCGGCTGATCTCGTTGATCGAAGCACCCAACTCCTCGGCCGCGGCCGCCACGGTCTGGACGTTCGACGCGGCCTGCTCCGAAGCGCTCGCCACCGCGGTGGCGTCGCGGGCGCCGGCCTCAGCCGTGCGCGTCAGGCTTTGCGCGGTATCCTGCAGCCCGGCCGACGCCGAGGCTACGGACTGGAGAATAGCCGAGGCATCGCGGTCGAAGACCTGGACCAGCGCATCGACATGGTTCGCGCGTGCCGCCTTGGCCTCCGCCTCGGCCGCCTGCGCCGCAGCGAGCGCGTCGCCCTCCTGCATGCTGGTGCGAAAGATTTCGATCGCACGCGCCATATCGCCGACCTCGTCGCCGCGCGCCTTGTCCGCCAGCGCGAAGCCGTAATCCTTCTCGGCCAACCGCCGCATGGCGTGGCTCAGTTGCCGGAGCCGCTGAGCCAGATCCTTGTCGAGCCAGAGCACGGCGCAGATAGCGAGCAGGATGGCGACGAGAGCGCCGGCCGAGATGACCCAAAACGCCCGGCTATAGGCCGCGGCCGCAACTGCCGAAGCCTGGCCGGCACCCTTCCGCTCGTAGCCGCTCAGGGCTTCGAGGGCGTCCTGCACCTGGCGGAAATTCTTCACGAGCTCGTCGTTCATGGCGTGCTCGGCCGCTTCGCGCTGGCCCTGGCGAGCCAGATCGAATGCCTTGGCGATGCCCGCCTCGTAAGGCCCGCGCAGCGATTGATACGCGTCGTAGAGCGCCCTTTCGTTGCCGCCGATGCCGAGCTTCTCGAAGCGGGCGAGCGCGTCACCCAGATCGGCCGTCTGCTTGTCGTAGAGCTTCGTCGCCTCGGCACGGCTCGCCTCCGCGGCGCCGACGACCCGGCCGGTGGCGACGCGCTGACGCGCGGTCAGGGTCTTGATGTCGCCCAGCGTATCGATCGACGGCAGCCAATTGTCCCGGATTTGCGCTGCCGCGTCGTTGACGGTGCCGATCTGCGTCAGCGCCAGCACGCTGATGGCGATGGTGAGAAGCAGAAGCGCGCCAAACCCGGTGAGGAGCTTGGAGCGGATCGCGAGATTGCTCAGCATGATGGCGGAAATCCGTGCGAGAGGTCAGCGGATCCCCTCCATAGCGCCGAGGGGTGAAATTTATCTGAAGAGCGCGAGGCGCACGCACGGACGCCATGCTGATATCGCAATGCAACAAAATCATGCCGCGATGCACAATCACGCGGATTGAACCGGCGGCGGCACGGCGCATATGCCCGTGACCCCAGCCCGACGCTGAGGCCAAGGAGCATATCATGAAGGTTCGTTCTCTCGTTCTCGCCGCCGCTTCGGTACTGCCCCTGATCGGTGCGGCCCAGGCGGATACGCTGAAGCCGATCCAGGGTCGGGACATCGACCTTGGCGCCGTCTCGGGCGTCGCCTACTACACCGTCGAGAAGGGCGGCTACCACGTCGTCGCCACGCTCGGCGAAGGCGAGGCCGGCACGCCGGTCCGTTTCGAAGCCATGCTGGTCCCGGGCCAGAGCGTCGTGCTGTCCACGCCCCGCGCCGCCGGAGTCGAGCCGGTCTCGGTCGAGATCAGCCGTCAGAACGACGATCTCGTCGTCCGCAACAAGGCGGCCCTGACCCACTGATCGATGAGGAAGCGGGCACCCTCGCCCGCTTCCGCCGTCCCGATGCTGAAGTCCGATACCTCGGACTTCAGGCGAATCGGCATGCGAACCTCTAACATCACTGCTTGAGCCAGCCCGCCGTCGGCGCCGTCGATTTCACGCCCAGCAGCGTGATTTTATGGCTGGTGCCGACGGTCAACACCATATTGCCGGCGGGATCCGCGGATACCGACGGTGCGCCGTGCGCGTTCCGGATCTCGAGCTTGCCGGGACCGGGAGCGAAATCCATGATCGTCTCCTCGCCCGAAGCGGCCGCGTTCACCACGATGGTCGAGCCTTTCGAGCCCTCGCCGGCACCGGCCACGACATAGGTGGTGCCGGAGCCGACATTCATTACCGACTTGCCTGAACCGGCATAGAGGATGGTGATTCCGCTGCCGCCGTTCAGCACATTGTTGCCCTTGCCGCCGGCGAGCAGGCTGTGCGCGCCGCCGGCCGCAACCGTCCCGCCCTCGTCCGATACCAGATGGATGTCGGCCGTCCGCAGATGATAGCCGTCCGGCAGGACGGGCGTGAGATGCCAGCTCGGATCCGCGGCGAAGCCTCGCGCCTGCAGGATCGGGGTGTTGGCGACCAGGAACGCATAAGCCCAGATCGCGGCGGGCGAGCGGGTCATGGCGATTTCCCCGGCCAGCGCCGCCAGCGCATTCGCGCCATAGCAGAATGAGCAATCGGGAAAGTTCTGCAGCACCGTCGGCACCGGCTGGCTGCCGAAATTATGGCTGTAGAACTGCGCCCAGCTATTGGGGGCGAGCCCCGTATCATTGCTGGTGCCGGCGATCGTCAGCCAATAGCCCGGGCCGTTCAGCGGATTGAAGCCCTCGGCGCCATGGGTAAAGCGCCCGGCATTGAACTTACCGAGCCAGGCCGCGATGCCTTCCGCCTTGGCGACGCCGCGGCGGGCCTCCTGCTGCAGAACCAGCGCCAGGAAGTCGTTCTGCCAGGGGGCGACCTTGTTCGAGCCGAAGGCGACATCGGGCCAGTAGCCTTCGATCTGCCCTTCGACGCCGCTCGCATGGAGCTTCTCGATATAGGCCGCCATGCCGCCGAGATTGCTGGCGAGCCGGCTGTCGAACGTGGGTTTGAGCGGATCGCCCTCCGGCGCGATCCAGCCGGCGTTGGCGATATCGCGAAGGTTCCAGGCGACGCCGCGCACCTGGTTGACGGTGTAGAACAGACCCTCGCCCAGCTTTCGATAGACCGGATTGCCCGAGACCAGGATATAGGCGGCCTGGCTCTCCAGCTCGTCCAGGTAATAGTGGTCGCCGGTGACGAGATAGGGGATGAAGGACAGATCCGGCTCATGAGCCGTGTCGATGAACCAGTTATACTGCTTGAGCGCCCCTTTGGGCTCGAAGGGCACGGCGAAGCGGTCCGCCGCCACCGTATCGCCCCCGACCCTGCCGTCCGCCCAGGCGGTCGGATGGCGGTCGATCGAGACCGGCAGGTTGGTCTCCTTGTCGCGGATATGCCAAGGCACGCTGCCGGCATGATCGGCCTGTGTCAGCATGACCGCACGCGCCGTCGGGTCCTGGCTGATCAGATAGTTCGCGGCCCACCCCGTGGTCAGGCCGATATCGCTCCGGCCGCCGGTCGTCTCCATCCAGGTCGTGATCAGCGACGGCTTGACCGGACCGACATTGGCCTTGCGCTGCAGCGCCGCCATGTCGGCAAGCGTCTTGGCATCGACTCCGAGCGAGAAATCATACTCGGCGATCGCCCCGGCCTTGGCCATATATTCGGGATCAACGGCGACGATCACCGCCGGGTGCGCCGTACCGGTCCAGAATTGCTTGTGCCAGTTCGAATAGGCGTAGTGGCTGATGCTCTTCTCCTCGAACAGCACCTTGCCCTGATCTGCGACCGTGGCGCCGTAGATGAAATCCATGGCCGGCGCGAAAGCCTGATCGTTGGCCACGATCACATCGGTCATGATCTGGCCGTCGGCGGTGGCGCGGACATCGAAAGTCGCCGTCATCTGGGCGTTGACCGGCGTCGAGACCCGCACCTCCTTGACCAGCGCATCGTTCAGCCAGGCCTTGGCCGTGCCCTTCTCGAGCGCCGCGGCGACGAGCTTGGCGATGTCGAAGCGCTGCGGCACCTCCCCGGCACCGAAAGCGAGAGTGAGCGTCAGGGCATATCCCTGCGGCAGGATATCGGCGGCCTTGATCGCGGCCGGCTCGGGGGCGGCGTCGCCCGCAGCAAGGCTCACGACCTGCTTCGCATGCGGCGCCAAGGCCGGCACCTTGATCGAAACGATGCCGTGGCGAACCGACCCGTCCGGGTGCCGCGCCTTGACATCCATGGCGACCGGCAGCGAGGCCGTGATCCCATGTCCCTTGGGAACGGCGCCGGGTGCAAAAACCTGTCCGAAAGTGACGATTCCGGCCGGGGTCGCGGTCGATGACGGGTTGGTCAGCACGACCGCGGGCCCCGCGCCCGTGATCAGCGGCGCTGTCACCGCCTGGGCCAGTGCCGGCGAGCTCGCAAGCATGGATAGTGCCACCAGGAAGCGGTGCATGGAGATCTCCTTCATCCGAGCATCAACGCGCAGCTTGGTAGCACGGGCCGATCCATGCCGTCTTGGGCCGCCCCAATTACGGGCCACCCTTGTCCTAACTTGCCCAGACCAAATGTTCATGATATGTTCTATAATCCCTTCCTTGAGAGGAAGGAATCAGTCCCATGGATGGACGGACACTCATCGAGGGCGTGGCAGCCCTCAAGACCGCTCTCGAACTGGTGAAGGCTGTCCTGCCCTTCATCGGGCCGCGCGCGAAGGCTGACCCGAATGGTTGCCCCGGTCCGGACTTCATCCCCATTCGCCGTACCTACCCCGCCCCGCATACCGGGCAGCCGGCGGAAACCGACGCTTCGCTCGGAGAGTCCGACGATAATCTTTGACGCCTGCTCATTGATCAATAAGGTGCATATGATATATATCTTATGAGGCATCGCTCTTCGAAGGACCATGAGCATGGGCACGGACGCGCCGGCAGGCCGGGATCTGATCGTCGAGGAGATCATCGCGCGCACCGGTATCGACGAGGCCATGATCGAGCGGCTGGTCCGCACCTTCTACGGCCGGGCTCGCCTCGATCCGCTGATCGGCCCGGTCTTCGAGAGCAAGGTGCATGATTGGGAGGATCATATCCGCCAAATCTGCGCCTTCTGGTCGTCCGTGGCGCTGATGAGCGGCCGGTATCACGGTCGGCCGATGGTGGCCCACCTGCCCCTGCCCGTCGACACGCCGCATTTCGATCGCTGGCTCGAAATCTTCACCGACACCGCCCGCGAGCTTTGCCCTGCGCCGGCGGCCGCCCATTTCCTCGAACGGGCCCATCGGATCGCCGATAGCCTGGAAATGGGCATCGCCGCGCAGAAGGGCGAGATCAGGCCGAAACGGGTTCGGCCGGCACCGGTGGCCGCCGGGCCATGACGCGCCGGCCCGGCGACGATTTCAGCTCGCCCGCCTGCTCGATGTGCGAGGTGAGCGATGCCTATATGGGCTATGCCGACCGGCGCGAGCTGATCGACTTGCTTGAGGAGCTACTCGCGGCCGGAGGGCATCGCCGGATGCTGCGCCGCCATCTCGCGCGCATGGGCGGAACACGCGCTCCTGCGGCGTTCGGCCCATGCGACCCGGACCGGATCGTCCTGCGGCTCCGGCAGATGCTGCCGCGCATCCGCGACGATGCCCTGCACGCGGATCTCTCCCGGATGCTGCAGGCTTGCGAGGCCCCTACTTCATCGTCGGCATGATGAAATCGGCCCCGGCCGGCTTCTCGACCGGCCAGCGTGTCGTGACCGTCTTCATCTTGGTGTAGAAGCGCACGCCTTCCGGGCCGTGCATATGATGATCACCGAACAGCGAGGCTTTCCAGCCGCCGAAGGAGTGGAACGCCATCGGGATCGGGATCGGCACGTTCACGCCGACCATGCCGACCTGGATATCGGCGGCGAACTGGCGCGCGGTATTGCCGTCCTGGGTGAAGATCGAGACGCCGTTGCCATATTCATGCGCGTCGATGAGGGCGGCGGCGCTGCCGTAATCGGCCGCGCGCACCACCGACAGGACCGGCCCGAAGATCTCTTCGCGATAGATCTTCATCTCCGGCGTGACCCGGTCGAACAGGCAGCCGCCCATGAAGAAGCCGTTCTCGAACCCCTGCAGCCGGAAGTCGCGGCCATCGACGACGAGTTCGGCGCCCTCCTCGACGCCGGCATCGACATAGGCCCTGACCTTGTCGAGATGCTGACGCGTGACCAGCGGCCCCATCTCCGCCTCGCGGTCGGTCGAGGCGCCGACCTTGAGCGCGCGCACACGCGGCGCCAGCCGCTCGATCAGCCGGTCGGCGGTGTCCTCGCCCACCGGCACTGCGACCGAGATCGCCATGCAGCGCTCGCCCGCCGAGCCGTAGGCAGCACCCATCAGGCCGTTGACGACGAGATCCATATCGGCGTCCGGCATCACCACCAGATGGTTCTTGGCGCCGCCCAGCGCCTGGGCGCGCTTGCCGCTGGCGGCGGCGCGGCCATAGATGTAGCGCGCGATCGGGGTCGAGCCGACGAAGCTCACCGCCTTGATGTCGGGATGGTCGAGAATGGCATCGACCGCCGCCTTGTCGCCCTGCACGACCTGGAACACGCCGTCGGGCAAACCCGCCTGCTTCAGCAGCTCGGCGAGGTAAAGAGGCGCCGACGGATCGCGTTCCGACGGCTTCAGGATGAAGGCGTTGCCGCAGGCGAGCGCCACCGGGAACATCCACATCGGCACCATGGCCGGGAAGTTGAACGGCGTGATGCCGGCGACGACACCCAAGGGCTGGCGCATGGAGAAGGCGTCGATATTGGTGCCGACATTCTCGGTGAGCTCGCCCTTGAGCAGATGCGGGATGCCGCAGGCGAATTCCACGACCTCGAGCCCGCGCATGATCTCGCCCATGGCGTCGTCGACCACCTTGCCGTGCTCGGACGCGATGATCGCCGCCAGCTCGCCGGCATTCGCCTCCAGCAACTCGCGGAACTTGAACATGACCCGCGCCCGGCGCAGCGGCGTGGTCGCGGCCCAGCCGGGGAACGCTGCCTTGGCCTGCTCGACCGCGGTCGCGACCTCCTCGGCGGAAGCCAGCGCCAGCTCGGCGCTCATCTCGCCGCTGGTCGGGTTGTAGACGGGCGAGACGCGGCCCGATGTGCCGGCGACACGCCGGCCGTTCAGCCAGTGAGGAAGAATCGAGTGGGCCATCGGCGTTTTCCTGGATAGGGGGATGGAAGGCTAGAAATTGGCTTCGACCGGACGGCCCTTCGCTTCTTCCTCCGGCTTCAGCTCCTCGAGCCGCCGGTTGGCCGGCTCGATGCCGTAGAGGAAGACCGTGACGATCTGGATCACCAGCAGCGCCACCATCAGGCTCATGACCGCGGCGACACCGCCGTAATTGAACAGCGAGACGACGATGAAGGGCGTCACGATGGTGGCGCCGCGGCCGAACATGTTGCAGATGCCGGCGCCGCGCAGCCGGATCTCGGTCGGGAACAGCTCCGGGATATAGATGCCGAACAGCAGGGCGACCAGCACATAGATCGGCACGGTGAGCGCGAAGCCAATCAGCGGCAGCAGCACCGGATCGCTGACCGAGGGATAGATCGCCCCCAAGACGACGGCGAGCGACGAGGCGCCGATGATGGTAGGCTTGCGGCCCCAGCGGTCGGCCGTAAGCGCGCCTATGGCCGAGCCGATCGGGGCGCCGAACGCCATCAGCAGTGCATAGCCGAACGAGGTGGCGATGCTCAGCCCCTGCTTGACGAAGAAGGTCGGCAGCCAGGTGACGAAGCCATAGAGCAGCGTGTTGATGACGATCAGGCAGATGCAGCCGACGACGACGCGCGCCAGCAGCGGCGGTTGGAACAGGCTAGCAAGGTCGGGCCGGACGGAAGGTGGCGGTGCCGACGGCATCGGTTCGGGCAGCGGACCGTGCCGGGCGGCCGTCGCCTCGATCTGGCACAGCAGCGTGTCCGCCTCGGCGGCGCGGCCGACCGATTCGAGCCAGCGCGGCGATTCCGGCAGGCTCTTGCGCAGATACCAGACTATGAGCCCGCCCAACCCGCCGATCACGAACATGGCGCGCCAGCCGAACGCGGGCACGACCAGATAGCCCACCAGCGAGGCGATCGGCAGGCCGGTCACGACGAACACCGCCATGAGGCCGAGCCAGCGGCCGCGCGTCTTGGCCGGGACGAACTCGGTCAGGGTCGAATAGCCGACGACGTTCTCGGCACCGAGCCCCATGCCGATGATGAAGCGGAGCGCTATGAGCACCGTCATGCTCGGCGCGAAGGAGGCCGCGATCGAGGCCAGGCCGAAGACCAGCAGATTGGCCTGATAGGTAAAGCGGCGGCCGTAGCGGTCGCCGAGGAAGCCGGTGAGGAACGAGCCGATCATCATGCCGACGAAGGTGGCCGAGACGAACAGCGCGTTCTGCGACAGGGTGGAAAAGCCGCTCTTCAGCGTCGATGCCAGGACGGTGCCGCCGACATAGATGTCGAAGCCGTCGAAGAACATGCCGATGCCGATCAACCACATGATGCGGTAGTGGAAGGGACCGATCGGCAGGCGATCGAGCCGACCTCCGGCATTGACCGTGACCGACATGGCATTCGCTCCCCTTGTTGATTGATGACGGGGCGAGCCGGCCCGTCTCACGCGGACCTTCGCTCGCCCCGCAGGCGATGAACTAGTTCAGGCGGCGCTGATTGGCCGTGTCGCGGTACCAGTCGAACGGCCGCTCCTCGGTCGGGAGCATGACGCTCTTGGTCTCGAAATGGTCGTTGAAGCTCTCGCTGCCGCACTCGCGGCCGATGCCGCTATCGCCGACGCCGCCCCAAGGCGAGGCCGGGTCGAGCCGATGGTGATCGTTGATCCAGACGATGCCGGCCTTGACCTTGGCCGCGACCCGATGGGCGCGGGAAACGTCGCGGGTGCGCACCGCCGCGGCCAGGCCGAAGGGCGAGTCATTTGCGAGCTTCAGCGCCTCGGCCTCGTCCTTGAACGGGGTCACGATGGTGAAGGGGCCGAACACCTCTTCCTGAAACACGCGCATCTCGGCCCGGACATCGGCGAACACCGTGGGTTCGACGAAATAGCCGCCTTCGAGGCCCGGCACCGTCGCCGCCACGCCGCCGGCCACCAGCCGCGCCCCGTCCTCATGGCCGTAGCGCGCATAGGTCAGGACGCGATCGCGTTGCTTGGCGGAGATGACCGGACCCAGCTGCGTCGCCGGATCGAACGGGTCGCCGATGCGCAGCGTCTTGGTCTTGCGCGCCAGCTTCTCGACGAACTCGTCATAGATCGAGGCCTGGACCAGGTGGCGCGAGGCGCAGACGCAGGTCTGGCCGGCACCGATGAAGGCACCGAAGGCGGCATAGTTCACCGCCTGGTCGACATCGTAATCGTCGAACACCATGACCGGCGTCTTGCCGCCCAGCTCCATGGTCTGGTGCGCGAACACCTTGGCGGCGGCGGCACCGGCGATACGGCCGGCCTCGGTGCCGCCGGTCAGCACCAGCTTGTCGATATCGGGATGCTCGGACAGCGCCTTGCCGGTCGTCGGCCCCAGACCCAGCACGATGTTGAACACGCCCTTGGGCAGGCCCGCCTCGGTGAAGATCTGCGCCAGCCTCAGCGTCGTGAGCGGCGTATATTCGGACGGCTTCACCACCGTCGTGCAGCCCGAGGCCAGCACCGGCGCCAGCGATTTGCACATGATCATCAGCGGATGATTGAAGGGCGTGCAATTGGCGACCACACCGATCGGCGTCCGGATCGTGTAGTTGAGATAGGCGCCCTCGACCGGAATGACATCGTCGCGCCGCGCCAGCGCCAGGCCGGCGAAATAGCGGAAGAAGTCCGGCAGGCGGCTGATCTGCGCCCTTGTCTCGTTGACCGGCCGGCCGTTATTCAGGGTCTCGAGCTGATAGAGGCTGTCGAGATTATCCTCGAACGCGTCGGCGATGCGGTTGATCAGCCGGGCGCGCGCACGCGTGGTGAGCCCGCCCCATTCGGGGCTTTCGAAGGCGGCGCGGGCGCTCTTCATCGCCCGGTCGACATCGGCGGCGTTGGAATTGGGGATGCGGGCGATGACGGCGCCGGTCGCCGGGTTGCGGACATCGATCAGCTGGCCGTCTCCGGCCTCGATCTCGCGCCCATCGACGAAATTGCCGTGCGTCTTGATATCGGCACGCTGTTCAAGAGTGTCCAAGGCTTGCTCCCTTCAGGAAACGACGGCGCTTCTCGCGAGTGCTGCGAGGACGCGCCGTTCCGCTTTGCTGATGTGATCGCGGAGAAGACGGGCGGCACTGCGCCCATCCCGCCGCTGGATGGCGTCGATGAGTTCGGCGTGCTCGGCCACGAGCTGGGTCGGATCGCGCCCTTTGATGCTGGCCAGACTGACCCGGACCATGCGCTCGGCCTGGTCGATCAGCTCGCAGGTCACGGCCGCCATCCGGCGATTGCCCGAGGCCTGCGCGATCGCGCCGTGGAAGGCGCGGTTATAGTCGATGAAATCCTCACCAGGTTCGAAATGCCGGAACCGATCGAGCGTCTGTAAAATATCAGATGGTGCGTTTTCTGCCGCCTCCGTCGCGCAAGCCGGTTCCAGCACCAGGCGCAGCCCGAACAGGTCGCGCGCATCCATCATGGAGATCGGCGTGACGGTGGAACCTTGGCGCGGATTGACCGTGACCAGCTTCTCCCGCTCAAGTCTGAGCAATGCATCCCGCACAGGCGCTCGGCTTACCTGATATCTCAGCGCCAGCTCCTGCTCGCGCAGCTCGGCGCCGGGAGCGAGGCGGCATGTCAGGATATCGGCCCGAACCGAATCATAGACATTGTCGCGAAGCAGCATATCTGGTCCTATCAGGATCGATGAATTTCGAATTCGTGATATTTCATGACACTCGTGAAATATCATGTCAAACCCCAAATCCCGGGATGAGACCCGTCGTCGCGGGCAGCATGAGCGAGAGGCGCGGGCAGCATGAGCGAGAGGCGAAAGATGAAGATCGATCTGGACGGAGGAACGGTGAGCGCCGCGATCGAGGGCGAGGGGCGGCCGCTCGTGCTGCTGCACTCGCTGCTGGCGGATCGCGGCAGCTTCGATCGGATCGTGGGACCTCTGTCGCGCCGCTTCCGGGTGATCGCCCCGGATCTGCCCGGCTTCGGCGGTTCGACGCCGGTCGAGGGCGGGCTCGCGGCGGTCGCCGACCGAATGGCGGCCGCGATCGGCAAGATGACGGAGAGCGAGCGGCCGATCCTGCTCGGCAACGGCTTCGGCGGCTTCGTCACGCTGCAGATGGCGATCCGCCACCCTGCCCTCGCCCGGCGCCTGATCCTGGCCGATTGCGGTGCCGCCTTCTCCGAGCCGGGCCGTCAAGCGTTCCGTACCATGGCGGCAGCGGCGGCGGCCAAAGGGCTGGAAGCGATCGCCGAAACCGCGATGCGTCGCCTGTTCGCGCCGGAATTCCAAGCGGCCCAGCCGGCCCTCATGGGGGAGCGGCGCGCAGCCTTCCTACGCACCGACCCCGAGACGTTTCAGGCCGCCTGCCAAGCCCTGGCCGGCCTGGATCTGCGCGGCGAGGTCGGCAGCGTGCGCCTTCCCGTGCTCGTGCTGGTCGGCTCCGAGGACGAGGCGACGCCCCCGCCCATGTCGCACGAATTGGCGGGCCTGCTGCCCGACGCGCGGCTCGAGATCCTGACCGGTTGCGCCCATGTTCCCCAACTGCAAATGCCGGAAGCCTTCCTGGCGGCGATCGAGAATTTCATGGCGCAGGCCGGCTGAGTTGCATTGCGGCGGGTGAAGCGGAAGCCGCTGGCTATTCGCACATAGCATTTTCACGTTGCCTGCCGCTAGCGTCCCGTCCGGCTACCGTCGCGGGAATATCCATGTCTTCCAGACCGCCCTCTCGACCCCTTCCCCCTATCCCCGGGCAGGCCATGCCTCGACCCCTTCCCCCTATCCCCGGGCAGGCCGTGCCTCGGCCCCTTCCCCCCGTTCCCGGGCAGGCCGCGCCTCGGCCCCTTCCCCCTATCCCCGGGCAGGCCGTGCCTCGACCCCTTCCCCCCGTTCCCGGGCAGGCCGCGCCTCGGCCCCTTCCCCCCATCCCGGTTCCGAACGCCGATCCCAACGTCCCGGCGTTGGAACAATCACCGCAAATCGGCACCCCGGCCGGCGAGGAATTGGCAGAGATCGGCAAGGATCTGGCGGCCGGCGTGCGTGGCGAGGGACGCGCAACTCGGCTCGACATCGCCTTCGCGGTGGCGGACCTCATCGCGCTCGTGATCGATGCCCCCACGCATGGCAACTGGCATGCCTATGCGGGAAGCCAGGGGCTGCAGGCGCTGGGCCGCGGATTGGCCGCCCGGTACAAGGTCGGCAACGTCAAAGTGCGTGCCAATCCCTGGTTCGTCGCCAACGGCCATGACGAGCGCGAAAGCCCGGACACCCAGACCTATCTGCGCAACCGGGACCTGAAGACCTTCAGCGGCGCCGTCGTGAGCTTCGCTGGCAATCTCGGCGAGTTCGTCACGGCCGGCGTCAATACCAGCGGCACGGTCCAGCATCTGAGCGCCGCAGTCTCGACCAGCGGCCATCTCCTGGGCATTAGGGCGATTGCCCGATCCTACAAAAATACCGCGACAATCGCCCGCTGGTGCGATGCGATCATCAAGATGAAGAGCATGAAGCTCGGGGAGCGGACGCTGCAGATCGTCGCCGACGTGCTGCCCATCCCCATCGCCGACCAGGTGGTCAACATCGCGGCGGTCGCCGCCGCGCTCGGCTACAAGGTCGGGCTGAGCGAACTCTGCTATGCGACCGCCATCGAGATCCATTGGCGCGCCTTCCAGGAGCAGGTGATCGCCGGCAGCGCCGCCCGGAACCGCCTAAAGGTCGGGCCGGCAACGCAGATCTTCCACGAGATCTTCACTCGGCGCGCCTTGACCGCAGCGCTCGGTTCTTACGACGTGGCCAAGCTGATCCGCGAGCCCGCCGGCTGGATGGCGCTCGGCGACAAGCTCGTCCAGGCCTGATCCTGCGGCCGACTTCGTTGCGGTTACGGTGCCAGTGGTCAGTTCCGTGGAAACTCCTCAGCCGAGCGCTAAGGCGACGGCCTGATCCTCGTTCAAATGCCGGCCCGTCTCGACCAGCTGCTCCATCCGATCGGCAGTGAGGGCATCGCGCAGCAGCGTGTCGAGGGAGGCGAGCGCCCGTTTGCTGCTGAACTGCTGGAAGGCCCCTGTTTCGATGCCGCTGCTGACATAGCCCAGCAGCCGCGCCGCATCGTCCGGCCGGCCCGCCTTGGCGGCGCGCAGGGCGAGGTGCGGGAACAGCCAGTCGACATAGTCATCCTCCCGGCAAAGCGGAACGGCTTCCCGGGCGAAAACGAGCGCCTGCTCGACATCGCCCTGGGTGGTGAACATCCCGGACAAGATTCCGGCCGAATGACCGATATAACGCCGGTTGCCATGGCGTCGCGCCATGTCCAGCACCTTGACGGCAGCATCGATGGCCGGCGCGAGCGTCCCCTCGGTCCAGAGCAGGTCGGCGAGTTCATACTGGGTACCCATCACCATTTTCGTGGCGCCCACGCCCTCGAACATGTTCAGCGCCAACGCGCACTCGCGCCGCGCATCGGACCAGGCCTCCTCTGCCGTGTAGAGGATGGAGAAGGAGAGCAGACAGACTCCGAGGCGGCGGCTCGGAGAATTCTGCGGAAGAAGCACCCGGACGGCCGCCAGGGCTTCCTTGGCCCCTTCCGTGTCCCCTGACATCGCCAGCAATTGGCCGAGCCCGGCCAGAGCTGACGCACGATCTTTCGGCGCGTTCAGGCGTTCGAATAGATCTGCGGCCTTGCGCAAGGCCGCGATGGCCCGTTCGATCGAGCGCTCCGAGATCAGAAAGCCGAACGCCATCCAAACATGCGCCGCGATCAGATCGGGCGTGCTGTCGTCCAGTACCGCCACTGCCGCTTCCACCCAGCGGCGACCGTCGCGGAGATTCAGCACCGACCAGAGAGGCCCGGCTCGCCCGACGATGGCGAGGCCGATATTGGTGTCCCCTTCCATGCCGAAGCTCCAGTCCAGCGCCGTGCGCAGGTCGGCGAGCAGCCAGCCGTAGCGGTCGCGCCAGATCGCATCGCCGGTCGCGTCCCAGGCCTCCAGGCCTTCCATCAGCCTATCGGCGACATAACGCGCGTGCCGCGCATGCAGCAGCTCGCGCTCGCCGGCCTCGTCGAGCTTTTCCGCGGCATAGGCGCGGATGGTCTCGAGCAGCCGGTACGGCACAGCCGCCCCTGGATCGATCGACACCAGCGATTTGCGCACAAGGCCTATCAGCACATTGCCGAATGCCTGTATCGCCGGCCCGCCGTCGCCCAGAACGGCTTCGACGGCATCGAGCGAGAACGGTCCCGGAAACACCGACAGTCGGCGCAACGCGACCTGCTCTTCCGGCGACAGGAGCGCATAGCTCCAGTCGAGGGTCGCTTCCAACGAGCGGTGGCGCGGCACGATGGTGCGGGTGACGCTGTAAGGCAGGCTGAACGACTTTTCCAACCTGACCGCCATGGTCTCCAGGCCGAGAGAAGGCGCGAGCGCTCCCACCATCTCGATCGCCAACGGCAAGCCGTCGAGCCGCCGGCAGATGATGCTCGCCGCACTGGCGGCCGCCTCGGTCAACTCGAAATACACGTCGGCGGCCTTGAGCCGGTCAACCAGCAAAGCGACGGCGGCACTGGCGAGCGCCTCTGCCGGAGAATGCGGCTCATCGGTCGGAACGGGCAGAGGCGGCAGACGGTAGACCTGCTCGCCGAGGCAGGCGAGCGGCTCGCGGCTGGTCGCCAGCAGCCTGACCGGTGGCGCATCCGCCAAGATCTGCTCGACGAGCGTCGCCACGGCATCAAGCACATGCTCGCAATTATCGAGCAGGATCAGCAATTCCTGCCCTCTCAGCCGACGCGCCAACTGAGCGTCAGGCCCATCGCCCTTGAGCTCGATACCAAGCGCGGTCGCAACCAGGCTCGGCACCAGTGACGGATCCTGGAGCACCGAAAGATCGATGAAGACGGCATTGCCGATCTCGCGGGCGAACTCCAACCCGAGGCGGGTCTTGCCGATACCGCCCGTCCCGACGATCGTCACGAGCCTGCTCCGATCGAAGAGCGAGCGGATGGTCACCAGATCCTCTTCGCGGCCGAACAGCCGGCCGAGCGATTGCGGCAAGGACGATGGCGATGCGGCGGCGGGCCTCTCGCCCACCGGCCCGGCGAACCGGTAACCGCGCTTCGGCACGGTCACGATCCACCCGGCCTCGTTGCCCAGCGCCTTGCGCAGCGTCGAGATATGAACCTGGATATTGTGCTCTTCGACGGTGAGGCCGGGCCATACCTGTTCCAGCAGCTCGTTCTTGGTGACGAGATCGCCGCCCGCCTCGACCAGGACCGTCAGGATGTCGAGGGCCTTGCCGCTAAGCGCCACGGCGCCGTTTTCCACGAACAGGCCGCTGCCCGGTTGCAATCGATATCCGCCGAACACATGATCCTGCTTCTTCGTCATTCCGGCGTCCGATTCATCACGCCGTTTTGGGGATCGAGAGCGAGTGCGACGGCCTGATCCTCGCTCAGGTGGCGGCCGATGGTGACCAACCCCTCTCTTTGCTCGGATGGTATCGTGGCCCGCAAGAGCGCTTCGAGCGCTTCGGCCGCCCGCCTCTCGTTCTTCTGCCGGACGACCCCCTTCCCGATCACGCGCTCCGCATAGCCCCAGAGCCGCGCGGCATCTTCCGGCCTTCCCGCCTTCGCGAGACGCAAAGCCAGATGCGGGAACAGCCAATCGATCAGTTCGTCTTCGCGCAGAATCGGCACCGCCTCGCCTGCCGCGGCGAGCGCCGCGTCGAGATCGCCTCGGTCCACAAGCACCCCGGCAAGACTGCCCAAGGCAAGACCGATGGTGCGCCTGGGACCGCTGCGGCGGCCGAGCTCGACCGTGGCACGGAAAGCGCCGATCGCGGCCTCGTGCGCGCCCTCGGCCCATAGCATATCGGCGAGATTGTACGAGGCCACCGTCATCGAGCGAACGGCACCGGCCGCCTGAAACAGGGGCAAAGCCCGCTCATATTGCCGCGTCGCCTCCGACCATGATCCCAGGGCGCTATGAAGCATGGCGCGGGTCATCGCGAACATGCCGAGCCGACGATTGCCGGTATGCGAGTCGATCAGAGCATCCGCACGTTCCAGAACCTCCCCTCCCGCCGTCGTCTGGCCGGATAGAGTCAGCATTTGCCCGAGCGCGACCAACGCCGAGCCAAGCTCGGCAACCTCATCGGTCTGGCCGAACAGCTCGACCGCCTTGCGCCAGGCCGGGATCGTGCGCTCGAACGAACGCACCCCTGTCAACGATCCAATCGCCGCCCATACGAAAGCCGCGACCCTGGGCGGCGTATCCGCCGTCAGCTCTGCCGCCGCGGCTTCCGCCCAGCGGCGGCCTTCGCCATTGAGATTCAGCATATGCCAGATCTGCCGCGACAGACCCGCCAGCCCGAGTCCGAGCGAGATATCGCCGTCCGGCCCGAAGCTCCAGCGCAAGGCCACACGGAGATCGGCCAGCAGCCAGAGATAGCGCTCGCTCCAGACGCTATCCGTCGCGGTCTTCCATTCTCGCGTGGCGTGATCGAGCGTGCCGATCACATACTCGGCATGCCGTGCATGCAGCAGATTCCGCTCATCGGCTTCATCGAGCTTTTCTGCTGCGTAGGTGCGAATGGTCTCGAGCATCCGATAGGAACGAGAGACGGCAGTCGCATCGATCGACACCAGCGATTTCCGCACGAGCCTCGCAAGCAGATCGCCGCATCCCTGTCCGGGCAGTTCCTCGCCGCCCAGTACAGCCTCGACCGCCGCCAGCGAGAACGGTCCTGGGAATACCGACAGCCGCCGCAGCAGCACCTTCTCGGCCGGCGACAGGAGCGCATGGCTCCAATCGAGCGTCGCTTCCAGAGAGCGATGGCGCGGTGCGATGGTGCGCGTGATGCTGTAAGGCAGGCTGAAAGGCAGTTCCAGCTTGGCAGCAAGCGCCTCCAGTCCGAGCCCGGGGGCGAGTGCTCCGACCATCTCGATGGCGAGAGGGAGCCCGTCGAGACGTCGGCAGATGATGCTCGCCGCTTCCGCCGACGCGTCGGTGAGCTTGAAGCGCAGATCGGCAGCCTCGAGCCGATCCACCAGCAAGGCGACGGCGGGAGACATCAGCGCCTCCTTCGCGAGGCGGGTCACCTCAGGGACAGGCAGAAGCGGCAGGCGATAGACTTGCTCGCCCAGACAGGCGAGCGGCTCGCGGCTGGTGGCGAGCAGGCTGATCCCCGGCGCTTCGACCAGAATGCGCTCGGCGAGCGGTGCGATCGCATCGACGACATGCTCGCAATTGTCGAGTAGGATCAGCATCTCCCGATCCCGCAACCGGCGCACCAGCTGCCCGATCATTTCGTCGCCATTGAGCACGGTTCCGAGCGTCGTCGCCACCAGGCTCGGCACCAGCGAGGGATCCTGCAGCACCGAAAGATCGATGAAGACGGCACCGTCGCGATAGCGGCCGGCGATCTCGCGAGCGAGCTCGAGGCCGATGCGCGTCTTGCCGATGCCGCCCGGTCCCGCGATCGTCACCAGGCGCGCCCGTTCGAGCAGAGACCGGATGGTCACCAGCTCCTCCTCGCGGCCGAAGAGTCGGCCGATCGGCCGAGGCAGGAACGGTGCTTCCGTCCGGGATCCGCTCGAGGGTCCGACAAACCGGTAGCCGCGTTTAGACACGGTCACGATCCATCCGGCCTCGTCACCCAACGCCTTGCGCAGCGCCGAGACATGAACCTGAATATTGTGCTCTTCAACGACGATGCCGGGCCAGATCTGGTCCAGCAACTCGTCCTTGGTGACGAGATCGCCACCGGCCTCGATCAGGACCGTCAGGATATCGAGCGCCTTGGCGCCGACATGCACAGTCTCGCCCCCCGCAATCAACCCGTGGCCCGGCTTCAATCGATATCGACCGACTACATGATCCTGTTTCGTCATTCCCGCGCTCGATCGTCTCGGCCGCACCCTACCCAGCCCAAAGGCCGCCCGTCGAGCATCGCCATGAGAATCATTTGCAATATCGTCCGGTAAAGGTTCGTCCCTGGTGAACTGTCTCGCCGCCACCCCATAGCAAGTCGTGGCCGCCGCCTCGTATCGTGTCAAAAAAAAGACGAAATATTTTCAGGCCATACACGCTCTAGTTCCCTTGACAGGCGAGAAATCAGCCTTCGCCGATCAAGATATCGCAAAATATCACTGCGCCGGACGCCGGAGACGTAATCAAATTATCATTGATTATTGTGGGGAGCCGTTCCGATGAGAACAATTGTCCTTCCTGCCTTTCTCATTCTGTCGTTGGGATCCTTTCAGTTCGTGACCGTGCTCGACGACGATGATGGCATCGATCAGTTCGAGATCGAAACCAGCTCCCTGCTGACCGGCTATGGCTTCGACATCGATTTCAAGACGACGAACACCACCCTGCTGAGGAGCGACGCGCTGCCGCTCTCGATCAACCCGATCTATTTCGAGACGGCGACCTTCTCGCTGGCACCTTTCGAGGGCTCTCAGCTCCCCTCCTTCAGCGGCAGGATCGATGCCGAGCTGCCAGTGCCCGAGCCCGGCAGCCTCGCCCTCGTCGCCCCCGGACTGCTCGGCCCCGCCTGGGCCTGGTGGCGGCAACGCCACCCGAAAATGGGCCGGCCGGCCGCCTGATCGGCCCGACGGCGTCACAAAAATGAAAAATCTGGCGCAAGCCCCTCCTTTTGCGCTCGTGGACCATCGCGTTCCTTACTATCCTTCGGGACGGCCGGCGCATCGGCCGTTCAGATCGGTCAGGTTCGGGGGTCAGCCAAGGAGGGGAATTTGAATAGGAACTTCATCTACGTGATGATCGGGCTGGTGCTCGGCATCGTTCTCGGCACATGCAGTTACTATGCCTTCCCCGACCA
The DNA here is from genome assembly GCA_035539155.1 of Aliidongia sp. Classification (GTDB taxonomy): domain Bacteria; phylum Pseudomonadota; class Alphaproteobacteria; order ATCC43930; family CGMCC-115725; genus JAXDMU01. Next base: position 13,415 of record DATLIZ010000043.1, on the reverse strand, counting down.
TGCGACGGCGGCCGACATCGCCAAATACATGTCGCTTATCAGCGCCATCTTCCTGAAGCTGATCAAGATGATCATCGGGCCCCTGGTGCTGTCGACGCTCATCGTCGGCATCGGCCATATGGGCGATGCCTCCACCGTCGGCCGCGTCGGCGCCAAGACCATGGCGTGGTTCGTCAGCGCCTCGATCGTCTCGCTGATGCTGGGCCTGCTCATGGTCAATCTGCTGCAGCCCGGCGTCGGCATCACCATCGCCGACCAGGGCGCCAACACCGCCAACCTGACGACCCAGGCCTTCAGCATCGAGAATTTCATCGACCATCTGGTGCCAACCTCGCTGTTCAAATCGCTGGCCGAGGGCGAGATCCTGCAGATCGTCGTGTTCGCGATTTTCGCCGGCATCGCGCTCATGGCGCTGGGCGAGCGCGGCAAGGCGCTGATCGCGATCGCCGACGATGTCTCGCACATGATGCTGACCATCACCGGCTATGTGATGAAGCTGGCGCCGATCGCCGTCTGCGCCTCGGTCGCCTCGGTCATCACCAAGTCGGGGCCGGGCATCCTGATCAATTTCGCCCAGTTCCTGGGTGGCTTCTACCTGACGCTCGCGATCCTGTGGGTGATGCTGGTCGGGGTCGGCTATCTCGTCTTCGGGCAGCGCATGTTCGATCTGGTCAAGCGGATGCGCGAACCCTTCCTGCTCGCCTTCTCGACCGCCAGCTCCGAGGCGTCATATCCCAAGATCCTCGATCAGTTGAAGCGCTTCGGCGTGCCCAACAAGATCGCCAGCTTCGTGCTGCCGCTGGGCTACTCCTTCAATCTCGACGGCACGATGGCCTACACCACCTTCGCCACCCTCTTCATCGCGCAGGCCTATGGCATCGACATGCCGATCGGCAAGCAGCTGCTGATGGCGGCGACCCTGATGATCACCTCCAAGGGCGTCGCCGGCGTGCCGCGCGCCTCGCTGGTGGTGATCCTCGCGACCCTGAAGCAGTTCGGCATTCCCGAGGCGGGCCTGTTCCTCATCCTCGGTATCGACCAGTTCCTCGATATGGGTCGCAGCGCCACCAACGTCATCGGCAACTCGCTGGCCGCGGCCGCCGTCGCCAAGTTCGAGGGCGAGCTCGGCCAATCCCATGACGAACGCGGCAACGAGGCGCTGCCGGAAGCGGCCCGGGCCTGATGAAAGGGCTCATCGCCCTGGCCGCCGTACTGACGGCGCTCGCGATATCCTCGGCGCGTGCCGAAGATACGGACGGTGCGGCGGCATCGCCGCCGCCCGTCGACGACGAGGCCATTCCGGCGGTTCTGACCGGCACGCTGAAGAAGGTGGAAGATAGCGGCGTCGTGACGCTGGGCTATCGCGACGCCTCTTTCCCCTTCTCCTATGTCAGGAAGGACCAGCTCGCCCCGCTCGGCTATTCGATCGATCTATGCCGGGGCCTGGTCGAGGAGATCGTGCGCGAGCTGCATGGCGCGCCGATCCGGACCGAGTACCGGCTGGTGACGTCGGACACGCGCATGGAGGCGGTCACCTCCGGCAAGATCGATCTCGAATGCGGCTCGACCTCCAGCAATACCGAGCGGCAGAAGAGCGTCGCCTTCTCACCGGTCATGTTCGTCGCCGGCACCAAGCTGATGGTGAAACGCCGTTCCGGCATCGCCTCCTACAAAGACCTCGGCGGCAAGACCCTGGTGGTGACCAGCGGCACCACCAACGAGAAGGCGATGACGCTGCTCGACGAGAAATACCATCTCGGCATCAAGATCGTGTCGATGCCCGATCACGAAGCCTCCTACGCGCTGCTGGAGCAAGGCGGCGCCGACGCGTTCGCGACCGACGACGTGCTGCTGTCGGGCTTCATCGCCGCCAAGCATTCGCAGGACACGATGGCGGTGGTCGGCGATTTCATCACCTACGAGGCCTACGGCATCATGTTCCGCAAGGACGATCCGGAACTGGCCGCGGCGGTGCGCCAAGCCTTCTCGCACATGGCGGCGGACCGGAGTCTGGTGGCGACCTACCGAAAATGGTTCCTGCAGCCGACCCCGACCGGGGAGATGCTCGACCTGCCGATCTCGCTGCAGCTCTCCGAAGCCTTCCGCGTGCTCGGCCTCGACGATTTCTAACTCAGGAGTTCCGTCGTCGCGCTGTCCGCCGTGCCGCCGAAATATTTGTCGAGCGCCGCCCGGAACATCGGCTCGGCGGGATCGGCCAAGGCGAAGAGCGTCATGGAGGAATGGAACTTCAGATCGTCCGGACTGCCGAAGATCTCATGGATCGAGCGGCCTTCGACCTGATTGACCAGCTCAGTGCACTCCACCAGCCGCTTGCCCAGGACCGGATGGGCCAGATAGGCCCGCGCCTCGTCGAGCGAGCCGATGGCGTAACGCCTGGCCATAGCGCTGTGGCCGAGGCCGCTCAGCTGCGGAAACATGAACCACATCCAATGGCTGCGCTTGCGGCCCTCGGCCAGTTCGCGCCGGACCTGCGCCACGGCCGGCGCCTGCGCCTCGACGAAATGGTCGAGATCGAAGGGCGCCTCCTCGCTCATAATTTCAGCTTCTCGATGATCGCCATCGCCGCCGCCGGATTGTGCGGCTTGAAGCCGCTGATGACATAGAGAAAGACATCCCGCCCTTCGGCCTTGGCCGGCGGGGCCGCGACCGTTTCCAGCCCGTCGGGCACCTTGCCGGCCGATAGCGCCCGCGCGCGCTCGGCCCAGATCTCGATGGCAGCGGGGGAATAGCCGGCCTTCTCCGTCTCGGCCGTGCCCATGATGCGGGCATAGACGAACGGCGCCGTCAGGTCGGCGATCTGCGGAAATTCGGAATCCGCGGCCAGCACGATCGCGACCTGGTATTGCCGGGCCAGCGCCACGAATTCCGGCACCTTGAAGCTGTCGTGCCGGACCTCGACGGCATGCCGGATGGCCCGCCCTTCGATGCTCGCCGGCAGCAGCTTCAGGAAGGCCTCGAAATCCGCGGCGTCGAATTTCTTGGTCGCCATGAATTGCCAATTGATCGGCCCCAGCTTGTCCTTGAGCTCGAGCACGCCGCTGGCGAAGAAGCGCTCCATCGACTCCGCCGCCTCGCCCAGGACCCGCCGGTTCGTAGTGAAGCGCGGCCCCTTCAGCGAGAAGACGAAGTCATCGGGCGTCTCGTCATGCCATTTGGCGAAGCTCTCGGGCTTCTGCGAGCCGTAATAGGTGCCGTTGATCTCGATCGAGCTGAGCTGCCGGCTGGCATATTCGAGCTCGCGCTTCTGCACCAGATCCGCCGGATAGAAGCCGCCGCGCCAGGGCTCGAAGGTCCAGCCGCCGATGCCGACGCGGATCGTTGGTTTCTTGTGGTCAGACATTGCAGGCTCCGTTTCGCGCACTGGCCAGATGTTAACGGCAATCCGCGCGATCGGCACCCATATCCGCCGTGCGGCGAGCGAGCTATCGTGGCGGAAAGAGAGGGTAACATGTCGGATACGCCGCGCATCCGCGCCGATCAATTGCTCGAATTCGCCGCCGCCATCTACGCCGAGGCCGGCATGCCGCCGGCGGATGCACGCCTCGCCGCCGACACGCTGGTTCAGGCCGATCTCTGGGGCCATCAGTCGCACGGCGTGATGCGCCTGCCTTGGTATGTGGCCCGACTCAAATCCGGGGTGGCGAAACCGGTCGCCGAGCCGGAATATGTCGTCGATGCCGGTGCTATCGCCGTCATCGACGGCCATGACGGCATGGGCCAGATCCTGACCGCCCGCGCCGCCAAGGATGTGATCCGGCGTGCCAAGCAGCACGGCATCGGTGCCGTGGCGCTCCGAAACTCGAACCATTTCGGCACGGCGATGTACTACACGCTGATGGCGCCGCCGCAAGGCTGCATCATGTTCATGTCGACCAATGCCAGCCCGGCCATGGCCCCCTGGGGCGGTCGCGAGAAACTGGTCGGCAACAATCCTTGGTCCTGGGCGGCCCCCGCCGGCCGGCATGCGCCGATGGTGCTCGACATCGCCAACACCGCGGTCGCCCGCGGCAAGATCTATCTCGCCCGTCAGCGCGGCGAGCCGATCCCGCCCGGCTGGGCGGTCGATGCCGAGGGCGCGCCCACGACCGACCCTGAAGCGGCGCTGGCCGGCATCATCCAGCCCATGGCCGGCCACAAGGGTTATGCCATCTCGGTGATCATGGACATGCTGTCGGGGGTGCTCACGGGCAGTTCCTTCGGCCCCGCCGTCGCCGGCCCCTATCAGCCCGACAAGCGCAGCGGCGCCGGGCACCTGCTTATCGCGCTCGACATCGCGCCGTTCCAGTCGCTCGCCGATTTCGGCCGCCGCATGGAGGCGATGATCGCCGGCCTCAAGAGCGCCAAGCGGGCACCCGGCACCGAGGAGATCTTCTATCCGGGCGAGGTCGAAGCCCGGAACGACGCGCGCAATCGGGCCGGCGGCCTCGCCCTGCCGTCCGACACGCTGGCGGATCTGGACAAGCTCGCCCGCGAGATGGGGATGGCGCACGGCCTGCCGCTTTAGCGACGACCCGACGATCGGCCCTCCTCGAGTGTCACGGAAGCGCCACACGGCGTTCGCCACCGTGAAATATTGCCGGAATAGCTTGCATTTTACACGTCACAAACTCGGCAATCTCCCTGAGGTACTATGCGCATTTATAAAAAATCCGCCCATCGCGCTCGCCTTTTGAGCGGCACCGCCCTTGTCCTCGCGATATCGGCCGGGGCCGCCCACGCCGGGGACAAGAAAGATCCGCTGGTGATCGAGCATGGCTCGGTGGTGATCAGCAGCAGCACCTATGATGCGACGCAGGGCGACGTCGCCTCGCTCGCGGTCGGCTCGAAGCTGCCCGGTTCCGCCACCCAGACGGTCAAGGCCATTTCGGGCAACAACTATGTCACCGTCTGGAACAACGTCACGGTCGATGCCGCCTTCGGCGTCACCTCGCCGATCGGTCTGACCGATATCGACGCGATCACCGGCAGCGTTCTGCATTCGATCGAGGTCCCGCCGGATTCGGTTGCAACCAGCTTCTCGTCCAAGTCCGAGCTGGGCCTGCATCTGTCCACGGGCCAGAACGGCCCCCGCCTCGTCTTCGTCGGCTATGGCGGCGCCGGCGTCGGCTCGATCGACGCGTCGAACTCCGATGCGGTCCCCGGTCAGGATCCGACCAATCCGGTGACGTTTGCGTTCGGGCCGAAATACGCCTTTCCGCGCACGATCGTCTCGATGGACGAGCACGGCAATTTCGCCTACACGCCGACGATCAATTACGGCGGCAATAACGGCCGTTCCGCGCTGCTCGGCTCGAACGGGCTCTACTACACGGTCGGCAACGCCAACAACGGCAATGCCGCGGCGTTCGGTCCGAGCAACGGCACCTCGCCCGACGTGACCGAGACGACCGGGCTCGAAACCGTCTTTCCGCTCGATTCGCCCACGCCCTTCGTTGCGGTGCCGTCGTTCCTGTCGGCCGAAGTCGATCCGCTGCTGCAATTCACGTTCAACGGCAAAGCGGACAAGCCGGGCAAGGACGACAATTTCCGCGGCCTGACCGAGAATCACGGCGCGCTCTATTTCACCAAGGGCAGCGGCAGCAACGGCGTCGATACGGTCTATACTGTGCCGGCGCTGCCGTTCCAGGAAGACGCGGCCTCGGTCGCGATCAATATCGTGCCGGGCTTCCCGACCGATTCCGCCAAATCGACCGGCGGCAATTTCACGCCGTTCGCGATCTTCTTCGCGAACGACAAGACCATGTACGTGACGGATGAGGGCTCGGGCAACGCGACCGACGCCTCGACCCATGCCGGCCTCCAGAAGTGGAGCCTGGTCAAGGGCGTGTGGCAGCTCGACTACGTGCTGACCCAGGGCCTGATCGGCCTCGTCGACGCCAATCTGACCGGTGCTGCCGGCCCCTACCCCACAGTGACCACAGTCGGCCTGCGCAACCTGACCGGCGCGGTGAGCAGCAGCGGGACCGTGACCCTCTGGGCCACGACCGCGACTTCCAGCGCTTCGGGCGATAACGGTGCCGATCCGAACCGCGTGGTGAAGATCACCGATAATCTCGCTTCCACGACCTTGACCGGCGTGGCGACGCAGGAAACCTTCCAGACCGTGGCCGGCCCGACTTACGGCACGGTCTATCGCGGTGTCGCCTACGCCCAATAGCACTCCGTGAACAGCCCGCCTGATCGATGGGTCAGGCGGGTTTCGTCATTGTATCGCTGGACCCATCTCTCGATCCAAGCCCCCGACCTGCCCGGCTTGACCTCGATCAAACACGGCGCCGCCGAAAACGAGCATCCTGCGTGGACCGGCCAATCCAGGGCCGGCTCGAAAGGAGATGCGAATGACGGTTCGACTGATCGAGGTCCCGGCCTGTGGCGAAACGGGACTGGCGGCGCAGCTCGATAGCGCGCTCTCCATCGCACGTCCGCTCGGTGCGCATATTCGAGTGACTTATGTCAGAACCAATCCGGTGGCGGAGGTGGCAGGGTTGGTTCCCGAAGCGGCGACCGGCGTCTGGCTCGCGGAACTGGCGGACGCGGCCGCTGCACGCCTGAAGAAGCGGAAACACGAGTTCGAGGAATGGTGCGCGCGCAACGGCCTCGGCGACAAAGCCGTCGAGCACGCCCTGGCGAGCACCTTCGCGACCTGGGAGGAAATCGACGGCACGATCGAGGAAACCGTCATGCGGCGCGGCCGCCTCAGCGACCTCATCGTGGTAAAGAGCCCGGAAGCGGATTTGGCTGCCAGCCTCTGTTTCGATGCCGCCGTGTTCGCCTCGGGCCGTCCCACTCTCGTCGCCCCGGCCAAGGCGCCGACCAATATCCTCGGGCATGTCGTGCTCGCCTGGAACGGCAGCCTGGAAGCGACCCGCGCGGTCTGGCAATGCGTCGACATCCTGCATGAGGCCGAACGCGTCTCGATCTTCTCGACGCCGCGGCACAGGGACGAGAGCCAGCCGAGCGAATTGGCGGACGCGCTGCGCTGGCACGGCATTCGCTGCGAGCATATCCATCCGATCGACGACCGGGATTCGGTGGGAGCAGCCCTGCTGGAGACTGCGGACCGAGCGGGTGGAACTGCGATAGTCATGGGTGCCTTTACACATAGCCGCATCCGCGAAGTCCTCCTCGGCGGCGTGACCCGGCACGTCCTGCGGCACAGCACGTTGCCGATGTTCATGGCGCACTGAACAAGGCAGCTGCGGAAGAGGCCAATCGCCCGCTCGGCACAGCTTCCTCCGTCCGACCCGCTTGGCTTGGGCCGCGCCCCGACATGCCGGCGGGACAGCGGGTTACCGTCCAAATCGGTCGGTCGAGCTTCTCTTCCAGCGGCGACTTCACGTACTGGCTGTTTCAAGCCGATCCAATCGCGCCACGCTTCCGACGAGAAGCGCCCCCGCCGCGTTCGGCGGTCAACTCGCGCCCCTGTCCAAGCCTGAACGAATAATTCACCGGAATATGGGCCTATCGTCGAAGCGGAGCTTGGCCGCCAGGGCCCCGTCGAAACACTGTGCGGCAGTGAGGTCAGTACGCTTGTCGCAGTACATTCCCATCACCGATACCTTGCCAGAGTCCGGCCCCGCCGCTGCGACAACGCCGCCCCAGGCTGCCGAACGGGCCGACGCGGTCGGCGAGCGCATCCGGTCGCATCAAGCCCAGTTCCTCAGCGACCGCGTGCTCAGCGGCGCCGCCAACCTGCCGGCGGTCATCATCACGAGCTTCGCGATCAGAAGCTCGGTGCCTCTGTCATGGATCGAGCTCTGGATCGCGGTCACCGCGGCGATCGTGGCGGGACTGGGCATCTCGGTGCGCGGCCTGCCCTGGCGGCGGGGCGATGGCGGGCCAGAGCGGAGTCCGCGCCGCCGGCTCGCGACCCATTGCCTGTTCGCCACCATGCTCGGTGCCGTTTGGGGCGGAGCCTGCCTCGCCTTCGGACCGCGCCTGACACATGACCAGATGATGCTCCTGACCGTGATCGTTCTGGCGTGCAACGCCGCCTGCGTGAGCGCGCTGGGCGCTTATCTGCCGGCATTCTTCGGCTATTGCATCGCTTCCTTCCTTCCGCTCGCCTATGTCAATTTTCTGCGCCCCGAGCACGAATCCGGCGAGTTCACGCTGCTCATCCTCCTCTACATGCTCACCACCTGGTTCAACTCGACATCGCACAGCAAGCATTTTCTCGCCGCCTTGACGCTTCGGGCCGAGAATGAGCTTTTGGCCGACAATGTCTCGCGCGCCGATGCGGCGCTCGTCGCGGCGACGCGATCGAAATGGGATACGCTCGCCCATCTCAGCCATGAGCTCCGCACGCCGATGACCGCCATCATCGGTTTTTCCGAGCTCATGCGCGATCAGCTGTTCGGACCGCTCTCGGAACGATATCACGCCTATACCCACCATATTTATGATAGCGGACGGCATGCGCTCGATCTCATCGACGCGATCCTGGAAGTGTCGCGCGCCGAAGCCGGCCAGCTCTCCCTCTCGGCAAGCGAGATCGTGCCGTCGACCCTTGTCGAGGAATGCCTGCGCATGGTGGAACATGGCGCCTCGCTCAAGCACCAGACCCTCGACAGCCGCATCGTGCAGCCGATGCCGCTTCTCATGGCCGACCAGATGATGCTGCGCCAGGCCCTGCTGAACCTTCTGTCCAACGCGATCAAATATACGCCGGAGGGCGGGCGCGTAGGGGTGGCGCTGCAAATGGCCGATGGCGGCCTCGACATCAAGGTATCCGACACCGGCGTCGGCATCGCGGCCGGCGACCTCGAACGTTGCCTGGAGCCTTTCGTCCGCCTCGACAACCCGCATACGGCCGGCGTCGAAGGAGCCGGCCTCGGCTTGCCGCTAGCGAAACATCTGGTCGAGCTGCATGGCGGCAGCCTCGCGATCGCCAGCACGCCCGGTCGCGGGACCTGCGTCACGGTTCATCTTCCGCCGGAGCTTTGCCGGGCCGCCTGACGGCCCGATCAAACATCCACGACAGATAGAGCTTGAATCAGACTGTGTTTAGATATATCTGTAATTTCGTTATATCGAAACACTGTCTAAAAGGACGAGACATGAGATTTTTCGGAAGGCATGGCGGCATGGGCCGCCGGTTCATGCGTGACGAGCAAAGCCCCGACGGGCGGGGACGGCGCCATCGCGAAGGCTTGGGGCACCGCAATCACGGCCGCCGATCCCATTTGGGCCGATTCCTCGAGCATGGCGATTTGCGGTTGGTGGTGCTCAAGCTGATCGCCGACACCCCTCGGCACGGCTACGACATCATCAAGGCGATCGAAGACCTGGCCGGCGGCGCCTATACGCCGAGCCCCGGCGTGGTCTATCCCACCCTCACCCTGCTGGAGGAGCTCGGCCATATCACGGTCAGCACCGGCGACGGGCCGCGCAAGCTCCATACGATCACCGAGGACGGGACACGCTTTCTCGAGGCCAACGCCCCGTCGGTGAGCGCCATCTTCGCACGCTTCGCCGAGGCGGGGCCGAGCGCCGGCCCGGCGCCGCAGATCCTGCGCAGCATGGAGAATCTGAAATTGGCGCTGCGGCTTCGCCTCGCCCGCGACCGGGTGGATGAGTCCCAGATCCGCGCCATCGCCGCCGCGATCGACGCCGCCGCCACCGCGGTCGAACAGACCTGAAAGCCGATCACCGGCCGGCACCTCTTCCAAGACCGCCGCGGCTCGCGTCATACTCCTCGGCAATAACGCCAAGGAGGTCCCGCGATGCCCCTCGACCCCGCCGCCCAAGCCGTCCTCGACATGATCAAGGCGGCAGGCGGCCCGCCCTATGAAACCTTGCCGCCGAGCGTCGCCAGAGAGCTCTATCGCGGCGGCCGCGAGGCGCTGGCACCGGAGCCGTCACCGGTCGCCTCCGTCGAGGCGCTGAGCGCCGAAGGTCCGCACGGGCCGATTGCGCTCCGGTATTACCGCCCGGAAGGCAGCAAGGAAGGGCAGATCCTGCCCGTGCTCGTCTTCTACCATGGCGGCGGCTGGGTCATCGGCGATCTCGACACCCATGACGTGGTCTGCCGCCATCTCGCCAATCGCGGCGGCTGCGCGGTCGTCGCCGTCGATTACCGGCTGGGGCCGGAGCATAAATTCCCGGCCGCGGTCGACGACGCCTTCGCCGCCACCCGGTTCGTGGCGGCGCAGGCGGCAGCGCTGAAGCTCGATCCGACGCGCTTGGCGGTCGGCGGCGACAGCGCCGGCGGCAATCTCGCCGCGACCGTCAGCCTACTCGCCCGCGACCATGGGCTCACGGGCATCCGGCTGCAGCTTCTCATCTATCCGGCAACCGATTTCACCGGCAGTTACGGCTCGCAGGAACGCTATGCCGAAGGCTATCTGCTGACGCGCGTCAACCAGGCCTGGTTTCGCGGCCATTACCTGGCCGATCCCGCCGATCAGGCTGATTGGCGGGCGTCGCCGCTCCTGGCGGAGAGCCATCGCGGCCTGCCGCCGGCCTATATCCTGACCGCCGGCTACGATCCGCTGTGCGACGAGGGTGAAGCTTATGCAAAGCGCCTTGAAGCCGCGGGCGTGGCAGTGACGCGGCGCCTCTTTCCCGGCCAGATCCACGGCTTCATCACCATGGGCAAGGCCATTCCGGCGGCAGGCACAGCGCTCGACGAGGCCGGCGACGCCTTGAGGACGCATTTTTCGTAACCGTCCCACCCGGGATTTCATGAACCACACTTCATTCAGAGGCCTGATGCTGCGCTTTGTCCTGACCCTTTCCGCCTCCCTCCTTCTGGTCCTGGGGACGAACCCGGCCTCGGCCGACCCGGAACTTCACCGACAGATGGTGGCCGAGCCGGAATCGCTCGACCCCCAGAAAGTCTCGGGCCAACCCGAAGCGGTCGTGCTCGAGGATCTCTTCGAAGGGCTGCTGGCAGCGTCGGCCACCGGGGAGCCGCTGCCCGGCGCCGCCTCGAGCTGGGACACCACCGCGGACGGGCTGGTCTGGACCTTTCACCTGCGGACAGACGGCAAATGGTCGGACGGCGACCCGCTCACCGCCGAGGATTTCGTCTACAGCTTGCGCCGCGAGGTCGACCCCGCGACCGCATCGCCCTATTCGGCCGCGCTGTCGCCGATCGCGGGGGCGGACGAGATCGTCGCGGGCCATGCCCCGCCGGCGTCGTTGGGGGTTGCGGCGGTCGATGCTCAAACGCTGAAGATCACCCTGGCGCGGCCGACGCCCTGGCTGCTCGCCTTGCTCGCCCATCACGCGATGTATCCCGTGCCGCGCAAGGCGATCGAGGCGTTCGGCGATAAATGGACGCGGCCCGGAAACATGGTGAGCAACGGCCCCTATGCGATGGCGGGCTGGGTCCCCCACGGCGAGATAACGATTGCGCGCAATCCGAACTTTCACGATGCGGCCGCCGTGAAGATCGCGATCGTCCATCATATCCTGGCCGACGATCCGACCGCCGCCTTTCGCCGCTATGCGGCGGGCGAGCTGGACAATGTGACGATACCGGGCCGCGAGGTCGACAAGGCCAAGATCGACTACCCCGATCAACTGCATCTGAATCCGGTCCTTTCGACCACCTTCCTCGCGATCGACCTCAATCGCGGCGAGTTTGCGGATGTCCGCATCCGCCGTGCTCTATCCATGGTTCTCGATCGGGACACGCTGGTGAAACGGGTGCTCAAGGGCGCGCAGCTTCCGGCCGTCGGCCTGATCCCGCCCGGCGGCATTCCCGGCTATGAACCGCCCCAGCCAGATTGGGCCGGACAGCCGCTGCCGGCCCGGATCGAGACGGCCCGGCAGTTGATGGCGGCGGCGCGCGGCGTCGATGCGCCACCGCTCCGCCTCACCGTCCGCACCGTCAAGAGCGAGCAGGCCGAGCTCATCGTCTCGGCCATCGTATCGATGTGGAAATCGGCGCTCGGCATCGATGCCACGCTCGACACCTCCGAGTGGAGCGTGCTGGAGCAGGATCTGCACCACGACAATTATCAGCTCGCCTTTTACGGATGGGCCGCCGATTACGTCGACCCCTGGACCTATCTCGCCAATTACCGGAGCGACGCCGCACAGCTCAACATCTCCAACTATCGCAACCCGAGCTACGACGCGCTGCTCGACCAGTCTCGTCAGGCCGCCGACTCGAATGCGCGGATGAAATTGCTCGAGCAGGCCGAAGCGATGCTGCTATCCGATCAGATCCTGATCCCGATCGATTTCGGCGTGACCCAGACGCTGGTAAATCCGCACTTGGCCGGCTGGAGCGCGAGCCCGATCAATATGCATCCGAGCCGCTACTTGTCTTGGACCGATTGACCGGGTAGGGCTGCGGGCATTCCCGCCAGGCAACCCTCGGCAGAAGACGTTATCCGCGCATCAGATACTTTGCTACACGCTGGGATTGACGCTTCGGATTTGAGAGGTGAGGTGCACTTATTCGCGGCACCGGCGCTGAATTTACGCCCATTTGGAACCATTCGACCACCGAATGTCGCTTAAATGAACCAATTGGGGCATGTGATCTGACAAATTCCTGGACCCCGCGGCGATCAAGTTAGGGGAAGCTAAGGTAAAAAATCGAAGACAATCAGGATAGACGTTACTGACACTGCCCGACCCAGCCACTTTCAGCCTCACGCGCGGGCGATTCGCGGATCACTGTGGATAAAGCCATTCGTCTCCCGATTTTGTCCCTCAAAAGCCCTAGGTCATTCTCTCATTTTCTAATCTCGCGTTAAGGATCCTGTGTTACAAGAGCGCCAGTGACACTACAGTTCGTAAGAATTGTACTTATTATTCGAATTTCTTATTGCGATAATGTGTCGGATTTCTCGATACAACTGGGCCCGTGGCCATATCATTTGAACCAAAACAGCACGGTCGGGCCGATCGTATTCAAATTTCAGTCATAATCGAGATGTTTAGGAATTATCTGTGCATCACAGGCCGGATTGGACGGCCTGCGACCGGCAGACTAGTGGGAAGCGGGCTGAAACAGCTCGCTTCGTGGACGCACGGGGGTTAGCGGCCGGTAAAAGCGCCAAAATCCGTGAATGAGCGAAGTGTCTTCGGCCGGCACTGACGGGCGTTGCACGCGACTCGGGAGAACATGAGGGATGATGACTATATTCAACTATTTTCGGCATCTGGGAATCCTGACTCTACTTGGCGTTCTGAGTGCTGCTCCTCTGACATCGGCAAGAGCGGCGGAAGAACCTGGCCCCAGCACCGCGCTCTTCGCGGCTCCCTTCTATAGTTGCGTGAACAATTTCTACGTCTCGACGACCGGCAACGACGGCAACAACGGCGCCAGCCCGAGCACCGCTTGGGCGACGATCCAGCATGCCGACAGCGCCTCGCGGACCGGCGGCGACTGCATCAACGTGGCGCCCGGCACCTATCAGACCAATGTGCTG
>DATLIZ010000042.1:0-70790 GCA_035539155.1 Aliidongia sp. | reverse complement strand
AACCGGCGCCCAGGTAAAGTTGCCCTCGTCGCCGTCATGCGAAAGATGCTCGTCATCCTCAACGCCATCGCCAGAGACCAGCAACCATGCAAAGCCGCCACCTCTTGACAAAACCACGGAAGATGGCCGGGCGGGGGAGAGGGCTGGCGGTGCCGCGCATTTTCAACAGTCTCTCAGTTCAGCGGCGCCGAGCGCAGCTCGTTCGCTTGCCGGGCCGAGACCGGCTCGCCCTGGTTGCCCCAGGAGACGCGGATGTAGGTGACGACGGCGGCGACCTCGTCGTCCGACAGCGATTGCGCGAAGGGCGGCATGCCGTAGGGCTGCGGGTTGCCTGCCGTGCCGGGCGGGTAGCCGCCATTCAGCACCATGCGGATCGGATTGACCGCCGAGGACATCTGGATCGACTGGTTGCCGGCGAGCGGCGGATAGGCCGGCGCCATGCCGGCACCCTTGGCGCCGTGGCAGACGGCGCAGCGGGCATCGTAGACGTCGCGGCCGAGGCGGAGCAGCAGGCTGCTTTCCGCCTTGCTCAAGCTCGGCGCCGGTCGGTCCGGCGCCCTGCCGGGGGCGAGGCTCTTCAGATAGACCGCCATCGCCCGCGTATCCTCGTCGCTGAGATATTGCAGGCTGTTGTAGACGACATCCGCCATCGGCCCGTAGACGGCGCCGCGCTTGGAGACGCCGGTGCGCAGCAGGTCGGAGATGTCCTCGATGCTCCAGTCGCCGAGCCCGCCTTCGGTGTTGGACGTCAAGGACGGCGCGTACCAATTCTGCATCGGGATGAGGCCGCCTTGGAAGGCGTCGGCATCGGAGCTGCCGCCGAGCGCGTTGATCGCCGTGTGGCACATCGAGCAATGGCCCGGTCCCTGGACCAGATAGGCGCCGCGATTCCACTCATCGGACTTGGTCGGGTCGGGCTTGTACTCGCCCTCCTGGAAGAAGAGCGTGCGCCAGCCCAGCAGCAGCGAGCGGTTATTGTAGGGAAAGCGCAGATCCTGGTCGTGCGCCTGCTTATGGACCGGCGGGACCGTCCGGAGATAGGCGAAGATCGCGTCGGTGTCCGCGCGCGTCATCTTGGTGTAGGCGGCGAACGGCATGGCCGGGTAGATAAGGCCGCCATCGGGCGAGCGGCCGGTATGCATCATCGAATAGAATTGCTCGGCCGTCCATTTGCCGATCCCGAACTGGTCGTCGGGCGTCACGTTCGAGGAATAGAGCGTGCCGAACGGCGTCGGCAGCGGCCGGCTGCCGGCGAAGATCGGCTCTTCCGGCTTGGTGTGGCAGGCGACGCAGTCGCTCGCCCGCGCCAGATACTCGCCGCGCTTGACCTGCTCGGCGCCGGGCGCCGCATCCTCGGCCAGCGTCGGGGATGCCGCCGCCAGGACACCGAGCGCGAGGAGGCCGGAGAGGAACCGGTTCATCATGGCGCTCCCGAGGGTTCGCTGCCGCAGACGAGCGGCATCGGCAGCGAGCCCTGTTTGGCGGGCGTAGGGTCGGTCGCGGCCGGCTGGGTCGAGAGCCAGGCCGCGATCGCGGTGACATCGGCCTCGGTCAGCCGCCCCGCCACCTGCTGCATGCAATCGGGCGACGGCGCCGTCCGCGTGCCGTAGCGCCAGGCGCCGAGCTGCGCCGTGATATAGCTCGCATGGAGGCCGAGCAGGCTCGGGATCGCCGGCTGCATGCCGGTGAGCGTCGGCCCGTGGCAATTGACGCAGGCCGGGATCTGGCGTGCCGGATCGCCGCCGGTGACGATCCCCTTGCCGTGCGCCAGCACTTCCTTGCTCGCTGTCGATGGCGCGTGCGGGGTGAAAGGCGGCTGCTCGGCGGCGAAGTAATCGGCGATCTGCTTCAGATAGGCGTCCGGCAGGAACTCCAGCAGATAGTTCATCGGCGGGTATTGCCGCCGCCCGTCGCGGAACGAGACCAGCTGGTTATAGAGATAGCCCGAGGGCTTACCGGCCAGGCGCGGGAAGTAGTCATCGTTGGTGCCCTGCCCTTGGGCGCCATGGCAGGCGGCACAAGCCAGCACCCGGGCGGCCATCGTGTCGGGCGCCCGCTCCTGCGCGGACACCGCGCCGGACGCCGACAGCGCCGCAATCCCAGCCAACACCGCCAGACGAAGTCTCACCAGCCCCTCCGATGAATTTCTCGGTCTGATTTTCCCCCCGGACGGGGATGGGATGCGTTTTGAACGGTTCCGTCAATCCGTGTCAGCAGAAACGCCCCGAGGTAGAAAGGTGCGATGGACGCTGAACGATATCCGATTGTAAGCACTGATGTTTCGGATTGCAACGCATCATCCTGCCCTTATCCGAGTCGATGGGCGGAACGTCGAATCTAGGCCCGAAAATTGCCGAACTTTTGATCTTAATCACTTTTTGTTCTTATATAGGGCCATTGATTGTGTGCCGCCCCGAAGCGCCCGATTGAAGCAGCCGCCTGCTTCGGCCGCACTGCCGGATGCCGCGGATTACGACGCGCTGACCGGTTTCAGCGTCCGAAGATAGGCGATGAGCGCATCGACATCCTCGTCGCGCATGGTCGCGAAATATCGCCATGGCATCGGCAGCGCCAATTCTCCGCCGTCCGGCTTCACCCCCTTGGTCAAGGCGGTCTTGAGCTGCTGGTCGGTCCAGCCGCCGATGCCCGTCGCGACATCCGGGGTGATATTGGGGGTGGTGATCTCGCCGAACGCGCCCTGCAGCACCCGGCCGCCGGCGCCGAAGCGGTGCTCGGTATCCGGCCGGCCGTCGGCGTCCCGGGGCGTGTGGCACTCCATGCAATGGCCGAGCTGCGCCAGATAGCGGCCCTGGGCGAGCTTGTCGGTCGGATCGGGAACCGCGCCGACCGGACCGCCGTAGCTGGTCGGCGTGGGGCGGCGATATTCCGACGCCGGCACGGCGTTCTTCACGGGCGCGAGCGAGCGCAGATAAGCGGCAATCGCGCGAGCGTCCCGATCGGACAGGTTTCGATAGAAATCGATCGGCATCGGCGGGCGCAGGATCGAGCCGTCCGGCTTGCGCCCCTCTCGCAGGGCCGTCACGATCTGGTCTTCCGTCCAGTCGCCGAGACCGGTGTCGCGATCGGGCGTGAGATTGGGCGGATAGGCGGTAAAGGCCGGCTGGATGACCGCCTTGCCGCCGGAGAGCGCCGGGCCGGACAAGGCGCCTGCGGAATCATGGGGAGAATGGCAATTGCCGCAGGCGCCGATGCCGTTCACCAGATAGGCGCCCCGATCGACCGCCGTCTCGGCTCGGGCCGACACGGCGAAGGCGATGGTGATGGCGATACACGCGCCGAGCCGTCCGAAAGAAATGCGCATGTTCGCCTCACCTTGCCTCGATGACGCACGGTGCGATGCTCGCATTACGGCTTGGTTGCGGGATGGGAAAATCGGACTACGGTCATAACAAAGGGCACCCCATGCCCTCGGCTGAAATAGTGGCGAAATGAAAGCGTGCGATTTTCAGACGCTCCACGGCACTCGAAAACACGAAGGCTTCGATGAATTATTCCGCCCGCAAAACTTATGTGACCTGCGACCGGCCGACGATCGATCGCTGGTCGGATTATCTGAACGGCCATCTCGATGAGGGAAGGCTTTCCTTGTCGCAGGAAGGCGTCAGGCACGAACTCTGGTGGGTCGGGCAGGATGATGGCGGCCTGTTCCTGATCGGCGCGATGGATCTCGACGATTATGAAAAGGCATTGGCGGTGTTCCGGGCCTCGACCCTGAGCGTCGACCAGGTCCATCGCGAATTCATGAAACATTGGGGACCGAGGGTCGAGATCGAGATCGATCGCGCCGCGGCTCCCCGCTTTCCCGATTGCGAGCTGCTGATCGATCTGAAGCCCTAGAGCACGATCATATTGGCTGGAAACAGCCAATATGTGAATCGTACTCTAACTGTTGGAATAGAGGCGGATTCACGAAATGGGTGGATTCCACCCATTTCGATCCGGCTCTAGAACCCCGGACATGAAGGTGGAGCGATTGGCCGAGCCATGATCGGGGCCGCGATCTGAAACGATTTCCGCCCGCCGGCGTATGGCCGGCGAGCGGGGAGTTGACCGACCGATCAGGATAAGCGCGTCAGGCGGCGCGTATCCGGGCCAGGAACTTGTCGACGTTGGTGCGAAGCGTTTCCGCCTGATGGCCGAGCTCTTCGGCCGATGTCAGAACCATCCCGGCGGCGGCACCGGTTTCGGCTGCGGCCTGATTGACGCTGACGATATTGACCGATACTTCGCCGGTGCCGCGGGACGCCTCCTGAACGTTACGGGCGATCTCCTGGGTGGCCGCCCCCTGCTCTTCGACCGCTGAGGCGATCGTGGTCGCGATCTCGTCGATCGTGCCGATGATGCTGCCGATGCTCTGGATCGCCTGCATCGTATCGCCGGTTGCCTGCCGCATGGCCGCGACCTGGGCCGAGATTTCCTCGGTCGCGCTGGCGGTCTGGGTGGCGAGGCTCTTCACCTCGGTCGCGACCACCGCGAACCCCTTGCCGGCCTCGCCGGCGCGGGCCGCCTCGATCGTGGCGTTGAGCGCCAAGAGGTTGGTCTGGCTGGCGATATCGCTGATCAGCTTGACCACCTCGCCGATCTTCTGCGCTGCCGCCGACAGGCCCTGCATCGTCGCATCGGTGCGGGTCGCCTCCTCGACCGCCTGTCCCGCGACCTTGGCCGACTGAGTGACCTGCCGGCTGATCTCGGATATCGAGGAAGACAGCTCCTCGGTCGCGGCCGCCACCGTCTGCACATTGGCCGAGGCCTGTTCGGCCGCGGCGGCGACGGTGGTCGCCTGGCTGCTCGTTTGCTCGGCGGTCGACGACATGCTCTGCGAAGTCGTCCGCATCTGGCTCGCCGCGGCGGTAAGCGTGTCGAGCGAGGTGAGGACGCCGCGCTCGAACTCGTCGGCCATCTCGTTCAGCACGCGCTTCTTGTCCAATTCGGCCTGCCGCTTCTGCTCCTCCTGCTCGCCGCGCAGCCGCCCGGCCTCGATCATGCTGTCCTTGAACACATCGACCGCCCGTGCCATGTCGCCGACCTCGTCCCGACGCTCGGTCGGAAGGGCGACGTTGGTATCGCCGGTCGCGAGCCGGGACATGATCGCCGTGATCGACCGCAATGGCCGAACGATGCCGCGGGCGATCAGCCAGGCGCTGAGGCCGAGCACCACCAGGAGACCGACGGCACCGGCCGCCGTCTCGCGCGCCCGCACCATGAAGACCGTGTCGATATCGTCGATATAGACGCCGCTGCCGACGACCCAATGCCAAGGCGCCACATCGACCGCATAGGCCGTCTTGGGCAGAGGGATCTGCTGGCCGGCGCGGGGGTAGCTGTAGTCGATATAACCGCCGCCCTGGTTCGCCGCCGTGATCAGCTCGGCCACGTAGCGCACGCCGTTCGCGTCCTTGTCGTCGAGGCGATGCTTGCCCTCGGTCTCGGGTTTCGGGCCCATCACCAGGCTGACGCCCTCATGGTCGAACACGAAGAAATAATCGCCGGCGCCATAGCGGATCGGACGGAGCGCGGCCTTGGCCCGCTCCATCGCCTCGGCCTCGGTCAAGCGACCGGCAGCCGCCTCCGCGACGAAGGGCTGAATGAGCGAAACGGCGGTGGCCACCTCGTTGCGGAGCGCCGCCCGGCGTTCATCCACCATCGTGCCGTAAAGTGCCAAAAGCTGGAGGACGAAGCCGGTCACGGCGATCAACGCCGCTGCCCCGACCAGTATCCCGAGCCGGCGCGGGATCGTCAGCCGAAAGGAAAATCCGGGAGCGGAAGAAGTGAGGGTCGGAACGGCAGCGGTCACGTTTGTCATCCTTGTCGGAGCGATCGGCGACCCACAATGTCGAAGCATCGGGAAGCGACCTATCGCGTGGGTTGACGTACCGCATGCAGCAGTTCCGCGAGCGGTTTCGGACCGATCCACGCAAGGATCGCGCCGAGCGCGAGAATTCGAAAATCCCAGAGAGATAAATCAGATAGCCGCCGCCGCTCCGCGCCCACCGGGCAAAATGTCCGGACTGCGATAGCCGCCACGGACAATTTGGCCGGACATAATGGCCGGCAAAGCGGTAAGCCGCCGCAATCCCTAAGCATGCATGCGGGCGCCCTTGGTGATCTTGTCGACCAGCTTCTTGTCGCAGCATAGCGCGATGCCGACGAGCCTCGCATCCTCGGGCGCGAATTCGGCGAAGACCGCCCGATTGGCGGCGTCATGGCCGGTCGAGAACATCTCCTCGATATAGAGCGAGGTCCGCACGCCGCGCTCGAGCGAGCGGCGATGGATCGCCGCCAGCGTCGCGGCATCCGCCGACAACACGATCACCGGCTGCACCGAGAGGGCATTGTAGAGATTGCCGGCGCGGTCGCGATAGACTTCGCCGATGATGTCGGGAAATTGGGTGACGATGCCGGTGGTGAGGAACGAGGTGACGTTGAGCGCCTGCCAGGGCGCCAGATCGTCCCTCAGCACGATCGCGAATTTCGTTTCGAACATGGGCTCGCCTTTCCGTTGCTCAGGTGAGCCATGGATCTAAAGCGGCGCCTCGCCTGGGGTCTTGGACGTTCGTGCGAGCGGCCCGAGGGCGACGCTATCGTCTCGGCACCGGCCTTTCCCGGTATCGAGCGGATCGAGGCCCGCTTCTTCGGCGACATGTTCGAGCCGCATCGCCACGACACCTATGCGCTCGGCGTGACGCTGCACGGGGTCCAGACCTTCCTCTATCGCGGCGAACGGCGCTTCAGCCTGCCCGGCAACGTCATCGTGCTGCATCCGGATGAGCTGCATGATGGCGGCGCCGGCACCGAGGACGGGCTGCACTACCGGATGCTCTATCTGGAGCCGTCCTTGCTGCTGTGTCATTTGGGCGACGCCCGGCCGCTGCCCTTCGTCCCCGAGCCCATCATCACCGACGACACGCTCCGCGCGGCACTGCTTTCAGCGCTGGAGGCACTCGACGAGGATCTCGGCGAGCTCTTCGTCGAGGCTCTCCTGGCCGAGATCGCCGAGGGCCTGGCCCGGCATGCCGGCCGGGCAGCGAAACCGCCGGTCCGGCTCGCCTGGCGTCAGGCGCAGCTGGCGCGCGACTATCTGACAGAGAACGCCGCCGAGCAGGTTCGGTCGGCGGAGCTGGAACGCGTGACCGGCCTCGACCGCTACACGCTCGCCCGCCATTTCCGGGCACTTTTCGCTACCAGCCCGCACCGTTTCCTGCTGATGCGCCGGCTGCAGCGCAGCCGCCGCCTGATCGAGGCCGGCGAGCCCCTGGCCGAGATCGCCGCCGCTACCGGCTTCGCCGACCAGAGCCACCTGAACCGGCAATTCAAGAAAGCGTTCGGCGTGACGCCGGGGCGCTGGGCGGCACTGACCGCCGCTGCCCGCTGACGATCCCGATCCAATCGCGCCGCCATGGGCGCGCAATACCGCGCCGCGACAGCCGGTCATTGTGACGATCCGGACTTCTCAACCGTTGCAGCGGTGGATGAGCATGCTAGGGTCGGCCCAGCTTTTCCAAATGGGCCCTCGATGCGCCTCATCCTGTTCCGTGGTTCCAGCCTCTATGGCAGCGTCGACCGGATGCTGGACAGCCTCGCTGCCGCCTTCGCGGCACAGGGCGACGAGGCGCCGATCGTCGATGCGACCCGGCCGGACTATGCCCAGGCCCTGCAGCAGGCGATCGGTGCCGGACCGGTCGACGGCTTCTTCGGCATTTCCGGCATCGGGCTCGATCCGCGCGCCGAGGGCAACCTCTACAACGCGCTCGATAAGCCCTTCCTGTCGCTCTATCTCGATCCGCTGCTGCTCTATTGGAACCAGGTGGCGACGCCGATCCGGCGCCGGCTGATCTTCACCACCGCGCCGGGCGATATCGACTATTGGCGCGGCACGCTCGGCCTGCCCGTTCCCATGCACCATCTGCCGCATGCCGCGGCGCCGCTGCCACCCGGCGCCACACCCGTCCCGTGGGAAGATCGAAATATCGAGATCCTGATGACCGGCACGGCGCCGGAACCGCCGGAACGGCTGCGCGCCGGCTGGACGCAGCACGGGCCGGCGGTGACGGCGCGGCTCAACGCCATGCTCGAGACCCACGATTCCGATCCCTTCGCGCCCTTGCCGGAGATCATCGCGCAAGTGGCGCAGCCGGTCGCGTCGCTCGGCTCGCCGCAATCGCTCCATCCCTATTTCCAGACGCTCGACCGCTATTTGCGCGCCCGGATGCGCTGGCGGATGGCGAGCGCCCTCTGCGACCGGCCGCTGACCCTGGTCGGGCCCGGCTGGGAGCGGTTGACGGCGGCGGCGCCGGGCTTCGTGCGCGCCCGCCTGCTGGGCGAGCGGCCGGCGGCGGAGGTCGCGGGACTGACCGCGCGCGCCAAGCTCGTCGTCAATAGCTGCACGCCCTATCACGGCAGCCACGAAAGGTTGTTCCAGGCGATGGCCGCGGGCGCCGTCGCGGTGACGAGCGCCACCGCCTGGCTGGAAAAGACCGCGCCGCCGGACGCGCTGGTCTCCTGGCGTCAGAACGAGCCGCTCGGCGAACGCGTCGATGCCCTGCTCGCCGACGCTGTCGCGGCCGAGACCATCGCCGAGAATGGCCGGCGCTGGTTCGAGGGTGCCCATTGCTGGCATCACCGCGCCGCCGCGATCAGGACGGCGCTCGCGGCGCTGGATTAGGGCGCGAGGTGCGCCGGCAGCGCGGCACCTGTCCTCCCGCTTGTCCGATCGCCGACACCAGGAAGAACTCAAAGGTCGCGACCCAAAATTCCGCGACAAGATGTCCGCATAAATTTTGCAGATTATTACAATCGGACATATATTTGAAATATTGGGCGCGGATTAATCCTCCGTACTTTTGACAACCTTTGTCGTTTATTGGCTTTTTCGCGGATAATCCGCGCCATTCCTTCCGTTGTTCCTGATACCGAGGCTTTCCGATGCGACAGCATAGAGACGCCAACCCCGACACGGTAACGCTTCCCCGGCGGGCAATGCTGCGGGCGGCCGTGGCCGCGGGGCTGGGAACGTTCGGGGCCGGCATCGGCCGCGTGTTCGCGAGCCCTGGCCTCCACTTGCCGGCCGAGATCGCCTCGACGCCGATCTGCCATGTCGCGGAGACCGTGCTGGCCCGGCCCAACACGAAGCTGACTCTCAGCTGGAGCGCCAACGCCATCTGTACGGTGGGCATCCTGGTCGCCCAGCAGCGCGGCATCTTCGAGCGCCACAATCTCGATGTCGAGCTCGTCAGCTTCGCCGGAAGCACCGACCAGTTGCTCGAGGCGATCAGCTCCGGGAAGGCGGATGCCGGCGTCGGCATGGCGTTGCGGTGGCTGAAGCCGCTCGAGCAGGGCTTCGACGTGAAGATCACCACCGGCGTCCACAGCGGCTGCATGCGCCTGCTAGCGACACCCGGATCCGAGATCCGCGGCGTCGCCGACCTGAAGGGCCGGACGGTAGGCGTCAGCGACATGGCGGCGCCGGACAAGAATTTCTTCTCGATCGTCGCGGCGAAGCAAGGGATCGATCCGGCCAGCGACGTGGCGTGGAAGGCATTTCCGGCCGACCTGCTGAGCCTCGCCTTGAAGAAGGGCGAAATCGACGCGGTCTCGTTGATCGACCCGCTGGCCACGGTCATTCGCGACCGTGACGGGCTGACCGAGATCGCCAACAATATCAGCGGCGACTATGCTCAGCGGGTCTGCTGCGTCCTCGGCATCGGCGGGAAGCTGGTGCGCAACGACCGCGCGGCCGCCGGCGCGCTGACGCAATCGCTCCGAGAGGCCGGGGAATATGTCGCGACCAACCCCGACGACGCCGCCACCCTGTTCGCGCCATACTCGCCGGCACCGGTCGCCCAGCTCGCCCAGATGCTGCGCAGCCACAATCATCACCATCATCCCGTCGGCACCGACCTCAGGGCGGAATTGGCCGCCTATACGGACGATCTGAAGCTGGTGCAGGTGATCCGCGCCGGCCTGGACTCACAGCGCTTCGCCGACAAGATCTATGCCGATGTGCTGACCTCATGAGCGAGGCGGCGACCGGTACTTGGCAAACCCGCCGGCAGGCCGCTCCGTCGCTCTGGCGCACGGGACTGCTCGCGGCACTGTCGTGGCTGGCGGCGGCGGCACTGACCTGGTTCTGGCCGGACGCGGATGATCTGGGCCGTACCGACCTGCTCGCGATCCTCGCCTTGCTGGCGGGGCTCGGCTTGGCGGGGTGCTCGCTCGCCGAGCCGCTGCGCCCGGCCGGCCTCCGTCGCGCCGGCCCTTGGCTGGTGGCGCTGGCGCTGGGCCTCTCGCTGTGGGAGCTGGCGACCGCCAAGCTGGGCCTGCTGCCCCGGCCGTTCTTCGCGGCACCGCAATCCATCCTGGAAGTGTTCACCGACGATTGGCGGCGCCTCGGCGAGAGCCTGCTGCGCTCGCTCTGGCTGCTGCTGCCGGCGACGCTCGCCGGCGCTGCGGTCGGCTTCGTCACCGGGGTCGCGATCGGCTGGTCGCGCGGCGCCGGCTATTGGGTTCATCCGCTGCTTCGGCTCATCGGGCCGGTGCCGGCGGTAGCCTGGATTCCCGTCTGTTTTTTCGTCTTTCCCAGCAGCCATAGCGCCGGCACCTTCCTGATCGCGCTGGCGACCTTCTTTCCGGTGGCTGTACTGACCTTCTCGGGCGTGGCGGCGGTGAACAGCGCCTATTACGACGTGGCCCGCACCATGGGGGCCTCGCCCTGGTTCCTGATTCGCCGGGTCGCGGTGCCGGCGGCACTGCCCTCGGTGTTCGTCGGCATGTTCATGGGGCTGGGCGCCTCGTTCTCGGTGCTGGTGGTGGCGGAGATGCTGGGCGTCAAGGCGGGATTGGGCTGGTATCTGCAATGGGCCCAGGGCTGGGCGGCCTATGCCAATATGTACGCAGCCCTGCTGGTGATGGCGCTCATGTGCTCGGCGCTGATCACGGTACTGTTCCGCGTGCGGGACCGGGTGCTGGTCTGGCAGCGGGGATTGGTCCGGTGGTAGCGGCGGCCGCAGCGCTGTCCATCGACATACGGGATGTCAGCCACGCCTTCGAGCTGAAGGGCCGGCCGCTGCCGGTGCTCGACCGGGTCACGCTGGCGATCCGGCCGGGCGCGTTCGTGGCGCTGGTCGCGCCGAGCGGCTGCGGCAAGTCGACCCTGCTGCGCCTGGTCGCCGGGCTCGACCTGCCGGCCAGCGGCTCCATCCAGGCGAACGGCGCCCGGATCGCCGGCCCGCACCCCTCGCGCATCCTGATGTTCCAAGACCCGATGTTGTATCCGTGGCGCACTGTCCGGGGCAATGTCGAGCTGGGGCTGGAGGCGCGCGGAGAGCTGCGCCGCTCCGGCCATCGGGTGGGCGGGGCGCTGCATCTGGTCGGTCTCGGCGACTTCGCCGAAGCCTACCCGCACCAGATCTCGGGCGGCATGGCCCAGCGGGCAGCCCTGGCGCGGGCCCTCGTCAACAATCCCGGCGCGCTGATCCTCGACGAGCCGCTCGGCAAGCTCGACAGCCTCACCCGATTGCAGATGCAGGGCGAGCTGGCCCGCATCTGGCGTGACCAGCGCTTCACCGTCCTGCTGGTGACCCATGATGTGGAGGAGGCCCTGCTGCTTGCCGAACGCGTCATCGTGCTGAGCGACCGGCCGGCGCGGATCAAGGCCGACATCTCCGTCGACCTGCCCTACCCGCGCCACGCCCAGGACCCGACGTTGGTCCGAATGCGGCGGGAAGTGCTGGAATGTCTCGGCGCTTGACTGCGGATGCGGCCCCGATCATCGCTCCGGGTCGGGATAGGCGCGGCTCGCTGCCTCCTGCAGGCGGCCTTCCTCCCGATGCAGCACGATGATGACGGCGCCGATCGCGATCGCGGTGACGATGCCGAGCGCGATGGCCAACGGACCTTCGAGCTGCTCGACCTGCTGGCCGAGGAAATAGGCGCCGAAGCCGTAGAGCGAGGCCCAGGCCGTGCCGCCCAGCGCGTTGAACAGCAGGAAACGGCGCCATTCCATGGCGTTGGCGCCGGCGAGGAGTGCCGTGAAGGTGCGCAGCAAGGCGATGAACCGGCCGAAGAACACGACCTTGCTGCCATGACGCTGGAACAGGTAGCGCCCGAGCTTGATACGCGCCTCGGTGAGCCCGATATGGCGGCCATAGCGCCGGATGAGCCGCAATCCGACCTCGTGCCCGATCAGATAGCCGAGATTGTCGCCCAGCACGGCGCCGATGGCGGCCGCGGCGACCCAGGATACGATACCGATCTCATGCGTGGTAGCCGCGTAGAGCGCTCCAGCGATGACCAGGCTTTCGCCCGGCAGCGGGACTCCCATGCTTTCGAGCATGGTGACGACACCGACCACGAGCACGCCGTGCTCGCGGATCAGCGGCATCAGGTGAGAATGCAGTAAATCGGACAAGGACCGCCGCCGCGTGAAATTGGCCTAAGCCAACGGAAAGGACGCCCGAATCGTTCAGGCGGCCGCGCAGTCCTTAACCGGCTCCGGGATGCCCGGCAAGTCCGGCGCCTGTTCCGGTATATCCGGCTCGGGCATGGGCGGCTGCTCCGGCACCCTCGGCGGCGGGATTTCGGGCACCACATCCGGCTGGAGCGGACCAGGCTGGGATGCGTGGACAACGTTTCGGATCAGGTTGCGCAGAAACTGCCGCTCGACGCGATCGCGACGCATCAAGGCCAGGACGATCGGATCGGACAGCAGATCGTCCAAGGCCGGCTCGCCATACCGCCAATCCACGGCCCTCTCCCGTTTTAGGTTGCATTGAAATTTTCCGATCTTCGGATAGCAGAAAATCAGGGGTCCGGCCAGTCTTTAGAAGTGAAAATTTGTAAATAGAGCTAAAATATCCCACGCTATTCTCATCAATGGTTTCATTTTTACCTTTCAGATTGGTTACGATCGACATCGAGACGACATAGACGAAACTTATCTATGCCATCGTCTCGTAACAACTGCATCCGGATGCAACTTTCTTCCCCCACTAAACGCTGTCTGCAATCCAGTTGGAAAGCCGGAAGGCGAAGGCCTCCCGGCTCCAGCCCTTTACGCGGGCACGGCATCGATGGCGCGATTGCGGGAGCGGCCGGTCTTCAATGCATCGAGAAAACCTTTCACAGCCTCGTCGCCGCCGACGAAGACGCCCTGCATCGCGGCATGCGCGGCATCGAGTCCCGGTAGCGACGCCGCTTGAATCAGCTCCACCCCTTTGCCCAAGGCCAACAGCGGCTTGTCGTGCTTGAACGCCTCGCTGACGAAAGCGAGCGCCAGCCCCTTGCCCTGGAGCGCGCTCGGCAGGAGGGCGCCGTCATAGACGACCGAGGGCGCGTTCGGGGCAGGCTTGTCGACGCGCAGCTTGCCCGCCGCCGTCTCGATCTCGCCGCCCTTGTCGGCAACGATCTCGACTAGGACACCCTGCTCCTTGAGCGTCTCGATCGCCTTCAGAGCCGCCCGGTCGAGGCCCGGCTCGGCCAGCACCGCGATCTTGCGGCCTTTGAGATAGCCGGCGGTCTTGTCCATGCTGAGCGCCGGCGATGAAAGAGTCTTGGTCTTGCCGAGCGGCTTCGGCGACGGTGCCGAGACCGGCAGCTCGACCTTGTTCGCCATCCTTTGGGCCTCGGCGAGCGGGAGGCCGACATTCTCGGCGACCCGCGTCGCCAACTCCTTGTCGATGGGCGCCAGCAGGTTGGCGAGCGCCGAGGCGCGGATCTCGATCGTGTCGCACATATTGAGCTCGAACGAGAAGGCGGCGACGATGTGATCCTTCTCCCATTCCGCCATGCTGTTCCAGAACAGCGTCGCCTGGCTGAAATGGTCGCCGAAACTGTCGCTGCGGGCGCGGATCTTCACGCCGTCGATCTTCTCCGCATAGCTCTTGAAGCTGGCGACCATCTCCGGCTTGTGCATCGGACAGCCGCCGCCGAGCGAGTTGGGGAAATAGGCAACCCGGCCGCGATTGATCGTCTGGCGTGCCATGCCGTCGCGCTGATTGTTGTGAACGGGCACGATGGGTCGATTGATCGGCAGCTCGGCGAAGTTCGGCCCGACCCGCCGCAGCTGGGTGTCGATATAGGAGAAGAGCCTGCCCTGCAGCAGCGGATCGTTGGTGAAGTCGATGCCGGGCACGATATGGCCGGGATGGAACGCCACCTGCTCGGTCTCGGCGAAGTAATTGTCGGGATTGCGGTTCAAGGTCAGCTTGCCGATCGGACGGACGGGAACCAGCTCCTCAGGGATGATCTTGGTCGGATCGAGCAGGTCGAAATCGAACTTGAATTCGTCCGCTTCCTCGACGATCTGCACGCCCATCTCCCAGGCGGGAAAGTCGCCGCGCTCGATCGCCTCGAACAGGTCGCGGCGATTGAAATCGGGGTCCTTGCCGGCGATCTTCTGCGCCTCGTCCCAGACCAGGCTGTGCAGCCCCTTCACCGGCTTGAAGTGGAATTTGACAAAGCGCGCCTTGCCCTTGGCGTCGACGAAACGGAAGGTATGGATGCCGAAGCCTTCCATGGTGGCGAAGCTGCGCGGGATGGCGCGATCGCTCATCACCCACATCAGCATATGCGCGGTCTCGGGAGTGAGCGAGGCGAAGTCCCAGAACGTATCGTGCGCCGATTGCGCCTGCGGGATCTCGTTATGGGGCTCCGCCTTCACCGCATGGATGAGATCCGGGAACTTGATCGCATCCTGGATGAAGAAGACCGGAATGTTGTTACCGACCAGATCCCACACGCCCTGATCGGTGTAGAACTTGACCGCGAAGCCGCGCACGTCGCGGGGCGTGTCCGCCGAGCCGCGCGAGCCCGCGACGGTCGAGAAGCGCAGGAACACCGGCGTCTTCTTGCCGGCCTCAGCGAAGAGCGAAGCCTGGGTGATGTCGGCCAGGGATTCGTAGCATTCGAACTCGCCATGGGCCGCGGCCCCGCGGGCATGGACGATCCGCTCGGGAATGCGCTCATGGTCGAAATGGGTGATCTTTTCGCGGAGATGAAAATCCTCGAGCAATGTCGGACCGCGAGGACCGGCACGCAGGCTATTATTGTCGTCGCCGAGCGACAGCCCCTGATTGGTGGTGGCGACCTCGCCGGGCTCGACGGTGTCGCGCGCCAGCTCTTCGGTCTTCACCGTGCTCACGGCGGCATGCGTCGAGCTTTCGTGTCCGGCGCCGGCTTGCGGCGCTCCGTGACGAGGATCCTTGGCCATGAGGCGGTCCTTTTATGGGGGAGCGTTTCCTCTCCCCAACCCGCATAGAGGCAAGCCTGTTCCAAGGTCCCCGTCCGATATCGGATCAGGACAAGCCCAAGACTCGCCTCCGATCTATCCATTCCACCGTTAATGTATTCGGCCGGCCGATTTCAGCACGAAAAAAGATGAAACTTTTCAGCCGCACTAGGCGAAGTAAGGAAAAGCGACGTCGCGCTGTAAAAGATTTCGGCATATAATGGGAACCACTCCATTTCCCGTTGGTTCGCGCGTTTGGACAGCCTGTTATAAACATAGCGAGGAGACGCCCGATGGATCAGCGCGGCCCCCTGTTTCCTGCCGACTACCGAAAGGAAGCGCAAGAGATCCCCGCGCTTCGCATCGTCTCCTTCTCGCCCGGCCACGCAGCCCTGTTCAGCCTCGTTCGCTGCTACGTCAACGACGAAGGCTGCACCGTCCAGCGCTCGATCGACACCACGCATGACGAGCGCACGGCGCACCGGCTCCTCGCCTATTTCAAGAAGCAGATGGATGCTCCCCGCGGCGACGGCACGTTGCCGCCCGGGATGCCAGCCGGATAGGTCGCGCCGCATAATTGCCCGCCCTCGCTGCGGAACAGACCCGTTTCGAGCCTGTTGGGATCATGCGTTGCCGATAAGGCATACGCCGATCCAAAAACTTCAGGAGAGAAACGATGGCCGACAAACAGATGGGCAATCCCGGAAATTTCGCGAGCGATCGCGAGAAAGCCTCGGAAGCCGGCAAGAAGGGCGGCCAAGCCTCACACAGCGCCAGCCCGCAACAATCGGGCGCCGGCCGTTCGGGCACCAATTTCGCGGAGGACCGCGATCGGGCATCCGAAGCGGGCCGCAAGGGCGGACAGCACAGCCATGGCGGTCACTGACCCCGGCAATTTTTCGTCGCGGCGATCCTGCGCTGCGACAAGAGTCTGGTGACATTAAGTCGACGCGACTTAATGTCTGGATCAGGCTCTAACCCTATGAATTAGAAAGAAATTCAGACCTTAGGTCGATCCGACCTAGCGTCATCGCGGTCTTGGGGCGGTGCCGCGGCAGCGGCGCCGCCTTTCTCTTTTCGGTGGCTTGCCCGATGATCCGGGCTGAGGAACTGCATCGCGGACCCGACCATGCTGAAGCGGATCGAAGCCGGCACTCTCGACATCGCCTATGCGGAGAGCGGCGATCCATATGGCTGGCCGGTGCTGCTGCTGCACGGCTTTCCCTATGATATTCACGCTTATGACGAGGTGGCGCCGCTTCTGGCAAAGCGCGGCGCCCATGTCGTCGTGCCCTATCTGCGCGGCTATGGCCCGACCCGTTTCCGCTCGGCCGAGACCGAGCGCTCGGGCCAGCAGGCCGTTCTGGCCGAGGATGCGCGCGCCCTGCTCGATGGGCTGGGGATCGGCCCGGCGATCCTCGCCGGATATGATTGGGGCGGGCGGGCCGCCTGCATCGTGGCCGCCCTCTGGCCCGAGCGGACGGCCGGGCTCGTCTCGGTCGGCGGCTATAATATCCAGAGCCTCGCGCATGCCGGCGCGCCGCAATCGCCCGAGACCGAGCACCGCTATTGGTATCAATATTACTTCCATAGCGAGCGCGGCCGGGCGGGGCTGAGCCGGAACCGACATGATTTCTGCCGGCTGCTCTGGCGCCTCTGGTCACCGACCTGGCGCTTCGACGAAGCGACCTACGCGCGGACGGCCGAGGCGTTCGACAATCCCGATTTCGTCGATGTGGTGATCCATTCCTATCGGCATCGCTTCGGCCTGGCGGCGGGCGATCCCGCGGCCGAGGCGATCGAGCGCGCGCTCGCGGCCGAGCCGCCCATCCCCGTCCCGACCGTGACGCTGGAAGGGGCCGATGACGGGGTGCAGCCTATCGGCCGGACGGCGGGACATGCACGGCACTTCACCGGCCTGCGCGAGCATCGGGTGATCGCGGGCGCCGGCCATAATCTGCCGCAAGAAGCGCCCGAAGCCTTCGCGGACGCGGTTCTCGCGGTCAGGCGCTGGGGTTCGGCCTGATCGTCCCCTGCTCTTCGCGCACGGCCCGGCCGCGCTGGAGAATGGCTTGCAGCTTGATCGCCAGCTCTTCCCGCCGATAGGGCTTGCTCAACAGTTGGACCCCCTCGTCCAGCCGGCCATTGTGCACGATCGAATTTTCCGTGTAGCCCGAGGTGTAGAGCACCGTGATATGGGGCTGCAGCTCGATCGCGGCCTGAGCGAGCGCCCGGCTGGTCACCGGGCCGGGCATGACGACATCGGTGAAGATGAGGTCGACCCGCTCGCCTGATTCGAGGAATGCGAGAGCCGCGGCACCGCCATCGGCTTCGGCGACGCGATAGCCCAGATCGCGGATGGTGGCGGCGACGGTCGCGCGCACGGCCGCATCATCCTCGACCACCAGCACCAGCTCCGACCCCGGCACCGACGGTGCCAGCTTCTCGCGCGGCTGCTCCGGCTCGGCCTGCCCGGTTCTCGGCAGATAGAGCTTGATCGTCGTGCCGTGGCCGATCTCGCTGTAGATCTTCACATGCCCGCCCGACTGCTTGAGGAAGCCGAACACCATGCTGAGCCCGAGGCCGGTGCCCTTGCCTTCGGGCTTGGTGGTGAAGAAGGGATCGAACGCCTTGGCGACGATCTCGGGCGACATGCCCTCGCCGGTGTCGGTCACGGCCAGCATGACATATTGGCCCGGCGTCACCTCGCTGTGGTGCGCCGCATAGGCCTCGTCGAGATAGGCGTTGGCCGCCTCGATGGTGAGCTTGCCGCCATTCGGCATGGCGTCGCGGGAATTGAGCGCCAGGTTGAGGAGGGCCGACTGCACCTGGGTCGGGTCGGCGAGCGTGTTCCACAACCCGCCCGCGACCACGCCCACGATCTCGACCTGCTCGCCCAGCGTATGGCGCAGCATCTCGACCACGTCCGGCACCATCTTGGCGAGGTTGAGCGGCTGCGGCTCGAGCGGCTGCTTGCGGGCGAAGGCCAGGAGCTGGCGCGTCAGCCGGGCGCCGCGCTCGACCGCGGCGAAGGCGACGTTCACCGAGCGCAGGCGCCGGTCCGGATCCTCGGTGGCGCGGAGCGTCTCCAGATTGCCCAGGATGATGGTCAGGATATTATTGAAATCATGGGCGACGCCGCCGGTCATCTGGCCGAGCGAGTCCATCTTCTGGGCCTGCTGGTAGAATTGCTCCATCTTCCGCCGCTCGGTCGTGTCCATGAAGGTCAGGACCGATCCTTCGCCGGCGAGCCCGTTATGAAAGATCTCGTAGATCCGGCCGTCTTCGAGCGCGCGCTCGACCACGATCGGCTTGCCATCGGCGCGCGAGGTGTCGGCGAGCTCCGGCAGGTTCGAGATGACGGTACCGCCGCGCTCCCGATCGAACGCCTCCAGCTCCGCCAGCGTCAGGCCCGGCCGGACGAACGAGGCCGGCAGCGCCAGCAGATCCGTGAACAGCTTGTTCCAATTGGTGAGCCGGCCGCGCGCATCGAAGGCGCCGACGCCTTCGCGCACGCTTTCGAGCGTCGCGCGCGTGACCGATTCCGAGCGGAAGCTGGCATTGTAGGCGACGAGCAGCAGGGCGGCGCCGACCGCCACCGAGAGAGTGGCCACGACGCTGCCGAGGAAGATCGCGAAGGATGTCCGGTCCTCGGCATCGCCGGCGGTCGCCAGGCGCTGTTCGAGCAACGCCGTCTCGCTCGCCTCGATCTCGCCGACCGTTCGCCGGATATCCTGCATGCTCGTCTGGCCGATATTGGTGAGCACGATATCGCGCGCGGCCTCCAGCCCCTGGGTGCGGCGCAGCTCGACGGTCCGGCGCAGCTCGTCGAGCTTGGTGGTGAGATAACCCTGCAGCGCCAGGACGCGGGCGCTTTGATCCGCTTGGCCCGCGACGAGCACGTGCAGCTCGCTCATGATGCGCGGGATGTCCCCGGTACCGGTCTTGTAGGGCGCCAGATAGCTTTCCTCGCCGGTCAGGAGGAAGCCGCGCTGGCCGGTTTCGGCATCCTGGATGTCGTGCTCGACGGTCTGCACCGCCGACAGGACGGTGAAGGTATGGACGACGCCTTCCCGGCTTCTCTTGAGGCCCGGATTGCCCCAGATCTGATAGATGCCGATCGCCAGCAGCACGAAGAGCGGAACAAGCACGAAGGAAATCGCCAGGACCGCGGCATCCCGCGGGGTTCGAGGCTTCAAAGAGGTCGTCATACCGGCAATCCCGCAACCACCATCCGCCCCGGGACCCGGCCGGCGCGCGCCTCACGAGATTTGTCACAAGCTTTGCCGCTCGTCCAGCCTCGGCGGGGCAAGCTATGTCTACATAGCGCGCTGGTCTGCTAGATCTTGGCCAGCGTCAAGGCGGCGCCGATCAGCGCCACATGGGTGAAGGCCTGCGGGAAATTGCCGACCAGCCGGCGCGCTGCGGGATCATATTCCTCGGCGATGAGGCCGACATCGTTGCACAGGCCCATGAGCCGCTCGAATAGCGCCATGGCCTCGTCATGCCGGCCCTGCCTCGTGTAGCTGCCGACGAGCCAGAAGCTGCAGGGCAGGAACACGCCTTCCCCCGGCGGCAGGCCGTCGACGTCCGTCTCGGTCCGATAGCGGAGCACGAGCCCGTCGACCACCAGATCCCGTTCGATCGCGGCGAGCGTGCCGCAGACGCGCGGATCTTCCGGCGGCAGGAAGCCGACGGACGGGATCAGCAGCAGGCTGGCATCGAGCGCGGGACTGCCGAATGACTGCGTGAAGCTTTGCTGCCGCTCGTCGAACCCCTCGCGGCAGACCGTCTCGTGAATGAGGTCGCGCAGTGCGCGCCATTCGTCGAGCGGTGCTTCGAGGCCGTATTTCTCCGCGTCGCGGATGGCGCGATCGAAGGCGACCCAGGCCATGATCTTGGAGAAGGTGAATTGGCGCCTGCCGCCGCGGACCTCCCAGATGCCTTCGTCGGGCTGGTCCCAGATCTTCGCCAGATGCTCGATCAGATTAACCTGAAGCGCCCAGGCCGATGGCGGTGCCGCGAGCCCGCCCTCGCGGGCGCGGTGCAAGGAGCCCATCACCTCGCCATAGACATCGAGCTGCACCTGCCCCGAGGCGGCGTTGCCGACCCGCACGGGCGACGCTCCCTGATATCCCGGCAGCCAGGGCACCACCCATTCCAGCAATTGGCGCTCGCCGCCGACGCCGTACATGATCTGCAATTGCTCGGCCGAGCCGGCGATGCTGCGATGGAGCCAATCGCGCCACGCCTGCGCCTCGTCGAAATATCCCGCCCGCATCAGCGCGCTCAGGGTCAGCGTCGCGTCGCGCAGCCAGCAATAGCGATAGTCCCAATTGCGCTGGCCGCCGAGCTCCTCGGGCAGCGAGGTCGTCGGCGCCGCGACGATGCCGCCGGTCGGCTCGAAGGTGAGCGTCTTCAAGACCAGGAGCGAGCGCAGCACCGGTTCTCGCCATTTGCCGTGATAGGTGCAGCGATCGCTCCAATCGCGCCAACGGGCCTCGGTCTCGGCCAAGGCGGCGATCGGGTCGATCGGCGCCGGCGGCGGCAGGTGGGAGGCAGTGTAGGACATGGTGAAGCAGGCGGTCTCGCCCGCCGAGATGGTGAAATCGGCGACGGTGGTGAGGCCTTCGCCTTCGAGCGCGACGGTGCTGCGCAAGATGACGCCGTTCGGCCCGGCGACGATGGCGAGCCCGGATTCGTCGGGCAGCCGCGACACCCAGGGCACGGTGATGCCGTAATCGAAGCGGATGGCGAGATCGAGCGTCATGGCGACCGTGCCGCGACGGCCTTCGACCAGCCGGACGATCGAGGAGGCGGGGCCGCCGATCGGCATGAAATCGATGAGCGCGACCTGGCCCTCCGCCGTCTCGAACAACGTCTCCAGCACCATCGTGCCGTCGCGGTAGGAGCGGCTGATCTCGATTTCAGCCGATTTCGGCGCGATTCGCCAGCGTCCGTGATCGCTCGTGCCGAGGAGCGCCGCAAAGCAGGCTGGGCTGTCGAAACGCGGCCAGCACAGCCAATCGATGCCACCGGTGCGCGAGACCAAGGCTGCCGTCATGCAATCGCCGATAAGTGCGTAATCTTCGATCGGCGACGGTGAATCGGCAGGCATCTGTCTTCGCTCTTCTGGAAAACCCTTCCGGAAACAGCCGCCTGCCGAAGACGTTCCGTCAGAGCTCGATGACATTAAGTCGATGCGACTTAATGTCTGAATCAGCCTCTGAACATATAAACTAGAGCCGCTTGGCGTCCGGATAGACCGGCGTCCAGCCATCCTCGCCCCAGCGGAACACGGTATCGGTGAAGACCCTGTCGGCCCGGGCCATGATCTCCTGCGCCGCCGCCTGCAGCCGCTTGGCGGCGTCGGCGCCCTTGCCCGGAGAGTAGAGCACAACATCCGCCGAGGGGACGGCGACCAGCAGATCGCCGCCGACCATGTCGGCCACCGGCGCCCACAACTCCGGAAAGGCGAGCAGGCTCGAGGCATAGGGATCGTTGGTCAAGACGGAGATGCCGGGCCGCGGCGCCTTCAGGGCGGCCTTGATATGGCGGCGCATCGCCGCCTGCAGATGCTTCTTGCCGTCCTCCAGAGCCTCTTCGGAGGAAAGCTTCAGATGCGGCAGGTCGCGCGTGGTGACCATCTGGATCGCCTCCGGCATATCGGCGGCGGCGATCATCCAGTAGCCGCCGGCCAACGGCGCCGCCACCGGTTCCCATCGCCCCGCCAGATTTCGCTTCATCGCCTCGATATAGGTGGCCGGGCGCACGATCACGCGCAGCGACCGCCGCTTCACCGGCTCGTTGATGCTGGCATGGCTGGCCGCCATGCTCGAGACGTGCCCGGCGACGATCTGGTCGCACTGGGCCGCGTTGCGCATGCAGGTCGAGTAAACGTTGGTGAGCGACATGCTCTCGTCGCCATCCTTGGATTTGACGCTGAGCGCCAGCGGCCCAGTGACCTCGACGGTGGCGTCGGGCATCACCGCCCGAAACATCTTGGCGACGAAGGCGGTGAAGCCCTCGGGATCGGTCGGGACCATGCCAGCCGAGGCGGGACCGTTCAGCAGGACGGCAAAGGCGAAAAGGGCGAAACATAAATAAGGGCGAATGCGAAGAACGGGATAAGGCATTTGCATCTCCACAATGTTCTTGCTACGTTCATATGGAGATTGCGCGAGAGAGTCAACAGCGATACACGCGATCCTTGCGGCTAGCGAATGACGCGGCCCAGTGAGCGCAGAGTCCAGCGGTCGTCGCGCCCGCGCAGATCGGCGATGCCGAGCGGCTCGACATCGAGACGCCAGAAAGCGGCGGGCGGGGCCTGGAAGCTGTGCACGACGGCGGCGCGGATGACGCTCGGATGCGTGACCGCGACGGTATGGCCGGGCTCGCGGAAGCCGTCGAGCCAGCCGCCGACGCGCGCCAGCACATCGAGGATCGATTCGCCGCCATGTGGGGCCGCCCCCGGATCGGTCAGCCAGGCGACAATGCCGGACGGATCGCCGGCCTCGATATCGGCGAGGCTGCAACCGCGCCAGCTGCCGAAATCGCCGTCGCGCAGCGCCGGCAGGTCCGTGGCCTCGAAGCCGAGCGCCGCCGCCGTCTGCTGCGTCCGCCGCTCGGGGGCCGCGAAAACCCGGTCGATACGTCCGAGCAGGTCGGGCAGCAGGGCCGCCTGGGCGAGCGCTTCGGGCTCGGCCGGATCGTCGGCCGCGAAAGTGGCGGCATGCGCGCTCGATCGCGCGTGGCACAGCAAGCTCAGCCTGATCATCCGGTCACTCTGCTCCCAGCCCGCGATCCTTGACAGAAGATCGCCGGCGCCTCTACGGTCAAGGGGATAGTTTTGGCAGGAAGCGAGGCAGCCGGTGGGATTCCGGCACGGTCGCGCCACTGTTACCGGTTCCGGAAGGGGCCGGGAGTCAGACCCTCCTTCTCCCGTTGAAACGCTCTATCGGGACGCGTCATCCCAGGAGATTTGAACATGGCCCGCACCGTGTCGGAGTCGATTTCCATCCCCGTCATCCCGGTCGGCGATCTGCTGCCCTGGGCGGTCTTCGGTGGCGTGATGCTGTTGCTGGCGCTTTATTTCGTCGGCGCCGAGCAGGGAGCGACCTCGCTCGTGCACGGCCTCTATGTGCACGAATTCGTGCATGACGGGCGTCACCTGCTCGGCTTCCCCTGCCACTGAGCATCTCGACATGGTCGCAAGCCTGCTGCTGCGCGGGCTGCTGGTCGGCCTCGTCGCGGGGCTGATCGCGTTCGGCTTCGCGACACTCGTGGGCGAGCCTCAGGTCGATGCCGCGATCGCCTTCGAGGCCGACCTCGATCAGGCCAAGGGCGCGGCGCCCGAACCCGAGCTGGTTAGCCGCGAGATACAGAGCACGCTTGGCCTGCTGACCGGTGTCGTCGTCTATGGCACCGCGGTCGGCGGGATGTTCTCGCTCGTCTTCGCCTATGCCGCGGGCCGGGTCGGCAGGATCGGCCCGCGCGGGCTGGCGGCCCTGCTGGCGCTCGGCGGCTTCCTCGCCATCGTGCTGGTGCCGGGCCTCAAATATCCGGCCAACCCGCCTTCGGTCGGCGATCCAGAGACGATCGGCGAGCGCACGCGCCTCTTCTTCCTGATGCTCGCGGCCTCGGTAGCCGCCATGGTGCTCGCCACCATCCTTTTCCGCCGGACCGTGGCCAAGCTCGGCGCCTGGAACGCGGCGCTCGCCGCGGCAGGCTGCTTCCTCGCAATCATGATCATGGTTCAATTCCTGTTGCCCGACATCAACGAGGTGCCGAAAGCATTTCCGGCCGTGCTGCTCTGGCGCTTCCGGCTGGCGTCGCTCGGGCTGCACCTCGTGCTGTGGGGCACGATCGGCCTGCTGTTCGGCTGGCTGACCGAGCGGAGCCTGAAAAACCGCATCCGGTTCGTCAGGCCGGCCTGACCGAATTCGTCGGACCGGCGACCTCGGAGACACGGCTGCGATGCGCTAGTTTCCGGAGAACGA
This sequence comes from Aliidongia sp., assembly GCA_035539155.1. Taxonomy (GTDB): domain Bacteria; phylum Pseudomonadota; class Alphaproteobacteria; order ATCC43930; family CGMCC-115725; genus JAXDMU01. Next base: position 46,547 of record DATLIZ010000042.1, on the reverse strand, counting down.
TATCCCTTTCGGAAGCAAACGATGCACCTCCTGTCCGCTCTTCTGGCTGCGGCCTCTCTCGCCGGCATCAGCACCTTCGCCCTCGCCGGCCCGTCCTATACGGCAGACGGCAAGCTCGAACTGCCGGCCAACTATCGCGATTGGACGTTCCTTACAGCCGGTATCGATATGAGCTACAGCGCCATCGCCATGTCCATGGGCGGCTCGATGTTCGACAATGTCTTCGTCGACCCGGCCGCCTATAAGCACTTCCAGGAAACCGGTCAATGGCAGGATGGAACCATGCTGGTGATCGAGATGCGCGACGCGCAGTCGAAGGGCTCGATCAACAAGCATGGCCATTTTCAGTCAGGTCCTGCGATGGCACTCGAAGCGCATGTCAAGGACAGCCGCTTCAAGACCGGCTGGGGCTTCTTCGAGTTCTCCAGCAACGATCCAGCGCCGATGGTCCCGGAGAAAGAGGCCTGCTATTCCTGCCATCAGGCGCATGCCGCCGTGGACACGACCTTCGTGCAATTCTACCCGACTCTGCTGCCGATCGCCGAGAAGCTCGACAGCCTCAGCCCCGAATTCAAGCGCGAACGCGCCGCCGAATAGCTGGTCTCAGCGCAGGAAATTATTCGCCAGAATGCCGAGATAGGCGGTGCCGACGATGGCGGAGAACAGGAACTCCCGCTGCGTCGCGCGCTTCAGCCGGAAGACGAGAGCGACCAGGAAGGCGGCGATCGCGAATTTGGGCAGCCACCAGAGCGCGCCTAAATGCATCATGCTGAAGCTCATCACCGGATTGGCCTCGTAGCGGCCATCGCCCGCGGCGAGCGCCCGGTTGGTCGACAGCACATCGACGAGTTGCGCCAGCGCCAGGATGACCAGAAGCGCCTTGATGACGCCCAGCCGATACGCCGTCCGGACGGTTGCGGCGGGCGCGGTCATATCGGTCATCTCTATCTCCGTATGGTCCAGTCGAATATGTGTTTTGCCGAATGCGCGTCTTTGAATAGGTTAGAGCAGGAACCATGCCATCTAGCGGCGATATAGCGGCTAGGCTTATTCCACCGGCAGTCGCGCTCAGGCGACCGCACAATGCGAAAATATCTGCTTTTCGCAAAATTAGGTCTGCATTTTAGAAAAATTTCAAGCATTGGGCAACCGCCGATACCCGAAACTAACGGAATCGCGCCGTTACGGTCCCTTCTTGGCGAACCCGGCCACGCCCGCCAGCAGGTCCAGCGCCCGATTGAGCTGGTAATCCTTGTCGGTGCCGACGGCGGCGGGATCGGTCACCGGCGCTACCTTGGCCTCGCCGGCACCGGCAGCGCCGGCGGCCGGATCGTCGGGGTTCTTGAGCGCGCCCTTGAGATCGGCCTCGCGCTGACGCGTGCCGGCCTTGATCGGCTGGATCGTCGCCGGCTCGACCGTGACATCGGGGTCGATCCCCTTATCCTGGATCGAGCGCCCGGACGGGGTGAAATAGAGCGCCGTGGTGAGCCGGATGGCGCCGTCGTCGCCAAGCGGGATGATCGACTGGACCGAGCCCTTGCCGAAGGAGCGCGTGCCGAGAAGCATCGCCCGGTGCCGGTCCTGCAGCGCGCCGGCGACGATCTCGGCCGCGGACGCGGTGCCGCCATCGATGAGCACGACGATCGGCAGCCCATTGGTCATGTCGGTACGATGGGCGCTATAGCTTTCGCGATCGTCCGCCCGGCGGCCGCGGGTCGAAACGATCTCGCCCTCACCCAGGAACGCGCCGCCGACGGCCACGGCCTGGTCGAGCAGCCCGCCCGGATCGGAACGCAGATCGAGCACCAGCCCGATCAGCTTGCCCTTGGCCTGTTGCTTCAGATCGGCGAAACCCGCTTCGAGATCGCGGTCGGTATGGGCGGCGAAGCTGGAGATGCGCAGATAGGCGACACTGCCGCGCAAGAGCGTCGTCTTCACCGATTTGGTCCGGATGATGGCGCGGGTGAGCGTCATCTCGAAGGGTGCCTCGGCGCCGCGATGGATCAGGATCTTGACCTGAGTGCCCGGCGCGCCCCGCAGCGCGTCGACCGCCTCCTGCGGCCCGAAATCGCTCAACGGCTTGTCGTCGATGGCGGCGATGAGGTCGCTCGGCCGGATGCCGGCCTTGGCGGCGGGCGTGTCGTCGATCGGCGCCACGACGCGCAGATTGCCGTTGTCGGGCTGGACCTCGAGGCCGAGCCCGCCGAACTCGCCGGAGGTATCGGCCTGCATGTCCCGATAGGCTTGGGCGTTCATATAGGCCGAATGGGGATCGAGCGCGCCGAGCATGCCGTTGAGGGCACCGTCGATCGCCTTGGCGGGCACCACTGGCTGGACATAGTCGCGCTGGACCCGGTCATAGACCTCGTTGAACAGCGCCAGCGCCCGGCGGTTCTCGGCCGGGCTCGGTGCCGACGGGTCCTTCTCGGAGCGGACGGGACCGGCCAGAAACGCCAAGCCCAACGCCATCGCCGCCGTCGTGATCACTATCGATCGTCTCATTGTCCTGCCTTCCGGCCGCACCTGCCATCCCTTCTGTCACAGCGCGCACGATGCCGCCAGGGGGCGAATGGCATCTGCGTATTTCCTCTGGCGACACCGGCCGCGCCATGAGACGCTATCACGGCATGATCCGACATCGGAGGATCCATGAAATATGTATGCGACGCGCCGGGCGGCAAGGCTTGGTTCCGGCTCGAAACGGCAGACGAGGCTGCGGCGGAATCGACCGCGATGCGTCACGCGGTCGAGAAATACTTTCGGGCCGAGATGGCCAAGGCGACGCAATCCTTCCAGCCGGCCTCGGCCAGCTATATCGAGCAGGAGATCGGCCTCAAGGCCCATCTGCAGCGGGAGATGCCGATCTTCCTCACCCTTCGCGACGAGGAGGGAACGCCGTTGGTCACGGCCATGCTGCCGCCGGGCGGCCAGGAGGATACCGGCTTCCGAGCCATCATCGTCGGCGCCGCCAACGACGATCCCTACCCGGCCGAGGCCCAGAGCATCGAAGCGCTCGGCCGGCATTTCGGCCTGACGCTCGACCGCGACGATTGCTACCCCTATCGGCGGGGTTGACGCGCGGGACGACCCTGGAGCGGACGTCGCTGGCGCGAATGGGGCGTCAGCTCGCGGCCAGCAGCCAGTCGGGCCTGGCCGGCGGCAGCCAGTTCCGGCGAGCGAGCTCGACCGCCCGGAAGACCTGGCGCTCGTCGATGCCGTCCCCGCGCAGCAAGAGCTGCATGATCGGATCGTTCATGAGATCGTCAAGGCCGGGCTCGGCGTCGATCCATCGTTGGGAATTCATCTGCACCTCCGCAGTCAACGAGGTGACTTTACCGGACTTATAAATCCGCTTGATGACGGCCCTGCAACAAGTTGTTCCCATCGTAATCAATAACGACCGATCGAAACGCGCTGTTACAGGAATCTTCCGCTGCCAAAATTCACTTGAAACAGCCCGCGGATAGAGTTGAAGCGATCGGGCAAGCGACGTCGATCGATCGTTCGATCGCAGATCTTGCCGGACTCAGAGTAGCAACCCACATTTGAAGGCCATGACGTTTCGGTCTTTTGGGGCGGAGTGGATCGTGATGATGAAGAATATGGTTCCCAATGCCGGTAGTGCCCTGCGGCTGGCGGCGCTGGCACTCGTCGCGGGCGGCGTCGCCGGCTGCTATTACGGGCCGTCGGTCGCCTATTGCCAGGCGCCGCCCGCCACCGCCGGCGGCCAGCCGGAGAACATACCGCTGCTGAGCAACGGCACCTGCCCGCAAGGCACGCAGCCGGTCTATGCCCAGGCGGTGCCGGTACCGGTGCCTGCTCCGGCGCCGGCTTATTATCCGCCGCCGGCCTATGCCTATCCTTATGGTTATGGCTATCCGGGCTATTATCCTCCGGTGAGCGTCGGATTCGGCTTTCGGTTCCGATAAGAGGAGGGCCGATCCCGGAACCGGCTCCGGGATCGGCCGATCCGGGATCGATCCCGGCATTCGTGGACGGCTTCTTACGGCCGTAACGACTTTCTTCCGCACGGACATCACGGGGTAACGCGCCCGTTAGAATTCTTCCAAATCGCCCGATATCGGCGATGCGGAAGGAACCTCGAATGACGCACAGCCTCGCGGGCGAGCAAGCCGTGGTGATCGGCGCCGGTATCGGCGGCCTGGCCGCGGCGGGCGCGCTGGCCGAACATTTCGACCGGGTGATCCTGTTCGAACGCGACGTGTTGACGGATGCAGCGATCTCCCGGTCGGGCACGCCGCAGGACAAACATCTGCATGCGCTGATGAGCGGCGGAGAACGCGCGTTGTCCGAGCTGTTTCCCGGCTTCACGCAGGATCTGGTCACGAACGGCGCAGTGCCGTTGCGGGTCGGCCTCGATATCCGTGACGAGCGTCCCGGTTTCGACCCCTTCCCTGTCCGCGATCTCGGCTGGTCCGCCTACGCCCTGTCGCGGCCCTCGATCGAGCTGACGCTGCGCCGCCGGGTGACGAAGCTGCGGAACGTCGTCCTGCGCTCCGGCTGCCGCGTGCAGCAGATCCTGGCCGCGGACGATGACCGCATCGCCGGCATCCGTTACGAGACCCGAGAGGGTCAGTGCGAGATGGTGCCGGCGGACCTGGTCGTCGACGCATCCGGTCGTGGTGCGCCGACCCTGGCCCTGCTCGGCACGCTCGGCCTGGCGCCGCCGGAAGAGACCGTCATCGGCGTCGAAATCCACTATGCGACGGCCAACTTCGCCATCCCCCCGGGAACCCTGACCGGCTGGAAGGCCGTCGTCACGCGCGGCACTGTCGAGGATGGCCGTTTCGGCGTCATGTCGTCGCTGGAAGGGAATCGCTGGATGGTCTCTATCGGCGGCCGCGGCGACGTAAGGCCGCCGGCCGATATAGACGGCTTCATGGATTATGTGCGCCGACTGCGCACGCCGACGATCTATCACGCGATCCGAGACGCCGAGCGGCTAAGCGGCATCGCGCGCTATGGCCTCACCGAGAATGTCAGGCGGCATTTCGAGCGGCTCAACCGTTTTCCACGCGGCCTGCTGCCGCTCGGCGACGCGATCTGCCGGTTCAACCCGATCTATGGCCAGGGGATGAGCGTGGCGGCCATGGAAGCCGGTGTTCTGCATCGCCTGCTGCGGCAACGGAGGCTCGACCGCGCCCCGCTCGCCGATCTGACCTCGGCTTTCCTCGCCGAAGCCGCCACGCTGATCGAGACACCCTGGAATCTCTCCGCCATTCCCGATTTCGCCTTTCCGAGCACGCGTGGAGACAGGCCGGCCGATCTCGAGCGCCGGCTCGCGCTCAGCGGCGCCGTGAGCCGGCTCGCGGCGCGCGATCCCTCCATCCACAAGCTGATGCTGGAGGTTCAGCATCTGCTCAAGCCGCCCAGCGTTTACGGCGAGCCCGCGCTGCAGCAGCGGATCCTCGCCGAAATTTGACCTGTGGCGCCGGCGATACCGCACCGGTTCGCTATTGCTATTGAAAATCATTCGCACTTACACTCGGTTCATCCGTAGAGGAGGGATCGATGCTGTTCCATGACCAACCCGCGCCGCGTCCGAGCGCCGACCCGCCCCCGGATGTCGATATGATCGGGCCGGGCGCGCGCGTCTTGGTCTGCGCCTGGCGCAAGATCGTAACGGCCGGCGGCGAGTGCCCGCTCGTCTATCGCGACTTCGCCGATTTCTGCGGCGAGGATGCCGGCGAGGTGCTGGCGACCTTCGGCACCTTCCTGCGCGTGCTCGCCTATGCCAGCCGGCGCAAGCTGCGCGTCGGCCATCCAGGCTCCACCGATATCACCGGCGACGAGCGCCAGATCCTGGCGATGCTCGCCGCGGCCCAGGCCGGCGAGGCGGATCTGCTCGCCGCCCATCTGTGCTGGCTCGCCCGGACCGAGCTGCGGCATGCCCTGACGCTGGCGATCCGCGCGCTCGGCTCGGCTCTCGGGGCGAATGGGCTCGAGCTACCGCTGCCATCCGCGCCGAAAGCAGCACAATTTCGGGGGAATCTGAGAATAACTCGCACTCGCATGGATTCTTATATATAAGAGCGCCGTCGCTTTTCTCCCAAGGCAACCATGGAACAGACAGCTCAGAATCGGCCATGCGGCGGCGGCTTGGCATCATGACGATGACGGCGGATATGGCGCCGGCCGGGCGGGAGCGGCTACGCTGGTCGGCCAGCCTGGTGATCGCACTCATGCTGCACGCCTCGCTGGCGCTGTTCATACTGTCCTGGCAAGAGGTGATCGATCCGATCGAGGCCCCGCCCCCGCCGCCGGTGCTGATCGACATGGCGCCGCTGCCGGTGCCGCCGACCCCGCCGCAACCGCCGCCGCAGCCGCAAATAGAGCCTATCCCCGACCTCGTCCCGGCGCCGACGGCGGCCGTAGCACTGCCGATCGAGAAGCCCAAGCTCAAGCCTCGCGTGAAGCCGATCGAGCATCCGCAGCCGGTGCAGCAGGAAACCGCGCCCGCCACCGAGGCTGCACCGCCGGCCCCGGCCGCGCCATCGGCGCCGACGCAGGCGGACGCTCCTCCAGTACCGGCGCCACCGCGCCCAACAAACGCGATGCCAAGCTGGCAAGGGCTGGTCCTGGCCCGGTTCGAGCAGTTCAAGCGCTATCCCCACTATGCCGAGCAGCGCGGCCAGCAGGGCGTGCCCTATCTCAGCCTGGTCATCGACCGGCAGGGCAAGGTGCTGTCCTTCCATATCGAGAAGAGCTCGGGCTTCGATTCACTCGATCAGGAAGCGCTGGCGCTGGTCGAACGCGTCCAGCCGCTGCCGCCGCCCCCGGCCGAGATGCCGGGTACCACGCTGACCCTGAACGTACCGATCGATTTCCACATGGCCGGACGGAAGGGCTAGTCAAGTCCCCATCCTGGCGGCGAGGTCGACGAGATCCGCCGCCATCACATCGATGAACTCTTCCGGCGAGGTGCTGATCTGGACACCCGGCCCGTATTCGAGCGGGCGCGGCAGGAACGCGGTCCAGAAGCCGAACGCCTTCGCCGCCTTGAGATCGTATTTGTGGCAGGCGACCATCATGATCTGGTCGGGCCGGAATCCCAGATAATCGACGCCGAGCTGATAGACGCTCGGCGACGGCTTGAAGCTGTGGGCGAGCTCGCCGGTCAGCACGGTATCGAACGGGATGCCGCCATTCTTGACGATGGCGAGCACAGTCGCCATGCCGGCATTCGAGAGGGTGGCGACCGTGTAGCGGCGCTTCAGGCGCCCGACACCCTCGACCGAATCCGGCCAGGGCACCATCCGGCCCCAGACCGCCGCCATATCGGCCCGCTCGGCCTCGGAGAATTTATCGGCGATACCGTGCTGTTCCAGAAGCACATCGAGCCCTTGGCGATAGACTTGCTCGGTCGGCATCCAAGGACGCTTGCCGGCCAGGATCGCGTCGATCACGTCGTGATACCGGTCGCGCCATTCGGACGAGATCTTGCCCCAATCGAGCGACAGCCCCTTCTGCCGATTGACCGCCTCGCCCATGCGCAGCAGCGGTTGGTAATAATCGACCGTGGTGCCCTGGATATCGAAGGTAAGCGCCTTCACCTTGGCCGGATCGAACCCGTCCGCCGGGCGCGCCGATTGCGCGGTCGCCAGCGGAATCGCGAGCGGTAAGGTCGCCGCCGCGGCGGCGAGCAAAGCCCGTCTTGTGATGATATTGCCGACGGTAAAATCACGCATCGATCGTCTCGCTCCCGACAGATGTGCAATCGCATACGATCGCATTACAATCCTTGTTAGAGAAACGATCTCAGTTTTAATCTTATTCGTCACGCAGTAAATCCGAGATGACGCGACAACATTAAGAGATCCGCAGGAAACAAGGCGCATTGATAACGTTCGATCAGAACTTTGCGCGACCCAAGCGCTGCCCGGATCCCGGAAATGGAGCCCGCATCTTGTCATTCCTGAACAACCTCTCGATTCGCGGCAAGGTGCTCGCGGCCTTCGCCTGCGTCTTCGTCACCATCCTGGGCTTGGGGCTGTTCGCGGCCGAACGCCTTTCGCAGGTTAATCACGAGGCTGCCGATATTCGCGACAACTGGCTGCCCGGCACCCGCGTCCTGGGGCAACTCGCCCAGGCGACCGAGATGCACCGACAGGTGGACGCTCTGCATATCCTGCGGACCACCGAGACCGAGATGGACCAGACCGAAGCGACGCTGAAGACGCTCGAGCAGACGGTGGTGAAAGCGCAGCAGGAATATGCGCCGCTGGTGTCGCCGGGCGAGGAGCGCCGTTTCGCCGACGAGATCGCCCGCGGTTGGCAGAGCTACCTGGCGCTGAGCGCCAAAATGCAGGCGATCTCGCGCAAGGGGCAGAAGGCCGACGCGATGACGCTCTTCGGCGGCGACATGCTACAGGAATTCCTCAAAGTGCGGCAGGCGCTGCAGGCCGATCTTCAGCTCAACGCCGCGGAAGGCACCAAGGCGGCGAACCGCGGCGCCCAGGTCTATGGCTCGGCCCTCACCATGATCTTCGTGGTGCTCTTCCTCGCCGCACTGATCTGCGCCACGGCCGGATTTCTCATCATTCGATCGGTCTCGACGCCCATCTTGCGCATGGCGGACGGCATGAAGCGCCTGGCCGGGCGTGACATGAGCGTCGAGATCCACGGCGTCGGCCAGCGTGACGAGATCGGGCGCATGGCCGAAGCGGTCCAGGTGTTCAAGGAGAACATGATCGAGGCCGATCGGCTGGCGGCCGCGCAGAAGCTCGAGCAGGAAGCCAAGGAGCGCCGCGCGCGGGCGCTGGAGACGCTCACCAACGGCTTCGAAAGCAAGGTCGGCGCTCTGGTGAAGGCGCTGTCCTCGGCCGCGAGCGGCATGCAGGGCACGGCCGAATCGATGTCGGCGACCGCCGAGGAGACCAACAATCAGGCGATGACGGTCGCGGCTTCCGCCGAGCAGACCTCGGCCAACGTCCAGACCGTGGCGGCCGCCACCGAGGAACTCGCCGCCTCGATCCAAGAGATCTCGCGCCAGGTGTCGCAATCCGCGAAGATCGCGAGCCGGGCCGTCGAGGATGCGAAGCAGACCGACACGACGGTCCAGACGCTCGCGGCCGGTGCGCAGAAGGTTGGCGAGGTGGTGAAGCTGATCAGCGACATCGCCAGCCAGACCAATCTCCTGGCCCTGAACGCCACGATCGAAGCGGCCCGCGCGGGCGAGCATGGCAAGGGCTTCGCCGTGGTCGCGACCGAGGTGAAGAGCCTCGCCAACCAGACGGCGACCGCGACCGAGGACATCACCGCCCAGATCAGCCAGATCCAGGCGGCGACCCAGGAAGCGGTGACCGCCGTGCGCGCCATCGGCCTCACCATCGCGGAGATCAGCACCATCGCGGCGGCGATCGCCGCGGCCGTCGAGGAACAAGGGGCGGCGACCCAGGAAATCGCCCGCAACGTCCAGGAGGCCGCCCGCGGCACCCAGGAAGTCACCAGCAATATCGGCGGCGTCAATCAAGCCTCGGCCGACACAGGGGTCGCGGCCGGCAAGGTGCTGGACGCGGCCGGCGAGGTCTCGCGCCACGCCGGCGAATTGCGGGGCGAGGTCGACGGTTTCCTCGCCGGCGTCAAGGCGGCGTAGCCGGCGCCGGATCGGAATGGGTGGAAACCACCCATTCCGTGAATCCGTCTCTATTCAAATAAATCGCTTCAGGAGGTCGAGGCGACTCCCGGCCAGCATCGCTCGGCCGTCCTGGGGGCATGACGCTGTAGGACGGTCTGTTGAGCCGCCAACCAAGCTGGGATGGACGGCGTCCCGGAACGATCCGGGCTGCTCGCTAAATCTTGCTCCCGCAGCGGGTTGCTTCCTGCGGCCGCGCTGGCGCATGCTGAGCCCACGCGACCGATGCAAGAGGCCCCGGCACAATGAATTTCTCCGATATCTCCGTAGCCACGCCGACCAAGAAGGGGCTGGAGGCCCGATATCAGACCATTGCGACGCTGCTCGACGGAGGCACGCCAGCCGGACGCGAGCGCGCCGTCGCCGAATGGGACAAGCTGCGCCGCGAATATGAGAGCTGGAGCGCGCTGGTCGGCCTCAAATTCCAGCAGGACACGCAGAGCCCCAAGGCCAAGGCCGATCGCGACTATGCCGACGCGCTGACGCCGGAAGCGACCGGCATGGAGATCGCGGTAAAGCGCCGGCTGCTGGCCGATCCCGACCGCGCCGGCATCGAAAAGCTGGTCGGCGCCCAAGCGCTCAGGCTTTGGGAAACCGACGTCACCACCTTCGACCCCGCCATCACCGGCGATCTGGAGCTCGAGGCCAAGGTCGCCGCGCGCTACACCGAGACCATCGCCGGCGCCAAGATCGCGATCGATGGCAAGACCGTCAACCTGGCCGGGCTCGAGCCCTATGCCCAGGATCTGGATCGCGAGACGAGGCACAAGGCCGAGAAGCTGCGCTGGGAGTTCTTCGCCGCCAAGGGCGAGGCGCTCGACGGCATCTATGACGAGTTGGTCAAGCTGCGTCACGGCATGGCGCTGAAGCTCGGCTATTCGAGCTATACCGAGCTCGGCTACCGGCGCATGCGCCGGGTCGATTACGGCCCCGAGGATGTCGCGCGCTACCGCGACCAGGTAGTCGAGCATGTCGTGCCGCTGGTGGCGAAGCTGCTGGAGCAGCGCCGGCGGGATTTCGGCTATGACCGAATCCATCATTGGGACGAGGCGGTCGCCGATCCGCAAGGCAATCCCAAGCCCGCCGGCGGTCATGATTTCCTGGTCGAGCAAGCCGAGACCATGTTCGATCGCATGGATGCGCGCCTCGGCGATTTCTATCGGGTGATGCGGCAAGGCGACCTGCTCGACCTGAAGAACCGCCCGACCAAGGCGGGCGGCGGCTTCTGCACCTCGTTCCCCACGCACGGCGTGCCCTTCATCTTCGCCAATTTCAACGGCACCGACCATGACGTGACCGTGTTCACCCACGAGATGGGTCACGCTTTCCAGAATTGGGAAAGCCGGCATCAGACCGGCGTCGATTTTCTCTGGCCGACTTACGAATCGGCCGAGATCCATTCGATGAGCATGGAGTTCCTCAGTCATCCGCAGCTGGGGCTGCTGGTCGGCGAGGCCGAGGCCGATCGCTTCCGCCGGCTGCATCTGATCCAGTCGCTGAGCTTCCTGCCCTATGGCGTCTGCGTCGATCACTTCCAGCATCTGGTCTATGAGCGACCGTATGCGACCCCGGCCGAGCGGCACCTTATGTGGCAGGAACTGGAGCGGCGCTATATGCCGTGGCGCGACTATGGCGATCTGGCCTATCCGGCCAAGGGCGGGCTATGGCAGGCGAAGCTGCATATCTACCGCCTGCCCTTCTACTACATCGACTATACGCTGGCCTCCTGCTGCGCCATGCAGTTCTGGGTGAAGTCGCTCAAGGATTACGGCCGCGCCTTCGAAGATTATGTGGCGCTGTGCGGCCGCGGCGGCTCGGCGCCGTTTCAGGACCTGGTTCGTTCGGCCGGGCTGGTCTCACCCTTCGCGCCGGGCGCCTTGTCCGAGGTCGTGGGGGAGGCGGCGAGACAACTCGCCGCCTGAAGTTCGATCGATCCGGCTCGGGCACGGTTCAAGCGGCAAGGCGGCGTTCGAGGAAGTCGCGTATCAGCGGCACCATGACATCCGCCTTGTCCTCGAGCGCGAAATGGCCGGTATCCAGCAAATGCATCTCGGCATCCGGCAGATCGCGAAGATACGGCCCCGCGCCGTCGGCGGGGAAAATCTTGTCGTTCTTGCCCCAGACGATCAGCGTCGGCGGCTTGTATTCGCGGAAGAAGGCCTGAAACTTCGGATAGAGCGGAACATTCGTGCCGTAATCGAGGAACAGATCCAACTGGATGTCCTTGTTGCCGCGACGATCGAGAAGCGCCTGGTCATGGCGCCAATTGTCCGGATCGATCCGGGATACGTCCTCGACCCCATCGACATATTGGAATTTCGTCGTCGCCGGCGCCACGAGAAAGTCGAGCGCGTTGCGATGAGTGTCGGAACCGTCGGCCCAATAGGCCTTGATCGGGTCCCAAAACTCCTTCAGGCCCTCCTCATAAGCGTTGCCGTTCTGGACGATGAGCGCCGAAACCCGCTCGGGATGCTTGAGCGCCAGCCGATATCCGACGGGCGCGCCATAATCCATGACGTACATCGCGTACCGGTTAGCGCCGAGCCGGCTCATCAGAGTGTCCATCAGATCGGCATAATGGGCGAAGCTGTAGGTGAACTCCCTGTGATCGGGCGCCGCACTCTCGCCGAATCCGGGATAGTCCGGCGCGATCACGTGATAGCGGTCCGCCAGCCGAGGAATAAGGTTGCGAAACATGTGGGACGAGGTCGGGAAGCCGTGCAGCAGCAAAAGCACCGGGGCATCCGCCGGCCCGGCCTCGCGGTAGAAGATATCGACCCCGTCGATCTCTACGGTGCGGTAATGGACGACAGGGAAGGATGTCCGTTCATCGGTATTAGGCATCTTCTGTCTCCTCGTGGTTTTGCTTGATTTGGAGGGCGCTGCGAAACGCAAGGCCGCGCATCACTTCATCGCGGCGACCGCCTCGTCGGTCGACAGCACCGCATGCGCGAGAAACCGGTAATTTATCAAGGCCGCCTGATAGCCGTCGCCCCATTCCGGGTGGCGGGGGCCGGCGACCGCGTCCTTGACGACGGCGACCTCGAAGCCTTGTTCGAGCAACTCGCGCAGATGGGATTCGACACACATATTCGCCAGCATGCCGCCCAGGATGATCTTGGAGATCCCCCGCTTGCGGAGCTGCAGGACCAAATCGTTCGTCTGCGGGCCGAACACCTTGTGCGGGCTGACGACGATCGTCTTGCCGTCTTCGATATACGGCTTGAAGCGCGCCAGCCAATCGGCGCCCGACCCTTCGAAGCCGGTCAGATCCAGAGGGCCGCTTCTGGCGAAGGTGTGGGTTTCGAACTCGTCCGCCTCGAGCGGACCGTTCATCTTCCAGCTGCTGTCAGTCGGGTAGAAATAATGGGGGGATATAAAGACCGGATAGCCGTTTTCCCGCGCGGCCGCAAAAATCCGTTCCATGTTCTCGACGGTCTTGTTCTCGGTGACGCTGGCGCCGACCGCTCCCCAGTTCGCCCCCTTCTCGCTCAGCACGTCATTCTGCGGATCGATGAACACGACACCCGTATGGCTCTTTTCAATATCCATGACATGGCGCTCCCGGCATAACGAGGCAAAAGGGCAGATGCTGTCACCGCTCTAAATATCGGCTAAGGAACTTCGGCAGCCGACCGCGAGACTACACACGCTATTGCAGAAGCAAGTAAGATAATTGCAACAAACGTCAGTATCATAAGAAAGACCTGATTCATCAGGACTTACATTTCCTTGGATCGGAGTTGAGTAAGGTACCCGATATCTTCGTTCGTGCTGAACATAGGATACGCCGAATCGGGCGCATGGCAACGAATATATCGGCCGCGAAGGGCGCCCGCATGTGCCGGACAGGAGACAAAGATGCCGCCCCCGACTTTCACAATCTCCGATAGAAAATTTCGTCCGATCTAAGCGACTTCTCAACATATCGGCGAGAGACTGGCCGGCACCCCTCCTTTCCGCGGAGATGTGCCGTGTCCAATCCATTCAAGAACCTTCATATTCCGGCCAAGATCGCGATCCCCGGCGCGCTCCTCGCGGTGGTCTCGATCGCGATCACGCTGTTCGCCGCCGCCTCGATGCAGCATATGGCCGCGATGGTGACGCTCGAAAATCTCAGCGCCAGCCGGACCAAATTCGCCCTCGAAGCCCAAAGCGCCTTCAACAGCGTCGCGGTCAGCGAGAAGAACGTGATCCTGACCGGCGCCAACCCGGCCACGGCGAAAACCCATATCGGCAATTACGACAAGGCGGTCGAGGCCACGCTGAAGTCGCTCGACGCGCTCGCCGGCATCACCCAGCCCGAGGATCAGCGCGCCCTGATCGAGACCGTGCGCAAGAACGTCCTGAAGCGCAGGGAAGTGAGCCAGAAGGTCTTCACGCTCGCCCTGCAGCCCAAGCTGGACGAGGCCTATGCCATCTCGATCACCGAAGCGGCCCCCTTCCGCAAGGCGGCGGGCGAGGCGGTCGACAAGCTGGTGGCGCTCAACAGCGAATCCATCATCGCCACCAACGCGCGCTCGGACGAGGATATGGAACGCAGCAAGACCGCGCTCTGGATCGGCGCCTCCAGCGGCCTGTCGCTCGGCTTCGGTTTGCTCGCCTGGGTCGCGATGACCCAGATCGCGCGGCCGGTCGCTGCCGTGACGCGCCGGATGGAACGTGCGGCGGCCGGCGATTTCGGCGCGACCGAGCTAGCCGACGACCGGCGCGACGAGGTGGGGGCGCTCGCCCGCTCGCTCGCCGTGTTCCAGCGCAACGCGCTCACCACCAGCCGGCTCGAAGCGGAGCAGCGCGAGGAGCAGACGCGCAAGGCCGAGCGCCAGCAAGCGATCGAAGGGCTGATCGCCGATTTCGGCCTGTCCACCCGCACGGCGTTCGCCGAGCTGACCGGTTCGGCGAGCGAGCTTCACGGCACCGCCGAAGGCCTGTCAAGGACGGCGGCGCAGACGACGCAGCAGGCCCATGCCGTCACGGCCGCGGCCGAGCTCACCGCGGGCAACGTCCAGACGGTTGCCGCCGCGACCGAGGAACTGTCCGCCTCGATCGGCGAGATTTCGCGCCAGGTCGGGGATTCGGCCAAGATCGCCGCCGACGCCGTGGCCGAGGCGGAACGGACCAGCCTGCAGGTCAACGATCTCATCGAGGCGGCGCGCCGGATCGGCGAGGTCGTCGATCTGATCAGGAGCATCGCCGGCCAAACCAACCTGCTCGCCTTGAACGCCACGATCGAGGCGGCGCGCGCCGGCGAGCACGGCAAGGGCTTCGCCGTCGTGGCACACGAGGTCAAAGCGCTCGCGACCCAGACGGCGCGGGCGACCGACGAGATCGCTACCCAGATCGCCGCGATCCAGGAGGCGACCGCCCAAACCAGCCGTTCGATCGGCGGCATCGCCGGCACGATCGCCGGCATCAACCGGATTACCGGCACGATCGCCGCGGCCGTCGACCAGCAGGGTTCGGCCACTCACGAGATCGCGCGCAACGTCATGGCGGCGGCGCGCGGCACCGGCGAGGTGTCGAACAATATCGCCGGTGTCAGCACTGCCGCGACGGAGACCGGAGCCTCGTCGGACCATGTGCTGGACGCCGCCGCCGGTCTCGGCCGGCAAGCGGAAACACTGCGGCACGAGGTCGACCGGTTCCTCGACCGCATCCGCGCCGCGTGAGCTTAGACCGCGATCTATCGGCGCGGCAGGGTGGGCGGCTCCGGCGTCACGTCGCGGAACTCGCCCTCGATCACATCGGAAGGTCCCGCCTGGGTCCGGATGATCACGCCGCCCGCCGCCTCGAAGCGCCGGCGCAGAAAGCGGCCGATCAGGCTGCGCACCGGCGGGATCAGCAGCAGCAGGCCCAGGGCCGTGGAAAAGAAGCCCGGCACGATCAGCAGGAAATCGGCGATGACGCGGCCGGCACCGTCGATCACGGCCGGGAGCGCCGTGCCCGCCTGCAGGTCGCGGCGCAGCTGCAACGGCATGGCGAGGCTCTGCGAGCGGAGCAACGTGAAGCCCAAAACGGCGCTCAGCATCACGAACGCGATCGTGCCGCCGACGCCCAGATAGGGGCCGAGCCAGACGAATCCGGCGATCTCGATGAACGGCGCGAGCAGCAGCGCCCAGATGAACGGCATGGCCAAGCTTGTCCTTTGCGCGGCATCCGCCTATCTGTGAGAGGCCGGACGGCGCCTCGAACGGCGCTCCTTTCCAAATAATCCTTCGGCGGGACCAGTTCCATGGGTGATCAGGTTATCGAGATTCTTCTGTTCGCGGGTGTCGCCCTGTTCCTGGGGCTGCGCCTATGGAGCGTGCTCGGCCGCCGCACCGGTGCGGAAAGACCACCCCAGGCGCCGCCGGCGATGCGGCCGGCCCAGCCGCCGAACAATGTCGTGCCGCTGGGCGAGCGCGGCCGGGTCGTCGATGTGCGCCATACCACCCTGCCCGCCAATCCGCTGCAGGCCGGGCTCGACCAAATCCGCGCCGCCGACGCCAATTTTCGCGTCGACGCCTTCGTCGAAGGCGCCCGCCATGCCTTCGAGATCATCGTCAAGGCCTTCGCCGACGGCGATACGGCGACCTTGCGCCCGCTGGTCAGCGACGAGGTTTACGATGCCTTCTCCGGCGCCATCCGTCAGCGGCTGGCGGACAAGGAATCGGTCGAGACCCGCGTCGTGCGCCTGCAGGATCCGGAATTGACCGAGGCGCATCTGGACGGCCGCTCCGCCTTCGTCACGCTGAAATTCGTGTCGAGCCAGATTTCCGCGACACGCGATGCCGACGGCAAGCTGGTCGAGGGCGACCCCGAGCGCGCGGTCGAGCATACCGACCATTGGACCTTCTCGCGCAATACCCGCTCCTCCGATCCCAACTGGGCCCTGGCCGGCACCGGCACGCACGAATAGCGCACCGATGCGCCTGCCGCCGCGGCTCGGCCGCCCGCTAGCTCTCCTGGCCGGCCTGCTGCTGGCGAGTTGCGCCCCTTCGCCGCCGGTGCCCGATGCGCTGAAGCTCGACCGCGCCCGCTTCGCCGATCTGCCGGGCTGGACCGAGGACGATCCGGCCGCGGCCCTTCCCGCCCTCATCAAATCCTGCCGGGCCATGTCCGGCCGCAAGGACGACCAGCCGGTCGGGCTCGACCTCGTCGCCGGCGACTGGCGCGCCCTCTGCGCCGAGGCCGCGACGGTGGCCCCGGATCAGGCCCGCGCCTTCTTCGAGCGTCGCTTCGTGCCGTTCCGGGCGAGCAATCACGGCATCACGGAAGGGCTCTTCACCGGCTATTACGAGGCGGAGCTCAAAGGCGCGCTGCAGCCGGACGCGACCTTCGCGACGCCGCTCTACAAGCGCCCGCCCGATCTGGTGCAGGTCGATCTCGGCCAGTTCCGCCCCAGCCTCAAGGGCGAGCGCATCGCCGGCAAGGTCGAGAATGGCCGCCTCGTCCCCTATGCCGACCGCGCCGCGATCGAGGCGGGCGCGCTCGCCGACAAGGATCTCGAACTGGCCTGGGTCGACGATCCGGTCGACGCCTTCTTCCTGGAGATCCAGGGCTCGGGCCGCCTGACGCTCACCGACGGCAGCACCGTCCGGGTGGGATTCGACGGCCAGAATGGCTGGCCCTATGTCGCCATCGGCCGGGTGCTGGCCGACCAGGGCGTGCCCAAGGACGACATCACCATGCCGTTCCTGCGCCGCTGGATCGCCGAGCACGGCGCCGAGGGCAGAGCGCTCATGGACAAGAACCCCTCCTACGTCTTCTTCAAGGAGCTGAAGGGCGACGGGCCGATCGGCGCCGAGGGGGTGGTGCTGACGCCCGGCCGCAGCGTCGCCGTCGATCGCGGCTTCCTGGCGCTGGGTGTGCCGGTCTGGATCGACACGACCGACCCGGTCGAGCCCGGCGGCCGGCTCAAGCGGCTCTTCCTGGCCCAGGACACGGGCGGCGCCATCCGCGGCCCGGTGCGCGCCGATCTGTTCTTCGGCTACGGCAAGGAGGCGGCCGAGCATGCCGGCCTCATGAAGGGCCGCGGCTCGCTCTGGGTGCTGCTGCCGGCCGAGGCGGCGGCGCGGCGCTGATTGCCGGCCGGCGCCGCAACCGCTAGCTTGGCGTCGCCATCGTTGCACTCGGAGATCGCGCATGCTGACGCTGTACGAGCACCCGCTTTCGCCCTATGCCCAGAAATGCAAGATCGTGCTTCTGGAAAAGGGCATCCCGTTCGAGGCGACGCTGCCCAACGGGTTCGGCTCCGGCCAGGCCGGCGGCGATTTCACCGTCGGCAACCCGCGCCACGAAGTGCCGATGCTGATCGACGGGGATTTGCGGATCTTCGATTCCACCGTGATCCTCGAATATATCGAGGAAAAATGGCCGACGCCGCCCATGCTGCCCCGCGACCCGGCGGCGCGCGCCCGCATCCGCATGCTCGAGGATGTCGCCGACACGCACTATGAGGCGATCAATTGGGGGCTGATGGAGATCGGCTTCTTCCGGCGCGCCACCGGCGCGCTCGCCGACACGCTGAAAACGCGCGCCGCCGAGCAGACCGCGGGGCTGCTGAGCTGGCTCGAAACCGAGATCGGCGCGCGCGAATGGTTCAATGGCGAGAGCTTCGGCTGGGCCGATGCCGCGATCGTGCCGCATGTCGGCACCTCGGCCGCCGCCGGCCTCGGCCCCGCGCCGGCAAGCCCGCTCGCCCTATGGCTCGACCGCTGCAAGGCGCGCCCGAGCGTGGCCGCGGTCGATCGGGCCGCCCAGGAATGGCGGGCGGGGGTGCCGAGCGATTTCAGCGGCGCGCTCGCTCAGGGCTTCCGCCGGCAATATCGCGACCACCGGCTGGAATGGATGATGCGCAGCGGCGGCCTGTCGGTCGTGCTCGACGGGCTGGAGAAGAACAATCTGCGCTTCGGCAACGAGTTTTAGGCGATGGTGTCGGTTCGAGTTGGACAGCCGAGTCGATCACCGCAGCACCGAAACCAGCCATTCCTCCCAGCAAGCTGATTTATTGTGGCGGCGCAGTCACGCGACACAAAGCCATTACGGTATCGCGTAGCCAGCGATGGGCTGGATCAGCATCCATCCGGGGATGCCACATTGCCGAGATCGCGATTTCTGGTGTGCGGACGGGAAGCTCGAAGGTGGCGAGGCCCTCCATCAGCGTGTCGGAGCTGCCAAGAGAGGAGCGCGGCACGAGCGCGATCAAGTCCGATCGGCGCGCGATGCGAATGGCGTCGGGAAAGCCGGGCACGACGGCGACGACTTCTCGCCTGAGCCCCAATTCCGCCAGAGCATCGTCAACCGGGCCGGCGAACGATCCCTTGCGGGACGCCACCACGTGCCTCCAGGCCGCATATCGTTCGGGCGACACCGGGCCGGTCAGTAAGGGATGTCCGACCCGAACCGCGCCGATGAAATCGTCGCGGAAGATGAGCTGAGCGCGCACCTCGGGTGCGGATACTCCAAGTACGCCAATTTCAAGATCAATGCGGCCTTCCCGGAGCGGACGCGCATCCTTGTCGGGTTTGGGCGCGAAGCGCAGGCGGACGTGCGGTGCGGCCTCGGTGACAGCCGCTACCAGGGATGCGGAGAACAGGCCCACGAAACCCTCGTTGGCGCGAATGGTAAAGGTCCGCTCCAGTGAAGCAACGTCAAGGGAGCCGGCCTGCGGACTCAGAGCCATCCGCACATCACGCGCAAGCTCGTGAACCCGGTCGCGCAGTTCGGTGGCTCGTGGCGTCGGCACGAGGCCGCGCCCTGCGCGCACGAGCAACGGATCGCCCGTGGCCGTGCGGAGCCGCGTGAGCGTTCGGCTCATGGCGGAAGGACTCAACCCCAGGCGAAGGGCGGCTTTGCTGACGCTGCCTTCGGAAAGCAGCGCGTCGAGGGCCGTTAGCAGGTTCAGGTCTACATCATCCATGACGCGAACCTATCCGGATTGCGTGGCGGGACCTAGCGCCCGGTGCAAACATATAGTGCATGACCTGCGTCTGGCGCCGGTCGCAGCGCCGCCTCACCTTCGCTGCTGACTTCACCCGCGAAAGGCATCGCCATGCTTCCGAGTTCATCCGACAACAGCCGTACGATCCTGCTCATCGGAGCGTCACGCGGTCTTGGCTTCGCCATGGCCGCCGAATTTCTGACGAAGGGCTGGAATGTCGTCGGCACCGTGCAGGAAAGCGCCAGGACCGAGTTGCACGATCTGGCGGACAAACATCCGGGGCGTGTCGAAATCGAGACCCTGGACGTCACCGAACCTGATCAGATCGCGGCACTGCACGACCGTCTCTCGGGCCGCAGCTTCGATATCCTGTTCCACAACGCTGGCATCGCCAACAGGAACCCGAGCGATACCATCGCCGAAATTTCGACGGAAGAGTTCGTGCACGTGATGGTAACGAATGCGCTGAGCCCGATGCGGGTCATAGAAAATCTGCAGGACCTTGTCCCCGCAAACGGCATGATCGGCATCATGTCGTCAGGGCAGGGCAGCATCAGCAACAACACAAATGGCCGGGCTGAAATTTATCGCGGCAGCAAGGCTGCCTTGAACATGTTCATGCGCAGCTACGCAGCCCGCCACGCCGGAGAGGCGCGCGCATTGCTGTTGATGGCGCCCGGCTGGATCCGCACCGCGCTTGGTGGGCCCGACGCGACGTTCAGCGTCGAGGAAAGCATTCCAAAGGTCGTGGACGTACTTCTCTCGCAACAAGGCAAACCCGGTCTGCAATATCTCGATCGCGAGGGGCGTACCGTTCCGTGGTGAACCCGCTGCAACCCACACTGAGTAGACCAGCGGCCAATGAGCGGAAGGCCTGTACCGGTGTAGCGAGATGGTTGATCCCAGGTTTGGTCGTTCCTCGACCTGATGCTGCCCTTCCGCAAACCTCCACCCAACCCAGTCGCCCTTGATCAGCTGCTCAACCATCTCGCCGCAACCGCTCATTTTGACTCAATCGAATACGGCAGCGCCTTCAGAAACGCCTCCACGACCGAGGCGGAATTGTCCGACGCCAGGGTCAGGAACGTCCCGATCTCGTTCTCGCCCGGACCGCCGCCGGCGAGGTCGGACAGGCTGCGGAAGGCGATGAACGGGATGCCGTCGGCATAGGCGACATGGGCGACAGCGGCGCTTTCCTCGTCGATGACGCGCGCCTCGAAAATCTTGTGCGCATATTCGCGAAACGCCTTGTTGTCGACGAAGGCCTGGCCGGAAACGCCGTGCCCGCCGACCACGATCTTCGGCTTGCGGGCGAGGCACTTGTTGTCGGCCGTGCAGTCCTTCAGCACCACCGTGCTCGCGACCGTCTTGGCAATGGCGAGCAATTGCGGATCGGCGGCGAACCAGAAATGCTTCTCGACCTTGCCGGCCTCCTTGGAGACCTCGGCCGGCTGCGGAAATATCATGCCGTCATTGGCGAGCGGCTTATCGGCGAAGCTCGGCAAAGCGTACCCGCCGCCCACCTTCTCCCGGGCGAAGACGGATTGGAGATATTCGCTCCACGCCTCCGGAACGACGACGTCGCCGATGTCGAGGCTCGGATCGGCGCCGCCGGCGACACCCGAGAACACGATCCTGGCGACGGAGAAGCGATCGAGCGCCAATTGCGTCGTCATCGCCGCGTTGACCATGCTGACGCCGCTCAAGAACAGCAGCACGGGCTTGCCCTCGATCGTGCCGGTGGCGAAGACCGTCCCGCCGACAGGGTAGTCCTTGCGGTCCTGGAGCGCCGCCTGCAATGCCGTCCATTCCGGTGGAAAGGCCGACATGATTGCGGTGCGGGGGACGGTGTCGAGCGTCTCGGCGGCCATCGCCGCGGAACCGGTAAAGAATGAAAAGAGCGCGGCCGAAACAGCGACGAACGACGGAAACTTCATTATGGGGACGGCCTCTCGCTTCCAATGCCTTCCGCGTGGCACGCCGATAGCGCCCCCGGGAAGCGAGGCAAGCTAACGCCGATGCTATGGCGCGCGCGGCAGGATGAATTGCCGCACCGCCTTGGCGAAGCCCTCCATCTCGTTGCTGTCGGTCACGGCCGAGGCTTTCGACTTCACCTCGTCGCTGGCGTTGCCCATGGCGATGGAGAAACCGCTCTTGCGGAACATCAGCACATCGTTGGGCATGTCGCCGATCGTGGCGATCTCATCGGCCGGAATGCCGAGATGCTCGGCCAGGAAGGTCACGACCTGGCCCTTGTTGGCCTTGGGATGCGTCACATCGAGGTAATAGGGCTGCGAGCGGGCGGCACTCGCCTTCTTGCCGAGGGTTTCCTGCGCCGCCTTCTCGCAGGCCGCGACCTTGTCGTGGTCGTCGGACACGCCGACGATCTTCACCGCTTGGGCCAGATGCCGCTCGGTGAACTCCGGCACCTGCTTCGCCTCGAACTTGACCGTCCAGGCCTCGCGCGCGACATGCGGCGCCTCCGCGTCGCGGATCAGCCAATCCTCGGCGGTGTAGACCCAGGCGTCGAGTCCCCGGTCGAGAATGAGCTTCAACGCCGTCTCGGCCGTCTCGGGATCGAGCGCATGGCTTTCGATGACGGAAAGGTCGGGATTGACGAAGGCCCCGCCATTGAAACCGGCGATGGCGGATTGGAGCGACAGCGGCTCGATCAGCATGCTCATGCCGCGCGGCGGCCGGCCGCTGGTCAGCGCCAGCGTGATGCCGGCCTCGGCCATCTGGCGCGCCGCCGCCTTGGCCGTCGGGGTCAGGAGCTTCTCCTGCGTGACCAGGGTTCCGTCCACATCCGCTAGCAGAAGCCGGATGGTTTGTTGCTCGCTCATGATGATCGCTCCTGTCGACAGGTGTCTCATCTAAGTTCGTCGGCGGGGAAGATTCGTCACACCCGCCGCGACGCGAAGATCACCAGCAGCCCGGCGACGGCCAGAATGGCGCCGCGCGTGATCCAGGGCGACTGGTTGATCATGAAGCTCGTGGCCGGATAAGGGAAATAGCCGGTGCCCTGCCCGATCCAGATCAGACCGACCAGCATGGCGAGGCCGCCCACGATCAGCAGCGCGAGTCTGGGCATTTTCATGTCGCGTCTCCGGGTGCCTGCCGGCAGTATGTCGCCGGCCGCCCGTGCTGCCAAAGACAATTGCGCGTGATCGCGGCGCTCATGCCGGAGGAAATCGAACCTTTGTCCAAAACCGCCGCGTCCTTGGCCGTCGGGGCGGCCCTGTCGCTCCTGGCCGGTTGCGCCGCCTTGCCGCCCGCGCCGGCCCCGGCCCCCGGCGATGCCGTGGTCGCGGTCATCGAGCGCGGCTGGCACACGGATATCGGCCTGCCCGCGGACCGGATCGAAGGGCGGCTGGCGCCGCTGGCGCAGGCCTGGAAAGGTGCCGGCTTCCTCGTCTTCGGCTTCGGCGACCGGGAATATTACATGGCCCGCGAGGTGACCTTCGGCCAGACGATCGAGGCGCTGTTTCCCGGTCCGGGCGTAATCCTGGTGACCGGCCTCGGCACCACGCCAGAAGCGGCGTTCGGGGCCGGGAACGTCGTGATGCTGCATGTGCCCCAGGCAGGTTTCGACCGGATCGCCGATTTCGTCGCCCAAGCGCTCGACGAGCGCGGCGACGGCACGATCCGGCCCCTGGGCGCCGGGCCTTATCCGGGCAGCCTCTTCTACGCGTCGGGCGCCATCTATGATGCCTTCGACAATTGCAACGGCTGGACGGCGCTCGCCCTGCGCCGGGGCGGCCTGCCGGTCGATCCGGATCCGGTGCTGTTCGCGGGCCAGATCATGGGTCAGGCGCGGACGATCGCGGCGGCGCAGGGCGGGCCGAAGCCCGATAGCTGATCAGCAGGGCGACGGCGCGCCATTGGGGCAGACGACGGTCGTGCCGGGCGGTACGACGACCGTGGTCCGGTCCGGCGGCGGCGGACTGCTGCTGCTGATGCAGCCGGTCACGGCGAGCAGCATGGGGAGGACGAGCAGCTTCAGAAGAGTTTTCAAGGTACACTCCATTATTGAGCCGCCCTCTCTTCCGAGGCCGGCGTCCATTGTTTCTGGGTTCATCAATTCAACGACGCAGCGCGGCGTCGGATCGCTCATAGCAACGGCGAAATGCCACAACCGGTTCCGATAGCGGCACCGGCCGCAACCTTTCCGACAATCCGGCCGGCAACCGGGGATGCGACCGCGAGGCCTGCCACGGCTGTTGCATTCTCGCGCGCCCTGACACAGCTTAGGGGCCCGTTGGAAACCTGCGCGGAGCCTTTCATTTATGTCCGAGTCCCGGCCACGCGTCGGCCTGTTCGTCACCTGCCTCGTCGATATGATGCGGCCGAGCATCGGCTTCGCCGCGGTCAAGCTGCTGGAGCGCGCCGGCTGCGATGTCGAGGTGCCGCCCACCCAGACCTGCTGCGGCCAGCCCGCCTATAATTCCGGCGATCGCGCCGACACCAAGGCGATCGCCCGCAACGTCATCGACGCGTTCGAAGGCTTCGATTATGTCGTCGCCCCCTCGGGCTCCTGCGCCGGCATGATCCGCGAGCATTATCCGCATCTGTTCGAGGACGAGCCGGCGCTCTTCGCCCGCGCCCAGCATCTGGCCAAGCGCACTTACGAGCTGATCTCGTTCCTGGTCGATATTCGCGGCGTGACGGCGGTCGAGGCGCGCTATGACGGGACCGCGACATATCACGATTCCTGCTCGGGCCTGCGCGAGCTCGGCGTCAAGGAGCAGCCGCGCGCGCTGCTGCGCACGGTCGAGGGGCTGGCGCTGAAGGAGCTGCCGGACGCCGAGATCTGCTGCGGCTTCGGCGGCACCTTCTGCATCAAGTACCCGGACATCTCGGTCAAGATCGTCGACGACAAGGTCGCGGCCATCCGCAGCACCGGCGCCGACACGCTGTTGGCCGGCGATCTCGGCTGCCTGATGAACATGGCGGGGCGGCTGGCGCGCGAGGGCAGTCCCGTGCGCGTGCGTCATGTCGCCGAGGTGCTGGCCGACATGGCCGGCGAGGTCGCGCCCATCGGCGCGGCACGATAGGAGCGGCCGATGGAAGCGACCAGCCACGCCTTCAAGGACAATATCAAGGTAGCACTCAAGGACGCGACCCTGCAGCGCGCGCTCGGCAACATGAAGTCGGGCTTCATCGGCAAGCGCCTGGCCGTCATCAACAAGCTGCCCGAGTTCGAGCGGCTGCGCGAGGCCGCGCGCGACATCAAGAACCACACGCTCGAGCATCTGGATTATTATCTGGAGCGGTTCGAGACCAAGGTCATCGCCAATGGCGGCCATGTCCATTGGGCACGCACGCCCGAGGAGGCGCGGCAGATCATCCTGGATCTCTGCCGCACGGTCGACGCCAAGACCGTGACCAAGGGCAAGAGCATGATCGCCGAGGAGATCGCGCTCAACGATTTCCTTGAGGAAAAGGGGCTGGTGCCGATCGAGACCGATCTCGGCGAATATATCATCCAGCTGCGCCACGAGCCGCCGAGTCACATCATCGCGCCGGCGATCCATCTGATCAAGGAACAGATCGAGGATACGTTCCGCACCGTCCATACCGAGCTCGCGGCCGATCGCAAGCTGCCCGACGCCCGCGCGCTCACCGACGAGGCGCGCTCGATGCTGCGCCAGAAATTCCTCTCGGCCGATGTCGGCATCACCGGCGCCAATTTCCTCATCGCCGAGACCGGCTCGACGATCATCGTCACCAACGAGGGCAATGGCGATCTGACCCAGACGCTGCCCAAGATGCATATCGTTCTGGCGAGCCTGGAGAAGGTCGTGCCGACGCTGGAGGATGTCTCGACCATCCTCCGCCTGCTGGCGCGCTCGGCCACGGGGCAGGAGTTCTCCTCCTACACCACCGTCTCGACCGGCCCGCGCCGGGCGGAGGACCTGGACGGGCCGGGGCAGTATCACGTGGTGCTGCTCGACAATGGCCGCTCGGCCATGCTCGGCACCGAGTTCCAGGACATGCTGCGCTGCATCCGCTGCGCCGCCTGCATGAACCACTGCCCGGTCTATGCCTCGGTCGGCGGCCATGCCTATGGCTGGGTCTATCCGGGCCCGATGGGCTCGGTGCTGACGCCGAGCCTGATCGGCGTCGAGGAAGCGGGCAACCTGCCCAACGCCTCGACCTTCTGCGGCAAATGCGAGAGCGTCTGCCCGATGAAGATCCCGCTGCCCAAGATGATGCGGCATTGGCGCGAGCGCGAATGGGACAAGAAGCTGAACCCGCCGCGCTATCGCGCCGGAATGAAGCTCTGGGCATTCTTCGCGAAACGGCCGGCGCTCTATCGCTTCGCCACCGGGCTCGCCACCCGCGTGCTGGGCACGCTCGGCCGCGGCCGCGGCCGCTTCAGCAGCCTGCCCTTGGCCGGCGGCTGGACCAAGGGGCGGGATTTCCCGGCGCCCGAAGGCCGCAGCTTCCACAGCCTGTGGGCCGAGCGCCAGCAGCAGCGGAAGGCGGCCTGAGCCATGAGCGCACGCGACCAGATCCTGGGCGGCATCCGCAAATCCCTGAAGCGCGAGGCGCTCGGCCCCGACCGGGCGGCCGCCCTCGAGGCGCGGCTCACGGGCCGGCAGCGCAACATCATCCCGGCGCGCACCACCGTGCTCGACGATGCCGGGAGGGTCGAGCTGTTCGTTCGCATGGCCGGCGAGGTCCAGACCAGCTTCAGCCGCGTCGCGACGCCGGCCGAGGTGCCGGGCGCCGTCGCCGACTATCTCGCCCAGAACAATCTGCCGGCCGAGATCGCCATGGCGCCCGACCCGGCGCTCGACGCCTATCCCTGGCAGGAGCGGCCGCTGCTCAGCATCAGGCGCGGCAAGGCCGAGGACAAGGACCCGGTCAGCGTCACGCCCGCCTTCGCCGGCATCGCCGAGACCGGCACGCTGATGCTGGTCTCGGGCCCGGACACGCCCACTACGCTCAACCTCATGCCCGACACCCATATCGTGGTGATGCGGGAAGACCAGATCGTCGGCCCCTATGAAGAGGCCTGGGACCGGCTGCGCGCCCGCCAGGGCGACAAGCCGCTGCCGCGCACGGTCAATTTCATCACCGGCCCGTCGCGGACCGGCGATATCGAGCAGCGGATCGAGCTGGGCGCCCACGGCCCGCGCCGGCTCCATATCGTCCTGATCGAGGAGCCCAAGACCCAATCATGAGCGGGGCTCCGGCGGGACGCAGGCGCAGGCTGGTCAGTGCCGGCGAAAGAGCGCTCTGGCGCTTCGCCGTGCGCGATGCCGAGCCGCTGGCGGGCCGCGCGCCCGATCCGGCGCCCGCACCGGAGAAGCAGGCCGCCGCCGTTCTCCCACCGCCCCCGGCGGCTGTGGCCGCCCCCGCTCCGACCAAGCCCATGCCGAAACCGATCGCACTGCCCATGCTCGGCCATCGCAGCACGCCCGGGCTCGACGCCCGGACGAGCGAGCGGCTGAAGCGCGGCCAGTTGCCGATCGAGGGCCGGCTCGACCTCCACGGCTTGACGCAGGACGAGGCGCGGCGGGCGCTCGACGGCTTCATCGCCGAGGCCTATGCCAAGGGCCGGCGCGCCGTGCTGATCATCACCGGCAAGGGGCTGAAGCCGCGCCACGACTATGAGGATCCCTGGCACGGCGCCGGGCGCGGCATCCTCAAGCAGGCGACGCCGCGCTGGCTGAACGAGGCGCCCAACCGCGCCCGCGTGCTCGCCTTCACCGAGGCGCAGGCCCGCCATGGCGGCAGCGGCGCGCTCTATGTGCTGATCCGGCGGCAGCGCGAATGACGCCGTTCGGGGCCAAGCTGCGCGACCTGCGCGCGGCGCGCGGCCTGACCCTCACGCAGATGGCCGCCGATCTCGGCCTCTCGGCCGCTTATCTCTCCGCGCTCGAGCATGGCAGGCGCGCCCGGCCGACACCGGGGCTGGTGCGCCAGATCTGCGCCTATTTCGGCATCATCTGGGACGATGCCGACGAGCTGCAGGCGATCGCCCAGCGCTCGCGCCCGCGCGTCACGGTCGATACCGGCGGGCTCAGCCCACGCGCGACCGAGCTCGCCAACCTGCTGGCCGAACGCATCGGCCGGCTGTCGGACGCGGCGATCGAGGAGGTGATCGAGGCGATCGAGCGGGCGACCGGGCCGGAGGCGAGGTGATGGCGGGGCCGGCCCTTTGGAAGCCTGCCCGAACCTCTCGGAACATCGAAGACAACGATTGCTGAAGCCGATCGGCATCGAGCGAAAGAAGCCGCAATACCATGCCACCCAGAACGTCCGTACCGCATTCCAAGGTTGGCCTGCGAGATCTGCTCTTCGCGGTCCGCGGCTCGATCGTCCCTCATATCGCGCTGCGCGTCATCGTGTTGACCGCGCTCTCCTGCGGCGTGGTCTATTGGGTAACCTCGCACGACGATCCGTTCGCGGGGCTCGGAACGGCGCCGTTCACCCTCATCGGCATTTCCATCTCGATCTTCATGAGCTTTCGCAATAACGCCTGCTACGACCGCTGGTGGGAAGGGCGTCGGCAGTGGGGCCATTTGGTCGTGGCGGCACGATCGCTCGTGCGCGAGACGATGCCCTTCCGTTCGAAGGAAAGGCGAGAGCGGATATTGCGCAGCCTGTGCGGATATACCCACGCCCTGGCCGCCCGGCTGCGGGGCCTGGACGAAGCGGCAGCCGCCCGCGCATGGCTGCCGGCTCGGGCGGACGGGTTTTCAGCGGGCGCGAATGTTTCGAACGCGATCTTGAACGATATCGGCCGGGAGCTTTCGAGCCTGGCCGAAGACGGCGAGATCAGCGAGTGGCGCTACACCATGCTCGAAGCGCGGCTGGTCGAGATCAGCACCGTGCAAGCCGCCTGCGAGCGGATCAAGAATACCCGCCTGCCCTTCGCCTATACGCTGCTCATCCATCGGACGACTTACGCTTTCTGCTGCCTGCTGCCGTTCGGGCTGGCGACGCATCTCGGATGGGGCACGCCCGTGATCGTCGCCGTGGTCAGCTACACCTTCTTCGGCCTCGACGCGATCGGGGACCAACTGGAAGATCCATTTGGAAAGGATGACAATGACCTGCCGCTCGACGAACTCGTCCGCATCGTCGAGGACGACATATCGGCGGGTCTCGATGCCTAGGGAATGCGCCCGAGCCCCCGATATACTTTTTATTAAATTCCGCGCTGCTACCCTGCCCGCAGTGGAGCAATTTCGAGGATCGCCATGGCAGAGGATCTGCGCCAGGCCGATTTGTCCAACCTGACGTTGAAACAGATGAATGCCGAGCAGCGGGCCGAGATGCGCCGCCGTCTCGAAACCTTCGTCGACGCCTTCGCCGCCCGGCCGGTGAGCAAGCCCAGCACCGACAAGCCCCGCACGCGCAAATGGGTGCCGGGGATGAAGCGTTAGACCGCGATGACTTTAGGTCGAATCGGCCTAAAGTCTGAATCGCTGTCTTGTCATCAGGCCCTATCGCGCCGTCACCTCGATCGAACCGGTCATGCCGAACATGGAATGCAGCAGCTCGGTGCATTCGAGCGGATAGTCGCCGGGCTTGGCCGGCACCAGATCAACCTCCGCCGTCTGATGTGCCGCGACCGTGACGCCGCCATCGTCGATCGCGGCACTCGCCGGTCCGAAGCTCGATCCGGCGAACAGTTCCGGCGCCGAGAAATTATGCTCGCTGCCGGATTCGTTGACGAGCAGCAGGCGCACCGACCGGCCGGCACGCAGTGACAGATTTTCCGGCTCGAAGGCGAAGTCGCTCATCCGCACCGTGATCGCCTCGGCCGCCTTCCAGTCTATGGTCGGCGCCGCCGATTGCCGGCCCTGATCCAGGGACGACGGCTCGCCGCCGCAGCCGGCGAGCATGAGAAGCGCGACGAGGCCCACGCGAAATCTGATCATTTACCCTCCGTACCTGTCGTCATCCGTCCCTCAGAAGCTCCGTTCGAGACTGAGCGCCACGAAATCGAATTGCTGAAGCAACGGCCCGGCCGCACTCGCGTCGAGCGGCACGACGGCGTTCTTGGAATGCCCGAAATAATGCGTGATGTCGAATTCCGCGCGCCACACCTGATCGAACGTCGCGGCGATGCCGAGGCTGACATCGCCGGTGCCGCGATTCATGGTCGAATCGACCGAGGAGACGCCGAGGAAATTGAAACCGAACCCAATCGGCAGGGTGAGGTCGAGGCGCGGCAACACCTGGAAGAATTGCGGCTCGAAGACGGTTCGGAAGCCGGCGGCGAAGCGCGTCCTGCCGGGTGCCAGCGCGCCTTCGTTGGCGGTGACGGCGACGCGGTCGTTCGCGGCGATCTCGGCCGTCCAGCTCGCACCGCCGGGCAGGAAGGAGAAGGGCGGCACCGGATAGTTCCAGGAGAGCTGGGCATGCACCGTATCGCCGACCGGATAGAGCGGATGATCGTTGTTGTCGGCTTGCGCGCCGGGCGGCACCAGGACGCCGCCGGTGACCAGCGGCATGTTCCAGCGCCCTGACACTTCGCCGCCGATGGTCGCCGGCCCGAGCGGCCCCGACATGCTGGCGCCGATGAGGCCGATGCCCTTGGGATATGTGAGCGTATAGGAGCCGAGGCCGCCGGCCGCGGCCGGGGCGCGCAGATAGGCGATCGGGCTCTTGGTATTGAAGCTCAACCCGTAAAGGCCGTAGTCGATGTCGCCGCGCTGCAGCTTGAGCGCCGCCCCGAACTGATCGGTCGAGCCCGGCGTCTGGTCGCGCGCGCGGGAAAACAGCGTCGGCCCGAGGCCCGGCAGGTCGAGGCCGATCAGCCGGAGATTGTCGGCACCGATGACGTCGGCATCGCTGGCATAGGCGTTGTAGGGGCTGATCTGACTGCGCCGCCATTCGAACTGGTAGTAGAGATCGACGGCGAGGCCGTTGGCCGGCTGCCACGAGGCCGAGATCTGGTTCACCGGCAGGAAGGCATCGCTCGACTGATAGGAGGCGACCGCCTGGTAAAGATATGAATCGACCGGGACCTGACCCGCGGCGATGCCGTTCTCGGTGAAGAACAGGCTCTCGCCCCAGAGCAGCGCGTGCCGACCGAGCCGGAACGACACCGGCTCGTCATCGGCGATCATCGCCTTGCCGTAGAAGAAGAGATCGCGCAGATCGACGGCGCCGTCGCCGGTCTGCGGCGAATGAAGGACGATGAGCCTGCGCCCGGCGAGATCAGGCGCCAACACCACCGGCAGATTGTCGCTGGTCTGCTTGTCGTATTGCCAGTCGTACCAGCTATCCACCGTGGCATGCAGGCCGAAATCGCCGGCGCCGATATCGAGCTCGGTCCACCAATCGAAGCGGCGGGCGGTAGCGCCGTAGGGTTGCTGGCAATCCTGCGTCGACAGCAGCGCCGGGCCGCTCGCTTGGAGATCGCAGCGGCGGCCATGCGGCGAGCTTTGGCCGACGACATCCTGAGCGGCACCGAAACGGATCGTGTTGTCCCAATCGATCTCGAGCCCGAGGCCGTTGTCGATCTGTCCCGCCAGCGCCCCGCCGCACAAGGCAAGGGTGAGGCTGGGGGGCCCGAGCCGCTTGAACAATGATTTGCCGGGCCCCAGATTGACCGTCACGCCGGTATCACTCCCGCCCTCCAGGAACCTCGATGCGCAGATCTTCGGTTATCGCGATGCTGGCCGGCATGTCCATTCCGATAATGCTTTCGGCCGAGGCGGCGCCGGAGGATGCGGCCCAGAGGCTCGGCGGTCCCTTGACGCCGCTCGGCGCCGAGCGGGCCGGCAATGCCGATGGCAGCATTCCGGCCTGGACCGGCGGCTATGTCACCGCTCCCGACGGCTATGTCCAGGGCCAGCCGCGGCCCGACCCGTTCGCCGCCGACCAAAAGCTGTTCTCGATCACAGCGGCGAACTATCGCCAATATGCCGACAAGCTGCCCGAAGGACAGCGGGCGCTTTTCGAGAAATTCCCGGACTATCGGATGGATATCTATCCGACCCGGCGCAGCGCCGCCGCCCCGCAGCGCGTCTATGACGCGATCGCCGCCAATGCGAGCCGCGCCCATGCCGCCCCCGAAGGTATCCGCTACGGTGTCGTTGGCGCCGCCGGCGGCATCCCCTTCCCGATTCCAACCGACGGCTACCAGGTGGTGTGGAATCATCTGCTCGCCTTCTGGGGACCGGCCCGCGAGGACGAGATCCGGAACTATTTCATGTCGTCGGACGGGTCGCTCGACCTGACCAACGAATATAGCGAGATCGTCGATTTCCCGTACTATTACCCGGACGCCACCGCCGCCGGATTCGGCCCGTACTTCTTTCAGCGCCGCGAGGTGAGCGCGGCGCCGGCCTCGCTCGCCGGCCGTGCCTACCTGTCCTGGCAGCCGAGCGACATCGCCCGCGACCATCTCCAGGCCTGGCAATATCTGCCGCGCGAGCGGCGGGTGCGCAAATCGCCGACGCTCTCCTACGACACGCCGACGCCGGATGGCGCCGGGGTCGAGAGCTTCGACGATTACTACATCTTCAGCGGCAGCCCCGACCGCTATGATTTCAAGCTGGTCGGCAAGCGCGAGATGTATGTCCCCTACAACAACAACCGCTTCCACGGTCTGCCGATCGCCCAGGCCGCCGGCCCGCACCATGCCAATCCGGACACGCTGCGTTACGAGCTGCATCGCGTCTGGGTCGTCGACGGCACGCTGCTTCCCGGCGAACGCGACACCGTCTCGCATCGCCGGCTCTATATCGACGAGGATAGCTGGTTCGCCGTCTACAGCGATTGCTGGGACGCCGACGGCCATCTGTGGAAATTCAGCCACGGCACGATGTATCTGGTGCCGGATCTGCCGGCGGTCGTCCTGGGCAGCCAGTTCATCTACGATCTGCTCGGCGGCGGCTACGTCCTGGCCTTCACCTTCAACGACGAGAAGACGCAGTTCCGGCAGACGGCGCCGCATCCGCCCAGCGATTTCTCGCCGGAGACGCTGGCCGCGACGGGCGAGCGCTGAGGGCGTCTTTCCCGGAAGCCCCGCGGTGCCGCCCATCCGGTCAGAAGTTCAGATCGGCATAGGTCAGGCTCGCCACGCGCAGCATCTCCTGCGACGGCATCTCACCGACCATGACCGCGCCCAGCTCCTCATTCTCCCAGACGCAAATGCGCTTGGCGCCGCGCTCCAGCAGCTCGAACCGGTCGGGGCCGCTCGGGCGGCTCAGATAGACGGTGAAGAGCCGGCCCGCCTTGTCGTGATAGCGCAGCTGGACCGAGGCACGATGCCCGGCGTCGTTATAGAGATCGACGCCGGCCAGGGCGAAGCCGGCCTTGCCGAGATCGGGCAGCTTGACCGGCTGGGCCAGCGCCTCCTGCAGCAGCCGGTCGCGCGCCGCCTCGTCCCCCGCCGCCTCCGCATCATATTGCTTCGCCGCCGCGAGCGCCCCGCTGCGGGCGGCCAGCGCTTCGGCGACCGGCATTTCTTCGCCGCCGAGCCACAGCGACGTTGCCAGCCAGGCGCAGACCAGGCCCGCGGCCAGGGCCGGAACGCCCCACAGCCAGCGGTGCCGCGGCGCCGGCCGGACGGGCCTGCCCTCGACCGCCCGCACGAGCGCGGGCGGCACCGGTCGATCGATCAGCGGCCCGAATAGTGCCGCCAGCCGCGCCTGATCGGCACGATAATGCTCGACACGCGCCGCCAATGCCGCATCGGCGGCGATTCGGGCCGCAACGATATCGGCCCGCGCGGCATCGAGTTCGCCATCGATGAAGGCGTGCAGATCGGCTTCGGGAATCTGGTTTTCGCTCATGGCCTGCCAGCCTTTCCGGCATCGGGCCGCTCTTGCGCCTCGGCCCGTTCGAGTGCTGCGCGCAGATGGTCCCGCGCGCGAGCCAGACGCGACATGACGGTTCCGACCGGCACCATCAACTCCTCCGCAATTTCTCGATAACTCAGCCCTTCAAGGCCTATCAAGAGTAGAATCTGCCGGTGATCGGGGCTGAGCGTATCGAGCGCCTTGATGAAATCCAGTGCATCCGTCCGCTCGCCGGGCGGCACGGTGAGCTCTAGCGTCTCGAGCGCGTCATCGATATCGACGGTGACGCCGTGCCCGCGCCGCTGGCGGAGCCCGTCGATATGGAGATTGTGCAGGATGGTCCGGAGCCAGCCGAACAGCCGCTGAGAATCCTTGAGGGTTTCCCGGTTGCGCAAGGCGCGCTCGATACTGTCCTGCACCAGATCGTCGGCCATGGCGCGATCGCCCGCCAGGGCTATGGCATAGCGGCGCAGTCGCGGCAGCTGCGCCAGCAGCTGGGCGGCAAAGCTATCGCCGGAAGCGATCGCCGAATCGGCTGGTTGCGGTTTCGGCACGAACCGATGGAGCACTGATCAACACCGCTATCGGCCGGCACAGCGCGCCGACCGCAGTTGGAATGGACGGGCCTTGGACGGCCCTTGCTGAAGACGGCGGAAGGGCCGGTTCTATTCCATCGGCCCCAATACGAGGCCGACAGCCGCATTCTCCGCCGGCGAGGCGTTCCAATAGCCGTATTTCTCGACCGACCGGAGAAACGCCGCGCTCGTCTCCGGCGCGGGCGGAAAGAGCGGTCGCGCATCGGCCGGCATCGGCCGGCCGATCTCGCGGAAGAAACGGCCGATGCGATTGGTCGAGACGACGGTAATCAGCGCCGGCTCGTCCGAGAAATTGCGGAAAGCATGCTTGGCATGGCTGGGGACATGGAAGACATCGCCGGGGGCGAGACGAAGCCAGCGCGCCTCCGCCCCCGCCAGCGAGAGCCCTTCGAGACTGCCGGACCGCAGGATAAAGGTTTCCGGATCGGCGTGGCTATGCAGCGGGACGACGATGCCCGGCGCCAGCACGCCGTGCATGACGCAGGGGAAATCGTCCGGCTCTCCGAGCCCCGGCACCGTCATGAATTCGATCTTGGCGCCGAGCACGTCGAAGCTTTCAAGTTGCCCCGTATCGATGCGCCGGGCCACAGGTGCGTGCGGGGTAGAGCCTGCCATTCGATCATCCTCGCGGTTCGATGCCGGGGCCGGCGAATGCCGGGCCCCATCGGTCGCGAAGATTTGAGCGGACTGAACTACAGCGCGATGTCGGCACAGAAGGATCGCGTTACCGCTGTAGCGGACGCGAACCTTCGGCGGTGGTCGATTCGGCTTGAAGTCATCGCGGTCAGTGCGTCGTCACCGCGACGCTGGAGGAGCCGCGCACGATGCCGTTGCTGTCGGTGAATTGCGCGAACAGGCGGCTGGCCTCCGGCGAGAACGGAATATCGCCCTCGGCGGTGACGAAGACGGAGAAGGTCGGAGTGGCCTCGTTCGCAATATTGAGCGTGAGGCTCGAAGCTGGAGGCGCAAGACATTGCGAGGCGGTGCCGGTCTGGCACACGGCAACAGTGAGCGGCAGGCCGGCGCCAGCGTCGTTGACGCTGAGCGTCAGCGGTCCGGCCGAGCCGAGATTCTCTGTGGCCAAGGCGAAGGCTCCGACGCCCGCGCTGCCGGCGATATGGACGGTTCCGTCATTGGCCGCCGTGGCAATGAGGGCGATCACGTCCGGCGTCGGCGTCGCGGAATCGGAGAAGGCGAGCGAATTGATCCCGGTGAAGATCGTCGCTGGCATCATGCCCTGGCAGGAATAGACGAAATCGAGCGTGGCCGCATCGACCGCCGCCGCCGGAGTCATCGCCACCAGGAAGCTCTGCGTGCCGTCGTTTGCCGCGATCGATGCCGGCACGTCCAAAGCGCCGGTCACATGGTTGTTGCTAGGATTGGTGATCTGGAAATGGGCGTTGAGCTGAGTGGACGGGTCGGCCGCCGGCTCGATCGTGCAGCCATTTGCCTGAACGGGATTCGGGTTGATGATGGTAGCGAACACGGTGGCCGTGCTCCCGAGCGTGATCGACCGGCTCGAAGGCAGCATGGCGGAAACGAGGCCGGGCGCCACGAGCGGTGCTACGCCGGAGAAGGAGCAAGGCCCGAGCTTGGAACCGGTGCTCCAGCAGCTGGTGAACGCACCGGAAGGAGCCGGCACCGACGGCGTTGAAACCTGACCGCCAGGGTTGATCATCGCCATGACGTCATTGGCGAAATCGAAATCGGGATTGGATCCGTTGACGGCGACGGAATTGAAAGTTGTCTGCGAGAAATCGGCGAGCGGGAAAATGGTCTTATCGTCTGATTCGGTCGGCGCCTCGGTGATCCATTCCGCCGACGCCAGGAGCGAGGCATAGTCGACAGACTTCGTGAAGGTCCAGCCTTGCGTCTGGTCGACCAGGACGAGGAGCCAAGTTTGGGTCGACGCGGTGCAATTCGCGACACATTGCACCGACGCGGTCATCTCGTCTCCGGGGGCGATTGGCTGATTTATAACGACCGAAATGGCCGGAAGCATTTCGAACCAAGCGAAATAGTCGGTCGACCCATCGGAAAACGCATCCTGCTCGGTACCGATCTGGATGAGGCCCGGATCGTTGTCATGCAGGCCGCCGATACCGACCCAATTGGAAGAAGCCTCCTGCGTCACGCCCGCCGCGGCACCGGCGAAGCTGACGTTCGGCACCACCCAGCTGCCCTGGACGGACGTATAGGGCGGCGCTTCATCGGCGGTATATCCGGACCAGTTCATGGATGAGCGGATCTCAATATCGGCATCGCTCAGATGCGGAAACGGCCGCATCCTGCCCGCGTGAACCGTCCTGTGCTGGAGCGTGGCCTTCGTCTGGGCCACGACCGAAGGTCCGAGGCCGAGAAATATCGCCGCCAGGATCATCCAGCGGATCTGCGGTAGGAGGCGTCTTGACATGGGCACCGGTCACATTTAGTTGACGCTACATATTTATCGCAAGAGTAGCATTCTGACCAGCCCGGCCGCGTCAAGCTCGATCAAGAATCGGAGAGTGGCCGGTTCGGCTTGATCACCTTTGTTCCTCGCAGGGCGGCGACGATCTCAGCGATCGACCATCAGAAGGATGGTTTTGCCGGGATCGAGAGGGATTGGCATGATATTCCTTGCGCAATATGTCCGGCGCTGCGGACGCATCTGGACGGAACGGCATCATGATCCGCGTCACGCCGCACATTTTCCTCGCCGAGGAGGAGATCGTGGAGAGCTTCGTGCGCGCCTCCGGTCCCGGCGGCCAGAACGTCAACAAGCTCTCGACCGCGGTCGAGCTGCGTTTCGACGTGCGCAACTCGCCCTCCCTACCCGAGCCGGTCCGCGCCAAGCTGGCCGCCCTCGCCGGACGGCGCCTGACCCAGGAAGGCGTGCTGGTCATCTTCGCTCAGGAATATCGCTCGCAGGAGCGGAACCGGCAGGCGGCTCTCGACCGGCTGATCGATCTGATCCGAACCGCGGCGACCCCCGTGAAGTCCCGCCGCCCGACCCGCCCGACGCTGGGCTCGGTCCGGCGCAGGCTGGAGGAGAAGAACCACCGCGCCTCGATCAAGAAGCTGCGCACGCGCGACGATCGGGATTGATCCCACTGGACGCTCATGCCGATCGGAGTCATTGAAAGGCATGAACGCTCTCTCCTACCTCTCCGGCTTCGGGAACGAATTCGCGACCGAGGCGGTGCCGGGCAGCCTGCCCGCCGGGCAGAATTCGCCCCAGCGCGTGGCCCACGGCCTCTATGCCGAGCAGCTTTCGGGCACGGCCTTCACGGCCCCCCGCGGCGAGAATCGGCGATCCTGGCTCTATCGCATCCGGCCGAGCGCCGATCACGGCGCCTATAGGCCGCTCGCCCAACCCGCGCTGCAGGCGGCGACGGCGCCGCCGACGCCCAACCGGCTGCGCTGGGATCCGCTGCCGATCCCGGACGAGCCCACGGATTTCGTCATGGGCCTCGCCACCATGGCCGCGGCCGGCGATCTCACCGACGGCATCTCGGTCCATCTCTACCGGGCGAACCGGCCGATGCGCGACCGGGTTTTCTTCGATGCCGATGGCGAGCTGCTGATCGTGCCGCAGCAGGGAAGGCTGCTCTGCGTCACCGAGCTCGGCCGGCTCGAGGTGGCGCCGGGCGAGATCGCGGTCATCCCGCGCGGCGTGCGCTTCCGCGTCGAGCTGCCGGACGGTTCGGCGCGCGGCTATGTCTGCGAGAACCACGGCGCCCTCTTCCGCCTGCCGGAGCTCGGGCCGATCGGTGCCAACGGTCTCGCCAACCCGCGCGACTTCCTGACGCCGGTGGCCGCCTACGACGAGAGCGGGCCGGTCGAGCTGGTGCAGAAATTCCAGGGCGGGCTGTGGGTGACAGCGCTCGATCATTCGCCGCTCGACGTCGTCGCCTGGCACGGCAATTACGCACCGTACAAATACGACCTCGCCCGCTTCAACACGATCAACACGGTGAGCTTCGACCATCCCGACCCGTCGATCTTCACGGTGCTGACCGCGCCCTCCGACACGCGCGGCACGGCTAATGCCGATTTCGTCGTCTTCCCGCCGCGCTGGATGGTGGCCGAGCACACGTTTCGGCCGCCCTGGTTCCACCGCAACGTCATGAACGAGTTCATGGGCCTGATCCACGGCGCCTATGACGCCAAGGCCGGCGGCTTCGTGCCCGGCGGCGCCAGCCTGCATAGCTGCATGTCGAGCCACGGGCCGGATGTGGCGAGCCACGCCAAGGCGGTCGAGGCGGAGCTGAAGCCGGTGAAGATCGACAATACGCTGGCCTTCATGTTCGAGACCCGGCAGGTGCTGAGGGCCACGCCATTCGCGTTGGAAACCCCCGCCCTACAGCGGGATTACGATGCCTGCTGGCAGGGCTTCCCGCGGAACTTCACGGCGTGAGCGCGCTCGACCACACCCATGACCCGGCCAAGCGGAGCTGGGTCGCCGGAGCGGATGACGGCGATTTCCCGTTGCAGAACCTGCCCATCGGCCTGTTCAGCCCGGCGGGCGGCGAGCCGCGCGGTGGCATCGCGATCGGCGACCGCATTCTCGATCTCGCCGGCGCGGTCGAGGCCGGCCTTTTCCACGGCAAGGCGGCGGAAGCAGCCGAGGCCGCTGCCGGCAGCACGCTCAACGCCTTCCTGGCGCTAGGACGGGCGGGACGCACGGCGCTGCGCCGGCGTCTGTTCGAGCTCCTAGAGGCCGGAAGCCCGGATCGGCATCGGGTCGAAACGCTGCTGCATGACAGTGCCGCCTGCCGGCTCCATGTCCCGGCGCTGATCGGCGACTACACCGATTTCTATGCCGGCATCCATCACGCGACCGCCGCCGGCAGCCTGTTCCGTCCCGACAGCCCGCTGATGCCGAACTATAAATATGTGCCGGTCGGCTATCACGGCCGCTCCTCCTCCGTCCGCGTGTCGGGCGAGGCGGTGCGGCGGCCGAACGGCCAGCGCAAGCCGGCGCGCGAGGAGGTGCCGAGCTTCGGCCCGTCGCGCAATCTCGATTACGAGCTGGAGCTGGGCATCTGGATCGGCCCCGGCAACGCGCTGGGCGAACCGATCCCGATCGCGGAGGCGGCCGAGCATATCGCCGGATTCTGCCTGCTGAACGATTGGTCGGCCCGCGACATCCAGGGCTGGGAGGCGCAGCCGCTCGGCCCCTTCCTGGCCAAGAATTTCAGCACCTCGATCTCGCCCTGGATCGTGACACCGGAAGCGCTGGCGCCGTTCCGCGCGGCCCAGCCGCCGCGGCCCGAGGGCGACCCGGCGCCGCTCGACTACCTGCTGGACGAGACCGACCAGGCTGAGGGCGCGCTCGATATCGACCTGGAAGTCACCCTGACCGTGCCCGGCCAGCCGGCGCATCTGCTGTGCCGCAGCAATGCCCGATATCTCTACTGGACCGTGGCGCAGCTTCTGGCGCATCACGCCAGCGGCGGCTGCAATCTGCAGCCGGGCGACCTGTTCGGCTCCGGGACGATCTCCGGCCCGAGCAAGGATAGTGCCGGCTGCCTGCTGGAGCTGACTCGCGGCGGGCGCGAGCCGGTGGCGCTCGCGGGCGATCTCATGCGTCGCTTTCTCGAAGATGGCGACGAGGTGGTGTTCCGCGCGTCCTGCCGGCGCGACGGCTATGTGCCGATCGGTTTCGGCGAGTGCCGCGCGCGGATCCTGCCGGCAAGAACCTAACCGACCCGGATCACCGGCTCGGCCTCGA
Organism: Aliidongia sp.; assembly: GCA_035539155.1. Classification (GTDB taxonomy): domain Bacteria; phylum Pseudomonadota; class Alphaproteobacteria; order ATCC43930; family CGMCC-115725; genus JAXDMU01. Next base: position 6,883 of record DATLIZ010000042.1, on the reverse strand, counting down.
CCGGGAAATTGACCGAGCTGGCGATGAAGCATTTTGCATGCGCCTCGTGATGCAGCGCCGCCGCCCTGGCCGCGTCGCCGCCAGCCGCGATGGTCACTTCCGGACGCAGCGTCACGCGCGTGAAGCGGCCGCCGCCATCGGCCGTCTCCTCCATCTCGCCCTCCGCCCGATCGACATAGCCGGTCACGTTAATGCCGCTTTCCGAGGCCAGGTGCAGATACCAGAGCTTGTGGCAGGCCGAGAGCGACGCCACCAACAGCTCCTCCGGATTCCAGCGCGCGGGATCGCCTCGAAACGCCGGGTCCGAGGAGCCGGGAATGGCGGGCTTGCCCTCGCCCCGGATCTCGTGCGCGCGCTCGTAGCCGCGATAGCTCGCGGTACCGGTGCCGGTATTGCCGGTCCAGACGATCGTGGCTCGATAATGATGCTGCTTGGCCGCCATGCCTTCCTCCCCGTCGCTGCGTGCCATCCTAACGGAGATATCGGCCGATAACGCGCGCGTCACGACAATGTCAGCCGTTCGCGGCCGTCATCCCTGATAAGGGTTTCGGGCCAAACCATCTCGTGCATTTCGACGGTAGGATTTCGGATATGGATGAAGCGACAGAACTCCTCCGGCTTTCCTTCCAAGCACGCCTGAAACGAAAAATGGGCGATCCCGATCGCTATGTGAAGCTGGGCGACGATTCGGCGCTGTTTCTGGTCGACAAGCGGCACCCCGCGTTCAACACGCTCGTCATCGGCCCGGAGCAGGAGGCGGCGCGCGTTCTGCGCGACGGCCTGGACATCCTCAGGACGCGCGGCTATCCGGCCACCGTCCAATTCGCTGAATCGGTCGCCTCGGCGCTGCATCCGGAGGCGGAACGGCACGGACTGACACTGCAGGACAAAATGCCGGTGATGGTCTTTCGGCCGACGGCCGCGCTCCCGTTCCCGGACGATGTCGAGGTTCAAGCGGCTGGGGATGCGGTTCTCCTCAGAAGTGCCATGGAAGTGATCACCGCCGTCACCGAGCTGCCGCTCGAGTTGCTGCTGCGCGTGACCGACCGCATTGACGATGTCGAGTGCTTCATCGGTTCGAAAGACGGCGAGATCATGAGCACGGTCACCTTGACGCGGCTCGGCGATACCGCCCTTATCTCGGCGATGGTGACGCTGCCGGCGCATCAGCGCAAAGGCGTCGGCCGGGCCTTGCTCTCCCGCGCCATCGAGCTCTATCGGACCCGCGGCGTGCAGCGCTTCTTCCTGAGCGCAACGCCGGCCGGCTTCCCGATGTATGAGCGGCTCGGCTTCAAGACGATCTCCCATCACGAGCACTGGTCGTTCGAGCCGGCTTCTTGATCTAAGCGACCCGCTCCGCCGCAAAGACCTGGCTCGGCCGCACCAGCTCAGCCTGCGCCGCGACGAGCTGGATCTCGCGTTCGCCCGACCGGGCGGTTGCGTCCAGCACGCCGAAGAGGGCGGAGCTCGCCTCCGACAGGGCGCGATCGACCGCGCCGCTCCGGAGCAGATGCCCGAGAAAGAGCGCCGCCAGCGCATCGCCCGCGCCACTGACGCTCAAAGGCAGCAGCGGCGTTTCGACCAGCCAGGCGCCGTCGCCGGTCGAGGCCAGGAGGCCCATCCGGTCCGCCCTCCGCTGGAAGCTGGTCAGCAGCACGATCTTCGGCCCCATGGCGCGAAGCGCAGCGCAGGCCTCCAGCGCCGCCTCGAGGCTCGCAGCAGGGCGGCCGGTCAGAAATTCCAGCTCGAACCGGTTGGGCGTCGCGATATCGGCCGCCGGAATGGCCCGGTCGCGGAAGAATTCGGGCAGGCCGGGGCGGACATAGAAGCCGTCGCCGATATCGCCCATGACCGGATCGCAGCACCAGAGCGCCTGCGGGTTGGCGGCCTTGACCGCGGCCACGGCATCGAGCACGACCTCGCCCATATCCTCGCTGCCGAGATAGCCGGTCAATACCGCCGGGCAGCGCGGGAACAGGCCGCGCTCGCCGATACCCTCGATCACCGCCCGCACCTCCTCGGCGGTGCCGACCCGGCCGCGCCAGCTCTCATAGCCGGTATGGTTGGAGAATTGCACCGTGTTGACCGCCCAGGTCTCGAAGCCCAGCCTTTGCAGCGGGAAGACGGCGGCGGCATTGCCGACATGGCCGTAGGACACCCAGGATTGAATGGTCAGAATACCGTCCATATCACGCTCTCGCCGCCTTCGATCGCCGCCTGTATGGTGGCGAACCAAGACTAAGATCATCGACCGAGGAACGCCAATGCCCGCCGAAGCCCGCCCCCGTCGCAGTATGCTCTACATGCCCGGCGCCAATCCGCGCGCGCTGGAAAAAGCGCGCGGGCTCAAGGCGGATGCGCTGATCTTCGATCTCGAGGATGCGGTGACACCGGACGCCAAGCCGGGGGCGCGAAACATCGTGGCCGAGGCGGTGGCGCAAGGCGGCTACGGCAAGCGCGAGCTGCTGCTGCGGGTGAACGGGCTCGACACGCCCTGGGGCCATGACGACCTCGTGGCGGCGGCCACGCTCGGCATCCACGGCGTGGTGCTGCCCAAGATCGAGAGCGCCGCCACCGTTCGGCAATCGCTCGCCATCCTCGACCGCGCCGGGGCGCCCGAGGATCTGCCGGTCTGGTGCATGATGGAAACGCCGCTCGCCATGCTGCGCGCCGACGAGATCGCCGGCGCCGGTCCGCGCGTCGCCGGGCTGATCATGGGCACCTCGGACCTCGCCAACGATCTCCATGCCCGGCACACGCGCGAGCGGCTGCCGCTCATCACCGGGCTCGGCCTGTCGCTGCTGGCGGCGCGCGCCCATGGGCTCGCCATCCTCGACGGCGTCTATCTCGATCTCGGCGACGATGTGGGCTTCGTCCAAAGCTGCCGCCAGGGCGTGGAGCTGGGCTTCGACGGCAAGACGCTGATCCATCCGAAGCAGCTCGATGCCGCCAACGCGGCGTTCGGCCCGACCGAGGCCGAGCTCGACCAGGCGCGCCGCTTCATCGCCGCGTTCGAGGCGGCCCAGGCCGAAGGCAAGGGCGTGGTGCTCGTCGACGGCAAGCTGGTCGAGAATCTCCATGTCGCCAATGCCAGGCGGGTGACGGCGCTGGCCGATCGGATCGCCGAGCTGGAGGCCGGGTCGTGAGCAAGAATGTCGCCGGCAATTTCTTCGAGGATTTCGCGCTCGGCCAGGTTATCGAGCATGCGACGCCGCGCACGATCACGGAGGGCGACGCGGCTCTCTACATCGCGCTGACCGGCTCGCGCTTCGCGCTCCATTCGGCCGAGCCCTTTGCCATGGCACTCGGCCTGGAGCAGGCGCCGCTCGACGATCTGCTGCTGTTCCATATGGTGTTCGGCAAGACCGTGCCGGACATCTCGCTCAATGCCGTCGCCAATCTGGGCTACGCCCTGGGGCGGTTCGAGCAGCCGGCCTATGCCGGCGACACTATCTCGGCCACGAGCGAGATCATCGGCCTCAAGGAGAATTCCAACCGGGAGACCGGCACCGTCTATGTCCGCTCGATCGGCCGCAACCAGATGGGCGAGACGGTGCTCGACTATTGCCGATGGGTCATGGTGCGCAAGCGCGACAAGGCCGCGCCGGGCCCGGAGCCGGTCGTGCCGGCGCTGCCCGAGGCGCTCGCGGCCGAGGATCTCTGGGTTTCCGATGATCTCACTGCCGAGGATTACGATTTCACCGCCGCCGGCTCGCCCCATCGCTGGGAAGATTACGCGATCGGCGAACGGATCGACCATGTCGACGGCATGACCATCGAGGAGGCGGAGCATCAGCTCGCCACCCGGCTCTACCAGAACACCGCCAAGGTGCATTTCAACCAGCATACCGAGGCGAAGGGGCGGTTCGGCCGGCGCCTCATCTATGGCGGCCATGTCATCAGCCTGGCGCGGGCGCTGTCCTTCAACGGCCTCGCCAACGCCTTCAAGATCGCGGCGTTGAATGGCGGCCGGCATGTGGCGCCATGCTTCGCCGGCGACACGGTCTATGCCTGGTCGGAGGTGCTGGATCGCGCGCCCTTGCCGGGCCACGAGGATATCGGCGCCCTTCGGCTTCGGACGATCGCGACCAAGGACCGAGCCTGCGCCGGTTTTCCCGGCCGGATCGAGGGCGGCTACGATCCGGCGGTCATCCTCGAACTCGACTATTGGGCGCTGATGCCGCGGTAATAGGCAGCAGCGCCTCTACCATCGTCAGAAATATCGCTCCTCGACATTCACGACATCGTCCGGCAGCAGCTTGCTGGAAGGATCGGCCTTATAGTTCGAGCCGTTCCGGGTCACGGTGAACCCGTCCTTATAGGCCCGCGGCGTATAGCCCCCGGCCGAAACCACCGCGTTCGTCACGGTCATCCCCGGAATGAACGGATAATGGCCCGGCGTCTTGACCTCACCGAGAATGAAGAAGGGCCGGTAGCTCACGATCTGGATGGTGACCTTCGGATCGAGGACATAGCCGGGCGTAAGCTTTTTACGCACGGCTTCGGCCAGCTCGTTGACCGTCAGGCCGGCGGCCTGCACGTTGTCGACGAGAGGAATCGCGATCGTGCCTTCGGCGGCGACCTCGACCTCGACCGAGAGATCCTTCACCCCGAACACGATCAGCGACAGCTTGTCGCCGGGACCAAGCTTGTAGGAGGCGGTATCGAGAACCGCCGATCCGAGCGGCGGCAAACTCTGCAGATCCGAGCGGCAAGCCGCCAGCGTTGAGGCCAGGATCAATACGGCGAACAAACGGTATACGAACGTGCGCATCGCTGTACTCCGGATAATTCCCTCGCAAGCCCCGCACCGACTCAACTGGCGAGACGGAACCAAGCTACCGGGAAATTATTGATACAGCATGGATTTCGAACAGGTCGCAAGCCGGAAAGACGACTTAATTCCATGCGGTCAGCGCCCTCTTCGACTCCGGGAGCACGCGCCCCGTACCGAAATCGCCTTTGGTGCCATGCCATCGTCCGTCGACGCCGGATTTTTGATTCCGGGCGTCGCGACCGCGTCATGGCGCGTCCATCGATACCGGCCTCGATCTCCCGGCATTTCGGCGGACGTAGCTTGGGTTCGCCCGGGAAATGCGAGGATTTCTCCCTCATCCGACCGCCATCATATGCGGTGCGTCGTTCCGTCGCGGTATCCTGGTGTGTGACAATCTGGGCATTTCGGGCCGGGATTCGTCCTAACCGCACCCGAATAACGCAAGACGATGCCCTTCTTCGTGCCAAAAATCGACACGCAATGACTACCCGGTTTTACACGCGAGCCTCGAACCGGAATCGATCCCGAAAAGCTGAGTGATCGCGCGGCACGCCCGCGACCTTCAGTCGTAAGTCTCGATATTATCAATAGAAACGGGAATTCATATTCTGTTTACTAATTGAGGCGGCGCGCTATTGCAGCTTCGGCCGATCCAACGCCGGATCAACCTGACCGCTATATCTCCAAGGCAAGATAAAATTGTGATAGTTATCCAATCACTATATGTGAATCAAATATTCAATTCACATTATCTAGATTTATATCAACACGAACAGTAAAATTCCGATCAAATTTCGCGATTAGAAATTGAACTCGGAAAGTAATCCTAGTTCGATCCAACTTTGTCAGCAATTTGGACCCATCTTTGCCACAGCGAGTAGTCACTTCGCTGCGATTTACCTGAGAATTCTCAGGATTTTCTCCGCCCATTTATAGACGCTTAACTTATTTGAACTTACGGTGCTCAACATTACACCGACCCGCATCACACTTACGTCATGAGGACATTTTATGAATCTGTCAGCACTTAGGATTGCGTCAGCAATCTCCCTTGGAACTGGGCTGTCGCTTATGGCGCACCCGGTATTGGCGGCGAACCCTACAGTGAGCGTGAAGTCTGTAACGGTGAGCCCCGCTACGGCGGCCCCCGGTCAGACGGTCACCTTCACCGCGGTTCTCTCGGCCAACCAGAATCTTTCGGGCTATCCCGTCGAGTTTTCATGGGCTCCGCCCGGCGCCACGAGCAGCACCAATGCCGTGGACTTCGCAACCTACAAGTCCGGCCAGAACATCACCGAGACCGCGAGCTGGACTGTTCCCGCAGGCGCCACGCCGGGTTCCTATTCGCTGACGGTCGGTGCGTTCAATCCGGCCTGGACGGCCTCGCTCGCCCAAAAGTCGGTCAATTTCGCCGTCTCGGCGCCGGCTCCGGTAGCACCGGCGGTCGCGCTGAACTCGGTGACGGTGAGCCCGGCCACGGTCACGCCCGGACAGACGGTCACCTTCACCGCGATCCTCACCGCCAACCAGAATCTCTCCGGTTACCCGGTGGAATTTTCCTGGCTCGCGCCCGGCGCCACGAGCAGCACCAATGTCGTAGATTTCGCGAATTTCACCGCGGGTCAGAAGATCACCCAGACCGCGACCTGGACCGTTCCTACCGGTTCGAAGCCCGGTTCCTACACCTTGAACGTCGATGCGTTCAATCCGGCCTGGACGGCAGTCCTGGCCGGCACGTCGGCCGCTTTCACAGTGGCCGCGCAGGGCTCCAACTCCACGCCTCCCGCCTCTCCGCCGGCATCTCCCCCTGCCTCTCCGCCGGCCTCGCCGCCTGCCTCTCCCCCGGCCTCGCCGCCCGCTTCTCCCCCGGCCTCTCCGCCCGCCTCTCCCAGCACGGCCCAGGTTCCGGGCCCGAGCTCGGCGTTGTTTGCGGCTCCCTTCTATAGCTGCGTGAACAATTTCTATGTCTCGACGACCGGCAACGACGGCAACAACGGCGCCAGCCCGAGCACCGCTTGGGCGACGATCCAGCATGCCGACAGCGCCTCGCGGACCGGCGGCGACTGCATCAACGTGGCGCCCGGCACCTATCAGACCAATGTGCTG
>DATLIZ010000041.1:0-253760 GCA_035539155.1 Aliidongia sp. | reverse complement strand
TCCGCAATTCTATTTCCGGACGACGGACGTGACCGGGATGGTGACGTTGCCGGAAGGCACCGAGATGGTGATGCCGGGCGACAATGTCGCGATGGATGTGGAGCTGATCGCGCCGATCGCGATGGATGAGGGCCTGCGCTTCGCGATCCGCGAAGGCGGCCGCACCGTCGGCGCCGGCGTCGTCTCGTCCATCGTCAAGTAAGGTTAAGTACGCGTAAGCGAAGAACAACAATCAAGGGTCCCGGCGGCACCGTCTCCCCCTATGGGAGTGAACGCCGCCAGTCGATGGATCGGGATGGAGGCGGCACCAACCGGCGCCGGCCTCCCTCTCCCAATTGAGTGGAATGGTTATGGATAGTCAAAGCATCCGCATCCGCCTTCGGGCGTATGATCATCGCGTGCTCGACCAGTCGACGAGCGAGATCGTGAACACGGCCAAGCGGACCGGCGCGCGCGTGCGCGGCCCGATCCCGTTGCCGACCAAGATCGAGAAGTTCACGGTCAACCGCTCGCCGCATATCGACAAGAAGTCGCGCGAGCAGTTCGAGATCCGCACCCACAAGCGCGTGCTGGACATCGTCGACCCGACGCCGCAGACGGTGGACGCGCTGATGAAGCTCGACCTCGCCGCCGGCGTCGATGTCGAGATCAAGATCTGATCATGCGTACCGGTCTCCTGGCCCAGAAGGTGGGCATGACCCGCGTCTTCACCGAAGAGGGCAGCCATGTCCCGGTGACGGTGCTGAAGGTCGATAATTGCCAGGTCGTCGCGGTTCGGACCGTCGAGAAGGACGGTTACGCGGCCCTGCAGGTCGGTGTCGGCAAGGCCAAGGTCAAGAACGTGACCAAGGCGCAGCGCGAGCATTTCGCCAAGGCGAAGGTCGAGCCGAAGCGCAAGCTGGTCGAGTTCCGCGTGTCCGAGGACGCGCTGGTCGAAGTGGGCGCCGAGTTGTCGGCCGAGCATTTCGTCGCCGGCCAGTTCGTCGATGTCACCGGCACGACGATCGGCAAGGGCTTCGCCGGCGTCATGAAGCGGCACAATTTCGGCGGCCTGCGCGCGAGCCACGGCGTGTCCGTATCGCATCGCAGCCATGGTTCGACGGGTCAGCGCCAGGATCCCGGCAAGGTCTTCAAGAACAAGAAGATGGCCGGACATATGGGTGTCGATCGCGTCACCACTCTCAATCTCAAGGTCGTGTCGACCGATCCGGTCCGCGGTCTCATTCTGGTGCGCGGCGCCGTCCCCGGCAGCGAGGGCGGTTATGTGACGATCCGCGATGCGGTCAAGCGCAAGCAGCCCAAGGACCTGCCGTTCCCGGCGGCGATCAAGGCCGCCGAGGGTGCGCCGGCCGAGGCCGCGGTCGAAACCGACGCCGAGCCGAAGGGCGAATGACGATGAAACTGTCCATCACCAACCTGGATAGCCAGGAAGTCGGCTCGATCGAGCTCGACGAAGCGGTGTTCGGCCTGCCGGTGCGCAAGGATATCCTTGCCCGCATGGTCAATTACCAGCTCGCCAAGCGCCGTGCCGGCACGCATAAGACCAAGCAGATCGGCGATATCTCCGGCACCACCAAGAAGCCGTGGAAGCAAAAGGGAACCGGCCGCGCCCGTCAGGGCAGCCTGCGTTCCCCGCAATTCCGCGGTGGTGCTGTGATCTTCGGGCCGGTCGTGCGCAGCCACGCCTTCGACCTGCAGAAGAAGGTCCGCAAGCTGGCGCTCAAGACGGCGCTCTCGACCAAGCAGGCCGAAGGCAAGCTGATCGTGATCGACCAGGCGGCGATCGACCAGCCCAAGACCAAGCTCCTGGTCGAGCGCTTCTCGAAGCTCGGCTGGGCGAGCGTGCTGATCATCGACGGTCCCGAGGTCGACGAGGGCTTCGCCCGCGCGGCGCGCAACATCCCGCAGGTCGATGTCCTGCCGCAACAGGGGGCGAATGTTTACGACATTCTGCGCCGCGACACGCTGGTCCTGACCAAGACCGCCGTCGAACATCTGGAGGCTCGGCTGAAATGAGCAGGTTCCGCGTCATTCCGAACGAGACGCCCAAGCTGTCGGCCGAACGGATCTACGATCTGGTGCGCACGCCGGTGATCACCGAGAAGGCGACGATGGCCTCCGAGCACAATCAGGTCACGTTCCGCGTGCCGCTCGACGCGACCAAGCGCGAGATCAAGGTGGCGGTCGAGACCCTGTTCAAGGTCAAGGTCACGGCCGTCAACACGCTTCGCGTGCTGGGCAAGACCAAGCGCTTCCGCGGTCGTCCGGGCAAGCGTGAGGATGTGAAGAAAGCGATGGTGACCCTCGCCGAGGGTTCCAAGATCGACGTGACCACGGGAATCTGACGCCATGGCACTGAAGAGTTACAAGCCGACCACGCCGTCACAGCGGCAGCTGGTCATCGTCGACCGCAGCGAGCTGTGGAAGGGCGATCCAATCAAGGCGCTGACCGAAGGTCTGCGCAGCCATGGCGGCCGCAACAATACCGGCCGGATCACGATGTTCCATCGTGGCGGCGGTCATAAGCGGCGCTATCGCATCGTCGATTTCAAGCGGCGCAAATTCGATATGCCCGGCACGGTCGAGCGTCTCGAATATGATCCGAACCGCACGGCCTTCCTGGCCTTGCTTCGCTACAGCGACGGCGAGCTTGCCTACATCCTGGCGCCGCAGCGCCTGAAGGTGGGCGACAGCGTCATCGCCGGCGAGAAGGTCGATGTGAAGCCGGGCAACGCCATGCCCATGAAGAACATGCCGGTCGGCACCATCATCCATAATGTGGAGATGAAGCCGGGCAAGGGCGGCCAGATGGCCCGTGCCGGCGGCACCTATGCGCAACTCGTCGGCCGCGATGCCGGCTACGCGCTCTTGAAGCTCGCCTCCGGCGAGGTTCGCATGGTGCGATCCGAATGCATGGCGACGGTCGGTGCCGTGTCCAATCCGGACCAGCAGAACATCGTCATCGCCAAGGCCGGACGGTCTCGCTGGCTGGGCATCCGCCCGACCACGCGCGGTGTCGCGATGAACCCGATCGACCATCCGCATGGTGGCGGCGAAGGCCGCACCTCGGGTGGCCGCCATCCGGTCACGCCCTGGGGCAAGCCGACCAAGGGTAAGAAGACACGGCACAACAAGGCGACCGACGGTCTTATCGTCCGTCGTCGCAACGCCAAGTAACGGAGACAAGCTCGTGTCACGTTCCGTTTGGAAGGGCCCGTTCGTCGACGGCTATCTGCTGAAGAAAGCCGACAAGGCGCGTGCGTCCACCCGTAATGAAATCATCAAGACCTGGTCGCGCCGTTCGACGATCTTCCCGCAATTCGTCGGGCTGACCTTCGGCGTCTATAACGGCCATAAGTTCATCCCCGTGCTGGTGACCGAGAACATGGTCGGCCACAAGCTGGGCGAGTTCGCGCCGACCCGTACCTTCTACGGTCACGCGGCCGACAAGAAATCGAAGAGGGGCTGAGCGCGATGAGCAAGCCACAATCCGAGCGCCGCGTCGGCGAGACCGAGGCGATGGCCTTCGTCAAGGCCATCCGCATCGCGCCGCGCAAGCTCAACCTGGTCGCCCAGCTCATTCGTGGGAAGTCCGCCCAGGCGGCGCTGGCCGAGCTCACCTTCTCGCATCGCCGCGTCGCGGCCGATGTGAAGAAGGCGCTGCAGTCGGCGATCGCGAATGCCGAGAACAACCATCAGCTCGATGTCGATCGGCTGGTGGTGAAGGAGGCGACGGTCGGGCGCGCTCTCGTCATGAAGCGCTTCCATACGCGCGGCCGCGGTCGTTCGGCCAAGGTCGAGAAGTTCTTCAGCAATCTGACGGTGGTCGTCCGCGAGCGGGACGAGGAGACTGCGTAATGGGCCAAAAGATCAATCCGATCGGGCTGCGGCTCGGCATCAATCGGACCTGGGACAGCCGCTGGTTCGCGCGCCGCGATTACGCGACCCTGCTGCATGAGGATCTCCGTCTGCGGCATCATCTGATGACCCGCCTCAACCAGGCCGGCATCAGCAAGGTGGTGATCGAGCGGGCCGCCAAGAAGGCGCGCGTGACGATCCATACGGCGCGTCCCGGCGTCGTCATCGGCAAGAAGGGCGCGGACATCGAGAAGCTCCGTCTCGAAGTCGGCAAGATGACGGGCAGCGAGGTCAGCCTGAACATCGTCGAGATCCGCAAGCCGGAACTCGACGCCAAGCTGATCGCCGAGGGTATCGCCCAGCAGCTCGAGCGCCGCGTCGCCTTCCGGCGCGCGATGAAGCGGGCCGTGCAATCGGCCATGCGCCTCGGTGCCCAGGGCATCCGGATCAACTGTTCCGGCCGTCTCGGCGGCGCCGAGATCGCGCGCATGGAGTGGTATCGCGAAGGCCGCGTGCCGCTGCACACGCTGCGCGCGGACGTCGATTACGGCACCGGTACGGCCAAGACCACCTACGGCACTTGCGGCGTCAAGGTCTGGGTGTTCAAGGGCGAGATCCTGGTGCACGACCCGATGGCCTCGGAAAAGCGTGCCGAGCAGATGGCCGGCGGCGACCGTCCGGACCAGCGCGGCGACCGCGAGCGCCAAGATCGTCCCGGCCGGGGCGATCGGACGCCGCGGAATTGATGGAATTCATTAGAGGTCTATGACCCATGCTTAGTCCAAAACGGACCAAATACCGCAAGGCGTTCAAGGGACGCATTCACGGTTTGGCCAAGGGCGGCACGGCGCTGAATTTCGGCGCCTACGGCCTGAAGGCGGTCGAGCCCGGCCGCGTGACGGCGCGTCAGATCGAGGCGGCCCGCCGCGCGATCAGCCGCCATATCCGCCGCGTCGGCCGCGTCTGGATCCGGATTTTCCCGGATGTTCCCGTGTCCACGAAGCCGGCCGAAGTCCGCATGGGCTCGGGCAAGGGTTCGCCGGAATACTGGATCTGCCGCGTCAAGCCGGGCCGGATCATGTTCGAGCTCGACGGCGTTCCGGCCGACACGGCCAAGATCGCCTTCGAGCTGGCAGCGGCGAAGCTGCCGATCAGCACGCGCTTCGTGCAGCGCGTCGGCGAGGAGGCTTGAGATGAAGGGCGCTGACGTGCGGGCGAAGACCGCAGACGAGCTGAAGACCAACCTGGTCGACCTCAAGAAGGAGCAGTTCAATCTGCGCTTTCAGCGGGCGAGCGGCCAGCTCGAGAATACGGCGCGGGTGCGCCAGGTCCGCCGGGACATCGCGCGGATCAAGACCGTTTTGGGCCAGCGTGCCGGCGGAGCGGAGTAGGAAAATGCCGAAGCGCATACTGGAAGGGCTGGTCGTCAGCGACAAGCAGGACAAGACGGTCGTCGTCCGTGTCGAGCGGCGCGTGATGCATCCGGTCTACAAGAAGTTCGTCGTCCGGTCGAAGAAGTACGCGGCTCATGACGAGTCGAACAATTTCAAGACCGGCGATGTCGTTCGTATTCAGGAATGCCGTCCGATCTCGAAGAACAAGTGCTGGGTCGTGCTCGCCGAACAGGCAGCCGAGCCGGTGACGGCAGGAGCGTAAACCATGATTCAGATGCAAACCAACCTGGACGTGGCCGACAATTCCGGGGCGCGCCGGGTGCAGTGCATCAAGGTGCTGGGTGGCTCGAAGCGCAAGACCGCGATGGTCGGCGACGTCATCGTCGTCAGCATCAAGGAAGCCATTCCTCGCGGCCGCGTGAAGAAGGGCGACGTCCATCGCGCCGTGATCGTGCGCACCGCCAAGGAGATCCGTCGGATCGACGGCAGCTCGATCCGCTTCGACCGCAATGCGGCCGTGCTGATCAACAAGCAGGGCGAGCCGATCGGAACCCGTATCTTCGGGCCGGTGACCCGCGAGCTGCGCGCCAAGAAGTTCATGAAGATCGTGTCCTTGGCCCCGGAGGTGCTCTGACCATGGCGAGCAAGATCAAGAAGGGCGACAAGGTCGTCGTCATCTCGGGCTCGGACAAGGGCCGGACCGGTGAAGTGCTGAAGGTGCTGCCGACCGAGGGGCGTGTGATCGTCCAGGGCGTCAACATGATGAAGCGTCATACCCGGCCGTCGCAGACCAGCCAGGGCGGAATCATCGAGAAGGAAGCGACGATCCACGTCTCGAACGTCGCGCATCTCGACCCGAAGAGCGAGAAGCCGACCCGCGTCGGATTCAAATTGATCGAGGGTGACCGCAAGGTCCGCTTTGCCAAGCGGTCCGGCGAAGTCATCGACCGGTGAGGTGAGCGATGGTTGCCCGTTTTCGTGAGCACTACAATTCGCAGGTCCGCGAGGCCCTGATCTCGGAGTTCGGCTACAAGAACCCGATGGAAGTGCCGCGCCTCGACAAGATCGTCATCAATATGGGTGTCGGCGAGGCCGTGCAGGACAGCAAGAAGATCGAGGCCGCGGTCAAGGATCTGACCGCGATCGCCGGTCAGCGCCCGGTCGTGACCCGCGCCAAGACTTCGATCGCCACCTTCAAGGTGCGCGAGAACATGCCGCTCGGCTGCAAGGTCACGCTCCGCGCCGATCGCATGTACGAGTTTCTGGACCGGCTGATCACCATTGCGCTGCCGCGCGTCCGCGACTTCCGCGGCGTCAACGGCAAGAGCTTCGACGGCCGCGGCAATTATGCGCTCGGCCTCAAGGAGCAGCTCGTCTTCCCGGAAGTGGATTACGACAAGATCGATGTGGTGCGCGGCATGGATATCGTCATCTGCACGACGGCCAAGACCGACGCCGAGGCCAAGGCCCTGCTCAAGGGCTTCCAGATGCCGTTCATCAACTGAGCCGGCGGGGATTTAGATCATGGCAAAGACCAGTTCGGTCGAAAAGAACAAGCACCGCCAGAAGCTGACGGAGCAGTATGCCCCCAAGCGCGCCAAGCTCAAGGCGATCCTCGAGGACAAGCAAGTGTCCGGCGAAGAGCGCTTCGTGGCGCAGCTGAAGCTCGCGGCGATGCCGCGCAACGGCTCGCGCACGCGCATCCGCAACCGCTGCGAGCTGACCGGGCGCCCGCGCTCCTTCTATCGCAAATTCAAGCTCTCGCGCATCGCCTTGCGCGAACTCGCTTCGACCGGCCAGATTCCTGGCATGGTCAAGTCGAGCTGGTAAGGGAGTCTCAGTATGACGATGAGCGATCCCTTGGGGGATATGCTGACCCGGATCCGCAACGGCCAGCGCGCGCGCTCCTCGAGCGTGGTGTCGCCCGCTTCGCGAGTCCGCGCCAACGTGCTCGAAGTGCTCCGGCGCGAGGGTTACATCCGCGGCTATTCGAAGGTCGATGTGCGTCCCGGCATCTCGGAATTCACGATCGAGCTCAAATATCTGGACGGCGAACCGGTGATCAAGGAGATCTCCCGCGTCTCGAAGCCGGGCCGGCGGATCTATTCCAAGATCGCGGACCTGCCGAAGGTCTATAACGGGCTGGGCATTGCCATTCTGTCGACTCCGCGCGGGGTCATGTCGGATGGCGAGGCACGCGCCGCCAATGTCGGCGGCGAAGTGCTCTGCCGTGTTTTCTGAGGAAACGAGCCATGTCTCGCGTTGGTAAACATCCCGTTCCCGTGCCGGCCGGCGTCGATGTCCGCATTGCGGACCAGATCCTGACCGCCAAGGGCAAGCTCGGCTCCCTCAGCATGCCGCTCACGGCCGAGATCACCGCTGCCGTCGAGGACGGCCATGTCGTGGTCAAGCCTGCCAATGACGGCAAGCGGGCCCGCATGATGTGGGGGACGACCCGTGCCCTCATCAGCAATGTGGTGAACGGCGTCTCCAAGGGCTTCTCCGTTGGTCTCGAGATCAACGGCGTTGGCTACCGTGCCGCGGTCAACGGCAAGGTCCTTAACCTGCAGCTGGGCTTCAGCCACGACATCGAGTTTCCGATCCCGTCGGATGTCACGATCGTCTGCGAGAAGCCGACTGCGATCACCGTTTCGGGGGCCGACAAGCAGCGCGTCGGCGCCGTCGCCGCCAAGCTCCGTTCGTTCCGTGGACCCGAGCCCTATAAGGGCAAGGGCGTGAAGTACGTCCACGAGACTATCCGCCGCAAGGAAGGCAAGAAGAAGTAAGGATCTAAAGAGATGTTGAACTCGAAAGACCTATTTCTGCGCCGGCAGCAGCGGGTGCGGACTCGACTGAGGCAGGTCGCAGGTGGCCGTCCCCGGCTCTCGGTGTTCCGGTCGTCGAAGCATATCTATGCCCAGGTGATCGATGATGCCCAAGGCATCACGCTTGCCGCCGCGTCGAGCATGGACAAGGCGCTCAAGGAAGCGCTGAAGACCGGTTCCGACAAGGCCGCGGCCGAGGCCGTGGGCAAGCTCGTCGCCGAGCGCGCCGCCGAGAAGGGCATTACCACCGTCGTGTTCGATCGCGGCGGCTATATTTTTCATGGCCGGGTCAAGGCCCTGGCCGACGCGGCCCGTGCGGCCGGACTGACTTTCTGACGAAGGGCCCAAGAGTATGGCACGTACACCGGGCGAAGGCCGCAGCGGCGGTCGGGGACGCGGTTCCGATGGCGATCGGTCGCCGCGTGATCGCGGAGAAGAGAGCGAGTTCGTCGAACGGCTGGTCGGTATCAACCGCGTCGCCAAGGTCGTGAAGGGTGGACGCCGCTTCGGCTTCGCCGCGATCGTGGTCGTGGGCGACGGCAAGGGGCGGGTCGGACACGGCACGGGCAAGGCCCGTGAGGTGCCCGAGGCGATCCGCAAGGCGACCGAGGCCGCGCGTCGCGCGCTGGTCCGCGTGCCGCTGCGCGAAGGCCGTACGCTGCATCACGACATGGAAGGCCATTACGGCGCCGGCCGCGTCATCGTGCGCGCCGCCAAGCCGGGTACCGGCATCATCGCCGGCGGCCCGATGCGCGCGATCTTCGAAGCGCTGGGCGTTCACGACATCGTCGCGAAGTCGGTCGGCACCTCGAATCCGCACAACATGATCCGGGCGACCTTCGAAGCGCTGGGCCGGGCGACCAACCCGCGCGCCGTCGCAGCCCGCCGTGGCAAGAAGGTCTCCGACCTCATCGGCGGCCGTCGGGAAGCCGAGGCGCGGGAGGGCGCGGTATGAGCGACAAGAAGACACTGGTCGTGACGCAGATCGCCTCGCCGATCGGGCGCCGCAAGGACCAGGAGGCGACGTTGAAGGGCCTCGGCCTCAACAAGCTCAACCGGACGCGCGAGCTCGAGGACACCCCTGCCGTGCGCGGCATGGTGAACAAGGTGCACCATCTGGTGCGCGTCGAGTCCAGCGAGTAAGATAGTATTTCACGGTCCTGCCGGCACGCGGCGGGACCAGGGGAAGAGAGAATGAAGCTCAACGAGATCGCCGATAACAAGGGCGCAAACTACAAGTACAAGCGCCTCGGCCGCGGCATCGGCTCTGGCAAGGGCAAGACGTCGGGCCGCGGCGGCAAGGGCCAGACCGCGCGTTCCGGCGTGTTCATCAACGGGTTCGAAGGCGGCCAGACGCCGCTGCATCGGCGCCTGCCGAAGCGCGGCTTCACCAATATCTTCAAGCCGAAGTTCCAGGTCATCAATGTCGGCCGGTTGCAGAAGGCGGTCGAGGCCGGCAAGCTCGAAGCCGGCGCGACCGTGACGCCGGAGCGGCTGATCGAACTCGGCATGCTGTCGAAGCTCGGCGACGGCGTCCGGCTCCTGGCCAAGGGCGAGATCAAGGCGGCGCTCACGGTCGAGTGCGACGGTGCGTCGGCCGCGGCGATCGCCGCGATCGAGGCGGCCGGCGGCAAGGTCGTGGTGCGTGGTGGCGAGGCGGCAGAGGCGGCTGCCTGAGCCGCCCAACGCCGTTTTTTCCGATATTAGGAATGCTTGAATGGCGTCAGCTGCCGAACAACTAGCCGCGAACATCAATTTCGGCGCCTTCAACAAGGCGACGGAGCTCAAGCAGCGCCTCTGGTTCACCCTCGGGGCGCTGCTCGTTTATCGGCTGGGCACCTATATCCCGATTCCGGGCATCGATCCGGCTGCGCTGCAGCAGATTTTTCAGCAGAATGCCGGCGGCATCCTCGGCATTTTCGACATGTTCTCGGGCGGCGCGCTCGGGCGCATGACGATTCTGGCGCTGAACATCACGCCCTATATCTCGGCCTCGATCATCGTTCAGCTGCTGACCGCCGTCTCGCCGACGCTGGAAGCGCTGAAGAAAGAGGGCGAGTCGGGCCGGAAGCGGCTCAATCAATATACGAGGTTCGGCACGGTGGCGCTGGCGATCGTCCAGGCCTACGGCATCGCGGTCGGGCTGGAGAGCGTGCATTCGGGGACGGTCGCGGCCGTTCTGGAACCTGGGCTGGCGTTCCGTCTCGTCACCATGATCACGCTGGTCGGCGGCACCATCTTCCTGATGTGGCTGGGCGAGCAGATCACGGCGCGCGGCGTCGGCAACGGCATCTCGCTCATCATCATGTCCGGCATCGTCGCCAACCTGCCGCACGCGCTGGCGAGCCTGCTGGAACTGGGGCGCACCGGCGCCATCTCGACCCCGGCGATCATTTTCTTCTTCTTCATGGCGATCGCGGTCATCGCCTTCATCGTCTTCATGGAGCGCGCGCAGCGACGCATCCTGGTGCAATATCCGAAGCGCCAGATGGGCACGAAGGTCTATGGCGGCGAGGCCTCGCACCTGCCGCTCAAGATGAACACCTCAGGCGTGATCCCGCCGATCTTCGCTTCGTCGCTGCTGCTCCTGCCGGCGACCGTTGCGAGCTTCCAATCTGCCAATGGCGGCGAGGGCGTGCTGGCCACGATCGCCAGCTATGTCGGTCACGGCAAGCCGCTCTACATGGCGCTCTATGTCGGGCTCATCGTCTTCTTTTCGTTCTTCTACACCGCCGTGGTCTTCAATCCGGTCGAGACCGCGGACAATCTGCGGAAGTATGGCGGCTTCATTCCGGGCATCCGGCCCGGCAAGAATACGGCCGATTATCTCGATACAGTGCTGACCCGACTGACCGTGGTCGGTGCCGCTTATCTCAGCGCCGTCTGCATCCTGCCTGAGTTCCTGATCTCGAATTACAATGTGCCGTTCTATTTCGGCGGCACGAGTTTGCTCATCGTGGTGAGCGTCACTATGGACACGGTGGCGCAAATCCATTCTCATCTCCTGGCGCACCAATATGAAGGCTTGATCAAGAAGTCGAAGTTGCGCGGGAGACGCGATCGATGAAGTTAATCCTCCTGGGACCGCCGGGAGCTGGGAAGGGAACGCAAGCCAAACGCCTGGAAGCCAGCCGGGGGCTCGTACAGCTCTCGACCGGCGATATGCTGCGGGCCGAGATCAAGGCCGGCAGTGCCGTCGGCGTGAAGGCGAAGGCCGTGATGGATGCGGGGCAGCTGGTTTCGGACGATATCATCGTCGAGATGATTCGCGGCCGAATCCAACGCCCGGACTGTCGCAAC
The DNA here is from genome assembly GCA_035539155.1 of Aliidongia sp. Taxonomy (GTDB): domain Bacteria; phylum Pseudomonadota; class Alphaproteobacteria; order ATCC43930; family CGMCC-115725; genus JAXDMU01. The sequence continues at coordinate 242,383 of DATLIZ010000041.1, read as the reverse complement.
GGCTTTATCCTGGACGGCTTTCCTCGCACCGTGCCGCAGGCCGAGTCGCTTGACCATATGTTGGCCGAGCTCGGCTGGAAGCTCGATGTGGTGATCGAGATGAAGGTGCAGGAGGCGGTGCTGGTCGAACGGATATCCGGCCGCTTCACCTGCGCCAAATGCGGGGCGGGCTATCACGACAAGTTCGCCCCGACCAAGGTGCCCGGCGTCTGCGACGTTTGCGGCTCGACGGAATTCGTACGGCGGGATGACGACAAGCCCGAGACGGTGCATAAGCGATTCGAGGCTTATCGCGCCCAGACAATGCCGATTTTGCCCTACTACCAAGCCAAGGGCATCTTGCGGTGCGTCGACGGCATGGCTGATATCGACGCCGTAACCCAACAAATCGACAGGGTATTGGGGTCTCTGTGACGATGTGACGCGGCCTTTGGGTTGACCGCGTTACAAAAATTCATATACTGCGCGGCCTCGGTCGATCTGCCCCAGGTCGGCCGACGCTATTCTGTTTCTTGAGGAGTCCAGACGTGGCGCGTATTGCTGGCGTCAATATCCCGAATCAAAAGCGCGTCGCCATTGGGCTGACCTATATCCATGGCATCGGTCGGACCACGGCCGACCAGATCTGCCATAAGGTCGGGATCCCCGTCGAGCGCCGCGTGCACGAGCTCACCGATGACGAGGTGCTCAAGATCCGTGAGCTGATCGATCGCGACTATACGGTCGAGGGCGATCTTCGCCGCGTCGTCGCGATGAACATCAAGCGCTTGATGGACCTCGGCTGCTATCGCGGCCTTCGGCATCGCAAGGGCCTTCCGGTCCGTGGCCAGCGCACGCATACCAATGCGCGGACCCGCAAGGGCCCGGCTCGCCCGATCGCCGGCAAGAAGAAGTAACGAGCCGACAGGCTGGAGGTTTAAGGACACGACATGGCCAAAGCCGTCGCCAACTCGCCGCGTATTCGTCGCCGCGAGCGTAAGAACATCACCTCGGGCGTTGCGCATGTGAATGCATCGTTCAACAACACCGTGGTCACGATCACCGACGCCCAGGGCAACACCATCGCCTGGTCGTCCTCGGGGGCGCAAGGCTTCAAGGGCTCGCGCAAATCGACCCCTTACGCCGCCCAGATCGCGGCCGAGGATGCCGGCCGCAAGGCGATGGAGCATGGCATGCGCACGCTCGAGATCGAGGTCAAAGGCCCCGGCTCGGGCCGCGAGTCGGCGCTGCGCGCGCTGCAGGCCGTTGGCTTCGCCGTCACCTCGATCCGCGACGTGACGTCGATTCCGCATAATGGTTGCCGGCCGCCCAAGCGGCGCCGGGTCTGACGGATAACCGGCCGGATATTTACCCGAGGCCGGCGGTCCCAGGGTTTCAACAGTCCGCCCTCCGATATCCCAATATCAGGATATCGGAGGCGGCACCGTTCGGCATGAGGTTCCACTCGTGATTCAGAAAAACTGGCAAGCGTTGATCAAGCCGAAGCAGTTGCAGGTCGAGCCGGGCGATGATCCGTCGCGTTTCGCGACGGTCGTGGCCGAGCCGCTCGAACGCGGCTTTAGCGTGACTCTCGGCAATGCGCTGCGGCGGGTGCTCCTGTCGTCGCTGCAGGGTGCTGCGGTCACCTCGGTGCAGATCGAGGGCGTGCTGCATGAGTTCTCCTCGATTCCCGGCGTGCTCGAAGACGTGACGGACATCGTGCTCAACATCAAGGGCATGGGTTTGCGCATGGGCGGCGAGGGACCGAAGCGCATGCGGCTCCGGGCGACCGGCCCGGGCGAGGTGCGTGCCGGCCAGATCGAGACCGGGCACGACATCGAGATCATGAATCCCGATCTCCTGATCTGCACGCTCGATCAGGGCGCCAAGATCGTCATGGAGTTCACGGTCGAGAGCGGCAAGGGCTATGTCGCCGCCACGCAGAACCGGCCGGAAGACGCGCCGATCGGGCTCATCCCCGTCGATGCGCTGTTCAGCCCGGTCCGCAAGGTGTCGTACAAGGTCGAGAACACCCGCGTCGGCCAGGTGACCGACTATGACAAGCTCTCGATGCAGATCGAGACCAACGGCGCGGTCACGCCGGAGGACGCGGTGGCGCTCGCGGCACGCATCCTTCAGGACCAGCTGCAGCTCTTCATCAATTTCGACGAGCCGCGGCTCGCGACCGAGGAGAGCCGCCCGGCCGAACTGCCGTTCAACAAGAATCTGCTGCGCAAGGTCGACGAGCTGGAGCTGTCGGTCCGATCGGCGAATTGCTTGAAGAACGACAACATCGTCTATATCGGCGATCTGGTGCAGAAGACCGAGGCGGAGATGCTCCGCACGCCCAATTTCGGGCGCAAGTCGCTGAACGAGATCAAGGAAGTCCTGGCCCATATGGGGCTCCATCTCGGCATGGAGATCCCGAATTGGCCGCCGGAGAATATCGAAGAGCTGGCCAAGCGGCTCGACGAGCCATATTGATCACCGCCAAGGGGCGGTGAAGGGAGTTTCTGATGCGTCACGGAATGCGCGGCCGTAAGTTCAGCCGCACCTCGTCACACCGTGAGGCCATGTTCGACAACATGGCCCACGCTCTGTTGAAGCACGAGCAGATCACGACGACCTTGCCGAAGGCCAAGGATTTGCGGCCGATCGTCGAGAAGCTGATCACGCTGGGCAAGCGCGGCGGCCTGCATTGCCGGCGCCAGGCGCTCGCCGTGCTGCAGGACACGACCATTACCGAGAAGCTGTTCTCGACCATTGCCGAGCGTTACGCCGAGCGCAAGGGCGGCTACATCCGCATCGTCAAGGCCGGTTTTCGCTACGGCGACAACGCCGCCATGGCGATGATCGAGCTGGTCGATCGCGATCCGGCGGCCAAGGGCCTGGACAGCGGTCCGGCAGCCGGTGCCGAGGGAGACGAAACGGCCGCCTGAGGCCGTTCGCATTTACAGCCGCCGGTTGGGGCTCGCGGGTCCCACCGGCGGTTTTTGCGTTTTGGGCAACCGGACGCAGGGTGAAGATCGCGCCAGGGAGTCGGTGGCGGCCAGACCCTATATGATCGCAATGGGTTGGTCATTTTTTACTCAACCGCGAGGCGGTTGGCGGTGGCCCGCTTCCGGTCATATCGGCTGAGACGCAACAGTCTGATCAATATCGAATGTCATGGGCGCCGAACCCCGTTCGCAGACTGGTACATTGCGCGAACATTCCCTAAATTGGCGCCCGACATGACACGCGCCTCCCTCTTGCTTCTATTTTGCCTCGTGCTGCTGCCGCTGGATGGCCGGGCGGCCGACCCCAAGGCTGTTCCCGCCAATCCTCAGCAAATCCAGTTGAGCTTCGCACCGGTCGTCCGGCGCGCGGCGCCCGCGGTCGTCAATATTTTCTCGCGCCGCACGCCGTCCGGCGCCGCCGGCGTGATGCACAGCGACCCGGCCTATCGCCGTTATTTCGGCGACGAGGACGACAGGCTGCAACAATCGCTGGGTTCCGGCGTCCTTGTCGATCCGAACGGCACGATCGTTACCAACCGCCATGTCATCGAGGGGGCGGAGGGCATTACCGTGGTTCTGACCGACCGGCGCGAGTTCGAGGCGCATCTCGTCACCTCCGACGACCGCACCGACCTGGCCATCCTGCATGTCGAAGCCGGCGCCGAAAGTCTGCCCTATCTCGAGATCCGCGATTCGGACGAGCTCGAGGTCGGCGATATCGTGCTCGCCATCGGCAATCCGTTCGGCGTCGGCCAGACCGTGACCAGCGGCATCGTCTCGGCGCTTGCCCGCACCGTCGCCGGCATCAACGATTACCGCACCTTCATCCAGACCGACGCGGCCATCAACCCGGGCAATTCCGGCGGCGCTCTCGTCAGTCTCGACGGCCGGCTCGTCGGCATCAACACGGCACTCTTCTCCGAGGGCGGAGGCTCGGTCGGCATCGGCTTCGCCATCCCGACCACGCTGGTGCGCACCTTGCTCACCCATTCCGGCACCGGGCAGGCGATCGTGCGCCCCTGGCTCGGCGCCAACGGCCATACGGTGAGCGCCAGTGCCGCCCGCCGCCTTGGCCTCTCCAAGCCGGCGGGCATGCTGGTCGACGATGTCATGCAGAACAGCCCCGCAGCAGACGCCGGTGTGAAGCCGGGCGATGTGGTACAATCGGTCGATGGCAGGCCGGTCGATGACGAGGACGCTCTTCACTTCCGCTTCTCGACCCTTCCGGTCGGGACGACGGGCCGGCTCGGCATCTGGCGGGCCGGGGAGACGATGCAGCTCGAGATCAAGCTGATGGCGCCGCCCGAGGTGCCGAAGCGCAATGTGACGGCGCTGAAGGCGCCTTCGGTGCTGGCGGGAGCCTCGATCGCAAATCTGTCGCCGGCGCTCGCCGACGAGCTGCAATGCGACGTGGCGCGCGGCATCATCGTGCTCGACGTGCCCAAAGGTTCGCCGGCCGGGCGGCTGGGGCTGGTCACCGGCGATGTGCTCCTGGTCGCCAATGGCGTCGACCTGGCGGTAATCGGCGAACTGCAGGCCGTGCTGGCGAAAGGCGGGCCGCTGCGTCTGACCGTGCGGCGCGACGGGCGCACTATCCACCTCTCGAAGGATTGAGGCGGGGCCGTGCCGACGCTGTTCGAAGCTCAGGCACCACGTCCGCTCGCCGACCGGCTGCGGCCCACGATCCTCGAGGATGTCGTCGGCCAAGATCATCTGCTGGCGCCGGCCGCCGCGATCGGCCGCATGGTGGCGCAGCATCGGCTCGCCTCCATGGTGCTGTGGGGGCCGCCCGGCTGCGGCAAGACGACGATCGCGCGTCTCCTTGCCGACAAGACCGATCTCGCCTTCGAGCCCTTGTCCGCCGTCTTTTCCGGCGTCGCCGATCTGCGCAAGGTGTTCGAGACGGCCAAACGCCGGCGCGAGGCCGGGCAGGGCACGCTGCTGTTCATCGACGAGATCCATCGCTTCAACCGTGCCCAGCAGGACAGCTTCCTGCCTTACGTCGAGGACGGCACCGTCGTGCTGATCGGCGCCACGACCGAGAATCCGAGTTTCGAGCTCAACGGCGCGCTCTTGTCGCGCTGCCAGGTCTTCGTGCTGAAGCGGCTCGATTCGGCGGCGCTCGAGATCCTGATCGCGCGCGCCGAGGCGGAGCTCGGCCGTTCCCTGCCGCTCGATGCCGATGCGCGCGAGGTGCTGATGGCCATGGCGGACGGCGATGGCCGCTATCTGCTCAACATGGTCGAGGAGATCGCGGCCTTGCCGGCCGATGCCAAGCCGCTCGATCCGGCCGGGCTGGCGGCGCAGATCCAGCGGCGCGCGCCGCTCTACGACAAGGCGCAGGAGAGCCATTACAATCTGATCTCGGCCCTGCACAAATCGCTGCGCGGCTCCGATCCCGATGCCGCACTCTACTGGCTGGCGCGCATGCTGGCGGGCGGCGAGGATCCGCTCTATGTCGTGCGCCGGCTGGTCCGGTTCGCATCCGAGGATATCGGCATGGCCGATCCCAACGCGCTGGTTCAGGCACTGGCCGCGTGGGACGCCTATGAGCGGCTGGGCTCGCCCGAGGGTGAACTGATGATCGCCCAGGCCGTCGTCTATCTCGGCACCGCGCCGAAATCGGTTGCCGTCTATCGCGCCATGGGGGCGGCCAACAAGTCGGCGCGCCAGACCGGCTCGCTGATGCCGCCCATGCATATCCTCAATGCGCCGACCAAGATGATGAAGCAATTGGGCTACGGCGCGGGCTACAGCTACGATCCGGACGCCGAAGATGGTTTCTCGGCGCAGAATTATTTCCCGGACGGTATGGCGCGCGAGCAATTCTATCGCCCGGTCGAACGCGGTTTCGAGCGCGAGATTCAGAAGCGCCTGGATTATTGGGACCGGCTGCGCCGGGAGAGGAACAAACCTGAATGAGTGGTGTGCAGCAGATCCCGGTCGCGGCCGACGATGCCGATCTCCGGCTCGATCGCTGGTTCAAGCGGCATTTCCCGGGTGTCCATCACGTCCAGCTGGAAAAGCTGCTGCGCACGGGCCAGGTCCGGGTCGATGGTGGCCGGGTCAAGGCGGCGCACCGCCTGGCCGAGGGCATGATCGTCCGCGTGCCACCGCTCGACGATCGCGCGGCGGCGACGCCCGAGGAGCGCGCGCCGAGGCCGCCCAAGCCCGTTCGCGAGTCCGACGCCGCCAAGCTCCAGGCGCTGGTGCTCTATCGCGATGCCGACGTGATCGCCATCGACAAGCCGGCCGGTCTCGCGGTCCAGGGCGGCACCAACACGGCGAAGCATGTCGACGGCATGCTCGATGCGCTGCGCTTCGACGCGGCTGAGCGGCCGCGCCTGGTCCATCGCCTCGACAAGGATACGAGCGGCGTGCTGCTGCTGGCGCGCTCGGCCAAGGCGGCCACCTGGCTTGCCGCCGCCTTCCGCGAGAAGACCGCACGCAAGACCTATTGGGCCGTGGTCGTGGGCGTGCCGAAGCCGCGCCGGGGCCGCATCGATCTCGCCGTCGCCAAGGCCGAGACCGGCAATCGCGAGAAGGTGGTGGCCGACGAGGATGGGCGCGATGCCGTCACCTACTACACGGTGGTCGAGAGTGCCGGGCAGAAGGCGGCGTGGCTGGCGCTGCTGCCGCTGACCGGCCGCACGCACCAGCTTCGCGTCCATTGCGCCGAGCTCGGCACGCCGATTCTGGGCGACGGCAAATATGGCGGCGAAAAATCCATGCTGTCGGGGCTCGAAGGCACGAGGCAGCTCCATCTCCATGCGCGCTCGATCACGCTGAAGCGTCCGAACGGCAAAGAACTGACGGTGACGGCGCCGCTGCCCGCCCATATGGAGCCGACCTGGAAATTCTTCGGCTTCGATGCCGAGCCGGAGGACGATCCCTTCGCCGAGCTCGAGCTGTGAAGCGCTTCTACCGGGAGGTGTCGGTCGCCGAGGTGGAGGGCGGTTTCGGCGTCCTCCTCGACGGACGGGCCTTGCGCACGCCGGCCAAGCGCGGGCTGGTTCTGCCGTACCTGGCACCGGCCGAGGCGTTGGCTGCGGAGTGGGCGGCGCAGGACGGCGAGATCCGGCCTGCGACGATGCCGCTCATGAAGCTCGTCAGCACTGCCCTCGACCTGGTCGCGGATAAGCATGCCGCGGTGGCGGAAGAGGCGGCCAACTACGCCAAGAGCGATCTCCTCTGTTATCGCGCCGATCACCCGCCGGAACTGATCGATCGCCAGGCCCGGCTGTGGCAGCCCTTGCTCGATTGGGCGGCCCTCCGCTTCGACGCGCCCCTGCGTGTCACGGCCGGCATCCTGCCCGTTTCCCAGCCGCCCGACAGCCTCAAGGCCTTGCGCCACGCGCTCGACGGCCTCGAGCCGCTGGTGCTGACGCCGGTCGCCGACCTCACCGCCGTCACCGGCTCGCTCATCCTGGCGCTGGCGCTGTGGGACGGCGAGATTGACGCCGCCGGCGCCTTCGCCGCGGCGACCCTCGACGAGGCCTTCCAGATCGAACGCTGGGGCGAGGATGCCGAACTCACTGCCCGGCTCGACCGCCAGCGGCGCGACCTCGACGCCGCGGCTCGGTTGTTGGCGCTGTTGGACTGATTGGCGGCGACTCCGATGCGAAATGTTGCAATGGCATTGTTACTGATTTCCCAGTCCTTCGCCGCCGGCGCTGAAGATCTGCTCCCATCAGGATGGCATCTGAGTCAACTTTCAAAGGGCAATAATATCGAAGCCGACCTAAGCGGCGCCGGCCACATGGAAAGAGCGGTGCTTGTTACGGATGGAGACCATTCCAGCGTCGTTGCGTTCATCTATGGGCCTGATGGAATGGATCCCCTAAAACTCTTTGATACTGTGCACGATCCAAGAACTCTGACCCTGAAATTGGCACCTCCGGGGGAATATCGGACCGCGTGTGCAAAAGGATATCTGGGCTGCCAAAACGACGAGCCCGAATCTGTCGTGCTGGATAGGCCCACGCTCTCGTTCTCTGACGAGAACGTAGAGATTTTGTTCGTGCTCACAAAAGGGGCCGTAAAAAGGATATGGTTGAGCGATTAGGCGTGTAAAAAGCGCGCCCGCGCCGGCCTTTATGTGAGCCTCTCCTACGCCTGCTCGCTCTGGCGCATCGTGCGCGTTGATGTTATCCGAGGTTCATGCCCTTTGTGGAGCATCGCTCCTGACTAGGCGCCCTTTGCAGCGCCGCCGAACGGATGGCCTTCCACCATGCAGCAGATTTTCCGCCGGCTCGAAGAGAAGCGCGAGGCTGCCCGCCAGGGCGGCGGCGAGCGCCGGATCGAGGCGCATCATGCCAAAGGCAAACTCACTGCGCGCGAGCGACTCGATGTCCTGCTCGACGAGGGCAGCTTCGAGGAATGGGGCATGTTCGTCGAGCATCGCAGCCGCGATTTCGGCATGGCCGAGCAGACCATTCCGGGCGACGGCGTCGTCACCGGCTTCGGCACCATCGACGGCAGGCTGGTCTTCGTCTTCAGCCAGGATTTCACCGTGTTCGGCGGCTCGCTGAGCGAGGCCCATGCCGAGAAGATCTGCCGGGTGATGGATCAGGCGATGAAGGTCGGCGCGCCGGTCATCGGCCTCAATGATTCGGGCGGTGCGCGCATCCAGGAGGGCGTGGCTTCTCTCGGCGGTTATGCCGAAGTGTTCCAGCGCAACGTGCTCGCTTCCGGCGTGGTGCCGCAGATCTCGCTGATCATGGGGCCGTGCGCGGGCGGTGCGGTCTATTCGCCGGCCATGACCGACTTCATCTTCATGGTGAAGGATTCCTCCTACATGTTCGTGACCGGCCCCGACGTGGTGAAGACGGTCACGCATGAGAGCGTCACGCATGAGGAGCTGGGCGGCGCCATAACCCACACAACCAAGTCCGGCGTCGCCGACCTGGCTTTCGAGGACGATGTCGAGGCGCTCTTGGAATTACGGCGCTTCATGGGCTTCCTGCCATCATCGAGCCGCGAGAAGGCGCCGATCGTGCCGACCGACGATCCGGCCGACCGGATCGAGCCCTCGCTCGACACGCTGGTGCCGGCCAATCCGAACAAGCCCTACGATATGGAAGAGCTGATCCTGAAGGTCGTCGACGAGGGCGAGTTCTTCGAGACCCAGCCGAGCTATGCCCGCAACATCATCACCGGCTTCGGCCGGCTCGACGGCCAGACCGTCGGCATCGTCGCTAATCAGCCGATGGTGCTGGCGGGCTGCCTCGATATCGATTCCTCGCGCAAGGCCGCGCGCTTCGTGCGCTTCTGCGACTGCTTCGAGATCCCGATCGTGACCTTCGTCGATGTCCCTGGCTTCCTGCCGGGCACCGCCCAGGAATATGGCGGTATCATCAAGCACGGTGCCAAGCTGCTCTACGCCTATGCCGAGGCGACGGTGCCCAAGCTCACCGTCATCACGCGCAAGGCTTATGGCGGCGCCTATGACGTGATGAGCTCGAAGCATCTGCGCGGCGACGTGAATTATGCTTGGCCCACGGCCGAGATCGCCGTCATGGGGCCGAAGGGCGCGGTCGAGATCATCTTCCGCAGCGATATCGGCGATGCCGCCAAGATCGAGGCGCGGACGGAGGAATATCGCGAGAAATTCGCCAATCCCTTCGTCGCCGCCTCGCGCGGCTATATCGACGAGGTGATCCAGCCGCGCTCGACCCGGCGGCGGCTGATCCGCTCGCTCGCCATGCTGCGTGACAAGCAGCTCTCGAACCCGCCCAAGAAGCACGACAACATTCCCCTTTGAGGTCAGGCCAAGATGTTCAAGAAGATCCTGATCGCCAACCGGGGCGAGATCGCGTGCCGGGTTATCCGGACGGCCCGCGCCATGGGCATCAAGACGGTGGCGGTCTATTCCGAGGCCGATGCCGGCGCCCTCCATGTCCGCGAGGCGGACGAGGCGGTCGCGATCGGCGGCTCGGCCGCGGCCGACAGCTATCTGCGCATCGACCGTATCGTCGAGGCGTGTCGCGAGACCGGTGCGGAGGCGGTGCATCCGGGCTACGGCTTCCTTTCGGAGCGCGAGGCTTTCGCCGAGGCGCTGGCGGCGGCCGGCATCACCTTCATCGGCCCCAATGTCCACGCCATCGCGGCCATGGGCGACAAGATCGAATCGAAGAAGCTCGCGGCCAAGGCCGGCGTCTCGACCGTGCCCGGCCATATGGATGTCATCCCCGATGCCGAGGCGGCGGTGGGCATCGCCCGCGAGATCGGCTATCCGGTCATGATCAAGGCCTCGGCCGGCGGCGGCGGCAAGGGCATGCGGCTCGCCAACAGCGACACCGAGGCGCGCGATGGCTTCCGCTCGGCGACCAGCGAGGCGCGTTCCTCCTTCGGCGACGACCGCGTCTTCATCGAGAAATACATCGTCGAGCCGCGCCATATCGAGATCCAGGTGCTGGGCGACAGCCACGGCAACGTCATCTTCCTGGGCGAGCGCGAATGCTCGATTCAGCGCCGGCACCAGAAGGTGATCGAGGAGGCGCCGTCGCCCTTTCTCGACGAGGCGACGCGGCAGGCCATGGGCGCCCAGGCCGTGGCGCTCGCCAAGGCGGTCGAGTACCGCTCGGCCGGCACGGTCGAGTTCATCGTCGACCGCGACCGCAATTTCTATTTCCTCGAGATGAACACGCGGCTGCAGGTCGAGCATCCGGTGACCGAGGCGGTGACCGGGCTCGATCTGGTCGAGCTCATGATCCGCGTCGCCGCCGGCGAGAAGCTGCCGCTGACCCAGGCCGATGTGAAGCTCAAGGGCGCCGCGATCGAGGCGCGCATCTATGCCGAGGATCCGCTCCGCAACTTCGTGCCCTCGATCGGCCGGCTCACCCGCTACCGGCCGCCCTCGGGCGAGGCGGTGCGCGTCGATACCGGCGTGTTCGAAGGTGCCGAGATCTCGATGTTCTACGACCCGATGATCGCGAAGCTCATCACCTACGGCGAGACGCGGCCCGAGGCGACCCGGCGCATGATCGCCGCCCTCGATGCCTTCGCCATCCGCGGCGTCAGCCACAATATCGGCTTCCTCGCCGCGATCATGGGCCGGCAGCGCTTCCGCGACGGCAAGCTCTCGACCGATTTCATCCCGACCGAGTTCCCCGACGGCTTCCATGGCACCGAGCAGACGGGCGAGGCGCTCGACCTGCTGATCTCGATCGCGGCCTTGGCGCAATCCCGCCTGGCGCGGCGCGACGCGTCCGCCGGCCGTCATCGTCATCCGGTCGCGGTGGCCACGGGCTGGACCGTGCTGGTCGGGCCGCTGCCGCGTCAGGCGTACACGGTCGATGTCGCAGGCGATCATGTGACGCTCGGCGGCCATACGCGCCAGTTGGAAAGCGATTGGCGGCCGGGCGACACGCTGTTCACGGGCAAGGTCGATGGCGAGCTGATCACCGTGCAGATCGACCGCAAGGGCATCGTCTGGCAGGTGAGCCGCGCCGGTGCCGCCGTCGAGATGCGCGTCGTCACGCGCCGGACCGGCGAGCTCTCGGCGCTCATGCCGGTCAAGGCCGTTGCCGACATGTCGAAATTCCTGCTGTCGCCGATGCCGGGCCTGCTCGTCTCGCTGGCGGTCGAGGAAGGGCAGGCGGTCAAGGCCGGCGACGAGCTGGCCGTGGTCGAGGCGATGAAGATGGAGAATGTGCTGCGCGCCGAGCGCGACGGAACGGTTAAGAAGATCCACGCCGCGGCGCGCGACAGCCTGGCCGTCGACCAGATGATCCTCGAATTCGAGTAGCCGATCGGCCGATCGGGTGCGAACATCGGTCGACAGATAAAAGCATCGATGGGAGCGACGAGATGGACGGGTCACGCGTGACGATGAACGAGGTCCGGGGGCTGGTTTCTCCCGAGGAATGGCAGACGCGGGTCGATCTCGCCGCCTGCTACCGGCTGGTCGCGAACTACCGCTGGGACGATCTGATCTTCACCCATATCTCAGCGCGCGTGCCGGGGCCCGAGCATCATTTCCTGATCAATCCTTACGGCCTGATGTTCGACGAGATCACCGCCTCGAGCCTGGTCAAGATCGATCTCGATGGCCGGATCGTGCTCGATAACGGCTATCCGGTGAACCGCGCCGGCTTCGTCATCCACAGCGCGCTCCATGCCGGGCGCGACGATGCGCAATGCGTGCTTCATACCCATACTCAGAACGGCGTCGCCGTTTCCGCCCAGCCCGAAGGGCTGCTGCCGATCTCGCAGCAATCGCTGCTGGTGCTCTCGGACCTGGCCTATCACGATTACGAGGGCATCGCGGTCAACGAGGATGAGCGGACGAGGCTGGTCGCCGATATGGGCCAGCATCATTACCTGATGCTGCGCAATCACGGCCTTCTAACCTGCGGCGCCTCGATCGCCGACGCCTTTCTCGCGATGTACACGTTCGAATCGAGCTGCGCCATCCAGATCAAGGCGCAGGCGGGCGGGGCGCTGCTGCGCATCGGCGACGACATCCTGCGCGTCATCCGCGCCCAGGCCAAGGCGGTGAGCGAGACGCCGAGCAGCATGCTCGCCTGGCCGGCCCTGCTGCGCCGGCTCGACCGGATCGACCCCTCGTTCCGGAACTGATCGGCCCAGCGGCCCGCGACGAAGGAGCGGGCCGCCTGCTTGACGCTTCAGGCTGCGGAGGCCACCGCCACGACCGAGCCGCTTCCGGCGACGGCGGGTTTCGGCTTGTCCGACGGGGCCATGCCGGTGCCGCGCAGCTGCACGAACCGCTGCAACAGATCGAACCAGAAGGGCGCGCCGAACAGGGCCGCGACCGCGACGGCGATCCAGCCCGGAATATGATGGAGGATGCTGATCACCGCGAGATCCTTCTCGGCCCAGCCGACCGGAAAGCTGGTCAGCATGGCATAGGCGTCCTGCGGGGTCGTCAGCTTCGCCACCTGTTCGGGCGAGACGGAGATGATCGCCGAATGGGCCCAGAGCGCATTGCCCAGATAGAAAATATCGACATTCATGATCGTGGCGAGGATGAAGGCCACGATGACGGATACGGCCTGCGTGTGCCGCTTGTACCCGCCGCTCACCCGATCCATCGCATTGTCGAACCAATCGGCGACTTCGGCACGAAACCCGTTCAGGTCGCCGGCGGTACGCATATAGACGCCCTGAAGCCAACCGCGAAGCTGTGCGTCCGGCATGCTGGCAATGGCGGAAGCGAGATCGATCTCAGAGCCCGGCCGGCTCGACGGATTTTGCAGAACATCGATGAGCGCGCCAGCGAATTGCATCGAGGGAATATAGGAGGGTACGATCGGCCGCTTGGCCCTGCCGGCCGCGGCAATATCTACTCGCGGACCCGGCGAACGGGGATTGACGGCGCCGTGAGCCAGGATGTCGCGGGCGAGGCCTTGAAGATGCTGGTCATTGAGGATGTCTTTGAGCCCCTTCAGCATTGTCTTCGAGCGCCAGTCCATGAGCGATGCCAGGCCTTCGACCACGGCGCTTACCAAAAGACCGAACAAGGCGAAGGTCAGGCATAGTCCGATGAATAAATTGACGACGTCGCCGAGCAGCATGATCTGTTTCTCCCTGCGTTAACCGGGCTCCGTCCGCCTTTCCGAACGATGATCGACAAAGGGGGCGGCCGCGCGCCGTTCCCCGCAAGTTGCCAGGCGGGCATTCGGCGCGTCTAACCTATGGTAGCAGGATCGTCGGTGAAGCCGACTTTAAAGTTATGAAATATGCGGTGCGGATCTTCCCCCAATTCAACCGAACACTCGCTCGAACGCGGTCTTCATCGCGGCATCGACTTCGGGCATGGAGACCAGGATACCCTGCGCGGCGAGCGAGGTTACGCCATGCTGTCTTATCCCGCAGGGGATGATGCCATCGAAATGGCCGAGCTCGGGATCGACGTTGAGCGACACGCCGTGGAACGTTACCCAATGGCGCACGCGCACGCCGATGGCGGCGATCTTGTTCTCGCTGCCGTCGCGCTCGGCGACCCAGATGCCGACCCGCCCTTCGCGCCGTTCGCCCTTGACGTTGAAATGGGCGAGGGTGGTGATCAGCCATTCCTCCAGATCATGGACGTAGCGGCGCACATCGCCGCCATGCCGCTTCAGGTTGAGCATCACATAGCCCACGCGCTGGCCCGGGCCGTGATAGGTGAATTGCCCGCCACGCCCGGTCTGAAATACCGGAAAGCCCATCGGGTCGATGAGATCCGCCGCTTTGGCGCTGGTTCCGGCCGTAAAGAGCGGCGGGTGCTCCAGCAGCCAGACCTGCTCCGACGCCGTGCCGGCATGGATCGCCGCGACCCGCGCCTCCATTTCGGCGAGCGCGTCCGGGTAGCTCACCGGCGCGTCGCTCATCCGCCATTCCACGCTTCTCGCTCCTTCATTTCCACAATGCGCACTTTATATGGGATCGCGCCGATAGTTACGCCTTGCGGCACTATCATCGATTTGCTATTCCCCACCAACCAATCGGGGGCCGGCTCGCCGGCACCCTTTCATGACGTGCGGTCGTGGCGGAATTGGTAGACGCGCAGCGTTGAGGTCGCTGTGGGGGAAACCCTGTGGAAGTTCGAGTCTTCTCGACCGCACCAACTCATCGACAAAACAAGAACCGGCCCAACCGGCACGCTCGACCCGATCGGCGGGCCGGGAACGGGAGAGCTGCGAGCAGGAGGACGGACCTTGACCGATGATCTGCGCGAGGCGGCGCTCGAATATCACCGCTTCCCGACCCCCGGAAAGATCGCGGTCGTCGCGACCAAGCCGCTCGGCACCCAGCGCGATCTGGCGCTGGCCTATTCTCCCGGTGTCGCCGAAGCCTGCCTCGCCATCGTCGCCGACCCGGCGGAAGCCGCCAACATGACCTCGCGCGCCAATCTGGTCGGCGTCGTCACCAACGGCACGGCCGTGCTGGGCCTCGGCAATATCGGCCCGCTCGCCTCCAAGCCGGTGATGGAAGGCAAGGGTGTCCTGTTCAAGAAATTCGCCGGCATCGATTGCTTCGATATCGAGGTGGCGGCCCTCGATCCCGACCAGTTCGTCGAGGTCGTCGCGGCGCTGGAGCCGACCTTCGGCGGCATCAATCTCGAAGACATCAAGGCGCCGGAATGCTTCGAGATCGAGAAGAAGCTGCGCGCCCGGATGAAGATCCCGGTGATGCATGACGATCAGCACGGCACGGCGATCATCGTCGCGGCCGCGATCCGCAATGCGCTCCGGATCGGCGGCAAGAAGCTCTCCGATGTGAAGCTGGTGACCTCGGGCGCCGGCGCCGCGGCACTCGCCTGCCTCGATCTGCTCGTCGATATGGGGCTCCAGGTCGAGAATACATGGGTCACCGACCGCTACGGCGTCGCCTATCGGGGCCGGGTCGAGGAGATGGACCCGCGCAAGGACCGCTACGTCAAGGACACCAACGCCCGGACGCTGGCCGACGTCATCGACGGTGCCGACATCTTCCTCGGCCTGTCCGCGCCCGACGTGCTGAAGCCCGAGCTGCTGGTGCGCATGGCCAACGCGCCGATCATCATGGCGCTGGCCAATCCCAAGCCCGAGATCTCGCCGGAGCTGGCGCGCCAGCATCGGCCGGATGCGATCATCGCCACCGGCCGATCGGACTATCCGAACCAGGTCAACAACGTCCTCTGCTTCCCCTATCTGTTCCGCGGCGCGCTCGATTGCGGCGCCACGGTAATCAACGAGGCGATGAAGATCGCCTGCGTCGAGGCGCTGTCCGACCTGGCGCTGGCCGAGCCGTCGGACGTGGTCGCCGCCGCCTATGGCGATCAGTCGCTGCTGTTCGGGCCGGACTACATCATCCCCAAGCCCTTCGATCCGCGCCTGATCACGACGCTGGCGCCCGCCGTGGCCAAGGCCGCGATGGATTCCGGCGTGGCGACTCGCCCGATCGAGGATTTCGCGGCCTATCGCCAGCGCCTGTCGCAATTCGTCTTCCGCTCCGGTCTGGTCATGAAGCCGGTGTTCGACCGGGCTCGCCAGGAGCCTAAGCGCCTGGCCTATGCCGAAGGCGAGGATGAGCGCGTGCTGCGCGCGGTCCAGACCGTGATCGACGAGGGCCTGGCCAAGCCGATCGTCATCGGCCGCAAGGATGTCGTCCAGCGGCGGATCGAGAAGCTGAGCCTGCATATCCGCATCGGCGAGCATTTCGAGCTGGTCGATCCCGAGGACGATCCGCGCTATCACGAATATTGGACGCTTTATCACCAGCTCCTGGAGCGGAAGGGCGTCTCGCCCGATCATGCCCGCAACATCGTGCGCACCCGCACCACGGTCATCGCCGCGTTGATGGTCGCACGCGGCGAGGCGGACGCCATGCTGTGCGGCGCCGTCGGTAGCTTCGACCGGCATCTGCGCCATGTCGTCGACGTGCTGGGGCTGCAGGACGGCATCGCGTCGCCCTCGACTTTCTCGGTGCTGATCCTGCCCACCGGCACCTATTTCATGGCCGATCCCTACGTCATCGAGAATCCCACGGCCGAGCAGATCGCGGAGATGACCGTGCAGTCGGCGGCGGCGGTGCGGCGCTTCGGGCTGGAGCCCAAGGTGGCGCTCCTGTCCCACTCCAATTTCGGCAGTTCCGAGGCGGCGTCTGCGGCCAAGATGCGCGAGGCGGTACGGCTCGTCACCGAGCGCGCGCCCGATCTCGAGGTCGAAGGCGAGATGCAGGCCGATGTCGCCTTCTCGCCCGATATCCGCAAGCGCATCTTCCCGAACTCGCGGCTCAAGGGCAGCGCCAATCTGCTGATCATGCCGACGCTCGATGCCGCCAACATCGCATTCAACATGGTGAAGTCGCTAGGTGACGGGCTCGCGATCGGCCCGGCGCTGCTGGGCGTGCGCAAGCCCGCCCATATCGTGACGCCGTCCATCACCGTTCGCGGCCTCGTCAATATGAGCGCGCTCGCGGTCTATGAT
The DNA here is from genome assembly GCA_035539155.1 of Aliidongia sp. GTDB lineage: Bacteria > Pseudomonadota > Alphaproteobacteria > ATCC43930 > CGMCC-115725 > JAXDMU01. Next base: position 225,489 of record DATLIZ010000041.1, on the reverse strand, counting down.
GCTCAAGACAGCACCGGCTGAGGTAAAGGTAAGGGTCGAGGCTTCTTAGAAGATTGTCTTAACCTCCGTCCCGCTAGAGTGCCCGGCGACACGCTGATCTCAGGAGCGCCGCCAGGCTGCCCATGGACGACAAGACCCTTTTCCTTGCGGCAGCTCCGCTGACGCTGCTGCTGACGATCGGCATGCTGTTCCTCGCCTGGTCCCGGTCGGAGCGGCGCTATGTGTTCTATTGGGCCGGCACCAACTTCACCGGTCTGTTCGGCGCGATCGGCTCGCAGCTCGGCAACGAGATGCCGGGCTGGCTGCATTTCGCGCTGACCGGGCCGGTCTATTATCTCAGCGTCTTCTGCACCTTCGCCGGCTTTGCCGTGCTGACCGAGAACGAGCGGTTCAAGCGAGCCGCGGCGGCCTTTCTGCTGTTCGGCGCGCTCATGACCACCGCCATCTGGCAGCATGGCGCCAGCCAGACGACCTATCAGGCCATCGTCTCCACCGTCGGCGTGCCGGTTCAGGTGCTGACCGCTTTCATGGCGCTGGGCGCCGCGCGGGCCGATCTGCGCGAACCGCTGGTCGCCGCGGCATTGCTGCACGGCTTCTACGCGCTGGTTTCCGCCGTGCGCGGCGCGATGGTGCTGGGCGGCCTGTTCGCTCCCGGCCTGATCTGGTCCGGCTCGTCGCTCAGCGTCGTGCTGCTGATCATCGGCGTGCTCTGGATCGGCGCCAACTTCAATTTCGTCTGGCTGATCATCGCCGACGATGCCGGCCGGCATGCCCGTCAGCTCGGTCAGCTCCTCGGTCGGCTCGAGGAGCAGGCGGTCGAGCTCAAGGCGGCCAAGAGTGCCGCCGAGGCGGCGAGCGCCGCCAAATCGACCTTCCTCGCCACGATGAGCCACGAAATCCGCACGCCGCTCAACGGCGTCATCGGCTTTGCCGAAGTGCTGCTCAATACCAAGCTCACGCCGGAGCAGCACCGCTATGTGCTGTTGCAGAAGGAAGCCGGCACCGGCCTCCTGACGGTAATCAACGACATTCTCGATTTTTCCAAGCTCGAGGCCGGCGAGATCGTGATCGAGGCGACGCGGGTCGAGCCGCAGGCGCTGCTGGAAAGCTGTGCCGCGCTCTTTCGTGCCCAGGCGAGCGAGAAAGCGCTGCATCTGACGCTGGAGCTCGATCCGGCCGTGCCGCGCTGGATCAAGCTGGACGGGCATCGGTTGCGCCAGGTCGTGACCAACCTGCTCAGCAACGCCGTGAAGTTCACGCGCTGCGGCGGGGTCACCATCATGGTGCTGGCCGCCGGCACCCGCGATCGGCCGCGCCTCAGGTTGGCGGTGCAAGATACCGGCATCGGCATTCCGGCCGACAAGCTCGACCGGCTGTTCCGGGATTTCAGTCAAGTCGACGGCTCGATCTCTCGGGAATTCGGCGGCACCGGCCTCGGCCTCGCGATCAGCCGCCGCATCGTCACGCTGATGGGGGGCGAGCTCGGCGTCGAAAGCGCTGCCGATATCGGCTCGATCTTCTGGATCGAGGTGCCGTACGAAGCCTGTTCGGGCGAGCCCAGGGCGAAGCCTGAATTGCGCCGGGCCGGGCGGGATTTCGGGCTGCGCGTCCTCGTCGCCGAGGATATCGAGATGAACCGGCTGCTGATCGAGGCGATGCTGACCGGAGAGGGCCACGAGGTGGCGATGGTCGGTAACGGTGCCGCTGCCGTCGACGCGGTGGCGCGCGAGGAATTCGATCTCGTGCTCATGGATATGCGCATGCCGGTGATGGACGGGCTGGCGGCGACCCGCCTCATTCGCGGGCTGCCGGGCCGCAGGGGCGCCGTGCCGATCATGGCGCTGACCGCCAACGTCATGCCGGAGGAGATCGCGGAATGCCGCGCCGCCGGCATGCAGGGGCATCTCGCCAAGCCGATCGAGCTGGACAAGCTGCGCGCCGTGCTGAGCCTTCGCCTGGAAGAGGCGGTCGCCTGAGGCGAGCCCGAGGAATAATCCGTTGTGCGATTTCGTCTTGTGTTCGAGGCGGTCCGGCTGGACACTCGAACCAGGCCGTCTATATGCATGAGAGCGGATACGCCGCCTATGGAGGTGAGAATGCATCGTTTTGCGTTGCTGCCGTTGCTGGCTCTGGGAAGCATGCTGGTCGGATGTACTGCCGAACCGACGACGGCGGATCAGCAGGCCAGGCTGACGCCTCAGCTCGGGGTTCCGCAGGCGGATCCGAACGTGGCGCCGACCGGCAGCCGCATCAAGGGCGCGCAGCCCGATCCGTTCTCCTGCACCGTGACCGGCTATGATTTCGACAAGGCGCCGACGAACCAGACCGGCCCTGCGATCTTCCATTCGGCCAATTGCGGGGCCTTCGTCGATCATCGCTAGGTCGTCCGCGATCTGAGGACCGCCGGTTGACCCTGTGCAGCGCCGTCGATCGGAGCTACACAGGGAAAAAATCGGAGTCGCCGCCTATGCTGGCCAATCAGTTGCCGTCGCTGAATTTCGATCTCGGCGAGACGGCGGACATGCTGCGCGATTCGGTGCGCTCCTTCGCTGCCGACGAAATCGCCCCCCGTGCCGCCGAGATCGATCGCGACAACCAGTTTCCCATGGATCTCTGGCGCAAGCTGGGGGATCTGGGCGTGCTCGGCGTCACCGTGCCCGAGGAATATGGCGGGTCGGGGCTGGGCTACCTCGAGCATGTCGTGGCGATGGAGGAGATCTCCCGCGCCTCGGCATCGGTCGGGCTCTCCTATGGCGCCCATTCCAATCTCTGCGTCAACCAGATCAAGCTCAACGGCAACGAGGCGCAGAAGCGGCGCTATCTGCCGAAGCTGGTCGCGGGCGAGCATGTCGGCGCGCTCGCCATGTCCGAGCCCGGTGCCGGCTCCGATGTCGTCAGCATGAAGCTCAAGGCCGATCGGCGCGGCGATCGCTGGGTGCTGAACGGCACCAAGATGTGGATCACCAACGGTCCCGATGCCGACACGCTGGTGGTCTATGCCAAGACCGAGCCGGCGGCCGGTTCCAAGGGCATCACGGCTTTCATCATCGAAAGGGGCTTCAAAGGCTTCTCGCGCGCGCAGAAGCTCGACAAGCTCGGCATGCGCGGCTCCAACACCTGCGAGCTCGTGTTCGAGGAATGCGAGGTGCCGGCGGATAATATCCTGGGCACGCTCAATCAAGGCGTCCGCGTGCTAATGAGCGGCCTGGACTACGAGCGTTCGGTGCTCGCGGGCGGTCCGCTCGGCATCATGCAGGCGGCTATGGATGTCGTGCTGCCCTATATCCACGAGCGCAAGCAGTTCGGCCAGCCGATCGGCGAGTTCCAACTGATGCAGGGCAAGATCGCCGACATGTATACGGTGATGAACGCCGCCAAGGCCTATGTCTACGCCGTCAACAAGGCCTGCGACCGGGGCGAGACCGCGCGCAAGGACGCCGCCGGCGCAATTCTCTACGCCGCCGAGAAGGCGACCTGGATGGCGCTCGAGGCGATCCAATGCCTGGGCGGCAACGGCTATACCAGCGACTATCCGACCGGTAGGCTGCTGCGCGACGCCAAGCTCTACGAGATCGGCGCCGGCACCAGCGAGATCCGGCGCATGCTGATCGGCCGCGAGCTGTTCCGGGAAACGGCCTGACGTGACGTGAGTGGAAGGAAAGCCATGCCCACACTGCTGATCTCCGGCGCCAACCGGGGCCTCGGCCTCGAATTCGTCCGACAATATGCGGCGGCGGGCTGGCGGATTCATGCCGCCTGCCGGTCGCCCGACCAAGCCTCCGCCCTCAAGGCGCTGGGATCGAGCGTCGTCGTTCATGGGCTCGACGTGACCGAGAAGGACTCGCTGGACGGGCTGGCGCGCGAGCTGCAGAGCGTGCCGCTCGATCTCGTCATCGCTAATGCCGGCGTCTCGGGCCCGCGCGGCATGACGCCCGAGATGGTCGATCGCGACAGCTGGCTCGAGACGTTGGCGGTCAATGCGATCGCGCCCATGGCCTTGGCCGGCGCCTTCAAGCGCAATCTCGAAAAGGGCCAGGGCAAGAAGGTCGTGGCGATCTCGAGCCGGCTCGGCTCGATCGGCGCCAATGTCAATGGCGGCCTCTATGTCTATCGCTCGTCCAAGGCGGCGCTCAACGCCGCCTGGCATTCGCTGGCGCTCGATTGGCGCGGTGCCGGGCTCATCTGCGTCGTGCTGCATCCGGGCTGGGTCGCGACCGATATGGGTGGGCCGGGAGCGGACCTGCAGCCGCCCGAGAGCGTCGCCGGCATGCGCAAGGTCATCGACGGGCTGACGCTCGATGCGACCGGCCGGTTTTTCGATCATGACGGTACCGAGTTGCCCTGGTAGGAGCCCGCCATGATCCTGAGCGAGCAGCAGCTTCTCGTTCGCGAGACGGCGCGCGCCTTCGCCGCCGAGCGGCTGGAGCCGTTCGCCGCCGCCTGGGATCGCGATCACGAATTCCCGCGCGAGGCTGTGCGCGAGCTGGGCGCGCTCGGATTCCTCGGCATGCTGGTGCCGGAGGAATGGGGCGGCGCCGGGGTCGATCATGTCGCCTACGCGCTCGCCATCGAGGAGATCGCCGCCGGCTGCGGCGCCGTCTCGACGATCATGAGCGTCCATAATTCGGTCGGCTGCATGCCGATCCTGAAATTTGGCACCGACGCGCAGAAGGAGCGGTTCCTGAAGCCGCTGGCGCAGGGCGAGAAGCTCGCCGCCTTCTGCCTGACCGAGCCGCAGGCGGGCTCCGATGCCGCAGCCATCCGGACGCGGGCGCGCCGGGTCGGCGACAAATGGGTGCTGAACGGCACCAAGCAATTCGTCACCTCGGGCAAGAACGGCGATATCGCCATCATTTTCGCGGTCAGCGATGTCGAGGCCGGCAAGAAGGGCATCAGCGCCTTCATCGTGCCGACCGATACCCCCGGCTACGAGGTCGTGCGGATCGAAGAGAAGCTCGGCCAGCACGCCTCCGACACCGCGCAGATCCAGCTCGAAGATCTGGAGCTGGGTGACGAGCATCTGCTCGGTGACGAGGGGCAGGGCTACCGGATCGCCCTCGCCAATCTCGAAGGCGGCCGTATCGGCATCGCAGCCCAATCCGTCGGCATGGCCAAGGCCGCCTTCGCCGCGGCCGAGCGCTATGCCGGTGAGCGCCGCGCCTTCGGTCTGCCGATCATCGAGCATCAGGCGGTTTCCTTCCGCCTCGTCGATATGGCGGTCAAGATCGAGGCCGCCCGTCATCTGGTGCTGCATGCCGCGGCCTTGCGCGATGCCGGCCGGCCCTGCCTCAAGGAAGCGGCGATGGCCAAGCTGTTCGCGTCCGAGATGGCCGAGGCGGTCTGCTCGGGCGCGATCCAGACCTTGGGCGGCTACGGTTATCTCAGGGATTTCCCGGTCGAGCGGATCTACCGTGATGTCCGGGTCTGCCAGATCTATGAAGGCACCAGCGACATCCAGCGCCTGATCATCGCCCGCCATCTGGGCGAGACGGCGACAAGCTGAATGGCGAAGGTTTTCGCCGTCCTCGCGCGGTCGCTGCCGATCTCTGGTCCTGGTTTGTTCTGGTTTCTTCTGCTTATAGCCACCGGGTTTCTCTGGGTCAAGTGGATCGCCAGGAACCACCGGAAGCCACCAGACCAATAAGATAGTCTACATGCTGACCGGATAGGCTGGCGCCATGGGCGGGCGTCGGCGGCCGGCGGGGAGGCGGATGCGGATGATGGTGCCGACCTCGAGCGTGCTCGTGATCCGGAACTCGGCGCCATGCAGCTCGGCGAGTCCCTTGGCGAGCGGCAGGCCCAGGCCCGTGCCCTCATATTGGCGGTCGAGCCTGTTGTCGAGCTGACGGAACGGCGCCATCGCCGTGGCGAGATCCTCGGGGGCGATGCCGATGCCGGTATCGACGACCTCGATCATCATACCGCCCTCATGCTCGTCCGGCCCTAGATCCTTGATGGCGACCGTCACCTTGCCGCCGGAGCGGGTGAATTTCACCGCGTTGGACATGAGGTTGAGGATGGTCTGGCGCAGCTTGGTCTCGTCGGCCCAGACATTGGGGAGGTCCGGCGGGAAGCAGGTCTCGATGCGGACATTCTCCTGCTCGGCGCGCTCCGTTACCAGCCGCTCGCAGCGGACCACGATCGCCGGCAGGCTGCACAACCCCTCCGACAGCACCGCCTGGCCCGATTCGAGCTTCGACATGTCGAGTATGTCGTTGATGACCTCGAGCAGATGCAGCCCGCTCTCGTGGATGTCCTTGGCATATTCGTGGTAGCGCACCGGGATCGGGCCCAGCATCTGGGTGCGCATGATCTCGGAGAAGCCGATGACGGCGTTGAGCGGCGTCCTGAGCTCGTGGCTCATCATGGCGAGGAACGAGGTCTTGGAGCGGTCGGCCTTTTCCGCCTGCTCCATCGCGTGGCGCAGCACCAACTCGGTGCGCTTGAGGTCGGTGATGTCGGCCTCGAAGCGGACGAGATCGCCGGATGCCGTTTCCGACTCGTGTATCTGTAGCCAGCGCCCGTCTTCAGTCTCCTCGCGCCGGGGCGGCAGCGTCTCGCCCGTGCCGGCCAGGAGCGTCTCGCCGCCTGGCCCGTAAAGGCCGACATGGTCGCCGAGGCCGCGCAGGCCTTCGGCCAGCCGTGCCAGGATTGCTGTCTCGTCGCGCTGTCGCCGATGGTCGCGCCGATGAAGGATCAGAGCCGGGACGAGGCAGCCGGCGAGGAAGGATGCGGCGGCGATGCAGGCTGCCGCCGGCGTCGATGGGAGATGATACCAGCCCCAGCCGGCGAGCAGCGACAGTGCGGCCAGCAGCAGCGCGCAGCCGGCCGGCAGCATCCAGCCTTCGCCGGAGCGGCCCGGAAGTGTCGGCGCCTGCCCGAGCATGCCGAGGGGGGCGCGGCGGCGCGCTGATTTAGGATCGGTGGTCGCCATGGGCGCACATTAGAGAGTGGTGTGTTAACTGCCGGTATAGAATGGAGCCGCGCCACCGGGCTCGGGTTCGTTTGGACAGGCCGGTGCCGCTTGTGTAAGGCTGAGACGAAGGGAGAAACCTCGTGCTGCTGCGCCCTGTCTTGCTCGGAATGTTGGCTCTGCTGCCCACTGCCGGCGCCGACGCGGCCGGCCCCGACGCCGCCGCGGCCGAGAAGCTGCTGCGCGCGATCTACGCGCCCTATATCGGCGTTCATGCCGACGAATCGGCCCCGCCCGACTTCATGCGCGACAAGAAGTTCCAGGACAATTACGAGCCCTCGCTCGCCGCCCTGGTCAAGGAGCATTCGGCCCTGGAGGACAAGCTCGGCGAGCCGCTCGGGCTCGAGACCGACATCTTCGCCCACGGTCAGGATTGGGACATCAAGAAGGTCGATGTCGCCGTGCATCCGGGTGCTCCCGACCGTGCCGCGGCCACCGTTTCCTTCGTCAGCGCCGACCAGCCCGATTCGGTCGATTTCGATCTGGTCTGGGACAAGGGGCGCTGGCGGATCGTCGACCTCTATTGGAAGGACCAGGATTGGTCGTTCCGCCGCCAGCTCGTCGACGACATCAAGGAGGCGAAGACCGAGCTCGCCCATCCGACGCCGGGCGGCGACTGACAAATGGCGGCGATCGACTTGCTGACCCCGGACGAACGAACGCTCCTCGACCGCGCGGCCGCCTTCCGCCGCGACATGGTGGCGCCAAACGCCGCGCGCTGGGAGCACAGCCGGCAGATGCCGCTCGACGCCATCCGCGCGGCGGCGGCACTCGGCCTCACCGGCATCGAGGTGCCGAAGGCGCTGGGCGGGCAGGGGGCGAGCTTCGCCGCCAAGGCCCTCATCGCCGAGGAGCTGGCCCGCTCCTGCATGGGCTTCGCCTTTAGCCTGATCAACACTCAGAATATGGCGGGGGTGATCGCCCGATTCGGCACGGAAGAGCAGATCGGTCGTTATCTGCCACCGCTGCTCGCGGGCGAGATGCTGGGTTGCACCTCGCTAACCGAGCCGCAGACCGGCAGCGACTTTCCCGCCATCGTCACCACGGCCCGGCGCGAGGGCGAGGAATGGGTGCTCGATGGCGAGAAGGCCTGGATCACCAACGCCGCCGCGGCCGAGGTGATGATGGTCTATGCCAGGACCGATCTGGCCGAAGGCAGCGACGGCATCGCCGGATTCCTCGTCGATGCGCGCCGGCCCGGCTTCGAGCGGCTGCCGCCCTATGCGCTCATGGGCGGCCACGCCATCGGCGCCGGCGGCTACCGGCTCCAAGGCTATCGCGCGCCGGCCGACGCGCTGCGCTATCCACCCGGGCAGGGTTTCCGCAATGCGCTCGCCAGCATCAACGGCGCCAGGACCTATGTTGCCGCCATGTGCTGCGGCATGGTCGCCGAGGCGCTGCGCACGGCTGTTCGTTACGGTGCCGAGCGCAAGAGCTTCGGCCGGCGGCTGATCGATCACCAGGGGCTGCGCTGGCAGCTCGCCGATGTCGCGACCGACCTCGAGGCGGCGCGGCTGCTGACCTGGCGGGCGGTCGAGACGATCATGCGCGGCGAGAACGCCATGCTTCCGGCCGCCCATGCCAAGAAGTTCGCGGCGCGCATGGCCCAGCAGCGGCTGGGCGATTGCCTGCAGGCGATGGGGGCGGCGGGGCTGCGCGAGGAGCATCCGATCGGGCGGCATATCGCGCTCGCCCGCATCGCCGGATTCGTCGACGGATCGACCGAGATGCAGAATGAGCGGATCGGCGCGGCGCTGGAGAAAAGCTACGGGTGAATCCGGATCGGGCCCGCTTGCGCGGGACGCGAGAGTTGAGCGTACGGAAGAGGGCGCTCTGCGATTGACGCTTTGCTGAGCCGTTTCGGCCGGAGAATTTTGGTATAAGCTGTCTGCGGAGGGGCAGCTTCCATGGGTGAGCTGATCGAGTTCCGGAAGGATCAGGCGGACGTCTGGAGCGATTCGGGCGAACCGCCCGATGAAGCGCCGCCGGAGCCGCCGCGGCTGCGGCTGCTCATGCTGCCGATTCTGCTGTTCCTGGATCTGCTCGCCGCAGCACTCGCCATCCTGTGCCGGCCGCTGCCCGGCAGCATCGCGCTCGGCGGCGCCATGGCGCTGTGGGTGGGGCTGCGCGATCTCGTCCGGCTCGATAGCGGCTGGTCGCTGATGGTCGGGCTGCTCATATGGCTGATCGCGCATGTCTGCGGCCATGATTTCGACCGGATCATCCGGCTTCTGGAAGAGGGCGAGGCGACGGTGATGCGCGCCGTCACCGCCCGCAGCGCGCGCGCCGGGCGGCTGCTGCATCTCGTCCTCTATCTCTATGTCGCCACCGTGCCCGGCCTGCTTCTGGCCGTCGTCACCGGCGCCTTGCCGCTGCCGCGCTGGGTTCCCCCGTCGCTGAAGAGCGGGCTCGAGATCGGCACCGCCTATCCCTGGTTGGTGGCGCTCGGCGCCGTGCCGCTCGCCATCCTGGCGGTGGTCATGCGCCAGCGCTGGCACCCGATCGCCCGCCACGCCACCATCGACGGCCGGCGGCGGAAGCTCACGCTCGCCGCATAGGGTAAGGCTTCCCGCCGCTGCGAAGATGCGGGGGGTGGCGTTTGCGCAGGGGCCGATGATGTCGTTCGAGCCTCGGCGCCTGGTCAGGAATCATCGATCCGTCCGGGTCCGCGCGGCGATGGGCCGATGAAATCCTCGATCGCGTCGAGGATCCGGCGCTGGCGCGCCTCGCTGCTCTCGGTCTCGTCCTCCTCCGGATCGTCCGAGGGCGGCTCTACGAAATGACCATCTTGCGATAGAGGTGCCAAGTGGTGTGGCCGAGCACCGGCAGCACGATGGCGAGGCCGACGAAGAAGGGCAGGCAGCCGATGGCGAGCGAAACCGCGACGATCAGACCCCAGATCACCATCATGCCGGGATTGACGGCGACGGCGCGGATCGAGGTCGCGATCGCCTCGGTGGCGCTGACACGCCGGTCGAGCAGCATCGGGAAGGAGACGACGCTGATCACCAGCACGCCGACCGCGAAGAGAAAGCCCGCGCCATTGCCGAGCAGGATCAGCGTCCAGCCCTCGCGGGTGGTCAGCACCTGCGTGGCGAAGCCGTCGAGCGACGGCGGCTCGGCGGTGCCGAAGCTCAGCACATAGATAGCCTGGGCGGCATCCATCCAGGCGCCGAAGATCAGCAGCAGCAGGATGCCGAGCGTCACGATGCCGCCGATCGAGGGCGAGCGCCAGACGCCGAACGCATCGCCCCAGCTCGTGCTCAAGCCCTGCTCGCGCCGCCGGCTGAGCTCGTAGAGGCCGAGGGCGGCGATGGGACCGACGAGCGCGAAGCCCGCGACCAGCGGGAACAGCAGCGGCAGCAATTCATAGCCGAAGGCGAGCTTGCCCAGCACCAGCCCCATCACCGAATAGATCAGGCTGAGGAACACGACATGGCTCGGCATGGTGCGGAAATCATCGACGCCGCGGGCGATCGCGTCCTGAAGATCCGCCATGCCGATGCGGCGGATATGGGGCAGCGTCGATTCGGCGATGCCGGGGTTTAGGCTTCGTACGGCCATGATCGTTCCTCCCTGAACGAGGGTGAGGGCGATCACGACGCCGACCAAGGCGCGAGGCGCCCGATCCGGCCCAACCGAACCTCGGCGGCCGGTGTTGGGACGGAGTATACGCCGGATGGGGGCGGGGGTCACGGGCGCTGCCTTTCTTCTCCAATCCGCAGCGACCTTGCTACTTCGCGCTTAAGCAGTTATACGGATAAGCGGATAGATGCTTATACGGTGATCCAATATGCCCGACGAAACGACCCGCTGGACGGTCTCGGTATCCAAGGAGACCGACATCGCCGTGCGCAGCTTCCTTGCCCAGCGCGGCATGAAGAAGGGCGATCTCTCGAAATTCATCGAGGAAGCGGTCAGGTGGCGCGTGCTGGATCAGACCATCGCCGAAGCCCGCAGCAAGTTCGCCGACATGCCGGAAAATTTGCTGGAGGCGGAGATCCGCGAAGCGGTCGCCGCCACGCGTCTGACGCCCGATCCCAAACTCGGGTGATGCGTGCGGCTGGTCGTCGACTCCAATGTCCTGATCAGTGCCTTGCTGGTCGGCACGTCGCTGCCGGCACATCTCATTGTTTTATGGCGAGAAGGCCGCTTCGACCTGCTGACATCGGCCGATCAGCTCGACGAATTGCTGCGAGTGACCCGGTATCCGAAAATCCGGGAGCGCTTGATACCGGCGCTCGCCGGGCGGCTGATCAACGAGCTGCGCGATCTCGCCGTTCTGGTCACAGACCTGCCTGCCGTCGCTGTTTGTGCCGATCCGCATGATGATTATCTGTTGGCGATGGCTGCGGCCGCCCATGCCGATTTTCTCGTGACCGGCGACAAGCGAGACCTGCTGGGCCATAAAATCTTTCAGGGAACCAGGATCGTTACGGTTCGCGATTTTCTCGTGATGCAGAGGCGATTGCCGTGAAATCGGCTGACGAGCAGGCAGCGCTCAAGGCGGATATCGACAAAGGTCTGCTCGACCAAGCAATCAGGTGCGGTCGCCTAACGTATTGGTGCCGGCGTGAACCCTGACAATCCGAAGCAGTGGCGGATCGAGAACGCCAACCATCTCCAAGGCGTCCGGCTTCAGTTACGCCGATATAGGCGTTGGAGCGAGAGCTGGGACCACGACCATTGCTCGGCTTGCTGGGCGAAATTCGCCGAGTTCGAGGAGCCGGGCATCCAACATGAGGGTTATGCCACCTGCGACGAGTATAAGCTCGGAGCAAGCTACGAATGGGTGTGCCAAACATGCTTCGATGACCTCAAGGAGGATCTGGGATGGGAAACATCCCCGGAATCCGCACCGAAGGCCGACCCCGATCCGACTGTTTCGACAGGCTGCTAGCCCAAGGCCGCCTCTAAGAGTTCGAAGCCGCCCGCATCGTCGAACGGGGAAGAAAACTGTTGGCCGCGCGCTCCCGAACCGCCTGACGGAGACGGCCGAAGCCGACCTCGCGGAGATCCGGATCGACTCGGCATTCAAAGCGCCCTCTGCTGCATCGCCTGTCCACTTCCCTCTTGCCCCGGCTCCCGCCGCCCGCGCATGCTGCGCCCCCGTTCCGCAGCAGCTTCCCGCCCATGACCATCCTCACCTCCGCCATCGATCCCCGTTCCGAGACCTTCCGCGCCAATGCGGCGGCGCTGGCGGCGCTCGTGGCCGATCTCGGCGCCTCGGTCGAGGCGGTGCGGCAGGGCGGCGGCGAGAAGGCGCGGGCGCGGCATGTGGCGCGCGGCAAGCTGCTGCCGCGCGACCGGGTGCGGGTGCTGATCGATCCGGGTTCGCCCTTTCTCGAATTCTCGCAGTTGGCCGCCCACGGCCTCTATGGCGAGCCCATTCCGGGCGCCGGCATCGTAACCGGCATCGGCCGGGTGATGGGGCGGGAATGCGTGATTGTCGCCAACGACGCCACGGTCAAGGGCGGCACCTATTATCCGATCACGGTGAAGAAGCACCTGCGCGCGCAGGAGATCGCCTGGCAGAATCATCTGCCCTGCCTCTATCTGGTCGATTCCGGCGGCGCCAATCTGCCGAACCAGGACGAGGTCTTTCCCGACCGCGATCATTTCGGTCGCATCTTCTATAATCAGGCGCAGATGTCGGCGGCCGGCATTCCGCAGATCGCCATCGTCATGGGCTCGTGCACGGCCGGCGGCGCCTATGTGCCGGCCATGTCGGACGAATCGATCATCGTCAAGGGCCAGGGCACGATCTTCCTGGGCGGGCCGCCGCTGGTCAAGGCGGCGACGGGCGAGGTGGTGTCGGCCGAGGATCTGGGCGGCGCCGATGTCCATAGCCGCGTCTCCGGCGTCACCGACCATTACGCCGAGAGCGACGCCCACGCGCTCGGCATCGCGCGCCGGATCGTCGGCTCGCTCAACCGGGTGAAGCGGCCGGATCTGGCGCTCAAGGCGCCGGCCGAGCCGCTGTTTCCGGCGGACGAGCTTTACGGCCTCATCCCGACCGATACGAGGAAGCCCTACGATGTGCGCGAGGTGATCGCGCGCCTCGTCGACGGTTCGGAATTCGACGAGTTCAAGCGGCTCTACGGGCCGACGCTGGTCACCGGATTCGCCCATATCTGGGGCTATCCGGTCGGTATCGTCGCCAATAACGGCATCCTGTTCTCGGAGAGCGCCCAGAAGGGCGCGCATTTCATCGAGCTGTGCGCGCAGCGCGGCATTCCGCTCGTCTTCCTGCAGAATATCACCGGCTTCATGGTCGGGCGCAAATACGAGGCGGGCGGCATCGCCAAGGATGGCGCCAAGATGGTGACGGCGGTAGCGACGGCGGCCGTGCCGAAATTCACAATCATCATCGGCGGCAGCTTCGGCGCCGGCAATTACGGCATGTGCGGCCGGGCTTACAGCCCGCGTTTCCTGTGGATGTGGCCCAATGCGCGCATCGGCGTCATGGGCGGCGAGCAGGCGGCCTCGGTGCTGGCCACGGTCAAGCGCGACAATTTCGAGGCGCAGGGCCAGGACTGGACCGCTGAGGCGGAGGAAGAATTCAAAGCGCCGATCCGCCGCCAATACGAGACGCAGGGCCATCCCTATTACGCCAGCGCGCGCTTGTGGGACGATGGCGTGATCGACCCGGCCGATACCAGGATGGTGCTGGGGCTCGGCCTCTCCGCCGCCTTGAACGCCCCGATCGAGCCGACCCGGTTCGGCCTCTTCCGCATGTGAGCGAGCTTCCGATGAGCGATGCCCTGATCTTCGATACCGATGCACGCGGCGTGGCCACGATCACGTTCAACCGGCCGCGGCTGCACAACGCCTTCGACGACAAGCTGATCGCCGAGCTCGACCAGGTGCTCGCAGGATATGGCGCCGATCCGAGGGTGCGCGTCATCGTGCTGCGCGGCGCCGGCAAGAGCTTCTCGGCCGGTGCCGATCTCGACTGGATGCGGCGCATGGCCGATTATTCCTACGAGGAGAATGTGCGCGACGCCAAGGTGTTGGCCCGGCTGCTCAGCACGCTCGACCGGCTGCCCAAGCCGGTGATCGGCCTCGTCCAGGGCGCGGCCTATGGCGGCGGCGTCGGCCTCGCAGCCGCGTGCGACATCGTGATTGCCTCGGAGGATGCGAGCTTCTGTCTGTCCGAGGTCAAGCTCGGCCTCATCCCGTCGGCGATCAGCCCCTATGTCGTGGCCGCGATCGGCGCGCGCCAGGCGCGGCGCTGGTTCGTCACGGCCGAGGTGATCGGTGCCGAGCGCGCGCGCGATATCGGGCTCGTCCATGAGCTCGTGCCGCACGACCAGCTGGAGACGACGCTCAACGGCGTGCTGGCGGCGATCTTCCAGGGCGCGCCCGAGGCGCAGGCCGAGGCCAAGGACCTGGTCTTCCTGGTCGCGAACCGCCCGGTCGACGAGGCGCTTCTGGACGAGACCGGACGGCGCATCGCGGTCCGCCGCGCCTCGGCGGAGGGAAGGGAAGGGGTCCAGGCCTTCCTCGCCAAGCGGAAGCCCGGCTGGCGCTGATGTTCTCGAAGATCCTGATCGCCAATCGCGGCGAGATCGCCTGCCGCGTGATCAAGACGGCAAGGCGGCTCGGCATCGCCACCGTCGCGGTCTATTCCGAGGCCGATCGCGAGGCCCGCCATGTCGAGATGGCGGACGAGGCCTATCCGATCGGCGCGGCGCCGGCGCGCGACAGCTATCTCGCCGGCGAGAAGATCATCGCGGCGGCCAAGCGCGCGGGCGCCGAGGCGATCCATCCGGGCTACGGATTCCTCTCCGAGAACGCCTATTTCGCCGAGGCCTGCGCAGCGGCCGGCATCGTCTTCATCGGCCCGCCGCCTTCGGCCATCCGGGCGATGGGCTCGAAATCGGCGGCGAAGGCGCTGATGGCGAAGAGTGCGGTGCCGCTGGTGCCCGGCTATCACGGGGCCGATCAGGACCCGGCGCTGCTCGCGGCCAAGGCCGGCGAGATCGGCTATCCGGTGCTGATCAAGGCCTCGGCCGGCGGCGGCGGCAAGGGCATGCGCATCGTCGAGCGGGCGGCGGATTTCGCCGCCGCCCTGGCCTCGGCCCAGCGCGAGGCCAAGGCCTCCTTCGGCGACGATCAGGTGCTGGTCGAGAAATATTTGACCCGGCCGCGCCATATCGAGATCCAGATCTTCGCCGATACGCATGGCAATGTCGTCTCGCTGTTCGAGCGCGACTGCTCGATCCAGCGCCGCCACCAGAAGGTGGTCGAGGAGGCGCCGGCGCCGGGGATGGATCCCGAACGCCGCCGGCTCATGGGCGAGGCCGCCTCGGCCGCGGCGCGCGCGATCGGCTATGTCGGCGCCGGCACGGTCGAGTTCATCGCCGAGGGCGACGGCTTCTACTTCATGGAGATGAATACCCGCCTCCAGGTCGAGCATCCGGTGACCGAGGCGATCACCGGCCAGGATCTGGTCGAGTGGCAATTGCGCGTGGCCTCGGGCGAGCGGCTGCCGCTCGAGCAGGATCGGCTCGCGATCTCAGGCCATGCGATCGAGGTCCGGGTCTATGCCGAAGACCCGGCGCGCAACTTCCTGCCCTCGATCGGCACGCTGCATCATCTCCGGGCGCCGGTGGAAGGCCCGTATGTGCGCGTCGATACGGGGGTGCGCCAAGGCGACGCGATCTCGATCCATTACGACCCGATGATCGCCAAGCTGATCGTCTGGGACCGCGACCGCGCCGCCGCCATCGCTCGGCTGCGGCAGGCATTGGCCGCGTACGAGATCGTCGGCGTCACGACCAATATCGAGTTCCTCGGCGCCATCGCCGCCCATCCGGCCTTTGCCGAGGGCGCGCTCGATACCGGCTTCATCAGCCGGCACGAGGCGGACCTCCTGGCGCCCCGCCCGGACGCGCCCGATGCGGTGCTGACGGCGGCGGTGCTGGCCGTGCTCGGCGATCAAGCGGCTTCGGTCGAGGCCGAGGCGGCGCGGTCGGGCGATCCCTGGTCGCCCTGGAACCTGTGCACGGCCTGGCGCCTCAATGGCGAGGGCTATCAGGATCTGACGTTCGAGCAGGGCGAGGCGACGGTGACGCTGCGCGCCCATCCGCGCCGGCAGGGCGGCTATCGGCTCGATCTGCCTGCCGGTCCGGTCGGGATCGCGGCGGCGGGCGACGCCGTCCTCGTCGATGGCGTCAAGGTCCGCGCCTCGGTCGTGCGGCTAGGGGCGGAACTCACCATATTCTTCGGCGGCGGCGCCTATCGGCTGCGGCTCATCGACCCGCTGGCACCGGCGAAGAGCGATCTCGCCGGCGGCGGCCGGCTGACGGCGCCGATGCCGGGGCGGATTACCCAGATCCTGGTAGCACCCGGTGCGGCGGTGGCGCGCGGGGCGGGGCTATTGGTGCTGGAGGCGATGAAGATGGAACATACGATCGCGGCACCGGCCGATGGCACGGTGGCGGAAATCCGCTATGGGGTGGGCGATCTGGTCGAGGAAGGCGCGGAATTGGTCGCGTTCACCGCCGACGGCGATGACGCGTGACGGCGGAGGAGGACGGGCTCAGGCGGCCTGGTAGCGGCGGCGGTCGCCCAGCACGGAAACGGCGAGGGTCTTGCGGATGGTCGGGTCGTCGGCGCGTTCGAGCACGACGTAGCTGACATTGTCGCAGCCTTCGAATTGCCGACGCACATTCCAGACCAGCGTTCGCTGCGCATGCAGTCCGCAATCGACGGCGTAATAACGCTCACTCAACATGCTTCGCCTTCCTTTTGCCGAGGCATCGGCCGCTTTGGCACCCAGCTACATTGACCACCCTTGGTTAACAATGTGAGAAATTCAACCGGCCAAGAACGTGAATCTGATCAAATTTTACGTTCATGCCGAATATCGGCGTATGAGACTTGGTCCGTATAGTGGCACAGCGTCCGAACAATACGACTTATAGGACATAAATATGATCGCTGCATTACCGAAATCGGTGCGAATCGTCGAAGTCGGTCCGCGAGACGGGTTGCAGAACGAGCAGGGTGCGGTTTCGCTCGAGACCAAGCTGGCGCTGATCGCCGGGCTGGGCGGAACCGGTCTCAAGACCATCGAGGCGGGCAGCTTCGTCTCGCCCAAATGGGTCCCGCAGATGGCCGATACCGGCGCGCTTCTGGCGCGACTCCGGCGCCTGCCGGGCATCGCCTATCCGGTGCTGGTGCCCAACCTCAAGGGGTTCGAGGCGGCACTGGCGGCCGGGGTCGAGGAGATCGCCGTGTTCGGCGCCGCGTCCGAGAGCTTCTCCCGGCGCAATCTCAACTGCACGATCGAGGAGAGCCTGGACCGGTTCCGGCCGGTCGCCGCCGCCGCTGCCGAGCACGGCATCCGCGTGCGCGGCTATATCTCCTGTGTGCTCGGCTGCCCGTATGAGGGAGCGGTCTCTCCCGGGGCCGTGGCCGAATTCGCGGACCTCCTGTCCAAGCTCGGCTGCTACGAGATCTCGCTCGGCGACACGATCGGCATCGGCACGCCGCTCCAGGCGCGCGCGATGGTCGAGACGGTGGCGACCCGCGTGCCGGTCGAGAAGCTGGCGCTGCATTTCCACGACACTTACGGCCAGGCGCTGGCCAATATCTTCGCCTGCCTGCCGCTCGGCGTGTCGGTGATCGACAGTGCGGTGGCCGGGCTCGGCGGCTGCCCGTTCGCGCCGGGGGCGGCCGGCAATGTCGCGACCGAGGATGTCGTCTATATGCTGAACGGCATGGGCATCGAGACCGGCGTCGATCTGAAGAAGCTCGCCGCCGTCGGCCGCGCCATCACCGTGGCGCTCGGCCGCGAGCCCGCCTCCAAGGTGGCGCAGGTGATGGCCAGGCAGGTGCATTGATGGCGCTGCATCTGCTGAAGATGTGCGTCGGCTGCGACAGCATCGAGGATCTGCGGCAATGGCAGGCCAACCGGATCCTGCGCGGCGAGGGCCTGTTTCACCGCACGCGCAACATGCCCAAGCGTGCCGAGGAGATTCTCGACGGCGGTTCGCTCTATTGGGTGATCAAGGGCCAGATCCGGGTTCGGCAGGGCATTGTCGGGCTCGATCCCGGCGTCGATGGCGAGGGCGTGCGGTTCTGCCTCATCCGGCTCGCGGCTGATCTGGTCGAGACGGTGCGGATGGCGCAGCGGCCGATGCAGGGCTGGCGCTATCTCGATCCGGCCTCGGCGCCCGCGGATCGCAGCCCGCACGATCGCGACGAAGCGGACGAGATGCCGGTGCAGATGCAGAAGGAGTTGCGCGCGCTGGGTTTGCTATGACTCCGACGCACCGTGCCCAAGCCTCGACACTCGCTGGGCGAGGTGCCATAGTCCCGCCGATTCCTTGCTACGAGTGACACGCATGACACTGGGCACGAGGCTCTATACCTGGTGGAAGGGCGAGCTGGTCGGGACCGATCAGTTCGGCAACCGCTATTACCGCGAGAAGGGCCAGCGCCCGCTGATCAAAGGCGGCGGTCGTGAAAGCCGCGAGAAGCGCTGGGTGATCTACGAAGGCATGCCGGAGGCGTCCAAGGTGCCGCCGGAATGGCATGGCTGGCTGCATCACATCGCCTTCGAGGTGCCGAGCATCGACCCGGCCGCCCGCCGGCCGTGGCAGAAGGAGCATCTGCCCAATCTGACCGGCACGGCGCTGGCTTATCGCCCGCCCGGCTCGGTCCTGCGCGGCGGCAAGCGCGCCAAGGCGGCCGGCGAGTACGAGCCCTGGACGCCCTCGTAAGGACTTACCCGTGATAAGGACCCGATTCGACCGATGAACCGCAATATCGTGGAAACGGTGATGGGCGCCGTCGTGCTCATTATCGCCGGCGTCTTCCTGGTCTTCGCCTATCGGTCGGCGCAGATCAATACCGTCAGCGGCTATGAGGTGACGGCCACGTTCAACCATGCCGAAGGCATCCATACCGGCGGCGATGTCCGCATCAGCGGCATCAAGGTCGGCACGATCCTGTCGGAGACGCTCGATCCCAAGACCTTCCAGGCGAACGTGCGGATGAGCATCGACAATGCGATCAAGCTACCTTCCGACACGGTCGCGATGATCACCGCGAGCGGCCTGCTCGGCGACAATTTCATGGCGCTGGTGCCCGGTGCCGACGACGATCATCCGATCCCGCCGAACGGCAAGATCGTCCACGCGCAATCGCCGACCAGCATCATGGACCTCTTCTCCCAGGCGGCCTTCTCGATGACCAATGGCGGGGCCAAGCCTGGCGACCCGAACGCAGCGAAGCCGGCCGATCCGAACGCGGCGGCGCCGGCCAAGCCCTGATACCGTCATGGCGACAGGACCGGATCTTTCCTCCATCCGCTGGCTCGACGCCGAGGGCCAGCCGGTGTCCTGCGTCGAGAAGCTCAAGGTGCTGACCGAGACGCTGGCGGAGCTGCGGCAGATATCGCAGGACGCGTTCGAGGATGCGCTGCTGATGGGCTGCGCCGAGCCGCAGATCCGTCAGGTGCTGGAAGAGATCGCCCGCAGCCTCGACAATCCCTATCGGAAGAGATCCTGATGCGCCGGCCGCTCCTGGGCCTGGCGGCGCTGTCGATGGTAGCGGCGGCGCCGGTGAAGGCGCCCGATCCGCCACCGGCGCCGGCGGAACCGGCCAAGATCACCGGCGCTCTGCTCCAGGGGCTCGACAAGACCACGGCGCGCGTCACCAAATTCGCGGCTCCGCTGGGGCAGCCGGTCAAGTTCGGCACGCTCGAGATCCAGGTCCGCGACTGCCGGCGCAACCCGCCGGAGGAAGACCCGGAGAGTGCCGCCTATCTCGATATCGAAGAGCTTCGGCCGGGCGAAACCACGGCGCAGCATATCTTCAGCGGCTGGATGTTCGCGTCGAGCCCGGCGTTGAACCCGCTCGAAAACGCCATCTACGATGTCTGGGTGCTCGACTGCAGCACATCCAGCGGGCCGGCCGGCAAGAAGGGCTGAAACAGCGCCGGCTGGGTCATGGCGCGGGCCAGGCGTCTTCGATAGTCGGCGCGCGGGATCTCGATCGCGCCGAACCGCTGCAGATGGGTGGTCACGAATTGCGTGTCGAGCAGCGTGTAGCCGCCCGCGACCAGGCGTGCCACGAGATGGACCAGCGCCACCTTGCTGGCGTCGGTCATGCGGCTGAACATGCTCTCGCCGAAGAAGGCGCCATTGAGCGACACGCCGTAGAGCCCGCCGACCAGCTCGCCCTCGTACCAGCTCTCGACCGAATGGGCGAGGCCGCGCTGGAACAGCTCGCTGTAGAGCGAGACGATCTCCTCGTTGATCCAGGTGCGAGGCCGATCCGGCGCCGGGGCGGCGCAACCGCGGATCACCGCCTCGAACGCGGTGTCGCAGCGGATCTCGAAGCTCTGTTGCTTGAGGGTCCGGCGCAGCCGTCCGGGAATATGGAACTTGTCGAGCGGAATGATGCCGCGCCATTCCGGATCGACCCAGAAGATCTCGGGGTCCTCGGCCGAATCCGCCATCGGGAAGATGCCGGCGGCATAGGCGCGCAACAGCAGGTCGGGGGTGAGAACGGTCATTCCGCCGCCCCCGCCCGCAACCTCACGCCGGGCGTCCGACGAAGCGCTCCAGCCAATGGATGTCGTAATCGCCCTTGATGAAATCCGGCTCGTCGAGCAGCCGCTGATGCAGCGGGATGTTGGTCTCGATGCCGGTGATGACATATTCGCGCAAGGCGCGGCGCATCCGCATGATGCATTCGTGCCGGTCCTTGCCGTGGACGATCAGCTTCGACACCAGGCTGTCGTAGTTGCTCGGCACCGTGTAGCCCGGATAGAGCGCCGAATCGATGCGCACGCCATAGCCGCCCGGGGCATGATAGGCCGTGACCTTGCCCGGCGAAGGCATGAAGGTGTCGGGGTTTTCGGCGTTGATCCGGCACTCGATGGCGTGGCCTGAAAGCGTGATGGAACTCTGATCGTAGCCTAGAGCCTGGCCGGCGGCGATGCGGATTTGCTCCTGCACCAGATCGATGCCGCTGATCATCTCGGAAACCGGATGCTCGACCTGGATGCGGGTATTCATCTCGATGAAGGCGAAATGCCCGTCCTGATAGAGGAATTCGAGCGTGCCGGCGCCGCGGTATTTGAGCTTCTGCATGGCGTCGAGCGCCACCTTGCCGATGCGCTCGCGCTCTTCGGCGGTAAGGCCCGGCGAGGGCGCCTCCTCGAGGATCTTCTGGTGCGAGCGCTGCAGCGAGCAGTCGCGCTCGCCCAGATGCACGCAGCCGCCGAAGCCGTCGCCTAGGATCTGCATCTCGATATGGCGCGGCTTATCGAGATAGCGCTCGAAATAGACCTCGTCATTGTTGAAATACGCCTTGGCCTCGGCCTGCGCGATCGGAACCTGGGCCTTCAGCTCCTCGGCGTTGCGGGCGATCTTCATGCCGCGCCCGCCGCCGCCGCCCGACGCCTTGATCAGGACTGGATAACCGATCTCCTCGGCGCGCGCGACCGCGGCCGCGATATCGGTGATGGCGCCGTCGGAGCCGGGCACCGTCGGGATCCCGAGCTCGGTCGCGACCCGCTTGGCGATCACCTTGTCGCCCATCATGCGGATATGCTCGGGCGTCGGGCCGATGAAGGTCAGGCCGTGCTCCTCGACCATGGAAGCGAAATCCGCGTTCTCGGCGAGGAAGCCCAGGCCCGGATGGATCGCGTCGGCGCCGGTGATCGAGGCCGCGGTCAGGATCGCCGGCATGTTGAGATAGGAGTCGCGCACCGAGGGCGGCCCGATGCACACGCTCTCGTCGGCGAGGCGCACATGCATGGCCGAGGCGTCGGCGGTCGAATGGACGGCGACGGTCGGGATGCCGAGCTCGCTGCAAGCCCGCTGGATGCGCAGCGCGATCTCGCCGCGATTGGCGATCAGCACCTTCTCGAACAGCGGCTTCACGGCGCTACTCAATTAGCATCACCACCTGGCCGAACTCGACCGGGCCCGCATCCGGCACGAGGATGCGGGTCAGCTTGCCGGCCTTGGGCGCGCGGATCTGGTTCATCACCTTCATCGCCTCGATGATCAGCAGTGGCTGGCCGGCCGAGATCGCGTCGCCGACCCGAACGAAGGGGGCGGCACCCGGCTGCGGCGCCAGATAGACGGTGCCGACCATGGGCGACTTCACCGCACCCGGATGGGCGGCGAGATCGCTCTCGGCGGTGGCGGCCGCACTGGCCGCGGCCGAAGCGGCGGCGGCCGGTGCCGGGGCGGCGGCGACGCTGTGGACCGGCGCCGGGCTGCGCACGACCCTCAGGCGGAACTCGCCCCAGGCATATTCGATCTCGGTGAGACGAGTCTCGTCGAGCAGGCCGGCGAGCTTCTTGACGAGCTCGCCGTCGATATCGGTCGGTTTGGTCATGTCGCTTAACTCAGCTCCCATCGGCGAGCAGCCGCGCCATGGCCTCGAGCGCGAGCTCATAGCCATGGCCGCCCAGGCCGACGATCACGCCCCGCGCTGCATGCGAGACGTAGGAATGATGGCGGAAGGATTCGCGCCGATGGATGTTGGAGAGATGCACCTCGACGATCGGCAGCTCGCTCGCCGTCAGCGCGTCGAGCAGGGCGATCGAGGTGTGGCTGTAGCCGCCGGCATTGATGATGATGCCGTCGGCGCTCTCGCGCGCCTCCTGCACCCAGTCGATCATCTCGCCCTCACTGTTCGTCTGGCGAAAATCGACCGCGAGGCCGAGCGTATCGGCGCGCTCCAGGCACGCCTCCTCGATCTCGGCCAGCGTCTCGCTGCCATAGACGCTCGGTTCGCGAACGCCCAGCAGGTTCAGGTTCGGCCCGTTTACGACCAGAATCGTCCGATCCGCCAACTCAACTCTATCCCGTCGCCGGAAAGCGGCCCTTATAGCACGTCGCGCCGGGCCGGCAAGGGCGCGCGGGCTGGATGAGAGCTTCTCCGAATTTACCGGCCTTTTCGACGCCGAAAGGGATGTGCTACAACCCTTGCGTGCTTCGACGCTTCGACGCCCAGGCCGCGATCCCGAGAAAAATGCCGGGGCGGACCCGGAGCTCTCTCTACGCGTGTATTTCCTGGCTGCCGCACCAGATTTGATCGACCATACCCGCGTGCCTCTCCGATGTCATATGCCGAAAACAGAGAGTTTTAGAGATTTTCATGGATCTGATCTTGCGGGCGATATAAGAATCAGGCAACTTTTAGGCTATCACGAAGTATAAACCTTCTGTTCCGCACCTTCCTGCGCCCCGAGTGCGTGCAGCATTAGCTCTTTGAGCGATGTCGTGTCAAAAATGGCGTTCAAATGTACGATTATCACTGCAATTCCATCCTCATTCGACGGAGCTTTGCATGTCGTTCAGCATTAAAGGTTTCCCCAAGAGTCTTGTCGGAATCACGGTTGCATCCGTAATTCTTGTAATGCAGGTTTTCACGACGAATCCGGCCTCTGCCGAAGAGTCCGAGGCGAGCCCGGCCGGCAGTTCTTCACTAGCACCCGTGTCATCGGCCGAATGGCAGACCCTGCTTGCCGGCCAAGTCAGCAAGAATGCCACTTCATTTAGCGATACCACCATCCCCAATGAGCCTCTGACGACCTACCAGCGGCTGTTCGCCTGGAACGAGGTCGCGCTGGACACATCGGCGATCGATCACACGCCGGTGCCGCCCGGAGGAACCTATATCTTCGGCCAGCAATTCGGGCCGCCGCGCACCGGCCGTGCGCTCGCCATCACCCATATCGCCATGTTCGAGGCGGTGAACGCGGTCTTTCAGAAATATCAGAGCTATGCCGGCTTAGGGCCGGTCTCGGGCAAAGTGTCGGTGGATTACGCCATCGCGCAGGCTGCGCATGATGCGCTCGTCTATCTCTACCCCTCGCAAAAGCCGCGGCTCGACGCCTTGCTCGCAAACGATGTTTCCTTCATCGGGCCGGATGCGGCCGGCCAGGCGCTGGGCAAGAAGGCGGCGGCCGCGATCGTCGCCCTGCGCAGCCATGATGGCTCGCAGACCACCGAACCCGTCGTCGGCGTCAATTTCACGCCGCATGGCGGGGCCGGCTTCTGGTCGCCCGATCCGATCAGCCAGTCGACAACGGCGCTCGGCGCCAACTGGGCGCAGGTGAAGCCCTTCGTCATGACCAGCGCCGCGCAATTCCGCCCGGCGCCGCCGCCGGCGCTGAACAGCGATCTCTATACCTTGGCCTTCTATCAGGAGCTGGCGCTCGGCGGCGATCCCAAGAACGGCACGCCCAGCTTCCGGACGGCCGACGAGACCATGCAGGGTATCTTCTGGACCTATGACGGCACGCCCAATATCTGCGCGCCGGGGCGGCTCTACAACCAGGTCGCCCGCACGCTCGCCTTCCAGAACGGGTTGGCGACGGTGGAGGATGCGGCGCGCTATCTGGCCGTGATCAACACCGCCATGGCCGATGCCGGCCTCGCCGCCTGGGACGCCAAATGGCACTACCAATTCTGGCGCCCGGTCACCGCGATCCGCTTTACCGGCCCGCAGGGCAATTCCGCGCTCAAGCCCAATCCGACCTGGTATCCGCTGGGTGGGCAGGCCACGAACACGCACGGTCCGAACTTCACGCCGCCCTTCCCGGCCTACCCGTCGGGGCACGCCACCTTCGGCGGCGCCCTCTTCGAAGTGCTGCGCGCCTACTTCAAGGATAACCAGCCCTTCACCTTCGTGTCGGACGAGTTCAACGGCAAAAATTTCGACATCAACGGCAATCTGATGCCGCTGGAGCCGGTTACCTTCAAATCCCTGAGCGAAGCCGATTACGACAATGCCGAAAGCCGGATCTGGATCGGCGTGCACTGGCAGTTCGATGCCGATACCGGCGACACGGTCGGACAGAATGTGGCGGATTATGTGCTGAGCCACGCCTTCCAACCGGTCGCGGCGCAGCACGCCTCGAATTGAGAGCCTCTATGTGACGAAAGCCCGGCAGGGTGACGCCTGCCGGGCTTTTGCTTGCCTGCACGCCGAGTTGACGGATGCGCGGGCGCCGCCGCGATGGAGGGACTGGGGCGTGCCGCGTCGCACCCGCTCTTGGCATTCTCCATCGGCGAGGATTGGTCTATAATCCAATGCTGGCGCGGCCCAAGCCTCCCCCCTCCATCCGGGTAAGCACGAATCCTGCAGGGTAATCTGACGACCGAACCAACTGTTCGAGCACGAAGCATAAGGAGGGGTTGTGAATATTGCTCGCAATAGGAGGTTCTTCAGATGAGGCTATCCGCGCCTGTTTATCACTTGAAGCGCAAAGCTAAACTCGTTTCTCGCGAACACAATATCCCGCTTCACGAGGCGCTCGACCGTATTGCTGAGCAAGAAGGTTTCGGGGGATGGAGTTTACTTGCGGCCAAAGTGGCGACGACTGCCCCCGCCGGAAAGCTATTTTCCAGGTTGGTCCCCGGCGACATGGTACTATTGGGAGCCCGACCAGGTCAGGGCAAAACCCTGATGAGCCTTGAACTTGCCGTGGAGGCTATGAAGCGTGGCAATCGAGGTGCGTTCTTCACGCTGGAATACACGGAACAGGACGTGCTCGATCGGTTCCGTGATATCGGCGTGGAGCGGGCGAGGTTTGACCATCTCTTTGAATTCGATAGCTCCGACGCCATAAGCGCGGATTACATCATCAAGAAGCTGGCCGCAACGCCCCGTGGTACTTTGGTGGTCATAGACTATCTACAATTACTCGATCAGAAGCGTGAAAATCCGGACCTGATGGTGCAGGTTCGCGCGCTTGAGTCATTTGCGCGAGACAGAGGACTGATCTTCGTCTTCATCTCCCAGATTGATCGATCTTACGATCCGGCGACGAAGCCGTGCCCCGATCTGGGAGATGTCAGATTGCCGAATCCTCTGGATTTGAAGCTCTTTAACAAGACATGTTTCCTGAACGACGGCGAAATTCAGTTCGGCGTTGCAAGTTAAACGGTTCGACTCGATAAATTCGAGTCGATGCGGCACCCAGTGAACGGAGGTCCGATCATTGGGTGCCGCTTTTAGCATCGTTCGCCGGTCCGTCGGCGCGACGTCCGGTATCGCCGCATCGACGCCCGGAAGTAGTCAATTCGCTTTCCACCCAAGACGGTCCTGCCTGTGCCGCGGCCGAGAGCGCCGCGGCGAAGACCCGGATCAGCGCTTCGCGGGCGCCGGCGAGGCCGATGAGGCCGAGCTTGCGGTCGTAGCGCGGATCGCCGATCGGCAGCTTGCGGATCGACCTGCCGGCCGGCGCCACGATGCCCCAATCTGGCAAGAGCGACACGCCGAGGCCGGAGGCGATCAGGATGATGATGGCCTCCTGCGCGTCCATCTCGAATAGCTCTTCCGGCTCGAGCCGCTGGTCGCGCAGGAAGCTGGTGATGATGTGGCCGCTCCAGGCGGTGCGGTCGATGCGGATGAAAGGGGCGGCCATCAGCAGCGTGCGCGCGTCCGAACCGGCGAGATCGGCCGGCGTTACCAGCACCAGCGGCTCCGACCGGATCGGATGCCAGCCCATGCGCTTCGGCAGCCGGAAGCGCGGCTGGACGGTGATGGCGCAATCGATTTCGCCTTCTTCGAGCTGCTGATAGAGCTGGGCCGAGGTGCCGGGGATGACCTTGAGCTCGATCTCGGGATGCTCCTGGGCCATCGATTGCAGGGCCGGCGGAACCACGGTGACGAGCGCGGTCGAGATGGCGCCGACGCGGAGCAGGCCGCGCAACTGCCCGGCCTGGGCGAGCTGCCGCAGATCCTCGATCTTGGCCAGGATGGCGCGCGCGGCCGGCAGGACGGCGTGGCCCGCCTCGGTCGGCACCACCCGGCGCCCCTGCCGCGCCACCAGCCGCGAGCCCAGGATCTTCTCCAGCGTCTGCATCTGCTCGCCGGCGGCAGCGCTGGTGATGCGCAGCCGCCGTGCCGCGGCGGCGAGCGAGCCGGTCTCGGCGATGGCGCAAAAGGTGGCGAGGAAACGCGTATTCACGGAATTTCCTTATCATAAAGGAGGGAAAACCCGGATTTTCCTATTTGTAGGATCTCGCTATCCTGCCGCCAAACGCAATATCGGCGGGAGGAATTCGATGCCGCTCGACCATCAAGCCAAGGGTGTCTACCCGATCGCGCCCACGCCGTTCGACGAGAGCGGCAAGATCGACATGGAGTCGATCGATCGGCTCACGGATTTCTACGTCGCCTGCGGCTCGAGCGGCATGACCGTGCTCGGAGTCATGGGCGAGGCGCCCAAGCTCGACGGCGAGGAGGCGCTGGCGGTGGCGACCCGCTTCATCCGCCGTGCGCCCAAGCTGCCGGTCATCGTCGGCGTCTCGGCGCCGGGCTTCGCCGCGATGCGCTCGCTGGCGCTGGCGGCGATGGACAAGGGGGCGGCCGGGGTCATGATCGCGCCGCCCAACGCGCTGCGCACCGACGACCAGATCGCCACATATTACCGCCAGGCGGCGGAGGCGATCGGCACCGGCATTCCCTTCGTCATCCAGGATTATCCGCTGAATTTCACCGTGGTCATGACGCCGGGCGTCATCCGCCGGATCGTCACCGAGAATCCGTCCTGCGTCATGCTCAAGCATGAGGATTGGCCGGGGCTGGAGAAGATCTCGGCGCTGCGCGGCTGGCAGGCCGACGGCTCGATGCGGCCGATCTCGATCCTGTGCGGCAATGGTGGGCTGTTCCTCGATTTCGAGGTCGAGCGCGGCGCCGACGGGGCGATGACGGGCTATGCCTTTCCGGACATGCTGGTCGATGTCGTGCGCCTGTCGGCGGCGGGCGAGCGCGACAAGGCGCATGACCGCTTCGATGCGCATCTGCCGCTGCTGCGCTACGAGCAGCAGCCGGGCATCGGCCTCGCCGTGCGGAAATACGTCATGGCAAGGCGCGGCATGATCGCGTCAGACGCGCAGCGCAAGCCGGGCGGCGCCTTGAGCGCCAAGGCCAAGACGGAGATCGAGTATCTGCTCGCCCGCCTGGCGCGCCACGACACGCGCGCGCTGCAGCGCATCGCTTAAAGGGAGCTGGTCATGGATCTGGGAATTACGGGCCGCTCGGCCCTGGTGCTGGGCGGCGGCGGCGGTCTCGGCCGCGCGATCGGTCTGGCGCTCGCCAAGGAAGGGGCGAAGGTCACGCTCGCCGACATCAGCGCCGACGCGCTCGACGCGTCGGTCAAGGCGGTGACGGCGGCCGGCGGCACGGCGCGCGGCCTCGTCTGGGATCTCGCCGATATCGACGCGATCGACCGCCATGTGAGCGAGATCGAGGCCAGCCACGGGCCGGTCGGAATCCTGGTCAACAACACCGGCGGCCCGCCGCCGACCCCGGTTTCCGGTCAGGCCGCGCCGGTCTGGCGCAAGAATTTCGAGATGATGGTGCTGTCCGTCGTCGGCATCACCGACCGGGTGCTGCCCGGCATGCGCGCGGCGAAATGGGGCCGCATCATCACCAGCACCTCGTCGGGCGTGGTAGCGCCCATTCCCAATCTCGGCCTGTCGAACGCGCTGCGCCTGTCGCTGGTCGGCTGGTCGAAGACGCTCGCGCGCGAGGTCGCCCGCGACAACATCACCGCCAACATCATCCTGCCCGGCCGCATCGCCACCGACCGTATCCGCTTCCTCGACGAGGCCAAGGCGAAGCGCGAGGACCGGTCGGTCGAGGCCGTGGTCGCCGAAAGCACCGGCTCGATCCCGATGGGCCGCTACGGCAAGCCCGAGGAATATGCCGACATGGTGGCGTTCCTGGCGAGCGAGCGGGCCTCCTACATAACCGGCTCGGTCATCCGCGTCGATGGCGGGCTGATCGCGAGCGTCTGAGGCAAGTAGAAGAATCTGCGTCCGCCCGGCCGGTTCGCGGCCGGGCGCCAAGCCATTCGAATTGGCGGGGGCGTGCAAAGGGCTGGGGAGGCCGGGATGGCGTCATTGACCGTGCTGGAGCCGGAAGGGCTCTTTGCCGGCACCGCGCTCGAAGCGCGGGTGCTCGGCCCCGAGGTGCGGCTGATCCGCGGCGGCGGCGAGGAGCGGCTGGCGACGGTGCCGGACGCGCTCAGCGCCGAGGCCGACGGGCTGTTCGTCTTCCGCAACTGGCTGACGCGCGAGGATCTTCATCGCTTTCCTCGGCTTAAGGTCGTGGTCCGGCTGGGCGTGGGCTATGACCGGCTCGACCGTGTCGCCTGTGCCGAGCGCGGCATTCTCGTCTGCAACCTGCCGGATTACGGCACGACCGAGGTCGCCGACCACGCGATCGCGCTGACGCTGGCCCTGCGCCGCGGCCTGCTGCTGCATCACGATGTCCAGCGCGGCGACCCGCCGGCGCCGTGGGTTCCGATCGAGACGCCGCTGGTGCGCCGGCTCGGCGGTCAGGTGTTCGGCATCGTGGGCTTGGGCCGGATCGGCACGGCGGTGGCGCTCCGGGCCAAGGCGCTGGGCTTCCATGTCGTCTTCTACGATCCGAAGCTGCCGAACGGCGTCGATCGCGCGCTCGGCATCGAGCGGGCGCGGCTGCTGCCCGAGCTGCTCCGGCGTGCCGACGTGCTGTCGCTCCACACCATGCTGTCGCGCGAGACCAGGGGCATGATCGGCGAAGCCGAGCTCCGGCAATTGCCGCGCGACGCCGTGCTCATCAACACCTCGCGCGGACCGGTGCTCGATCTCGATGGGGTCGAGGCGTGCCTGCGCTCCGGGCATCTGGCCGGCGCCGGGCTCGACGTGATGCCGGTCGAGCCGGTGCCGCAGCCCGAGCCGCCTTTGCTCCGGGCCTATCGGGCGCGCGAGGAATGGCTCAAGGGCCGGCTGATCGTGACGCCTCACAGCGCCTATCGCTCGCCCGAGGCCTGGCAGGATATCCGCCTCAAAGGCGCGGAGACCATGCGCGACGTGCTGTGCGAGGGCCGGACGACCAACGTCATTCCGCCCGAGGCGGATTAGAAAAGAATGGGGACGGAATTCATGAGCGAGCAACGGCCGGCGGTCATTCGGCGCATCTTCCTCCGGCTGGTGCCGCTGCTGTTCATCGCCTATGTCACGGCTTATCTCGACCGGGTCAATATCGGCTTCGCCGCCTTGACCATGAACAAGGATATCGGGCTCAGCGCCACCAGCTACGGGCTCGGCGCCGGCATGTTCTTCATCGGCTATTTCTTCTTCGAGATCCCGAGCAACCTGCTCTTGGAGCGGTTCGGCGCGCGGCGCTGGATCGCGCGGATCATGGTGACCTGGGGCCTGTTGTCGATGGCGATGGTGTTCGTCACCGGCCCGGCGAGCTTCCTCACGCTGCGCTTCCTCATCGGCTTCGCCGAGGCCGGGTTCTTCCCGGGCGTCATCCTTTACCTGACATACTGGTTCCCGCAAGCCTATCGCGCCCGCATCATCGCCGCCTTCATGATCGCGATCCCGGCCTCGCTGGCGCTGGGCGCACCGGTCTCGACCAGCATCCTGCAGATCGGCAATGTCGCAGGCCTGTCGAGCTGGCAATGGCTGTTCCTGCTCGAAGGCATCCCGCCGCTGGTGCTGGCCGTGATCGTGCTCTTCTGCCTGCCGGATCGGCCGCGCAATGCCAAATGGCTGAGCGACGAGGAGCGCGGCTGGCTCGAAGCCACGCTCGAGCGCGAGGGCAGGGCGGTCGAGGCCGAGCACGGCATGACGCTGCGGCGAATCTTCACCGAGCCGCGCGTGTTCGCGCTCGCCTTCATCTATTTCGCCGACACGACCGCCAATCTGGGCTTGGCTTTCTTCCTGCCGCAGATCCTGAACGCGCTCGGCCTGACGCTGACCGAGACCGGGCTGTTCACGGCGCTGCCCTATGTCGTCGGCACCATTGGTACGCTCGCCTGGGGCTATGTCTCGGACCGGATGAACGAGCGCCGGGTCAATCTCACCGTGGCGCTGACGGTGGCCGCGATCGGCCTCATCGGCGCCGGCCTCTGGTCGCACTCTCTCATCGCCGTCGCCTTCATGTCGTTCGCCGCGATCGGCATCTACGGCGCCAAGGCGCCGTTCTGGCCGCTGCCCTCGATGCTGCTGAGCGGCACGGCCGCCGCCGGCGGCATCGCGCTCATCAACGCGCTCGGCAATCTCGGCGGCTTCGTCGGCCCCTACATGGTCGGCTGGATCAAGGACGAGACGCAGAGCTTCG
The DNA here is from genome assembly GCA_035539155.1 of Aliidongia sp. Lineage (GTDB taxonomy): Bacteria > Pseudomonadota > Alphaproteobacteria > ATCC43930 > CGMCC-115725 > JAXDMU01. The sequence goes on along the minus strand of DATLIZ010000041.1, from coordinate 194,405 downwards.
AGGCCGGGCTCTACATGCTCGCCGCCTGGTGCCTGGCGGGGGCGTTCCTGACACTAGTCGTCGTGCGGCCCCGCGAGCGCGCGGCCGAGACGGTCTCGCCCTAATCCGTCTGGACCGCGACGCTGGTTGCGCCGTGCGAAACGCCGCTGCTGTCGAGGAAGCGGACGAAAATGCGCGACGCGCCCGCCGCCAAGGCGATCGGCTCGGATGCGCTGACGAAGATCGAGAATGTCGGCTCGGCGCCGGTGGCGAAGGTCACCGGCACGGATGCTGCCGGTGGGGCCAGGCATATCCCGCCAACGCCGGTCTGGCAGATCGTGGCCGTCAAGGGCAGCGTCGCGCCCCCGGTATCGGCCGTTGCCGCCAGTGTGGCGGCGGAGCCGATATTGTCGGTGGCCACGGCGAAGGCCCCGGCATTGCCGAGCGGCACATGCACGATGCCATCGTTCAGCCCGGTCGCCGACAGCGCGATTACGTCCGGTACGGGGCTCGCTGAAAACAGCAGATCGACGGTATTGACGCCGAACGTGACGGGAGCCGGCCCAATGCCATCGCAGGTGAATTCGAGAGGCTGGTTGAGCTGAGCAAACGCGGTCGGGCTGTTGAAGGTGAGGACGAAGGTCTGGCTGCTGACGCCGCCCGCCGGCGCTGCGGGAATGGCGGCCGGCGTGTCGATGGCGCCGGAAAGCGCGTTGGTTCGAGGATCGGTGATCTGATAGTCCAGGGTCAGCCCGGCGGGCGCCGCGGCGGCAAGGCCGATCTGGCAGCCGGCGAGCGCGGTCGAACCGGCATTGACGATGTTCGCGAACACGGTCGGGGCCGTGCCCAGTTGAACGGAACGCGTGCCCGGCAGCACGCTCGAAACCAGCGGCGAGGCGGTATCGTTGAAGATCACGACCCGATTGTTATCGAAATCGCCGACGATCATCAGACGATGAACCGGGTCGATGCTGAGGTTGAAGATTCGGCCGAAAAGGAAGTTGGCGCCCGTACCGTTAGGAGGGTTCTGCACGGTCCCGAAATATTTATGGGCGCCCGCTGTGAACAGTTGGATGCGGCCATTGGTGGCGTCGCTGACCAGGATGAGATTATTCAGAGGATCGAAGACGACGCTCACCGGTTCGCTGAAATGATCATTATCGTCGCCGGAGGCCCCGGTGACCCCGAGCTGCGAGACCGGCTGGAATGTGGTGGCGTCATAGAACATCACGCGCTTATTGCCGCTGTCCGCGACCATGATCTGATTGGAGGCCGGATTGTACTCGGCATCATCTGGAAAGTTTAGATGAAGTGCGTCCTGGCCGGCGACACCACTCACCCCTAATGTGCCGATGTACGCGAAGCTCCTCGAATCGAAGATTTGAACTCGGTGATCGTCGATATCCGCGACATAGATCTGGCCGCCGCGCGGATTGACCTTGACCGAGACCGGGGTCGAGAAATGATTATTGTCGGGGTTGTTCATGAATCCCCCGATCGTCGCGACATAGGCGAAGGTCTGCGCATCGAAGATCTGGACGCGACCGTTTTCAGTGTCGGCGACCAGGATGTGATCGTTGGCCGCATCGAATTCGACGCCTTCCGGACCGGCGAGATGCTGATTGTCGCCGCCCGTGCTGGGCGGACTGCCGATCGTGCCGACATAGGCCAACGTCGCCGTATCGTAGATCTGAATTCGCTGGTTGCCGGAGTCGGCGATGAAAAGATGGCAGCGACCCGGATCGACCGCGGTCGAGATCGCACCGAGGAAATGCGTGTTGTCCATGCCGAAGCCACTGATGCCGGCTTGGCCGAGAGTCTGCGCCAAGGTGTAGGTCTGCGCCATGGCGGGGACGGCCGCGATCAGGCCGAGCGTCGCGGCGACAACCCCAATGTTCTTGATCGGCATCATGGATCCTCACGGTAGAAACGGGTCGAGGATCTTATCGAATTTATTCTAAATCAAGAGGATTTGGCGCTGGCTTCGTCTACAGGCATAAGTTGCCCCGCACCGGCATCGAGTAGGCCCAGCAGCCGGTCGAGCTCGGCGCGGTCGGTCCTGGAAAGCGCGGTCAGCAGCCCACGCTCGATGTCGAGCGCCAGCGGCGCCACCTCGGCGCGGATGGTGCGGCCCTCGGCCGAGAGTTGCAGGATCGAGCGGCGGCGGTCGGCGCCGTCCATCGCGCGCTCGATGAGGCCGCGCTGGAGCAGCCGCTGGACCGCGCGGCTGACCCGGACCTTGTCCATATAGGTGCGCTCGGCGACGCCGTTGGCCGAGAGCGGGCCGAAGCGGCCGAGCACGGCGATCAGGCGCCATTCCGGAATCGACAGGCCGAACCGCTGCTCATAGACGCGGGCGATGGCGGTGGAGATGCGGTTCGACAGCACCGACAGCCGATAGGGCAGGAAGCGCTCCAGATCGAGCAGATCCCGATCATCGGGGACAGGTGCTTGCGTGTCCGAAATTTGTTTCATGCGCAACCATTCTGCGGAGCCGTTCGCCGCACGGTCAAGGGGCTGGCCAAAAGTTTCATCTGAAACTATATATCGAACCAGCCATTTTCGAAGGAGCCTCGTCATGCCTGCCGCCGCCGAACGGATCGATCTCTGGGACAATCCGCTGGGGACCGACGGGTTCGAGTTCGTCGAATACACCGCCCCGGACACGGCCGAGCTGGGCCGGCTGTTCGAGCGGCTGGGCTTCGTCAAGGTGGCCAGGCACCGCGCCAAGAACGTCTCGCTCTATCGCCAGGGCGGCGTCAATTTCATCGTCAATGCCGAGCCGGAGAGCTTCGCCCAGGCCTTCGCGCGCCTGCACGGCCCGTCCGTCTGCGCCATGGCCTTCCGCGTCGCCGATGCGGCCGCGGCCCAGAAGCGCGCGATGGGCTTCGGCGCCAAGCCGGTCCAGGGCAAGGTCGGGCCGATGGAGCTCAACATCCCGGCGATCGAGGGCATCGGCGGCAGCCTGCTCTATCTGGTCGACCGCTACGGCCAGCGCGGCACCATCTATGATGTCGATTTCGTGCCGATCGAGGGCGTCGATCCCAACCCGCAAGGCGTCGGCTTCACCGCCATCGACCATCTGACCCACAACGTCCATCGCGGCCGGATGGAGGAATGGGCGGAATTCTATGCCCGCATCTTCGGCTTCCGCCAGATCCGCTATTTCGACATCGAGGGCAAGCTCACCGGCCTCAAATCCAAGGCGATGACCAGCCCGGACGGCAAGATCCGCATCCCGATCAACGAAAGCTCGGACGATAAGAGCCAGATCGTCGAGTACCTCAACGCCTATCGCGGCGAGGGCATCCAGCACATCGCGCTGGGCACCGGCGACATCTACCGCTCGGTCGAGACGCTGAAGGAGCGCGGCGTCAAGTTCCTCGACACGCTCGACAGCTATTACGAGCTGGTCGACAAGCGCATGCCCGGCCATGGCGAGGATCTCGACCGCCTGCGCCGCAACCGCATCCAGATCGACGGCGCGCCCGGCGAGACCGGCGGCCGGCTGCTGCAGATCTTCACCGAGACGGTGATCGGCCCGATCTTCTTCGAGATCATCCAGCGCAAGGGCGACGAGGGCTTCGGCGAGGGCAATTTCAAGGCGCTGTTCGAGGCGATGGAGCTCGACCAGATCCGCCGCGGCACGCTCAAGGACGAGTGAGGCGAGGGCGGGGTGAAGCTCCATAGCTATTTCCGCTCGCCGGCCGCCTTCCGCGTCCGCATCGCGCTCAACTTGAAGGGCATCGAGTACGAGACGGCTTCGCTCGACCTGCGCCAGAACGCGCACCGGGCGCCGGAATTCCTCGACCTCAACCCGCAGGGCTTCGTGCCGGTGCTGGAGGATGAGGGCGGCGAGGTGCTGGGCCAGTCGCTCGCGATCATCGAATATCTCGACGAGACCCACCCGAACCCGCCCTTCCTGCCCGGCCATCCGGGCGACCGGGCGCGCGTCCGCGGCCTGGCCCAGCTCCTGGCCTCCGATATCCACCCGCTGGTGACACTCCGCGTCATGCGCTATCTCAGGACCCCGCTCGGCCACGACAAGCCGACGGTCGAGACCTGGTGCCGGCACTGGACGGCGGACGGCCTCGCCGCCTGCGAGGCGCTGCTGGCCGAGGACGACCGCACCGGCCGCTTCTGCCAGGGCGACGAGCCCGGCCTCGCCGACATCTGCCTCGTGCCGCAGCTGGTGATGGCCGAGGATCTGGGGGTGGCGATGGAGGCCTATCCGACGGTGAGGCGAATCGGGCGGGAGTGTCTGGGGCTGGACGCGTTCGCGCGGGCGCATCCGATGCGGCAGGGGGATGCGGGGTAGGGGGTGTGAAGCCAGTCTATTCCGCTGTCGTAGGCACTGCCCGTCGGGTTGCTGCGGGCGCCCACTTTCTGAATGAACTACTAACGAGATCACGAGATGCCAAGACGAGCGTCCTTATGGTGATATCCTGCCAGATTCAGAATCTCTGGAACCACCAGCATTATTTTGCGCACCCCCTGCCGGGTAACCAGATTGCTCAGCTGAATTTGGCTGTTTGGGTGGTAATAGGCTTGCTCGCACGTATTCTACAAATGTTAACGCCTGTCGGAACTCTTTAACTATATCCTCAGGCGTCTTATCTACATTGAACGAGACATAATTTTTATGAGCGATTTGATTGCGGGTTGCCCCAAGGCTTAGGAACGCTTGGACGGCCGATTTGAATGAGGGCTCGTCGTTGAGCTTCCTCTGGCATGCTGCTTTATATTCGGCCCCGAACATCGAGAAGAAACTGTTAGCGCTCGAGTTTTCCCAATCAAAATACGTATGGTATTGCCGGCTCACCGCCTTTCTCTCGATCAACGAAGTAAGGAACGCGTTTCCGTTAGCATGGTGGAATGGAAGCTGGCGCACAATGTCGGAGATCTCTCCCTCGAAAAAGCTTCCAATAGCAATGACGAGGGATCGCCTAAAATTATCAGCCGCATCAGAAGCATAGGACAGTTGCTCGTTCGCGAGAAGGAACTCAATCAGCTCGACGTTCCCGCGGTAGAAAGCTTCGATCGCAGCGACGCTCACCGGAGTTATACCCCTAGTATCGCCGTGGCCCGTTCAACCCTCTGTTTGACGAAAGTAGTACGTCCGACCCCCTGCTGAGTGGCAGCAAGAAATTCCGGATCATCGCGTACGGCCAGCAACTGGGCAGCGGTCATTGTCGGGATTTCGAGGTTATTTGCCTTGAACGCAGGCGTGCAAACGGCGCGGAAAATGCCTTCGAATGCGGCGATATTGAAGCGGCCCGATTTCGTTACAGCGAAGCTCTCGCTTGGAATATCCTTTACTCGTTCGAAGAATGCTGCAAACAGCCTTTCCATGTATTCGATGACTGGCGCTGGCGTCAAACGGGCCTTTTTAGCGAATCCATTCAAGAACGTGCTCATAGGCTCCGTATATCGGTCTCCATCGGCGACGAGCGCAAACACCCTCAATAGGATCTCCACGTCCTTGTCATGTAAGTCTGGGTCTGGCAGCCCTATAAGCTTGCGCCATATCGGAGAGAGATTCACTCGGTTGAGGGCGTTTAGGAAGTCAGAGTGATACAAACTGGATCGGATCTCTTGCGGGCGGAGGTTCACGCCACCGGTGTTTAGTCGGTTAAAAATCTCGAACACGGAAGTGTCTGGTTCTTCCTGCGGCGAATTCTGTTTGATAACCACGTTTCGGATCGTTCGGAGATTGAAGTCCATCTGATTCTCTCCGAGCGTCGCGAAGTTCTGCCCATGGAAACGAGATGACGGGCCTGTCTTGGAAGCCAGCTGAAGATTGAATTTTGTGAAGTACTGGTCGTCCCCGAGGATTGCGTCTGGCAACTTGCCGTTCTCGGACATGATCCTGCGCAAGTTAGGCCGCTTAGAGACCTTAGGAAACTTTCCCTCAACGAAATAATAAATCGACATCAGGCGCTGCTGACCGTCAACCACGAGGAAGCTGTTCTTGGCTTCCTGGTAGAGGAAGATCTGTGGAATTGGCAGACCAATCAAGATGGATTCGATCAGCCTGCTAGCCTGCTTAATATCCCACACATAATTTCGCTGAAACCCGGGGATCTTCACCGCACCGGACTTAACGAAGTTAACGATCGTGGTGATATTAAAGTCGTTGGGCGATGCGGTGACCTCGTAGTCTTTGAATGACGCTGAAGCATCTTCCTCCTGCTCACCCTCAAACCAGTCGGCGGCGCGGGCGGTGTCAGCCAGTGCTGCGGCACTCGTCTCTGGCTTAGCTTCGCTCTCGGCGGCAGCATCTTCGGCCGCCGATTTGATCTCGTCTTCTGTGGCATCTATACCGGTCATAGCGCAGCATCCTCAGTGATGCGCCGGCTGCTGCGCACTTGTCGCCGCTGGATCGGCACCAGTTTTTGCGCGGGCATTAGATCGGCGATTACCGCCCCGTCAGCTGCCTCAAGGATAGCGGTCACCATTTTGCCTGCCGCGAATGCCAGGAGTGGGGGGACAGCGTTTCCAATTTGCTTCAACATCTGCCATTCGGAAGATTTGAAAATGAAGCCGTCGTGGAAGGACTGCAGGCGTGCCGCCTCACGCACGGTGATCCAACGCTCAAGTTTCGGGTGAACCCATTCGCTCAAATCACGGTGCATCTGTGCCAGGATCGTGTAGCTTGGCAAATCCGGGTGTAGCCGGCGCCACTTTTCGGGGCGTGCGCCATCCCATATTTCCTTTGGTAGTGAGTCAGCCTTCATGCCGGGCTTTAAGAACGAAATAAGATGCGCCCGTTTGCTAAGCATTTCCTTGGTGTGATGATTGTGCAGCTCAGCTTTGGCCTTGCCGAGAGCGCGCTTCCGTTTGGTAGCCTGTGAGTAGGGGGCTAGGCTTTCATCGAGACGCATCAGCTTCTGGAACGAAGATAAGTTCTTAGCAGCGGGGTATGGCATTGTCTTGCCGGAGTGGACGACTTCGGACGGCAGATCACCGATTGCCTCCCAAACCGTCACGGGTTTGGCGACCTTTAGCTTTTCAAGCACGCCATTGGCATACGCGCGCAGATCGACGGGTATATCGATGTCATCCCGGCTCCCAAAAAAGAATACTCGTTCCCTGGTCTGAGGCACGCCGAAATCGGCCGCGCTGACCTTCAAGAACGTTGTGTTGCTGTAGCCCATACTTGCGAAGTGCTTCAGGATGGCGTCCTTAAAATGTCCCTTTTTCATCAGCAGCAGATTCGGAACATTTTCCATAAGAAACATGCGTGGCTTCAGCGTACCCACGACTCGTGCATATTGGAGGTAAAGCTCGTTGCGGTCGTCCGTGAGATCGCGAGGGCCGATTTGGCTATAGCCCTGGCATGGTGGTCCGCCGAACACGAGATCGATAGCCCCCAGCCCGTATTCCTTTCGGTGCGCATCGCCATCCCCGGCAAGGAAATCGTGTACATCGCCTTCGAATAGCGGCGTCCGGGGGAAATTTGCGCGATAAGTCTCGCAAGAATACTTATCCCACTCGACGGCGACTTTCACTTCGATCCCGGCCAGTTCCATGCCTTCGCAGAAACCGCCACACCCGGCGAACAGTGAAACCGCCTGCAATTTTCTCATCGCGTTCGCCCTCCTTGGCACCGGCGGAGTGGCGAGCCTAAAGAGTCCCATCCCTCCGATGGTCTAAACCTTATATGCTCGTTTTTGGCGCCGCAATCTCGGCGTCGACGTTGGCTGTGGGCAGTCACCGGATGACTAGCTATCTTGGGAAAAATATTTTTCCAAGTGACTCATAGTCCGTGGTCGCTGCCTTCCAGTGAGCCTACGAAACTTGTCCAAATTGTTTCGTCGAGTCGCCGTTGGATCTTGCCAGATATTTCGGCGCCTCGGTGCGGCAGCACCGGACGCTCCTCAGATTGAGCCAAGAAGACCTCGCCGATCGAGCGTCTTTGGATCGGACCTACGTATCCGGAATCGAACGTGGCCGTCGTAATCCTTCGCTGAAAATCCTTCAACAGGTTGCCGACGCACTCGGTGCAGACCTTGATGTAATTTTTGCGACTGCCCGCGAGATCGCGCGGAAACAGAGCACAGGGGCGGGGGGAACTTAATGCCCTACGAGTTCCCCGATCTCGCAACAAGAACCGCTATCTGCACTGCTTGCCATGCTGCTGGAACGGGCTGCTTGATCGACACGCGGGTCAACCGGGTCAAAGACCGGGAAACTGAGTTTCAGATAGTACAACAAAGGATGATGGATTGCGCATTTGGTGAGTTTGTTCCCGGGTCTGAAGGTGATCCCGACCCGTCGAGACATTCCCGGGTTTACAGGATGCAGGCCCTGCACAATGTGAAACTGGCCGGAGAAATCAACTTCGCCACGGGTTTCCGGGTTTCGAAACAGCAAGCAGCCAAGGTGGACGGCGATATATACGAGATAATGGAGGCTGCTGCGCTCTGGAACGCCGCTGCGGCCTGGAATGTCTTCATGGATACAGGAGTGTGGTCATCCACTACATTCACTCAGCCGCCCCACGCGATCCCGACGCCTGCCCGGAAGATCGCAATCGTGAAGATGTCTCGCGGTGCCGATACTACCAAGCTGCTCAATCAATCGGCCCGTGCGGCATATGCGGCGTTCGATCAAGCCCTCCAATTGGATGGTATGGAGCTTAAGCTGAGTACTCCGGATATTCTTGGGTTGCGAATGCCGGACCCCATGCCGCCCGGCTATCAGAATTTCATGACGCCATTGTCAGACTTATCGTACGCCAGTCAGCAACGCTTGGAAACAGCATGGCAAGACATCCAATCATCGCTCGAAGGTCGGAACTTCCTGTTTGCTATCGCTGTCAAGACCAGTACTCGCAGCGACCGTCTATATCAGGCCTTGTTCGAGGCGAACGTCCTAAAATTCATCATCGGCTATGTGCTCCGCGGGCCTGCCATTAAATTTCACGCCCATCTTGAGACGACGAAAGGCAGTGATGTTGCGGGCCGGTACAAGGCGGCGTCGATGATATCGCTTCTCGCCGGTGGGACGCCGAGCAAGGCGATTGATCAGCTTTACATGGCCCTCAGTCCCCGAGACACAGCTCAGCTGATTCTGGATTCGCTGCCGACCTACCCGATATGAGCGGCCCACTGGTCTGGATTCCAAAAAATTCTTGTTTCCGGCCCGTTTATGAACATTTCGCCGTGCGGCTTTCCGATTTCAACCCTGTACGCTAGTAGAACCCAGGAACGCCACAAGCTCGTTGGCAACGTCGTCCGGCGCGGCTCGTATTCTGCACTCCCACAGCTCTAGGACTTCCCATCCATCCGCGCGTAAGGCAGCGATATTTAGGGCATCCCGAGCTTGATTGCCGGCTATTTTCGGAGACCAATATTCAGTACGGCTTTTCGGTAACTGTCCGATCGGGAAGCATCCGTGCCCATGCCAGAAGCAACCACGAATTTCCACGATCTTGCGGCGTGCCGAGAAGACAATGTCGGGTTTCCCCGGCATTCCTTTGACATGCAGACGATAGCGGTATCCCATCGCATGAAGAATCCTCCGGATAAACATTTCCGGCTTTGTATTCTTGCCAACGTTTGCCTGCATATTGCGCCGACGTCCAGGCGTAACGTCCGAGAAATCCGGGCGGTGTGGCTGGTGAGAGGGAGCAGTAGACGGCATTGTGCGGACATAGAATACGGGCCGTGAGCACGCAAGAAGAAATGGGTCCTTGTCGTGACATCTGAACTCACTACCTACCGTCCACCCCCTACCGCAGCGCCTTAACCGGCTCCTTCACCATCTCCTCCTGCAGCAGCTTGATCGCCGCCTCCAGCTGTGCGTCGCCGCCCTTGAACGTCGCGTTGGGCGGGTTCTCGACATCGATGTCGGGCTCCACCCCCTTGCCCTCGACCAGCCATTCGCCGGTGCCGATGGCGTATTGCGCGTCCTCGGCGACGCGGGCGGAGCCGCGGTCGACGAATCTCACATTGTCGCTGAGCCAGACGCCGGCGCCGGCGGTGCGGCGGCCGATGAGGGGGGCGAGCTTCAGCGCCTTGATGCCGGCGGCGAAGGTCTCGCCGTCGGAATAGGTGCGCTCGTCGATCAGCACGGCCAGATGGCCGCGGAAGGTCTGCTGCATGTTGGTGCCGTGGCGGGTGCCGAGGCGCGGCTTCCAGAAGGCCCAGGCGCGGCGCAGCAGCTTCTCGATCACCCAGCTGTCGATATTGCCGCCATTGTTGCGGCGGACATCGATGATGAGCGCGTCGCGGTCGTACTGGGCGTAGAATTCGCGGGCGAAGGTGGCGATGTCCTCGGGCCCCATCGCGCGCAGATGCAGATAGCCGACCTTGCCCTGGCCGGCGGCCAGCACCTTGGCGCGGCGCTCCTCCTCCCAATCGCTGTAGCGCAGGCTCGATTCGCCGCGGGCGTCGATGGCGGTGACGATCGTCTTCACCTGCCTGTCGCCGCGCTTCAGCGTCAGCAGCACCTGCTGGCCGGCCTGGTTCGCGAGCAGCAGGGCGATGTCGTCGCCGTCGGTCGCCGGGCGGCCGTTGACGGCGGTGACGAGATCGCCCTCCTTGGCGTCGGTGCCGGGGCGGGCCAGCGGCGCGCGGTCGTTCGGCAGCTCGGGGTCGGTGCGGAAGATATGGGCGATGCGATAGCCCTCGGCCTCGCGCTCGAGCCGGGCGCCGAGGAAGCCCGGCTGGCCGCCATCCTGGGCCTTGCGCAGGTCGCCCGGGATGATCTGGGAATGGAGCGCGCCCAGCTCGGCCATCATCTGGCCCAGCACGTCGTTCAGCTCGCTGCGGTCGGTCACGCGCTCGACCAGCGGCGCGTATTTCGCCCGGACCCTGGCCCAGTCGAGATCGTGGAGCTTGGCGTCGTAGAAGAAATCGCGGTGGAGCCGCCAGGCATCGGCGAAGATCTCGCGCCATTCCTCGCGGGGATCGACCTCGAGCGTCCAGCCGTCGGTGCGCACCTTGGCCGGGTCGAGGTCGCCCGGGGCCTTGGCGCCGGCGTCGAGGATCAGCATGTCGCCGATCTTGTCGCTGGGCGCCCAGCGGCGGACGAAGATCTTCTTGCGGTCGCCCGAGAGCGTGAAGTCGCGGACGTTGCCGAGGAAATCGACGGGCTTCGGATCCTTGTCCTCGATCGGCAGCGTCTTCAGCACCTTGTGCTCGCCGCCGCCGTCATCGTCGAGGACATAGAGGCGCTTGCCGTCGGTCTCCAGCGCCTCGAAATTGCCGGGTGCCATCGGCACCTCGTAAAGCCGGTCGGCGAGGCCGTTCCACTCGATGGCGGGGCCGGCATCGTGGCCGGGCTTGTCGTCGGCCTTCTTGTCCTCGGACTTCTTATCGTCCTTCTTGTCCTTGTCGCCGTCCTTCTTGTCGGAGTCTTTCTTGTCCGCGTCTTTCTTGTCGTCCTGCGTCAGCTCGGTCTTCGGAAGGAACGGGAAGCGTTCGTCCGCCTGCAGCGCCAGCGCGTAGATCTGGGCGCGCCGGTCGAAATAGGGGCCGAGGTTGCGGTCGCCCCAGGGCGCGTGGTTGCGGCTCTCGAAATGGCGGTCAGACAGGAAATAGAGCCATTTACCGTCGGGCGTGAAGGCGGGCGCCTTGGATTCATACTTGTCGGTGGTCAGCCGCTGCTTGGTCTTGGTCGCGGGCTCGTAGAGGAAGAGCTGGGCACGCTCGACATCGGAATCCGAGCGGACGAAGGCCAGATGCTTGCTGTCGGCGGACCAGACGACCGTGTCGAGATCGGCGCCGGTGGCGGTGTCGATCAGCTGATTGTCGCCGCTGCCGAGATCGAGCAGGAACAGTTTTCCATCGGCGGTGGCGTGCGCCAGGCTCTTGCCGTCGGGCGCGGGCCAGAGGTCGGTGCGGAAGCCCGCCGCATCCTTGGTCAGCTGCTTGCGGTCGGGGCTGCCGTCGGCGGCGAAGCGCCAGATCTCGTTGGCGTCGCCGGTCTCGGAGAAGGCATAGACCCATTTCCCGTCCGGGCTGACGACCGCGCCGCGCGCGCGGCTTTCGGGCCGGGTCGCGACCTCGACCCGACGCAGCGGGCCGACGCCCATCAGGGCCACATGGCCCAAGGCGGTCACGGCGACATGCTCGCCATCGGGGGCGAAATGCGCCGCCTCGTAGAAATCGAGCGGGTTCTTGACCGCGTGCGGCCGCTCCTGGTCGAAATCCGAGGCGAGGTCGATGGCGAGCGTTTTGTCGGTGTCGGTGATGGCGTCGTAGACATGCAGGTCGGCGCCGAGCTGATAGACGATCCTGCCCTGCGCCAGGCTGGCGCTGCGGATGCCGAAATCGGTGTAATGGGTCAGCTGCCGCCGGTCGCCGCCATCGGCGTTCATCGACCAGAGATTATCCGGCCCGTCGCGGTCGGAGAGGAAATAGACCCGGTCGCCGAGCGGCATCGGCCGGCGGTCGTTGGCCTTGTCGGTGACCGGCAGCGGCTCGGCCTCGTGCGCGCCGTCGAGGCCGAAGCGCCAGAGCCGCGACAACAGGCCGCCGCGATAGAAGCGGGCATTGTCGTTCGAGACGGCGAGGCCGAAGCGGGTGAAATAGACGCTCTTGCCGTCCAGGCTGACGGCGGCGTCATTGGCGTCGGCGAGCGGCAGCGTGTGGCGCTTCAGGCTCTTGGGATCGACCGCGACGATGACGCGCTGGTCGGACGGGCCGTTGGCGCTCTGGGTCGAATAGAGCACCTCGCCCGAGGGCGTCCAGCCGACGGCGACGCTGCGATTGCCCTCGAAGCTCACGCGGCGGGGGCGGCCGCCCGCGACCGGCATGACATAGACCTCGATCGGCCCGTCATAGGCGGCGCTGAAGGCGACCTCCTTGCCATCGGGGGAGGCCACGGCATTGGTCTCCTCGGCCGGGTGGGTGGTGAGGCGGGCGGCGCGGCCGCCGGCCAGCGGCACGCTCCACAGATCGCCCTCGGCGGTGAACAGCACCGTGTCGCCGGCCAGCGTCGGATAGCGGAAATAGCCTTCGGCCAGGGCGGGGCCGGCCAGGACCGTGCACAGGGCGGCGAGGCTGACGGCAAGACGGCGCAATTTCATCGGGACTCGTTATGCCAAGGACGACGGGGAAGCCGTCCTCGAAAAGAGTCGCGGCCGGGCTCGGATCTTGGCCGAGCCGGGCGGTGGACGCAACCGTCAGGCGGCCGTTCAGCTCGGCTGCTTGGCGCGCAGGGCTGCGATCTTTCCGCGCAGTTCCTCGCCGGTAAGCGCACCCGAGGTGACGGAATCGCCGATGACGAAGGCGGGCGTGCCGTCGGCGCCGAGCGCGCGGCCGAGATCGTAGTTATGCTTCAGGATCGCATCGATGTCGGCGGCTTCCATCTCCTGCTTCACCGCAGCCGGATCGAGCCCGATCGATTTCACCACATCGAGCGTCGATTCCTCGGTCACTTGCGTCTTCAGCGCGAACATCGCCTTGTAGAAATCCGGATATTTGCCGTGCTTGGCCGTGACCAGCGCCACGCGCGAGGCGAAGACCGACTCCTTGCCGAGGATCGGGAAGTCCTTCAGCACCAGGCGCACGCCCTTATCCTCGGCCAGCAGCGTCTCGATCATCGGCGCCGAGCTCTTGCAATAGGGGCAGCGGTAATCGAAGAACTCGACGATGGTCACGTCGCCCTTGGGATTGCCGATCACCGGCGAGGTCGGGTCGTTGTTCAGCTCCTCGCGGCGCGCGCCGACCGCTTCCTGCGCCTTCGCCTTTTCCTGGGCGCGCATCTCGGCCTCGGCCTTCTCCAGCGCCTCGATCAGCACCTTGGGATTGCTCAGCAGATAATCATGGATCATCTGATTGACCTGATCCTGCTGCGCCGGGGCGAGAGCGGGCGCGGGGTCGGCGGCGCGCACGAGGGTCGGCAGCAGGCCGGCGGCGAGCGCGGCGAAGAGGGCCAGGCGGCGGAACGAGGTCATGGGCAAAGGGTCCTTCAACGGGCGACGCAACCATAGGGGCCGGGATTCGGCGCGGCAAGAATGCAAAAGATCCTGATTATCGGCGGTACCGGTGCATTCGGCCGCAGACTCGTCCAAGGGCTGGTCACCAGCACCGGCTGTGCCATCGTCATCGCCGGCCGGACGCTGGCGACGGCGGAGCGGTTCGCCGCCAGCCTGCCGCCCGGCCGCGCCTCGGCGCTCCGCCTCGATCGGCGCGCGCTCACGGCCCCCCTGCTCGAAGCCACCGGGGCCGGCATCCTGGTCGATGCCGCCGGACCGTTTCAGGGCGCCGATTTCGGCGCCGCAGCGACCGCGATCGCGGCCGGGATGCATTATGTCGATCTCGCCGATGCGCGCGATTTCGTCGCGGGCTTCGCGACCCTCGACCAAGCGGCCAAGGCGCGGGGCGTGCTCGCCGTCACCGGCGCCAGCTCGACGCCGGCCCTCTCCAACGCCGTGGCCGACGCGCTGGTGCAAGGCTGGCGGCGCGTCGACCGGATCGAAATCGCGATCGCGCCCGGCAACCGGGCGCCGCGCGGCGAGGCGGTCGTGCGCGCGATCCTCTCCTATGTCGGCCGGCCGGTTCGGCTGTTCCGCGACGGGCGCTGGCAGACGGCACCCGGCTGGAGCCTGCTCGCGCGGCCGTCGATCGAGGGGCTGGGCCGGCGCTGGCTGTCGCTGTGCGAGACCCCGGATCTCGATCTCATGCCCGCGCGCTTCGCAGTGCGCGACACGGTGATCTTCCGTGCCGGGCTCGAGCTCGGCCTGCTGCATCTGGGGCTCGCGGCGGCGGGGTGGCCGGTGCGGCTCGGGCTGCTGCCCTCGCTGGCGCCCTTGAGCGGCCTCGCGCGGCGCTTCGCCGATCTCCTCATCGGCTGCGGCAGCGATCGCGGCGGCATGGTGGTCGAGGCGGCCGGGCTCGATGAGGAGGGGGCGCGGCGCATGGCGCGCTGGACGCTCGTCGCCGAGGCGGGGGACGGGCCGGTCATCCCGACCCTGCCGGCGCTCGCGCTCATCCGCCTCATGCTCGCGGGCGAGATCGATCGGACCGGGGCCATGCCGTGCGTCGGGCTGCTGACGCTCGACCGGATCGCGGCCGAGTTCGCGCCCTACTCAATCACCACGGAGATTACGACCGATCCCGCTCGTTCTTGACCGAGGTACGGATATCCTCGGCGCGGATCCAGCCGGGCGTGCCGCGCGGCAGCAGCTCGGTGGCGCGGGTGGCCTGCTGCGAGGCCTGCTTCAGGTCGCCCGCCAGGATGCCTTCCTCGGCGAGCGCCAGGGCGGCCTGGCCGATATTGCCGGCGCGGCCCTCGGCGATGCCGAGCAGGTGCCAGGTATCGGTGCTGGTATTGTCGAGCTTGACCGACTGGCGCAGATTCTTCAGCGCATCCTGGTTCATGGCATCGTTGTTCGGCACCTCCAGCTCGGCCTGCGACAGCTCCATCAGCATGAGCGCGCTGTCCGGCAGCGACTTCACCGCCTTCTTGTAGGGCTCGACCGCATCGGCCGGCTTGCCGCCCTCGAACAGGATCTGGCCGTGCAGCTCGTTGTAATAGGGATCGTCCGGCTTTTCCTTGAGCAGGCTGTCGATCTCGCCGAGCGCGCGCTCCTCCATGGGGACGCGGTGATACGCCGCAGCCCGGGCGTAGCGGGCATAGCTGCTCTTGTCCGTGGCCGGATACATCTCCAGCGCCTGGCTCGGCGACATGAGGAAGCCGCGCAGCTTCGCCAGCATCCGGTTGTGCCGGTCGATCAGCTCGGGCGAATCCTTGGCGTCCGACCAGGGCGATTTGGCGACGTGGGCCGCGACCACGTCGATTCGCTCGCTGGTCAGCGGATGGGTGCGCAGATAGGGATCCTGCTGCGCCGGCACCAGCAGCTCCTCCTTCTCCAGCATCCGGAAGAAATCGAGCAGGCCGCGCGCCGATTGGTGGGTCTTGTCGAGGAATGTCAGGCCGGCGGCATCCGCGCGCGCTTCCTGCCCCACGGAATAAGCCAGGATCGTGTGCAGCCCGAAGCTCTGGCCGGCATCGAGGCCGGCGGCGGCAACGGCGCCGTTGCGGGTGACGACGGCGCCGGCGGCGCCGATCAGGAAGGCGATGATGCTCTGCGCCGTGGCGTTTTCCAGCGCTTCCTGGACGCGCACCAGATGGCCGCCGGCGATGTGGCCGGTCTCATGCGCGATGACGCCGATGACCATATTCGGACGGTCCGCCTTCATCAGGAGCCCGGTATGGATGAACAAACGCTGCCCGTCCGCAACGAAGGCATTGATATGCGGGTCGTTGACCAAATACACCTGCACGAATTCCGCATCGAGACCCGCCGCCTTCCACAGCGGCGTGGCATAGTCGCGGATGAGAGATTCGATCTCCGCGTCGCGGATCAGCCCCGGAGCTTCCTGAGCCGCGGCCGGTCGGCCTGACGCCAGGAGCAGTGCTGCAGCAAAGGCGAGGGCCCGGAAGAGCATGGCATTCATCAAGAGCGGCATCCTAGCGAGGTCCGCCATAATCGAGCGAATCACCTCCCTGCGTCAATGCGCAGTCCCGACCGGTCCCGCCCCGACCGGCAGAACCCGCCACACGGCAGCCGCGAGCCTCGCCGTGCTCGCGCTCTTGGCCAGCGGTTGCGACTCGATTCGCGACACGGTCGGGATCGGCTCGTCGGAGAGCGCGCCCGAAGGAATGTCGAGCCGCTATCTGGGCGCGATCGTGGCCGACGATCCGCAGGCGGTCGATCTCGCCCGGCGCGCGCTCGGCTCGGGCGGCCGGGCGGCCGATGCCGCGGTCGTTATCGCCGTGACGCTCACCGCGACCGAGCCGGGGCGCGCCAGCCTCGATGGCGGCGGCGTCTGCCTGGTCAAGGGCGACGGCAACAGCCGGATCGAGGAACTGGACTTCCTGCCGCAGACGATCGCCGGCTCGGCGCTGCCCGTGCCCGGGCTGGTGCGCGGCATGGCGGCGCTGCAGGCGCGCTACGGCACGATGCGCTGGCAGCAGGCGGTCGGCCCGGTCGAGCAGCTGGCCTTGAACGGCATCACCATCACATCGCAGCTTCTGGCCGATCTCGCCGCCGCCGGGCTCAACGCCCAGGGGCCGAACGGCAATCCGCTCGAAGCGGGGCAAAGGCTGCCGCAGCAAGGGGTGGCGCAGACCTTGTCGCGCCTCCGGGTCGGCGGCCCGACCGAATTCTATACCGGCTCCCTGGGCGGCGAGCTCGTCGCCGCCGGCGTCCCGGCCCAGGCGCTCGCCTCCTATGTGCCGGTCTGGCGGACCGGCATCGTTGCCGATGCCGGCAATGGCGGGCGGATCGTCTTCGCCCAGGGCGGCGGCGGCGCGCTCGGCCAGGCGGCTTGGCAGGCGCTGGCCGGCGCCCGGCCCGAGGATGCCTCGGCCGCCTTCACCGCCGCCCGTCAGGCCGGCGGCGGCGACGCGCCCGACCAGGCGGTCGCCACCACGGGCTTCCTCGTCGCCGATGCCGGCGGCCAGGTGGTGAGCTGCACCATCGGCATGGGCAAGCTCTTCGGCACCGGCCAGTTGATCGAGAATCTCGGCATCTACGGCGCCTCGCCCTTCGACGGGCCGGTGCTGACCTCGCTGGCGCCGGTGATCGCCGTCGGCGGCGAAGGCGAGCAGACCAATCTGGTGCTGAGCGGCGGGGAGGGCGGCGGCGCCTCGGCCGACGGGGCTGCGATCGCCTACCTGACGCTCGCCGGCAAGCAGCCGCTTTCGGCGGCGCTCAGCGCGCCCCGTTCGCCCAGCGACGGCGGCACGAGCCCGGCGGCGGACCGGATCGCCGGCTTCCATTGCGCCGGCGGCTTCCCGAGATCGCCCGGCGCCTGCGCGCTCGACCGCGATCCGCGCGGTTTCGGCTTCGCGCTCCAGGCGGACAATCTGATGCGGTAGCAGCATGACGCTCAAGCTCGGCAAGCGGGGCCAGATCCCGCCCTTTATCGTCATGGACGTGATGCGCGAGGCCAATCGCCTCGACGCCGGCGGCGCGGACGTGGTCCATCTCGAAGTGGGCCAGCCGAGCACCGGCGCCCCGTCCAAGGTGATCGAGGCGGCGGAACGCATGCTGCGCAGCGGGCCGTTGGGTTATACCGACGCGCTCGGCATTCCCGAACTGCGCGCGCGGATCGGGCGGCACTATGCCGAGCAGCACGGCATCGAGGTCGATCCGGCGCGGATCGCGGTCACGGTCGGCGCCTCGGGTGCCTTCCTGCTCGCCTTCCTCGCCGCCTTCGATGCCGGCGATCGGGTGGCGCTGGCGGCCCCCGGATATCCCGCATATCGCCATATCCTGACGGCGCTCGATATCGAGCCGGTCGAGCTCGTGGCCGGGCCGGAAGACCGGTTTCAGCCGAGCCCGCGACTGCTCGACAGGCTCGATCGCCCGATCGACGGCCTCATCGTCGCGAGCCCGTCGAACCCGACCGGCACCATGCTGGGCGATGCCGAGCTGGTCGAGCTCGCCGCCTGGTGCCGGAGCCACGGCGTCCGCCTCATCTCCGACGAGATCTATCACGGCATCGGCTACGGCGCTCCGGCCCAGACCATCCTGGCGCATGCGCCGGAGGCGGTCGCGATCAACAGCTTCTCCAAATATTTCTCGATGACGGGATGGCGTCTCGGCTGGATGGTGATGCCGCCCGATCTCGCCCGCTCGGTCGAGTGCCTGGCGCAGAATCTGGTGATCTCGGCGCCAAGCCTGTCGCAGCATGCCGCGGTCGCGGCGTTCGATTGCCGGGACGAGCTCGACGGCAATGTCCGCCGCTACGCCGCCAACCGCGACCTGCTGCTGAACGAGCTGCCCCATGCGGGCTTCACCCATTTCGCTCCGCCCGACGGCGCCTTCTACCTCTATGCCGATGTCAGCCACCTGACAAACGACAGCCTGGAATTCTGCCGCCGCATGCTGCAGGAGGCCGGGGTGGCGGCCACGCCGGGCATCGATTTCGACTCCGGCCGCGGCCACCATTTCGTCCGCTTCTCCTTCGCCGGCGCGACCGACCGGATGGCGGAGGCGGCGCGGCGGCTCAGGATGTGGAAGCGATAGGGAGGCGCGCATGTCAGCGCCTCCCGACTTCAGCGGCCCTCTCTATAGGCTGCTCTTTTTCAGCGTATCGATCAGAAGCTTGGCAGCCGGGCCCGACGAGGCCGGATTCTGGCCGGTGATCAGCTGGCCGTCGGCCACCGTGTGGACGCCCCAGTTCTTGATCTTGGAAAAAGTGGCGCCGAGGTTCATCAGCTCGTCCTCGACCAGAAAGGGCACCACCTTCGTCAGTCCGACCTCCTCCTCCTCGCCATTGGTGAAGCCGGTCACGGTCTTGCCCGCGACGAGCGGCTTGCCGTCCGAGGTCTTGACATGACGCAGCACGCCGGGGGCGTGACAGACCAATGCGAAGGTCTTGCCGGCGGCCAGGAAGGATTCGATCAGCTTGATCGAGTGTTCGTCTTCGGCGAGATCCCACATCGGCCCATGACCGCCAGGGTAGAAGACGGTGTCGTAATCTTCCTGCTTGACGCTATCGAGGCGCACGGTCCTGTCGAGCTGGGCTTCGGCATCGGCATCCTTCTCGAAGCGACGGGTGATGTCGGTCTGGAAGTTCGGCTCGTTGCTTTTGGGGTCGAGCGGTGGGCGTCCGCCCTTGGGAGATGCAAGGGTAATCCGGGCGCCGGCATCCTTGAAGACGTAATAAGGGGCCGCCAACTCCTCCAGCCAGAAACCGGTCTTCCGGCCCGTGTTGCCGAGCTGGTCGTGGGAGGTGAGAACCATCAGGACTTTCATGATGCGCTCCTTTCCGTCGTCGTTGAAGACTGACCCGGCGGCCTTACTGGCCGCCCGGAAGGGTGTGCTCGGAAGATTGAGACGCTCGACTTGAGCGGTCGACGAGAAGTGCTCTTCGCTCAAGGCCTCCTTTATGAGGCCCGCCCCGGTCGATTTCAAGGCCGAGGCCCTGGGGTGCTCGATCAAGCGCGGGACGCGTTCAGCGCCGCGGCCGCGCGAATGAGGGCCTTAAGCGCCGCCTCGTCGATCTCCGCGCCCTCGCGGAAGTCGATGGCGCGTCTGGTGTTGCCGTCGAGGCTCGAATTGAAGAGGCCTGACGGGTCATCAAGGGCGGCCCCCTTGGCGAAGGTCATCTTGACGACGGCTTTATAGGTCTCGCCAGTGCAGACGATGCCGTCGCGACTCCAGACCGGAACCCCGCGCCACTTCCATTCCTCGGTTACCTCGGGGACGGCCTGCCTGATCAGGGCGCGGAGACGGGAGAGCAACTCGCCCCGCCAGTCGTCCAGCGCCGCGATCCTTTCGTCGATCAGCTCCGATGGAGACTTCTCGCTCTTGCTCATGGCAGTCACGTCACTCTATCCGCGCCAAGAGCTGTTCCATTGCCGCGAAGAAGCGCTGCCACCCGATCTTGGCGCCCTGATAGGCCTGCTGCTGATCCGGCCGGAAGCCGGACTGCTCCATACGCAGGTGGGTTCCCGTGGTCGACGGGGTGAGAGTCCAGGTGACGACGCTCTCGAGACCGTAGGCCGCCCAGGTGTAAGACAGCGTCTTGTTCGTCTCGATGGCGACGACGCGGCAATCGACAGCGCCCCAGTCCGCGCGAAAATTGAAATGGTGATCCACGGCAGGCTTGAAGTTGTTCTTCATCAGCCATTCCTCGATCAGATGCGGCTGGGTGAGCGCGCGCCAGATCTTCTCCGGCGGATGCGGGATCTCCCGCTCGACGACGACGGAGAGGCTTTCGGTCGAGTTCTCGTTCATTGGTCCATCCTTTTCAGCAGATCTTCGAGATCGTCGAAACGGCTCTGCCAGAACCCGAACATTTGGCTTGTCCAGTGGGTCAACGGGGCCAGGGCGCCGGGCTGCGCGCTATAATGCGTCTGTCGGCCTTCATGGCGGTCGAGTACCAGCCCGGCCTGCTTCAGGACGCCGAGATGCTTCGAGACGGCCGGTTGCGAGACCCCCGACCGAGCCGTCAGAGCCCCGACCGTCTGCTCCCCCTCACGGCACAGCCGCTCGAAGATGGCTCGCCGCGTGGGATCGGCGAGCGTTTTGAAGAGCAGGTCGGGACTGTACGGCATTACGACTCATAACTCGCTGGCTATTGGTTAGATCAATAACCGGTGAGTTATGCGTGAGTCAATTGGAGACTTCGTGCTTGGCGATAGCCCCGAAGCGCCCGAGGCGATTGCTCGGGGCTCTGAAGTCAACATCGATGGTCAAGCAGATTGTAATATCGCTGATGATGTGATATCAAACTATATGCGACTCGTGCTCGACACTGACGTGATCGTCGCGGCCCTGCGGAGCCCGACAGGCGCTTCGTCGGCACTGCTTTTGGCGATCGATGATGGATTGGCGGAACTTCTGGCGACGGTGCCGCTGTTCTTGGAGTATGAAGCGGTTTCTCATCGTCCCGAGCATATGCTGGCAAGCGGGCTTCGGGCTGCGGAGCTCGCGATGTTCTTCGATCGGCTGGTCGAACTGGTGGTGCCGGTCGAAGCGTGGTTCCTGTGGCGGCCGCAGCTCCGCGATCCGGCTGACGAGATGGTGCTTGAAGCTGCGGTCAATGGTCAGGCGGACGCGCTGGTCACCTTCAATCGCCGTCACTTTCTGCCGGCTGCCGCACGCTTCGACCTGCCCGTGCTGCTGCCGGGAGAGATTTTGATGAAGGTGCGCAAATGAGCCCGAAAAATTCGACTTACCCCCTGCGTTTGCCTGCTTCCGTCAAGGCCGAGGCGGAGCGGCTGGCGGCGGAGGATGGAACGAGCCTCAATCAGTTCGTCGCGAGTGCCGTGGCGGAAAAGCTCGCGGCGCTCCGAACGGCCGACTTCTTTACCGGCCGGAGCGGTCGTGGCGACCGGGACGCGTTTCGGAAATTGCTTACAAGGGATGGCGGAGAACCGCCCCAACCCGGCGACGAAGCGCCGCCGGGCTCAGGCAAGCGGTAACGTCAGCGGCTGGCCGCCGCGATGCCGGCCCAGAAATCGCAATTATGCTCGTCGGAGAATTGCTGGTCCGTGAGCGTTCCCGAGACCGGCAGGGTCTCGGAGAGGTACGAGCCGGGCTCGTTCGCGGTCGGGCGGAAGACCGGCCAGTGCGGCGCTCCCGGCCCATTCGGGTCGCCGCTCCGCGCGAAATTCGTCCAGGCCCTGACCAGCGCGTCGGAGAGGCGCTGCTGCCCGGCATTCAGCCGATGGGCAATGCCCTTGGGACCGCCATGCCAGAGCGGGAAGAGATATTGAATATCGGCCGTGTGATAAGCCAGCGGCTCGAAGTCGGGCATGGCAGGAAAGAAGAACGGCGCCGTGGCATCGTTGAACTCGTAGGCATAGACCGGGATTTGTGGCGCCAGGACGCGGTTGAGCATGAGCTGCGGGCAGACGAGGCCGTCTGTGCCCGCTGCGTTCCAGGCGTGTTGCGGGTTCGGGTAGCTGGCGAGCTTGTATTCCTGGACAATTTTTCCGACCGTTTCCGGCGGGAAGTTGCCTTTGACGAGGTCTTGGAATTGTTCGGCCGTGATCGCATGCCGGGGCGGCCCGGAAAAATACTCCGCGATCGCTGCCGAGAAATTCTGCTCGTCATGCACCGTGCCGCTCATGATCGGCATATGGGTAAAGGTGCCGTTCCTGAACGCGGCGAAGAGGCGCGCGGCCGGCACGATCTGACCATCCGCGATGAGAATGCTGATATAGGGGCCTTGCACGGATTCCGTGCCGGCGAGCTGCATGATCCGCTTTACCGGAAGATTGCGCAGGCACGCCGCCACCTCGGGCGTCGCATCCCGCCCGCAGCCGGCGGCCTCGGCGAAATCGGCGCCGGTCTTCTCCGCGGCCGGCAACGGAATGCCGTCGAGGACGACGCTCTCGAAGATCGCCCGGTGGAAGAGTCCGGCCGCCAGAGGAGAGGCGACGCTCGCTTCCGCGTCGATCGAGCCCGCGGATTGGCCGCCCAGGGTCACGTTGCCGGGGTCCCCGCCGAATCCGGCGATGTTCTCTTTCACCCATTTCAGCGCAAGCTGCTGGTCGAGCAGGCCGTAATTGGCGAAGGGATGCCCCTCCGCGTCGAGGGCCGGATTGGCCAGCCAGCCGAGCAGGCCGAGACGGTAATTGATGCTGACCACGACGATCTTGCCCAGCGCGGCAAGGCGGGTGGCATCGTAATCCCGGCTCGCGCCGTCCATATTGCCGCCGCCATGGATCCAGACCAGCACCGGCAGCTTGTCGGAGGTACCGGTCTTGGGGGTGAAGATGTTGAGCGTGAGGCAATCCTCATTGTCGTTGGCCGGTCCGGCGAAAGCGCCGAGCGTCGTCACCTGGGCGCAGGCCGGCCCGAACCGCGTCGCCCGCTTCACGCCGCTCCAAGGCTTCGCCGCGACCGGCGGCCGCCAACGGAGATCGCCGATCGGCGGCACCGCATAGGGGATGCCGAGGAATTCGCTGATACCCTTGACCCGCAGCCCCTCGACCGTGCCCTGCTCGGTCCGGACCTGGAGCGGCGTTGCCGGCAACGCCGTGCCCGCCGTCGCGATCAGGCCGAGGAGAGCGGAGGCGGCGAGCCGAAAACAACCCAAACGGTTCATGTACGCTCCCGTCAATTTTTGGTAGCAATATCATGACCATAATCGCATGGGACGGCCTGCCGGAAACCGGCTCGATTGGCGAGGCGGCCATGCAAGGGGGGCCGTCCGAAAGGGTTATCGGCGTTCCTTGCAACCAGGGCGCGGTCGAGAGCGGGGCCGCCTGACGCCGTGCCTGAAATGCCGAGGCGCTGCTATCTCGTCGGTTGAGTGTCGTTTGGTCTTGAGCAATGCTGGGACAACGTGCAGTATTGTCAAGGATTCTATACAGCCATTTGCCAGTATAACTAGTCTTTATTCAGTGCTGTTGGTTGTAGTCGATCTGTGGGGAAAGTCCTGCGCCGGTCCTGTGGGGGGTCATGGGGCGTGATTCGCTGCATCAATCGATCGGGGACGATGCGATGTCGATCGAATACCTGCTGGTGGTCCATAAGGATGACCGCGACGTGCTCGCCGACGGCGATCGCGTGGGCGTGACCAACCACACCCTGATCCTGCCGGCCGACCAATACATCATCACCTTGAGCGGGGACGGCTATGCGCCATCAAGCGAGACCGTGGCGCTGGCCGGGACTTCGGTGGTCCGTCCGAAAGTCGTCACCTTTACCTGACCGGAGCATGCCTCGCTCGCTATCGGCGGCGTTGCTGCTGGCGGCGATCCTATCCGCCTGCACCAGCATTCCCGATTATCCGAACAAGCCGCTGGCGGCGGGCAGCGCCAATGCGCCGTCCGCGAGCCCGCTCGATCCGGACCCCAACGCGCCGCTCATCCTGATCGCCTTCTCGGGCGGCGGGTCGCGTGCCGCCGCCCTCGGCCTCGGCGTCCTGGATCAGCTGGCGGACACGAGCTATCTGGCGCCGGCCGGCCCGCAATCGCTGGTCGATCATGTCAGGGTGGTGTCATCCGTTTCGGGCGGCAGCGTCGTCGCCGGCTGGTTCGCGCTGGTCGGGCCGAAGCGGATGGACGAGCTGAAGGACCGGTTCCTCGCCCGAGACAACATGGCCACGCTGGAATGGCAGGCGGCCGAGCCCGTGACCTGGGCTCGCCTCGCTTTCAGCAGCTTTACCCGGATCGACGCGTTGCGCGATCTGCTCGACCGCGAGCTCTTCGACCATGCCCGCTTCGCCGATCTGTACCGGCCGGGCGCCCCCATCCTACTGATGAACGCGACCGACATGGAGGCAGGCGAGGTCTTCGCCTTTACCCCGGCGCGCTTCGACGATCTGTGCTCCGATCTCGACCAGTTGCCGCTCTCGGTCGGCGTCTCCGCGTCGGCGGCGTTCCCGGTCGCGCTCTCGCCGATGAGCCTGCGCAACTACAGCTATGAAGGCTGCCAGGGCAAGATCCCCGGCGGCGGTTGGATCGAGGCGGAGCTGGGTTTGCCGCTGCCGCGCTACATCAATCTCGAAGAATATAAGCGCGCACGTTATGCCCATGCGCTCAGGAACGGGCAGGGCGCCTATCGCAACGAGCATTATCTGCATCTGCTCGATGGCGGCCTCGCCGACAATCAGGGCATCCATTCGCTGATGGATGCGCTGGTCGCCCCGCACAGCCAGACGCAGATCCTCGGCGGCATCAATGACGGCAAGGTCAAGCGCATCGTCGTGATCTCGGTGAATGCGCGATCCGATTCGGACAATCACATCGGCAGCGACGAAGCCGTTCCGGGCTTGCTGAAGGTGCTCAGCACCGTCATCGGCACGCCGATCGACGCCACGACCGCCTATGCCAACACCAGCATGAACGATCTGACCGACGCGCTGCAGAGTGCCGGGAGCACAAATGCCGGCCAGCCCGGTCATCCGCTGTTCGCGGGCCTGCGCGTCTATAAGGTCGCGATCGATTTCGATCAGTTCTCGCCGGACCAGAGCGCCTTGGAGACCGACGTGAAGAACATCAGCACGAGCTGGAACCTTTCGCCCCAGGCGTTGGAGGAATCGGTCCGGGCCGGCCGAATGCTGCTGCAGCAGCATCCCTGCTTCGAGCGGCTGATGGTGGATCTCGGTGTCGCGGGCGCCGCCGGAACCTATCCGGCGGCGCGCCAAAGCTGTCCGTTCGAGGGCGACTAACGAATTAGATCTGCGGCGGCAGCGCGCCGCCGGGGGCCGGCAGGCTGAGCCCGCCATTCTTCAGGAGCAGGCCGAGCATGGCGTCGATCGGGCTGCCGGCGCGCTCGCCGGTGCCACCCAGGGTGACGCTCGGCACCAGCGGCACCTTGGCGTCGCGGATGGCGCCTTCGAGCATCATCGCGATCTCCTTGGCGAGCTGATAGCTCGGGCCGCCGAAGGCCCCGACCTGCGCCTTGGTCGAGCGCGCGCCGGCCTCGCCCACGGCCGCGATCTTGTCGGCTTCGGCCAAGCCTTCGGTGCGGGTGCGCATGGCGGTCGCCTCGGCCGTGACCTTGGTCGCCTCCGCCTCCTGCTGCTTGCGGCGCAGCTCGGCCGCACCCTGGTTCTGCGCCACCTCGATCTGGATCGCCGAACGGGTGAGGTCGCTCTGCGCCTTGGCGGTGGCTTCGGCCTCGCGCAGCTCGCGCTCCTTCTCGGCGGCGACGCGTTGGCTGTCATATGTGGCGAGCTGCTCCTTGGCGACCTGACGGGCGCGCAACTGTTCGAACACGGTGTCGATATGCTTGTCGTTGGGGGCGGCGCGCGGCGTTCCGATCATCACTTCCATGACGTTGAGCTTGTATTTCTGAAAGCGCTCCTTCATCTGCTCGACCGCCTCGCGCTGCAGCTCGGCGCGCTGGCTCACCAGCTCGATCAGCGTCTTGCTCTGGGCCGCATCCTTGAAATAAGCGCTCACCATCGGATCGAGCGTCTGCTCGACCAGCAGCTTCAGGTCGGCGAATTGCTGGATGACCCAGGGTGCATCCTCATAAGCGATGTGCAGCACGATCGAGAGCGGCAGGATCGGCTCGAACGCATCCTTGGTGATGAGCCGGATCTCACTCAGATTCCGGTCGAAGCCATGCTCCTCGCTGCGGCCCTCGACCCAGCGAAGCACGAAATTGGTGGTCGGGACCGGCACGGCCTTCAATGCATAAGGGTTGATCGCGTATTTGCCGGGCTGGAGCGGCCGCTGCCAGACGCCGCGGCGGCCCTTCTCGACCAGCTCGCCATGCTTGTATTCTGAGCCGGAGAGGTCGACGCCGTGCGGGCCGGTATAGGAAACGACGACGCCGACCTTGCCGATCTCGATGATCGTCTTGGGCAGAATCTCGATTGTGGCGAACAGGCGATTGATGAAATAGGTGCCTTCGACCAGCACCTGCTCCTGCCGGCCGCGCCGCCCGCCGGCGGCGAGGAAGCGCTCCGCATCCTGGAAGCTGTTGTGGAAGCCCTCGGCATGGGCCGGGTTGGTGCCGACCGTGGGCGCGATGATCTCGTCATGCTCCAGGGCCGGGCCGTCATGGACGATGACCACGCCGATCGAATCGTCCTGGCCGCGGATCACTACCGGCTCGAACGCGCCGCGCTCGTCGAGGATGGCGCGCATCTCGTCGATGATCGAGGCGTCGCTGAGTTCGACCGCATGGGTGCCGTTGGCGGTGAAGACGATGAATTGCGCGGTGTTGATGGCATAGACGCCCTCGCGCAGGATGCGGCGCTGCGGACCGCGCTGACCGTCATGGACGAGGAAGGCGCGCGTATTCTCGAAGGAAAGGTCCGACCGATCGATGGCGAGCGTCTGGCCCGGCTGCAGCGGCAGGCCGCCGCGCGCGAAGACATAGGCCATGGTGCCCTGAGGCACCGTAACCAGCGGCTGCTTATGGACGCGGTATTGGAACGGGACCAGGAAATGCACGCCGCCGCGCAGCACCTCGGGCCGGAAGCCGGCGCGGCCGTCGAGCGACATGAAGCCGTTCTCGACCGAACCGCTGAGACTCCACAGCTTCTCGACGATGCCGACATTGTCATTGCGGATATAGAAGATGCTGCGCCAGGCGGTGTAGAGCGCGAGGACGACCAAGACGCCCTCGATGATATCGACGAGCGCGGGGACGCCCGTCGCCGATTGAACGATCCAGTTCATGAGATGTCTTTCGGGGATGGCCGGGACGCCGGAAATCGACGGGTCCCGGCTGCGATCGGTAGGAGGCCGATTCACCGTCCGCATCGCGGCGATGCAGGCGGACCGGGCTCCGGCTCTCGGCCCCGGCACTTCAGCCGGTCCTTATCAAGCCGCATCCGATATGGTTACGATGCTGAGACTTGCGCAACCGTCGCGCTATGCGGCGATGGCGGGACTCGCGAAGCCCGGCATGAAAGGGGCACCTGGCTTGATCAGCTCGCCTTGGTCAGGCAACACAGCTCGGAAAGTACCGCGATCAGGTCGGCCGAGCGGTAAGGTTTCAAGAGGACCGGCCGGCCCGAAAACCGCTGCGGCACGACCGCCTCCTGGTAGCCGGTGGTGAAGACGAATGGCAGGCCCCGTTTATGCAGGGCGTCGGCGACCGGCCATACCGGATTGCCGGCGAGATCGACATCGAGGATGGCGGCGTCGAAGGGGGTTTCCATTGCCGCTCGCACGGCATCACGCAGGTTCCCGATCGGCCCGACAATCTGGATATCGGCGTCTTCGAGCATGGCTTGGACCGTGAGGGCGACGAGCCCGGAATCCTCGATCAGTAGAATCCGGCATCCCGAGAAGGTCGACGGATCGGCGGTCTCCTTGGCCGCCGGCTGCTCCAGCGGACCGATCGAGGTCCGGGATATGATCTGGGTCAGGGGAATAGTCACATGACAGGTCACGCCGGAAGGCTCGAAATTGAGAGTGACCGTACCGCCGAGATCATGTGCGACGGACCGTTCGAGCAAAGTCCGCCCGAAACCCCGTTGCGTCGGCGGAGAAACCGGAGGGCCGCCCGTTTCCGCCCAGGTCAGGACCAGCTCTGCCGCGGACGGGGCTACCTGCCACTGAACCCTCACCCAACCCGCTGCTGTCGAAAGTGCCCCGTACTTGCCGGCATTGGTGGCCAGCTCATGCAGCGCCATGCTGAGCGCGGCGGCGGCGCGCGGGGCCAGCACGACCGGATCGCCGACGATTTCGCAGCAATCTTCGCTCCCGTCCTGGAATACCGCCGCTTCCTGCTCGATGAGGGTGCGCAGGGGTATCCCTTCCCAGCGCGTCTGGGTGAGCAGGTTCTGAACGCGCGCCATGGCGATCAGCCGATCATGCAGGCCGTCGGTGAATTCCGTCAGCGATCGAGCCGATTTGCTCGATAGGCTCACCAGCGACTGGACCACGGCGATCGTGTTCTTGACCCGATGGTCGAGTTCCGCCATGAGCAGCTGCTGGCGGGTTTCGGCAAGCTGCCGGTCGCGCATCGCCCAATCGAGGCGATGCAGCACCACCTCCAAGATCGAGGTCCGCAGCGTTGCCGCGCTTTCCAGATCCCCATCGCTCCAGGGTTCCGATTGCATGCTGACGGTCTGTTCCCAAGCCGCGAAGGAGGCCCGCGGCGACAGGGCGAGGCCTTGCGATCCGGGCTCGACCGATTTCGCCGGGTTGCCCGCCCACCGCACGATTTGACGGAGTTCCGGACGGAACCACAGCACGTAATCCTTCGGCGAGCGCGAGACCGAAAGGGCGAGCACGCCGCTCGCCATATCGCAATAGGCCGCAGCCTCCGGGAACACGGAGGCAAGCGAATTGGTCGCGTAGATCCCATCGCTCTGTTGCGCATCGAGCCAGCGAATGAGCCGCAGCAGCCGCTCGGTCGGCGGCACGCGGCCCGTGCTCGACACCGTGCCGTCGACAAACACGACGCATCCCTGTGCCGGTATGAGATCCATTAGGTTCGGGCGGCTGAATATCAGCGCCTCGGCGAAATCGTCACGCGGCAAGTGGGCGACCAACTCGCGACGGATCTCGCCGGCCTGAATCCTTTGGGCCGAAACCTCGCTCTCGAGCTTGGTCTGAAGCTGGAGCGACAACATCTGTGCAAAAAGCTCGCAGGCGGCCCGACGACGTGTATTGAGGAAATGCGGGGTGCGATGATGGCAGGCGATCAATCCCCAGAGCCGGCCCTGAATCACGATCGACATGGACATGGAGGCCGCCACGCCCATATTAGCCAAATATTTCAGATGCACCGGCGATACGCTCCGAAGCACGCTGTGCGAGAGGTCGAGGGGTTTGCCGGTCTTGGGATTGAGGGCCGGCATGATCGGCGCCGGGCTGTAGCCCGCATCCGGAATGAGCCGCAGCCAGTTCGTCAGATAAAGAGCGCGGGCCTGCTTCGGAATGTCCGACGCCGGATATCTGAGGCCCAAATAGGGCTCCATGCAATCCGCCTTGTCCTCCGCGATCACGCTGCCCGAATCGTCGCTGAGGAAGCGGTAGAGCATCACTCGATCGAATCCCGTCGCCTTGCGGGTCTCGGTAACCGCGGCGTCAGCGCAGCTGGCCAAGGAATCGGCTGCCGCGACGCGTGAGATCATTTGCTGGACGAGGGCCAGCGGATCGTCCTCGCCGGCATCGCGCTGCGTTTCCAGCTCGACGATAATGGTGCCTTCGCTGATATGGACGATGGCGTCCAGCGGTGCCGGGGCGTTCTCGATCCTGGTCTCGAACACGAATAGCGGGTGCGGCAGGACGGATTCCCTGTCGAGAACGCCGCCGAGCCTCACCATGGCGGCCGGTCCCAGGCGGGCTTCAAAGGATTGTCCGAGGAGCGCCTGCGGCGTGGTGCTGAGTAGGGTCTCCGTGTCGCCCGCTACCTGCACGATGGTCATATCCGCCGGATCGAGGGCCAGCAAGACGCCATGAGGCTGGATCGCGCCCGGGATATGGATCGGTTCACGGTCGCAGTCGGTGACGTTCACTTTCGCGCCGTCGGCAGAAATCGTGCCCATCATTGCCTCCTCGGGATTCGGCAGGGCGTGGTGGCCGGAGCCATCAGTTCGCTGGTCTGAAGGCTTGCTCGAAAAGAAGAAACACGCGGCGGGCGGCCATCTCGGCGTCGGCACCGATCGCGGTGTTCGCGCCAAAGCTGTTGAGCTTGCCGATGAAGGAGGCCCACATCTCGGCGGTGTCGGCACCATAGCCGAAAAAATAGCGGGCGCCGTGGTCGGCATCGAAGCCCAGCCGAGCCTTCACCCGTTTATAGATGACGCGTCCGCCGAGCGTGGAGCCTTCAATGACGTAGAGGCAGCCAAGCCCTTCGCCCAGCGAAGAGAGGCACAGCGCCGGAAAGGCCAGCGCCGCCGCCGGCGTGCAGCCCAGCTTTGCGAGATCCTCCTCGATCCATCGGACCCGCATTATACGGTGGGCCAGATCGAGCCCCGCATCCGCCCAGTCGACCGCGTCCAGCGCATTTTCCACGAGCGTGTAAATCTGGTGAAGCTTCACCAGCCTGCGGCAATATTCGAGAGAGCTGGATTCGAGGCCCTCGACATCGAATGCCTGGTCGACCGAACGGTGCAGATCTGATGTCGCGTGGCGCAGCCGCCAATGCATCGTTTCCATCCGACCTCCTAAAAGGACCCCCTCTGAGTAAATCCCGAGGTCGGTATTGAATACGGGTGTACGAAATCATAGCAATAAATCGCGTATGGCAGCAATATACGTATTTGTACTGCGTAATTATACGTAGTCTTTGTTCGTCGTCTGAGGTTGGGAAGGACGGATAAACATCAAATGGATTTCATCGACCGGTTGCACCCTCAAGCGTCCGCGGTACGAATTCTGGGTGACTTCACGGCGGAGCATGTGAGCTCCCACGGGCACTCAAGGCTACGCGGCGGCGATTGGGCCGTGACGGAGAAAAGGCGCCCGGAGGGGCGCCTTTTCCGTATTCGAGTAATGAGTTGCCGATGTGATCAGGAAATCAGCCGTTTCCACCAACCGGTCTTACGCGGCCGGTCTGACTCCGACGGCACAGTCTCGACCGAGGCGGCAGGCACGGCTGCAACCGGCTCGGGCTTGGGCTGTGCTGGCGAGGCTGGTTCGGGTTCGGCGTGGGCGGGTAGGGCGTCGGGCACCGGCGCGCTCGCCACAGGGACGCTTTCCGTCGGCTCTACCGTCTCCGGCGCCGGGGCCGCCTCGGCCGCCGCTGTCTTCTTCCGCGGTGCGCGCTTGCGCTTGGGCGGGGCCTCGGCTGTCGGCTCGGCGGTTTCGGCGGCCGGCGGTGCTTCCACCGTCTCGGTCGGCACGGCTTCGGCGGCGGCGGCCTTCTTGCGTGGTGTGCGCTTGCGCTTCGGGGCGGCCTCGGCGACCGGCTCGGCCGGCGGAGCTTCCGGTGAGGAGGCCGAGACGGTCGGGGCTTCGGCCACGAGCGCGGCCGATTCGCCGGTCGTTTCCGGCAGGGCCGGGACGGCGGTTTCCGCCGCCTCGATCGCGGCGGCCATCGCAGGCGCGGTCTCCGCCGGCGCCTGGTCGGGGGTCATCTCGACCCGCTCGGCGAAGATATGCTCGCGGCCATCGCGGGCGTAATCGAGCGCCGAAGGGTAATCCTCGACATATTCGGGCTGCGGCCCTTCGCCGGGAAGCAACGGCTCGGCCGTGACGCCTTGCTCTTCCTCGCGGCGACGCCGACGGCCGCCGCGCTTGCCGCGCCGCCGGCGCTTGCGCTCGGCGCTTTCCTCGGCCGTTTCACCGGCCTCGGCCGCGGGCGCCTGTTCGTCGGCATCACCGGCCTCGTCGGCTTCGGCTTCCCCGGGCTCTTCGCCGGACGCATCCTCTGCAGGTGCTGCGCCCGAGGCATCAGCCTCACGCGGCTCATCACCTTCGCCCCGACGCCGACGCCGGCGGCGCCGCTTGCGCCGGTTTTGGTCGCTCTCGCCGCGCTCGGCCTCGCCTGTATGCTCGGCGCGTTCCTCGCCCTCGGCGACCTCGACCTCCTCGTCGAAGGACTCCTCGGGCTCCTCTTCCTCCTCGTCGATCTCGATCATCGCCGGCACAGGCAATGCCGCGAGTTCGGCCGGGGTCAGCGCCCGCAGCCGGTCGAGCCGGAAGGCCGGCGGGATCAGCGAATCATCGGCGGCGACCGAGACGCGGAAACCGTAACGCTGCTCGATCTGGATCAGCGCGTCGCGCTTCTGATTGAGGCAGTAGAGCGCGATCTGGGTCGGCACATAGATGACCACCTCCGCCGTGCGCCGGCGGATGCCTTCATCCTCAAGCGCCCGAAGCACCACCAGCGCCGTCGATTCGGTCGAGCGGATCGTGCCGGTGCCGTTGCAATGCGGGCAGGGCTGGGTCGAGGCCTCGATCAGCGAGGAGCGCATGCGCTGGCGCGACAGCTCCAGCAGGCCGAAAGCGCTGATCCGGCCGAGCTGAATGCGCGCGCGGTCGGACTTCATTGCGTCCTTGAGGCGCCCTTCGACGGCCTTCTGGTTGCGACCCTCCTCCATATCGATGAAATCGATCACCACCAGCCCGGCCAAGTCGCGAAGCCGCAGCTGGCGCGCGATCTCTTCAGCGGCTTCGAGGTTGGTCTTGGTCGCGGTCTCTTCGATATTGCGCTCTTTGGTGGCGCGGCCCGAATTCACGTCGATCGAGACCAGCGCCTCGGTCGGGTTGATCACGATGTAGCCGCCCGAGCGGAGCTGGACGACCGGGTTGTGCACCTGGTCGATCTGGCTGTCGACCTGGAAGCGGTGCAGCAGCGGGATCGATGGGTCGCGATAGGATTTCACGCGCGCCGAATGGCTCGGCATCAGCATCCGCATGAATTCCTTGGCGGTGCGATAACCCTCCGCCCCTTCGACCAGGATCTCTTCCATATCGCGGCTGTAGAGATCGCGGATCGCCCGCTTGATCAGATTGCCCTCCTCATAAATGAGGGCGGGGGCGGACGAACGCAGGGTCAGCTCGCGGATATCGTCCCAAAGCCGCAGCAGATATTCATAGTCGCGTTTGATCTCGGCCTTGGAGCGCTCGCTGCCGGCGGTGCGGACGATGATGCCCATGCCGTCCGGAACCTCAAGCTCGTCCATCAGCTCCTTGAGCCGGCGCCGATCGGCAGCACTGGTGATCTTGCGCGAGACGCCGCCGCCACGCCCGGCATTGGGCATCAGCACGCAATAGCGGCCGGCCAGCGACAGGTATGTGGTGAGGGCGGCGCCCTTGTTGCCGCGCTCTTCCTTGGTCACCTGCACCAGGATGATCTGCCGGCGCTTGATGACTTCCTGGATCTTGTAGTTGCGGTAATGGCGGACGCGCGGACGCGTCTGCGCCTCCTCGAACTCATCGCCGCCGACGGTCTCGACCGGCACCGGCTCGTCATGCAGGTCGACGATCTGGGTGTGGCCGGATTCCGGCGCCTCACCCGCGGCTTCGGAGGATTGCGTCGCCGGCTCGTCGCCGGTGGTCTCGGCCGGTGCGTATTGGGCGACCGGGCTCAGCCCGTCGTCGCTCGGCTGCGCCGGCGTGTAGGGGGCCGCCTCGACGGTGCCCGGCACGTGGTCGTGATGCTCGTGACCGTGATCGCCATGCTCGTGATCGCCATGATCGTGAGCATCGAAGGCGGCATCCTCGACCGAATCGTAATGCACCTCGTCGGTCGGGTGCCCGGCATCGCCGTGACGATCGGCCGGCGCCTCGGTGCCGTGCTCCTCCGCCTCCTCGGCGGCGCGCTCCTCGGCCATCATCGCCTCGCGATCGCTGACCGGGATGCGGTAATAGTCGGGATGGATTTCGCTGAATGCCAGGAAGCCGTGGCGATTGCCGCCATATTCGACGAAGGCGGCCTGCAAGGAAGGTTCTACCCGCGTGATCTTGGCAAGGTAGATGTTGCCCTTGATCTGTTTCTTGGTGGATGTCTCGAAATCGAATTCGTCGAGACGGTTGCCGTTTAGGACGACGACCCGGGTTTCCTCGGGATGGGTCGCGTCGATAAGCATGCGTCGCGCCATGCGCTACTACTCCGGAACGCGCCTTGCATCACGCCGCGCGAAAACGGCGGAGCGGCACGCTCCCAGTTGGGGCGAAGCCTGCGGGACCTGCGGTCATCCTGCCGAACGGCGACCTCGAAGGGTCATCATGGCAAGGCTCTGTCAGTCCACCGCGACCCGGGAATCCGAGTTCGGCTTCGAGGTTCATCAACGATCGCCGGGTATCAACGTCCCACCGGGTCCGGCTGCAGCGCCAATTGGCTGCGAGCGACAGGAAACCCCGGCGCGGCGTCGCCCTCCGGCGCGAAGCCGAACGGGCAACCCATGATTTTCGCAGCGCTGACAATAATCATCGATGCCGCGATCGACAATCTTTTAATGCGTTCCTGCTAAAAACGCCGCTAAGGGGTTGTAGGCCGCCGACGACGATGCAACCTTCAGTCCGGGTGCTACCTATTTCCGCTTGGCAAAGCGGAGGGGAGTCCATAGGACAGCGTTTGCTGATCGCCTGCCCCTACATACGAGCCTTGGCCCGTCCATGCGCCACATCAGATCCCTGCTCATCACGCTCCTCACCCTGCTGCTGGTGGGGGGAGGTGCTGCCTATGTCGTCTTCGAGCATTACGCCGAGGATCTGCCTGATTTTCAGCGGCTCGAAAGCTATCAGCCAGAGACGATGACGCGTGTCCATGCCGGCGACGGCAGGCTGCTCGCCGAATATGCGACGCAGAAGCGCATCTTCGTGCCGATCCAGGCGATGCCGCCGCGCATGATCCAGGCCGTGCTCGCCGCCGAGGATCGCGATTTTTACCATCATGGCGGCGTCAATCCGGTCGCCATCGCCCGCGCCATGGTCCAGGACGTGTTCCGCGTCGCCGCCGGTAAGCGCGGCGTCGGCGCCTCCACCATCACCCAGCAGGTCGCGAAGAACTTCCTGCTCGGCAACGAATATTCCTTCGCGCGCAAGATCAAGGAAGCGATCCTGGCCGTGCGCATGGAAGAGGCGCTGTCCAAGGATCGGATCCTTGAGCTCTACCTCAACGAGAACTATTTCGGGCTCGGCGCCTACGGTATCGCCGCCGCGGCGCTCAACTATTTCAACAAGTCGCTCGACGAGCTCAGCATCTCGGAAGCGGCGCTGCTGGCGGGCGTGCTCAAGGGGCCGGGCGAGTACGACCCGATTCGCCATCCGGAGGCGACGCGCGGCCGGCGCGACTATGTGATCGACGGCATGGCCAAGACTGGCGCCATCACCGAGGCCGAGGCCAAGGTCGCCATCGCCGAGCCGATCCAGCTGAAGCGCCGCGACGAGACCGAGGTCTATTCGGCGCCCTATTTCACCGAGGAGGTGCGGCGCGAGCTCATTCAGCGCTTCGGCGAGGATGCGGTCTACAAGAACGGCCTGTCGGTGCGCACCAGCCTGTCGCCGCAGCTCCAGACCATCGCCGACAAAGCGATGCATGACGGGCTCACGGCCTATGACCGCCGCCATGGCTGGCGCGGCCCGGTCGGCCATGTAGAGCTCGGCGCCGAGGATGCCAACTGGCAGAAGGCGGTGGCGGGCGCCGCCGTGCCGGCGGGGGCGGCGCCCTGGAAGCTGGCGCTGGTGCGGACGGTGCGCGGCGACGGCGTCGATCTGGGCTTCGCCGACGGCAAGACCGGCTTCCTGCCGATGACCGAGATGAGCTGGGCGCGGCCGACGCTCGAAGACCAGCGCGTCGGCGCCACGCCGAAATCGCCGGATCAGGTGGTGAAGCGCGGCGATCTCGTGCTGGTCGAGGCCGTGTCGGCGAAGGC
Source organism: Aliidongia sp. (assembly GCA_035539155.1). Classification (GTDB taxonomy): domain Bacteria; phylum Pseudomonadota; class Alphaproteobacteria; order ATCC43930; family CGMCC-115725; genus JAXDMU01. The sequence goes on along the minus strand of DATLIZ010000041.1, from coordinate 158,256 downwards.
CGCCGATGCCAAGGCCGAGCCGCCGAAGAAGGAAGCTTCGGCCCAGCCGCTCTATGCGCTGCGCCAGATCCCGGCCGTGTCGGGGGCGCTCATCGCGCTCGATCCGCATACGGGCCGGGTGCTCGCCATCGTCGGCGGCTGGTCCTACGACATCAGCCAGTTCGATCGCGCGACCCAAGCCAAGCGCCAGATCGGCTCGACCTTCAAGCCTTTCGCCTATCTGGCGGCGCTGGAAAACGGCATGACGCCCTCGACGCTCATCCTGGCCGATCCGGTCGCGATATATCAGGGGCCGGACCTGCCGCTGTGGGAGCCCAAGAATACCGAGGGTGAAAACAATCTGACCGGCCCGCACACGCTGCGCTTCGCGGTCGAGCATTCGGTCAACACCATGACCGTGCGCATGGCCAACACGCTCGGCATCGACAAGATCGCGCCCTATATCGAGCGCTTGGGCGTCATGGACAAGATGCCGTTGCTGCCGGCCATGGTGCTGGGGGCCGGCGAGACGACCTTGTTCCGCCTCACCGCCGCCTACGGCATGCTCGACAATGGCGGCAAGAAGATCACGCCCTCGCTGATCGACCGGGTGCAGGACCGCAACGGCCAGACCGTGTTCAAGCACGAGACGCGCGAGTGCCCGCGCTGCGGCGACTTCGATTGGACGCCGCCGGGCACGGTGCCCGAGCTGCCCGACACGCGCGAGCAGGTGCTCGATCCCGGCACCGCCTATCAGATGGTCAATATTCTCGAAGGCGTGATCCAGCGCGGCACCGGCATCCGCGTCGGCATGCAGCTGCATATGCCGCTCGCGGGCAAGACCGGCACCACCAACGGCCCGAACGACACCTGGTTCGTGGGCTTCTCGCCCGATCTGGTGGTCGGCGTCTATGTGGGATTCGACCAACCGCGCGAGCTTGGCCGGACCGAGGAGGGCGCCCATACCGCGGCGCCGATCTTCGCCGAGTTCATGGGCGACGCGCTCGACGGCAAGCCGCCCACCGATTTCCGCATTCCGCCCGGCATCCGCCTCGCGCGCGTCAACGCCGTGACCGGCAAGCTCGCCGAGCCGGGCGACCGCAACGTCATTTGGGAAGCGTTCAAGCCCGGCACCGAGCCCTCGGACGAGGTCGTCGATGGCGGTCAGGGCGTCGAGACCCTCTCGCCGGACGATGCGGCGGCCCAGGCGGAGCCGGCGGCGGCGACCAACGATTACGGTGCCGGCGTGCTGGTGCCGCCCGGCACGGCCCCGCCGCCACCGGTCGGCACGCGGGTGCCGGCACCGCCGCCACCGACAAGCTCGACCGGGACGACCGGATTGTATTAAACCCGGACGACCATTCTGGAAGGATCAAGCGATGCGTGCTGAAACGCAGGCGGTCGCCGACGACATTCGTGAGTCGTTGGTGCTGCTGAGGAGGCATCTTTGACTGGGAAACATCTCTCCGTCGCCTCGATGAACTGAACGCCAAGGCCGAAGACCCCAATCTCTGGAACGATGCCGCCGCCGCTCAATCGGTGATGCGCGAGCGCACGCGGCTCGACAACGCCATCAGCGGCTACCGCAAGATCGAGCGCGAGCTCGACGATGCGCTGGGGCTGATCGAGCTCGCGGATGCCGAGGGCGATCAGGCCATGATCGCCGAGGCCGAGGCGCAGCTCGAAGCGCTCAAGATCGATGTGCATAAGCGCGAGCTCGAGAGCCTGCTATCGGGCGAGGCCGACGCCAATGACTGCTATCTCGAGATCCATGCCGGCGCCGGGGGGACCGAGGCGCAGGATTGGGCGCTGATCCTGACGCGCATGTATCTGCGCTGGGCCGAGCAGCATGGCTACAAGACCGAATGGCTGGAAGAGAGCGAGGGCGAAGAGGCCGGGCTCAAATCCGCGACCATCAAGGTCATCGGCGCCAACGCCTATGGCTGGCTCAAGACCGAGAGCGGCGTGCACCGGCTGGTGCGCATCTCGCCCTTCGACAGCCAGGCGCGCCGGCATACGAGCTTCGCCTCGGCCTGGGTCTATCCGGTCATCGACGACAAGATCGAGATCGACATCCAGGAAAAGGACTGCCGGATCGACACTTACCGCGCATCCGGCGCCGGCGGCCAGCACATCAACAAGACCGATTCGGCCGTGCGCATCACGCACATCCCGACCGGCATCGTCGTCTCCAGCCAGCAGGACCGTTCGCAGCACCGCAACCGGGCGATCGCCTGGGACATGCTGCGCGCGCGCCTCTACGAGCAGGAGCTGGAGAAGCGCGAGGCCGCGGCCGATGCGCTGAACTCGACCAAGACCGAGATCGGCTGGGGGCACCAGATCCGGTCCTACGTGTTGCAGCCCTACCAGATGGTCAAGGATCTGCGTACCGGGGTCGAGACCGGCAATTCCGGCGCGGTGCTGGACGGCAATATCGACCAGTTCCTCGAAGCCTCGCTCGCCGCCCGCATCAAGGGTGTGGCCGGCGAGGTCGAGGATCTGGACTGATCAAGCCTCCGGACTGACGAGCACGGGCAATTCGCCGTCGATCCGAGCGAATTGCCCGTCGAACCAGGGGGCGAGGAAGGCATTCTCGCGGAAGGGCTCGGCCAGCTGCAGCGCCTCCTGCCGCGCCGCCGCCGCTTCCTCGGCGCGGCCGAGCCGGTCCAGTGCCAGGGCCAGTTCGACGGTGAGGAAGGCGCGATCGACCGCTTCGCCCTCATGCGCCGCGATGAGATCGAGCCCGTGGCGGGCGGCATCCTCGGCCAGATCGTGGCGGCGCAGCGCGTTATAGGCGAGAGCCAGGAGATAATCGGCGCGCTCATGCTGGACCCAACTGCCGCAGCGGATCCAGCAGGTACGGCTCAAAAGGGCCGTCCGCTCGATCGCCTCGGCCCCGATCCGGCTGATCATCGGCGCCTCGAACAGGCCGGTCGCCAGATTGTTGCAGGCGACGGCGATCGGCCGGTCGAAATTGCTGGCATGCGCCGTTCCCGCCAGCAGCGGGCCGTCGAATGTCGCCGTCACGAGCACGGCGCCCGCCTCCATCTCCTTGGCCTGGACCAGGGATTCGGCACAGCGCAGCCGGATCCAGCCGATGATCGGCACGCCGGGGTGGCGGGCGGCGAGCTCGGCTTCGAGCGCCTCGGTGCTGTCGCCGTTGAGGAACAGCGCCACCGCCAGATGGGCACCGACGAGACCGGTCTCGTCCTCGGGCTTGCGCGCCAGCAGCCGGCTCAGCAGGGTAACGGCCAGCGGACGGTCGCGCTCCTCGTCGCCGACGACATGGTTGACGAGCTGAGCGTAGGCGCCGAGCTCCTCGTCCAGGGTGAGCGCCAGCTCGGCAAGGGCGGCCAGCGTGCCGGGCCGATCGGTATCGTGATCGGCGCGGAGTTGGTTCAGCTTCTGCAGCGGGTCCATGGTCGCTCCCGGAGCTAGGTATCGGACGTCTCTGTTCGAACATGCCTCTACGCGGTCAAAGAGGCCGGTTGCGCTCGAACAAAAGCACGGGCAATTCGCGATAGACAGTCTCTTCCTTGAGGCGATATCCGATCCTTTCCGCCAGGCGGATCGAGGCCTGGTTGCCGACCCGCACCGCGCAGACGGTGCGTCCGTCGGCGAAATGGGCGTCGCCCCATTCATGGATCGCCCGCACGGCTTCGGTCGCATAGCCCTTGCCGTGCCTGTCCGCCGCCAGCAGCCAACCCGCTTCCGGGATGCCGTGGGTCGAGGCGAGCCCGTCCCGGCGCGCATCGTTGAAGCCGAGCTCGCCGATGAAATCGCCCGAGGCCTTATCCTCGATAGCCCAAACCCCGAAGCCCGACAGCAGCCACTGCCCGACGGAGATGATTATCCGTTGCCAGGCCTCTTCCTGCGTGAAAGGGCGGCCGCTGGTGAAGCGGAACACGTTCGGATGGGCCCGCATCGCCAGATAGGTCGGGAGATCGGTCTTCTCGTGGCTGCGGAGGCGTAGGCGCGGTGTTTCCAGGATCGGAACGGATGGCATATGTCGATCTTGCTCTCGATGATGGGTCAGATATCGGCCAGCGCTTCATAGAAGCCTGATTCGAGCCCGGCTTCGTCGCGCGCGCTCGTGTTGAAGGGGCGCTTGAGCTTGCCCTTGAAGTGGCGCCTGACGAGTTCCTGATAGGTCGATGCCGGGTCGAGGCCGCGCACGGCGCACAGGCGCTCGAAGGCGCGGCGCCCGATCGCGACATGGCCGATCTCGTCCCGGTAGATCCGCCGCAGCACGGCAGCGCTTTCGGCATCGCCCGCCTGTTCCAGGCTCGCGATCATCGGCGGCGTCACGTCGAGGCCGCGCGCTTCCAGCACCAACGGCACGACCGCGAGCCGGGCGAGGAGATCGTGCGAAGTTGCCTCCGCCGCCTGCCACAGCCCGTCATGGGCCGGCAGATCGCCATAAGCGGCGCCGAGGGCGGCCAGCCTTTCGGCCAGCAGCGCGTGATGGGTCGCCTCCTCGTCGGCGACGCGGACCCAATCGCCATGGCCGCCCTGCGGCAGGTCCGCGCCGAAGCGGGCGATCAGGTCCCAAGCGAGGTCGAGCGCATTGAGCTCGATATGGGCGAGCGCGTGGAGCAGGGCGATCCGGCTCGCCAGGCTGCCGGCCGAGCGCCGCTTCGGCATGTCGCGCGGCAGCAGCAGGGCCGGGTGCTGTGGACGGGCGGGGCGATCGGGCGGCGGCGGGCCGTCGCCAAGCGGCAACGATCCCGCGCGCCAGGCCGCGGCGATATCGTGGCTGAGCGCCACCTTGTCCGCCGGCTGTGCCGTCTCCAGCACTGCCGCGGCACCGGCGCCGAGCGTCGCCGGCAGCGTCATCAGAGCGCCTGCGCTGCCTTCAGCACCTCGGCGACATGGCCCGGCACCTTCACCTTGTGCCAGATGCCGCGAATGACGCCGCCGCCGTCGATCAGGAAGGTGCAGCGGTCGATGCCCATGTATTTCTTGCCGTACAGGCTCTTCTCGACCCAGGCGTCGTAGCTTTCGACGACCTTGCCGTCCGTGTCGGCGGCCAGCGCGAAATTGAGCGAATGCTTGGCCTTGAACTTGTCATGTGCTGCGGCGCTGTCCTTGGAGACGCCGATCACCACGGCGTCGGCGCCGGTGAAGTCGGGTGCCGCGTCGCGGAACTCGCAAGCTTCCGTCGTGCAGCCCGGCGTGTCGTCCTTCGGATAGAAATAGAGGATCACCTTCTTGCCCTTGCAGGCGGAGAGGCTGATCGAGCCTCCACCGTCGGTCGGCAGCGTGAAATCGGGGGCATTGTCGCCGATCGAAAGTGTCATGATAAGGGCGGCTCCGTGGTTGTGGTCGATGCTTTTAACATTCCGGCGGGCTGGTCGATCAAGCGCTGGTAGCGCGCGAGCACCAGCAGAGCCATGCGTGCCAGCCGCCGATGCTGGCTCTTGGGATCGGCGAGGCCGGTCGCGTGCGCGAGCGCGCGGTCGATCAGATCGGCGTCGACCGGCTCGCTTTCGACCTTGCCCAGCCTGACGCGGAGGATCTGCTGTATGCGGTGCCAGGATTCCAGCGCGCGGATCAGGCCGTGGCCGGTCCGGTAGTCGAGGCGGCCGATGGCGATCATCCGCTCGAGCACGGCGCTGGTCGGCACGGTGAGCACCGAGGCATCGCGCGGCGCCTGCTCCAGCGCCAGATATTGCGCGATGAACTCGAGATCGACGAGCGCGCCGCGGCGATGCTTGCAGTCCCAGGGCAGGGGGTCGTGATGGGCCTTGGCGATCCGCCGGCGCATATCGGCCACGTCGCGCAGCAGCGTCCCGGGATCGCGCGTCTTGGTCAGGATGGCTCGGATCGCCTGGTCGATATCGCGGCCGAGTCCGGCATCGCCGGTGATCACCCGCGCCCGCGTCAGCGCCATGCGTTCCCAGGTCCAGGCGTCTTCCTCGTGATAGCGGCGGAAGGATTCGAGGCTGGAGGCGATCGGCCCGGCATTGCCCGAGGGTCTGAGCCGCATATCGACCTCGTAGAGCACGCCTTCGCCGGTCATGGCGGCAAGCGCCGAGATGATGCGCTGGCTGAGACGCGCGAAATAGCTGATCACCGGCAGGGGGCGGGGGCCGTCGGACTGCTCGACCGCCTCGGCCGCCCGGTAGATGAAGATGAGATCGAGATCCGACAGCGCGTTCATCTCGCGGCTGCCGAGCTTGCCCAGGCCCAGTATGGCGAAGCTGGCGCCGGGAACGACGCCGTGGCTGCGCGCGAACTCGGTCTGGACCAGCGGTGCGAGTGCCGCGATCGCGGTCTCGGCGATGAGGGTGAAGTCGCGACCGGCCCGATCGCCGTCGATCCGGCCTTGCAGAAGCTGAACGCCGATCTGGAAGCGCCGATCGCTCGCCCAGCGGCGGGTGAGATCGAGCAGATCCTCGAAGTGGCGGGCATGGCCGAGGCCGAGCTCGAGATCGGCGGCCAGGACGGCGAGTGCTTCCTCGGGCGCCTTGGGCAGGCTCGCGAAGAAACCTTCCGTCAGCACGGCGTCGAGCAGCAGCGGCCGGCGCGCAAGCTGCACCGCCAGCAACGGCGCCTCGCCCATGATCTCGGCGACGAGGCCCAGCAGCTCGGGCCGATGCTGGAACAGCGACAGGAGCTGCACGCCTGCCGGCAGGCGGCTGAGGAACTCGTCGAAGCGGGTGAAGGCGAAATCCGGATCGGCGGTGCGCCCGAGCGCGCGCAGCAGGCTGGGCACCAGCTCGGTCAGGATCTCGCGCGCGCGCAGCGACCGGGTCGCGCGCAGCCAGCCGCGATGCCAGCCGCTGATGATCTCGGCGACCCGCTCGGCCTGCTTGAAGCCCATATGGCGGAGCGTCGCCAGCGTTTCGGGGTCCGGCTCCTTGCCGGTGAAGACGAGGTTGCCGCCGGCGGAGAGCGGCGGCGAATCCCGGAACAGCTCGCCGAAATGCCGCTGCACGCGCGTCAGCTCGGCGATGAGCGCCGCCGCGAAGGCTTGCTGATCGGCATAGCCGAGAAAGATCGCCAGCCGGTTCAGCGACGCCGTTTCCTGCGGCAGCGTGTGGGTCTGGCTGTCCTCGATCATCTGCAGGCGATGCTCGACCCGGCGCAGGAAACCGTAGGCCGCCGCCAGCTCCTCGGCGACGCGCCGTTCGATCCGGCCGGCCGCGACCAGCCCGAACAGCGTCTCGATGGTCGAGCTCGACCGGAGGCTCGGCAGCCTGCCGCCCCAGATGAGCTGCTGGGTCTGCGCGAAGAACTCGATCTCGCGGATGCCGCCATGGCCGAGCTTGATGTTGTGGCCGGCGATGCTTTCGGTCGAGCCGCCATGCCGGGCGTTGATCTGGCGCTTGATCGAATGGATGTCGCGAATCGCCGCGAAATCGAGATGCTTGCGCCACAGGAAAGGCGTCAGCGCCGCCAGGAACGCCCGGCCGGCCTCGAGATCGCCGGCGACCGGCCGCGCCTTGATCAGGGCGGCGCGCTCCCAATTCTGGCCGAGGCTGCCGTAATAGCCTTCGGCCGCCGCGACCGAGACGGCGGGCGGGGTCGAGGCCGGGTCGGGGCGCAATCTGAGGTCCGTGCGGAACACATAACCGTCCGCCGTGCGTTCTTCGAGCAGCTTGACCAGATCGCGCGCCAAGCGGGCCATCAGCCCCTGCACGCTGTCGCGGCCGTGATATTGCACCTTTTCCGTGTCGAACAGGATGATGAGGTCGATATCGCTCGAATAGTTCAGCTCATGCGCGCCGAGCTTGCCCATGCCGAGGATGAAGACGCCGCTCTCGCGTTCGGGCGAGTCGGGGTGGGCGAGCGTGATCTGACCGGCCGATGCCGCCGTGCGCAGCAGGTAGCGGAGGCCGGCGCCGAGGGCGGCGTCGGCGAGGTCGCTGAGCGCGCGGGTGACCCGATCGAGCGGCCAGACCGCGCCGATATCCGCCATGGCGATGATGAGAGCGGCCTGGCGCTTGACGCGGCGCAGGCGCGACATGACCTCCGGGCGCGCTTCTTGCGCTGTTTCGGCGTTGAGCGCGCCGATGACTTCGGCCAAGGTGTGGTCCGGACCCTGGCGCATTACCGTCGAGACGATGGCCGGATCCCGCAACGCCAGGCGGGTCAGGTAGGGAGAATTGCCGAATATGGCATCGAGCCAACGCCGCGCCGCCGGCAATGCTTCCGCGGCGTGCATCGCGTCGGCAAGAGCCGGATCGGCGTTCGCAGCCGTCTGCCGCCAGCGCTCCCATTCGATATCGGCTTGGCCGCGATCGGCCGGGGCCGGCATATCGGCGAACTGGTGAGCCGCCACGAAAGACAAAGTGTGATCCATCGACTGTATATCCTGGCCGCGATCCCGCATGATCCCGCGCGGCCTGCGTCACTCATAGCGGCACCACTGGTAGCGCCGGCGCGGCCGGGCCGCAAGGAAACGCGGTGAAGGGCGACAGCAAGAGCGAGGATTGGCGGGCGCTCGAGGAAGACGAGACGCCGCCGGAGCCTACGCCGCCGCGCAAGCGCCGCTTCCGTCCGTTCGTCCTGCTGGTCGAAGCTGTCGGCGGCCTGCTCGCGGCCGTGCTGCTGGCGGGGGTGCTGCTCATGCTGCGGCTGGAGCTGGGTCCGGTCGAGGTCAATTGGCTGACCCCGGCGGTGGTCGCCTACCTCAATGCCCGCGCCGATCTGCTGACCATCCATATCGACCGGACAGCCCTGAGCTGGACGTCCGGGCGCTCGACCATCGATCTCGTCGGTTCCGACATCCGCATCGAGGACCCGGCCGGCATCCAGATCATCGCGGTGCCGAAGCTCTCCATCTCGCTCAGCCTGCATGCGTTGCTGCGCGGCGGCATCGCCGCGACCCGCATCGCGGTGATCGGGCCGGCGCTGCATCTGGTACGGAACGAGGCGGGCGAGCTCGGAGTCGATCTCGGCGCCGGCACGCCGTCGGCCGTCTCGGAGCCGGCGCTTGCAGAACCGCCGCCACCGCTCAAGGCGCTGCTCGCCACTTTCGCCGGCAAGCGCGAGCCCGGCGCCCCGATCAGCTACCTCAACCAGATCTCGATCCTGCGCGCGAATTTCACCGTCGACGACAAGGCGCTCGGCGTCGCCTGGCAGTTGTCGGATGCCGAGCTCGACCTTACCCGCCTCACCGAAGGCGTCGAGGCGGATCTCTCGGCCACGATCGGGCTCGGCCGGTCCACCGCCCGGGCCTATGGCCATTTCCACTACGACGCCACGACCCGTCAGCTCGCCTTCTCGACCAGCACGGACGGGGTCGACCCGGCCAAGTTGGCCGAGGCGCTGCCGGCCGCGTTCGCGCCGATGAAGGAGCTGGCGCTGCCGCTTTCCGCCGGCTTCGGCGGCACGCTCGATCTGGCCGGCGGCCAGGTCGGTCCGATGACCGTCCGGATCGATGGCGGCGCCGGCGCCCTGATAGACCCGCATCTGGCCGGCGGCCGGCTGTCCGTGACCAGCGCGGGGCTCGAAGCGCAGTTCGATCCGGCCGAGGGCAAGCTGACGCTCGGCACGCTCAGGCTCGATCTCGGCGGCCCCGTTGTCGCGGTGACCGGCATGGCGACGAAGCTGCCGCCCGATCTTCTGTCCGGCGGCATGCCGAGCGGTCCCGTCGATATCGCCGGCAACGTCGCCGTCCGCGACCTGCCGCTCGAGCGCCTGGCCGCGATCTGGCCGCCGGGACTGTCCGACCATGCTCATGACTGGATCGCCGCCAATCTCACGGTCGGCGCGATCGAGGAGCTGCATGCCGATATCGGGTTCGATCTCACGCCCGGCGCCGCCGACAAGCCGATGCAGCTTCAGCGCCTCTCCGGCGGCATGAATGTGCGCAACGGGACGATCCAGTATATGCGCGGCCTGCCACGGATCGAGGGCGCCGATGCACGCGTCGGCTTCGCGCCCGACAAGCTCGACTTCACGCTCACATCGGGCCGGCTCAAGGGCCTGTCGATTTCCAGCGGTCTGGTCACGATCGACCAGTTCGGCGCCCCCTTCGAGCGCATGACCATCGATCTGGCGCTGCAGGGACCGACGCGCGACGTGCTCACCGTGCTGGATACCAAGCCGCTCTCTTACGGCAAGGCCATGGGCATCGATGTTGCCACCGTCGAGGGCGCCGTCGATGGCACGCTGCATTTTCAGTTTCCGCTCAAGAACGCGCTGAGCTTCGCCGAGGTCGATTACGGCGCAAAGGCGCAGCTTACCGATCTGGCGATCGGCAAGGCCGCGTTCGGCCACGACCTTACCGCCGGCACCATGGCGCTGGCGCTCGATCCGCAGAAGCTGACGCTCCAGGGCAACGCCAAGATCGGCGATGTGCCGACCGAGCTGTCGATGCGGCAGCGCCTGTCCGGCACCGCGCCGCCGCGAACGGAGGTGCGCGCCAAGGCCGTGCTCGACGATGCGGCGCGGCAGCGCTTCAATGCCGATCCGCTGCCCGACCGTGTGCATGGCCCGGTCGCGACCGAGATGCTCTATGACGATCTCGACGGCCATCACAACCGCGCCGTGCTCGGCCTCGATCTCGCCGGTGCCGCGATGAGCATCGACGAGTTCGGCTGGCAGAAGGCGCCAGGTGCCGCTGCCCATGCCGATCTCACCCTCATCACCACGGACGGAATGCTCAACCGGATCGAGGGCCTGTCGCTGAAGGCGCCCGATCTCGACCTCAAGGGCGGACTCGATTTCGCCGACGGCAAGCTCGCTCGTGCCGATCTCTCCCGCCTGCATGTCGGCCGGACCGAAGCGGTGCTGACGGTCACCCATCAGGACGAGCCCTGGCGCATCGGCATGCACGGGCCGGTCATCGACATGGCCAAGATGGTCGATCGGCTCGACAAGCAGAAGGACGACAAGCCCGGCGCGGACAAGGGGCCGGCGGTGGTGCTGGAGCTGCAAGGCGACCGCGTGATCCTGGGAACCGACCGCGAGCTCAAGAACGTGCAGCTCAGCGCCGCCGTTGCCGATCATACGCTCGCGGCCGGCAGCTTGAACGCCGCCTTCGACAAGGCGGGCAAGGTCAGCTTCCGGCTCGACCATGTCGAGGATGGCGGGCGCTTCGCGCTGGCGACCGACGATTACGGCGCGCTGATGCGGCTGGCCGACATCACCGACAGCGTCCATGGCGGCAATCTGACCGTCACCGGCGATTCCAAGCCCGCACCGGAGGGGCGGCGCTTCACCGGCCATGTCGAGGGCAAGGATTACCGGTTCGTCGGCGCGCCCTTCATGGTGCGGCTGCTGTCGCTCGCCTCCTTCGCCTCGATCGCCAACCTGATGACCGGCGACGGTATCCCCTTCACAACGCTCAAGGGCGATTTCGAACTCTACGACCACAAGCTCGCCCTGAACCACGCCCGCGCCTATGGCGGGGCGATGGGGGTCAATATCGACGGCTCGATCGATCTCGGCGCCAACACCCTGTCGCTCGACGGGCTGCTGGTGCCGGCCTATACGCTGAACAGCGTGCTCGGCAATGTGCCGCTGCTCGGCGATCTCCTAACCGGCGGTGAGGGGGGCGGCGTCTTTTCCGCGAATTTCCGCATGGGCGGGCCGATCGACGATCCGAAGATCACGGTCAACCCACTGAGCACGCTGGCGCCCGGCATGCTGAGGCGGCTGTTTCTGTTCGACGCGCCCGATCCGGGCGGGTCCCCGGCACCCGCCAAGCCCTGACGCTTATTTGAAGCGGACGCCCTCGGTCATCGCCTTGCTCATATCGACGCCGGCGAGATCCGCGCCGATCATGTTGGCGCCGTCGAGCCGGGTGCGGGCCATCCGGGCGCCGGTGAGCTTGGCGCCCATGAAGTTGGCCGGCCATTTCCGGCCGGTCGGCTTGCGTTGGGCGTCGAGAATGTCGGCGGCGCTGATGTCGGCATCCTCGAGGTTGGCGCATTCCAGCACGGCATTCTTGAACGAGGCGCCGCGCAGGCTGGCTCTGGAAATGTCACAGCCGGTCATGGCGGCGTCGGTGAAGTCGCACAGCAGGAAGGTCCCGCGGCTCAGGCTGACGCCCGTCAGGTTGGCGCCTTTGAAGACGGCTGCCGAGAGGTCGAGGCTAGCGAGGTCGAAGCCGCGCAGATCCGCGTTGGTGAAATTTGCCTGGCTGCCCTTGGCCCCGAAGGTCTGGGCCCAGGTGCAATGGCGCGCGATCATGTCCCTGAGATCGGGGTTGAGGCTGTCCGAGCCGGGCGTGTAGCCGATGGTGAGGTCGAGGTTGGCGCCGTCGGTCTTGGCGCCGGTCATGTTGGTCGCGGTCAGGATGGCGGAGCGGAGATCGGCGCCGGTAAGATCGGCGCCGGTAAGATCGGCGCCGGTGAGATCGACCCGGCGTAGATCGGCGCCCGAGAGATCGATGCCGCGGAGCTTGGCGCCGGCGAGCATGGCGCCCTGGAAGACTGAGGCGGTTCCTCGCGCGCCGCTGAGATCAGCATGTCTGAGATCGACGCCGGCGTGGCTACCGAGTTGGTTCGTCATCTTCTTATCGCCTGGCCGGGCGTCGAACAGCACACCGCCGGTCAAATCGGCGTCGGTGAAATCGACCTCGGCCAGCATGGCGTTGCGAAACGTGGCGCCGCGCAGATCGGCGCGCTGCATATTGGCCTGATAAAGCTGGGCATTGTCGAAATTGGCCGCGAACAGGTCGGCCTCGGAAAAATTCGCCGAGTTGATGTCGGCATAATCGAAACGCGCGCCCGGCAGCCGCGCCTTGCGCAGGTTGCAGCCGGCGAGGCTGGAGCCGGAAAAATCGGCCCACGGCATATCGAGCCGCTGGCCGCCTCTTCCTTTCAACCAGAGGTCGTGCAGCTTGAGCGCGTCGATAAGGTCGTGAGCCATTCGTGTCTGCTTATCCAGGAAGGTTCGTCGCATGCTGCCCGGGATACCTTACGACAGCCTTGCCCGAGCCTCACTGCGCGAAACGACAGTCTCGCTGCAATTCGGTTCAATAATTATGAAAGATGTTGCCGTTTGTGAAGCCTCAACCGCCGGATAGTCGGATAAGGGCGTGACGTTTGCGGCCGGCGCTCAGCTTGGCCACCCCCTGCTCATCGAGATCGGCGAGCGAAAGCCGCTGCTGCTCGTCTTTAACGGGAACGTCCTTGACCCGTGCGCCGCCGCCCTTGATGAGACGCCGGGCCTCGCCGTTGGAGCTGGCGAGACCGGCCCTGACCATGAGCTCGACCACGCCGATGCCGGCTTCGAGCTCGGCGCGCGCGACCTCGATCGAGGGCAGGGCGCCGCCGAGGGCCCCTTCCTCGAACACGCGCCGCGCCGTCTCGGCCGCGGCCTCAGCGGCGGCACGGCCGTGGGCGAGCGCCGTCACCTCGTTGGCGAGGATCTTCTTCGCCTCATTGATCTCGGCGCCGCCGAGCGCCTGCAGCCGGGCGATCTCGTCCAGCGGCAGGTCGGTGAAGAGCTTGAGGAAGCGGCCGACATCGTCATCCTCGGTGTTCCGCCAGAATTGCCAGAAATCGTAGCTCGGCAGCCTCTCCTCGTTGAGCCAGATGGCGCCGGCGGCGGTCTTACCCATCTTGGCGCCCGACGCGGTGGTGATGAGCGGCGAGGTGAAGCCGAAGACCTCGGTGCCCACGACCCGGCGGGTCAGCTCGACGCCGTTGACGATGTTGCCCCATTGGTCCGAGCCGCCGAGCTGCAGCCGGCATCGCTCGCGCCGCGCCAGCTCCAGGAAATCGTAGGCCTGGAGGATCATGTAGTTGAATTCGAGGAACGACAGCGGCTGCTCGCGTTCGAGCCGGAGCTTGATGCTGTCGAAGCTCAGCATCCGGTTGACCGAAAAATGCCGCCCGTAATCCCGCAGGAACGGGATGTAGTCGAGCTGGTCGAGCCAGTCGGCATTGTTCAGCATGATGGCATCGGTCGGGCCGTCGCCGAAGGTGAGGTACTGATCGAACACCCGGCGGATGCCGGCCATGTTGCGCTCGATATCCTCGTCCGACAGCAGCCTCCGGCCCTCATCCTTGCCCGACGGGTCGCCGACCTTGGTGGTGCCGCCGCCCATGAGCACGATCGGCCGGTGGCCGGCCTGCTGCAGCCGGCGCAGCGTCATGATCTGGACCAGGCTGCCGACATGCAGGCTGTCCGCCGTCGCATCGAAGCCGATATAGGCGCTGATCGGCCCTTCGAGCGCCAATTTGTCGAGGCCTTCGGCATCGGTGCATTGATGCAGAAAGCCGCGCTCCTCGAAGCTACGCAGCAGCGGCGAACGAAACTGGGTCATGATCTCTCGAACTATCGAAATGCGGGCCAATACCGGGGCGCTTGTGTAGCATGGCGGCGGGGCGGCCAGAAAGGGTTGGACAATGGGGCTTTCCATGATGCGGGCGATCGGGCTGATGAGCGGCACCTCGCTCGACGGCATCGATGCGGCCTGGGTCGAGACCGACGGCGATCTCCGGCTGGTCACGGGGCCGTCGCTGACTATTCCCTATCAGGCGGATTTCCGCCGCCGCCTGCGCGCGGTGCTGGGGAGCGAAGCGTTAAGCGGTGAGGTGCAAGAGGTCGAGCGCGCGTTGACGCTGCTGCATGAGGCCGCGGTCGAGGCGCTGATCGCGAATAACGGTCTCGGCCGGCCCGATCTCGTGGGCTTCCACGGCCACACCATACTGCATCGGCCGCGTGCCGGGCGGACCTGGCAGATCGGCGACGGCGCGCTTTTGGCAGGATTGCTCGGCGTGCCGGTCGTCTCCGATTTCCGCACCGCCGACGTGGCCGCCGGCGGCGAGGGCGCGCCGCTGGTGCCGGCCTATCATCGGGCGCTCGCCGGCACCTGCCCGAAGCCGGTGGCCGTGCTCAATATCGGCGGCGTCGCCAATGTCACCTGGATCGGCGAGACCGGCATGCTTGCCTTCGATACCGGCCCCGGCAACGCCCTCATCGACGATTGGGCCTTGCGCCACACCGGCCGCCCGGTCGACGAGGACGGCGCGCTCGCCCGCGCCGGTACTGTCGATCGGGCGGCCGTCGAGCGCTGCCTCGCCCATCGCTATTTCGCGGATTCGCCGCCGAAATCGCTCGATCGCGACGAGTTCGCGGGCTTCGTGCCCGACCATCTGTCGCCGGCGGACGGTGCGGCGACGCTGACGCGCCTGACCGCCGTCTCGATCGCGCGCGCGGCGGCGCACTTCCCGGTGCCGGTCGAACGCTGGCTGGTCACCGGCGGCGGCAGGCGCAATCCCGCGCTGATGGCGGCCTTGGCCGAGGAGCTGGGCCAGCCGCCGATGCCGGTTGAAGCGGAGGGGTGGGACGGCGACGCGCTCGAAGCGCAGGCCTTCGCGTATCTAGCCGTGCGCTCTCTGGCCGGGCTGCCGCTCAGCTTCCCGGGGACGACCGGCGTGCGCGCGCCGCAGACCGGCGGCCGGCTGGATCGGCCGGCAGCCTAGTGCTCAAAATCTAACGCCTGGTTCCCAAGTGTTGGATAGATTTGACCACCAGACCAATAAGATAGTGCAGCAATTCAGCTAACGGATGGGAACCATCCATTAGCATCGCACCACTAGCCTAGGCGCTCGACTTCCGGCGATTCCCAACGGGCCGGCACGTTGAAGAGACGTTGGCCGGCACGATGCTGCGCCTCTCGCCGTTGCGGAGGATGGTGGCTCCATGCTTGCTCTCGGATAACGAGAAAGAAATCTTGTCGTTTTCCGTATGGTGGAAATAACTCCTTCATTTTGTTGTTTTTGAGAAAGATTCCAAAAAGACTTTTGCCTCAGAATCAAGAGAATCTCAGTATTCTGACCCGAATCGCAAAAAAATTTTAAAGGATTTGATGCACGTTATACTACCAAAGTATAATATGAATATTCAATCCGGATGGTATCTCTCATTCTGTTCGCGTTAAGCGAGCCATAAGCGCTTTGTTGTGCCGCGGAATGTGCGGCATGCAGCAGGGAAAGCCTACCAGCGCCGCAGAAGTGCATTCCTCCCTCCTGCTCAGCAGGGCGCCGATGACAAGGGAGCGAAACCAACTAGGAGGCATGGAATGAAACGACAATGCCTGATTGTCGCAGCGAGCACGCTCGTCTGCGTAACGCTTGCGCTTTTCGGAGCGCGGCCGGCGGACGCCGCCGCGGATCCTGCGGCGCGAGGCGGCGGACCCGAGGTCAATACCGTCGAAGGGCCTGTGCGGGGTTCGTTCGTAAACGGTGTTTATGAGTTCAAGGGCATACCGTATGCGGCACCGCCCGTCGGCGATCTGCGCTGGCAGCCGCCGCAGCCGGTGGAGCGGTGGCGGGGGGTGCTGGATGCGACTTCGTTCGAGAATACCTGCCCGCAAGTCACGACGCTGGGTGTTTTCGCTGGCCCGGCCAGCGTCACCGAGGACTGTCTCTATCTGAATGTCTTCACGACCAAGCTCGGGAACGGCCACCGCCCGCAAGCGGGCCTGCCCGTCCTGGTCTGGATCCATGGCGGCGGCAATGTCGACGGCGAATCAAATGATTATGACGGCAGCAAGCTAGCGACGGGAGGGCCGGCGGGCACGCCCACCGTTGTCGTTACCTTGAATTATCGGTTGGGGCTGTTCGGGTTCCTGGCGCATCCCGCGCTTGATGCCGAGGGCCACAACTTCGCCAATTACGGCATCATGGACATCCAGGCCGTGCTCCGCTGGGTACAGCGCAACGCGGCGGCGTTCGGCGGCAATCCGGATCTCGTCGCCCTCGGCGGCCAGTCGGCCGGTGCCCAGGATACCGGTGCCAACATGATCTCGCCGCTCAGCGTCGGGCTCTTCAACAGGGCCATCTATGAAAGCTCGCCCTTGTCGTCGCTCCCGCCGCTATCGACCGGCGTGACCAATGGCGGGAAGTTCGCCCAGGCGGCCGGGTGCCCCGGCACGGACGCATCGGCGGCGGCCTGTCTTCGCAGCCTCTCGGCGGCGCAGATCCTGCAACTCCAGGGCACGGCCAATGCAAACAGCCCGTATGTGACCGGCCCGATGGTCGACGGCACGGTCATCCCCGTAACGCCGAATACCGCCTGGAAGAGCGGCGCCTACATCCATATGCCGATCCTTGCGGGGAACGTGCAGGACGAGGGGAATTTCGGTATCGGCAATACGGAATATTTCACGGGTCCGCCGCAGACGCCGATGACGGAGGCACAGTACGTGGCCGCGGTCACGGCCGCCTATAGCGGGGCGGAATATCCGGGCGGCCCGAACTATCCGGCCGGAACGGCGGGCAAGGTCCTGGCGAAATATCCAGCCGGCTCCAACCCCCAAGCGACCTACGATCTGGTCACGACCTATCCCGGCGCCTGCCGCAACCGTCATATCGACGCTCTGTGGACGGCAGGCGGCACGCCCGTCTACGAGTATGAGTTCAACGATCAGAATGCGCCTTATTACTATCCGCCGATGCCCGGTTTCACGCCGCTCGCGGCGCACACGATCGACATCCAGTTCCTGTTCTCTGGCTGGCATGGCGGCATTCTCGGCGTCTCGGGGGCGAGCCAGTCGCCGGCGCTGACCTCGCAGGAGAGCACCTTGTCCGACGAGCTGGTGGCCGCCTGGACGAATTTCGCCAAAAGCGGCAATCCCAATGGCGGAAACATGAATACCCCCTGGCCGCGCTTCGTCGGCAAGGAAGGCGTGCCCGAATATCTTTCGGAAAATGTGCCGAACCTCGCCACCTTCACCAATGCGGTGTTCGGTGCGCGCCATGATTGCGACTTCTGGGACACGATCATCGTCTACCAGCCCTAGGCAGCATCGCTAGAGTACCCGGCCGAGCGGGCGACGGTCGAAAGACCGTCGCCTTGCCGGACGAACCGATGCCCGATCGCTGCCGGTGCGATGAAGATCCGGCAGTTCGACGAAGGCAAAAGAGCGACATGGCTGTATATTTTCGATATGCGGCCCTTGGGTCGTTTCGGAAAATCAAAGGATTCAAGCGGAATTATTCAGTATTTATTGTTGTCAAATCAACAAACCTTTACCGCATTCTCTCTGTCGAATCGATCGGTGTCCGCTATCTCCGTCAAGGCAAGTGTTCTTCGTCTTGAAACGAGAGGCTTCCGAAATGACCACACTCCCCCCTGAAGATTTTGGCATGAACCGGCGCGGGTTGCTCCAGCGTGCCGGCACCAGCGCCTTCGCGCTCGGTGCCTTGGCTGCCGGTGGATCGATGTTCGCCGGCACGCGGAATGCTGCCGCGGACACGGCGACCACGGCGGTGACCGATGCGGATATTCTGAACTTTGCCCTCAATCTCGAATATCTCGAGACGGAGTATTACCTCCGGGCCGTCACCGGCCGCGGCATCCCCGCCAAGGACACGACCGGCGTGGGCGGCGCGCCCGGCAAAGTCACCGGTGGGCGCAAGGTGCAGTTCAGGAGCACGGCGATTCAGCAGATCGCCGAGGAGATCGCCGAGGACGAACTGGGCCACGTCCTCTTCATCCGCTCCATCCTCGGCAGCAGCGCCGTGTCGCAGCCGGATATCGATATCGAGCATAGCTTCAACATGATCTTCCAGGCGGCGGGACTGGGCGAGCGCTTCGATCCCTATGCCAGCGAGGTGAACTTCCTCGTCGGCGGCTTCATTTTCGAGGATGTCGGTGTTACCGCCTATCACGGCGCCGCGCCGCTGTTTCAGAATCGGGAGATCCTTTCCGCGGCGACCGGCATCCTGGCGATCGAAGCCTACCACGCCTCCGAATTGCGGCTGCTGCTGCTGCAAGCCGGCCAAGCCGAGGTGACCGACCGGATCTCCGCCGTTCGGGCCAGCCTGTCGGGTGCCGCCGACGATCAGGGCGTGACCCTCGACGGCAAGGTCAACATCGTCCCGACCGATGAAAACGGCCTCGCCTTCGCCCGCAGCACCCGCCAGGTCCAGAACATCGCCTTCGGTGCCGTCAACGCCAATCAAGGGCTGTTCTTCCCGAAGGGCATGCGGGCATGACCGGGCCGTCCCGCAATGTCGGGCGGGCAGGGCGGCTGGTGGCGATGGCGGCTCTGCTTTGGGCCGGTAGCGTCACGGCGTCGGAAGCTTCGGTGATCAGCGTCGCCGCGAATACCGACTTCGCGTCTGCGCCGGCGACCATCAGTTTCGGCAACGACGCCGCCAGCTATACCTTCAGCGCCCTTTCCCAGCCGGGGGTCCGCCCGATGCGGTTGCGACGACAGGCACCGGCCTCGTGACCAGCTTCCTCGGTCAGGTCGCGGATTTCGAGGCCGGCGCCGCGATCGACGGAAAAGGGGAGCTTTTCGGCTTCTCCGCCTTTCCGAAGGCGACTGCGATTCCGTTCTCGGCTGCCGACGATTTCATCGGCCTGGCCTTTACGCTCGGCGACGGAATCCATTTCGGCTATGCCGAGATCGATGGCACGTCCCTCGTCGACTACGCGTTTGAATCGACTCCCGGCGCCGGGATCTTGACGGCGGCGGTGCCGGAGGCGGGGACCATGACGCTCCTTGCCGGCGGCCTTTTCGGACTGGGCTTCGTCCGTCGCCGCGTCCGCGCAACCGACTAAAGGATCTTCAAGGGGGCGGCTTGTTACGGCCGCTCCCATACTTGGTCAACTCTAGATTGCTCCTCGACAACAGCTAGGTTGTCGAGTGTTTTTGCATGTGTGCAGAGGAAAACTTTGATGGTGTTAGGAATTCGTCTTGGCCGGAATTTATCTCTGCCCCATTTAGACGACCATCTAAATGATAGTGTGTTACATTCGTAGTAGAAAACACATGTTCTGAAATAATATCGGCATGCTTGATCGTTACAAGCTTTTTCTCGCCTCGGTCATCGTCGACAGCAGGCGCAATTAACTCCGTTACTATAGTAAGGATCGTCATGATGAGAATAGGGAGATGTTCGCCAACTCCTAGAACCTTTCGCATCGTCGCGCATTCTTTGCTGCTCGGGTCGATCTCGACTCTCTGCATTCTCGCGGCCTCGCGCGCCGAGGCACAAACCGCTGCCAACCTCAGTCCCGTCGCCACGCCGACCGATCCCGCTCAGCTACGTCCTGTGGAACGTGTTCCGCGTGATCAGTTCGGCGTCGTCGGTTCCTTTCCGCTGACCATGCCCGATTTGGAATCGCTCGTTTATCCAAGCGCTTCCACCGCCGAGCGCCAAGCAGTGATGGAAGGATTGACCTTCTTCACGACCCCCCATGTCGCGGCCCAAGGACTTGGCCCGGCCGCTAATCAGCCCTTCTGTCTCGGCTGCCATGAGAACTCGGTCGAAGCGGTGCGGGCGCCGGGGACCGACAAGCTCGTCAGCACCCCTTCCCAAGTGTCGCGTGCCGCCCGCGCGACGCCGACCAATTTCAATTTCGTCGGGTTCAATCCGGCGACGGGCGGCGGCCGCCCTGCCGACAATCTCGATGCACTGACCAATACCGGCAAGGCCGCGGCTTTCACCGTGTTCACCGACATCCAGCCTTCGACCGGCACTATCGACGGTCTGACCACTTTCTCCAGCAATTCCACCCAGCACACGCGTCCGTCGCTGCCCGGGTGCTTGCCCGACCCGCTGCCCCCCTTCTCCGAAGATACGAATCTTGCGGCGGGCGTCGATCCAGTCACTCATCTGAGCCCGACCGGGTTTCGCCGGGCGATCGGCGAACGGTCCGGCCCGCCCTATATCGGGCGCGGGCTGATCGAAGCGGTGACGGACGACCAGATCATCTCCAACGAGAATGAAGAGAAAACGCCGATCAACACTTCGATCGACGTCTCGGATCTGTTTCCCGAATGCGCCGGCAAGGAATGCATTGCTGGCCGGCACAATGAGAACACATCGAACAATGCCTTTGTCGGCGGCGATCCGACCATGCATGTCGGCCGGTTCGGCGTGCGTGCCGGGGGGCCGTTCATGCTGCAGTTCGTCGTTGGCGGCGTGCAGGGCGAACTCGGCTTCACCAGCCCGCTTAATAACAGCGAGTTGGTCAGCTTCGTCAATTCCAAGCGCGCCGGCTGCCAGAGCTCCGTTCCGTCGCCGCAGGTGCCGGAATCGACCCCGATCAGCCTGCGCGCGCTGCTGCGACTGACGGCACCACCCGAATTCGGGCCCGAGCTCCTCAAGGTCCTGAATTCGCCAAATCCAAAGACCGCCGGCCGTCCCGGAACCGAGGAGGCGATCGTGCGCCGCGGCGCCGAATTGTTCGGTGTCGACCTCGTCGCCTTCGCCGATCGCGAGATTCAGGGACGTATGCCCAGGGGTGGCGACGGCCTCGATGATCATGCGATCAATCAAAAGGACCGCATGGTCAACTGCGCCGGATGCCACATGCCGGTGACGCAGACGGGTCAGCTGCCCACGGATACGGGAACCAGTCACGTCAACAATGTCTGGGCGCCGCTATTCTCCGACCTGCTGCTGCATCAGGGACCGTCCATCGACGGCGAGCGGATCATACCGACCTCAAGGCTCCCCGTGGTCGCCTTCCGCCAGCGTGCCGACGGCAGCATCGGGCCCTCGTTCGATCTGCCGCGAAGCCTGACCGACGACGGGTTGCCGCATCAGAACAGCGGCATCGCCAACGGACGCGAGTTCCGGACGGCACCGCTGATGGGTATCGGGCGGATCGGGCCGCCGTTCCTGCATGACGGCCGCGTTTATCTCAGCAACCTCACCCAGGAAAGCACACCCGCGAGCACTGTCTATTCGGATGCGAGGGTGAATAACGGACCGCTCGTCGTGCAGAGTGTCGATGACGCGCTGCGGGCGGCCATCGAGTTGCATGATCTGCCGGAGCCGGACGACAAGGGCCGGCATGTCGAAGGCGGCGGCTGTCCGCTTCCGTCGGCACCGCCCAGCGCCCTGGGCGGAGTAAGATATCCCGATGGTGAGGCCGATATCTGCCCGGCCTATGGCAGCACGATCGCGAAGAGCAACCGAGGCGATGCTCGTGCCGTCATCGCGCGTTTCAGGTCGCTGCCGCCCGCCGATCAGCAGGCGATCGTGGAGTTCCTGAAGCAGCTTTAAGTTCCAGAGAAATCTAGCAATATCGGGTCGCTTGCGTCGAAAGATGCAAGCGACCTTTTCGTTTGGCCGGCTTCAGCGATTACGGGCGTCGAGGGTGCGCGCGAGGTTGGCGTCGAGATAGTCCGAGATCGCCTGCTCGAGCTGCGGCATGTGGTCGGTGAAGAAGTGGTTGGCGCCCTTGGTGATGTTATAGTCGATCTTGATGTCGCGTTGATGCGACAGCTTGTTGACCAGCTTCTGCACCGATTCGACCGAGACGATCTCATCCTGGTCGCCATGCACGATCAGGCCCGAGGACGGGCAGGGGGCGAGGAAGCTGAAATCATACATGCTGGCCGGCGGCGCCACCGAGATGAAGCTGTCGATCTCCGGCCGGCGCATCAGCAGCTGCATGCCGATCCACGCGCCAAACGAGAAGCCGCCGATCCAGCAGCCGGCGGCGTTCTGATTGTAGGTCTGCAGCCAATCGAGCGCCGAGGCGGCGTCGGACAGCTCTCCCTCGCCGCGCGAGAAGGTCCCCTGACTGCGGCCGACCCCACGGAAATTGAAGCGCAGCGTCGAGAAACCGCGCTTGGTGAAGGCGCGGAACAGCGCGTAGACGATCTTGTTGTTCATCGTGCCGCCATGCTGCGGATGCGGGTGCAGCAGCAGGGCTATGGGCGCGTTCGGCTCTCTCGAATGCTGGTAACGGCCTTCGATACGGCCCTCGGGGCCGTTGATGATCACCTCAGGCATGGCGGGCACAGCCTCCATGCCGGCACGCCAGGGCGGCCAAATCCACTCTGTTCATCTGAGGGGCCAATCTTGATGGGGACGGACGGATTATCTATATTTCGTGACAGGACGAGACCGGCTTCGCAAGCGCGAACGAAACCAGTATAGCGGCTCCTGCCGGGTCGGGTGCCTGCGATCATACCATGGCGGGCTTCATGTTTCTGCACAGGCTGAGATGGGTATTCTCGTGGTCGGAACCAAGGCCGCCGCGTTGTAGCGCATCGCAGGGCTGCGATGGAACCGTGAAGTGATGTGATGGGCGAAACCGGCGCGCGCTTCGTATATCTCGACCACAATGCGACCACGGGCCTCAGGCCCGCCGCCATCGCCGCGATGGCGGAAATCCTCGCTTTTTGCGGCAACCCCTCCTCGGTTCATCGAGCCGGGCGCGAGGCGCGCCGCAGGCTCGACGCGGCCCGCGACGCCGTGGCGCGCGCGATCGGCCTGCCCGAGGGTGGCCGGATCGTCTTCACCAGCGGCGGCACCGAAGCCAATCATCTGGCGCTCCGGGGTGTGAGCCATGGGCCAGTGCTGATCTCGGCGATCGAGCATGATTGCGTGCGCGCGGCGGGGGCCGGCGCCGAAACCCTGGCGGTCGAGCCAGGCGGCACGGTCGATCTCGGGGCGCTCGAACGGCTGCTCGCGACTCGGGCGCCCGCCCTTGTCTCCGTCATGGCCGCTAACAACGAGACCGGCGTGATCCAGCCGATGGCCGAGATCGTGCGGCTGGCGCATGCGGCCGATGCCGTCGTCCATTGCGACGCCGTGCAGGCGATCGGCAAGATCCCCTTCGATATGGCGGCTCTCGGCGCCGATCTGGTCAGCATATCGGCGCACAAGCTCGGCGGCCCGACCGGCGTCGGCGCGCTCGCCGTCAGGCCGGGGCTCGATATCGCGGCCTTGCAAACCGGCGGCGGCCAGGAGCGCGGCGCCCGCGCCGGTACCGAGAACCTGCCCGGCATCATAGGCTTCGGCGCTGCGATCGCCGAGGCGGTCGATGCCGTCGCCGACTACGGGCGCCTGGCCGGCCTGCGCGACGAGATGGAGAAGCGTCTCCTGACCCTGGCGCCGGGGGCGCGGCTCTTCGGCGCCGAGCGGCCGCGCATTCCCAATACTTGCTGCATCGCCTTGCCAGGTCTCGCCAGCGAGGTGCAGGTTATGGCGCTCGACCTTGCCGGCATCGGCGTCAGCGCCGGCTCGGCCTGTTCCTCGGGCAAGGTTCGGCCGAGCCATGTGCTGGAAGCGATGGGCGCGGGAGATTTCGCCCGCTCGGCGATCCGCATCAGCCTCGGCCGGGATACCGAGGCGGCGGAGATCGATCGGCTGGTCGAGGCCTGGGGCGCTCTCGCCCGCCGGGCAGACATGAAAAGGAGTGCGGCGTGACCGCCATGCTACGCAACAGCCGCCGGCCCTCGGCCGAAGCGATCTATCTCGATTACCAGGCGACGACCCCGGTCGATCCGCGCGTGCTCGAGGCCATGCTGCCCTATTTCGGCGAGCGGTTCGGCAATCCGCATTCGACCGGTCATGCCTTCGGGCTCGAAGCGTCGGATGGAGTCGAGGCGGCGCGCGCCGAGATCGCAGCGCTCATCGGTGCCGAGGCGCGCGAGATCGTCTTCACCTCCGGCGCCACGGAATCGAACAATATTGCGATCAAGGGTGCCGCCCGGTTCCTCAAGGAACGCCGCAACCGGATCGTCGCCTTGGCGACCGAGCATAAATGCGTGCTCGAAAGCGTGCGCGATCTCGGCCGCGAGGGGTTCGAGATCGAGATCCTGCCGGTCGAGTCTTCGGGGCTGGTCGATCTCGGCCGGCTCGAAGCCGCCCTCGACGAGCGCACGGCGCTCGTCTCGGTCATGGCCGCCAACAACGAGATCGGCGTGATCCAGGATCTGGCGGCGATCGGCGCGCTCTGCCGGGCCAAGGGCGTGCTGCTGCACAGCGATGCCGCGCAAGCCTTCGGCAAGGTGCCGCTCGATGTCCAGGCGATGCGGCTCGACCTGGTCTCGATCTCCGGCCACAAGCTCTACGCGCCCAAGGGCATCGGCGCGCTCTATGTCCGCCACCGGCCGCGCGTCCGGCTGGAGGCGCTGTTCAGCGGCGGCGGGCAGGAGCGGGGCGTGCGTTCGGGCACGCTGTCGCCGGCGCTGTGCGTTGCGCTCGGCATGGCCGCGCGGCTCGCGGCCGTCGAGATGGCGGTCGAAGCGGCACGGCTGCGCGCCCTGTCGCAGCGGCTGCGCGCGCGGCTGGGCGAGGCCGGCATCGATTTTGCCGTCAATGGCGATGCCGAGCGGCGGTTGCCGGGCAATCTCAACCTGTCCTTTCCCGGCGTGGCGGCGCTCGACCTCATCTCGGCCTTGCCGGATCTGGCGCTGTCGACGGGGTCGGCCTGCAGCTCGGCCGAGATCGAGCCGAGCTATGTGCTGACCGCCCTCGGCATCGATAGGGGCCGGGCCGACGGCGCCGTGCGGATCGGCTTCGGGCGGTTCACCATCGAGGCCGAGATCGATCGGGCGGCGGCGCAGATCGGCGCTGCGGTGCGCTCCCTTGCCGAAGCCGGCGGGGCGCGCCACATAGCCGATGTTGCGATGCTTTCGCAGAGTGACTAGTTTCAGCGGAAGCGGAAGCGGAAGCGGAAGCGGAAGCGGAAGCGGAAGCGGAAGCGGAAGCGGAAGCGGACGAGGATCGGAGCAGGCGGCATGGCGCGTTTTCAGGCATTGACGGTAACGGAAGCGGCGGCTGAGCGGGTCAAGGCGCTCCTGGCCCAGCGTGAGAAGCCGTCGGTCGGCATCCGGGTCGGCGTGCGCTCGCGCGGCTGCTCGGGCATGAGCTACACCATTGAATATGCCGACGAGAAGGGGCGCTGGGACGAGGTGGTCGAGGAGCGCGGCGTCACCATCCTGATCGATCCCAAGGCGACCATGTTCCTGATCGGCACCGAGATGGATTATGTCGAGGACAAGCTGCAGGCCGGCTTCACCTTCAAGAACCCGAATGAAAAAGGCCGCTGCGGCTGCGGCGAATCCTTCCACGTCTGACAGTGTCTGATCGTGTCCTGATCCAGATCGAGGAGCCGGCGGAGCGCTCCGACGAGGTGGAGGATGTCGGGCTTGCCATCGGGCTGGAGCTGACCCCGACCGGATTGCTCGTCGCCGCGTCCGTCGGCGGTAATGTCGAGCTGATCGGCGGTGCCGGCTCGATCGAATTCATCCCGGCGCTGGCCGGCTATGATGCGGCCGGGCAGCTCGTCCTCGGTCATGAGGGCCTGGCCGACGAAACCGATATCGGGATCGAGGCGCTCGCCGATCCCGAGGCTCCGGACGCGCGGGGCCTGTCGCTTTCCGACCGTCTTGCCGCTCTGTTCGAGACGGCACGGCACAAACTTACCATCCTGGTGCGCCGGCCGATCGCCGGTGCCGTGGTGCTGGTGCCGCTCGATGCGCCCGCTGCGGCGCGGGTGATGCTGATGCAGGCGGTCGAGGCCGGCGGGATCGAGGTTCGGCGGCTGATCGAAAGCTCGGTCGGGCTGGCGCTCGGCGGCGGGCTCGATCGGGCCGGCGCCGGAAGCTATCTCCATCTGGCCGCGCTGCCGAACGGGCTGGCGCTGGCAAGGCTCGAGGTCGGAGACGGGATCGTTCGGCTGGCCGGCGGCTCGGCCGTACGCGATCCGGCCGATCTGCCGGCATTGCTCGTGGCAGAAGCGCCGGTCATGGGACTGATCGCGCCCGGCCTCGCCGATGCTGGAGCGCTGGCGGCCCGGACGGGCATGAGGCTGCTCGACGGCTTCGATGGGCCGGAGCGCGCCGTCGTCGGTGCGGCCCTGTTGGCCGAAGCGCTGGGCTGATCCGCGTGCCCGCGATTTTGCTGGACGTGGCGGGCGCGGTGCGGAATATCCACGCCCTTTGGCTCCGACCATAGGATCAAGAGAGTTCGTCCATGCCCAAGATGGTCTTCATCGACGCCAAAGGAGAGCGCCTCGAAGTCGACGCGCCGATCGGCCTCAGCGTGCTCGAGATCGCGCACAAGCATGGCGTCGATCTCGAAGGCGCCTGTGAAGGCTCGCTCGCCTGCTCGACCTGCCACGTCATCATCGACCCTTCCTGGTACGAGACGCTGAAGGAGCCGAGCGAGGACGAGGAGGACATGCTCGACCTGGCGTTCGGCCTGACCAAGACCTCGCGCCTCGGCTGCCAGATCGTCATGAGCGAGGAGCTGGACGGGCTGACCGTGCGGCTGCCGGCCGCCACCCGCAACATGATGGGCTGAACGCGCGCCGGTTTCCGCGCTGGCCGCTTTAAGTCTATGATCAGGTCATGAACTCGCCCCTGAACTCGATGGGTATCGACAAGGCGCCCGGCGCCACCCGCATCGTCGTCGGCATGTCCGGCGGGGTCGACAGCGCGGTGACGGCGGCGATCCTCAAGGAAGCGGGCTACGACGTGGTCGGCGTCACGCTGCAGCTCTACGATCACGGCCAGGCCGTGGGCAAGAAGGGCGCCTGCTGCGCCGGCCAGGATATCCACGATGCCAGGCGCGTGGCCGAGGCACTCGGCATTCCGCATTACGTGCTCGATTACGAGCAGCGGTTCCGCGCCGGCGTGATCGACGATTTCGCCGATGCCTATATCCAGGGCGAGACGCCGATCCCGTGCGTGCGCTGCAACCAGACGGTCAAGTTCACCGATCTTTTGGAGACGGCGCGCGATCTCGGCGCCGACGCGCTCGCCACCGGCCACTATGCCCGGCGTGTCGCCGGTGTCGCCGGGCCGGAGCTGCATCGCGCGGCCGATCCCGGGCGCGACCAGAGCTATTTCCTGTTCGCGACCACGCGCGCCCAGCTCGATTTTCTGCGTTTCCCGCTGGGCGGCCTGCCCAAGGCCGAGACGCGGCGGATCGCGGCTCGGCTGGGCCTGGGCGTCGCCGACAAGCCCGACAGCCAGGATATCTGCTTCGTGCCGACCGGCGACTATGCCAGGCTGGTCGAGAAGCTGCGGCCGGGCGCGCTCACCCCGGGCGAGATCGTCGATCGCGACGGCGCCGTGCTGGGCCGGCACGATGGCATCATCAATTTCACCGTCGGCCAGCGCCGTGGCCTCAATATCGGCGGCCAGGCCGAGCCGCTGTTCGTGCTGAAGCTCGAACCCGATGCGGCCCGGGTCGTGGTCGGCCCGCGCCAGGCCCTGGCCGCGACCCGAGTCGAGCTCGGCGGCATGAACTGGCTCGATCCGGAGGCGATGAGTGCCGAGGATCGGCCGGTCATGGTCAAGCTGCGCTCGGCCCAGCCGCCCGTGCCGGCGCGCCTCCACGCTACGGGGGCGGGGAGCGCCGTGCTGGAGCTTGACGAGCCGGTCATGAACGGTGTGGCGCCGGGCCAGGCCGGCGTCGTCTATGATGGCCCCCGCCTCATCGCCGGCGGCTGGATCCGGCGCGAAGGCAAGGCCGAGCAGGCCGCGTGACGGCATGCGCGGAGGGCGCTTGACAGGGGCCGGGCTTTTCCCGATAACCCCGGCTCTCTTGGCGGGATAGCTCAGCTGGTTAGAGCAGGGGAATCATAATCCCAAGGTCGGGGGTTCAAGTCCCTCTCCCGCTACCAAAATCATCGATGATTTCGTTGGTTAGGTGATTTTAGGCAACCTCCGCAGATCGCGCCAGGTCGGCATCTCCCTCAGGCTATCGCCCCTAAGCGCTACCGAGCGGCCCCTGAAAGGCCCACGCCCAGCCGGCCCCGATCATTGCGGCGGGAGAATAGTCCCGGTCGCGAAGGCCAGCGCGGCCGCCGCCGTGAATACGTTGGCATGGGCGTCCTCCTTTTCGGATTGCGCCTGGCTCAGCGCCGTCTCGTCATTGACCAGATCGGTGTAGGTGCCGAACCCGTGCCGATAGCTGTCCAGTGCCGCGTCATAGGCGGTTTGGGCCGCCTCCGTCAGGGGCAGAGCCGCCGAATATTCGGCGAAGCTGGTCCGAAGCCCGTCATAGGCGTCGCTCACCTGCCGGACAGCGACATCTTGGGCCTGGTCCAGCGAGGCCCGGGCGGCCGCGATCTCGGAATGGGCCGTCGCCAGCCTCGCGTCGCGCGCGCCGCCATCGAACAGCGGGACGCTGATCTTGAAGAGGAAATTGGCGCCGGGCTCGTCGACGGAAAAATAGCGGCTGCCCTGGGTGCTCAGCGCGCCGACATTCTGGTAGGCCTGGGCCTCGACGCCGACCGTCGGGTAGTAATCGGCATGCGCGCTGATCAACGCTCCCTCGGCCCGCTTCAGCTTGCCGAGCATCGTCATGATGTCCGGGCGATTGGACAGCGCGTCACGCACGAACTGGTCGAGATCCCCCGATGGCGGCGCGGGCAGGTCTTGCGTCGTGCTGTCCGTCACCTCCACAGGGGTGCCGGACACAATGCCGATGCTGGCGATCAGTGCTGCATAAGCGGCATGTTCGGCCCCGGTCGCCCGTGCCAGGTTGAAGCGCGCCTCGGCGGTCTGGCGCCGGGCCTGCGCCAGCTCCACGACGGTGGCAAGCCCATGCTGCCGCCGCGTCTCGCTCGCATCCTGGATGATCTGTGCCGTCTTCAGCGCCTGCTGGGCCACGCGCAGCCGCCCGCGCGCCGCCCCCAGAGCGAAATAGTCGCGGCTAACTTCGTAGATCAGCTTCTGATGGACGCCGGTAAAGCCGACATTGGCGACGAAGGATCCCGCCCGCGCCGCCTGCTCTGCGCCGGCCCGGCGCCCGAAATCGAACAGCAGCCATTTCGCCGTCAGGGTCGGCAGCACCTCGATGGTGTTGCTGGTGAAATAGCCCCGCGCGATCAGATTGGTCGGGATCGGAAGCGGCGTGTGCTGGAAGCCGCCGACGGCCTCAGCCGTGATCTGCGGCAAGTAGCCGGTTTCGACGAGCCCGACCGCGAGGGCGGCCTGCCGGGCCTGTTCCCAAGCCTCACGGGTCTCCGGATGGTTGCGCTGAGCAAGGTCGATCAGGCTGGCCAGGTCGTAGCGCCGCGCCGGATCGATCGGGACCGCGTTCTCCCGTCTCGGGATCGCCGGCGCGTTCGCCGCCCAGCCTTTTCCACCCTCGACCGTGGGGGCTGATGACGCTGCCGACGAAACCTCGTCGGCGCTGGTCGAGCCTGGTTTCGGCAAGATGTCGAGCGAGGGCGGAATGACCCAGGGATGCGCGGGCGTGGCCGGCGCCAAGGCGAGCTCGTCGGTCGAGCATGCGGCGAGAGCCAAGGTCGCGACGAGCGGAATAATCCGGGAGAGCGCCATTCGACTAGGTCCGGACCGCGCCGGCATGGACGATTTCCGCTTGAAGAAATGCTCGCGCTTCGATCGCCGCGCGGTCAGCCAGCGGCATGCCTTCCTGGATCTCAACCGGAATGTCCTCGGCCGGGATGGCGACCGGCGCGCTCGGAGCCCCCTTCGACATGAGGCGGCTCGCCCAGGCGTTCAGCCAGGCCGAGGCGGCTTCGTTATGCGTTGCCGGTCCGGCGTTCGGTTGCTGGTCGACGACGGTGAAGGCGGCGGCGGCAAGACGCTCGATCGATCCGAGGAAGGAGCCGGCGAGCGCTTCCCGGCGGGTCCGGTCGGGCAGTAGGCGCAGCTCGAAGACGGCCAGTGTCGTGAACCGGCGCGCCTCGGCGAGCGCCCGGATGGCGGCGAGCCGGGACGCGCTCTTGGACGGCTCGCCATCCGCGAGCAACCCGGCCAAGCTTCTCAATGCCTTGGCGATGGTCGCGCGTGCCCGATCGACGGCACTGGTCGACCACAACACGCTGAAGACGACCGACATCAGGATATTGCCGAGAAAGATGCCCGCGATTCGATCCCGCAGGACGGTCAGATCGGTCGAGGGACCGTAATCCTGCAGCACGCCCAGGAAGAAGGCGAATGCTATCTGCATGCCGGCATAGGATAGTAGCTCGCTCGCCGTCGCGACCCAGGCGCAGGCGGCCGCGGCCACGGCGATCAGCAGGCAGAGCTGACCGATATCGGTCATCTGCGGCAGCAGGTAGACGATGCAGAGTCCGCCGGCGAGGCCGCCGATCAGCGCGCCGGCCAGCCGCAAGGTCAGCTTGTGCACGGTCTCGCCAAGGCTGCCCAGCGCCACGAAGAAGCATGTCGTGATGGCGGTGCTGATGCCGGGCCAGTCGAGGCCACTATAGATGATATAGGCGGCCATCACCGCGATCGTCGTCTTGAGCGCATAGCGTGCGTGATCGGGGTTGCTGAAGGCATCCGGGAACAGCAGGGATCGAGGTGCCGCGACTTCCTTGGTCGCGACGGCGCTTCGCCGGGCCGCGAGCTCGTTGCCGAGACGGGCCAGCACATTGCCCATGGCGACGATGATCGGTCTCGCGGTCGAGGAGAGGGATGCCATGGTCGCCTCGCTCGGGCCGGGCAGCGGCAGTGCCGGCGCCTCGTTTCGTTCGAGCGCCCTCGCGCATGCCTCGCAGGCCTCGGCCATGGGCAGTCGGGTCTCGATCGGAAGGCCGGGTGGGAGCGCTTGGAATAGCGCCATGAATTCGGCCAACGCCTCGATCGACGCCCCGTCGGCCTGGGCGTGGACATGCAAGCTTCGATCGAACATCTCGGCCCGCTGCCGCAGCTCGATGAGCTCGATCGCCGCGTCCTGATGCGGGTGGAGCAGGCTGAAATCGTCGCGGACCAGGGCATCGGCAAAGGCTCGAAGCAGGGTCAGTGCCGTGCGCCGGGCGAGCCGTGCCGGGTTCTGGCCGATAAGCAGGTTCAGAATGACGGTGACTGCGACCGGCACCATGACGACGACCCAAAGCCACAGTACCAGCCGGGTCAATGCTTCGAGGCTCGGAATCCGGTCGAGCAGAGTCTGCGACAGCACCAGGACGAACCCGGCCAGAAAGGCGATCGGACCGAGTGTCGATGTCCGCACCAGGAACATGGCGATAAAGGTGCTGAGCGCCATCAGCGGCAGCCGCAGCGCCGGCTCGGATGCGTCGAGGGTATAGAAGGTCAGCGTCAGGGCGATCGCGATGGTGAATGCCAGCGCGGCGGCGACGCCGGTCAAGAGAGTGCTGGCCGTCTCGCCCTTGCTGACCAGGAACACGGCATAGGCCATGTAGGCCGGAAGCGGGATCTGATAGACCATCGCGATCGCGACGACGAGCGTGCAGCCCGCCGAGATGCGGGCCACCGCGGCCAACCGGCCGGGCCGAGGCGCCAGCTCCTCGCGCAGGAACGACAGAAAGCCCGATGCCGGCGCTTGCCCCCTATCAGTGGACGCCGGCGCCTGCGCCGTATCAGTGGACATCGTGCCGAACCAGGACGGAAACCGTGGCGCCGATCCGCATGGCGCCCTCGGGTGGGTCGGACAGCCGGATCCGGACCGGAAACCGCTGGGCGACGACAACCCAGTTCAGCGTCCGGCCGACGGCCGGCAGGGACGGGCCGCCGCCATCTTCCGGACGTACACCCCAGCCGACACTCTCGACCGTGCCGGCGATCGGATGGTCGCCATCGGCCATCAGCCATACGGTCGCCGGATCGCCCGGCGCGATGCTCGGCAATTCCGTCTCGCGGAAATTGCCCACGGCGTACCACTCATGGGCCCTGACGAGCGTGAAGAGCGGGTGGCCGGCCGCGGCATAGGCCCCCTCCGCGATGTCGAGCCCGACCACCAGGCCGTCGAACGGCGCACGCAGCACCGCGTTGCGAAGGTCGCGTTCGGCGAGGGCGGTGGCGGCCTCGGCGCCGGCGAGCTGGGCAGCGAGGCTTTCCGTATCGCCGACCGCCTCGCGGGCCTGCTTCGCCTGCTGAGTCGCGACGGTCAGTGCCGCCCGCGCGGTCAGCTCGTTGGTCTTCGCTTCATCGACTTGCTGCTCGGTCACATAGCCTTTGGCCAGTAGCGGCGACAGCCTTCCGAGTGTGTCATGGGCGAGCGCCAGCTGCGATTGAGCGCGCTCGATCTGGGTCGCGGCGGCATCGGCGCCGGAGGATTGCGCCGACACCTGACGGGTCGTCAGATCGATCTGGGCCTTCAACGCGGCGACCTGCGCGCGGGCCTGCCGCAGCCGCAATTCGAACGGTTCGGGGTCGATCTCGACCAGGATGTCGCCTTGGCGGACAGGTTGGTTGTCCCGGACCTTGAGTGCCACGATCCGCCCGCTGACATCGGGCGCGAGGCCGGCGCTGTCGGCATAGATGAAAGCGTCATGGGTCCGGGGCCGATGATCGATCCGATCGATCGCATAGGCGCCAAACACGCAGGCGCCGGCGATGGCCAAGAGCGCGATCAGGCGGCCCAGCCAGGTCTGGAATCGCGACGGGGTCATCGCCGTTCCGCCGGAACGAAGAGCTTCAATCGAGCCATAGCAGCCACGCGGCGAAGGAGAAGGCGACCGTGAGTGCCAGATAGACCACCAGCGGCGCGGGCAAGGCCTTGTCGAGACTCAGGGCGACGAAGAGCTGGCGCACCACGACGACCAGGGCCAGCCCGATCAACGTGCATATCATCCAGGTCGGAAAATAGGAGCCTAAGATGGCCTGCGACGGCGCGCGGTTGCATCCCACGAGCCCGAACGCCAATAACGAAGCCGGCGCGAGACGCAGAAGATCTCGCGATTTGACCAATTTGCCGCCGAGCAACGTCCTTCCCCCGCCAACAGAAGGGCCTTACCCTTGGGGGCGCCCGATGGAATAGGGGATAATGCTACGAGAGCTTGGTCAGATTGAGTTACTGAATAGTATTCAGCCGACAATGAACGAAATTCACCCAAGCGAGGCGGCGGCATGCGCAGAATAGATTTGAATTTGTTCCGGGTTTTCGAGGCGGTGATGCGGCATCGAAGCGTCAGCGGCGCCGGCCGGGAACTGGGCGTCACCGCCTCCGCGGTGAGCCATGCGCTCGCACGCCTGCGCCACACGCTCGGCGACGAGCTGTTCATTCTGGGCGAGGCGGGGATGGAGCCGACGGTCCGCGCGCTCGAACTCGCTCCGGCCGTGAGGGATGGGTTGGGCCGTATCGAAATCGCGGTGAACACGAAGCCCTTCGTCCCGTCGAAAGCGCTGCGTACCTTTCGGATCGCGTCGTCGGACCATACCGCCGTCATGATGCTGTCCCACCTCATCGGGCGGGTCGCGAAATTGGCGCCTCAGATGAATTTCAGGATCTTTCCCTTCAACCGGCTGGATGTCGTCCGGCATCTCGACGACGGCCGGGTCGATTTTGTGCTGGGATGGTTCGGCGACCTGCCGGAGCGCATGCGCAGGGTGACCGTCGGCGAGGAGAGCGAGGCGATCGTGGTGCGGGCGGGACACCCGCTGACCAAGGCGCCGGTGACCAAGGAGCGGCTGTTCGCCTTTCCCTATGTCGTGGTCGAAATGACCGGCACGGCCGAGGATACCATCGACGGCTTCGTCGATGATCGCGGCGTCTGGCGCCGGGTCTGGATCGAGCGGCTGCTGATCGAGATGGGCGACGACGATCAAGGGCTCGTCGGACGTGTCGCCGTCTCGGTGCCGCATTTCGCCGCGGTTCCCTCGATCATCTGCCGGACCGACATGGTCGCCACCCTTCCGTATCGGCTGGCGCTCCGCTTCGCCGAGCAGCACGATCTGGTCATCCTCGATCTGCCCTACGAGCCGCTCGCCGTCCCGATCGAGCTCGTATGGCATCAACGCGCCGAGCGCGACGCCGGGACGCAATGGCTGATCGGCGAGTTCATCGGCACGATGCAGGAATTGTCTGACACGATTTAGGAATGGGCGGCGTGAATGTTAGTCATCATGCCGCGAATGCAATTCACTTCCCCGGCCGTTATCAAGCGACCTTTCTCGGGCGATAATTCAGTCGAGCGCCTTGCGAAAGCGCAGGATGCTGATTCCCAGCAGCACTGCTCCCAAGGCTCCCATGCCGAGCATATCGGGCCACAGCGCATCGAGGCCGACACCTTTGAGGAACGTCGCTCGAATGACGACCAGATAGTAGCGCAGCGGATTGAGATAGGTCAGCCACTGCAAGGGTTCGGGCATGCTGGCGATGGGGAAGCTGAAGCCGGACAGCGTGAACATGGGATTGAGGATGAAGAAGTTCGACGCGAAGGCCTGCTGCTGAGTCTTGGCCAAGGTGGAGATGAGCAGGCCGAGCCCAAGCGTGCTCAGCAGGAACAGGCAGGTGCCGAGCAGCAGGACGAGCGGATTGCCGACGAAAGGGATCTGAAACCAGAGTGTCCCGAAGAGCGCCACCAGGGCCACTTCGGCAAGGCCGATGACGAAGAAGGGCACCGTCTTGCCGAGGATGTATTCGTAGGGCCGGATCGGCGTCACCATGATCTGCTCGAGCGTGCCGACCTCGCGTTCGCGGACGATGGCCGAGGCGGTCAGGCTCACGACCAGGACCAGCGTCAGCGAGCCGACGACGCCGGGCACGAAGAACCATCGGCCGTTCAGATCGGCATTGTACCAGGGCCGCGGCTCGATCGTGACCTGGACCAGCTTTCCGTTGGCGCCGGAAACGCCGCGGCGGATCAGGTCGGTGATATAGTCCTGGGAGTATTGGGCGACGATCAGGTCGAGATATCCCAGCGAAATGAGCGCGGTGTTCGAGTTGGTGCCGTCAACGACGACCTGGAGCGGGGCGCTCTGTCCCTTGCGCAGCAGCTCGGCGAAGCCGGCATGCACCACGATCGCCATCGCCGCGTCGCTGCGGTCGATCGCGCCTTCGACGTCGGCGTCGCTCTTGGCGATGCCGACGATCCGGAACCGGTCGCCGAAGGTGAAGCGCGAGATCAGGTCGCGGCTCTCCAGCGTCTGGTCGCGATCGAGGATGATGGTGGGGACGTGGTACACCTCGAAGGTCGCGGCGTAGCCGAAGATCAGCATCTGGACCAGCGGCGGTACGACGAGCCGGAACCGGGCCCATTTGTCGCGCCGGAGCTCCAGGAACTCCTTGATCAGCATTTGCACGATACGGTCGAACATGGTCGGTCAATCCAGCCGCTTGCGGAAAGCACGGGCGGCGAGAAAGACGACGATCCCGGCATAGACGATCATGGCGCTGATCGGGGCGAGGAGATCGAGAAAGCCCGATCCCTTGAGGAAGACGGCCTTGAGGATGGTGACGTAATAGCGGGCGAAGACGAGATAGGTCACGCCCTGCACCGCTGGCGGCATCTGATCGATCGGAAAAGCGTAGCCGGACAGCAGCGTCGTCGGCAGGAGCGTCACGAGCAGGCCGATCTGCGCCGCGCCGACTTGGCTGCGGATCGCCGTCGAGATCAGGTAGCCGATGCCGAGCACCACGATCATGAAGAGCGCGCTGGTGAAGAAGAGGGTGGCCAGCGTGCCGCGGAACGGCACCTCGAACCAGAAGACGGCGACGGCCAGGCAGAAGCCCGCATCGAGCATGCCGATGCCGAAATAGGGCAGGAGCTTGCCCAGCATGAGTTCCATCGGCGTCACCGGCGTCGATATCAGCAGCTCCATGGTGCCGCGCTCCCATTCGCGCGAGATGGTGAGCGAGGTGAGCTGGGCGCCGACCAGCGCCATCACCAGGGCGACGACGCCGGGGATGATGAAGTTCCGGCTTTCCAGATCCTCGTTGAACCAGACGCGCGACTGCACGGCGACGGGCTGCGGCATCGATTCCATTTCTCCCGCTCGCGCCGCCGTTTCGAGCTGCACCTCGCTCGAAAATTCGGAGACGACGGCTTCGGCATAGCCGATCGCGATATTGGCGGTATTGTCGTCGGTCGCATCCACCAGGGCTTGCACCGGGCTCGTTCCGGTATCGTCGAGCCGCTCGGTGAAATCGGTCGGGATGACGATCGCGAGCCGGCACTCGCCGCGATCGAGCGCCCAGGTGACGTCCCGGTAATTGTCGTATGCCGCGACGATGGTGAAATAATCCGACGCTTGGAAATGCTTGAGCAGCGCCTGGCTGTTCTGGCTCGCCTCCCGGTCGAAGACGCAGACCGACAGATGTTTCACGTCGAGGCTGACGCCGTAGCCGAGGAGGAGCATCTGCATGAAAGGCATCATCAGGGCGATGAGCAGGCTGATCGGATCGCGGATGACCTGAAGCAGTTCCTTGACCGCGATGGCCTGGAGGCGGCGGATTCTCATGCGCGCCTCTTATCGTCCTTTGGTTCGGCGCCGATGATCTGGACGAAGATGTCCTCGATGGTCGGGTCGATCCGCTCTATCCGGATGACGGCGATGCCACGCTGGCCGAGATAGGTTGGCAGAGAGTCGAGCGCCGTCGCTGCCGCTTCGACCAGGACATGGATCGAATTGCCGAATGCCGCGACATCGAGAACTCCCGGCGCTTCGTGGAGGGCGCCGATCGCCAGGCCGATCGCCTCGCACTCGATCATCAGAAGATCGCCGCCGAGCTTGAGCTGCTTCAGCGCGCGCGGGGTCGCCATCTCGATCAGCCGGCCGCGATCGATCAAGGCGACGCGGTTGCAATATTCGGCTTCGTCCATGTAGTGGGTCGAGACCAGCACCGTGACGCCGTCCGCCGACAGGCTGTGGATGAGGTCCCAGAAACGCCGGCGCGATTCGGGATCGACGCCCGAGGTCGGCTCGTCCAGGAACAGGATCGGCGGCCGGTGCAGGATCGCGCAGCCGAGCGCCAGGCGCTGCTTCCAGCCGCCCGCCAGCGTCGAGACCAGCAGGTCCTCGCGGCCCGTGAGCCCCGCCATCTCGACGGCGAAGCGGATGCGCTCGGGCAGCACCGTCCGCGGCACGCGGTAGATGCCGCCGAAGAAACGCAGATTCTCCGCGACGGTAAGGTCGCTGTAGAGCGAGAATTTCTGCGACATATAGCCGATATGCTCGCGTACCCCCTCGGGATCGCGGGCGACGTCGAGTCCGGCGACGAGTGCTCGGCCTTCGGTCGGGCGCAGCAAGCCGCACAGCATGCGGATGGTGGTCGATTTGCCGGCACCGTTCGGTCCGAGGAAGCCCACGATCTCGCCGCGGGCGATGCGGAAGCTGACATGGTCGACCGCGGTGAAGTTGCCGAAGCGCTTGACCAGGCCTTCGGCGATGATCGGTATGCCGACAGGATCGCTCACGATGCGGTCTGTCCCTCGCCGAGCAGCGAGACGAACAGATCCTCGATGCTGGGCTCGGCCCGGACGATGGCGCCTGCGGAGACGCCGGCCGCCTCCAGCGCCTCGCGGAGCGCCGGGATGCGGTCCGCGCTGTCGACGACGGCGCGGACGCCGTCTCCGACCATGAGCACGCTCCTGACGCCGTCGAGATCCTTGATCGCGGCGCGCAACGCGCGGGCATCCTCGCCGGCGATGGTGACGAGCGCGCCGGGCATGCGTTCCTTCAGCCGCCGCGGCGTATCGCAATATTTGAGCTGCCCCTGATGGAGCAGGGCGAGGCGCGTGCAACGTTCGGCCTCGTCCAGATAGGCGGTCGAGATCAGGATGGTGACTCCGCTCTCACGCAGCGAATAGAGAATGCGCCAGAAGTCGCGCCGCGAGACGGGGTCGACGCCGGTCGTCGGCTCGTCGAGCAGAAGGATCTTCGGCGTGTGGACGAGCGCGCAGATGAGGCCGAGCTTCTGCTTCATGCCGCCTGAGAGCTGGCCCGCGAGCCTTCGACGGAACGGCCCCATGTTCGAGGCCGCAAGCAGCGGGCCGACGCGCTCGTCGCGCAGCTTGCGGGAAACCTCGAACAGGTCGGCGTAGAACCGGATATTCTCGTCGACCGTCAGATCCTCATAGAGGCCGAAGCGCTGCGGCATGTAACTCAGATGCCGCTTGGCGCGTTCCGGATCGGTCACGACATCGACCTCGTCGATGGTGATATGGCCGCTGTCGGGCTTCATCACGCCGGCCAGCATGCGCATGATCGTCGTCTTGCCGGCGCCGTCCGGTCCGACCAGGCCGAAGATCTCGCCCTGTTCGACCGCGAAACCGAGATCCTCGATGGCGAAAACCCCGGCGAAACGCTTCGCCAGCCCGGTGACCTCGATCTGGGCCGCGGGCGTGCTCATGGCGCGGGAAGATCGATCGCGGCATCCGCGGGCATGCCGGGCACGAGCTCGTGCGTCGGGTTGTCGAGATCGATCTTGATGCGGTAGACGAGCGTCACCCGTTCGGCATGGGTCTCGACGCTTTTCGGCGTGAATTCGGCGCTCGAGGAGATGAAGGAGATCCGGCCCCGATAGTTCTTGCCCGGATAAGTATCGGTCGTGACGGCCGCTGCGGCGCCGAGGCGCACTCGGCTGATATCGGTCTCGTTGATGTAGGCCCTGAGCCAGATATGATCGAGATCGGCCAGGGTCACGACCGGCGTACCGGGCACGGCGATCTCGCCGAGCTCGGCCTCGCGGACCAGGATGACACCGTCGAACGGTGCGACGAGGGTGGTATAGCCGAGGGTGATATCGGCCATCGCCACGGCTTCCTCGGCACTATGGATATTGGCCTTCGCAAGCTCGATGCTGCGCTCGGCGGCCAATTCCAACGCCTGATCCCGCTCCAGCGCCGCCTGTGATTGCTTGACCCCGGTCGCCGCCTGGTCGCGCTGCTGCGTCGGCGAGTAGCCGCTCTTCCAGAGCGATTGATAACGATCGTAGTCGAGCTTCTTCATGACCAGGTCCGCCTGGTCGCTGAGTATGGTCTTCTGAGACGCGACCAGGTTTTGCTGAGACATGTCGAGCTGCCGGCGCTGCACCTCGAGCGCCGCTTGGGCGATCGCGACCTGCTGCCGGTAATCGGCATCCTCGACGCGGGCGATCAGCGCGCCGGCCTTGACCGATTTACCTTCGTCGAACGGCAGCTCCACGATCCGCGATTGCACCGTCTTGAAGCCGACCACACTCTCATGGGCTTCGATATTACCGGAGACGATGAGCGTCGTCGTCGGCGCGGACAGCCCGAGCCAAGGCTGCCAAGCCGCCGGCCATTGCCAAGCGGCGATGGCGATGCCGACGGCGATCAAAGCAGCGAGCGCCCAGCGCCATCCTCGCCGTCGCGCTTTGACGACGGGCGCCACGGGCGGTAGTCGCGGGTCGCTGCGCCCCAGCGGGGGTGCTACGGGCTCGGTCGGAGGGGACAACCCCGTGATGGTGCTTCCTTGTTCCATGCCTCCGGTCTTAGCCCGCGTTCACGGCTCGCACATTGATATGCCTCAAGAGCGTCGATTCAGCTCGGCCGAAGCGGCTCGCACGGACGAGGCGATCGAGATCAGAGAGATTTGTTCCCGGTGCCCGTGCAATCGCGGGCAATACGATCCGGGCATCGAAGGGCCTAATGCGAGACGAACGCGCAGCGCTTCGCCTTCAGCAGCAAGTCCCTGGTAACGCCGCCGAGCACCCATTCGCGCACGCGGCTATGGCCGTAGGCGCCGGCGACGAGCAGATCTGCGTGCCGCTCATCGAGGATGGAATCGAGTTGGGCCGCATCGCCGCCGGTCGAGCCGACGGCAATGGCCTCTGCCGGAATGGCGTGCTGCGTCAGCCAGCCCGCGACATCTTCCACGCGCTCGCGGGCTGCCGGCAGCTCTGCGGCGTCCGCGATCTCGATGACGGCCACGTTCGACGCCTTCTTCAAGAGCGGGAGCGCGTCGACGATCGCGCGCCGCGTTTCGCGGGTATCCTTCCAGCCGACGACGACCCGGTCCACGCTCAAGGTCTCCTTGGTCGCGGGTACGACGAGAACGGGGCGCCCGGCCCTCATGACCAGGTCGCTCGTCGTCAGTTGCCTCGATGAATCCAGAAGCGAGGGGTCACGGCCGATACCGGTGATGACGAGATCGGCGCAGCGCGCCTGCCGAGCGATATAGTCGGGCAGCGGATCGAAGGTCACGTCAGCACGCCAACCGAGCGTGTCCACTCGTGATTGCAGTGCCGCGCGGAATTCCGCTTCGGCCGCTTTGATCTCCTCCTCGGCCTCGTCGCGGAACTGCTCGATCACGTCCGCAGACACATAGCCGTATCCGTCACCGAAGAGCATCGGCGTCAGCTGGCTCGCCGCTATGCCGATGACACCAGCCTGGAACTTGCCGGCAAGATCGGCGGTCGCCTTGAGAAGAGCCGCGTTCGACTGCCCGAGTTCCAGATGCACCATCAATGTCGTGTAAGTCATGATCGGCTTCCCGCGAAGACGCTGTCGATATTCGAAGCGATTCTAGGGCCGTTCCTGTGCCGGTGCTTTGATCCGCATCAAGCTGCCGAGCCGACCGGAGGAACGAGAAGGAGCGAGGCCGGCCGACCACAGGCCGATGACGCTTCTTCTTACGATATATTTATCAGGCGCATGCCTGACTTTGCGCAGGATCAATATGCCGGCCGCGAACCCGTGCTGGCTTCACCCCGCATGCGGAGAGACGAGTTCGGAACGATGTCACGGCCGCTCGTCCGCTGTGGCCGAAGGAGAAAGAAGCGGTGTCCTTTCTCGATGATCATCAGACCGAGATCTTCGCCTTTCTGAGCGACCCCGCCACCTATGGCCTGGGGGTGCCGGTCAAACGTATCGACACCCATGGCGCTGCGGTTTTCCTGGCCGGACCTGATGTCTACAAGGTGAAGCGCGCCGTGCGATTCTCCTACATGGATTTCTCGACATTGGAGAAAAGACGGGCGGCATGCGAGGCCGAATTGGCGATCAATCGTTGCTACGCGCCCGAACTCTATCTCGACATCGTACCGATCACTCGCGATGCCGACGGATACCACCTTGACGGCAGTGGCGAAGCGGTCGAATGGGCGGTCCATCTGCGCAGGTTCGACGAGGAGGCCACGTTCGACCGGATCGCCGGCCGGGGGCCGCTCGGCTCTGCGCTCGTCGACAAATTGGCGAGGGCGGTATTGGCGTCGCACCGACGTGTCGAGAGCCGGGACGCGCCCCGGGCCACGGCATCGCTGCATCACATCTTGCTCGATACGTTGGAAGAGCTGGCTTTCGAGCCGCGAAACCTGCCGGTCTGCGACGTGGAGCCGGTTCGGACGGCTCTCCTGTCGGCGTTCGACAAAGCATTACCTTTGTTGCGCCAGCGCGCTGCGGCGGGATTTGTCCGCCGCTGCCATGGTGACCTTCATCTCGGCAACATTGCCCTTATCGGCGGCGAGCCCGTGCTGTTCGACGCGATCGAGTTCGACGAGGCGCTCGCAACCACGGACATTTTTTACGACCTCGCCTATCTGCTCATGGATCTGTGTGAGCGCGGCTTGACGGGTGACGCCAATCACCTGCTGAACCGTTATTTGGAGGATTGTAGCCCGGCGGAGGAGGCGATCGAAGGCATCGCCCTTCTGCCGCTCTTTCTCGGCTTGCGCGCCGCCATCCGGGCAAAGGTCCTGGCGGCGCAGGCCCGTCTCGGACACGGCGAGGAATTTTGGGCGGAAGCACGCGCCTACATCGCCGCAGCGCGTGGCTTTCTCGAAGCGGCGCCATCGAGGCTGATCGTGATCGGCGGCCTTTCGGGAACCGGAAAGAGCTGCCTCGCCGCCGCCCTCGCGCCGCTGGTCGGCGCACCGCCCGGGGCAATTCACCTGCGCAGCGATATCGAGCGCAAAAAGCTGTTCGGACGAATGGAAACGGAACGGCTCCCCGCGACGGCCTATTCGGATGCCGATACGAGGCGGACTTACGAGAGGCTGTCGACGCTCGCCCGCTCGGTGCTCGAAGCGGGCTCGTGTGTCATCGTCGACGCCACCTTTCGGCGTTTTGAAGAACGGACGGCGATCGAGAAGCTTGCTGCAGCGGCTGGTGTCGCGTTTACCGGCATCTGGCTCGAAGCGCCGCTGCCGGTGCGGATGAGCCGCGTCGCTGACCGGCGGGGAGACGCGTCCGACGCCACGCCCGACATTGCTCGTACGCAGGACGAAAAGGATGTCGGCGCTGTCCGTTGGCACCGGCTTGATGCCTCGAGGCCGCTGGATTTGGTTGTCAACTCGACGCTCGCAAAAATTGCGGGATGAGGACGGCGGCGGCGCCTGCTCGGGCAGCGGAGGGCGTCTTGATCCGGATCAAACGCGGCGCGGCGACGCCCTCTACAATCACCTTGAGAAATCGCCCCGTCCCTGCACCCGCCCGCAGCATCCCTCGGATCCATTGCCCTTATGCAAACAGCCAAGCTCATCGGGGAAATCCGCTCAGTCCGCGGTGCGGTCGTGGATGTGCGGTTCGCGACCGCTCTTCCCGGAATAAATACCGCCCTGCTGGTTGAATGGGACCGGCCGGAGCCGCTGCTGCTCGAGGTGCATGCTCATCTCGATCCCCAGACGGTGCGGGCCATCGCGCTCCAGGCAACGGCGGGACTGAAGCGCGGCACTTCCGTGCGGGCGACCGGGGAGCCTATCTCGGTGCCGGTTGGCGACGCCGTTCTCGGCCGGCTGCTGGACGTGACGGGGACGGTCCGGGACCGTGGCCCGGCGCTACCGGCCGAAACGCCGATGCGTGGCATCCACAATCCGCCGCCGGCACTCGCCGACCAGGCCTCGACAGCGGAGCTGTTCGAGACCGGGATCAAGGTCATCGATCTCCTGGCGCCGCTGGCCCAGGGCGGCAAGGCCGCCATGTTTGGCGGCGCCGGCGTCGGCAAGACCGTGCTGGTGATGGAACTGATTCACGCGATGGTCGAGAAATATCAAGGCATCTCGGTCTTCGCCGGCATCGGCGAGCGTTCGCGCGAAGGCCATGAGCTGCTGACCGACATGCGGGATTCGGGCGTGCTCGCACGTACGGTCCTTGTCTATGGCCAGATGAACGAGCCGCCCGGCGCGCGCTGGCGCGTGCCGCTGACGGCACTGACCATCGCCGAATATTTCCGCGACCAGAAGCACCAGAACGTGCTGCTGCTGATGGACAATGTCTTCCGCTTCGTCCAGGCCGGCAGTGAAGTGTCGGGCCTGCTCGGCCGGCTGCCTTCACGCGTGGGCTATCAGCCGACGCTCGCGACCGAGGTGGCCTCGCTCCAGGAGCGGATCGCCTCCGTCGCGGGCGCCGCCGTCACCGCGATCCAGGCCGTCTACGTGCCTGCGGATGATTTCACCGATCCGGCCGTGACCGCGATATCGAGCCATATGGACAGCGTCATCATGCTGTCGCGCGGCCTCGCCGCCGAAGGCTTCTATCCAGCCGTCGATCCACTCGCCTCGTCGTCGGTGCTGCTCGATCCGCTCGTGGTCGGTGCCGCGCATTACGATCTGGCGGAGCGCGCCCGCGAGGCGCTGGCGCGCTTCAAGGATCTGCAGGACATCATCGCGCTGCTCGGCGTCGAGGAACTAGGGGCCGAAGACCGGCTCATCGTCCGTCGGGCGCGCCGGCTGCAGCGTTTCCTCAGCCAGCCCTTCGCCGTGACCGAGGCCTTCACCGGCACTCCCGGCCGCAGCGTCCGCCGCGCCGACACGCTCGAAGGCTGCCGCGCCATCCTCGACGGCGAGACCGACGATTGGGCGGAATCCTCGCTCTACATGGTCGGCACGATCGAGGAGGCGCGCGCCAAGGAGGCGGCGGCCAAGGCGGCCGCTGCCAAGACGGAACAGCCGGCATGAGGCTCACCATCACCACGCCGCTCGCGGTCATCCTCGACGAGGATGGCGTGACCTCGATCCAGGCCGAGGATGGCAGCGGCTGCTTCGGCGTCCAGCCGGGCCATGCCGATTTCCTGACCAGTCTCGCGATCGCGGTCCTCCGCTGGCGGTCCGCCGACGGCGGCCGGCGTTATTGCGCCGTGCGCCGCGGCATGCTTTCGGTCACGGCCGGGCGAACGGTCTCGGTCGCGACGCGCGAAGCGGTCCTGGGGGACGATATCGCCCAGTTGCACGAAACGGTGCTGGGCCGGTTCCGCGCCGATCTCGAAGCCGAGCGGGTGGAGCATGTCGAAAGCACGCGGTTGCAGCTCGCCGCGATTCGTCAGATCATGCGCCATCTCCGTCCCGACGGCGGCGCCAAGCCGGGGGCGTTCGCATGACCGGGCCGGAGCGGGAGCCGGGCGATCCGCTGGCCGAAAGCGTCCGGCTGCGCGGCGAACGCCATCGGCGCTCGGAGCGGGAAGGCGAGCCTTCGGTGGCGCATCGCCTGGCCCAGATCGGCGTGCTCGGCTGGATGATCGTCACCCCGATGCTGATCGGACTCTTCGCCGGACGCTGGCTCGACGATCGGTTCGGCTCCGGCCTG
Source organism: Aliidongia sp. (assembly GCA_035539155.1). GTDB lineage: Bacteria > Pseudomonadota > Alphaproteobacteria > ATCC43930 > CGMCC-115725 > JAXDMU01. Next base: position 113,454 of record DATLIZ010000041.1, on the reverse strand, counting down.
TTCTGGACGGCGCCGCTGATGCTGCTGGGACTGGCGCTCGGCTGCTGGTCCGCCTGGCGATGGATGAGGACTACATGATGCTCGCTCCGTTCGACGATTTTCCGACCGCGGTCAAGCTGATCGACCTCGCGATCCATGTCGCGGGCGGGGCGGCGGCCGGCCTCCTCTATTTCGGCGGCCTGTGGCGGAGTGCCCGGCTTTTCGCCGAGGGTGGCTTGAAAGCGGCGGTGGGCCTCACGATCGGACGCTTCGCTCTGCTTGCGGGCGTCCTCACGCTCGTCAGCCTCGAAGGGGCGCTGCCGCTGCTGATGACGGCGCTCGGTCTGCTGGCGGGCCGATGGGCCGTCATGCATCGGGTGCGGGAGAGAGCGGCATGAATTCGCCGCTCTCGACGGTTCCCCTGTTCCATATCGGGCCGATCCCGATCGCCGGCGCGGTCGTCACCACTTGGGGCATCATGGCGGTGCTGGTGATCGGCTCCTGGCTCGTGACGCGGCGCCTGGCACTGGTCCCGTCGTCGGTTCAGGCCGCCCTGGAGCTCGTCGTCGATACCGTGGACAGCCAGATCCGCGATACCATGCAGGCCGAGCCCGGCCCCTACCGCGCCTTCATTGGAACGCTGTTCGCCTTCATCTTCGTCGCCAACTGGTCGTCGCTGGTGCCCGGCATCGAGCCGCCGACGGCGCGGCTGGAGACGGATGCGGCGCTTGCCCTCCTCGTCTTCCTCGCAGTTATCTGGTTCGGCGTCCGCGCTGGCGGCGTGCGCGGCTATCTCGCGACCTTCGCCTCGCCCAGCCCGCTGATGCTGCCGCTCAATTTCATCGAGAATTTGACGCGGACATTTTCACTGCTCGTCCGCCTGTTCGGCAATGTGATGAGCGGGGTGTTCGTCGTCGGCATCGTGCTGTCGCTGGCGGGCTTGCTGGTGCCGATCCCCTTGATGGCGCTCGATCTGCTGACCGGCGCCGTGCAGGCCTACATCTTCGCGATCCTGGCGATGGTGTTCATCGCCGGCGCCATCCATGAGGGTCGGCCCTCGCTTCCCACTCCAGAAAGGACGACCCCATGAATTGGCTCTCTTTCGCGAGCATCATATCCGCCGCCATCGCGGTTTCTTTCGGCGCCATCGGCCCGGCGTTGGGCGAGGGGCGGGCCGTGGCGGCGGCGATGGATGCGATCGCCCGCCAGCCGGAAGCCGCCAACACCATCTCGCGGACCCTGTTCGTCGGCCTCGCCATGATCGAGACCATGGCGATCTACTGCCTGGTCGTGGCGCTGCTGCTGCTCTTCGCCAATCCGCTGCTGCGGTAGCGGCATGACCATCGATTGGTGGACGCTCGGCATCCAGGCCGTCAACGTCGCGATCCTGATCTGGCTGCTCGGGCGGTTCTTCTGGAAGCCGCTTTCGGCGATGATCGCGGAGCGTCGCGCGGTGGCGGCGCGCAGCCTCGACGACGCCAAGGCGAAGCGCGACGAGGCGACGCGCGCGCTCGAGGAGATCGAGCGGACGCGGGCCGGCTTCGCCAAGGAGCGCGACCAGATGCTGGCCGACGCCCATGCCGCGGCCGAGCGGGATCGCACGGCTCGGCTCGCGGAGACGGCGAAGGAAATCGCCGCCCGCGAGGCCGCCGCGCAAGCGCTGATCGACAAGCAGGCGGCAGAGGTCGAGGAGCGCTGGACCGATCGGGCCGCGCGCCTCGCGGTCGAGATCGCCTCGCGCCTCCTGGCCCGACTGGACGGCGCGGCCGCCCAGGGCGCTTTTTTCGATTGGTTGGTCAAGGAAATCCGGGAGCTGCCCACCCCGGCGCGGCAATCGCTCGCGGTCGCCGGCATCGCGCTCGAAGCGGTCAGCGCCGGCCCGCTGCCGCCGGCCGAGCAGGAGCGGTGGCGTGCCGGCCTCACTAAGCTGCTCGGTATCGAGCCGCAGCTCCGATTTCGGACCGATCCGGCGCTCATCGCCGGCTTGGAGCTGCATGCCCCTCATCTCGTCATCCAGAATAGCTGGCGCGCCGATCTCGACCGCATTCTCAAGGATCTGACGCATGACCACCAGCATTGAACCCGCCGCCGGAGGCTGGCTCTACGAGGCTCGGCGAAAGGTCGCGGCAGCGCCTCTCGGCCCGCAGACTCAGGAGATCGGACGGGTCGAGGAGATCGCCGACGGCATCGCGTTCATTTCCGGCCTGGCCGGCGCCAGGCTCGACGAGCTTTTGTCCTTCCAGCGTGGGCAGTTCGGCTTCGCCCAGACGCTGGAGCCGGAGCGCATCGGCTGCGTCCTCATCGATGGCGCCGACGCGGTGCAGGCGGGCGATACGGTGGCGGGGACGGGCGATGTGGTTCGTGTGCCGGTCGGTCCGGGCCTGCTCGGTCGCGTCGTCGATCCGCTCGGCCGGCCGCTCGACGGCAAGGGACCGATCGTCGCCGAAGGGCAGGAACCGATCGAGCGGCCGGCACCGGCGATCATCGACCGGGATCTGGTGACCCAGCCGGTGCAGACCGGCCTCGTCGTCGTCGACACGCTGTTCGCGCTCGGCCGCGGCCAGCGCGAGCTGATCATCGGCGACCGGGCGATCGGCAAGACCGCGATCGCCATCGACACGATCGTCAATCAGAAGACGAGCGACATGATTTGCGTCTATGTCGCGATCGGCCAGAAGGGCGCCAGCGTCCGGCGCGCGATCGACGCGATGGAGACCCACGGTGCGCCGGAACGCACGATCGTGGTGGTGGCCGAGGCCGCGAGCGCGCCGGGCTTGCAGTGGATCGCCCCGTTCGCGGGCTTCACCATGGCCGAATATTTCCGTGATCGCGGACAGCATGCGCTCATCGTGCTCGACGATTTGAGCAAGCACGCCGCGAGCCATCGCGAGATCGCGCTGCTGACACGCCAATCGCCGGGACGCGAGGCTTATCCCGGCGATATCTTCTATGTGCATGCGCGGCTTTTGGAACGCGCCGCCAAGCTGTCGCCGGAACGCGGCGGCGGCTCGCTCACGGCGCTGCCGATCGCCGAGACGGATGCGGGCAATCTCAGCGCCTATATCCCGACCAACCTCATCTCGATCACCGACGGTCAGATCGTGCTCGATGCCAAGCTCTTCCATGAGGGGCAGAAGCCGGCGGTCGATGTCGGCACCAGCGTCAGCCGCGTCGGCGGCAAGACCCAGGCGCGCGCCCTGCGCGATGCGGCCGACACGCTGCGCCTCGACTACGCGCAGTTCCTCGAGCTCGAGATGTTCACGCGCTTCGGCGGCATGTCGGACGCCCGCGTTCGCGACCAGCTCACGCGCGGTGCACGCATCCGCGCCATCCTCACCCAACCGCAGTTGGCACCGCTGCGTCTTGCGGACGAGGTGGCGCTGGTGATCGCCGTTCAGAACGGACTTCTGGATGCGTTGCCGCCGGCGCTGATCCCGGTGTTCCGGCAGCGGCTTCCGGCGGCGATCGACGCGGCGGCGGCAGATGCGGTCCGGCAGACGCAGACGGACGGCAAGCTCGATCAACCGGGCCGGCAAGCCCTGATCGAGGCGCTGCGCAAGCTGGCCCAGACCATGGCACCGGCGGCGCCATGACCGATCGGCTCGCCGATCTTACGGCGCGGATCGACGGCATCGATCAGCTCGGCGCCGTGGTCAACGCCATGCGCGGCATCGCCGGCGCCCGCGCACAGCAGGCGCGCGGGCAACTCGGCGCGGTCGAAACCTACTCCGCCATGCTGGCGGACGCCATCGGTCGGGCACTGGCACTCAGTCCCGACGCGGATGCGGGCCGCCATACTGGAAGCCGTGGCTCGGCGATTGTTCTGTTCTGCGCCGAGCAGGGCTTCGTCGGTGCCTTCAGCGAGCGCATCCTGGGTCTGCTCGGAACGAGCCTTGCCGCGACCGAGATTTTCATGATCGGGAGCCGAGGCGCCGAAATTGCCGCTGAACGGGGCATCGAGCCGGTCTGGAAGAGCGCCATGCCGTCCCACTCGCTCGGCATCCCCAAGCTCGCCGACCATATCGCCGAGGCGCTCTATGCGCGGATCGCCGCCGGCGAGATCGACCAGCTTGATGCGATCTTTGCGCAGAGGCATGGCGAGATGGGCATCCGAATCGAGCGGCGACGCTTGTTTCCGCTCGACATGACACGTTTTCCGCGACCTTCGTCAAACCCGCCGCTGCTCAATCTTCCGCCCTCGATGCTTCTACGCGAGCTTGCCGCGGACTATCTGCATGCCCAGCTCTGCGACGCGGCGCTGCACGCCTTCGCGGCCGAGAACGAAGCGCGCATGGAAGCGATGGCGTCCGCACGCCACGAGATCGAGCGCCAGCTCGCTGCGCTGCAGGCGACGCAACGGATCGTCCGGCAGGACGAGATCACATCGGAGATCATCGAGCTGGCGACCGGCGAGGCGGCCGGCCGTGGCGTTCCCTAGAACGGTACTTGGGCGAGCTTGATCTGCGTCAAGGCATTCCCGGATGCAGCGGCGCGATTGTCGTACCTTCGGAATCCGCTACTCACGGACGGCGCTCTCGAATGGTGGTACTCAGCAAACGGCCCTCGCGGCATCCTATCGAGACGATTCGCGCTTGGTGGGATCAACAGCGTGGCGCGCGACCGATGCCCAAGCGATCGGAGCTCGATCCGGCAGCACTCAGGGCGATCCTCAGCGACCTCATGATCATTGATGTCGCCGAAGGCAAGCAGCCGGGTCGCCACGTCTTCACCTATCGCCTCGTCGGCACGAGCGTCGATGACAATCTGGGCATCCACATTACCGGCAAGACCGTTCAGGCCGCATTGCTGAACGACGCGGCCGATTCCGTCCAACAGCAATATGAGATGGTGGTCGTCGAGCGACGACCGGTTCTCTGCACGCATCGGATGATGGTGGCGGAAACCCGCTATGTCGAATATCAGCGGCTCGCGCTGCCGCTAGCCGGCGAGGACGGCTTGACCGTCGTGGCCCTTGTGGCGGCGGTCAACTTCACCTGCGCTTATTCGGTGGAAGCGGGCAGGCCGTCCTTTTGCCGTGGGCCGAACGAGTGCGATTGCCAGGATCTGTGCCTGGATATGGCGATCAGGGCCGCCGCCGAGAGGGCTTAGGAAATCCGCCCAAGTCTGGGACGCGTGAACATTCATCGCATCCACATGACGCTTGCGAAGCGAGGTGCGTCGTGAAGGAGGTTGCGCGCCGATCGCGGCGGGTAGCAATGCGCAGGATCGACCGGTGCGAGACGCGCATGCCGATGACCTTGCGTCAAGGGCCGCGCGTCTTCGCGTCGTCGTATCAGGCGACGTTATACCGGGGAGCCGGCTTGCCGGTCTGGGTGGCGGCGAACAGCGTGGAGCGCGCCTGGTCGTACTTGTCCCACAGGGTCGCGTCCGCAACCGACGGCCAAGTGATGTTCTCGCCCATGTCCAAGCCAGCCAGAGCCGCGTCGACCATGTTCTCCGTGGTCATGATCGTCCCCTGCTCGAGAGCCGTGAGCGGAATGCCCGAATTGTCCCAGATTTCAGTCGCGGTAGAGGCCGGGTTGACCAATTGGACCTTCACGCCGGTGTTCGCGAGCTCATCCTGAAGGCCGCGGGTGAAGTTCAACACGAAGCCCTTGGTACCGCTGTAGACGGCGCTGGCGGACCAGGCGTGAATGCCGAGCACCGAGGCGATGTTGATGATCACGCCGTCGTTCAGCTTCCGGAGCGCCGGCAGAACCGCATGGGTAAGGCGCGTCAGGGCGGTGACGTTCAACGCGATCTGCGCGAGCGATTCCTGCAGCGAGGATTGCTCGAGCGGCTTGAGCCGGGCGAGGCCGGCATTGTTCACCAGGACACGCACAGCGGGGTTGGTCGACAGCAGGTGCTCGACCTTGGCGACGTCGCTGTCCTTCTCCAGGTCAGCCTGAAGTGCTTCCACATTCACGCCGTGGGTCTTCTTGATCTTGTCGGCGAGAGCTTCGAGGCGATCGAATCGGCGCGCAACGAGCACGAGATCATAGCCGCGCTTGGCGAGGCGATCGGCATAGACGGCGCCGATACCGGAGGACACTCCGGTGACAACGGCGATTTTTCGGTCGGACATAGGCATCTCCATAAAGTTGTGTGCCCAACTATTGAGCGCCCAACCATTTAATCGCGCGATTGCTCCTTGTCAATGCTACGGTGCCCAACTATCATGAGATCATGAGCGAATCAGACGATGCCACCATCGAGCTCGGCGACGCCCTGGGCGAACTCGACTGCACGCACACGGCGCTGCGCCATGCCGCCCGCCGGCTCGGCCATCTTTATGACGAGGCTGTGTCGCCGACTGGCCTGAAGTCCACGCAGGTCGGCTTGCTCTTGCAGACGGATCGTCTCGGCGGCGAGGATGGTCCGACGCTGCAAGCGCTCGCCGAGCGCCTGGCGATCGGCATCTCGTCTCTGACCTACGCACTGCGCCCCTTGGTGCGCGACGGTATGATCGAGCTTCGGCAGGACGCCCACGACAAGCGCACGAAACACGCGTCGCTTACGGCGCTGGGTAGGAAGCGCTTGGCTGAAGGGATCGCCTTGTGGGCCGCCGCCAACAGCCGCACCGAAATGGTGTTGGGGCATGAATCGGCGAGCAGGCTTCGGGCCCTTGCGGATGAGGTGTCGTCCAGGGAGTTTCTCGAAGCGTACAAGGCCGCCCGAGCGGTCGGGGCCAAACCAGAGACCGCGCTCTAACTATTTGAATAGAGACGGATTGGACCCTATCCCGACAAGTGCTCGCCGCCATCGACCGGGATGACTGTGCCGGTGATGCGGCGCGCCGCGTCGCTGACCAGAAACGCGGCAAGATTGCCGACATCCTCGATCTCGACCAGGTGATGCTCGGGCGCGCGCGCCGCCGCTGCCGTCAGCATCTCGTCGAACCGGTCGATGCCGCTCGCCGCCCGCGTCCTGATCGGGCCGGGGGAGATCGCATGGGCTCGGATGCCCTTGGGACCGAGCTCGGCCGCGACGTAGCGCATGCTGCTCTCCAGCGCCGCCTTGACCGGACCCATCAGATTGTAATGCTCGACCACCCGTTCGGAGCCGTAGAAGGTGACGGCGAGCAGGCAGCCGCCGTCCGCCATCAAAGGCTCGGCCAGCCGGGCCATGCGGATGAAGGAATGGCAGGAGACATTCATGGCGATGTCGAAGCCGGCCGCCGAGCAATCCGTTACCCGGCCATGCAGATCCTCGCGCGGGGCGAAGGCGATCGAATGCAGGAGGAAGTCGAGGCCGCCCCATTCCGAGGCGACCCGGGCGAACACCGCTTCCAGCTCCCCTTCGATCTGGACATCGCAAGGCAGGACGATCTCGCAGCCGAGCCGGTCGGTGACGGCACGGACGAAGGGCTCGGCCTTGGCGTTGAGATAAGTCGCGGCCAGTTTTGCGCCCGCTCGCGTGAAGGCGTCGGCGCAGCCGGCTGCGATGCTGTGCTCGTTGGCGATGCCGACCACCAGTCCGCGCTTGCCGCGCAGGTCGACAAGCGGCGCCGCGGCCGTTTCAGTTGCGTTGGACATTTCGGTATCCTCGTTATGGCCGGCGAGCGCGCGGCCCGATGGCGTTGAGCGTGTGGCGCGCGATCATGGCTTCCTCGTCGGTCGGGATGACCCGCACCTCGATGCGGCTTTCGGGCGTGCTGATCACCGGCGCGCTGCGGGCGTTGGCATCGGGATCGAGCACAGCGCCGAGCCAGCCGAGCCGGGCGCAGACGAGCGCGCGGATCTCCGGCGCGTGCTCGCCGATGCCGGCGGTGAACACTAGGCCGTCGAGGCCGCCGAGCGAGCTCGTGAGCGCGCCGATCTCACGGGCGATCCGGAACACGAAGAGCTCGACCGCTTCCCGCGCATGCGGATCTTCGCTCGCCAGCAGCGTCCGCATGTCGCTCGCGATGCCGGACACGCCGAGCAGCCCGGACTTCCGGTAGAGCAGATCCTCGACCTGCGCCGCCATCAGCCCGCATTCCTGCTCCAGATAGAGCACGACGCCGGGATCGATGCTGCCGCAGCGCGTGCCCATGACGAGCCCGTCGAGGGCGGTGAAGCCCATGGTCGTGTCGATGCTGCGTCCCTGTTGCAAGGCGCACAGGCTGGCGCCGTTGCCGAGATGGGCGGCGATGACGCGGCCGTCGGCGAGCGTCGGCGCCACCTCGCGCACGCGCCCGGCGATATATTCGTAGGACAGGCCGTGAAAGCCGTAGCGCCGCACGCCCTGCGCCTCGTACTCGCGCGGGAGTGCGAGGCGGGTCGCGACCGCGGGCATCGAATGATGAAACGCGGTGTCGAAGCAGGCGACTTGCGGCAGATCGCGCCGGGCCTCGGCGATGGCGCGGATGGGCGCCACATTGTGCGGCTCGTGCAGAGGCGCCAGCGGCGTCAGCCGGTCGAGCGCCGTCAGCAATTCCGGGGTGACGCGTTCCGGGCGATCATGGTCGGGGCCGCCATGCACCACGCGATGGCCGACGGCGACGAGCCTGTCGCGGCCGAGATGCGCTTCGACCCAATCGAGGACGTGATCGATAAGCGATTGAAACTCCGGTTCCGGCTCGGACCAGCGATGCTCGGTCAGCACCTTCCCGGCCGGGTCTTGGGCTGCGAAATGCGGGCTGGAGCCGATCCCGTCCACGGCGCCATGCGATACCAGCGTCAAGGCGTCGGCCTCGTCGATCTCGAACAGCGAGAATTTGATGCTCGACGAGCCGGCATTGAGGGTCAGAACCGCGTCGGTCATGGTCAGGCTCCAGCGATGGCGTCAGCCGGTCGCGCGCCGAAATGGCGGCGGGCCAGCAGCACTGCGACGGCGCAGGACGCCATGCGTGTCCGCTCGCCATCCGCCCGGCTGGTCAGGATGATCGGCACGCGCGCACCCAGAACGATTCCGGCCGCATCGGCCCCGGCCAGGAAGGTGAGTTGTTTGGCCAGCATGTTTCCCGCCTCGAGATCGGGCACGACCAATATATCGGCCCGGCCGGCCACCTCGGAGACGATGCCCTTCTCGGCAGCGGCGGCCGGGCTCACGGCATTGTCGAAGGCCAGGGGTCCATCCACCAGGCCACCGGTGATCTGGCCGCGATCGGCCATCTTGCACAGGGCGGCCGCATCGAGCGTCGAGCGCAGCTTCGGCGTCACCGTCTCCACCGCCGAGAGCAACGCGACCCGCGGCGTTTCGATCCCCATGGCATGGGCGAGATCGATGGCGTTCTGCACGATGTCGCGCTTCTGCTCGAGGTCGGGCGCGATATTGACGGCGGCGTCGGTCACCAGCAACGGCCGCGGATAGCTCGGCACGTCCATGAGATAGACATGGCTCAGCCGGCGGCCGGTGCGCAGGCCGTCGGGGGCGAGCACGGCACGAAGCAGCTCGTCGGTATGGAGCGAGCCCTTCATCAGCAAACTTGCCTCGCCCCGCCGCACCAGCGCCACCGCCTCGGCCGCTGCGGCGTCGCTGTGCGGGGCATCGACCAGGCGGAAGGTGGAAATATCGAGCCCGCCATCTGCCGCCGCCTTCAGGATCTTGGCTCGCGGTCCGACCAGGATCGGCCGGATGAGGCCGGCATGAGCGGCCTCGATCGCCGCACCGAGAGCCGCGGCATCGCACGGATGGGCAATGGCGGTGGCCAGCGGCTCGGCGCCGGCCGTCTCGGCGAGGAGCGCCCGGAAGCGTTCGTGCCGGCTCAGCCGCACCTCGGGCAGTTCGATCCTGGGACGGCTCACCTTCTCCGTCGGTGCCCGCACATGGGCGGTGCCGCTGATGACGATGTCGCCATGCTGATTGGTGCAGCGGCAATCGAGCGCCAGGTCGCCCTTCTCGGGACGCTTTTCCGTGACGGTCAGGGTCGCGGTGATGGTGTCGCCGATGCCGACCGGCCGCAGGAAGCGCAGATCCTGGCCGAGATAGATCGTCCCCGGCCCCGGCAGCTTGGTGCCCAGCACGTTGGAGATGAGGCCGGCGCTCAACATGCCGTGCGCGATGACCTTGTGAAACATATCGGTCTCGGCATAGGCCGGGTCCATATGGGCCGGGTTGACATCGCCCGAGACGATCGCGAACAGCTCGATATCCTGCTGCGACACCGTGCGGGTGACGCTGGCGCTGTCGCCGACCGCGATCTCGTCGAAGGTCCGGTTCTCGATCAGCGCATCGACGGCGGTGGGGGGGGCGGCATCCATGTCGGTTCTCCGTTCAAGCCTCATGGACATAAGTTCCGGGCGCATCGCCCAATGCCGGATATCCCTTCTTGGGGGCGGCAAGGCGCGGCGGCGCCACGGGATCGCCGGAATGTCCGGCGAGCCAGTCGACCCAGGCCAGCCACCAGGACCCTTCGGTCTCGGGCGTTGCCGCCATCCAATCCTCGGGCGCCAGATAGGCATCGCCGTTCGAGCGGTGGATGCGGTAGTGCCGATGGGGATGTCCCGGCTCGCTCACGATGCCGGCATTATGGCCGCCCGAGGTCAGCACGAAGCTGATATCGCCCTGGTGAAGCAGGTTGATCTTGTAGACCGAACGCCAGGGGGCGACGTGATCCGTCTCTGTGCTGACGGCGAAGATCGGCGGGCGGATCTCGTCGATCGCGACCGGCCGGCCTTCGACGGTGAAGCGGCCTTCGGCGAGATCATTGCGCAGGAACATCCGGCGCAGATAGTCGGAATGCATCCGGTAGGGCATGCGCGTCGCGTCGGCATTCCAGGCCATGAGATCACTGAACCGCTCCTGCTCGCCGAGAAGATAGCTCTTGATCACCCGCGACCAGATGAGGTCGTTCGACCGCAGCATTTCAAAGGCGCCGGCCATCTGGCTGCTGTCGAGATAGCCCTGGCGCCACATCACGTCGTCAAGGAGGGCGAGCTGGCTCTCGTCGGTGAAAAGCTGCAGTTCGCCCGCCTCGGTGAAGTCGGTCTGGGCGGCGAGCAGCGTCACCGTCGCCAGGCGATCGTCGCCGTCGCGACCCATGGCGGCGGCCGCGATCGAGAGCAGCGTGCCGCCGAGGCAATAGCCGCACGCATGGACCTTGGCCGGACCGCAGATGGCCCCGATCGCCTCGAGCGACGCCATGATGCCGAGCCGACGATACTCGTCGAAGCCGGTGTCGCGCAGCTCGGCGCCGGGATTGCGCCATGAAATGCAGAAGACGGTGAACCCCTGGGAGACGAGGTAGCGGATCAGCGAGTTTTCCGGCGACAGGTCGAGGATGTAATATTTCATGATCCAGGCCGGCGCGATCAGGATGGGCTCCGGTCTGACTTTCTCCGTCATCGGCGCATATTGGATCAGCTCCATGAGCTCGTTGCGCAGCACGACCTTGCCGGGCGTCACCGCAAGGTTCTTGCCGACCTCGAAACCCAGCGCCGCTGCCGGCGCCGTCTTTTCGGCAAGCTGGGCCAGATCCGCCAGCAGATTGCGGAAGCCGTTCGCGAAGTTCGCGCCGCCCTGGCTGGCTGTCGCCTGCAGCACTTCCGGATTGGACCAGGGAAAGTTCGACGGCGAGAAGACGTCCAGGATCTGGCGTGTGGCGAACGCCACCACATCGCCATGAGATTTCGCTACGCCGGGCGGGCCGATGGTCGCCTCGCGCCACCAATCCTCGGCGAGCAGGAAGGACTGCGACAGGAGGTTGAACGGCGGCTGCGACCAGGACTCGTCGCGAAAACGCCGATCTTGGGGTGGGGGTATCAGCCATTGCGACAGGTGGGCGAGCCTCGACCATTGTTGGGCGGCCAGGCGGAACAGCTCCAGCTGCCGCCCCGGCGCGTTGGCAAGATGCAGGCCCCAATCCTGGAAGGCGAGCGCCAGCGATATGAGCGAGAGCGAGCCCGTGAACCGAGCTTGGCGCGCATGCAGCAGACGGTCGAGCGGATCGGCGCAGGGGCCTGCGGCTTCGGGCTGAGGCAGGGCCGACATCGTAGCCGGAGGAGTTCCGGGGTTGGCGGCGAGGGTCGAATCCGGCATGCGAAGCTCCTGCTGTAATTCAATCTGTAAGAGCCCGGATCGGCTCGACATGCCGCTTCCGGCTACCCGATGGCGAGAGCTTTTCCCGCGCTGCTCGAACCATAGTCGATCGGCGGGCGATGACCGTTTGATGCGCATCAAACGGCCCCTCCTTCCTGGACATGAGAGGTCCGCGGGCGGCGATTGATTCCGATCAAGGCGAGCGCGAGGGGAGTATGCCCTGCTGCGGAACGTGCCTCAGCCCCCGGATAAGACCGGGTGAGCATCGGCGGTCATCAGGAGAGGACGGGATCATGTTGGACAAGACATCGGACACCCAAGCCAGGCCATTCGACTTTGGGCCGCTGCTGCCCGTCGGTCTTGGCGGCGCGCAGGAGCGCGGCACCGAGCTATCGAGCCGTACCGGCGAAATCCTGGCCAAAACGGCGAAGGCGCTCTGGGAAAACCAGGTGGATATGATGAGGCTCGAGACCCTGCAGACCATGAGCGGCCTCGCCGTGCGCATGCTCGGCAAGGAGCCGGGGCCGACGATGGCAGCCTGCTGCGATCAATGGCACCAGAACAACGAACAGCTGATCGCGCATATGCGGACGGCGAGCGATCTCGTCCGCGAATGCGGCTGGCAGCTCTTCGACACCTATCTCAACAGCCTCCGCCGACCCATGAAATAGCATCGTCGAAGGACCTGCGCCGGGAATCAGGTGAAGAGGCGGGTCACGGCCAATCCCAGCAGAATGAGGGCGTTGACCGTCATCACGACGGTACCGGCGGCGCGCGCAAGGCGATTGAGGCGGTTCATGGCGGCATGGCCCGCAACGCCGATCAGGGCAAGCATGGGAACCGTGCCGAGCCCGAAGGCGATCATCGCGATGGCGCCCAAGGCCGGGTTCGCCGTGCCCGAGGCGGCGGCGAGCGCGGCATAGAGAAACCCGCAGGGCAAAAGCCCCAGGACGAGGCCGAGCGCCAGATGGTCGAGCCAGCCCGGCCCCGCGAAACGGGCAGCGGTCCTTGTCAGCAAGCGTGAAAGGGTGCTTCGCCTGCCGGTCGCCCGCGCCAGCCCTTGGTAGAGGAAAAGGCCGGCCGCGATCATCAGGAGGATGGCAGAGGCGTCGCGGAACCAGGGAAGCCGGGACAATCCGGCGCCGAAAGAAGCGGCGGCCGCCCCGAGCGATCCGTAGGTCGCGAGACGACCGAGATGATATGGCAGAAGCAGGCCGCTCCGGAGCCGGGCGAGCTCGCACAGGCGCGGCGCCGGAACGGCGGCGAGACGCCCGGCCGATTGCGCCAGCACCAGAGGCCCGCACATCGGTCCGCAATGGACGGCACTTCCCGAAAGCCCGGCGAGGAAGAGCGCTCCGACGAGTCCGGCATCGCCGATCGAGGCCGGCGTAAGCCCGTGGGCGGCACACAATGCTGCGAGCGTATCCAGATCCATGAACGACCTCCCGGCACTCTACTATTCCGGGAACGGTGCTGCCTGTTTGATCGAGATCAATGCCGCCTGCCTCGGGCGCCCTAAGCATTGCTGTATCGACGGTCACGAGGCCGCTTCGTCAGGAGGTCAACATGAACGCCCACCCGGGGGATCTCATCATCGGGCTGATGATGATTTTCTTTGCCATTCTCGGCCTCATCCTTGCCGCCAATGCGCTCGATCTCGAGATGTCGGTGTTCGGCCTGTCGCTGGCCGGCTTCGCCGTTGCCTTCATCGTGGGGCAGGTCCGCCGCCATTTCGATACCGCCGAGCTGGCCGCGATCACGACGGAGCGGGCTCGCCATGGTTGATATCGCGATCGATGAGGTCGGGCCGCCGACCGCGACTGCTTATCCAACGGCGGCGGGCGTCGAGACCTATAACGAGGCGATCGTCCGAAAGGCGGTCGTCGCCACCGTCTTCTGGGGCGTGGTGGCCTTCGCCGTCGGCGTCTATCTGGCGCTCGAGCTCAGCTTTCCTTCGCTCAATTTCGGGCTCGAATTCCTGAATTTCGGGCGCCTGCGACCGGTTCATACCTCGGCGGCCATCTTCGCCTTCGGCGGCTCGGCGCTGATCGGCAGCGCCTTCCATGTCGTGCAGCGCACCTGCCGCGCGCGCCTGTTCGGGGGCGAGGCGCTCGCTGATTTCGTGTTCTGGGGCTACCAGTTCTTCATCGTCATGGCCGCGCTCAGCTATGTCATGGGCTTCTCGAAGAGCCGGGAATATGCCGAGCCCGAATGGCATATCGATCTGTGGCTGACGATCGTCTGGGTCGCCTTCGCGATCGTCTATCTCGGCACCATCCTGAAGCGCCGCGAGCCGCATATCTATGTCGCGAACTGGTTCTATCTCGCCTTCATCCTGACCATCGCGATCCTGCATATCGGCAATAATCTGGCGCTGCCGGTCTCGTTCTTCGGCGCCAAATCCTATTCGCTCTTCTCGGGCGCCCAGGATGCGCTGATCCAATGGTGGTACGGGCACAATGCGGTGGGTTTCTTCCTGACCGCGGGCTTCCTCGGGATGATGTACTACTTCATCCCGAAGGCGGCGAACCGGCCGGTCTATTCCTACCGGCTGTCGGTCGTGCATTTCTGGTCGCTGATCTTCATCTATGTGTGGGCGGGCCCCCATCATCTGCACTGGACGGCGTTGCCCGACTGGGCGCAGACGCTGGGCATGGCCTTCTCGATCATGCTGTGGATGCCCTCCTGGGGCGGCATGATCAACGGCCTCATGACGCTGTCGGGCGCCTGGGACAAGCTCAGGACCGATCCGGGCCTGCGGTTCTCGGTGACCGCCGTGGCGTTCTACGGCATGTCGACCTTCGAAGGCCCGGTCATGTCGGTTCGCGAGGTCAACGCGCTCAGCCATTACACCGATTGGACCATCGGCCATGTCCATTCCGGCGCGCTCGGCTGGGTCGCCTTCATCACCTTCGGGATGCTCTACTATCTCGTGCCGGTGATCTGGCATCGGACCAAGATCTATTCGGTCCGCCTCATCTCCTGGCACTACTGGATCGCGACGCTCGGGATCGTCCTCTACATCACCTCGATGTGGGTTGCCGGCATCATGCAGGGCCTGATGTGGCGGGCCTACGACGCCAACGGCTTCCTGCAATACTCCTTCGTCGAGGCGGTGCAGGCCGCCCATCCCTTCTATGTGATGCGGGCTGTGGGCGGGATCGCCTTCCTGATCGGCGCGCTCCTCATGGCCTACAATTTCTGGATGACGGTCCACGACAAGTCGACCGCCCCGGTCGGAGCCTGACCCATGTTCCTCAGCCAAGAATCGATCGAGAAGAACGCGATCCTGCTGGTCGTGCTGACGCTGCTCACGGTCGCCGTCGGCGGCGCGGTCGAGATCATTCCGCTCTTCACCGTCGAGACCACGATCGAGCGGGTGAACGGTGTCCGGCCTTACACGCCGCTCGAGCAGATGGGGCGCAACATCTATGTCCGCGAGGGATGCTACCTGTGCCACAGCCAGCAGATCCGCGCACTTCGCGACGAGGTCGAGCGCTACGGCCACTACAGCCTCGCCGCCGAGAGCATGTACGACCACCCGTTCCAATGGGGCTCCGAGCGCAAGGGACCGGATCTCGCCCGCGTCGGCGGCAAATATTCGAATGATTGGCACTATGCCCATCTGATCGATCCGCCGTCGCTCGTGCCCGAGACGCTGATGCCGTCCTACGCTTTCCTCGCGAACCGGCCGCTCGATTACGCCCGGGTCGAGGACCATCTCCGCACGCTGCGGCTGCTCGGCGTACCCTATACGGACGAGGAGGTCGCGCAGGCGAAGAAAGATCTGCAGACGCAGGCCGATGCCGACGCCGATCAGACCGAGCTCCTGAAGCGCTATCCGAAAGCGGTCGCGGTCAACGCCAAGCCGCACGAGGTCACCGAGCTCGACGCGCTCGTGGCTTACCTCCAGGTGCTCGGCACCATGGTCGATTTTGCCGACACCAACCAAGAACAGCTGAAGCAATAGGAGGGCGGCATGTCCGACTTCATGGATCTCGTCCATTTCATCCAACGCAACTCGACGCCGTTCGTCATGCTGTCCTTCAGCCTGATCGCGCTCTGGGCATATTGGCCGTCGAACCGCAAAACTCTCGAACAGCAGGGCCGAATCCCGCTGGACGACGACCGGTAAGGGGCCGCCTCATGCCAACCAAGATCGAAAAGGACCTTCTGACCGGCAAGGAGACGACCGGCCATGATTGGGACGGGGTGCGCGAGCTGAATACGCCGCTGCCCAGATGGTGGCTCTATGTCTGGCTCGCCACCATCGCCTGGGCGGCCGTCATCTGCGTGCTCTATCCGGCGATCCCGCTCGGCACCTGGCATACGCCCGGCACGCTCGGCTACACCTCGCGCGGGGCCCTCGACCAAGAGCTGAAGCAGCTCCAGGTGGAGCGGGCGCCGATTTTCGACCGGATCAAGGCCGAGAGCCTGGCCGACATCCAGAAGGATCCGGGCGTGCTGGCGGTAGCGCTGGTCGCCGGCAAGTCGGCCTTCGCCAATAATTGCGTGCCGTGCCACGGTTCCGGCGGTTCCGGCCGGACCGGCTTTCCCAGCCTGGCCGACGATGTCTGGATCTGGGGCGGAACGCTCGATCAGATCCACCAGACCATCAGCTTCGGGGCGCGCTCCGGCAATCCGAACGCCCATGTTTCGGACATGCCGCACTTTGGCGCCGACAAGATCCTGAAGCCCGCGGAGATCCAGGCTGTCGCCGACTATGTCTGGGCGCTCTATGGCGGTCGCTCGCGCGAGGGCACCGAGCCCGGAGCCGCGCTCTTCACCGACAATTGCGCCGCCTGTCACGGCGACAAGGGGCAGGGCAACCAGGATCTGGGCGCCCCGCCGCTCGCTTCGGCCACGCATCTCTATGGCAATGACCGCGACACGATCGTCCGGCAGATCACGCTACCCCGGCAAGGCATGATGCCGGCCTGGGCGGGCCGGCTCGACGAGGCGACGATCAAGAGCCTGGCGCTCTATGTCCACTCGCTGGGTGGCGGGCAATGACCAGCATGACGATTTCGGCATGACCATCCTGCCCACCATCGAGCCACCGGTGGAGGAGTCGATCCATACCGGCGATCTCCGTCTCGTCGGGGATCGGGTCCGGGTCTATCCGATGGCGGTGCACGGCCCGGTTCGCCGGCTGAAATGGGCAATACTGATCTCCTGTCTGGCGATCTACTACCTGCTGCCCTGGCTGCGCTGGGACCGTGGTCCCGGCCGGCCCGATCAGGCCCTGCTGCTCGATCTGTGGAACGAGCGGCTCTACATCTTCAATTGGGAATTCTGGCCCCAGGAAGTCTATTTCCTCGCCGTCACGATGATCCTTGCGGCCATCGCCCTCTTCGCGGTCACGAGCCTCGTCGGCCGCGTTTGGTGCGGCTATACCTGCCCGCAGACGGTCTGGACCGATCTGTTCATGTGGGTCGAGCGGATGATCGAAGGCGATCGCAACGCCCGTATGCGACGCGACGCGCGGAAACTCGATTGGGACAAGGCTTGGCGCAAGGCGGCGAAGCACGCCGTCTGGCTCGGTGTCGGGTTTTGGACCGGCGGCGCCTGGATCATGTATTACGTCGATGCGCCGACCGTGACGCGCGAGTTCTGGACCGGCGCCGCTTCGGTGGAGGTCTATTTCTTCACCTTCCTGTTCGCGGCGACGACCTATCTGCTGGCCGGCTGGGCGCGCGAGCAGGTCTGCACCTATATGTGTCCCTGGCCGCGATTCCAGGCGGCCATGCTCGACGAGCAGACGCTGACCGTCACCTATCAGGCCCGGCGGGGCGAGCCGCGCGGCAAGAAGCATCACGACCTGCCCGAGCAACGCCTCGGCGACTGCATCGACTGCAATGCCTGCGTCAATGTCTGCCCGACCGGGATCGACATCCGCGACGGCCAGCAGCTCGAATGCATCAATTGCGGGCTGTGCGTTGACGCCTGCAACACGGTGATGACCAAGCTCGACCGGCCGAACTGGCTGATTAACTGGGATAATCTTGCCCGCCAGGCGGCGCGGACGAAAGGTGCCGTCCCACCGGTGCTACGCTTCGTCCGCCCGCGCACCCTGATCTATGCGGGGCTGCTTTGCCTGGGTGTCGGCGCCATGGCGCTCGCGGTCCTGACCCGGACCGAGATCGGCCTGTCCGTTCAGCGCGACCGCGCTCCGCTCTTCGTGCGCCTGTCTGACGGCACACTGCGTAACGGATACACGCTGAGCCTCGTCAACAAGAAGCCGGCCCCTCAGGAGCTGGAGCTGAGCGTGCGGGGGCTCGAAGGCACGGAGCTGTCATTGCCGGAGGGCATCAATCAGCACGGCGCGGTGCTGACGGTGCCGGCGGCGGCGGACACAGTCACGACCTTACGGGTGCTGGTCCATGGCCCGTCCTCGGCGCGCGGCAAGGTGCCGCTCGATTTCGTGCTGCGCGACCCCGTCTCGGGCGAGGAGGCGGATTATCGCTCGGTCTTCATCGGACCGTCTGCGGGAGAGAATTGATGACGAGCGAAAGCAATTGGCGCTTCTTTCCTGCCGCCGTTGCCGCGGGCCTGCTCACGGTGGCGGCGGTCAATGCCGGCATGATCTGGTCGGCACTGGCGAGCTTCCCCGGCGCGGTCGACGACCATGCCTTCGAGACGGGCAACCGTTACAACGCAGTGCTCGACGCCGCGGCCCGGCAGGCGGCGCTCGGTTGGCACCTTGATCTCTCGGTCAGGGAGCGGGGGCTCGAAGCGGCGCTGGCCGGGCCTGACGGCAAGCCTTTGCCGGGGCTGGAGTTGCACGCCATCGCCTCCAGGCCCGTCGGCCCGGCCGAAACGACGAATCTCGATTTCGCCTGGCAGGGCGATCGCTATGTCGCGACGGTGCCGCTGCCGGCACCGGGCCGCTGGGTGATCGAGGCCACGGCCGATAGCGGCGATGTCTCTTATCGCGCGACGCGCCGGGTCCTCGTGCAGTGAGCCTGTCGCCAGCCTCCGTTCCCCCGGCAGCGCTCTGCGCCCATTGCGGGCTGCCGGCGCCGGCCGGTGCTCGGTTCTGCTGCTCCGGCTGCGCCGCCGCGTTCGAGATCATCCAGGGGCTGGGGCTGGAGCGCTACTACCGGCAGCGTGTGCTCGATCCGGCGGCCCGTGCGCCCAAGCCCGAGGAAGGAGCCGGATTCGACTTCGACCGTTATGTCCGCTTGAGCGGCGACGGCATCGCCGAGCTCGTGTTGATGGTCGACGGCATTCAATGCGGGGCCTGCGTCTGGCTGATCGAATCGATCCTGGCCAAGATTCCGGGCATCGTCGATGCCCGCGTCAACATGACCACGCGGCGCCTGCGCCTGCGCTGGCGCCCGTCGGAGGTGACGGCGGCGGCGCTGGTGCATGCGGTCGAGCAGCTCGGCTATCGGCTGGTGCCATTCGATGCGGTGAGTTCCCAGGCCGGCGATGATCGTACCGGCCGCGCACTGGTCAAGGCGCTGGCGGTCGCGGGCTTCGCCGCCGGCAATCTGATGCTGCTGTCGATCGGCATCTGGGTCGGCTTCAGCCAAGGCATGGGCGAGGCGACCCGGGCGTTGCTGCACTGGGCTTCGGCGATCATCGCCCTGCCCGCGATCGCGTTCGCCGGCTGGCCGTTCTTCCGCTCGGCGCTCTCGGCCCTGCGTCATGGCCGGACCAACATGGACGTGCCGATCTCGCTCGGCGTCCTGCTGGTGACGGGCGTCAGCCTGGCCGAGACGATCCGGGGCGGCCCGCACACCTATTTCGATTCGGCGGCGATGCTGCTGTTCTTTCTGCTGATCGGCCGGCTGCTCGATCATCGCGCCCGGGGCAAGGCGCGGGAGGCGGCGGAGCAGCTGATCGGCCTGCGCGTCCTCGATGTCGCCGTGCTTCGGGCCGACGGCACCGTCGAGCGGCGCGCCCAGGAGCGGGTCGCGGTCGGCGAGCGCGTCCTGGTCGGAATGGGCGAGCGGGTCGGCATCGACGGCGTCGTCGAATCCGGCTCGTCGACGCTCGATACCAGCATCGTCACCGGCGAGAGCGTGCCGGTACCGGCTGGACCGGGCACCAAGCTGTTCGCCGGCAGCATCAATCTCGGTAACCCGCTGGTGATCGCGGTGTCGGCCGCCGGCGAGGGAACGCTGCTCGCCGAATGCGTCCGGCTGATCGAGGCGGCCGAGCAGGGGCGCGGCCGCTTCGTGCGGCTCGCCGACCGCGTCGCGCGCTATTACGCGCCGGTCGTCCATCTCGCCGCTCTCGGCACCTTCCTCACTTGGTGGTTGATCCTCGGCGTGTCCTGGACCGCGGCGATCCTCGATGCCGCTGCCGTGCTCATCATTACCTGCCCGTGCGCGCTGGCGCTCGCCGTGCCCGCCGTGCAGGTGATCGCGACCGGCCGGCTCTTCCGGGCCGGCATCCTGCTCAAATCCGCGACTGCGCTGGAGCGGCTGGCCTCGGTCGACACGATCATCTTCGACAAGACCGGCACGCTGACCGAGCCTGCGCTCGCACTGGTGCCCGATCCGGCTTGCACGTCTGGCGATCTCGAGGAGGCGGCGAGCCTCGCCGTGGCCAGCCGTCATCCGCTCGCCCGCGCCCTTGTCGCTGCGGCGCCGCGCGTGAGGCCGGCCGAAGGGGTCGAGGAGAAGCCCGGCGCCGGACTGCGCCGCGTGACGCCTGTGGGCGAAATCCGGCTCGGCAGCCGTGCCTTCTGCGGCATCGTCGTCGGGCCGCTCGCGACTGGCCCGGAACTGTGGCTCCAGCGGCCGGGGAAGCCCGCGCTCCGCTTCGTCTTCGCTGAAAGACCGCGCGAGGATGCCGCCGAGACGATCGCGTTGCTCAAGCGGCGCGGTTATGAGATCGAACTCTTCTCCGGCGATCGGCCCGAGCCTGTTCAGTCCGTTGCCGGGCAAGTCGGCATCGGGCCGTACGCGGCCGGCATGAGCCCGGTCGACAAGGCGGCGGAGCTGGCGGTGCTCGAGGCCGAGGGCCGCCATGTGCTGATGGTCGGCGACGGGCTCAATGACGGGCCGGCCCTGGCGGCCGCAAGCGTTTCCATGTCGCCCGCGACGGCGGCCGATCTCAGCCAGACCGTCGCCGACTTGGTCTTTCAGGGCAGCCGACTCGGACCGGTCGCCACCGCGCTCGCCGCGGCGCGGGCCGCTCGGCGGCTGATCCGTCAGAACATCGCGCTCTCGATCGGCTATAATCTCGTCATGGTGCCGCTCGCCATGCTCGGCTGGGTGACGCCCTGGCTCGCCGCTGCTGCCATGTCGGGCTCGTCGCTGCTGGTGATCCTCAACAGCCTGCGGTTTCGGGAGAGTGGGAAATGACCGTGATCCTGTGGCTGATCGCGCTCAGCCTCGTCCTCGGCGCCTCCGGCCTCGCCGTGTTCCTATGGGCGCTCGGCCACGGACAGTTCGATGATATGGACGGGGCGGCGAGCCGCATCCTGTTCGACGAGGATCCGCCGCCCTGATCTCCAACGTCGGCGCTACATCCCGGGCGCGTCGCCGGCGGCGATCGCCTCGATGCGGGCGCGATCGAGCAGCCTGACCTCGCTCAGCGAGGGGGCCGCGATCAGGCCGCTCCGTTTCAATCTCGACAGCGTGCGGCTGACCGTCTCGATGGTGAGACCGAGATAGTCCGCGATATCGGTGCGGGTCATCGGCAGGCGCACGATACCGGTGCCCGGGCCGCAGGGTGCCGCCCGTTCCTCGTGCAGCAGGAAGAAGCTCACGACCCGTTCGCAGGCGGTCTTGCGGCCGAGCAGCAATATCTGGTCGTGGGCCATGACCAGCTCGTGCGAGGCGAAATCCAGCAACCTTCGCTCCAAGGCCGGGAAATCCTCGAGCAGCGCCTGGAGTTTCCGCCGCGAGAAGCGGCAATACCGGACCGGCTCGATCGCCTCGGCGGTGAATCTGTAATCGGTTTCGGCGGCGAGGCCGACGAAATCGCCGGCGCGGCAGAAGCCGGTGATCTGCCGCCGGCCGTCGGACAGCAGCTTGTAGAGCTTGGCGGTTCCGCGCGTGATGTTGAAGAAGCTCTCGGCCGGCTCGCCTTCGGCGATGAAGCTGGCGCCGGGCTCGACCGTGGTTGCCGTCGCGAGTGAAGCGAGCCGATGCAGGTCGGCGTCGCCGATGGTGCTGCACACGCTGGTCTGTCGCGTATCGCAATGGGCGCAGGTTTCCGGAATGCCGCTATCGCCGAATGCGGGGCGGAACCTCAGGACGGCGCCATAGGAAATCGCCGTCATGCCGAGTCTGCCGATTGGTCGCTATGCCGAGGCTGAAGATTCTCCATGAAGGATTGTCTGCGCCGGGCACAGCGCCGCCACTTTGATCTGAATCAAATCAGGCGGACGGGGTCCTTCGGCACGGCCAGCTCGTGACGGGCGCGCCATTCGGGCACGACGTAATTGATGATGAGCGAACGCCGGACGCCGGTGATCGGCCGGCGCCTGAAGCCGTGCCAGGTGTCGGCTCCGGGGACGAAGGCGAGGCCGGCATTGGTCCCCGACGGCGCGCGGTCGACCGACTCACCAGCGCCGTCATAGATATCCGTGCCCCAATCCTCGCCGGGAGGTGGATCGTTCAGATAGACGAGCAGCGTGAAGCGCTTGGCCGCGATGTCGGTATGCGGCTCGAGCCAGAATCCGTCGATGTCCTGGCAATATTCGATCCTGAGGAACGTGCCGTCGAGATCGGCGGCACAGCGCGCGGCCAGGGTTGAGGCCAGTTCGGGCGATTGAAAGGCCTGCACGAGCGCCGCGCAGACAGGATCGGGTGTCTCTTTCGCGAGAAAGGCGCGGCCGGCATTGTTGGTCTCGCGCCGGCCGCCGCCATCACCCAGGGGATCGCCCGGCAAGCCGAGGCCGGCGAGATGCCGGACCGACGGTTCGGGGAGGATGCCGTCCGGAAGCCAGTGACGGAACGGCCGGTCGCGGGCGGGATTCTGGAAGGCCGCTGCCGCCCGCTCCGCGATTCGGGTGCTGTCGGCGCCGATCAAAAGCGATAGCCGACGCCGACGCCGATCAGCGTCGGATTGAGATCGACGTCGGCCTTGATCGCGCCGCCATTCAGCCTGACCGTGGTGTTGAGGAAAAGCTGCTTCACATCGAGGTTCAGTACCCAGCGGTCGGACAGCGCGAAGTCGAAGCCGGCCTGGAGCGCGCCACCGACATTATTATCGTAGCTGATGCTCTTCACCGGGCCGTTCGACGGCAGGCTTGGCCCGAGAAAGAAGGTGTAGTTGATGCCGGCGCCGGCGTAGAGGTCGAGCGTCGGCAGCGCCTGATAGTGATATTGCAGAGTCAGCGTCGGCGGCAGCAGCCAGGCGCTGCCGAGATCGACATCGCCAATGGCGGTGTTGCGCGCATGGACATCATGCTGCGCCACGGCGGCGATCAGCTCCAGCGCCCAGTTCTGGGTCAGGAAGTAGGTGCCGTCGATTTCCGGGACTTCCGTGGTCGACACGTCGGCATGCCCACCAATCGCGGAGATCGTCGAGCTGACTTCCGGAATGACGGTCAGGCCACGCAGACGCACTTCGATGGTGCCGGGCTCCTGCACCAGCCCATCCGCATGGGCAAGGCCGGAAGTGGTGAGAAGGGCGCAGGCTGCCGCCCCGAAGGCGCGGACGAGATTGGAAAGATGCATGGCGAGATCCCCGAAGTCCGTTCAAAGCCGGTGATGTTCTCGCATAGGTCGGCGGTGCATCATTTGATACACGTCAAAGGGCGGCCACCAAATCGTCATGGATACTTGCAATGGCCGCATGGCGATTTTGTCGCTGGATTGATCCGTGTCAAATCGGCGTGACGCAGGCCAGCCTTGGTGTTCAAGATTTCGAGCCGGCCGGGCCAAACAACCTTTTGTACGATTTCGAAAGACGCCGATGGTGAAGCGAAGCAAATATGTTGACGGTGGATCAGATCGGTCAAGGGAAGGAAAGAACCATGATGCGGGCTCTTGTTGTGGATCGGCCCGGCGGGCCCTTTCGCTTGGCCGAAGTAGAGCGGCCCGTCCCCGCGGCCGGTGAAGCGCTCGTCCGGATCAGGGCAAGCGGCGTCAATCCGCTCGATACCAAGATCAGGGCCGGCGCAGCGCCGCACGCGAAGCAGCCGCTGCCCGCGATCCTGGGTTTGGATCTCGCCGGAGAGGTCGAGGCGGTCGGCCCTGGCGTCGCCGGCTTCAAGCACGGTGACGAGGTCTATGGCTTGGCCGGCGGCGTGGGTGGCCATCAAGGGTCGCTTGCCGAGTTCGCGGCCGTCGATGCGCGGCTGCTCGCCCTCAAGCCCGGCCGCTTCTCGATGCGGGAGGCGGCGGCGATGCCGCTCGCCTTCATCACCGCCTGGGAAGGCCTGGTCGATCGCGCGCGCGTCGGTGCGGGCCAAAAGGTGCTGGTCCAGGGTGGCGCCGGCGGCGTCGGCCATGTCGCGATCCAGATCGCCCGGGCGTTCGGCGCCGAGGTCTATGCCACGAGCTCGGCCGGCAAACGGTCGATCGTCGAGCAGCTCGGCGCCACCGCCATCGACTATGATGCGCGGTCCGTGGAGCAATATGTGGCTGAGCATACCGGCGGTGCGGGCTTCGACATCGTCTATGACAGCGTCGGCGGCGCGGTGCTGGACGCGTCGTTCAAGGCGGTCGGTCGATTCGGCCATGTGGTGAGCGCTCTTGGCTGGGGCACGCATGCGCTGGCGCCGCTGTCATTCAAGGCCGGCAGCTATTCGGGCATCTTCACGCTGCTACCGCTGCTCACCGGAATCGGCCGCGAACATCACGGCGACATCATGCGCGAGGCGACGCGACTGGCGGACTCGGGCCAGCTCAGCGTGATTGTCGACCCGCGTAATTTCACCCTGGAAACGGCATCGGAAGCGCATGCCGCCATCGAGAACGGCAATGCCCGAGGCAAGCTCGTCATAGAGATCGACTGAGCTTGAAAGACCACACTCGGATGCCGTTCGGTCGGGCCGTCCTTGGGGTGCCGGGCGCGGATGCCGATGCGTCTTGTAGGGAGAGATGCGATGGGGAAGCTGATTTTCGTCAACCTGCCGGTGACCGATCTCAAACGGTCGATGGCCTTTTACGAGGCGGTGGGTGCCGCCAACAATCCGCGGTTCACCGACGACACGGCGGCCTGCATGGTCATTTCTGAAACGATCCATGCCATGCTGCTCACCCACGACAAGTGGCGGCAATTCACATCCAAAGCGATCGTCGACGCCCATGCCAGCGCGCAGGTTCTGTTGTGCCTGTCGGAAGACAGCCGGGACGCCGTTGCGACGATGGTCGAAAGGGCGGCACATGCCGGCGGCAAGGCCGATCCGACGCCGGTGCAGGATTTCGGCTTCATGTATGGCCGGAGCTTCGAGGACCCCGACGGCCATATCTGGGAAGTGATGTGGATGGACCCCAACGCCGCCCCGCCGCATGCCGAATGACCCGGAATGGAGGGGGCCGGACTGCCGGTGAGCTCGTTATCGGCGTGCAGTAGCTTCTGTTCGTCGTTTGTTCCGGATGCTATGATGCCGGCACGATGGTCCGCGATGTGATTCGAAAGATCATCCATGTCGACATGGATGCGTTCTATGCGTCGGTCGAACAGCGCGACGACCCCACGCTCAAAGGACGGCCGGTCGCCGTCGGCTACCCGGCCAAGCGCGGGGTGGTCGCGGCGGCGAGCTATGAGGCGCGCGCCTTCGGCGTCCACTCCGCCTTGCCGTCGACGACGGCGTTGCGCAAATGCCCCGAACTCGTCTTCGTGCCGCCCCGCTTCGATGTCTATCGGGCGATCTCCCAGGAGATCCGCGCGATCTTCGCTGCCTATACCGATTTGATCGAACCGCTGTCGCTCGACGAAGCCTATCTCGACGTGACTGAGAATTGGGCGGGCGCCCCCTCGGCCACGGCCACCGCCGCCGAGATTCGCGCCCGGATTCTGGTGGAGACCGGCCTCACCGCCTCGGCCGGGATCTCCTACAATAAATTTCTGGCCAAGGTCGCCTCGGGCCAGCGGAAGCCGAACGGCCAGTTCGTCGTGCCGCCGGGTGCCGGCGCCGCCTTCGTCGAGACCCTGCCGGTGCGCAAATTCCATGGCATCGGGCCGGTCACCGCCGAGAAGATGGAGCGGCTCGGCATCCGCACCGGCGCCGACCTGCGCGCACAGTCCTTGTCGTTCCTGCAGCAACAGTTCGGGAAATCGGGCCCCTGGTATCATGCCATCGCCCGCGGCGAGGACGACCGGCCGGTCATGCCGAATCGGCCGCGGAAATCCTCGGGTTCAGAGACGACCTTCGCCACGGATCTCACGGTGCCGGACGAAATCGAGTCCGGCGTCCGGTCGATGGCCGACGAGGTCTGGGAATGGTGCGCCAAGACGCAAGCCTACGGGCGCACCGTCACCGTGAAGATCAAATATGCCGATTTCCAGCAGGCGACGCGGAGCCGCACGCTCGGCGCGCCGGTGGCGTCGCGCGAGACGCTCCGATCAGTCAGCCGCGAGCTCGTCAGGACGGTCTTCCCGCCGGAGAAGGGCATCAGGTTGCTCGGCGTGACGGTTTCGGGGTTTCAGCAGGAAGAGCCGGGCGGTGCCGTGCAACTGGGGCTCGATCTGCCGGCGCAGCCCTGAGGCCGGCATTGTTCGAAATTCCGAACAGCCCGTCCCGATTAACTTCCATTATCGCGCGAGGCGAAACGGTCTACATATCGTTCCGGAGGAGACAATCCATGATCGATATCAGCAAGGCCGGAACCTTCAAGCTCGGCGAGCGCACGGTGAAGCGCCTCGGTTACGGCGCGATGCAGCTCGCCGGCCCGGGCGTGTTCGGGCCGCCGAAGGACCGCGACGGTGCGATCGCCGTGCTGCGCGAGGCGGTGGCGAGTGGTGTCGACCACATCGACACCAGTGACTTCTACGGCCCGCATATCACCAACCAGCTGATCCGCGCGGCGTTGCATCCCTATCCCGACGATCTCGTCATCGTCACCAAGATCAGTGCCAAGCGTGGCGCGGATAGATCGTGGCTGCCGGCCTTCGCGCCCGAAGAGCTGACCCAGGCGGTCCACGACAATCTCCGCAATCTGGGCCTGGACGTGCTCGACGTGGTCAATCTTCGCAGCATGTTCGGCGTCCATGGCCCTGCCGAAGGGTCGATCGAGGCGCCGCTCACGGTCCTGGCCGAGCTGCAGCGGCAGGGGCTGGTGCGTCATATCGGGCTGAGCAACGTCACCCCGGCGCAGATCGCGGAAGGGCGTCGGATCTGCGAGATCGTCTGTGTGCAGAACCTCTATAACCTGGCGCATCGTGACGACGACGCCCTGATCGGCGATCTCGCCCGCGGCGGCATCGCCTATGTGCCGTTCTTCCCGCTCGGCGGCTTCACGCCGCTGCAATCGACGGCGCTCTCCGAGGTCGCAGAGAGGCTCGGGGCCACACCGATGCAGGTGGCGCTCGCTTGGCTGCTCCAGCGCGCACCGAATATCTTGCTGATTCCCGGCACCTCGTCGGCCGGGCATCTGCGTGAAAATCTCGCGGCGGCCGACCTGACGCTGCCGAGCGAAGCCGTGGCCCTGCTGGATCGGATCGCGGCGGAGGGTGAAGCGGGCTGAGGAAACAAGATCGGTTCATTCAGCCGATCGTCCAAAACCTATCGCCTTCGGGGGCACCGACGAATATCCTGGCGCCGGGTCAGGCCGATCCCGCACGAGGTGTTTCATGAGGACGTCGAATCCGCGAAACTGGATGTGGTCGGAGGCTGTCGACATGCTGGCGCGTGCCGAACGGATGCATCGTCACATGTTCGGGCTGCAGCATGAGGAAACGGCCAGGCCCTGCTGGGAACCGCCGGTCGATGTGCTCGAGACCGAGCGCGATGTGATCGTTTTCACGGCACTGCCCGGCGTCGATCCGGAGGGCGTGACGCTGGCGATCGAGGAGGGCGTGCTGCTCATCGCGGGCCAGCGCACGCTGCCGCCGGAGCTCCGGACCGCGGTGATCCATCGGCTGGAGCTCCCGCAGGGCAGTTTCCGCCGCGCCGTGCGCCTGCCGCCCGGCCGCTACGACAAGGTCGCCCGCACCGCCGCTAATGGCTGCCTCATCGTCACGCTGCGCAAGCAGGCTCGGGGCTGATCATGCTGCACCGAAATAGAATCGTTCGCGCCCCGGACATCGGCGGTTCGGCCGGCCCCGCGATCGAGATTCCGTCGGACTCCATCATCATCGTGCCGGTACGCCGCTTCGTGCTGTTTCCCGGCGTCATCATGCCGCTGACGATCGGCCGCCCGCGCTCGGTCGCGGCTGCCCAGGAGGCGGTACGCCAGGGTCGGCAGGTGGGATTGCTGATGCAGCGGAATCCCGAACAGGAAGATCCCGCCGCGATCGACCTGCATCGCACCGGCACGATCGCCAGCGTGCTGCGCTATATGACGGCGCCGGACGGTTCGCACAACATCATCGTGCAGGGCGAGCAGCGTTTCTATGTCGCCGAGTTCACGCGCGAGCAGCCCTTCATGGTCGCGCGCATCACCCGGATCGCGGAAGCGCAGGTCCAGGATTCCGAGATGGAGGCGCGCTTCCTCAATCTGCAGAGCCAAGCGGTCGAGGCGCTCGAGCTGCTGCCTCAGGCGCCGCCGGAGCTGATCGCCGCCATACGCGGTGCCAATTCGGCGTCGGCGCTGGCGGATCTCGTCGCCGCCTATTTGGATGTCGGCCCGGAGGAAAAGCAGGAGCTGCTGGAGACGATCGATATCCGAGCGCGGACCGAGAAGCTCTCCCGCTTGCTCGCCCACCGGATCGAGGTGCTGCGCCTGTCGCGGGAGATCGGGCAGCAGACCAAGGTCGCGCTCGACGAGCGGCAGCGCGAGATGCTGCTGCGCGAGCAGCTCGCGGCGATCCAGCGGCAGCTCGGCGAAGGCGAGGAAGGCAAAGCCGACGAGATGGCCGAGCTGAGCGAGGCCATCGCCAAGGCGCAGATGCCGTCCGAGGTCGAGCAGGCCGCCCGCAAGGAGGTGCGCCGGCTGGAGCGCATGCCGGAGGCGGCGGCCGAGTACGGCATGATCCGGACATATCTCGACTGGCTGATCGAGCTGCCCTGGAATCTGCCCGAGGAAAAGCTGATCGACATCGCCGAAGCGCGGCGGATTCTCGATCACGATCATTTCGGCCTGGAAAAGATCAAGCTGCGCATCATCGAGTTCCTGGCCGTGCGCAAGTTGGCGCCTGGCGGCAAGGCGCCGATCCTCTGCTTCGTCGGGCCCCCCGGCGTCGGCAAGACCTCGCTCGGCCAGTCGATCGCCAAGGCCATGGACCGCAAATTCGTGCGCGTCAGCCTGGGTGGCGTCCATGACGAAGCCGAGATCCGCGGCCATCGCCGGACCTATATCGGCGCGCTACCCGGCAACATCATCCAAGGCATCCGCAAGGCCGGAACGCGCAATTGCGTGATGATGCTGGACGAGATCGACAAGATGGGCGCTGGCATCCAGGGCGATCCGGCCTCCGCCATGCTGGAGGTGCTGGATCCGGAGCAAAATTCGACCTTCCGCGACAATTACCTGGCCTTGCCCTTCGATCTGTCGCGGGTCGTGTTCATCGCGACCGCGAACATGCTCGACACCATCCCGGGTCCGCTGCGCGACCGCATGGAGATCATCGGCCTCGCCGGCTATACCGAAGGCGAGAAGCTGGAGATCGCGCGTCGCTATCTGGTCGAGCGCCAGCTCGCGGCCAATGGGCTCAAGCCCGAGCAGGTCGAGATCAATGATGCGGCGCTGAGCGCGATCATCCGTTTCTACACACGAGAGGCCGGCGTGCGCGGCCTGGAGCGGGAGATCGGGCGCGTGTTCCGCTATGCCGCGGTCCGGATCGCCGACGGCAGCGCCACCTTGATCAAGATCGATCCCGAGAGCGTGCTGACCATTCTGGGCGCGCCGCGCTTCGAGAACGAGGTCGCGATGCGCACGAGCGTGCCGGGCGTTGCCACCGGTCTCGCCTGGACGCCGGTCGGCGGCGACATCCTCTTCATCGAGGCGTCCCGTTCGCCCGGCAAGGGCGGCTTCATCCTGACCGGCCAGCTCGGCGACGTGATGCGCGAGAGCGCGCAGGCGGCGCTGAGCCTGGTCAAGAACCGGGCGGCCTCGCTCGGCATCGACCAGAGCAGCTTCGAGCGCATGGACATCCATGTCCATATTCCCGCCGGCGCCATCCCCAAGGATGGGCCGAGCGCCGGCGTCGCCTTGTTCATGGCGCTGGTGTCGCTGCTGACCGGGCGCACCATCCGCAGCGATACCGCCATGACCGGCGAGATCAGCCTGCGCGGGCTGGTGCTGCCGGTCGGCGGCATCAAGGAAAAGGTCGTGGCCGCCGCGGCCGCCGGCCTCACCCGCGTCATGCTGCCGGCCCGCAACCGCCGCGACTATGACGACATTCCCGAAGAAGCGCGCAAGAAGCTCGATTTCATCTGGCTCGAGCGTGCGGAGGAAGCGGTCGAGGCCGCCTTGGAGCCCAAGCCGGAGGGGCTATAGGGCCTTCTCGTCGCATTGCTGGGCTGTCGCTTTGAAGGCGTATCGGTGCGCTTTCCGCCTGCGCCGAGCCGGTCCGTTTGATATGGTGCGCCCGCTTGCACAGCTCGGGAAGGAGTCATCATGACAACTCAGCCCTCTTTCCACGCGATCGCCGAAAAGGCTCGCCTGACGCTCGGCAAGGATGCGGAACGATGGTTGTTTGCTCCCAACCGCAACCTCGCGCAGCTGTCTCCCTACGAGATGTCGCAATCGAGCACGGGCGCGCGGATCGTGTTGGAAGAGCTCGAGCGGGCCGCGTCGCCGGACTAGGGCCTCTATCGCCGGCGAGCGGCGGCGATCAATCGGTTTCGACCGCGACGCTGGTCGAGCCGTGCGCCACGCCGTTCGCGTCGACGAACCGCACGAAGATCCGCGACAGCCCGAACGAAGACGGCACGGCCGCCGTCGCCGTGACGAAGACCGAGAAGGTCGGGGTCGAGCCCGGCGTGAAGCCCACCTGGATCGCCTGAGCCGGGGGCGCCAGGCATTGGGCATTGGCGGGGTTGGTTTCGCAGATCGAGACGGCGAGGGGGAGCGGCACCGTGCCGGTATCGACCGAGACGGTGAGTGTATCGGCGGCGCCGACATTGACGCTGGCCGCGGCGAAGGCGCCGGGAGCGTTGCGCGAGAACGGCACCGTCAGGATGCCGTCGCCGGACCCCGTCGCCACCAGCGCCACTACATCCGCGATTGAGCTGGCCGAGAAGCTCAGATCGACCGCGCCGATCTCCGGGAAGCTCGGCGCCGGCGTGACCCCGTCGCATGCGAACGTGACCTGCTGGCCCGGTGCGGCGAGCGCGCTTACGGATTGGAAGGACAGCACGAAGCTTTGGGCCCCGCCGGCGCCGATCGCGGCGGCTTGGTTCGGCTGGCCGACGGTTTGGTTCGTCGCCGGATCCACGGTCTGGTAGCCGAAGGCCAATCCCGCGGGGGCAGAGAGCGGCAGGCTCGGGCGGCAATTGCCGAGCGCCGTGGTGCCGCTGTTCACCATGGTCGCGAACACGGTCGCGGGCGTGCCGGCCTCCACCGAGCGCGCACCCGGCAGGATCGCGGACACGAGCGGCGAGGGGGCGACGCCGAAGACATAGATATGGCCGTCATAGGCGCCGGAGAAGAGCTTGCCGTTGGCGATGGCCGGCGCCGAGACGATCCGGCCCTGAATGGTCGAGCCGCTGTTCCATAGTTCCGTGCCGGACTTGTCGAAGGCATGGAGCGTGTTGCCGCCGCCGTCGCCATAAACGGCGACGCCGCTGACGGTGCTGGGCGGCCCGACCTTGCCGCTGAAGTTGGGACCCTGCACCGCCTGCCAGACCGGCTCCAATTGGCATTGGCCGTTCGGGCTGAAGGCGACGAGCCCGTGCTGGAACGTCCCATCCGGGCTGTCGCCCGCGTTTTCGACGAAGATTAGGCCGCTGGTCGGGTCGAGCGCCGCCATGCCGATGAGGGCGGTGGAGCTGACCTGTATCTTCTGCAACGGTCCGGAACCGATGCTGTTCGCGGCGAAGGTGATGAGCGCGCCGTCCTTGTTCATGGCGGCGAGTTGGGGACCGCAGGCGGTCGTGTAAAGCAGCGGCACGGTGCCGAAATCGACGTCGTTGCCGACAAGACCGGGATAGTTCGACGCGACGACGTTCAGGCCGAGATCGAGGCGGACCACGCTCTCGGCGAGGCCCTGATGCTCTCCGGACAGGCTGTTGCCGGTGGCGAGATAGATCGCGTCGGTGCTGGTGTCGATCGCGACGCCGCCATAGCCCCAGATCCCGCCGCCATTGCCGAGCGAGGCCGGAACGAAGCTTGCGACGACTTGCCTTGTGTCGATGTTGACAGCCATCGCCGCGCCGTTATAGGCACCCCGGTCGCAATAGCTGGAAACCGTGACATAGGCGATGCGGTTGAAGAGGTTGAGGCCGCCGCGCACATATTCCAGCTCGGGATTGGCCAGGATCTGGATCGGCCAGCCGGGCTTGTTCTGACCGGTCGCCGCGTCGATCTCGTACATGAGCCCGGCGCCGTCCACGAACAGCAGCGCATTGTCCTGCCGATCATAGACCGGCGTGTCGGCGATCCCGAAGATGCCGTTCGGATAGAATTGGCAGGCGGTGCCGAGATTCTGCACCTGCTCTTGATCTCGCCAGATCTGCTGCCCGGTCGCGGCGTTGAACGCGGCGATGACGCCATTGGTGGCCGCGACGAACAAGATCTCGGTCGGCACGCCGTTGATGAGCACATCGTGGATCGACAGCGGCTGCGCATTGACGGCGTCGCCCATATCGGCCGACCAGAGCAGATGCAATCCCGCCGCCGTCGACGGATTCAGGGTGAGTTCCCGCGGGTTGTAGCCAGTGCGCAGCAGATCGAAGCCGTGGGTCGACCAATCGACCGCCTGGGCGGTCGCCTGGCGCTGCCAGACAATAAAAGTGCTGCAGAGGATAGCCGCGAGCGCCCAACGAACGACAATTCGTCCCATCGCCGCCTCCAGACCGATGCCGACCACGAACGGTAGAATTGATTTCGGGTTCCGTCACCTCTGGTAAAGGCCGGGATCGCCGGCCGCGCCACGCTGACCATGCGAGGGCTGGAACTGCCGGGCAGACCCCGACAGCTCCCATTCCATTCAGCTGCAGACGGCCGCTGCGGCCTCCGCGACCGCCTGATCCTGCTCGCCGCTACCGCCGCTGACGCCGACCGCGCCGACGATCTTGCCGCCGACCTTGAGCGGAATGCCGCCTGCGAAGATCATGACCCGGTCATGGTTCGACACATGGATGCCGAAGAACTGATCCCCCGGCTGGCTGTTCTGGCCGAGATCGCGGGTCGAGATGTCGAACGCCTTGGCGGTGAAGGCCTTGTTGATCGCGATATCGATGCTGCCGAGCCAGGCGCCGTCCATGCGGATGAAAGCCTTGAGATTGGTCCCTTCGTCCACGACGGCGATATTCATCGGTTGGCCGATTTCCCGTGCCTTCGCTTCGCCCGCGGCGATGACGCGGTGCGCTTTTTCGAGTGTGACCATGTTTTCAACTCCCAGAGCCGTTGCATCGCCGCGAAATTCCGATCGAACGAGGCTGGCGGGCGGCACCGCAGCGGCACGATAGCGTGCGGCTGCCGGTGACGAAATCTGTGCTTTAAGACGATGGCAATCCGAATCGGCTTGACTGGGACGGGGCCGATGAATTTCCTCGAATGCGATCGTCCTCATCGGCGGGAGGCCGCCAACCGATATTTCCGTCTCCGAGATCAGCTACCCGACGCCACGCTCTTTTCCCGAAGCGGAACCATAATTTGATGTTCTGGCAGAGTCTGACGAATTTTGGCGATGCGGCGGCCATGCTGCCGGCCGCGGCTGCGATTGCCGCCTGGCTCGCTGCGGGGCGGGCATGGCGGGCGGTCGCAGTCTGGATGCTGGTGATGGTGCTGGCCTCGGCGACGGTGACCGCGACCAAGATCGCCTTTCTCGGCTGGGGCATCGGCATCCGCTCGATCGATTTCACCGGGTTCAGCGGCCACTCGCTGCTGGCGACGGCTGTCATGGGCATAGGGGCTCGTCTCAGCGTCCAGGGCAGGTCCGACGGCACAAGGCTGCTGGCTTTGCTGCTCGGCTTCGCGGCGGGCATCGCGGTCGGCGTCTCGCGCGTCGCCCTCGAATACCATTCGCCGTCCGAGGCGATCGCCGGCTGCCTGCTCGGCATCTGCGCGGGGCTCTGCTTCGTGTGGTGGTCCGAGCCGCTGCCGCCGCCGGTCTCGGCGCCGCGGCGCCTCGGAGCGGCCCTTCTGCTGCTGCTGCTCGTGATCCATGGCCAGCGGGCGCCGACGCAGCAATGGATCGCCGGCTTCGCCGTCTATATGTCCGGCCACGCCGAGCCCTACACGCGCACCGTCTGGGCCGAGCCGCACCGGAGCTAGCCTTCCCTGCGGCGTGCGGACGCAGGGATGTCCGGCCGGGCGCGTCACTACAATCTCATGAAGTCGCGGGATCGGGGGGCCAGGTTCGGCGCCGCCTGCGGCCAGAGATAGGGAGTAGTGAGATGAAGTTGGCATTCGCGGCTCATATCAAGAGCGTTCCGACCATGCGCGCGCTGGCCATCGCAGGTCTGGCAGTCGCGGCCATGGCGCTGGCGGCGCCGGCCGAGGCGGGCATCGGCGTGGGCGTCAATCTCGGATTTCCGGTCGTCGCCGCCCCGCCTGTGATCGTGGCGCCGCCGGTAGTAGTGGCACCGCCGGTCGCCGTCGTGGCGCCGCCGGTCGTGGTCGCCCGGCCCGTGGTGGTGGCGCCGTCGGTGGGCGTGGTCGTGGGGCATCCTTGGCGTTACGGCCGGCCGGGCTGGCGCCGCTGGCACTATTAGGACGGAAGCGGCAGGGCCGGGCGGCCGGTCCTGCCGATTTGATGATCTGCGCATTTAGCGCAGAAATGTTGACTGTCATGCGCACAATGCGCACGATCCTCCCGCGCTTGGAGCTAATCTAAGCCATAAGCGTTAATATTTGCGCCGAATGCGCATGGGAGGAAGAGTGAGACAGATCGGTATCAAGCGCGCCATCGAGCGCGTGCCCGGCGGCATGATGGTGGTGCCGCTCGTCATCGGCGCCTTGTTCGCCACCTTTCTCCCCGGCACGCCGAAATTCTTCGGTTCCTTCACCGGCGCGCTGTTCAGCGGCGGCGCGCTCACCATCCTCGCCGTCTTCTATGTCTGCATGGGCGCCAGCATCGACGTCCGGACGACACCCTATATCCTGAAGAAGGGCGGCATCCTGCTGGGGGTTAAGGTCGGCGTGGCCGTGCTCTTCGGCATCGTCTTCGGCCATCTCCTCGGCGAGACACCGATCGAGGGCGGGCTCTTCGCCGGCCTCTCCACCCTCGCCATCGTCGCCGCCATGAACGACACCAATGGCGGCCTGTACATGGCGCTGCTCGGCCAATATGGCCGGCCGCGCGATGTCGGCGCCTACTCGATCATGTCGCTCGAATCCGGGCCGTTCCTGACCATGGTGACGCTCGGCGTCGCCGGCCTGTCGGCCTTTCCCTGGCAGACGCTGCTGGGCGGCATCCTGCCGCTCATCGCCGGCATGCTGCTCGGCAATCTCGACCGCGAGATGCGCGACTTCCTGTCCCGCGCCGTGCCGGTCCTGATCCCGTTCTTCGCCTTCGCGCTCGGCACCGGCCTCGATCTCGGCAAGGTCTGGCAGGCGGGGCTGCTGGGCGTTCTGCTCGGTGTCGGCGTCGTGGTCATCACCGGCGTCCCGCTGTTCCTCGCCGATCGTCTTTCCGGCGGCACGGGCGTTGCCGGCGTCGCCGCCGCTTCGACCGCCGGTAATGCCGCCGCCGTGCCGGCTCTCGTCGCGGCCGCCAATCCGGCCTATGCCGCCGCGGCGGCGCCCGCGACCGCTCTGGTGGCGACGACGGTCATCGTGACCGCGATCCTGGTCCCGCTCGTCACCGCCTGGACGGCGCGCATGGTCGGGCAGGAGGAGCCGGAGGGCGAGGCCCGCCCGATCGGCGCCGGTATCCGTCCGCAGGCCGGAAGATGACATGACCGGCCGATGGCTGATCGTCGCCGACGATCTGACCGGCGCCTCCGATTGCGCGATCGCCTTCGCCAAGCGGGGCCGGGCGGCGATCGTCGGCTGGGGCGAGGGCAGCGGGGCGTCGCCGGATATGCCGGTCCTGTCCTACGACGCCGACAGCCGGGGCCTTTCGGCCGCGGCAGCGGTGGCGCGGCATCGCGCGGTGCTGGGCCATCTGTTCGATGGCGGCCGCATCCTCTTCAAGAAGATCGATTCCACCCTGCGCGGCCATCCTGCCGCAGAGACCGTGGCCGCGATCGAGGCGGTGCGACAGCGCGCGGGCCGCGCTTTCGGCATTCTGGCGCCGGCCTTTCCGGCGACCGGCCGCACGACCCAGGACGGCCATGTCCAGGTCGGCGGCAGGCCGCTGGAGGAGGCCGAAATCTGGCGCCGCGATCATAGCTACGACAGTGCCGATCTGGTCGAGATGCTGGCGACCGCCGGCATACCGGGCGATAGGATCCCGCTTGCTACCATTCGCGCCGGCCGGGACGTGTTGAGAGCCGCCTTCGCCAACCTCGCCGGGCGCGGCGATATCGTCGCCGTTTGCGACGCGCTGACCGACGACGATCTTGCCCGCATCGCCGAGGCGAGCCTGCCCGCGGACGAGGCGTGCTTCTTCATCGGCAGTGCAGGGCTCGCCCATGCGCTCGCCGCCGCAGCGCCAGGGCAGGCCGAGCCGATCGTCTGGCCCGTCACCGAAAAGGGCACGCTCATCGTGGTCGGCTCGCTCGCCGAGGCCTCGCGAGCGGCGGCCAGACACCTGGCGGCGGTGCACGAGATCCGCTATCTCCCGGTCGAGCCGGCGATGCTGCTCGACGGCCGGGCCGGGCCGGGCAACGCCGTTTTAGCCAGGCGCGTGATCGACGGGCTCGATGCCGGCGAGGATGTGCTGGTCGAGATCCGGACGGGTGAGGCGCCGGATCTCGCCATCGGGCCGCGGCTGGTCGGCGCGCTCGCCGACGCGCTTCGGCCGGCGGCGGCACATCTGGGCGGCCTCGCCGCGACTGGCGGGGAAACCGCCGCGGCGCTGCTGTCGCGGTTCGGCGTGAACGGAATCCGGCTGGTCGACGAGATCGAGCCGGGCGTATCTCTCGGCCTCTCGATCGGCGCCGTCGCCATTCCCATCGTCACCAAGGCGGGCGCGTTCGGCGATCATGGCAGTCTCGCCCGGATTGCCGCGCATCTGCGTCTCATCAGGCAAAAGGAAGCCCCCATGACCCGTCCGACGACGACCCGTCCGACCATAGCGATCACGATGGGCGATGCATCGGGCATCGGCCCGGAAGTCATCATGAAGGCGCTGGCGCATGCGGAGGTGCACGAGCTGTGCAATCCGCTCGTCATCGGCGATGCCGGGCGCCTGCGCCAAGCCGGCGAGATCGTCGGCACGCGGTTGCGCGTCGACAGCCTTGACCGGGCGTCCCAGGCGCGCTTCACGCCGGAGACGGTCGAATGCATCGACCTCAAGCTCATCCCCGAGGGGCACCCGTTCGGCCAGCTTTCGCCGATCTCGGGCGAGGCGGCTTACCGCTATATCGAGCGGGCGGTGAAGATCGTCGAGGCGGGCGAGGCGCAGGGCATCTGCACGGCGCCCCTGAGCAAGGAGGCGCTGCACGCCGCCGGGCATAAATATCCCGGCCATACCGAGCTGCTGGCGCATCTGACGGGAACGCCCGAGGTCTCGATGATGCTGACCTCGCCCAAGCTGCGCGTGATCCATGTCACCACCCATATCGGCCTCATCGACGCGATCGCCCGGATCGAGCCGGGGCTGGTCGAGCGGGTGATCGGCCGGGCGCAGGAGACGCTGGTCAAGGCCGGGATCAAGGCGCCCCGGATCGGCGTCTGCGGCATCAATCCCCATGCCGGCGAGAACGGGCTGTTCGGGCATGGCGAGGAAGCGGAGAAGATCGCGCCGGCGATCGCCGCCTGCCAGGCCAAGGGATGGAACGTCAAGGGCCCGCTGCCGGCGGATACGCTGTTCTTCCTGGCGGCGCGCGGCGATTTCGACATCGTGGTGGCGATGTATCACGACCAGGGCCACGGCCCGATTAAGGTGCTGGGCCTCGAGGCCGGCGTGAATATCACGGTCGGGCTGCCGGTGATCCGCACCTCGGTGGATCACGGCACCGCCTTCGATATCGCCGGCAAGGGCATCGCCGACGAGCGCAGCCTGATCGAGGCGCTGCGCCAGGCGGTCGAGCTCGCGCCGAAGCAGGCTGCCGCCGCCTGACCGGCATGCGCAGCAAGGAGCGGCGATCCGTCCTGCTGGAGGCGCTGCGCGGCGGCGAGGCCGATGTCGAGGCGCTGGCGCAGCGCTTCGGCGTCTCGGCCTCGACGGTCCGCCGCGATCTCCAGCTGCTGGAGAACAGCAACGCCGTCAAACGCACCTATGGCGGGGCCATCCTGGCCCATGCGGGGCCGGAAGAGAGCCTGAGCCAACGGCAGACGATCAACGGCGCTCAGAAGGAGGCGATCGCGCGCGCGGCGCTGGCGCTGCTCGCCGAGGAGGATGTGCTGATCCTCGATGCCGGCTCGACCGTCGCCGCCTTCGGGCGGCTGCTCAAGGGGCGCCGGCATCGGGTGATTACCAACAGCCTGCCGCTGGTGCCGATGCTGTCGGAGCCGGATATCGATCTCACCGTCCTGGGCGGCGCGCTCCGGGCGACCAGCATGAGCACGGTCGGGCCGCTGGCGACCGATGCGATGCGGCGGATGACGGCGGACAAGCTTTTCACCAGCGCCGACGGCATCGTCGCCGATCGCGGCCTGTGCGAGGCGAGCCTCGACCAGATCGCCTTGAAGAGCCTGATGATGCAGCAGGCGCGCGAGGTAATCGTGCTCGCCGATGCGACCAAGCTGTCGCGCGGCGGCCAGAGCTTCTGGGCCCCGCTGCCGGCGCGCTGGACGCTGGTGACCGATGCGCGCGCGGATGCCGGCCAGTGCGAGATCTTCGCCGCGGCCGGCGCGCATATCGTCAGGGCGGCGCTTTAGCGGCTCGGAACGTCCTCTCTTTTCCCAGGGGAACCGAAAACCCGCTCGCGGGTTTTAGAGGCCTGCTCCTGAGAGCGAAAACAAAGAGGGTGAACAAGATGAACAAGATCATCGCGCGCTCCGGCCTTGCCGTCGTCATGGCGGTGTCGCTCGGTTCGGCCGCCTTCGCATCGGATACCATGATCCAGACCGATCAGATGCGGGCGAGCAAGATCATCGGCTCCTCGGTCTATGACCGGAACAACCAGGATGTCGCCAGCGTCAAGGACATGGTGCTGGGCAAGGACGGCAAGGTCGCCGATGTCGTGCTGACCTACGGCTCGACGGCCGGGATCGGCGGCAAGTACGTCGCCGTGCCGTTCGCCAGCCTGAAGCTCAACAACAATCGCCTGACCCTCGATCAGACCAAGGATCAGTTGGCGGCGATGCCCCAATATCAGCTCGAGGATAAGAACTCGGGCGCCGGCGAGGGCGCGGTGCCGGCCACCGGCGGCCACGCCGGCAAGTAACGGCCTCGGCAAGAGTGTGAGAAGCGCCGCCGGCGAGGGATCGCCGGCGGCGTTGCATTTCCGATATCCCGCCTTGCGTTCCGCCGCTTTCCCTACATAAATCTGCTTGTCTAGAATATCCGTGATGATCAAGCAGGATCTGGGTTCCAGCTCCTGTCATCGCGGTCCAGGACGACAGGCGTTTCCCGAATGTTCAGCGGCTGGCAGAGCTTCTATCAGGTGACGGGATCGGCGGCCGGCGAGCTGATCGGGCTGCTCTTCATCGTCGCCACGCTGAGCTCCGGGCGCGAGCATTCGAGCATCATGCAGGGCATCAAGCTCTACGTGACGCCGACCGTGATGCATCTGGCGCTGATCCTGGTCATCAGCGGTATCGCGCTGGTGCCGGAAACGAGCGTTGTGGTGCCGGCGCCGCTCGTGGGCTTTGTCGCGATTGGCGGCCTGGTGTTCACCTTCCTGATCGCGGTCCGCCTCGGGCGCCTGACGAGTCCCGCCCATTGGTCGGATTTCTGGTGCTACGGCGTCGCTCCGACGGTGATCTATGCAGGGCTGGCGGGCGCTGCGGCGGCGGGCTACGCCGGCGCCCGCGCGCAGCTTCCGATCGCGGTTCTCCTTCTAATCTTGCTCTTGGTAGCGATCCGCAATGCCTGGGATCTGGTAACCTGGCTGGCGCCGCGGCGGTCGCTTGGGACCATGCCGCCTGCCATCGGGGCGGAACCTCAGCAGACTCCCGTGCAGGACGATTGACAGGTTCCGGCTTCACCTTCCAGGAGCTGACCGACAGTGCCTGTCGGAGCGGCGAGCGTGGCGCAACGCGACCCGGTTCCGGTGGCGGTTGCAGCACTCGGCACGGTCGGGGTCACTGTGGACAGCGACGGTGGAACGGAAGGTACTGCCGGGCTGATGCCGAACGCGCCCGGCAGGCCGGGTTCCGAGCCTATCCCGATGCCGGTCGGCAGGGTGCCGGGAAGGGCCGTGCCCAGCCCAGGCTGCGTCGCCGATAGGCCGGGCAGCGTATTCGGCGCGACGGAACCGGGCGGGCTCGCCGCCGATGTTCCGGTCGCGGGCACCTGCGCATGCGCTGAAACTGCCGTTCCCAGCAGCATCGCCGCCGAAGCGGCCATGGCGATCATCTTCATTCTCGGCCTCCTTTCCATGGGTTCGAAACCCATGGTCCGCAGGACTGGTTCCAGCCTGCGACGGAACGCCATCGGATCAGGCGATCGCCTGCAGCCCGACTTCCTGGCCGAGCGCCCGGCGCAGATGCGCCGCCTCGGTCCGCGTGCCCGGCAGGCTGCGATAGAGGGTGAGATAATCCTCGGCCATGCGCTCGACCGTGAAGCGCCGGTCGAAGGCGGCCCTGACGCCGGCGCGGTCGAGCATGCCGACCCGCGTCACCGCCTCGGCCGCCATCTCCAGATCGTCGACGATGAAGCCTGAGACGCCGTCATCGATCACCTCCGGCACGGAGCCGCAGCGGAAGGCGATGACCGGCGTGCCGCAGGCCATGGCCTCGATCATCACCAGCCCGAACGGCTCCGGCCAGTCGATCGGGAACAGGAGCGCTTGCGCCTGACCAAGGAATTCGGCCTTCTGGTGCTCGTTGATCTCGCCGATGAACTCGACATTGGGATATGCGGCGACCATCGGCGCGATCGCCTCGTTCCAATAGGCCTGATCGGCCTTGTCGATCTTGGCCGCCATCCTGAGCCGCATGCCGGTGCGGGCGGCGATCTCGATGGCGCGGTCCGGTCGTTTCTCCGGCGAGATGCGGCCGAGGAAGGCGAGGTAGCCGCCCTCCGGCGCCGCGGTGAAGGGCAGCAGATCGCGCGGCAGGCCGTGATGGATCATGCCGGCCCAATTGACCGGCGGCATCGGCCGGCGCTGGTCCACGGAGATCGAGACCAGGGGGATTTCGGGAAAGGCCTCGTAGAAGGGTGGCAGATCCGGCAGATCGAGCCGTCCGTGCAGCGTCGTCACCGTGCGGTCGGCGAA
Source organism: Aliidongia sp. (assembly GCA_035539155.1). Classification (GTDB taxonomy): domain Bacteria; phylum Pseudomonadota; class Alphaproteobacteria; order ATCC43930; family CGMCC-115725; genus JAXDMU01. Next base: position 71,897 of record DATLIZ010000041.1, on the reverse strand, counting down.
ATCGCGGATCAGCGGGAAATGCAGGAAATCGATGTGGAAGTGCAGCGCATCGAACTCTTCGGCCCTGAGCCTGACCTCGTCCAGCATCATGATGTGGTAGGGGATCGGGTCCTTGACCCGCGGATTGAGTCTGAGCGCCGTCTCCGCGCACGGCACCAACCGGGCCGAGGTCACGGAATCTCCGCTGGCGAACAGGGTCACATCGTGCCCTTGGCGCACCAGCTCTTCAGTCAGATAGGAAACGATGCGCTCGGTCCCGCCATAGAGCTTGGGCGGGCAGCATTCGAAAAGCGGAGCGATCTGGGCGATTTTCATCGGGCGGGAGTCTCGTCCTGGGGCCGGCATGCCCACGATGAACACGGGACCGGCCGAAACCGCTCAAGGCTCCACTGTCGAAAGAACGCGAGAAAGTGACGCGGCCACAAACAAGCCAAGGACGCAGCCTTGCGGCTGCGCCCTGTTGATGTGCTCGATCTATTATCTTACGGTCAGGCCGAGGGCGCCGGCACCCGCGACACTTCGAGACTGCTGTCGAGACGACGGATGCGCAGCACCTGCTGGTGTTCGGCGGTATCGGCCGGCACCGAGATCAGCTGGGTCTGACCGGGCTGGAGCAGAGACGAGAAGCGGACGACCGCATGCTTGTCCTCGCCATTCTGCTGGCCGACGACGGTATCGACCGTGGTCACGACATGCCAGCCATCGGCCGCATCGGTCCAATAGGTGACTGCCGAGGCATCGGTGCTGAGCGCAGTCACCACGCCTTGGCCTTCATGCACCGCATGGCCGGGCTCGATGACCTTCGGCGCGGGCGAGGCTGCGGCCATGGTCAGGGCCAGAACACCGGCGAGACCGGCCGAGATCGCGAATTTGATCATGTTTTCCTCCGGGTTGACGGCCCGCACGGCGGGTTCGGTGACAAGATATAGGGCATATGCCTTCTTCATAAAGATGGCATATGCCATCTATTTTGCATTGCACCCTTGCTTGTCCCCCATGTGACGAAGCGGTTCACGGCCCCGCCGGGGCTCGACAGCGTGTCGGTCGGCAGTGAGAATATTCCTACCTCATGCCCTCTTCAGGAGCCCGCCATGCCCAAGGCCTATACCGTCGTCACCTATCGCTCCATTTCCGATATGAACGCCTTGGCGGCCTATGCCGAGATCGCCGGTCCGGCCATCCGGGGGCAGGGCGGCCGCTTCATCGTCCGCGGCATGCCGGTCAAGACCTTCGAGTCCGGCGTGATGGAGCGGGTCGTCGTGGTCGAGTTCGACAGCGTCGAGCAGGCGGTGACGGCCTTCGAAAGCCCGGCCTATGCCAAGGCGCTCGACAGGCTCGGCACTGCGGCGGTGCGCGATATCCGCATCGTGGAGGGGGCGGAGTAGGCGATGCGTCTCCTGGTCGTCGGCGCCGGCGCGACCGGCGGATATTTCGGCGGCAGGCTGTCCGAGGCCGGCCGCGACGTGACCTTCCTGGTGCGTCCCGGCCGGGCCGCGCAACTCAAGGCGAATGGGCTGCGGATCGTCAGCCCGCATGGCGATGTCACGCTGGCGCCGAAGCTCGTCACCGCCGACGTGATCGAGGCCCCCTTCGACGCGATCCTGCTGACGGTGAAGGCCTTCGCGCTGGAACAGGCGCTCGATGATGTGGCGCCGGCGGTCGGGCCTGGGACCATGATCCTGCCCGTGCTCAACGGCATAAAGCATGTCGATGCCATCACCGCCCGCTTCGGCGCCGAGGCATTCGTCGGCGGTGTCTGCAAGATCGCGAGCTTCATCGATGACGAGGGTCGCATCCGCCAGCTCAACAAGCTCCATGACCTCGCCTATGGCGAGATGAGCGGTGCCGCCTCCGCGCGGACGGAACGGCTCGACGCCTTCATGCGCGATGCCGGCTTCGATGCTCGCCTGTCGCCGACGATCGAGCGTGAGATGTGGGAGAAATGGGTGCTGCTGTCGGCCTTGGGTGGCGTCACCTGCCTGATGCGGGGCCATATCGGCGAGATCGCGGCCGCACCGGGCGGCACCGAGTTCGTGCTGGCGCTGCTGGGCGAGGTCGTCGAGACCGTCACCGCCTTGGGGCATCCGCCGAGCGAGGCCGTCTTGGCCAATACCCGGAAGATGCTGACCGATCCGAGTTCGACCCAGACCTCTTCCATGTATCGCGATCTGCAAGGCGGCGGTGCGGTCGAGGCCGACCAGATCATCGGCGATCTGATCCGGCGCGCCCGCGAGGCCGGGGTCGCGACGCCGCTGCTCGCTGCCGCCTATTCCAATCTCTCGATCTATCAGGCCCGTCTCCCGGCGCGTTGACGGGCGGCGCGCGGAGGATGAAATGTCTGGTTTCGCGAAGGACTGCCGATCGACGGTGATACCGGGATTACGCTATCGGGACGCGCCGGCGGCGATCGAATTTCTGTGCCGAGCCTTCGGCTTCGAGAAGCACGCCATCTATCCGAACGATGACGGCACGATCGCGCACGCACAGCTCAGCTTCGGCAACGGCATGGTGATGCTGGGTTCCGTCGTCAAAGGCACGGCCTATGACGCGCTCATGCGCCAGCCGGAGGATATCGGGCTTCGGGAGACGCAGACGCCCAATCTGGTCGTCTCCAATTGCGATGCCGTCTATGCGCGAGCCAAGGCGGCCGGCGCCACCATCGTCTTCGATATCGCCGACATGGATTATGGCGGGCGTTCCTTCACCTGCCGCGATCCGGAGGGCCATATCTGGACCGTCGGCTCCTACGATCCGTGGGCGGTCGAGGCGTAAGAGCTACAGAAGGCGGGCCTCGAACAGCGTTTGCAGCCTGGCGGCCGCGTCACCGGCGCGGCGGATGATTTCCGCCTCGTCCGGCTGCGGGCCGCCCTGTAGCAGCTCGTCGAACAGCCCCGCCTTGAGCAGCCCTTCGAAGACGGCGCCGGCCGCCTCCCAGTCGGCGACTTTCCAGCCGGTCGAAGGCAGCCAGCGGTCGAGATAGCGGGCGAACAGTGCCGCGCGCCGGCCGACGATCTCGTCGCGATAGCGCCGCCCCAGCTCTGGGAAGCGATGGGCGTCCTGCATGACGACGCGATAGAGCGCCAGCTGGTCCACGGATAGGGCATGGCGGAGATAATCCTCTCCGGCGAGCGCCAGGCCCGTCGGCGGCGGCTCTGCCAGCCAGGCCGGCTCGTCACTCGTCTCGGCCGCCCCATCGGCGCAGGCGGCTTCCATGACCGCGCTGAACAGATCGTCCTTGCTGTCGAAATGCCGGTAGAGCGTCTTGATCGAGACGCCGGCCTCGGCTGCGATGCGATTCACCGAGCTTTCCGCATAGCCCTCATCGAGGAATGACCGCAGTGCCGCCTCGACGATGAGCTTCCGCTTGCCCGCCATCAGCGCGGCCTTGGGATCATCCTCCTGCCAAACCCGCACCATCCGAGGCCCCCTTGACACAGGATACGACAGTGATAACTGTCGTATCAAATGACAGCGATCGCTGTTGTGTGGATGGAAAGTAGGGCGTCCGCCCCATTTCCGCAACGGGCTCGGTTGCCCCGGTTGGAGAGTAATCATGACAAATCTGCTTTCGACGCCGCTCGACCTGCCCTGCGGCGCGCGCCTGCCCAACCGCCTGGTCAAGGCGGCGATGAGCGAGGGCATGGCCGATGCCGCCAACCGGGCGACGCCTCGGCTAGCGACGCTTTATCGGCGCTGGGCCGGCTCCGGTGCCGGGCTGCTGCTCTCGGGCAATATCCAGGTCGACCGGCGGCATCTGGAGCGGCCGGGAAATATCGTGCTGGATAATCAGGGCGGCGTGGAAGAGCTGGCGGGCATGGCCGAAGCGGGAAGGGCGGAGGGGGCGCATTTCTGGGCTCAGCTCAGCCATACCGGCCGGCAGGTCGACGCCGCCATCAATGCGGCCCCGCTGGCGCCATCCTGCGTCGAGATCGATATCGTCCGCGGCGCCGGCTGGACGTTCGCGCCGCCGCGCGAGATGGTCGAATCCGAGATCCTGCGTGCCGTCGATCAATTCGCCTTCTCGGCCGCCAACGCCCGTGAAGCCGGCTTCACCGGCGTCGAGTTGCATGGCGCGCATGGCTATCTGATCTCGCAATTCCTCAGCCCGCTCGCCAACCGGCGGACCGATCGATGGGGCGGTTCGCTCGAGAACCGGTCGCGGTTCCTGATCGAGGTGCTGGATGCCGTGCGCGCCGCCGTCGGGCCGGGCTTCCCGCTCGGGCTCAAGCTCAACGCTTCCGATTTCCAGCGCGGCGGCTTCACCCACGCCGAATGCCTGGCGCTGGTCAGGCGACTCAACGAGACGAGCCTCGATCTGCTGGAACTGTCCGGCGGCTCGCTGGAGCAGCCCAAGGTCGTCGGCGTCGCCCTCAAGGACGAGGGCGAGGATGCGCCGCGCCCGAGCACGGTCAAGCGCGAGGCCTATTTCGTCGAGTTCGCCGGATCCGTGCGCGCCGCCGCCCGCATGCCGGTGATGGTCACGGGCGGTTTCCGCACGAGGGCAGGCATGATCGAGGCGGTCGAGCGCGGCGAGCTCGATCTGGTCGGGCTCGGCCGGCCCCTCATCGCCGACCCGGCGGTGCCGAAAAAGCTCCTCGCCGGCGAGATCGGACGCGTGCCCACGCCGGAGCAGAAGCTTAACCTCTTCCATCTGCTCGGTTGGAACAATATGCAGCTGGAGCGGCTGGCCGATGGGCTCGATCCGGACCTGTCGCTCGATGGCGCCGAGGCCGCCGCTGCCTTCGCGGTGCTGGAGGGGCGGAACATGGCCGCCCTTCTCGAATACCGGAGCAGTCGTGAATAGGCCGATCATGATCGCTCCTTGAGTTTTAAGTCTCTCGCTCTAGAATTCGGTCCACTGGAGCGCCGTCGGCGTTCTCATGCGATCGCATTCGGATGGAAGAGATGGCGCGGTCAGGGAATTTTTGCCGAAAGACCGAATTGGGGACGGATCGCCGGCCGACCGTGCGCGGGCATCGTCGGTGAACAGCCCCGATCCGGCTGCCGGCTCCTTCCTCGCCCATGACACGCTCATCGGCATGGCTCTCGACCGGATCGGCGGTTTTCTCGATCGGTTGGGCGCCGCGTCCGCGGCCATGTTCGACGATGCCGGCGCGGCACCCGGGCGATTCCGTCAGGCCGCCAACCTGCTGTCCGACAATGGCGGGAACGGCTCGGCGGCTTTCGTCCTGCTCTCCTTGCTGGCCGCGCTGCTGGCCGGTCTCGGTTGCGGCTGGGGTGGCCACAGGCTGTTGCGATTCGTCATGCCGTGGTCGGAAGAGGCGGGAATCTTCCGGCTGGCGTTCCGCGCGCTGCTGACGACGCTGTTGCCGCCGATCGTCGCCCTGGTCGTGTCGCTCGGGCTGGTCCGGCTGCTGTTCGGCGAGGCCGGCTTGATGTTCCATGGCACCGACGTGTTCATGGCGATCGCCGATGCCGCGGCCCAGAACATCGCCGTGACATGGGGTACCGTCTCATTCCTGTCGATGTTGGTGGCGCCGTTTCCGCTCGACGACGACCGGTCCCGGGTCGTGCTGCGGTTCGTCGCGCGCATGATCATCCTCGGCATGGTGAGCTGGATCCTGGCCGAGAGCCTCTATCTGGCCTGGATCGGCGATGGGTTGCCGCGGCTGCTGCTGATCGCTTCCGGATTGGTGATCGGCCTCGCCAGCCTGCGCCGGCTGCTGCGGGCGGGGTCGGGTCAAGGTGGCTTCGTGCCGCTTTGGCACGGCATCGCCGCTCTCGTCGTGGCCTGGATCTATGCGACCTGGACGGTCGGGCTGATCCTCGACGGCGAGCCGCCCTTCCGCCATGTGCTGGGCACGCTCGCGATCCTGGCGGCGGCGCCGATCCTGGATGGCGCAGTCCGCATCATGCTCGGCCGGCTGAGGCTGCGACTGGCGCGAGGCGGCCGGCGCGGCCTCGCCACGCTGTTCGTGCCCTCGCGCAATGGCACCGACGAGATCGTGGCGGTCGAGACGCTGGCGGCCGGCGAACCCGTCATCGCGCCGCCGCTGATGGACAACTTCGTCGATCGGCTACGCCATGCTGCGCGCTGGGTGCTCGGCGTCATGGCGATCCTGGTGCTGGCCTGGGTCTGGTCGATCGATCTGCCGGGGCTCGTGACGGGCGCGGCGATGCGCACGCTCGCGGAGCATATCGTCGATGCCGGCTTGGCCATGCTCATCTGCTGGCAGGCCTGGCGGCTTTACGAGGCGGCACTGGCGGTGATCCTGGCGGGCGAGGATGACGGCAGGAACAGCCGGCGCGTCACGATCCACCCCTTGCTGCGCAGCGTCGGCCGGATCGCCATCGTTGCCGTGGCGCTGATGATGGTGCTGGCAGCGCTCGATATAGACATAAGGCCGCTCCTCGCCTCGGCCGGCGTCATCGGCATCGCCATCGGCTTCGGCGCGCAGACGCTGGTCAAGGATCTCTTTTCCGGCGCCTTCTATCTGGTCGAGGACGCGTTCCGGATCGGCGACTATATCGAGGCGGGCGAGGCGCGGGGCACGGTCGAGAAGATCACCTTCCGCACCTTGGCGCTGCGCCATCAGAACGGACCGATCCATTTCGTTCCCTACGGTCTCCTGGGCGCCGTCAGGAACAGGTCGCGCGATTGGGTGATCGACCGGTTCGATCTGCCGCTCACGACCGAGGTCGAGGGCGAGCGCGTCAGGGCGATCATCGCGCGGATCGGCGAGGAGATGCTGGCCGAGCCCGAATTGGCCGCGGTCATCCTGCAGCCGCTGACGACCAAGCTCTATCGCATCGAGCCCGGCACTAAGATCTTTCGCTGCCGGATCCAAACGCCCCCCGGCAAGCAGTTCGAGATTCGCACCGAATGTTACCGCCGCATCGAGATCGCGCTCAGGGAGGCGGGAATTCCGTTTTCCAGCAATGTCCCGCAACTCACCGTCAACAACAGCTTTCCGGGACTCAAGGCCGGAGAGTAAGCGAAGAGGAAACACCAGATGGCCATTCGTGCGATCGTATTCGACGCCTATGGGACGCTCTACGATGTGCAGTCGGTCCGCACGCTCGCAACCGAGCTGTGCGGCGGCAAGGGCGATCTCGTCACCCAGCTCTGGCGGCTGAAACAGCTCGAATATGCCTGGTTGCGCAGCCTGATGGGGAGCTACGAGGATTTCTGGCCGGTGACCCGCGCCGCGCTCGAATTCTCGCTCAAGAGTGTGGGCATCGAGCCTGACGGAACGGTCCAGGACCGGCTGATGACTAAATATCTCAGCCTCGACCTCCATCCCGAAGCGCGCCAGGCGCTCGACCAATTGAGCCGATACAAGCTCGGCATCCTGTCCAACGGCAGCCCGAAGATGCTCGAAGCCTTGGTCGCTGCGACCGGGGTTGCCAATTACTTCGCCGATGTCATCAGCGTCGACCGCGCCAAGGCGTTCAAGCCCGATCCCGCCTGCTACGCGTTGGTCGAGCCGGCGCTCGGCATTAGCAAGGACGAGGTGCTGTTCGTTTCCTCCAACGGCTTCGATGTCGCCGGCGCCAAGCGATTCGGCTTCAAGGTAGCTTGGATCGAGCGCGCCCAGGGCCTGCCGGCCCCGGCCAGCTCCGATATCGGGCCGGCCGAATTCTATCGTTTGATGCGGGGTGGCGAGGAGCAATTGGGGTATCGGGCCGATTGCCGTGTCGCCCGCCTGACCGACCTCGCCCCGCTGATCGAGCGGCTGGGCGCCTGATCCGAGCGACGCAGCAAGCATGTCCGGAATTTCACCTTAGAGGAATGAATCGTGATCCGTTTCTATTTCAATCTCGCCCCCAATCCGGCCAAGGTCGCGCTGTTCCTGGAGGAGGCCGGCCTCGCCTACGAGGCGGTGCCGGTCGATACCGCCAAGGGCGAGCAGCATGAGCCGGCTTTCCGAGCGATCAATCCCAACGGCAAGGTGCCGGCGATCGTCGATACGGACGGTCCCGGCGGCGAGGCCGCGGTCTTCGATTCGACCGCTATCCTGCTCTATCTCGGCGACAAGACCGGGCGCTTCGTGGGCACGGCCGCCGACCGGCCGGCGCTTTTGTCCTGGCTCATGTTCATCGCCTCGGGCATCGGCCCTTACTCGGGTCAGGCCGTGCACTTCCAGCGCGCGGCACCAGAGAAGCTGCCCTATGCGGTCAACCGCTACCGGCGCGAGGTCGAGCGGCATTACGGCGTGCTCGACCGGCGCCTCGAAGATCGCGACCATATCGTGGGCAAGGACTATACGATCGTCGACATGTCGGCTTGGGGCTGGATCGACCGTGCGTCCTTCGCGCTGCCCGGGTCGGACGATCCGCTTTCCGCCTTTCCCAACATCAAGCGCTGGTTCCAGGCGATCGACGCCCGGCCGGCGGTGGCGCGCGCCCGCACCCTCGGCAAGGACCATGTCTTCAAGCGCGAGATGGACGAGGCGGCGAAACGGGCGCTCTTCCCGTCCAACTATCCGCCGGCCTCATAGGGCTCTCGGCCGCAGCTGCGCCGAGATCGGCATGAACCACGATGTCGGCAAGACGAGGCCGCGTCCGTAAGCACGCCAGCGCTCGCGGGCGAGCTTCCGGACCAGATGGTCCGCCGCTACCCCGCGCTCCCGGCTTCCATCCCCCGGAAGAAGGCGGCGACGACATGGTCGACCCGCTTCTCGATGGCGGCCGGCGTCGTGATCGGCCCCTTGTTCAGCAGCGCCTGCATGACGAAATCGCCGGCGGCGGTCCAGAACAGCAGGGTCGCGGCCTCCTGCGGGTCGTCGACCGCGAGCGTGCCTTCCTCGGTCTTGGTCGCCAGCCATTTCTCGAGCGCGCCCTTGCCGCGCCCGACGCCGAGCCGCTCGAGCGCCGCGGTGATCTCGGGCGAGCGGGGCGATTCGGCGATCATCAGCCGCAGGATCGCGATCTGCCGCTCGGTCAGCGCATGGGCGACGGAGCGGCACAGCACGTCGGTCAGCACGGCGCGTGGCGGCCGGGCATCGTCGGCGATGGTGACGGTGAAGATCGAGCACCGGTCCATCAGCAGCGCCTCGAACAGGGCGGCCTTGGCCGGGAACACCTGATAGACCGTTTTCTTGGACATGCCGGCCTGGCGGGCGATGTCGTCCATGGTGGCAGCATGAAAGCCCCGCTCCAGGAAGACCGTCTCGGCGGCGCCGATGAGCTGGCTCCGGCGGTCCTCGTCGGACATGCGCGCCTTGCGCTGCGGGACGGGCGCCGACCGGGACGCCAAGGAAACTGCCATCTCTAAGCCTCTGCTCTATCCATTGCCGGTCGCCTTCGCCCGATCTCGCAATCACTATTCGTCGAACCGTTGAGAAAATTTCTACCGCGCTGCACACAGAAGGCTTGACCGACGAAAAGAAACCGGACAGTTTCCTACCACGGAAACTGATTGGTTTCTACCTGTCCCATACGCCCGCACCTTGTCGCCAAGGGGTGGCGGCCCGAGTCGGGCCGTGCCGCGGATGATCCAGCCGATTACCGAGAGTGTCATGACGCTTCCCCTCCGCTTACGCCTTCCATCCAGCAGGCCGCTGATCCTGCTTGTTCTCGTCGCCGCTGTCATGGCTGGCTGCAAGGGAAAGGAAGATCAAAAACAGGCCGGCCCTGCACCGAAGCCCGAGGTCGAGGTCGTGACACTCCATCCGCAGCCGGTCTCGCTCACGACCGAGCTGCCGGGCCGGTCCTCGCCCTTCCGCGTGGCCGAGGTGCGGCCGCAGGTGAGTGGCGTGATCTTGAAGCGGCTCTTCACCGAGGGCGATGCGGTCAAGGAAGGCCAGCAGCTCTACCAGATCGATCCGGCGCCCTACGAGGCGAGCCTGGCGAGCGCGCAGGCGACGTTGCTGCGCGCCCAGGCCTCGGTCGCCGTGGCGCAGGCGACGTATGATCGCTACAAGCCGCTCGCCGCCGCCAATGCGGTCAGCCATCAGGATCTCGACAATGCGGTGGCGACCCTGCGCCAGGGCCAGGCCGATGTCGCTTCGGCCCAGGCCTCGATCACGACGGCCCAGATCAACCTCGCCTACACGAAGGTGCTGTCGCCGATCTCCGGCCGCACCGGACGCTCGGCGGTGACCGAGGGTGCGCTGGTCACGGCCGACCAGACGACCACGCTCGCCACCGTCACCCAACTCAATCCCATCTATGTCGATGTCACCCAGCCGAGCAGCGCCATCCTGCGCTTCCGGCGCGAGCTCGCGGCCGGCCAGATCAAGACCGCCGGCGACAACCAGGCGCCGGTCAAGCTGGTGCTGGAGGACGGCACCACCTACGACCAGCCGGGCAAGCTGCAATTCTCCGAGGTGACGGTCGATCAGGGCACCGGCTCGGTCACGCTGCGCGCCATCTTCCCGAATGATCAGAACGTCCTGCTGCCCGGCATGTTCGTGCGTGCGACCCTGGAGGAAGGGGTCCGGCAGAATGGCATCCTGGCACCGCAGCAGGGGGTCACCCACAATCAGCGCGGCGAGCCCACCGCCCTCGTCGTCGGGAAGGACGGCAAGGTCGAGCTGCGCACGCTCGTCACCGAACGGACGATCGGCGAGAATTGGCTGGTGGCGCAAGGGCTGGGCGACGGCGACAGGCTGATCGTCAAGGGGCTGCAGTCGGTCCGTCCGGGGGCGGAGGTCGCGGCGAAGGAGGTCGAGCTGGCGCCCGACGGACAGACCAAACCCGTCAACGCCGCGGCCGGCAATGCCGCCGGCGACCAGCCGGCCGCGCGCTGAGGGCCGATAGCCATGTCCAGGTTCTTCATCGACCGCCCCGTCTTCGCTTGGGTGCTGGCGCTCGTCATCATGCTCGCCGGCGCCATCTCGATCCCGCTTTTGCCGGTCGCGCAATATCCGAGCATCGCGCCGCCCGCCGTCTCGATCTCGGTGAACTATCCCGGCGCCTCGGCCGAGACGGTGCAGAGCACCGTGGTGCAAGTCATCGAGCAGCAGCTTAGCGGCCTCGACCATCTGCTCTATTTCTCGGCCGAGAGCGACAAGGACGGCACCATCACCATCACGCTGAACTTCGACCAGGGCACCAATCCCGACATCGCCCAGGTCCAGGTCCAGAACAAGCTGCAGCTCGCCCAGCCGCGCCTGCCGTTGGTGGTGCAGCAGCAGGGCATCACCGTCGCCAAGGCGACCAAGAATTTCCTCGTGGTCGTGGGTTTCGTCTCGACCGACGACAAGCTCACCTCGACGGATCTCGGCGATTTCGCCGCCTCGAACGTGCAGGATCCGATCAGCCGCACGCCCGGTGTCGGCGACTACCTGCTGTTCGGCTCGCAATATGCGATGCGCATCTGGCTCGATCCCGCGAAGCTCAACAATTACGGGCTGACACCGACCGATGTCTCGACCGCGGTCCAGGCGCAGAACGTCCAGGTTGCGGCGGGCGAACTGGGCGGGCTGCCTTCAATCGACAACCAGCAGCTCAACGCCACCATCATCGGCCCGTCATATCTGCAGAAGCCCGAGCAGTTCGGCCAGATCCTGCTGCGGGTGGAGCCGAGCGGCGCCAAGGTCCTGCTGCGCGACGTGGCCCGCATCGAGTTCGGCGGCGAGACCTATTCGATCCAGTCGAAATATAACGGCCACCCGGCGGCGGCCATCGCCGTCAAGCTCGCCAGCGGTGCCAATGCGCTCGACACGGTGAGAGCGGTCCGCGCCACGATGGAGCGGCTCAGGCCGAACTTCCCGCAGGGCGTGGACGTGATCTATCCCTACGACACCACGCCCTTCGTCGAGCTTTCGATCTCGGACGTGGTGAAGACGCTGTTCATCGCGGTCGTGCTCGTCTTCCTCATCATGTATCTGTTCCTGCAGAGCTTGCGCGTGACGCTGGTGCCGACCATCGCGGTCCCGGTCGTGCTGCTCGGTACCTGCGCCGTGCTCAACCTCGCCGGCTATTCGATTAACAGCCTGACCATGTTCGGCATGGTGCTGGCCATCGGCCTGCTCGTCGACGACGCCATCGTCGTGGTCGAGAATGTCGAACGTGTCATGCGGGAGCAGGATCTGTCGCCCAAGGAGGCGACGCGCGTCTCGATGGACCAGATCTCGGGTGCCCTCGTCGGTATCGCGCTGGTGCTGACGGCAGTGCTGCTGCCGATGGCCTTCTTCAGCGGCTCGACCGGCGTCATCTACCGCCAATTCTCCATCACTATCGTCACCTCGATGATCCTGTCGGTGCTGGTGGCGCTGATCTTCACGCCGGCGCTGTGTGCCACGCTGCTCAAAAAGCCGGAGCCGGGCCATCATTTGCGGCGCGGCCTGTTCGGCTGGTTCAACCGCAATTTCGACCGCACCAATCGCGGCTACATCAAGGTCGTGGGCGGGGCCGTGCGGCATCCGTTCCTGTCCCTCATCATCTTCGCCGGCATCGTCGGCGCGATGGCGGTGCTGTTCCTGCGCATTCCGACGGGCTTCCTGCCCGACGAGGATCAAGGCGTCATGTTCATCCAGGTGACGGCCCCGCCGGGCGCCACCTCGGTGCGCACCCAGGCCGTGCTGGACGAGATCGCGACTTATCTGCGGACCGAGGAGGCGGCCTCCGTCGAAGGCGTGTTCGAGGTAAACGGCTTCAGCTTCGGCGGCCGCGGCCAGAATTCCGGTCTCGCCTTCGTCCGGCTCAAGGATTGGAGCCTCCGGCCCGGTGCCCAGAACCGCGTCCAGGCGATCGCCGGCCGTGCCATGGCGCGTTTCCGTCAGATCAAGGATGCCCAGGCCTTCGCCTTCGCGCCCCCCGCCGTGCTCGAGCTCGGCAACGCGACGGGCTTCGATTTCGAGCTGGTCGACACCGCCAACAAGGGTCACGCCGCCCTCATCGCCGCGCGCAACCAGCTCCTCGGCATGACCAGGGGCGACACGCGCATGGTCGCGGTGCGCCCGAACGGCATCGATGACGAGCCGCAATACAATATCGAGATCGATCGCGAGAAGGCGAGCGCGCTCGGGCTGACGCTGAGCCAGATCAACGCCACGCTCTCGGCCGCCTGGGGCACCTCCTATATCGACGATTTCCTCGATCGCGGCCGGGTCAAGCGCGTCTACATGCAAGGCGCGCCCGACTCGCGCATGCTGCCGGACGATCTCAGCATCTGGTACGTCCGTAACGGCCAGAACCAGATGGTGCCGTTCTCGGCCTTCGCCACCGGCAAATGGAGCTACGGCTCGCCCAAGCTCGAACATTACAACGGCCTGCCCTCGGTCGAGATCCTGGGCTCGCCGGCGCCCGGCCTCAGCAGCGGCACCGCGATCAAGGCGATGGAGGAACTGGCCGCCAAGCTGCCGCCCGGCTTCGGCTATCAGTGGACGGGCCTGTCCTACGAAGAGCAGAAATCCGGCTCGCAGACGACCTACCTCTATGCCGGCTCGCTGATGATCGTGTTCCTATGCCTGGCCGCTCTCTATGAGAGCTGGTCGATCCCGGTCGCGGTTCTGCTCGTGGTGCCGCTCGGTGTGCTCGGCGCGGTGCTCGCCACCTGGCTGCGCGGCCTCGACAATGACGTCTATTTCCAGGTCGGGCTGCTCACCACCATCGGCTTGTCAGCGAAGAACGCCATCCTGATCGTCGAGTTCGCCAAGGAGAATTTCGATCGCGGCATGGGCTTGGTCGAATCCGCAGTCGAGGCGGCGCGCGAACGTCTGCGGCCGATCCTGATGACCTCGCTCGCCTTCATCCTCGGCGTCATGCCGCTGGCGCTGTCGAGCGGCGCCGGATCGGGCGGCCAGAATGCCATCGGCACCGGCGTCGCGGGCGGCATGGTCTCGGCCACCATCCTCGCGATCTTCCTGGTCCCGGTCTTCTTCGTGACGGTGCTGAGCCTGTTCAAGGTAAAACGGGTGACGAACGGCAAGGCGAACCCGCCGCAGGCATCCGGCCATGCCGAGGAGGCGACGATATGAGACGCCTCGCTCTGACGCTGCTGGCGGGCACCATGCTGGCCGGCTGCAGCCTCATTCCCGATTACGATCGCCCGGCAGCGCCGGTCGCCGAGAAATTTCCGGAAGGGCCGGCCTATCAAGCCGTCTCGACCACGCAGACCGTCACCGCTGACATGCTCGGCTGGCACGATTTTTTCGGCGATCCCGCGCTGCAACGGCTGATCGGCATCGCGCTCCAGAACAATCGCGATCTGCGCGTCGCCGCCCTCAATATCGAGGCGGCGCAGGCGCAATACCGCGTGCAGCATTCCGATCTGTTCCCGCATATCGATGTGAGCGGCGGTGGCGAGTTCGAATCGATCCCGGCCGGCAGCGCCTTCTCCCTCGGCAGCTTGGGCGGCGGCGCGAGCTCCGGTTCGGCGCCGATCCCGACGGGCAGCAAATCGGCCTATTTTCGGTTCTTCAACGCCAGCGTCGGCTTCACCAACTACGAGCTCGATCTGTTCGGCCGCATCCGCAGCCTATCGAGCCAGGCCTTCGAGCAATATCTGGGCGAGGAGGAGACGCGCCGCAGCGCTCAGATCAGTCTGATCGCGGAGGTCGCTGGCGCCTATTTCGCCGTGCTGGCGGATCGCGAACTGCTGCATCTGACCGAGGAGACGCTGAAAAGCGAGACGGCGAGCTACGATCTCGCCAAGCTGCAGCTCAACGGCGGCACCGCCACGGCGCTGAGCGCGCGGCAGGCGGAGACTGCCGTAGACACCGCTCGAACCAACCTAGTTCAATATACGCGTCAGGCGGCTCAGGACGAGAATGCCTTGGTCCTGCTGCTGGGCCAGTCGATGCCGGCGGATCTACCGGGAGGCGGGGGCCTCGACAATCAGGCGATGGTCGCCGATCTGCCGGCCGGGTTGCCGTCGGATCTGCTGGCCAGGCGGCCGGACATCGCGGCGGCCGAGCATGATCTGCTCGCCGCCAACGCCAATATCGGCGCCGCCCGGGCCGCCTTCTTTCCCAGCATCACGCTCACCGCGTCGGACGGCGTCGCCAGCGACCGGCTGAGCAAGCTCTTCACCGGCGGGGCTACCACCTGGAGCTTGGCGCCGAACATCAGCCTGCCGATCTTCACCGCCGGCGAGACCCAGGCCAATCTCGATCTGGCCAAGGCCCAAAAGAAAATCCAGATCGCCCAATACGAGAAGACGATCCAGACCGCCTTCCGCGAGGTCGCGGACGCGCTCGCCGCGCGCGGCACCTATGGCCGACAGGTCCAGGCGCAGCTCGACCTGGTCGCGGCGACCGAGGACAGCCTCAACCTTTCGCAGATGCGCTTCAAGGCCGGGGTCGACAGCTATCTGCCGGTGCTCGATGCCGAGCGCTCCCTCTACACCGCCCAGCAGACCCTGCTCGGCCTCAAGCAGGCGCAATTGACGCAGCAGGCCACGCTCTACAAGGCGCTGGGCGGCGGGTGGGTCGAGAATACCGGCAAGCAGGAGGCGTCGGCCAAGGAATAGGTCTGCTCAGCCCCTCACCGTGCAGGCCGCAGCATCGGGATGATCGGTGGCGCGGAGCCCTCCTGGATCGTTCCCATCGTCTCGAAGCCGTGCCTGCGATAAAGCGAGGTGTTCAACGGGTTCGACGACCAAAGATAGGCCGGCAGATGGTCGCGGTCGCAGCGGTGCAACGCATGCCGCAGCAGCGCCGCACCATATCCCCTATTTTGTTGCCGTGCCTCGACCCCGATGAGCTGCAGGTACCAATGAGGCTCGATCGGCCGATATTTTTCCGTCTGCTCGAAGACGGCGCCGGCTTCTGCCAGCTTCTCCTCCGTCATGCTCTCGGCGAGAACCGCCCCGAGCGGCTCGTCATCGCCGTGAATGCCGGCAGGAAGCCAAAGCGCGATCCCGAACCCGTCCTCGGTTCGCTGCGCCGTTTTCGCGCCGAACGAATCTTCCGCGAAAAGCCCAAATATCCGGGAGGCGTGGAGCAGATACTGATCCGCCCTGTCGTACAGCCATCGTGCAAATGGATCCGTGTTGAAGGACAGAGTGAGCGTGGCCACAGCTCGGTCGATCTCCACTTTGCTCGTGATATCCATAACGTTTGGTAAGTCTGCTTTCACGTTGTCTGCTCTCTTTACTTGTGGTGTCCGGCGTTATGCCAACTTCATATGTTGTCTATATTTGATCACGTCGCCGCCCGCAGCCGATACTGCAGGATGCGCCATTTGTCCGATAGAATGCGCCAGTGTGGGGGCAGGCTCCGCTAAGCCTCAAGCAGACGCAATCGATGCGGCAGGTCACGCTCCACAAGGCGCCGACCAAGGGAGCGTTGCGCAAAAGCATCATTCATTTTTTGCCCTGGTTCCCCCATTTGTCGGACTATAGGGGCGCACGAAAGTTGCCGGGGTGAGATGAAGCGGAAGCATGTGATCGGTCCGTATGAGCTGGAACCGGGCCGCGAGATGCTTATGGACGGCGTACCGGTCGATATCGGTCCGAAGGCGCTTGATCTGCTGACGGTACTGGTGGAAGCGAACGGGGACCTCGTCACCAAAGCCGAGCTGATGAGGCGGGTCTGGCCCGGTCTCACCGTCGAGGAACACAATGTCGAAGTCCATATCTCGGCGCTGCGTAAGGCGTTGAAGGGCGACGCCGCCTGGATCGTGACCGAGCCCAAGCGCGGTTACCGCTTCGCGGGACCGTTGGGCGAAGCTGATCCATCGTCAGCGGGCAAACCGCCATCGGCCCTGCTGCCGCCGTCGAACCGGCTGTTCGGGCGCGAGGCGGATCTGTCGACGCTCCGCTCGCTTTTGGGGCACAGGCGGCTGGTGACGATCGTGGGCCCCGGCGGTGTCGGCAAAACCAGCCTTGGTCTCGAACTCGCCCGCATGGTCGGTGGCCGCTATCGTGACGGCGCGATCTTCATCGACCTTTCGTCGCTGCAGGATCCAACTCTGGTGCCGAGCCTGATCGCCACGGCGATCGGGGTCGAGCTCCGGGGCGGCCCAACGCCGGCCGAAGAGCTCGTACGCCGGCTGAAGAACCGGGAATTGCTGATCCTGCTCGATAATTGCGAGCATCTTGTCGTGACAGTGGCACCGCTCGTCGAGCTGATCCTGGCGGGGGCGCCGTCGATCGGCTTACTCGCCACGAGCCGAGAGCGGATCGCCTGCCAGGGCGAGCAGGTCTATCGTCTTCCGCTGCTGCCGGTTCCTGCCGAGCGGGTCCAGTCCGCGGCGGAGGCGCTCACGATCCCTTCCGTGGCCCTGCTCGTCGAACGGCTCAAGGCGGCCGATCCGCATTTCGAGCTGACCGATGCCGCGGCCCAGGCAGCGGGTACCATTTGCCGGCGGCTCGACGGCTTGCCGCTCGCCATCGAAATGATCGGTTCCCTGGTTCCCAACCTGGGGCTGGAGACGATGGCCGATCGGTTGGAAGAGAAAGTCAGCCTTCCCTACAGCGTCAGCCGCACGGCCACGGCGCGCCATCGTTCGCTCGAGACGGTGCTCGATTGGAGCCATGCGCTTCTATCGCCCGCTGAGTGCGTGATGCTCCGGCGGCTCGCCGTGTTTCCAGGGCCGTTCTCACTTGAGGCGGCCGAGGCTGTCGCCATCGACGAGTTGCTGGGAAGAGAGCAGTGCGGTGAGCTGCTCGGCAGTCTCGTCCGCAAGTCTCTCGTCTCCGTCGATCTGGGGCTGGCACCGATATCCTACCGGATGCTTGAGACCGTCCGCGCCTATGCTGCCGAGAAGCTCGCCGAGGCCGAAGAACATTCGGCGCTACATGACCGTCACGCCCGCTATGTCGCGGCGACGATGGAGAAGGCGCTGCGCGACTGGGACTTGGTGGATGACGAGACGTTTATTGCGCGCTATGGCTGGCTGCTTGCCGATCTGCGCGCGGCCTTACGCTGGTGCTTCGTTCCGGACGGAGATGTCGTCCTCGGTTCGGCGATCGCCGGATACGCGCGGCCGCTTTGGCAAATGCTCGGTCTCGTGGCCGAAGGAAGGCGCTGGTCGGAAACGGCGGCTGCGGCCCTGACGGACGGCACGCCGCTCATGATCGCGGCGAGCGTTTGGCTTGCCGTCGGATATTTGACGATGGGCCGATCGGCGGAACGAGCGAAGACGGCCTTGCGAAGCGCCGTGGCCTTGTTTGCCCGAATGGACGAGGCAGCCGAGCGCGGCACGGCTCTCTCCCTGCTCGGCCAAATATTGGCCTCGGCCGGAGAGACGAAGGCCGCCGAGGACACTCTGGCTCTGGCGCGGATATTCCTTTCAGCGGGCGCCTCCAAGCGTCGCCTGGGGATCTGCGCGGTCTCTCTCGGCGTGTTTCATATCGCGAAGGGGTCTTGCCGGGCCACGCGGCAGGAATATGAGCTGGCGAAACTTCTGTTCACGGCGGCGGGTGCCACTCGGGCCATCATCGCCACTCTGGACAATCTCGCCGACGCGCTATGGTCCGAAGGTGACCTTCCCACAGCGATCGAAACGGTGCATGAGGCTTTGGAATTGGCGCGCCGTCACAAGCAGTGGCGCTTCGTCGGCCACGCATCCGGCAATTTGGCCGGGATGCTGACGGCCTATGGCCGTCTCGACGAGGCGCTTCTGGTCGCGCGCGAAGCGGTCCCGCTCAGCCGGGAGGATGAATTTTTCGACTGGCTGCTGCCGCATCTGGCCTTGCGCCTCGCGAAGGCCGGGCGTCCGGAAGATGCTGCGCGTCTATGGGGATACGCCGTGCATGTCGCCGAAATCGACGTTGCCGAGCCGAGCAACGAACGACGGGCGGCCGAGACATTGAAGGCGCTCCTGCCTGAACTTCTCCCGCCGGAGCAGCTGAGCAAGCTATTGAGAATGGGCCAATATCTCGACGAGGATCAAGCCGTCGCCTTGGCGCTGAGCTGACGGCGGCCGGCATCAGTCGCCCTCGGGATAAGCAGACATGCTCCCCACCGCGAAGTTTTTGTCCAGTATCGGCTCGGCGGTCCGGCCTTCCCGTTGCCGGAGCTGTTCCGGCAGTCCCAGCATGACCAGCATCGCGCAGAGCGCGCATAGGCCGGCGATGACGTAGAGCGCCGGGGTGGTGCTGCCGGCGACATCGGCGATGCGGCCGACCATGATCGGGCTGACGATGCCGCCGAACTGGCCCAGCGTGTTGATGAGAGCGATGCCGCCGGCCGCCCCGGCGCCGGTGACGAGCTTGGGCGGCAGCGCCCAGAACGCCGGGATCGAGGCGACGATGCCGCCACCGACGACCGCCAGCGCCAAGAGCAGGGCCGTCGGCTGGTCGTCGAACAGGCCGGCGGCGACGAAGCCCAGCGCGGCGGCAGCGAGGCAATAGGCGACATATCGGTGCCGTTCGCCCGAATTGTCGGAGCGCCGGCCGATCAGATACATGGTGACGGCGCCGGCGATATAGGGCACGGCGGTCATGCCGCCGATCAGCACCGGATCCTTGGTGCCGGCAACCTTGATGAGATGCGGCGCCCAGAAATTGAGGCCATAGGAGCCGATCTGGATCAGGAAATAGATCAAGCCCAGCAGCAGGAAGCCCGGCGTCCGGAGCGCGCCCAGCAGGGAATGTCCGCCCGCGATGCCACCGCGCTCGGCGGAGATATTATGCGACAGGATCGCTCTTTCGCGCGCGCTCAGCCACCGGGCGTCCTCGATCCGATCCTCGAGCCGGACCAGCACGAGCAGGCCCAGGAGGATGCACGGAACACCACCGGCCAGGAACAGCCAATGCCAACCGCGCACGCCCAGGGCGCCGTCGAGGCCGGAAAGGATCAGGCCCGAGATCGGGCTGCCGATGAGCCCGGCGCCGGCCGAGGCCAGGAAGAGATAGGAGGTGACGCGGCCGCGGAAGGCGGCGGGGAACCACAGGGTTAGGAAATAGAGAATGCCAGGGGCGAAGCCGGCCTCGGCCGCGCCGATGACGAAGCGCAAGGCATAGAATTCCGTCTCGCTGCGCACGAACATCATGAGCGCCGTGGCAATGCCCCATGAAATCATGATCCGCGCGATCCAGCGCCGGGCGCCGACCTTGTAGAGGGCCATGTTGCTCGGCACCTCGAAGAGCACATAGCCGACCGAGAACAGGCTGGCGCCGAGGCCGTAGGCGGTGTCGCTCAGATGCAAATCGGCCTGCAGCTGGAACTTGGCGAAGCTGATATTGATGCGGTCGAAGAAGGCGAAGAGATAGCAGAGCATGATGATCGGCATCAGCCGCCACGTCACCTTGCGGGCCGCGGCCACGAGCTCCGGCGCCGTGCCGGCCGGTTGGTCTTCCATGGTGTTCTTCCCTGTCGTTCGAATTGTTGCTTTTAGGCAGTCGGAAGCGAGGCTGGATCAGGCCGGGACGAGGCTTGGCGAGGGATGGAGGTCGCAGGCGCGGCCGGCTTTGGCGACCTGGCCCGGCACGTCGTGACCGAGCAGGGCCGGCAGGCGGCGCGAGAGGGCGATGAGCCGTTCGAGGTCGAGGCCGGTGGCGATGCGCATCTCGTGACACATATGCACGAGATCCTCGGTGCAGATATTGCCGGTCGCGCCGGGCGCGAAGGGGCAGCCGCCGAGACCGCCGAGGGAGGCGTCGAAGCGCCGGGCGCCGGCCTCCCAGGCGGCCAGGACGTTGGCGAGGCCCAGGCCGCGCGTGTTGTGGAAATGCAGTGTCAGCGCTTGCGGGCCGACGAGCGTGAGCGCTTGGCGGACGAGATCCGTGACCTGTCGGGGATTGGCCATGCCGGTCGTGTCGGCGAGCGTGATGCCCCTCATGCCGAGTGCCAGATGCCGCTCGATGAAGGCCAGCACACGCCTCGGCGCGATCCGCCCCTCGAACGGGCAGCCGAAGGCGGTCGCGACCGTGCCGTTCAGCATCGGACCGTTCGGCCCGAGCGCTTCGATCGCCTCGCCGAAGCCGGCAAAGGATTGCGCGCAGCTCATCCGCATATTCGCACGGTTATGGGTCTCGCTGACCGAGACGACCATGTTGATCTCGTCGGCGTCGGCCGCGACGGCCCGCTCAGCCCCTTTGCGGTTGGGCACCAGCGCCGTGTAAATGCAGTCGGGCCGCCGATCGATGCTGGCGAACACGGCCGCCCCGTCGCGCAGATTGGGAATGGCGGCGGGGGAGACGAAGGAGCCCGCCTCGATGCGGTGAAAGCCCACTGCCGACAGTTCGTCGATCAGCGCGATCTTATCCGCGGTCGGAACCCAGACCGGCTCGATCTGCAGCCCGTCGCGCGGAGCCACCTCCTGCACGATCAGCCAGTCGAGATCGAAATCGAGCTCAGTCATTGCACGACCCCTAGAGCCCGCAGCCGCGCGATCTCGCCTTCGTCGAACTTGAGCGAGCGGAGAATCTCGCCGGTATGCTCACCCAGGTCCGGACCGAGCCAGCGGACCTCGCCCGGCGTGCCGGACAGTTTGGGCACGATGCCGGGCATCTTCATGCGCGCCCCATCCGGCAGGTCGGCGGACAGGATCATGTCGCGGGCCTGGTAGTGCGGGTCGGCGACGATCTCGGCGGCGGAATAGATGCGGCCGGCGGGGATCTGCGCCGCCTCCAGCAGCTCCAACGCGGTCTCGATGTCGAGCGCGCCGGTCCAATTGCCGATCGCGGCGTCGATCATGCCGTTCTGCGCGACACGTCCGTCGTTATGTTCGAGCGCCGGATCCGCGGCCAGATCGGGCCGGCCGATCACGGCCATGAGTCGCCGGAAGATCGGATCGCTGTTGCCGGCGATGACGACATATTGGCTGTCCCGCGTGCGGTAGGTGTTCGACGGGCTGATACCGGGGAGCGAACCGCCCGAGCGCTCGCGGACGAAGCCGAACAGATCGTATTCAGGCACCAGCGTCTCCATCAGGCTGAAGACGCTCTCGAACAGCGACACATCGACGATCTGCCCCGGTCCGCGTCCGGTCTTCACCGTCAGGAGCGACATGAGCGCGCCGATCACTCCGTATAGCGAGGCGAGCGAATCTCCCAGGCTGATGCCGACGCGCGCCGGCGGGCCGTCCGCATCGCCGGTGGTGAAGCGGATACCGCCCATCGCCTCACCGATGGCACCAAAGCCGGGCCTGTCGCGATAGGGGCCGGTCTGGCCATAGCCGGAAATGCGCACCATCGTGAGGCCGGGATTGAGTTTCGACAGGACATCCCAGCCGAGGCCCAGTTTTTCGAGCGTGCCGGGACGCATGTTTTCGATCAGGATATCGGCATCGGCCGCCAGCAGACGGACGATGTCGGCGCCTTCGGGGGTTTTCAGGTCGATGCCGATGGATTTCTTGTTGCGCGACTGAAGACGCCACCAGAGGGAAGTTCCCTCATGCATCTTTCGCCATTTGCGCAAGGGATCACCCTGTCCCGGCGCCTCGATCTTGATGATGTCGGCCCCGAATTCTGCGAGAATTCGGCCGGCGAACGGCGCTGCGATCAGCGTGCCGATCTCCAGCACGCGAATTCCTTCCAAGGGAGCGGTCATTGCTCCTCCCACATGCTATTTTACTTGGATATGAGCGGACGAGTGGCGGCCTGTCCAATCGCCTTGCGCCAAGCTGCGTTCTCCAATCGAGAACACAGCGTCGATTGGAAACGGGAACCGGCTAAGCCAGAAGGCTTTCCACGCTCGCCAGATGGCTGAGCAGCAGCTTCGCGGCCGGCGACAGCGTGGGTTCGCCGCGGTGTACGATCTGCAGCCGGCGCCGTCCCCAATCGTCCGCGAGCGGCACGGCGCGGAGGCCCAGCGGGCTGCCGATCACCTCGTAGGCGCGGTCGGGAATAATGCCGATGCCGAGTTTTGCCTGCACCATGCGGCAGAGCGCATCGAAGCCGGGCACATGGATCTTGAGGCGGAGTGGCGTCGCCCCCTGCCGAGCCGAGGTGAGCAGGCGGGCGAGGATGGAGCTGCTCGCATGCAGCCCGATATGGTCGAAATCGAGCGTGTCGCGAAACGCGACCTGTGCCAGCGACGCCAGCGGATGCTCGGGCCAGACCACGACCACCAGCCGGTCATGGCGATAGGTCGTGGTCGATAGATTGTGTGCGCCGACATCGGCGGAACAGATGCCGAGATCGGCGCCGCCGCCCTCGATATCCTCGAGAATCATGCGGCTCGGCCGCTCGACCAGATCGATCTTGATATCGGGATGGGCGGATAGGAAACCGCTCAGATCCTCGGGCAGGAACTGCACGATCGCCGACAGGTTGGCGCCGACCCTGACATATCCACGTATGCCGCGAGCATATTCCTTGAGCTCGATGCCGACGCTTTCGAAATTCTGCAGCATGCTGCGCGAGTGGTGCAGCATGGTCTGGCCGGCCGTGGTCGGCACCATGCCGTTCGCGCGGCGGCTGAAGAGCTGGACACCGAGTGCGGACTCCAGCTCGGCCAGCCGCTTGCTCACCGCCGAGGGTGCTATCGCTTCCCGGCTTGCGGCGCGCGTCAGCGTTCCTTCCTCGCAGATGGCCACGAAAAGCTGCAGCGTCAGGATGTCGAGATCCCGAATGAGCCGCCGGTCCAATACGCCTCCACCTGCTGCCGTTCGCAGATGGGAAATAGGGGATCGGCGCGTGTCAGGTCAATGGGCGGCGCAGTCGCGGACGAGATGGCCGGGCGCCACCTCGCGCAGCTCGCCGCTTTCGCGGCTCAAGGCGCGCACCCGTGCCGCCTCGCGCGCCAGCCCTTCGCCGAAAGGCCGGCCGATCTCGGGCACGGCGGCGACCAGCAGCTGGGTATAGGGATGGCGCGGCGTATCGATGACGGCAGCGGTCGGCCCCATCTCGACGATGCGTCCGCCGTAGAGCACGGCCGTCTCCTCGGCGACGTAGCGGGCCGTGGCGAGGTCGTGGGTGATGTAGAGCATGGCGACGCCGCGCTCGCGCTTCAGCGGCGCCAGCGTATCGAGTACGCTGAGGCGGATCGAGACATCGAGCATCGAGGTCGGCTCGTCGGCGATCAGCACCGACGGATCGACCGCCATGGCGCGCGCGAGATTGACCCGCTGGCGCTGGCCACCCGACAGCTCATGCGGATATTTGTCGAGGATCTCGCCCGGATCGAGGCCGACCATGAGCGCCAGCTCGGCTGCCTTCGCCGCCCGCTCGCCGCGCCCGAGCCGCGGCTTGTGCAGGGCCAGCGGCCGGGTCAGGTGATGGCGCACGTCATGGGTCGGGTTGAGCGCGGCGAAGGGGTCCTGGAACACCATCTGGACCCGGGCGCGATAGGCCAGCATCTCCCGTCGTCCGCCCGGCTGGGTGACATCCTCGCCGTCGAACAGGATCCGTCCCTCGGTCGCGGGCAGCATCCGGGTCAGCAGCTTGGCGCAGGTGCTCTTGCCCGAGCCGGATTCCCCGACCAGCGCCAGCGCGTGCCCGCGCCGGAGCGAGAAGCTGACATCGGAGAGTGCTACGACATCCTGACGCCCGCGATAGACCATGCCGAGCCCGCTGGTTTCCAGAATCGCGGTCATGGCGCGCGTTCCAAGATGCGCCGGGACGGCGTGTCGGGCGGATGCAATGGCGGAATGGCGTTCCAGAGCTTGCGCGTATAAGGGTGGACCGGCGCCTCGACCATCTGCCGGGTCGTGCCGATCTCGACCAGGGCGCCGTCGAGCATGATACCGATCCGGTCGCAGAACTGGCTCATCAGCGCCAGATCATGCGTGATGAACAGCACGGAAAATCCGAGGCGGCGGCGCAGCGAGGCGACCTCGTCGAGCAGCTCGCGCTGAACCACGACGTCGAGCGCCGTGGTCGGTTCGTCCATGATGACGAGCTTGGGGCCGAGGGCGAGCGCCATGGCGATGACCAGCCGCTGCCGCATGCCTCCGGAAAAAAGGTGCGGATAATCCATCAGCCGGTCCGGCGCGATGCCGACCATGCGCAAGAGCTCGGCACTGCGCTCGCGGATCTCCGCCTTGTCGCGGATGCCGTGGGCGCGGAAGAGATCGGCGAACTGGGACCGGATGGTGAGAAGCGGGTTGAGCGCGTTCATGGCGCTCTGCAGCACCACGCTCACCTCGCGCCAGCGCCATTGCCGGAGCGCCTCGCCTCGGAGCGCCAGGACGTCGCGGCCGTCGAGCACGATGCGGCCGCTGGTGACGAAGGCGGGCGGGCGGTGCAGGCGGGCGATGGCGAAGGCGACCGTGCTCTTGCCCGATCCCGATTCGCCGGCGATGCCCAGCACCTCGTCGCGGTCGAGATCGAAGGAGACGCGCTCGGCCGCGCGCTTCGGCCCGGTGCGCGACAGGTAATCGACGCTGAGCTCGCGCACGCTGAGGAGCGGGGGCGTCTTGGGCATGGGTACGATCGTCAATCCGTCACGCCGGCCGGCATGAGGGCGGCGAGCAGCCGTCGCGGCACCCGCAGGCTGCGCAGGCGCGGATTGGCGATCTCGTCGACCGCGAAATTGATCAGCGACAGGCCGCTGCCGAAGAGCGCCAGCGCCAGGCTGGGGGCTGCGATCTCCCACCATGCGCCGACGCGCAGGGCCGAGGTCTCTTGCGCGTGATAGAGGATGGTGCCCCAGCTCAGCGCCAGCGGATCGCCGAGGCCGAGGAATTCGAGCGTCGCCTCGGTGATGAGCGCGTAGAGCACGCTGCCGATGAAGTTGAAGCCGATGATCGAGACGAGGTTGGGCATCAGCTCGATCGCGATGATACGCCAGGCCGGCTCGCCCAGCAGCTCGGACGCCAGGATATAGTCGCGGCGGCGCAGCGTGAGGGTCTGGGCGCGGGTGACGCGGGCACCCCAGCCCCAGGCGGTGAGACCGATGATGAGGGCGATGGTGAACGGCCCGGCCTCGCCGGCGAAGGCCGCCAGCACCAGCATCAGCGGCAGGTTGGGGATGACCAGCACGACGTTGGTGACGAGATTGAGCGCCTCGTCGACCCGGCCGCCGAAATATCCGGCGGTGACGCCGACCGCCACCCCGATCGCCGTCACCACCAGGCCGGCGACGAACCCCACCAGCAGCGAGGTGCGGGTGCCGTGGATGGTCTGCGCCAGCACGTCGCGGCCCATGCGGGTCGAGCCCAGCACATGGGCAGCACTGGGCGGCTCGTGCGGGCGGGCGACGCGCTGGTTCGGGCCGGCCGGCGCCAGCACCGGCGCCAGGAGCCCTACCAGCAGGAAGAAGCCGACGATGACGGCGCCGATCGCGGCCTTCCGGTTGCTCGCCAGGGCGAGAAGGATCGCGCGGATGGTCAGGCCCTCCTCAGGCGCGGATCGACCAGGATATAGAGCAGGTCCGCGATGAAATTGGCGCTCAGCATGGCCAGCGTCATGATCAGGAGCTGGCCCTGGATCAGCGGATAGTCGCGCGAGGTGATGCCCTCATAGAGGGTGTAGCCGAGGCCCGGATAGTTGAAGACCACCTCGGTCACGAGCGAGCCGCCGAACACGGCTCCCAGGCTCATGGCGAAGCTGGTGAGGGCCGGTAGCAGCGCATTGTAGGCGGCATAGGCGAGCCTGAGCCTGCGCTCGGTCAGGCCCTTGGCCTGGCCCAGCGTGATGTAGTCCTCGCCGAGAAGATTGATCATGCTGTTGCGCATGGTGACGAGGTAGCCACCGATTTGGGCCAGCGCGAGCGTCGTCACCGGCAGCACGGCGTGATAGAGCACGCTCCAGACCGATTGCCAGGACCAGTCGAGATCGATCATCGGGTCCCAGGCGAAGCCGGTCGGCAGCCATTTCAGGCTGATCGCGAAGAGATAGAGCGCCAGCAGCGAGGTCACGAGCGGTGGCACCGCCTGCAGCACCAGGGCCGCCGGCGCGCCCACGCTGTCGAAGCCGCCGCCGCGCTTCCAGGCCGCTTGAGCGCCGGCGAGCGAGCCCACGGCGAATGCCGAGAGCGAGGAGGTCGCGACCAGCAGCAGCGTCCAGGGCAGCGCCCGCACCAGCACCTGATTGACGGTCAGCGGATAGAACTTCACCGAAAGGCCGAGATCCCAGGTGAAGACGCTGCCGAGATAGTGGAGATATTGCAGCGGCAGCGGCTCGTCGAGGAAGCCGAAGGTGCGCTTCAGCGCATCGAGGCTTTCCGGCGGCAGGGCGGTACCGGCCTGGGCGAACATGGTGTCGATCGGATTGCCCGGCATCAGTCTGGGGATCAGGAAATTGAAGCTCGCCGCGGCGATGAAGGCAGCGACGTAGAAGCCCAGGCGACGGAGCAGGAACGCCATCTCAGGGCGCCACCGGCTCGAGCGCCAGCAGGTGCAGCAGCCGTTCCGGTGTGCCGTCAAACACGTCCGGCCGCGCTACCGGGTTGTCGCCGTTGAACCAGCCCTTGAAACGCTTGGTGCTGTATTCGTACCAGATCGGGTTCGAATAGAGCGGCACATAGGGCATGTTCGACGCCAGGATCATCTGCACCTTGTTCATCGCCTGGCGCTGGGCGGCCGGATCGATGGTCGAGATGAAGGCGTCGAGCGCCTGGTCCAGCTCCGGATCGACGAAGCGCGTCGCGGCGAAGCGGGTCTTGCCCGAGAAGCGCGAATGGAAGCCCATATCGAAGGAGCGATAGGGCGTCTCGCCGGTGAGATAGCCGTTGATCGCCATGTCGTAGGAGCCGCTGATCAGCTTCTGCGTCCAGGCCGCCGGCTCCGGCGTCGAGACGCTGGCATGGATGCCGATCTGGTTCAGGCTCTCCGCCACCAGCTCGGTCGTGTTGACCCAATCGGTCCAGCCATTGGGCGCGAGGATGGTGAAGCTGATCGGCCGGCCGTCGGGATTGGCGACGAAGCCGCGCCCGTCGCGGTCGCGAAAGCCGCTTTCTGCGAGGAGCGCGCGGGCGGCATCCTTGTCGAAATGGGCGTAGGCGCCGAATTCTTTCTCGGCCTCGGCATCGACCCAGCCGAGATATGTCCGGCCGAGCCCGCTCGCATATTCATTGACCACCGGATAGCCGTAGCCGGCGATGTCGACGATGGCGCCGCGATCGATCGCCATGCTGACCGCGCGGCGGAAATTGACGTTGCGGAAGGCGGCGCGGTTGCTCGGATCGGGGCTGTCGAAATTGATGTTGATCGCGACGGTGCCACCCGGCGGAAACCAATAGCGGTGATGGTTGGGATCGGTCGCGACATAGGTCCGCTCGATATCGGGCAGGAAGGCGCCGAACCAGTCGATGGTCCCGGCCGCGGCCGCGGTCAGCAACTGCTCGTTGGTGCCGACCTGCGGGAAGTTCAGGCAATCGACCTTGAGATGCTGCGTGTCCCAGTAATGCGGGTTCCGGCACTGCTGATAGATCTGCGAGGTGAAGCGGCGGATCTCGGTCATGGGGCCGGAGCCCACGGGATTGTCGTTGGTGAAGGTGACCGGGTCGGCGACCTTGCTCCAGACATGCTCAGGCACGATCGGCACGCGCACGATCTCGAAGGCGATGTTGGAATTCACCCGCTTCAGCGTGAAGAGGACGGTGTCGGCGTCCGGCGCCTCGACCGCCGAGATCCGGTCCCAGATGTTCTGGGAATCGAGCTCGCGATGGGCGCGCAGCATGTTGAAGGTAAAAACCACGTCGCGCGCGCTGAAGGCATGGCCGTCCGACCATTCGACCCCGTCGCGAAGCTTGAAGGAAAGTTGCAGCAGATTGCCCGAATAGTTGAAGTCGGTCGCGAGCCGGAAATCCGGCGTGCCGCCATGCATGGCGTTGAACACGACCAGCGGCTCATAGACGAAGTCGCGCACGCTGTGCAGCCGCGTTGTCTCGTTGAACGGATTGAAATTGCGCACCCAGCCGGTCGACAGGCTGGCCACGATCGTCAGGTCCGCTTCGGCGAGCGCCCGGGCCGGCAGCAGGCCGACCAGCAGGAATGCGATGATGGCTTTGATCATCGGGGTCCTTCCCCGGATTTTCGTTGCGCGGCGGCCAGCCCTCCGGGACCCTGCCGCCTTGAGATCGACCCTGGCATGGCTTGGCGCCTCAGCACTAGCTTGCAAACTCGTTGTTTTCGTCAGCGAATGCCGGTTTTCCGTCGCTTTACGCCGCCAGCCTGGCGGTGATGTCGCGCACGGCGGCGTCGACATCGATCGGCTCGCCGGGCGCGGGAAGCTTGTTGCGGGCGAGCCGGGCCAGCGCCGCCTCGGTCAGCGGCCGGGCCGCGGCGGCGATGCCCTGCCATTCCTCGACATCGCCATGACTGGACAGCGCGACATCGATGCCGGCGGCGAGCACGGCGCGGCACCGTTCGGGCAGGCTGCCGCCGAGCGCTTCCATATAGATGCAGTCCGAGATCAGCACGTTCTGGAAGCCGAGGCGTCCCCGGATGAGTCGCTCGATTACCGCCGGCGAGGTCGTCGCCGGCCAGACCGGATCGATCTCCGGAAACCGGATATGGGCCACCATCGCCCAGGGCGCGGCGGCCAGGCGCCGGAACGGTACGAAATCGCTGCGATCGAGTTCGGCAAGCGGCGTCGCGACCGTCGGCAGCTCTTTGTGGCTGTCGACCATGGCCCGGCCGTGGCCAGGGATATGCTTGATGATCGGGGTGACGCCGGCCTGCTTCATGCCCTCGACGAAGGCGTCGCCGAGGCGGGCCACCTGCTCGGGATCGTGCGAGAAGGCGCGGTCGCCGATCACCGGGTCGGCGCCGGCGACGGGCACGTCGAGCAGGGGCGCGCAATCGACGGTGATGCCGTGCTGACGGAGCAGCGAACCGATCGCCCGGCCGTTGAGGCGAGCGGCGTCGAGGGCCGCCGCCGCATCCTTGGCATAAAGCGCGCCGAATCGCGCCGGCGCCGGGAAGGCCGGCCAGACCGGCGGGTCCATGCGCTGATGCGTGCCGCCCTCATGGTCGATCAGGATCGGCGCATCCTCGCGCCCGACCACCTCGCGGAAATCGTCGCACAGTCGGCGCAGCTGATCCGGGGTCTCGCAATTGCGCTTGAACAGGATCAGGCCGAGCGGATCGGCATCGCGGAAGAAGGCGCGCTGCTCGCCGCTCAATGCCGGACCGGGTGCGCCGAAGATGACAGCTAGCGGAACTCGGGACATCGCTGATCTCGCTCTCAGCCGACGCGGATTCGGTCGGTACGGCGGTGAGACAAGCGGCAAGCGGGGGCCGGATCAAGCCCCGGCGTGCCGATGAACGATATTGACGGTTTCGTGACGGTGTAATCGCTGTGTCAAAGGCATAGCCTGGAAATCGGAGAGCGTCAGAACGCGGGGGCGAGGCGGCGCAAAAAGCGGGGGCGGCGGCGATGATGGCGGAACCGGAAGGGTTAAGCGCGCGATCTTTTCTACCGGAACTTGACAGCCGCAAGACGAATCGGCTTCATCGGATCAACGGCAAAATCGTCAAAATCGCATCCTGGACGCCGACATTTGGGGGGCGGGCAGTGGGGGGGCTCAAGAGCAGAGGGTTGCGGAGCATCGTTCCATTGCTCCCTGTGGTCGCGGTCCTGCTCGCGGCCCTGATGGTGCTCGCCGATACCATCGAGCAACGGACGCAGTTCCAGATCGAGATCGCGGACACCTCTGCCAGCCATGATCTGACCACGCTCGTCGATTTCGCGCGCAGCCAGAGCGCCGCCTTCGCCAGCACCAGCTTCATCGGCTACAGCATCGGCCGATATTACGGCTTCGCGCCCGCCTTCGCGCAGATCTCGCCCGATCCGGAGCGGGCGGCGGCGCTGCTGCGCTCCTTTTACGGCCAAAGCCAGATGGCGCCGCAGGAGATGCCGCCATCGCTGCCGGCCTATGCCAGCGTCCATGACCGGTTTCATTCGAGTTTTCAAAGCCTGATCGCCTCGACCCTGTTCGACGATCTCTATCTCGTCGATCGCTTCGGCCGGGTCGTCTATTCGCTGCGGAAGGACGCGAATTTCGCCGCCGACCTGACCCAGCCGCGCCAGCGCGACCAGCCGCTGGCCGAGGCCTATCGCGAGGTGATGGCGCAGCTGCAGCAGACCCAGGACGTGCAGAAGATCCTCGTCGTCTCCGGCATCAAGCGCATGGAGGACAGCTACGGCGTGCTGTTGGCACGCCCGGTCATTCAGCACGGCTCGGTCGAGGGCATGGTCGCCTTCCGCCTGCCGGCGAGCCGTCTGGTCGAAAGGCTGGCGGCTCTGCAACGCCCCGGCATCCGGATCATGCTGCTCGACACCAAGGGCACGCCGGTGCTGGCGACGCCCGTCGCCGATTCGGTACGCGAGGCGACATACGGGCCGTCGATACTGCCCGATACCGGCTGGCATTACCTGATCATGGCCGACCGATCGGCGCTCGCTGGCGGACTCTGGCTATGGTTCGTGCTGCTCTGCTTGGCCGGCGCCGGCGGCATCGCCGGTTCCGGCTTGCTCGCCTGGCGCTTTGCAGCGGTCCCGGCCATGCCGCTGCTCGTCGCGGCACCGCCGCCCGCCGAACTGATCGCGGTGCGCGACGAGCCGATGCCTTCCGAGGGCGAAAGCCCGGTCGAATCGGATTATATGGAGCCGGCGATGCCGGCGGATGCGCTCGCGGACAGCCTGGAAGCGAGCGAGGGCTATCGCCGGTCACTCGTCGACGTCATGACCCTGGCGCTTGCCTGCTGGCAGAAGAGCAAGCACAAGGGCAAGATCGAGCTGGCGGAGGAGAGTGGGCTCTGGCGCGTCTATATGGACCGCAGCTCGCTGCAGACCCGTACCCTCGACAAATATCTGCTGATCGAGACCCTGCCGCGCCATCCGCGCTGGCGGGATGTCGTGCGCACGGCGGAGTATGTGCTGCGAAATGCGCCTCAACCAGACCTGGAACGGGAACAACTCGCAGAGGCGCTGGCGAGTCTGAAGCACTATTTGCGGCAAGTGGAGCGGGTTTAGCTCACTGCTCGCCCTTCTCTTCCTTCACGCGCGACTAAACCCGAATCACGCATTCTCGGGGGCAAATCCCTGATTTTGTGCGGCGAAGCACTGTCATCGTCATTTCAGCATGCCAACTAAATTTTGTCATTTTCGGCATTCTGCCGGTTTGAGCCTTTCGTCTTATTTCAGTTCGGTTTCGATAGCGAGGCGTAGGAGCGACGTCTGCTGAAACCAGCCACCCCGCCGAATTCGAGAAAAATACACCGGCGGGACGGATCAGAGGGGGCATCGGGGGTGATGCGTCAATTCAAGCGAAGCCGTGGCCGGCAACCGTCGAAGGCAGACACCAAGAACATGTCAGGAGGCGGATCAATGTGTACGGGGAAGGGGCTACTTCGAGGCTCGGTCAGCTTGGTCGCGATGATGACCGTGACCGGTTTCGCGCATGCACAGGAAGTTTCGTCGGCGGCGCAGACGGCTCAGACCGCACCGGCGCCGGGCACCGCCGCGCCGGCTCAGGCGGGACAGGCGCAGACTGCGCAGGGAGTGCCGGCGCAGACGCCCGAGCTCGGGCAGTCCGAGCCGCAGACCGAGCAGATCACCGTCACCGGCATCCGCGGTTCGCTGCAGAAATCTCTGGAGGTGAAGCGCAACGCCGACGGCGTGGTCGAGGCGGTGAGTGCTACCGATATCGGCCAGTTGCCCGACAAGAACGTCGCCGACGCGCTGCAGCGCCTGCCCGGCATCACCACGATCCAGTCCGCGGCGCCCGGTTCGGGCGGCTTCGGCGAGAATGACCGCATCGAGATCCGCGGCACCGCGCCGACGCTGACCCAGACGCTGATCGACGGCCACGCGGTCGCCACCGGCGACTGGTTCATCCTCGACCAGCTGAGCGCCGCCAGCCGCAGCGTGTCCTACTCGCTGTTTCCGTCGGAAATCGTCGATCACGCCGTCGTTTACAAGAGCTCGCAGGCCGATCTGCCCGAGGGCGGCACCGCCGGCAACGTCAACATCGTGACGCGCAAGCCGCTCGATTTCCAGAATCCGATCACGGCCGAAGCCTCGATCGGCGGCGCCTATTCCGATCTCGCCGACAAGGCCGGCTTCCAGTTCAACGGCCTGCTCGGCTGGAAGAGCGACGACAGCCGGATCGGCGTCATGATCCAAGGCTTCAGCGAAGACCGTTTCCTGCGCCGCGACGGCCAGGAGGAGCTGGGTTACGGCAACATTCCGACCGGCGACACGCTCGCCAACGGCTCTCCCAACCCGTTCCCCGCCGCGATCCGCGGCGCGCTCTATCCGCAGATCATCAACAATGCGCTGTTCGAGCAGGAACGGTTGCGCCAGGGCGGCGACGCCACGATCCAGTTCCGGCCGAACAGCCAGTGGGATATCAAGCTCGACGGCTTCTACAGCTACCTGAACGCGTCCAACTACAATCAGGGCGACCTGGTCAACCTCAACGACTTCGTCAATAACGGCGTGGCGCCGACCGCCTACACGGTCAATAACGGCGTCCTGACCTCGGCGACCTTCCCGGGCTCGACGGCGCGCGGCAATCCCGGCATCAACGACATCTACCGCCCCGGCGCCAGCTCATCGACCTATTTCGTCGATTTCGACACCAACTACCACCCGACCTCGAACTGGACCGTCCATGTCCAGCTCGACTGGACCCGCGGCAAGGGTGCCACCGATCAGTTCGCCTACGGCACGACCTCGGGCACGGGCTCGGGCCTGTCCTACGGGATGAACGGCACCAATCCGCTCTCGCTCGCCTTTCCTGGCGCCGTCGGCCTCAACAACCCGTCCAATTACAGCGCCTTCGCCGGCGACGGCAACCAGGACTGGGTCGGCGACACGATCCTCGCCCAGCTCGATACCGAGGCCGCCGGTCAGCTCGATGTGCAATATGATTTCGACAGCGGGCTCATCCAGGCGGTCAAGGGCGGCGTCCGCGTCGCCCAGCACGTTCGCAAAGAGGTCGAGTCCGAGAACTACGGCTGCTACCTGCCGCAATGCGGACCGACGCTCGCGGGCATCTCGGATGGGCTGTTCCCGAGTGATTTCGGCAATGGCGCGGGCATCTCGACGCCCTTTACCCTGTCGGTCGATCCGAACGGGCTGCAGCAGCTCATCAAGCAGCTGATCGGCTTCACCGGCCAGACCTCGGCCGGGCGCTTCTATGCGCCCGCCTATTTCGCAATCAAGGAAACCGACACGGCCGGCTACGTGATGGCGCTGTTCAACCGGGGGATCTTCCAAGGCAATGCGGGTATCCGCGTCGCCTCGACCCAGGACGACATCACCAAATACGATTCGAACCCCTTGGGCCCCAACGACCAGCCGGTCCTGGGGTCGGATTTCGGCGCCTATTACGTTCACGGTTCGCAGCAGAACTATATCGACATCCTGCCGAGCTTCAGCCTCAAGGCCGATGTGACGCCGGATGTCGTGGCCCGCGTCTCCGCGTCGCGGACGGTGACACGCCCGGACTACTACGCGCTGGCCGGCGGCGCCACGCTCAACGATCAGCTTCTGAGCGGCTCGCAGGGCAATCCCGCGCTGAAGCCGACCCGGTCGACCAACCTCGATTTCTCGACCGAATGGTATTACGCGCCGCAATCCTCGGTGTCGGCCGGACTCTTCGATCTCGAAATGTCCTCGACCTTTGATGCCGGCACGATCCAGGCGCGCGCGCTCAATCTCATGCTGACGCAGAACCCCAACAATCCCTTGGGCCTCTCCAATCCGATCTTCAGCACCTATACGATCACGGCGCCGACCAACAATAGCGGCCATTCGCGCGGTCTCGAGCTGGCCTGGCAGCAGCCGATCGCCTGGGGCTTCGGCTTCGCCACCAACTATACCTATGCCGACAGCTCGCAGGACAATCCGACCCCGGGCATCGGCGGCCGCCAGTTGCTGGGCGCCGCCAAGCATACCGGCAACATCACGGCCTATTACGACAACGATATCGGGATCGACGCCCATCTCTCCTACACGGTCCATTCCCAGATCTACCAGGGCATCGACCGCGCCGAGAAATATTTCCAGGACGATGGCGGCGAGCTGGACGGCGCGCTCACCTATAACATCACCAAGAATTTCGCCGCCAGTCTTGATGTGCTGAACATCACCGACGAGAAGGACAAGTACGTCACCGGCACCGGCCTGCTCCGGGCCATCTACGACAATGGCCGGACCTTCTACTTCCAGGTCACCGCCAAATATTGATAGCTTGAGCACGGCAGCGATAGGTGGGGGCCATGAAGGTCAGGCCGTTCTTGCACGACAAGTTCCAGATGCGGGTCGACCATGTCGGCACGCAGAGGGCCCCCGTCATCGTCATCGACAATTTCCTCCTGGATGCGGATCAGCTGGTCGAGCATGCGGCGACCAGCGCCGCCTTCCGGCCGGCGACGGCGCTCTATCCCGGCGTGCAGGCGCCGATCCCGGCGCCTTATCCGCTCTTCGCCCATTTCTTCACGCGCTCGATCATTCCCGAGATCTTCGGTTTGGGCGACCGCGACGTGATCGATTGCCGCTGCACCTTCTCGATGGTGACGACGCCGCCCGACAAAGTCGGCATCCGGCAGAAGGTCCCGCATACGGACTTCCTTGATCCCAACCACATCGTCATCCTGCATTATCTGTTTTCCGACCCGCATGGCGGCACCGCCTTTTACCGCCATCGCGGCACCGGCTACGAGGTGCTGAGCGTCGAGCAGCGCGAGCGCTACGAGACCATGCTGAAGGGCGAGCTCGCCGCCAATCCGCCGACGGGCTTCATCCACGGCCATACGCCGATCTTCGAGCAGATCGCCTCGTACGACGCCGTGTTCAACCGGGCGATCATCTATAGCAGCACCAGCCTGCATGCCGCTTCGATCGGGCCGGATTTCACCTATCGAGCCGATCCGAGGTCCGGGCGGCTCACCGCCAACACGACCTTCTTCTACGGCGACGCGGTCTCGTTCTTCGGCGCGCCGCGCCGGCCTATCTGAGGCGGTTGCCGAGCCCTTCGTTCATGGCGTTCAGCAGGTCGCCATTATCCTGCGACAGCTCCCAGCCGAACAGGCCGGCGAGCCCGTCCCGGGCCGCGAGCCGGCCCTTCTCCCGTACCGCGCGCGGGTCGTCATAGCCGATATAGATCCCGGAAACCGGATGCTTCAGCGCATAGGCCTGAAGCGCCTGGTCGTACTCGACCCGATAGCCTTGCCGGCCCTTCCCGTCCGGTCCGAGATAGAGGGCGGCCAGGTCCCGATAGGATTCGGTGCCGTCCCGGCCGTTATAGTCCGCGACCAGCGTGCCCGCGGGCGACAGCGCCCAGCCGCGGCTGTAGGCGGCGACGCCGCGCACCAGCTTCGAGGGCGGAATCCCGGCCTCGAGCAGCGGCGCCGTTCCGACCGGCCCCAGCGCCGGATCGTCAGGCGGCAGAACCGGCGTGTGGTGCCCGATCCTGGGTGCCCAGGGTCCATAATAGTCATAGCTCATGGCGAAGAAGAGATCGGTCGCCTCGGCTGCGGCGCGATAATCGATCGCTCGCGTCAGCCGAGCGGCGGTGGAGACCGCCGAGGTCAGCTGGTAGTGACGCGGCCCGAGCGTATCGAGCGCTGCGTGCAACGCCTGCATCAGCCGGGCATAGGCTTCGCCATCCTTGGGCTCGCCGAGCTGCGGCTCACCGTTCGAGGGGCTGCTGTCGGTCGGGAATTCCCAATCGATATCGATCCCATCGAACATCGGATGAGTCCGGAGGAACCGCAGGACGGCATCGACGAAATGCCCCTGGCTTTCGGCCGAGCGGGTGAGCGCGAAGAAGGGTTTCGAGCCCATGGCGCCACCGATCGAGGCGAGCAGGGTCAAGCCGGGCGCGCGCTGCTTCAGGGCCGCGAAATAGGCGCTCATGCGCGCATCGCCGAGCCCCCGATCGACCGCGAGCCTGAAGTCCTCATCCCGGATTTCCAGAAAGGCATAGAGCAGATGGGTGAGATCGCCGGCCGTCGTGTCGTCGAGCCGATAGCCGGCGGCGATGGCGTCGCTGTCGAGATAGAAGGCGACCACCTTGCCGCTGCTCTGCGCGAACGCGAGCGGATGGCCGGCGAAGGCGCGGTAGGGTTCCGCCTGCGCGACGCCGCTCCAAAGCGCCAGGGCGGCGAGGGCGGCGCGAGGCGTCAAGCGGATCGCCACTGCCCGGCGACCCAGGTGCCGAGCACGCCGAGCCCGTCATCGAGCAGGGTCAGATCGGCGATAAAGCCGGGCGCCAGCCGGCCGCGCCGATCGGCCATGCCGATGAACTCGGCCGGATAGAGCGAGGCCATGCGCAGCGCCTCCGCGCGATCGAGGCCGAGCAGGCTCACCGCGTTGCGCACGGCCGCCGCCATATCGAGGTCGGCGCCGGCCAGCCTGCCGTCGCCGGTCACGAGCCTGCCGTCGCGCCGATGGATGGTCTCGCCATAGAGGGTGAAGCTCGAAGCGTCCGTGCCGAGCGGCGTCATCGCGTCCGTCACCAGCAGCAGTTTGCCGCGCGGCTTGGCGGCGAGCGCCAGCTCGAGCACGGCCGGATGGACATGGATGCCGTCGAGGATGATGCCGCACCAGGTTTCGGCCGAGACGAGGGCGGCGCCGGCGATGCCCGGCTCGCGATTGCCGATAGGCGGCATGGCGTTGAAGAGATGGGTGAAGCCGCGGAGCCCCAGCCCGATCGCTTGCCGGGTGCGCTCGCAGGAGGCGGCCGAATGGGCGCCGGCGAGAATGAGCCCGGCCTCGGCCAGCGCTCGGATATCCGCATCCGTCACCATTTCCGGCGCCAGCGACAGCAGCACCTTGCCGTCCGCAAAGGTCGAAGGCAGGCCGGCGAGGAAGGCGATATCCGCTTCGTCGGGCGCGCGGACGAAGGCGGCGCTGTGGACGCCGCGCCGTTCCAGGCTGAGGAACGGGCCTTCGAGATGGAGGCCGAGGACGCCGTTTCCCGGCAGGCGGGCCGCCCGCGCTGCGGCCTCGGCCGCCCGGTGCATCTTCTCCGTCTCGTCGGTGATGAAGGTCGGCAGCAGCCCGGTCGTGCCGAAGCGGCGATGGGCGGCCACGATCGTCTCGATCGCCGCCACCGTCGGCGCTTCGTTGAACAGCACGCCGCCGCCGCCATTGACCTGCGTGTCGATGAAGCCGGGCGTCAGCAGACTGCCCTCGGGCAGGCGGACGATCTCGTCCGCCGAGGTCGTATCGGCGACCAGATCCAGGATGCGGCCATCCTCGATCAGCAGCCCGTGGTCATGAAGCACGGCCTCGCCGGTGAACAGGCTTGCGCCGGTCAGAAGCTGACGCATCAGACGGTTTCCGTCACCTTCTTGAGGTTGGAGGGGGCGTCCGGATCGAGGCCGCGTGACCGCGCCAGCATCGGCACCGCCATGTAGAAGCTCTGCACGGCGGCGAGCGGCGCCACCTCCGGCGGCAGGCCGGGCAGCGCCGGCAGGGGCACGGTGCCGGGAATGCCGGCCTCGGTGCTCAGCACCGTGGCGCCCAGCGCCACCATGCGGCGGATCGTGTCGAGGCTGGAGGCCAGCGTCTCGTCCGGCTGGGTCAGTGCCAACGCGCCGAAGCCGGGGCGGACCAGCTCCAACGGGCCATGGATGACCTCCGCCGCGCTGAAGGCTTCGGCATGGAGCCGGCAGGTTTCCTTGAATTTGAGGGCCATCTCGTGCGCGGCACCGGTACCGAGGCCGCGGCCGACGACATAGAATCCCGCGAGGGGACTCAGTTGCTGGAGCGCCGGTCCCCAATCGAGCCGGGATGCCTCTTCGAGCCAACCGGGCACGGATTGCACAGCCGCGATGGCGCCGGCATCCTCGCGCCAATAGGCTGCGAGCTGGAGGAAGGCGAGCACGGACATGAGGTAGGATTTGGTCGCGGCGACACTCGCTTCGCGTCCGGCGCAAAGCGGGATGAACAGGTCGGCGAGGCGGGCGAGCGGCGATTCCTCGTCATTGACCAGACAAAGCACGAAGGCGCCGCTGGATTTGGCCGAAGCTGCCAGACGCAGCAGATCGGGGCTGCGGCCGGATTGCGAGACGGCGATGAAGAGCCCGCCTTCGAGCTGGAGCGAGGCATTGTAGAGCGAGGCTACCGACGGGCCGATCGAGGCGACCGGCACGCCGAGGCCGGTCTCGATCAGATATTTGCCATAGTGGCAGGCATGGTCCGACGAGCCGCGCGCGCAGGTCACGACGAAGCGCGGCCTCAGGGCGCGGAGCGTGGCGCCCAGCATCTTGAACCGCGGGCCGCAACGCTCGATCTGGCGCCGCGCCGCGTCCGGCGATTGGGCGGCTTCGATCGCCATGGCGGGCAGGGCAGGCTCGGTCATGCTGATCTCGATGAAATGAAAGGAAAGGCGCGCATCATCGGCCGGCCGTCCGGCGTGCCAGCAGCACGGCGCCGTCCATGGCGTCGCCCTCGGGTTCGGCCAGCAGGCTGCGTAGCCAGGGGCTGAGCCAGCCGCCGAGCGCGGGAGCGAGGCCGCCCATGAGCGCGATCCGGGCGGCGCCGAGCCTTGTCAGCCGACGGGCGAAATGATCGACATGGTCGGCGGCCTGGCGGATGAGGCCGATCGCGACCGCGTCGCCTGTCGCTGCCCACTCGAAGGCGAGCGGTGCCAGGCTGCCGTAGTCGGCCGGGCGGGCGCCATTGACCCAGGCGACGATCTCGGCCGGATGGCCGCCGAGCCGGGTCATGACGGCGCCGGTGAGGCCGCTTGCCGGCCCCAGGCCATCATGGGCGCAGAGTGCGGCACGCACCGCCTCGCGTCCGATCTGGGCGCCGCTGCCATCGTCCGAGACTTCGAAGCCCCAGCCGCCGACCTGATGCGATTGCCCGCCGACGAACGCGTAGCCGGCGCTGCCGGTGCCGATGATGAGGATGGCGCCGTCCTGGCCGCCGAAGGCGCCGAGGCAGGCGGTGTGGGAGTCGGTCTCGGCGGCGATGCTGGCGAAGGGCGGTGCTGCGCTCGCGACCCGTGCGGAATCAGCCGGCCCGGTGATGCCGGCGAGGCCGAGGCCGGCATGAATGCGCGGCAGGGCGTCGCGATCGAGGCCGGCCCGGCCCAGCGCCTGGTCCATCGCCGCCAGGATCTGGCCCCAGCTCACCTCCAGGCTCAGCCGGATATTGGCCGGACCGCCCTTGCCTTCGCCCAGGCGGTTGCCGGCGGCGTCGACCAGCCGCGCGCGGCAGCCGGTCCCGCCGCCATCGACGCCCAGGAACAAATCCCCCTGGCTCACCATGCCTCCCTCTTCGATCGCAACCGGATACTATCAGGACAATAGCAGGACGCGCCGGGCAGATCCGTCAAAGGCGACGGGACAATCCGTCAAAACCGTCGCTCTCGGCCGGGCCGCGCCTTGCCAGCAGGAAAGGTTGGGACCAGTCTGGCGCTCTATCTGGCGGTCCGCGGGGGGCCGTTCCGTCGGGGACAAGCACATGGCCGATCTTACGCTCATCTCGGATTTCGATCTCGCTGCCGGCTTGAAGGTCAAAAACCTCGTCGTGCCCAAGATGCAGGTGACGGTGCTGATCAAGAGCCCGCCCGCCGGCCTCGAAAAGGCGCTCAAGGACGAGAAGATCGTCGGCCAGAAGGTGATCGAGGTCGCCGCCAACCAGCTCAAGAAGCTCAAGGACACGGTCCAGTCGGCGATCGAGGATCTCGATCAGCGCTACGAGAAGAGCCCGCCGGTCGATGTCCGCGAGGCGCAGGATCGGGCCAAGACGCTGAACAAGGTCTGCGGCGACATCGTCGATGCTCAGGGCGGCGTCATTGCCAAGGCGGCGCTCGGCGAATGGAACAAGCAGACCGCCAAGAGCAAGGATCTGAGCAGCTACAAGATCGCGTTCGGCTTCAAGATGGCGCTCGGCACCATCTCGGTCGCGGCCTCCGTGACCTCGGCAGCCCTCTCCATGGGCACGCTCGCCGTGACGCTGCTCGGCACCGCCAAGACGCTCGTCTCGATGGCCAGCGAGATTCGCCAGTATGTGCGCGAGATCGAGAAGGTCGAAAAGGAGATCATCGACAGCGACAAGGGGCTGGCCGACCGCTGGACCGACAGGAAGCTGACGGCGGGCAAGCTCGGCAAGGAGCTGGCGGCGGCGCTGGGGGCACCCTTCGTCAAGAGCATCGGCAAGCTCGAGGATCAGCTCAAGGAGTACAACGCCAAGAACGGCATGAAGGACAAATCAGCCGAGAAGCTGTGGAGCAAGGCGCAGGATCTCATGCGGGAGATCGGCAAGGCGCCGAAGCAGATCGACGACAAGACCGGGCAGCAGCTGAAGCTGATGGAAAAATCGGTGACCGATCTTTTGAACAAGATCAACGAGCTGCAGGCGGAAAGCAAGTCGAACGATCAGTTCTACGATGTCTACAAGGCACGCTGCGCCACCTATGACGCCATGCAGGGCAAGGCGCTCGGACGCACGGCGGGCGCGACCAAGCTCGGCGTGGTGATCGCCGGCATCGCC
The DNA here is from genome assembly GCA_035539155.1 of Aliidongia sp. Classification (GTDB taxonomy): domain Bacteria; phylum Pseudomonadota; class Alphaproteobacteria; order ATCC43930; family CGMCC-115725; genus JAXDMU01. The sequence continues at coordinate 30,745 of DATLIZ010000041.1, read as the reverse complement.
TCGACCGCGGACACGATCGTCAATATCGCGACCAAGCTCGCGTGAAGGTGTGCGGCCGTTGCCGGCCGCACACTGTCCTCTACAGGCCGAGCGCGAACTTCACGAAGGATTTCAGCGTGAAGTCTTGCCCCCAGCCGGGCGGCGTCCAATGCGGGTTCTTGCTGAGATAGGAGCCCGGATCGGCGAAGAGCAGGCCATAGAACACCTCGGCCACGAGCCGGCCGCCGACGGGTCCGAGCTGCGGCGTGGTGATCTGGACCGATTCCGTGGTGGGCGTGGTCATGACCGTCTTGTTCTGCATCGCTTCGGCCAGGACATAGGTCCAGAGCGGGCAGTTGTTGGTGAAGGCGGGGCCGCCGACCGAGACGATGTTGGGCAACGGCGCGTCGGGAGTGTCGACGCCCTGTCCGATGAGGATCTGATTGTCCTGGAGCGCCGGTACACTCATCGCTTCCGCGACCGATTGGCCCGAGGGCAGGTTGAATTCCCGGCCGCGCAGCAGGTTGCGGAATGCGAGCGAGGGGGGCGGGTTGCTGGCCACGGATGCCGGCAAGCTGCCGAGCGGATCGACCAGCGCGGTGTCGATCCGATAGGCGAGCTGCAGCCGATTGAAGTTCGCGACCTGATTGGCGCCGTCGAGCGTCATGGAGCCGTAGCTGCGCGTGTCGAGATCGATGAGCCGGCCCCAATCGATGCCCCAATCCTGCGTCATCTTGCGGAAGCCGGTCAGGCCTTCGGGGAACCCCGGTGCCTGGGCCGGCGGCAGCGGGAAGATCGGCATCAGCGTCGCGTCGTTCAGCCGATAGCCCGGCCGCACCATCGAATGGCCAAGGCGATAGGCGGCCGTGGAGAACTCGACCGGCATGAAGGGGTAGGGATTGTTCAGATCGGTGAAGAATTTCAGCTTCGCCTGATCCGGCAGGCCGTTGCTCTTGAGCCCGTTCAGCACGGGGGCGCTGATGATGCGCGGCAGGAAGTCGTTGACCACCAGATATTGATAGTGGAAGCGAACGATCTCCTGGATCGCCTCGAAGCTCAGATCCGGATGGTTCTGGACGACACGGTTATGGAAGCGCAGCGCCAGGCCCTGGAGCTGCGAGACGATGGTGTTCTCGTCGTTGCGGGGATCGCCGATGAGCGCGCGGCCGGTCCCGTTCCGCTGCAAGTCCCAGGCGCTAGTCGTACCCAGCGTCAGCGGATCGCCCAGCAGGAACGTCTTGCCGTCGCCCGCATACATGTAGGGCTGATCGTTCGGGCCGCGACCATAGACATTGTCGAGATCGAAGGCCGGCGTGCGGAAATCGATCGTCGCCTTCGGGTCCTTCTGCTTCTGGAAGCTCGAATCCGGATCGAAGGTCAGGTCATGATCGATGAATTGGCCGAAATAAGTGTAGAGCGCGGGAATGCCGCTCTCCTCGCCGTCGGCGCCGTCCTTGGGCGCGTCGAAGGACGAGACCATGGCCGTAGCCAGCTTGCCGAGATTCTGCTGCTCCTCGGTATCATTCTGGCCGAAGCGGGCTGGTGTCAGATGCGGGAACATCCGTCCGAACCGGCCTCGGAAATTAAGGTCGGTACCGGCGGCGACAAGGCCTCGTGGAAGATTGCCGTGCTTTGAAGTCATATCATCCCCCTGCCAGCGCAAGCATTGCTGCGCCTGGCTACAGTTGATGGACCCCTCCGCTGGAATGATTATAATGAACTACCCTGGTAATGACAACTCCAATATTGATATCTTGATAATATACGATTAAGAGTTGTATCGAAGATCCTTAGCCGGTCTCGTCAGTGGGATGGCCAGGCCAGCAATACCGTGTCGCAGAGCTGATAAAGCGCCTCGCGATCGGCACCCGAAGCGGCTTGCACGGCCATGCCTTGAGCGAAAGTCATGACATAGCGGGCGAGGTTGGTGGGATCGGCGGTGGGCGGCAGATCGCCGTCCAGCTTCGCTTGCTCCAGACGGCGACACAGGGCGGCTTCGCCGGCGATGCGGCGCCCGATCAGCTCCTGGCGGATCGGCTCGGCTTCGTCGGAGCAGGCGAGCGCGCCGCTGGTGCCGAGGCAGCCCGGCGCATGCTGGGGGTCGGTCTGCGCGTCGGCATAGCCATAGAGCAGCTTCACGACCACGGCCCGCGCGGTCGGCTCCTCCAGCGCTTCGCGGGTAAAGCTCATGCAGGTGTCGTCGTAGCGGTCGAGCACCTTGCGGAAGAGCTCTTCCTTGTTGCCGTAGGTCGCGTAAAGGCTCGGGCGCGTGATGCCCATGGCGTCGGTCAGGTCGGAGAGCGAGGTGCCCTCATAGCCTTTGCGCCAGAACAGCTCCAGCGCGCAATCCAAGGCATGATCGACATCGAACTCGCGTGGGCGTCCCATCGCAATGGCCTTCTGGTTTTTTACCGATCGATATATAAACAGCCTATCCCCCGACGTCCAGGGGCGGTAATAAGGCCTTCACGAACGCCTTTGGCAGCAATCTGTTAGCATGGTTTTCCACAAGGTTTCAGACGCTTTTCCCGTCGCACGCCGGCGTTTTTATACCAAGCGATAGGGAACGCTCTTGACGTAGATCATGCCGTAACGTACCTTTCGATACAATACCGAATGGTAGCCTATCGGTCCGGACGAGATGCGCTCTGTCCAAGCGCGCGAGACGGGGCTGCCGGGGTCCGCGGATCATGTGCGGGCGACTACGTCGCCGTCACCTCGCCGGGCCCATTCACGTCGATGGAGATCGCAGTGCCGGATCGGCTTGGCGCGATGGCGCGCCGGGCGGGGGCATCGCCGGTCGATATCTTTAAGTCACTCATAGGCGCCCGCCTTGTTCGAGGGGGCGACAGGGATCTGCCATGCGCATTCACTTTGCCGCTTCAAGCCTTGCCGCATTGACGATGGTGCTGTTTCTCGCCGGTTGCGGCGAGGAGGCGCATTCCCAGGCGGCCCCACCGCCGCCGACGACGGTCGAGGTGGCACCGGTCACGTTCAAGGCGCTGCGCCAGTGGGACGATGTTACCGGTCATCTGGAAGCGATCGATTCCGTCGGCGTCCGGCCGCGTGTCGGCGGCTTCATCGATGCCGTCCGCTTTCAGGAAGGTGCCCGGGTCAAGCAGGGCGAGGTGCTGTTCCAGATCGATCCCCGGCCGTTCCAGGCCGAGGTCGACCGCCTGACCGCCGAGGTCGAGCGCAGCCGAGCCCGCTCCGTGCTGGCCAATGCCGACAATGAGCGCGGCCAGCGGCTGATCAAGGAGAATGCCGTCGCCCGCAGCGAGTTCGAGCGGCTCGAAGCCGAAGCGGCCTCGGCCAAGGCCGACATGTCGGCCGCCCAGGCAGCCTTGCGTTCGGCTCAGCTCAATCTCGAATTCACCCGCGTCATCTCGCCGATCGACGGGCGGGTTTCCAAGGCGATGATCACCCGCGGCAATCTGGTGACGACCTCGGATCTGCTGACGACAGTCGTCTCGGACGGAGCGATCTACGCCACCTTCAATACCGACGAGCAGACCTATCTGAAATACGCCGCCGCCCAGCGCGGCAAGCCGGCGCCGGTCGAGCTCGGCCTCATGGACGAGGAAGGTTTCCCGCATCGCGGCAAGCTGCACTTCCTCGACAATGCCGTCGATTCCAAGAGCGGCACGATCAATGGCCGCGCCATTTTCGACGATGAGGGCGGCAAGCTTACGCCGGGCCTGTTCGCCCGCATCCGCTTGTTGAGCGACGATGCGGAGACGGTGGCGCTGGCGCCGGAGCGCGCGCTCGGCACCGATCTCGGCAAGCGCTTCGTGCTGGTGGTGAATGCCGATAGCACGGTCGAGTATCGGCCGGTGACGCTGGGTGCCACGCTTGGCGATACGCGCATCGTCACCTCGGGCCTGAAGCAGGGCGACATGGTCGTGGTGAGTGGCCTCCAGAAGGTGAAGTCGGGCGACAAGGTCACGACCGTCGCCGCGAAGGCTCCCCAGGTCGCGGCCGCGCTCGAACCGTAACGGGCGCGGCCGTCAGGCCGCCCCGACCATACCGAACAAAACGCTTCCTCCGGAAAGCAGAGCCATGAACTTCTCCAAGTTTTTCGTGGACCGGCCGCGCTTTGCCGCGGTCCTGTCCATGGTCATCTTCATCGCCGGCCTCGTGGCCCTGCCGCAATTGCCGATCGGCGAATATCCCGAAGTGGTGCCGCCCACCGTCATCGTGCGGACGACCTATGCCGGCGCCGATCCGTCGGTGATCGCCGAGACCGTGGCCTCGCCGCTGGAACAGTCGATCAACGGCGTCGAGGGCATGCTCTACCAGTCGTCGCAGGCGACCTCGGACGGCGTCATGACGCTGACCATCACCTTCGCGCTCGGCACCGACGGCGACAAGGCGCAGGTGCTGGTGCAGAACCGCGTCTCGCAGGTGCTGGCGCGTCTGCCGCAGGAGGTGCAGCGCGTCGGCGTCACCACGACCAAGGCCTCGCCCAGCCTGATCATGGTCGTGCATCTGACCTCGCCCGACGACCGCTATGACATGCTCTATCTGGCGAGCTATGCGCAGCTCCATGTGAAGGACCCGCTGGCGCGCGTCTATGGCGTGGGCGATGTGCAGATGTATGGCACCGGCCCTTACTCGCTGCGCGTCTGGCTCGATCCGGAAAAGCTCGCCTCGCGCAGCATGACCGCGGGCGATGTGGTCGCGGCCTTGCGCGAGCAGAACGTCCAGGTCGCCGCCGGCCAGCTCGGCGCCCCGCCGGCGCCCGGCCAGGCCGAGTTCCAGCTCTCGATCAACACGCAAGGCCGCCTCACCACCGAGGAGGAGTTCGGCGACATCATCATCCGCGCCGGCAGCAATGGCGAGATCAGCCATCTGCGCGACGTGGCGCGGATCGAGCTCGGCTCCGACAGCTACGCGCTGCGCTCGCTGCTCGACAACAAATCGGCGATCGCCCTGCCGATCTTCCAGCGTCCGGGTTCGAATGCGCTCCAGATGGCCGATGCCGTCCATAAGGAAATGGAGCTGCTGAAGAAGGATTTCCCGCCCGGCGTCGACTACCAGATCGCCTATGACACGACCGGCTTCGTCAAGGAATCGATCAGCGCCGTCATCCATACGCTGTTCGAGGCGATCGCCCTCGTCGTGCTGGTGGTCGTCGTCTTCCTGCAGGGCTGGCGCGCGTCGATCATTCCGCTGATCGCCGTGCCCGTCTCGCTCATCGGCACCTTCGCCATCATGCTGCTGATGGGCTTCGGCCTCAATGCGCTGACGCTCTTCGGCCTGGTGCTGGCCATCGGCATCGTCGTCGACGACGCCATCGTCGTGGTCGAGAATGTCGAGCGCAACATCGAGCTCGGGCTCGAACCGGCCGCTGCGGCGCGCAAGGCGATGACCGAGGTGACGGGGCCGATCGTCTCGACGGCGCTCGTGCTGTGTGCGGTGTTCGTTCCGACCGCCTTCATCAGCGGCCTGACCGGCCTGTTCTATCGCCAGTTCGCGCTCACCATCGCGATCAGCACGGTGATTTCCGCTTTCAACTCGCTGACCTTATCGCCGGCGCTGGCCGCCGTGCTGCTGAAGTCGCATGGTGCCCCCAAGGACGCGTTTGAACGGCTGCTCGACAAGCTGCTCGGCTGGTTCTTCCGGCCGTTCAACCGCGCTTTCGCCTGGGCGTCCCATGGCTATGTCAGCCGCGTCTCGAAGCTGCTCGGGCGGTCGAGCATCGCGCTCGTCATCTATGGCGGGCTGCTGGTGCTGACCGGGCTGGGCTTCGTGCGCACGCCGACCGGCTTCGTGCCGCAGCAGGACAAGCTCTATCTGGTCTCGGCGGTACAGCTGCCCGACGCGGCCACGCTCGACCGGACCGAGGCGGTCATTCGCCGGATGAGCGACATTGCCCTCCACACGCCCGGCATCGCCCATGCGGTTGCCTTCCCGGGCCTCTCGATCAACGGCTTCGTCAACAGCCCCAATTCAGGCATCGTCTTCGCGGTGCTCGATAATTTCGACAATCGGCGCGATCCGAAACTGTCGATGGCGGCGCTGACCCAGACGCTGACCAAGGAATATGCCGCGATCACCGACGGCGTCGTGCTGGTCTTCCCGCCGCCGGCGGTGCAGGGCCTGGGCAGCATCGGCGGCTTCCGCATGCAGATCGAGGACCATGCCGGGCTCGGGCCCGACGCGGTCTACAAGGCGACGCAGGCGGTGATGGCCAAGGCGCGGCAGGATCCGAGCCTCGCCGGCATCTTCTCCAGCTACCAGATCGGCGTGCCCAAGATCCAAGCCGATGTGAATCGCGAGAAGGCGCGGGCGCAGGGCGTCTCGCTCACCGACCTGTTCGAGACCATGCAGGTCTATCTGGGCTCGCTCTATGTCAACGATTTCAATCGGTTCGGACGAACCTACGAGGTCAATGTCCAGGCCGACCAGCATTTCCGTCTGCAGCCCGAGGATGTGCTGAAGCTGCAGACGCGCAATGCCGCGGGGCAGATGATCCCGCTCGGCGCCTTCGTCACCACGCATGAGACGACCGGGCCGGAGCGTACCTCGCACTATAACGGCGACCTCACCGCCGAGATCAATGGCGGTCCGGCGGCGGGCTTCAGCACAGGTCAGGCGCAGGCAGCCCTCGAACGCATCGCCCATGAGGAGCTGCCGAACGGCATGAGCTTCGAATGGACCGAACTGACGTATCAGCAGATCCTGGCCGGCAATACCGCGATCTACGTGTTCCCGATCTGCGTGCTCCTGGCCTTCCTCGTGCTGGTCGCCCAGTATGAGAGCTGGAGCCTGCCGCTCGTAGTCATCCTGATCGTGCCGATGTGCCTGTTCTCGGCCTTGGCCGGCGTCCAGATCTCGCAGGGCGACAACAACATCTTCACCCAGATCGGCCTGATCGTGCTGGTGGGGCTCGCCTGCAAGAACGCGATCCTGATCGTCGAGTTCGCCCGCGAGCGCGAGATGGAGGGCGACACGCTGCTCCATGCCGTGCTCGAAGCCTGCCGGCTTCGCCTGCGGCCGATCCTGATGACCTCGATCGCCTTCATCATGGGCGTGGCGCCGCTGGTCCTGTCCGAGGGCGCCGGATCCGAGATGCGCCGCGCCATGGGTGTCGCCGTGTTCTCCGGCATGCTCGGCGTGACCCTGTTCGGTCTCGTCCTGACGCCGGTCTTCTATTGGACGATCCGCCGGCTGATCCCGGACGGCCGCCGCAAGGCTGCCGCCGCCACGCAAGCGGCCCCCATCGCCCATCACCACTCGCAAGCTTGAGAGCTGCCATGAACATCTTCCGTCTCGGCCTGGTCGCGGGCGTCTCGCTCATCGCCGCTTCCTGCGCCGTCGGTCCGGACTATCATCTGCCGGACACCCCGCCGGCCGCCGTCCACAACGCCGATCCGCAGACTTATAGCGGGGCCGCACCCGAGGAAGCGTGGTGGCACGCCTTTCAGGATCCGGTGCTCGACGATCTGGTCGGCCGCGCGCTCAAGGGCAATCTCGACCTCAAGGCCGCGGTCGCGCGGGTCCGCGAGGCGCGGGCGCTCTTCGACGAGGCCGATCTCAACCGGTTCCCGCACATCACCAGCGACGCCAACTACACGCGGAGCGACGAGCAGATCCCAGGATTCGGCACTCGCCGCGTGCCGATCGGCAGCGCCGATATCGGCTTCGACGCGTCCTGGGAGATCGATCTCTTCGGCCATGTTCAGCGCAGCGTCGAGGCGGCCGATGCCGATGCCGAGGCCAACGAGGCAGATCTGCGCGACGCCGAGGTGACGGTCGCGGCCGAGGTCGCGCGCAACTATTTCCTGCTCCGCGGCGCGCAGGAGCGCCGGGTCATCGCCGAGAACAACGCCCAGACCCAACGCGAGACATTGAAGCTGACCCAGACGCGGCTCGAGATCGGGCGCGGCGATCCCGAGGATGTCGAGAGCGCCAAGGCGCGGCTGGCCGCGATCCAGGCGACCATTCCGGAGTTCATCACCGACGAGACGCGGGCCAATTACCGTCTCGCCGTGCTGGTCGGCGAGCGGCCGGGGGCACTCGATGCCCAGGTCGCTCCGCGTGCCGAGCCGCCGGCGCCGCTGGTCAAGCTGCTGCCGATCGGCGATGCTGGCAGTTTCCTGCGCCGTCGCCCCGATATCCAGGCCGCCGAGCGGCGTCTGGCGGCGGAGACGGCGCGGGTCGGCGTCGCCACCGCCGATCTCTTTCCGCGCGTCAACGTGACCGGCTTCGTGGGATTGCTCTCCGGCGATGTCGCGGCACTCTTCACCCATAGCGCCGCCGCCTGGTCGGTCGGCCCCAGCGTCACCTGGCCGGCGCTCGATCTCGGCAGCGCCCATGCCAGGCTGCGCGCTCAGGAGGCGAAGTCCGACGAGAGCCTCGCCTCCTACGACCAGGCGGTGCTGCGCGCGATCGAGGATCTGGAGACGGCGCTCGTCGCCTATCGCCAGCAGCAGACCCAGATCGCCCGCCTGGCCGAGCAGGTCGAGGCCTCGCGGCGCGCCGCCGAGCTCGCCCGGCTGCGCTACAAGGAGGGAACGATCGATTTCCTCACGCTGCTGGATGCCGAACGTACCCGGCTCAGCGCCGAGGATTCCCTCAGCGTCGCCGAGACCGGCGCCAATGCCGGCATCGTCGATATCTACAAGGCGCTGGGCGGCAATTGGAGCTGAGTACCGCCCTCGCTTGTTGACAGGGTTTGGACGATTCTAACATCCTGATCTCTTCGTTTGGAGAACGGGCGTTTGGGAAGCTTCATCCTGCTCGACCTGACCGGCGGCGTGGCCCTGTTGCTTTGGGGCCTGCACATGGTCCATAGCGGCGTCGTCAGGGCCTTCGGCTCCGATCTCAGGCGATTCCTGGCCGTGGCGCTGCGCAATCGTTTCCTGGCCTTCGGCGCCGGCATCCTGGTCACGGCGCTGCTGCAGAGCAGCACCGCGACCGGGCTCATGACCGCCTCCTTCGCCGCCGGCGGGGCGGTCGATCTGGTGCCGGCGCTGGCGATCATGCTGGGCGCCAATGTGGGCACAGCGCTCATCGTCCAGATCCTGTCCTTCGATGTTTCGCCGGCGGCCCCGGTGCTGCTGCTGGTGGGGCTCGTCGCCTTCCGGCGCGGCGGCCAGACGCGGACACGCGATCTCGGCCGCGTCGCGATCGGGCTAGGGCTGATGCTGCTGGCGCTCCACATCCTGCTCGACACGCTCGCCCCGGCGGAGACGGCACCCGTGGCGCGCACGCTGCTCGGCGCCATCACCGGCGAGCCGCTGCTCTGCGTGTTCCTGGCGGCCTTGCTGACCTGGGCCGCGCATTCGAGCGTCACCGTGGTGCTGCTGGTCATGTCGCTCGCCTATGCGAATTTCGTGACGCCGGAGGCGGCAATGGCGCTGGTGATCGGTGCCAATCTCGGCAGTGCCGTCAATCCGCTGCTGGAAAGCGGCCAGCCCGGCAATCCGGCGAGCCGGCGCCTGCCGGTCGGCAACTTGGTCAATCGCGTCATCGGCTGCGTCATCGTGCTGCCGTTCCTGCATCCGATCGCCCAGGAACTCCAGCGGATCGAGCCCAACGTGGCGCGGATGGCTGCCTATTTCCATGTCGCCTTCAATCTGGCGCTGGCGCTGCTGTTCATCCTGCCGCTCGATGCCATGGCCTCGCTCCTGACCCGCTTCCTGCCGGAGCGGAAGCGGCGGACCGATCTCGCGACGCCGCTCTATCTCGATGAATCGGCGATGAGCGCTCCCGCCGTGGCGCTCGATTGCGCCGCGCGCGAGACACTCCACATCGGCGATATCGTCGAGGATATGCTGCGCCAGACCATGACCGCGCTCATGACCGACGACCGCAAGCTCGTGGGCGAGATCTGCCGGATGGACAATGCCGTCGACAAGCTCGACGAGGCGGTGAAGCTCTATGTCACCCGGATCACGCGGGAGAGCCTCGACGATCGAGACGGCCATCGGGCGATGGAGGTCATCTCCTTCTCGATCAATCTCGAGCATGTCGGCGACATCATCGACAAGAATTTGATGGAACTGGCGGCGAAGAAGATCAGGCGCAAGCTCGCCTTCTCCAAGGAGGGCGAGGCCGAGCTGCTGGCGATCCATCAGGAGGTGATGGACAATCTCAAGCTCGCCTTCAGCGTCTTCATGTCGGGCGATGTCCGCATCGCGCGCCAGCTCATCGCCGAGAAGGCGCAGCTCCGCGCCGCCGAGTTCGCCGCCGCCGAAAGCCATCTGGCGCGGCTGCGCGACGGCCGGCCGGAAAGCATCGAATCGAGCTCGCTCCATCTCGACATCCTGCGCGATTTGAAGCGGATCCATTCGCACATCTGCTCGGTCGCCTATCCCGTGCTCGAACGGGCCGGAGAGTTGCAGCCGAGCCGACTCAAGATGGTCGAGGCGGACGCTCCGGCACCGGAAGCGCCCGCTCTGTTTCCCCCTTCGACTCAGCCTCGCTGACCAACTGCTTCAGCAACGAGCCGGCCCGTGCGTCGCGGCGAGAGGCTTGCCATGGCGGCGATCGCCGCGAGGCCGGCCGCAAGCAGCGTCCAGGCCGGCGCTTCGGGAACTGGCAAATCCTGCAGCGGCGATTGGACGGTCACGGCGATATCGGTCAAGCCGTCGATACCGGGCAAGGTCAGCGCTTCGTCGAAACTCAATGGCGCTCCGGTCTTGATGAACTCGCTGTTGGGCTGCCCCGGCGCACAGACGGGCTCGTTGACCGGCATCGTCGAGCAGAAGGTCGGATTCCCCGGAAAGCCGGGGTTGGCCAAACCTTGGCCGCCCTCGTCCGACAGGTATATCGCCTCGAAGCCGACGACATTGCCGTTCGAGATGAAGCTCAGCAACTGCAGGATATCGGCGACGCCCTTGCCGCCGCCGGTCTGGGAGGCCGTGCCGGGCTGGACCAGCGCGATATCGAGCAGCGAGGTGCTCTGGCCGGTCAGGCTGCCGATGCTGACGGTTGCCCGGCCGAGCGATGTATCGATCGTCGCCCCGGCGAGGTCGGTCGAGACAGCGATCGGCGCCGTCTCGGCGGGGTCTTCGGTAAAGGAAATGGTCGCGGCCACGGCTCCGAGCGGGGTGGCCAGTCCGGCCGCTATCACGGCCAAGGTCGACATCAAGAAGCGCATCAAATATCTCCGTCCTATAACGATATAGCTGGACGGATATAGCGGAGAGGGCGCGTCTTATCGAACCTCTTCGATCGCTCGCCGGGCCGGTGCGGCAATCTTGCCGTCGGCGGTCTCGGGCATCTGCCAGGCGAAGATCAGTACTGCGACGAGTGCCACGCCGCCCGAGGCGAGGAAGGCGGCGCTGTAGCCCAGATGATCGACGATCTCGCCCGAGGCGAGGCCGCTTAGCGAGGCGCCGATCCCTTGCATGGTGGCGACGGCACCTTGCGCCAGATTATAGCGGCCGGTGCCGCGCATGATGTCGGCGATGACGAGCGGCGCCAAGGCGCCGAAGATTCCGGCACCGACGCCGTCGAGGAGCTGCACGCCGATCAGCCAGGCGGTCTCGTCCGACATCGTGTAGAGCACGGCGCGGATCGGCAGGATGGCGAAGCCGGCCAGGAACAGCGGCTTCCGTCCCCAGCGATCGGCCGTGCGCCCGACCAGCAAGGCGATCGGCAGCATCACGAGCTGGGCGGCGACGATGCAGGCGGACATCATCGCCGTCGCTTCCTTCGGATGGGCCTGCGCTAACTTCTGCCCGACCAGCGGCAGCAGCGGCGCGTTGGCGAGATGGAACAGCATCACGCACAGGCCGAAGATCATCAGCGGGCGGCATTGGATCAGGATGCCGAAGCCGGCATGGTCGGTCCCGCTTTCGGCATCGCGCGCCCGGTCGAGATCGATGGCGCGGGCCGGGATCGACAGTACCGCGATCGAGGCGAGCAGTGCCGCCAGCGGCACCAGCAGGAACACGGCGCGCTGCGAGAAGACATAGCCTACGGCGCCGGCCGCGAGCGCGATTGCGACATTGCCGGCATGGTCGAAGGCCGAGTTCCGTCCCATCCGTCGGGCCAACCGCTCGCGCGCATAGAGGCCGAGCGTCAGGGCCGCGACCGCCGGGCCGAATACATCACCCACGACCGCCATGATGCCGTTCGCGATCGCCACCGGCCAGAAGCGGGGCAGGGCGAAGATGACGGTGGCGCAGATGGCGAGCATGGCCGCCGCGAGCACGATCGCGCCCCGTTTGGCGCGTGTCTCGTCGATCGCGGCCCCGATCGGAGTCTGGCAGGCGATGCCGACGAGGCCGCCGGTGGTCGTCATCAGACCGACCTCGGACTGGCTCCAATGCAGCTCGGTCACCAGAAAGACGTTGAGAAAGGGGCCGAGCGCGCCGCGGACGTCGGCCAGCAGGAAATTCACGGCGTCGAGCGAGATCGCGCAACGGTTGCTTTCGGTCTTCGGATTTGCGGCCATGGGGTTTCCGGGCGCCGGGGATGATGCCGGGGAACGCGCTGGCGCGGGAAAGGTCCCAAACCATCCCGTGCGTGCATCGGCTTGACAACTCGGCTGTGTCCCGGAACCGTATCGGCATGACCGACGACGCGCCGCCTCAGGACTGGTATCCGCTCAGGCATATGGAGACGATCCGGTACGCCGATACGCTGATCGAGTTCCGCGCGGAGGTCCGCTGGCCCGGACTGGTCGGCATGCTGCGCCGGCTGGGCGAATAGCCATGTCGATCGAGCCGTTCCGCATGGCCGTGCCCGAGGCGGATGTCGAGGATCTCAAGGAACGGCTCCGGCGGACGCGCTGGCCGGATCAGCCCGAGGATGTCGGCTGGGAGCACGGCACCGACATCACCTATCTGCGCGGCCTCATGGATCATTGGCGGGACGGCTTCGATTGGCGCGCGGCCGAGCGGCGATTGAACGGCTTCGCGCAATTCACGACCGACATCGATGGCCAACGTGTCCATTTCATCCATGAGCGGGCGCAGCGGGGCCGAGGCGTGCCGCTGATCCTGACCCATGGCTGGCCCGGCAGCATCGCCGAGATGGCGAAGATCATCCCGCTTCTGACCGGCGCTGCTCAAACGGCCGGTGATCGCGATCTTACCTTCGATGTCGTGGTGCCCTCGCTGCCCGGCTACGGCTTCTCCGATCGGCCGCGCCGGACAGGCATGGGCGTGCCCGCGATCGCCTCGCTCTGGGCCGAGCTCATGAGCCGCCTCGGCTATGAGCGCTTCGCGGCGCAGGGCGGCGATCATGGTGCCGCGGTCACGAGCTGGCTCGGCTTCCGCCACGCCGACCGACTGATCGGCATTCATCTCAACTATGTTCCAGGCGCCTACCGGCCGCCGCTCGGTGCGACCGAGGATATGCTCGATGAGGAACGCGCATGGCTGGCGCAACGCGCCGACTGGCTCGACAGCGAAGGGGGGTTACGCGCACATCCAGGCGACGCGCCCGCAAACGCTGGGCTACGCCATGATGGATTCACCGGTCGGCCTTGCCGCCTGGATCGTGGAGAAGTTCCGAAATTGGAGCGACTGCGGCGGCGATGTCGAAAGCGTCTTCGACAAGGACGAGCTTTTGACCAACATCTCGATCTATTGGTTCACGCGCACGATCGCCTCATCCTTTCGTCTCTACCGGGAGATCCGCGAGCATCCCCCGCATTTCGCGCCCGGCGACCGGATCGCCGTGCCGACGGCGATCGCCCATTTTCCGCGTGAGATCGGCATGCCGCCGCGTCATTGGGTCGAGCGGGTCTATACCGGCATCCGGCGCTGGACGGAGATGCCGAGAGGTGGCCATTTCGCCGCCTGGGAGCAGCCGCATCTGCTGGCCGACGATCTGCGCGCTTTCCTGGCGCCGCTGCTGGCCGGCTGACCGAATATCGCTGCATCCGAGGCGAGAGTAATTTATATCGAGGAAACTTGGCCGCTCTAGCGTTCGTCGAACGACCGAGGCAAATCCGCTTCGTCCGTCCATGCGGCCGCACGGGGTGGTCTTGAAGGGTGAGGTGCTGGTGGCATCATCGGAGCCGAACACGGCAAATCCGCCACGGCTGCTCGTTGTCCATGAAGATACCGCCCTGCGCGCGCGGCTGTCGGCCCTGCTTGCTGCGCGCCATCGGGTCGAGTCCTTTGCCGAGCCGCCCGAGGCTTCGGCTTGCGATCTCATCCTTAGTGATCGCGATTTCCGCGCGGTGCCGTCGTCGCCGCTCATCCTGCTGCGCCAGCCGACCGGCGACGAGATCGGCCGTGCCGCGATCGATGATTTCCTCGCACTTCCCTTCGCCGACGCGGAGCTGGAGGCGCGGGTCGGGTTGGCGCTCGAACGGGCCTCGCGCAATGCGGCGATCCGGGCGGCGGCCGAGGCTGAGGAAATGGAGCGCATGCGGACCGACCAGACGCTCCGAGACAGCCAGGAGCGGCTGGCGCGCCTTCTGGAAGTGACGCCGATCGGGATCATCGAGCTGTCGGTCGGCGGCAACGTCACCTTCGTCAATCCGGCAGCGGAACGGTTGCTGCGCATCGGCCGGACCGAGGCGGAGGGCCGATTCTATCTTTCGGCCGAGATCATCCGGACCACGCCCGAGGGCGAGCCGATCCCGCCCGACCAATTTCCGATCGCGCGTGCGCTTCGCGGCGAGACGGTGTCCGGCTACGAGATCGCCTCGGTCGATCCGCGCAGCGGCGAGCGGGTCGTGGTCTCGGTCAGCGCGGTGCCGCTGCGCGCGGAGGATGGGCGCATCACCGGCGTGCTCTGCGTCTTTCCCGATGTCACCGCGCGCCGCCGCGCCGAGGACGAGCTGCGCGCGCTCGCGGCCACGCTCGAGGAGCGGGTCGAGCAGGCGGTCACGGAGAGCGAGCAGGCGCAATCGGCGCTGCTGCAGGCTCAGAAGCTCGAAACCATCGGCCAGCTCACCGGCGGGGTCGCCCATGATTTCAACAATGTGCTGGCGTCGATCACCGGCAATCTCGATTTGATCCGGGCCAACGCCAAGGACCGCAACCTCGAAAGGCTGATCGATTCTGCCCTGCGCTCGGCGGAACGGGGCGCCAAGCTGATCGAGCAGCTGCTGGCCTATGCGCGCAAGCAGCGGCTGGAGCCGAAGCCGGTCGATCTCAACATCATCGTTCGCGGGCTGGTCGAGATGCTCGGCCGCACGCTCGGCAGCAAGATCCAGGTGCGGACGGATTTGGCGCCCGACCTGCTGGCCGCCCTGGTCGATCCGACGCAGATGGAGCTGGTGCTGCTCAATTTGGCGATCAATGCGCGGGACGCCATGCCGTCGGGCGGCAGCGTGCTGATCCGCACGCGCAACGCCTGGGTGGCGGCGGGCGACGGGCTGGCCGATCTGGTGCCGGGCGAATATGTCGTGCTGTCGGTGGCCGACACCGGCACCGGCATGAGCGCCGAGGTGCTCGCCCGCGCCTTCGAGCCGTTCTTCACGACCAAGGAGCCGGGCAAGGGCTCCGGCCTCGGCCTCAGCCAGATCCATGGCTTGGCGCATCAATCCGGCGGCACGGTGCGGCTGCTGAGCCGGCTGGGCGAAGGGACCGAGGTGCAGATCTATCTGCCGCGCACCGTCGGCGACACGGAGAAGCCGGCGGCAAGCGAGGAAGAGGGCGCGCGGCGCCAGGGAGCCGCCATGGTGCTCGTGGTCGATGATCAGGAGGATGTGCGCGAGGTGCTGACGGCGCAGCTCGAAACGCTCGGCCATCGCGTGGTCGATGCGCCCGATGGCCGGACCGCGCTCAACTATTTCGCGCCCGGCCGCGAGCGGATCGATCTCATGATCGTGGATTACGCCATGCCGGGCATGACCGGGCTGGAGCTGGCGCGGACGGTCAGCCATGACCGGCCCGATCTCAGCATCATCATGGTGACGGGTTATGCCGACGCCGATCTGCTGGCGCGGCTCGACGGGCTGGCGCTGGTGCGCAAGCCCTATCGCCTGACCGAGCTCGCCCGCCATATCGACGCGGCCCTCGCTCGCCGCTGAGCGGTACCGGCCCTACTGGATCGTGACCTCGACCGGTGCGGCTCCACCTTCGCCGAAGGCCGGGCGCGCCTCGATCCTGTGCCGGCCGGGCTCGACCGGCCAGCGCACGGTCTCGGCGGTGCCGGCGGTCCGGTAAGGCCGGCCGTCGACATACCAGACGATCTGGCCGTCACCCGCCTCGGGTCCGACGCGCAGCGGCAGGAAGGCGCTGCCCGGCGGTGCTTCCGGATTGCGGATGAAGCTCGTGTGGTTCAAGGGGGCGACGATGCGCAGCCGCCTCGATGCCTCGCGCGGCGGCAGCCCTGGCACGGGCACGGCCGAGACATATTCGGTCAGCTCCCGCGCGCAGCCGCCGTCGCTCGGCAGGCCGGTCGCCGCGCACAGCGCCACCGCGCGCAGCCCTTGCGGCGGCTTGAAGGCACCGTCCGCCATGCCGTCCATATCCTGCTCGTGCAGCGCCGTCAGCAGGTCGCGGGCGACGAGCGCGGCACTGGAAGCGCCGCTGAGCCCGGCCATCGGCCGCCCGTCGGGCCGTCCGACCCAGACGCCGATCAGATAGCGCTCGGTGAAGGCCGCGACCCAGGCGTCGCGATAGCCCTGGCTGGTGCCGGTCTTGATCGCGACCGGAAACGGATATTCGGTCGAGCCCATCCGGGCGAAGCTCGGCAGCCGCGCCATCGGATCGGCCAGGAAGGCGGTGACGATGCGGGCCGTGTCGGCGCCGAGCACCTGGCGAGGCGCCGGCAGCGTTTGGTCGCGATACCAGCGCAGGGGCGCGAGCTCGCCATCATTAGCGATGGCGCCATAGGCGGTGACGAGCCGGTCGAGCGCCGTCGGCAGGCCGCCGACCGAGAGCGTGAGCCCGTAGCGGTCGGCCGGCCGCGCCTCGTCATGCAGGCCGAGATTAGCGAGGAACCAGTAGGTCCGGTCGAGCCCGTTCAGCCGCACCAGCGAGGCGGCCGGGACGTTGCGCGAATTGCCGAGCGCCTGGCGCGGCAGCAGGGGGCCGAGGAACCGGCGATCGGCATTGTCGATGCCGGTGCCGTTGTCGGGCGTGTCGTTGAGGATGGTCGAGGGCGCGATCGCGCCATCCTCCAGCGCCTCGGCGAAGATGAAAGGCTTGAGCGTGCTGCCGGGCGAACGCGTCCTGAGCGCATAGTCGATCTGGCCGGCATCGGCGGGGCCGTAGCGGTCGGAGCCCACCATCGCCAGCACTTCGCGGCTCGACCGGTCGGCGATGATGAGGGCGAGCTGCTGGGCGCCCTCGGCCCGGAGCGTGGCGAGCCGTTCGCGCGCCAGCTTGGCGGCGAGGCGCTGCAGCCCGAGATCCAGCGTGCTGCGGATCTGCTCGATCGGCGGTCCGGCCTTGGCAAGATCCGCGATGTGCAGGATGGCGTGCAGCGCCTCGGGCGGCCGGGTCGGATAGGTGCGCGGCCGCAGGTCGGCGAGGTCGAGCCGCGCTTGTGCCAGCTCGGTATCGTCGATGACGCCCTGCTCGCGCAGCCGGGCGAGCGCCTTGCCGCCGCGCTCGACGATGCGTTCCCGGCCGCGCTCGCTGCCGGGATTGTCGGCCGAGGGCGATTGCGGGATAGCCGAAAGAAAGGCGATCTCGGCCCAGCTTAGATCTTCGACCGGCTTGTTGAAGTACCAGCGCGCGGCATGGGCGATGCCGTGGCTGTTCTGGCCGAGCGGCACCAGGCGGAGATATTGCTCGAACACACCCAGCCTGCCGTAGCGGGCGGTCATGAGCAGCGCTGTCGCGGCCTCGACCGTCTTGACCAGATAGCCGCGGGCGGCCGGGTACTGCATGCGGGCCAGCTGCATCGCCAACGTCGAGGCGCCACTGCGATGGGGACCGGCGAGGTTGGCGCGCGCGGCGCGCAGGATGGCGAGCGGGTCGATGCCGGGATGATCCCAGAAGCGCCGATCCTCCAGCGCCAGGATCGCCGCCGCCACGCGGTCCGGAATCTTGTCGACCGGCCAGTAGCCATAGCCCTCGGCGCCGCCGGCGAGTTGGGCCAGGAAGGCGCCGTGACGGTCGGTCAGGATGGCGCTCGGCCGCGGTTCGATGAAGGTCGATCGCTGCCACAGGAACAGGGCGAGCGCCAGTAGCGGCGGCAGCCACCAGGAGCGGCGCGCCGATGCGACGGCACGCCTTAGCATCAAGCGCGAAGGCGGCGGGGAGGGTACCGGGATGGCGTTGGTCATGGGAGGAACCTGTCGACCGAGACAGTGCCATATGGGCAACCGGCAGGAAAGGTGGCCCTGCGCCGGTCGTGCAGCCGGGACCGCACGGATGCACCCGAAGCCTCGGCCGATATCGATCTCGGGGAAGATAAAAGGTCTTCAGAACTATTTGGGGTTCTTAATTTGCCGCCGCTCCCCATTGGAGGCATTTTAGCCTAATTGTTGCCGATACGAATGTGTCGGATGCTTTTAAGCAGAAATTTGACGCGCGTAAGCGGCCGCTTATTGCACAGGTAAATTATTAAGGCGCATCTCTTCGAGATAGCCTGGCTTCATCAGCGAAATCGGTGGGCGATCTTCCTCCGATTTCAAGAGGAGGTTGTCAGCCCCGTATTTTCGGGGCTGAAGCCGCTATTGGCCCGTCAGGGTGCCGGCGCGATCTCCACGATCGCGCCGGCACCCTTGCCCGCGACCGCATCGTCATACATCATCGCCGCCTTCGCCGCCGGCTGGATATAACGGCCGGCTTCCGACGCCTTGGCGCGGAAATGGAAGGCGTAGGTGCCCTTGGGCAGGGAGTCGTAGAAATAGGCCACCTCGTCGTCGAGGAAGGCGACATAGGAGGGCTTGAGCGTCGGCTCGGCCGAGGGGGTCGCTTCCGGCGGCGCGGTATTGAGCGCCGGGTTGAGCGGCTCCATGCCGGCGGCGAGCGGGATGGTGATCGCGACCTGATAGCGATCGGCCGGATTGACGATCTCGACGCTGTCCTCGACCACATCGCCGACCTTGAGCTTGAGCGGGGTGCCCGGCTGGTCGAGCTTGGTGCGCTTGGGCGGGGCGCCGGTCGGATCGATAAGGGCGCTTTCGCGGGTCACGACGAAGCCGTTGGCGACCGGTGCTACATGGCTGCCATCCTCGGTCGGCATCCAGGTGAGATCGCTCTCTACCGAGACCGGATGCTCTGCCGTCGCCGAAGCGGCCGTGACCGAGACGGTGCCGCCGTCGCGCAACACCATTCGCTGCACCGGATGATCGCCGCCGAGCGCGATCTGCTGGGCGCTGGCCGGCAGCGCCAGCGCCACTTGCTGCGGCGGCACGCCGGTATCGGCCTTGATGAAGCGGGTGAGGGCCAGCAGCGCCTCGGCATTGGCGTTGGTCGAACCCCAGCCATCGCCTTGGCCGAGCGTCACCAGCGCATTGACCAGAAGGCGTCGCTTGTCCGCACCGTCATCGGCGGTGGCGCGCAGGATTTGGGCCACCACCCGCGTCTCCGAAGGCAGGATCTGCGGGAAGCGTGTCGTCCATCTGCCGTCCTGTAGCCCGCCATAGACCTCCTTGCCGTCGCGCTGCTTGATGACGAGGCCCTGCCACAACGCATCGTCGAGCGATTTCAGCACCGGCGCATCGGCCGCCTGGCCCGATTGCAGCGCGGAGCGGACGAGGGCGATGCCCTCGAGCGAGAGCTGGTCGGATTTGCGCGCAAGCTCGGTCGCATAGCCGCGATCGAGCTCGCCGGCCGTGGCGAGCGCCGCCAGCGCCCAGCTCCGCTCGATATAATCGGCGCCGCTGACGAAATTCTGATAGTCGGAGCGGAGCGCCTGGCGCAGTGCACGGGTGAGCGTCGCAAGCTGGGTGGCGTCGACCGCGAAGCCCGCCTTCTTGGCCTCGACCATGAAATCGACGGTCCAGGCGGTCAGGCTGACCGAGCCCTTGTCGCCCGGCCAATAGCTCACCAGCCCGTCGCTCTGGGTCACGGTCGCGATCCAGGCGAGGGTCTGGTCGACGCTCTGGGCCGCGCGCTTGTCGTCGCTGCCGAACGCCGCCGCGAATTGCTGCAAGCCCAGTTCGGCACGGGCCAAAGCCACACGCTGCTCAGTGCAGCCATAGGGATATTCGCGCAGATAATTGAGCCCGGCGAAGAGGCGGACGAGCCCGCTCTCGGTCGAGAGCAGCAGCGTGCGGCGTACCGTGCCCGGCCGTGCCGTGCCGTCGATCGCGGCGAGGTCGAGCTTGGTGCCGCTGACGATATCGACGAGCTCCTTGCGCCGCACCGGATCGCGATCGAGCTTGATCGGCAGATCGACCTGGAAGGCGTCGCGCGCCTTGTCGCTGTCGCGCTGGACACCCAGCGTCACCGTCGCCGTATTGCGCGCGAGCTTGCCGTTCTCGTCGTAGCCGGGGCTCGGCACCGTCACCGGGAAGGCGAAATGCTGCGGCATGCCCGGCTGCCAATCGAAGTTCCGGGTCTTGGCGCCGCCATCGAGGTCGAGCCCGTCGATCTTCAGCTCGGCATGGCCGGATCCGCCGCCGCCCTCGACGATGCGGCCGATGCCGGCGAGCGCGAATTTGTCGCCCGGCCGCACGAAGCGCGGCAGGTTCGGCTCGACGATGACCGGCAGATGCACCTGGATCTGCCCGGTGGCGAAGCCGAACCGGTCCGGCCCGCTCACCGCCTTGGCGCGGATGCGGAAGATGGTGAGATCGTCCGGAAGCTGGACATGCACCGTCGCCGTCCCGCTCGCATCGACCGCGAGCGACGGGTTGTAATAGGGCATCGGGTTGAAGTTCTTGCGGATCGTCACCTTGTTCAGCAGTTGCTGATCGCCCGAGCCGACATCGCCGCCCGGATCCTCGTCGAGCGGCAACAGGCCGAAGGGCAGGTTGCGCGTGTCGATGAAGGCGGTGCGGCTGCCGCGGTCATGGATGAAATTGGGCAGCGGATCGAGCGGCGCCTCCTTGGCCAGCGCCAGCACCGCCTGGTCGATCAGCCACAGCGTCACCTCGCCCGGCACAGGCTTGCCGGCATCGTCGCTGAGCTTGATCGTGAGGTCGACCATGTCGCCCGGCTGCGCCTGGGCCGGTCCCGAGACCTCGACCTTGACGATGTTCTTGACCGGCGTGACGCCGATCCAAGCCGTGGCCGCGATCGTCTCGGGCCGCCGGAGATCGAGCGGGCCGGGAGGGTTGTCGCCTTTCAGCCGCCCGCGCATCAGCGCGAAATGCACCGGCAGGCGCGGCATGAAAGCCTTGTTGATCGGCAGGGCGAACTTGCCGTAGCCGTTCTTCACATCGACCCATTCATATTTGTTCTTGCCGTCCGGCGCCTCGACGATGGCGAGCGCGCGGCCGTTCTGGAACGGGCTTTCCAGCACCAGATTGGCGGTCTCGCCCGGCGCGTAGGCGGGCTTGTCCGGCGTCACCTTGAAGGTCTCGGCCGGCGGCCGAGACCAGGTCACGGGCGAGCCGCCGCCGGCGAAGAGGTCGACACTCACGATCTGATGCCGGCCGAGCGCGTCCGTCGCGTCGAGCTCGACGATATAGACGCCGGCCTCGCTGATCGGCAGGTCGAGCTTCACCGCGTCGGCGCCGGTGACGAGGCTGCGCTCGATGCGCTTCTCGTCCGCGACCTCCGTCCGATATTTGGGCTTGCCGTCGGTGAAGTCGCTCGCCTGCAGGATCGAGCTCCATTGCCGCTGCAGCAGCCGGATGGTGACGTTGCGGCCGGCGATCGGCTTGCCGTCGCCATCGACCATCAGCGCCTCGACCGGGATGCTCTTGGCCTGCTCGATATAGCGCGGCACCTTGAGCGCCAGCACGAAGGCGGGCAGCGCCAGCACATCCTGGGTGTTGGTCACGGTCTTGTCGTCGTCGCCGGTGACCGTGGCCTCGACCACGTAGCGGCGCGGCTGGTTCGATTTCTCGCGCGTCGGGTCGAGCGGCAGCTTGGCGCGACCTTCGCCGTCGGTCTTGTCCTCGCGCTCCAACGTGGCCGTGCTGTCGAAGCCGGCATGGGCCTGGTAGCGCGCATCCGTGGCATAGGCGAAGCCGTCGCGCGGCTTGGGCGCGAAGGCGTAGGGGAATTGCGTCACCCGCCAGCGCACCGGCCGGTCGGCGGCGGGGCCGCCGGCGTAATAGGTCGCGGTCATGTCCACCTCGGCCGGTTGGTCGAGCGGGATGCTCTTCGGCGCATCGAGCCGCACCTGAAAGCGCGGCAGGCGATAGGCGTCTTTCTTGAAATTGGCCGCGGCGCAGCGGGCACCACCGATCTCGATGCGCGCCTGGTAAAGACCGGTGGCCGCGGTTTTCTCCTCGAACAGGAAATGCAGGCTGCCATTGGCCTCGACCTTGACCGGATAGCGCCATTCCGCGTCATCCGGCCCTGACACGACCACCTCGACCTTGCTCGCATCCTGCCCGGTCGGGGTCAGCAAGCCGTTGTCGAGCTTGCGCAGATAGCCCTTGATATGGACCGCGTCGTCCGGCCGATAGATCGGCCGCTCGGTGAAGACATGGCAGAGGGTGCGGGGCGCCGGGTGGCGCGCATCCAGCCGATCCTGCGGCGCGCCGATCCAGCCGAGCCAGCTGTAATCCTGGAACCAGCCTTGGGCATTGTAGCGTTCGAGCGGCTGGCTCGGATCGAGGACCATGACATCATCGTCCTTGGCGACGATCACTCGGTTTGGCCGCGGTGAGCCCGCCTTCACCTCCAGGGTGAAATGCCCGTCGGCGGCGGTGTCGCCGCTCGCCAGCACGCGGTATTTCGGGCCGCCATCCACTTCGACATGCGCCTTATCGACCGGCATGCCGTCGCTGAGCGAGGTGACGACGAAGCGGACGGATTTCTCCTCCTCGATCGCCGTCACGCTGAGGTCGGTCACCTGCACGCGCATCCAGGCGCGGCTGCCGGCACTGTCGAGTGCGCGCGCGCCGACGAGGTAGGTGCCGGGCTTGCTCTTGCCCGAGATCTGGGCGAAGGCGGGGGCGAGGTCGAGCCCGAACCGGGCGCTCGCGCCCAAGGGCGTCAACGGCAGCCGCATCAGCGACGAGACGCTGGGCGAGCCGAAGCGGGCGATCTGCGCTGGCAGGCTGAGCGGTGCCGTATCCTTCCAGGGCTCGGCCGCCTCGCCCGTCGAGGGCGGCCGGTCGGCGTCGTTGGTCGTGACCGGTGCGGCGGGGAACGGCCAGAACGACAGGTCGCGCGGATCGATCGCATGGATGCGCACGTCGGCTTCGGCAAAGCCGCGTCCGCGCAGCGGCACCATCTGCGGTCCCTGCCGCTCGACCATGCCGTAGCTGTAGCTGAGCTCGAGGAAATTCTTCTCGGCCGGCCAGTAGAGCCAGACGGCGCTACGCCCCTTCTGCTGCAATGGCCGGCCGGTGCGGTCGGTCAGGGCCGAGGGCTCGAGCGCCACCTGATAGAGCGTGTCGGTCAGGAACTTGGCGGTAACGTGAAGCTGGTCGCCGACCGGCTTGATCTCGACGCCCTCGACCGACGGCGAGATGCGCACCAGATTGCGCGCGGCGATCGGATCGACGGCGCCGAGCACGGCCGAGAATTGCACGATCAGCTCGCGCTTGGGCGATGACGCGGGCTTGGCGCCCGTGTCGGGCCGGACCGAAGGCGTCACGGTGCCGACGGCCGGCTTGTCAGCGGTGCTCGCAGGGCCCGGCTTCTTCGCCTTGGGCGTTATCACCATGCCGTCGACGGTCTGCTCGGCGTAATAATTGTCTTCGGCGGGCGCGGCATCGCCGGTCGCTGCCGCATCGGGATTGTCGGCAGCTTCGTTCTCGTCGGCATCCTCGTCGCTTGCGGGCTGGGGTTCGGCCGGCGCCTGCGCCAGCTCGGTCCGGCAGGAAAGGGCGGCGGTCTGGTCGTAGATGGTGCCTTCGGCGCTCAGCGGCACGCGCTGATTGTTGCAGCCGAGCAAGGTCGGTCGGAAGCTCTCGGCGGTGGTGAATTCAATGCGCTGGACCGTGCCTTCCAGTCCCTTGTCGGGCGAGAGGTCGAGCGTTGCCGTTACGCGCATGCCGTTCGGGATCGGCTGATGCAGCTCGACGACGTAGGTCGCCTTGTCGCCCCGGCCGGTCCGCTCCATGGTCTTGATGTCGA
The DNA here is from genome assembly GCA_035539155.1 of Aliidongia sp. GTDB lineage: Bacteria > Pseudomonadota > Alphaproteobacteria > ATCC43930 > CGMCC-115725 > JAXDMU01. The sequence continues at coordinate 6,737 of DATLIZ010000041.1, read as the reverse complement.
AATCGCGCGGGGTCAGGTGCCGGGTCTGGCTGGTGTCGAGCCCGGGCAGCGGCGTCAGCGCGATGTCGAGGATCTGCGCCAGCGCCTTCACATCGAGCGGCTCGGCGAATTGCAGGGTGATGGTTTCGACCGGATCGAGATTGCCGGCGCCGTTGGACGGATTGGTCTTGAGCGTCGGGTCGAGCAGCCGGGTCAGCTCGATCGTGCGCTCGCCGATATGCCAGGCGAAGCGGCCGAGCGCCGGCCACGGCTCGGCCGGGCGGAATTGCAGCGTGCGCGCATTGAGCCAGCTCCAGCCGCCGGGCACGGCCGGGCTGACGGTGACGTAGCGTTCGGGCGCATCCTCGGCACCGCCCTTGGCCGGGCCGGTATCCTTGTCGAAGAAGAGCGTCACCGGGTCCCAGCGGCGCAGGAACTTGTCGGGCACGATGACGCTGCCGGCCGGTTGGCGCACGGTCAGGGCCGGCGGTTCGGCCGATTCCGCAGAGGGCAACGCCATACCGAGCAGCAGACCGGCAAGGAGCAGCGTGCCGAGGCGCCGGGCGGGCCGATGGACGCGGGACATGCGCACTCCTACTTCTGTGCCGCGACGAGGGCGAGGTACTGCGCCTTCACCTCGTCCGGCGGCCCCTTGCCGGGTGGCGTGGCGCCGACCAGGGCCGGTTCGATATCGACCGCGACGCCGTCGGCCGGCACGTCGACGGCCAGCAAATAGGTCCCGGGCTTGAGCGTATGCATCTGGACGAGGCCGCTGCCCAATTCCTCGCCCGCAGCCGAGAAGAGCCGACAGTTGGCGATGTCGACCGAGGCGCGGACGCCGACGCCGATCGCCCGCTCCTCGGGTAGGCTGAAGCTGAACAGGCGCGATTGGCCGGGCGGCAGCCTGAGCTTGGGGCCGAGCCCGTCCTTGATCGGCAGCGGCGGCACGATCTCGAACCGGGCCGTACCTGTGAGCGGGCCGGCGGCGGCGGAATCGAGGCTGAGATCGAGCGGCTGCTGCTCGCCTTGGACCAGATTGAGGGCGGCCCCGGCGGCGAAGAGCGACGGCGCCGTCTTGCCGCGCAGCACGATCGGCGCCTCGGTCTCGATATGGACGAGCCGGGTCGGCCCGGCCGGCAGGCGGATCGCCATATGCCGGCCGTCGAGCTCCAGGCTCGCGGGCGGCGTCACTTCCTTGTCCGGCTCGGCCACCCCGGCGGGGCCGTCGAGTGCCAGGGCCACGAGGCCCGGCTTGACCTCGATATCGATCCGGCTACCCTTGCCGGCGCGCGCCTCGGCGCCGCGCGTGACCAGTCCGGCCGCGTCGATCGCCGTCACTTGGCGCACGGTACCGGCGATGCGCAGCGATGCCGGCTCGCCTTCGGTGACGGTGAGATGCAGCGTCTGCGGCGCCGGGCTGTTGCGGGTGAGCAGCCCGCCGGGCGCCAGTGCCAGCGCCGGGCCGGTGATAGCCTCGACCGATAGGGTGAAGAGCGCTTCCGCCCCGCCGGGATTGAGCAGCAGCAAGGCATCGGCGTCGCTTTCGACGATCTCGGCAGTGGTGCCGGCACTGCGGATCAGCAGTTGCGGCACGTCCTTTTCGAGCAGGACGGCGACATTCTCGGCCGAAAGCGTCAGCGACAACCGCTTCTGCCCGGTCGGCAGGATCATCTGTTGCGCTTCGTGCGCCGCGAGCTTGCCGTCGGTGATGCCGGAAGCGGCGGGGAGCGGCTTCGGGACCTTGAAGCCGATGCGCTCGATCGTGACCGGCAGCGGATCGAGCCCGGGGCTCGCCGGCCATAGCGTCAGCACCGGCTTGGCCAGGCCGGCCGGCGCAAATCCGACGGCACCGGCGACCGCGCCATTGTCGGCGCCGACCGCCATCAGCAGCGGCGCGTCCTTGGCGTCGGCCGACAGCACGGCGATGCCGGGCTGACCGCCCTGGCCTTCGATCCGCCACAGGCTCGGTCGATCCGAGCCGGCGATTGGGAGCGCCAGCGGGCCGGCACGATCGAGCGTCAGCCGCGCCGGCCCTGTCGCGAGATCGACCCGGCGGGCCGTCACCTTGCGCGGCTGCTTGTCGGTGAGCCAGATGATTTGGCCGGGTGCGGTGATGGCGCCGCTGTCGTCATGCGCCAGCCGCCGCTCGACCGTGCCGCCGGAACGCAGGCTCACTTCGGTCTCGGCCAGTTGGAGCAGGCCGGGCTGGGATAGGGTGACGGAGGCGGCCCCGATCATGCGGCCGCCGAGCTTGATCGCGGGCAAGGCAAGGCCGCCGGCGAGGGAGGATTCGCTGGCGCTCGACGGTGCCGCGGCCGTCGCGGTGAGCGCTATCGGCGCCTTGCCGCCATCGACGGTCCAGACGCGCACGCGATAGCTTCGCACCGCATCGCCGCGCGGCAGGGCCAGATAAGGCTGCAACCCGCTGGCGCTGTCGAGCGTATGCCAGCTATCGCCGTCCTTGGCTTCGAGCGCCAGCCCGACCGGAACCGCAGCCTCGGCGCCGACCAGCAGCAAGCTGCCGGGCTTGGTGTCGGGCAGCGGCACGATCGCAATCTTGCCGTCGGCGAAGCTCGTCGGCTGATCGAAGGCGAGGACAGGCGCCACGGCCTCCTCGGGCTCGGCGAGCGCCACCTCGGTGGCAGCGCTCTTGCTGCCGACCGGATCGATCTTGAGCGTGTACTCGCCCGGCGGAAAGCGCCCGGCGATCGAGAAATTCCAGTCATTGTCGCGATCGTCGTTGGCCGCGACCAGATGGCCGGCGGCATCGTAAAGCCGGCCGGCGACGTCGGCGGCACCGAAGGAGGCGAGCTCGATCTGCCGATCGGCGCCGAGCGACAGCTTCAGCGTCGCCGGTGCGGTCACGGCGCGGCGCTGCCCGGCCACAAGCTGATCGGTCTCGATCCGAAGCCCGTAATCGACGCGGTTGTTGGGCTGGGCGCTCACGGTCTCGACGACGTAGTCGCCGGCTGCCAGCCTGCCGTGCCAAGGCGCGTTGGTCGTGGCGGCGCGCTCGCCCGTCCCGGGGCCGGTGATCACCGCACGCATGCCGGCATCGATCGAAACCGTGACGTCGGCGGGCGCCGGCAGGGTGAAGTGCCAACCATCGGGCGTGCGGGACTGCCCTGTTTCGGGCTCCAACCAGCGATTTTCCAGATCCTCGGCGAAACGCGCCTCGAACGGACCGTGGCCGCTGCGCGCCACCGGCTTTTCCACGCGATGCAGCAAGGTCACGGCGCGGTTCTCGACCGGCGCCGGCAGCAGGATCATGCGGTAATCACCGGCTTTGAGCTTGAGATCTGCATCGGCCTTGCTGGCGGGATCGATCAGCGGCCAGCCATCCTCGTCATCGAGCCGCATGGTGAAATCATGGCCGAGCCCGAGCGTCTGCAGATGATATTCGCCCTCGGCCGCGATATGGACCCGATAGGCGGCGGCCTCGCCCGGTTGCAAGGTCAGGCGCGCCGGCAAGTCGGGCTCGATCGGCCCGTGATCGATCACCGGCATCTTGTCGATGGCGACGCCGACCCGTCCATAGCTCTTGCCGGCGGTATTGGCCGTGATCTGGTAGTCGCCCTCGCGCAGATATTGCTGCAGCAGGAAGTTGCGGCCGACGCCGTTGGCCTGCGCCGTCGCCAGCGACGGTACGATGCGCGTGCGCACCGTGCCCGCCATCTCGGCCAATCCCAGGCTTTCCATGCGGTAGAGCGCCGGCTGCTGGACCGGCAGGGAAAAGGTCATGGATTGGCCGGAGGCGAAATCATAGAAGCCGGGCGGTCCCGGCGGCCGGGCCGGCAGGTCCGGGACCTTGGTCTGGTCGGCCGGGATCAGGGGCAGCGGCGTGTCGGTCCGGCGCGAATCCGCCAGGAAACCGATCGAGACATAGCTCGGCCGGTCGGGGAAGCCCGCGAGCGTCAGCTTATGCGTGCCCGCCGCGACTGAAGGAGGCGCCGGTTGCTGGTCAATCGCGACCGGCAGCGCCGTGCCGTCCTCGGCGGTGGCGGTGATGCGGCCGGCTTCGGCGATCCGCACCGGCAGCTCGACCTTGCCCGCGGCCGGCAGCTCGAAGGCGAGCGGGGCCGCGAGATCGATGGGCAAGTGGCGGAGCTCGGCGCCGAACGGCGTCCCGCCCGGGCGGTTGGCATAGAGGGTGTAGCCATTGTCCGCGGCGATATCGAGCTTGGGAAAGAGCGCCGCAGTCAGGCGCGCATGGTCCTGCGTCGCCGCCGGCTTGCCGTCCTCGGTCATGGACAGGGTCAGCACGCCGCGCCCGTCCGGCAGCGGATTGGCCCTGAGCGCCCAATAGCCGGGGCTGAGCTTCCAGACCGCACCCGAGGGCTTGGGCTTCACTGGTTTGAAATTGCCGGCCTGGGTCAGGAACGGCTCGACCACGAACTCGGCCTTCGCGCCGCCGCCTTCGATCTTCAGATCGAGCGTGCCGGTGACATGGAGGAACAGGGAGGCCGGATCGGTCAGATTGAAATGCCGGCGCCAGGGCAGGGCGGCCGGCAGTTCCAGCACCGAAGCGGCGACGACATCGCGATTGTTGTGCGTGAGGATGAAGGTCGGATCGATCTCGTCATCCGGGTTGCCCGGCAGCATGGCCGTCAGCAGATGATCGCCGGACTTCGCGATCGGCGTCGGAATCGTCTCGCCGGCGTGGTTGAAGATTTCCAGCCGATACCGGGCGCCCGGCGCCCGCTCGATCGTCACCAGCAGCCGGCCGTTCTTATCGGGCCTGGGTTTGGGCGCGGGTGCCGCGTCCTCCTCGTCGCCTTCCTGGCCGCTACCGTCCGCCTCGGCCTGCGGCGAGATTTCGGCGATGGGATCGCGCGACTTCTTGGTGATGAAGGCGCGGTTGCCGCCGTTCGGGAAAGGATGGGCCGCGTCCCAGGGCGTCACGGTCACGCTCGCGGCGTCGGGCTGGTCGAGCACCAGGCGCACCGACAGAGTGCCGCCCGGGATTAGGAACCGGTCGATGCCGAACGGCGACGCTTCATGCGTCGAACGGTCGGCGGCACCGAGCGCCGGCACGCCCCAGCGCAGCATGAAAGGATTGGTCGTGGCCGCCGAGGACCAGGGCTGGCCTTCGCCGCCATAGGCGGTCAGCTTGTAGAGGCCGGGCTCCAACTCGGCCGAAAGCCGGCGGAAGGCAAGCGGCTGGCCGCGTGCGGCGTCATGCACCGAGGCTTCCGGCACGGCATCGATCATCCAGGCGCCGTCCCGCCACAGTCGCAGCTCGTCGAGCCGGCGTCCGGCCGCCTCGAACACATAGCGCTGGCGCTTCTTGACCGTGAGCCACCAGGAACGCTGCTCGTGATCGCCCAGCTCCGCCACCACCGGCTTCAGCTCGACCAGCTGCACCGGCGTTGCTTCCAGTTCGAGCGAAGGCTTGACCGAGACAGCGACATCGCCCGAGCCCTTGGGATCGGAGGAGAGCCGCAGCTTGTAGGTGCCGCGATCGAGGAAGGTATCGAGCCGCCCGTCGCGCGCGCCGGCGATGCCTTGGACCGTGCTCAGCCCGGCCATGCGGTTGACGAGCTGTATGGCGGTGCCCTGATCGCTCTGGGTCGAGATCGCGTAGCGGCCGAACCCGGCAACGGTCAGCAGCGCTTCATTGTCGCCGCGCGCCGGGAGGATCGAATGGTCGAGCTTGGGTGCTGCGGCCGGAACCGTTGCCGCGGGTGCCGGCGGCGCGGTCGCCGCCGGCGCTTGAGCCGGTGCCGGGGCGGCGGGTTTGGCGGCCTCCGCCGGCGGGGCCAGGGCCGCGATGCGGTTGCGGTAGGAGCCGGCGAGGCAGGCCTCAGCGGCCGGCCGCGTTGGCTCCGGCACATCACCCTTGATCGGGATCTGACAGGTGCCGAGCCGCTCGATCAGCCAATGGCGCTGCTCCGTCAGCAGTGCCGCGCGGCCGGTCTCGTCTGCGGCTTCGCGCCGGGCGCGGAAGGCGGCCGCCATCTCGCCATCGAGCGTCGACAGCGTGTCGCTGGCACAGATCAGATGCTCGACCGGTGTTGCGGCACGGCTGCAATCGAAGCCGGGGCCGGGCGTGGCGGCGTGCGTCATGAACGGGGCCAAGGCGAAGGCCAATGGCACCACGAGACGGATGGGAAAGAAGCGCAAGGAGAACCTGACGCATTGCGAAAGGATAGGTTGAGTCTATCAGTGGCGACGGCAAAGCTCAATCGGTTGCCGAGACAAAAGAACAGCCGGGGGCGAGACAGCAGGCCGGCGCGTCTTTTTTGGCACAGAACGGTTGGCCGGTGGGCGCCGCCAGGTCAGATGCCGGCAAGCTCGTCGATATAGGCGGTCAGCGTCTTGCGTTCGAGCGCCAGCTTGGCGAACTTGCCTTCGCGGAAAATGCGGATGAGACCGGCGGTCTCTAATTCCTTCACATGATGCGAGACCGTGGCGGCGCTCACGAGGTGGGATCGGATCAGGCTGCCGAAGGACATTGGATCGGTGGCGGCACTGATCTGCTTCAACATCCGATAGCGCCGGGGCTCGGCGAGGGCGCGGGAAATGCGGGCGATCTGCTGCTCGGTCAATTGGATCTTTTCGGCGGCGTTCATATTTCAAATCATGCCTAGATGAGAAGCGCGCTGATGGTGCATGACCTAAGGCTTGTTGAGATTCAGGATTCCATTTTGGGCTTGGAAGTGATTCAAGCTTCTGATGGAACGCTTCGTACTGACAGACGCCCAATGGGCGAAGATGGAGCCGCACTGCCTGGGCAAGCCGAGCGATCCCGGACGGAG
>DATLIZ010000040.1:0-54734 GCA_035539155.1 Aliidongia sp. | reverse complement strand
ATCGCTTGAATACCGCAGTCCCTTCCGCGCATGCTTGGCGCGGGTGATATCAGTCCACATGTGACGCTCCGTCGAGGCTTCGCAACTCCGACTGAATCACAAGTCACTGATATCACCCAACTTCATTTCGGGTCAGACACTGAGAGTTCTTCAGAACGTAATAAGGCGAGGACAGGGCCGTTCGCCAAGGCCATGGATCGATTTTAAAACCCTGGTGCACAATTTTAGGAAAATGAAATGAAGAAGCGGAATCCGCTCATTCGAGGTGGGCGCGCCTGGATGCAAAAACCCGCTTCATCAATATGGATACTCTAGCCAGTCTCCGGCGACCAAGCATTGACGGCGCTCGCGAGCTGGCTGCGATGTTCATGGGAACGAGGGGGCGCCCTCCTCCGAACAGGAGGTTTCGGGCGTCCGAGGAGCCGGCATCGCTCAACCGGCAGCGGCACATCTCCCCGAGACGCTGCCGGCGGCTCGGGAGTTCTGTTCCTGGGCCGCCGGCGGAACAACGTTTTATGGACTTCGATAGCAAATGCCGCCTCGCCAACGCTGAATTGGCCCTGGCAACAGAGCGATTTCACATCGACATTCCTCGACAAGCCGCACCGAGCCGGCGGCAACATTCAGAGCCCGGCGGGTCCAGCAGCCACGATCTAAGGCTGGTCGGTCGGGCGGTGGCGAAACTATGAGCGCCACCGCCGTCTTGCTCAGCCCTGGCCGCCGTCGTTCAGGGGCACGGCGATGAAGCTTTCGGTGCCGTGACGGTTGACCAGCAGCAGCAGCGGCTTGTCCTTATCCTTGGCCGCCATCGCCACCTTCTCGGAGGCCTCATCCGGGCCGCCGATCTTCTGGCCGTTGATCTGTTGGATCACGTCGCCCGCTTCCAGGCCGGCATTGGCCGCCGGGCTATCCTGGGCGACGCGGGAGATGAGCGCGCCCGACGCGTCCTTGCCCAGCTTCAGCCGCTGCCGGATTTCCGGGTTGAGCTTGGTGAGCGTGACGCCCAACGCCGCGGTCTTGCTCGCCTCGCCGCCGCTGTCGTTGGAGGCAACCTGCGTCTCGTCGAGATGGCCGACGCGGATATCGACATCGACCTCCTTGCCCTGGCGCAGCACGGCCAGCTTGACGCTCTCGCCGGCCTTGGTCTCGCCGACGAAATGCGGCAGGTCGTTGACCTTATCGATCCGCTTGCCGCCGAACTTCTGGATCACATCGCCGACCTCGAGTCCCGATTTGGCCGCCGGGCCCTTCGGGTCGATGGCGGCGACGAGGGCGCCCTTCGGGCTGCTCGCATCCTCGCCGATGGCGGATGCGATCTCCGGCGTCACCTGCTGGATCTGCACGCCCAGCCAGCCGCGATCGACATGGCCGGTGGCCTTCAGCTCGTCGATGACGGTCTTGGCCGTATCCGACGGGATGTCGAAGGCAATGCCGACATTGCCGCCATTTGGCGAGTAGATCGCGGTGTTGATGCCGACCACCCTGCCGTTCAGGTCGAAGGTCGGGCCGCCGGAATTGCCGCGGTTGACCGAAGCGTCGACCTGCATGTAGTCGACATAGCTGCCGCCGAGCGACCGGCTATGGGACGAGATGATGCCCTTGGTGACGGTGCCGCCCAGGCCGAACGGGTTGCCGACGGCCAGAATCCAGTCGCCGACGCGGGCCTTGTCGCTGTCGCCCCACTCGACATAGGGCAGCGGCTTCGGCGCGTCGATCTTTAAGAGCGCCAGGTCGGACTTGGCGTCCTTGCCGACGATCTTGGCGACGTGGCGACTATTGTCCTGAAAGATCACCGTGACCTTGTCGGCATTGCCGACGACATGGTTGTTGGTCACGACATAGCCCGAAGGATCGATGATGAACCCCGAGCCCAGCGCCATCACATGCTGGCGTTGCTGCGGCTGGGACTGATGGCCCTGGAAGCCCGGCTGCTGCTGCTCGAAGAAGCGGCGCAGCAGCTGGTCGAAGGGCGTGCCCGGCGCGGGGCCGTTGAAGCCGGGGCCGCCATTGCCGTCGCCATCATCCTGGCCGCCCTGGTCGTCGCCCTGATCCTCATCGTCGACCGGTGCCGCCTGGCGCTGCTCGACCGAGATATTGACCACCGCCGGCAGCACCTTGTCGACGATGGGCGCGAAGCTCGGCAAAGTCTCGACGCCGGCAGCACCGTTGCCGTCCGCCGCCTGGGCCAGCACCGGCGCCAAAGGCCCGAAGGCGAGCGCCGTCGACAGGCCGAGCAGTATCGCTGTGCGCCGAACCTGGCGCGGTTTGTCGTTCGTCCGCATGATCCCCTCACCAAACCTTACTCTGATGTCGCCCGAATGGACGGCTGTTCGGGATCAGATGTGGGGAAGCGGCATTACGGCATCCCTGCACGGGGATTAAATCGGTGACAGGTAGCGGTTGGCGGCTTAGGTAAAAGCCCGATCCGCTTGTGGCTCTCCACGTCCGCGAGGGGTGGGTTTGCGGTGGTCTGCTTTCGGCCGGCGTTTTGCTGAAGCCGACAATCCCGATTCGCGGTGATGGGCCGCAAGCTTACTCTGCTGAATGCTGCGTCGGCCGCATTTACGGACGACTGCTTTCGGGGTCGACCGCCTAGATGCCGTACGACCAACTCGCATCGAAAGCGCCAACTCCCGAACTCGCCCCTACTCCATCGTCACCACCAGCTTGCCCATCGCCTTGCGGGCGGCAAGCTGCGCGATTGCTTCGCCGGCGCGTTCCAGCGGGAAGCGGGCGGAGATCTCCGGCCGGATCGTGCCTTTGCGGTAAAGCTCCATCAGCTCGCGATTGTTTTCCTTGTTGCGCGCGGGCTCGCGCTGGGCGAAGGCGCCCCAGAACACGCCGACGATCTGGCAGGATTTGAGCAGCGGCAGATTGAGCGGGATCTTCGGGATGCCGGCGGGGAAGCCCACCACAAGGAAGCGCCCTTCCCAGGCGATGGCGCGCAGCGCCGCCTCGGCATAGGCGCCGCCGACCGGGTCGTAGATCACGTCGGCGCCGTCCTTGCCGCAGGCTTCCTTGAACAGCTCGGTCAGCGCCTTGGCGCCGTCCTTGTCGAAGGGGCCGTGCGGATAGACGACGCCGTGATCGGCGCCGTGCGCCTTGGCCAGCGCCACTTTCTCGTCGGACGAGGCGGCGGCCACGACGCGCGCGCCCATGGCCTTGCCAAGCTCGATCGCGGCGATGCCGACGCCGCCGGCGGCGCCCAGCACCAGCAGCGTCTCGCCGGGCTCGAGCCGGGCGCGATCCTTCAGCGCGTGATGCGAGGTGCCGTAGGTCATGATGAAGGCGGCGGCGGTGTCGAACGGCATCTCGTCCGGGATCGGGATGCAGCGCCCGGCCGACAGCACCAGCTTCTGCGCCATGCCGCCCCAGCCCGAGGAGCCGATGACCCGGTCGCCGACCTTGAGGTGCTCGACGCCGTCGCCCAGCGCCTCGACGACGCCCGAGACCTCGCTGCCGGGCGCGAAGGGGCGCGGCGGCTTGAACTGGTACATGTCCTGGATGATCAGGAAGTCGGGGAAATTGACGCCGCAGGCCTTGACGCGCAGCAGCACCTCGCCGGGACCGGGCACGGGGTCGGGACGGTCTTCCAGGACGAGCGTTTCCGGCCCGCCGGGCCCGATGCTGAGCAATGCCTTCACGATGCGCTTCCCCCTTATGATCGTTGGGGGAAGCCTACTTCAGCCCCGGTCGTTCGCCCAGGGCCGAAGTAGCCGAAACATCGGATCAGAAGGCCAGGATCGCGTCGATGCCGATCGTGACCTGATAGCTCTGGGTGCTGTCGATATAAGGCCGGGTCGAGTTGAGCGAGCCGTCGACGCGAACCTCCGGCCGGATGGTGAGGGTGAGCGGGTCGGGGATCGGCGCCTTGAAGGCGGCACCCAGCGTGACCTCGCCATAAGTGGTCTTGCCGCCGCCGATCGGCGGGGCCTTGGGGGTGAGCCCGCGCTCGGTATCGACGAAATCGAGCGGGTTCTGGAAGGCGGCGACGAAGAAGCCGTTATCGTCGCGGAACAGCTCGCCGCGCACGCTCAGCGTGACCATGTCGTTGAGCGTGTAGGAGGCATATTGGGCGATGCCGAAGGCCTGGGCCTCGAAACCGTCGTCATGGATGTAGTTGAGTTCGGTGGTGAGCGTCAGCTCGTCGGAATATTTGTAGGTCGCGACGAGGTCGCCGATCTCGCGGACGGCGGTGTCGGCATTGAAGCCGACGGTGTCGCTCGGATTTTCCGGGCCGATATGGGCCAGGGCCAGGATGGTGAGCTTGCCGTCCATCAGGCCGTTGAGGCCGAAGCCGCCGAGAAAGGCCGGCGCGCTGTTGTTGTCGCCCTTGCCGACGAAGGTGTTCACGCCGGTATCCCCGCCCAGGTAGATATCGAGCGTGTCGCTCACGTGGGCATTGAAGTAGCCGCCCGTGTGCTTCAGCGGGATGCCGAAATTGAAGATGTAGGAATGCGAGTAGAAGGTGTTGGCCGTGGCGTCGATGACTTCGAAGCCGATCGGTGTCGCATATTGACCGAGCTTCACATCGACGCCGCCCTCGGTGAGCCAGGGCAGATGGGCCTGGACATTGGCCTCGACGATGTCGAACTGGTTGCGGTCGGCGATCGAGCGGTCGAACTCGTTGAGGAAGTGGGTGTAGCGGGAATCGGTGCCGTACATGGCCTGGAAGCGAAAGCCGAAATCATAATCCGTGGCTTTCGGGTCGAGCGGCTGCTCGGCGGTGATGAGCGCCTGGTTCAGCAGCAGCTGGTTGCTCTTGTCGGTGAACAGATGGCCGAAATTGAGCCGGTCGTCGGGGCCGTCCGGGTTCAGCGTGATGCCCGCCTCGAGATGTCCCGAGATCTTGAAGCCGGGCGGGCCGGCATCTGCGGCGTCGGCCGCGGGGGCATCGTCGGCGAGGGCCGGACCGGCCATGATCGCTGCCATGCTCGTGGCGAGGGCGCAAAAATTCGAGACTCTCGATGTCATGATTGCTTTTCCCGTCCCGGTGGAGCATCGGGGGCAGAACGACCCCGACGAAATTTTTATGGATATTTCATATCAATAAACGTGCCAGTCGTACGAGCTTAGAATGACAACCAAAAATGGTCCGAGACCGCCTAATTTTTGATCATCACGGTATCGTGATGCAGTATTGCTGTGCAGCAAGGGGCTGAAGAAAAAGGCTTCGCCCGTGAAGCATCGAGGATGCGATCATGTCACGCATCCAAAATTCGAGTAATGACTCAAATATTTTCTCGGAAAACGAGAACAGATCTGTATCTGGCCGAGGCTTCTATCTCAGCGCGTGACGCGTGCCGCCATCAGCTCGTCGAGCAATGCGCCGAGATGGTCCTTTTCCGGGCCGAGACAGCCGAAGAAACGGTCGTGCGTGGCGCGCGCGCGGGGCAGGGCTTCGCGCAGGATGGCGCGCCCGGCCGGCGTCACATCGACCCGGTTGGCGCGCGGATCGTCCGGGTGAGGGCTGCGGGTGACGTAGTTCTTTTCCTCGAGCAGCCGGACCACCTTCGACACCATCATCTTGTCGAGGCCGGCCGCCGCCGCGATGCGTGCCTGCGACGGCACCTCGCCGCAATGGGCGAGATAGGCGCTCTGCCACAGCAGCACATATTGCAAATGCGTCAAGTCGAGCCCGGCGAAGGCCTGCTCCAGGCTGCGCTGATAGGCGTGCAGCACGTGCCACAGCCGGTAGCCGATGCTGTCTTCCGGCTTGTTGAAACGGTCGGGCGCCGCCTGGTCGATCGTGTCGCTCAAGCGGGTCGGGACCAATGGTCGAACCAAGCCTGGTACATGAGCACGCACCAGAGCGAATATTGCCAATTGACGGCACCGCTCTGGTGCTGCGTCCAGCGCTGGCGGATCGGGTCGGGTGCCAGTCCGGCCAGGGCGAGCCTGTCCGGCGTGAGCAGCGCTTCGGCCCAGTCCCGGAGCGGTCCGCGCAGCCATTGGTCGATCGGCACGCCGAAGCCCATCTTCGGCCGGTCGACCAGCGCCCGGGGCACATAGCGATCGAGCACCCGGCGCAGCAGCCATTTGGTCTCGCCGTTGCGAATGCGCTGGTGCGACGGCAGGTGAAAGGCGTGCTCGACCACGCGGTGATCGATCAGCGGCACGCGCGCTTCCAGGCTCACCGCCATGCTGGCGCGATCGACCTTGGTCAGGATGTCGTCGGGCAGGTAGGTCAGCATGTCGATGAGCTGCATGCGCTCGACGAAATCCGGCACCTCGCCGGTCAAGACGCCGGTCCAGATCGGATCGACCGGCTCGACGGCGCCTCGGACCAGCGCTTCCGGATCCGGCCATTGCGAGACGAGCTGGCGATAGAGCTGCTCGCCGGCCGGCGTGCGCAGCATCTCGGCGAGCTTGGCCGCCCGGTCGGCCGGCCGCTTCGGCCGGATCGCGGCCGGCAGCAGCTCGGCGATGCCGTTCCAGGTGCCCGACGGCACCGCTTCCAGCAGATAGGCGCCGGCATCGCGCAGCGGCCTCGGCACCGCCTGGGTCCAGCCGATCAGCCGGTTGCCGTGGAGATAGCGGGTATATCCCGCGAAGAGCTCGTCGCCGCCATCGCCCGAGAGCGCCACCGTGACATGGCTGCGCGCCAGCTCGGAGACCAGTAGGGTCGGGATCTGCGAGGCGTCGGCGAAGGGCTCGTCGTACCATTCGGCCAGGCGCGGCACGAGTTCGAGCGCATGGGCCGGCTCGACATAGAGCTCGTGATGCTCGGTGCCGAGATGCTTGGCGACGGCGGCGGCGTGCGGCGCCTCGTTGTAGCTCTCCTCGCCGAAGCCGATCGAGAAGGTCTTGATCGGCCGGTCGCTCTGCGCCTGCATCAGCGCCACCACGGTCGAGCTGTCGATGCCGCCCGAGAGCAGGGCGCCCAGCGGCACGTCGGCGATCATCCGGCGCTTGACCGCGTCGCGCAGCAGCAGGTCGAGCGCCTCGACCGCCTCGGCGTCGCTCGCGTCGGACCGCTGAGCGCGGCCGGCGGCGGCCTTCTCCCGGATGTTCCAATAGCAGCGCTCGTCGACCGTGCCGTCGCTGCCGATGACGGCCAGATGGCCCGGAGGCAGCTGCTTCAGGCCGCGATGGATCGAGCGCGAGCTCGGCACATAGTTGAAGCGCATGAACGCCGCCTGGCTCTCCCGATCGACCTCGAAACGCCAATCGGGATGCGGACGGAAGCTCTTGGGCTGCGAGCCGAAGAAGAAGGTGCGGCCCATCGTGCCGTAATAGAGCGGCTTGATGCCCATGCGGTCGCGGATCAGCGTCAGCCGCCGTTCCTGCCGGTCCCAGAGCGCGATCGCGAACATGCCGATGAGGCGTTGCACCGTCTTCTCGACGCCCCAGGCGGCACAGGCCTCCAGGATGATTTCGGTATCGGAATGACCGCGGAAGCCGATACCGAGCGCCGCCAGCTCGGGCCTGAGATCCTCGGCGTTATAGACCTCGCCGTTGAAGATGATGACGTAGCGGCCCGAGGAAGAGACCATCGGCTGGCGGCCGGCGGGGGTTAGGTCGACGATGGCGAGGCGGCGGAAGCCCAGCGCCACGCCGGCTTCGGCATCGACCCAGCTTTCGGCATCGTCGGGGCCGCGATGCTCGATCGTGAGCGCCATGCGGTCGACCAGGGAACGAAGCTCTTCCGTCCCCGTCGCGCGGGCGAGATCGAGAAATCCGGTCAGGCCGCACACGCTATTTCTGCCTCATACAGAGACGCCTCACGCTCACGGCGAGGACCAATCGGGCGTGTTATGGTCGAGCGTCATGGTCCTGTCAAACGCCGGATGGGCAGGGGCGGGCGGGCGGTGCTAAAGTCCCGCGGCACTCATCGTTTCCAAGGCATCGGATGACCCGGACTCGCGGCCTCATTCTCGATCGCGACGGCGTCGTCAATATCGATACCGGCTATCTCCACCGGATCGAGGAATGCCGCTTCGTCGACGGCATCTTCGATCTGGCGAGATTGTTCGCCGGGCGCGGCTTCCGCCTCGCGATCGCGACCAACCAGTCCGGCATCGGCCGGGGCTATTTCACCGCGGCGGATTTCGACCGGCTGATGGGTTGGATGCAGGATCGGTTCCGGGCCGAGGGCGTCGAAATCGACCGGATCTATCACGCGCCGGAACATCCCGACGCCGTGCCGTCGCGTCCCGGCTGGCGCAAGCCGGGGCCGGGCATGCTGCTGCAGGCGATCGCCGACCTCGATCTCGATCCGGCGCAAAGCTGGGCGATCGGCGACCATCCGCGCGACCTCATGGCGGCCGAGGCTGCCGGCATCGCTCATCGCGTGCTGCTCGATCCGGCCGTACCGGAAACGTCCCGGCAGGCCGGGCACTGGATCGTGCCGCGGCTCGCCGAGATCGGGCCGCTGCTTCAGCGCACCGTGGATGCCGTCTGACCGAACAGAACCTTGCGCGATTCCTCGGTCGTCAAGGCCTGGCCCGTCAGCGCCTCCGCGCGCTCATAGGCGCGGGTGGTGGCGGGCCGTTCCTTGATCGCGGCGAACCAGCGCTTCAGATGCGGGAAATCGTCGAGATTCTGTTTCTGCCGCTCATGCGGCACGACCCAGGGATAGGCCGCCATATCGGCGATCGAATAGTCGCCGGCGACGAATTCGCGGTCGGCCAGCCGCTTGTTCAGCACGGCATAGAGCCGGCCGGTCTCGCCGACATAGCGATTGATGGCGTATTCGATCTTCTCGGGCGCGTAGGCGTTGAAATGGTGGTTCTGTCCGGCCATCGGGCCGAGCCCGCCCATCTGCCAGAACAGCCATTGCAGCACCTCGAACCGCCCGCGCAGGTCGGTAGGCAGGAACTTGCCGGTCTTCTCGCCGAGATAGACGAGGATGGCGCCCGACTCGAACACCGAAACCGGCGCTCCGCCGCCGGGCGGGTCGCGATCGATGATCGCCGGCATGCGGTTGTTGGGCGAGAAGGCGAGGAATTCGGGCGCGAACTGCTCGCCCTTGCCGATATTGATCGGCTTGATCTCATAGGGCGTGCCGGTCTCTTCGAGGAACATCGTGATTTTATGGCCGTTCGGGGTCGGCCAGTAATAAAGCTCGATCATCCGCGTGCTCCCATTTTCGATGAGAGATAGTCCGCGAGCGCCCGGCCAGGGACAACCCGTGCCCGACGCGGCTCGCCCGTGCCGGCCACGCATGTAACATCACCGAAGGCGCGGGCTATTCCGCGGGGTGCCGGCGCTCGGACAGGCGATGGGCTTCGCCGATCTGCCAGGCGATGAGGCCGGGCACGAAGATCAGCACGTCGCGGACGCGACGGGCCAGCGCCGCGGCCAGCGCCACATCCGGCTCCAGCCCGAGCAGCGTGCCGATCAGCATGATGCCGCCTTCCTGGACGCCGATGGCGCCGGGCACGACGAAGGCGGCCGAGCTGATCGCCTGCGCCACCGATTCGAGCAGGAACGCATCCCACAGGGTCAGCGGATGGCCGAGGAAATTGAGCGCCAGCCAGATCTCACCGGTGCCAAGCGTCCAGCCGAGAAGCTGGAGTGCCGCCGAGCCGATGACCCGGCTCAAGCGCCGATAGACCAGCCGCAGCACGCGGTCGAGCCGGACGGCGTTGCCGACGAGATCGCCCCAGCGATCGCCGAAGAGGGCTCCGACCAGGCGCGAGCCCAGATTGACGATGCCGATCCGCTGCACGACGATGAGCCCGCACACCATCGGCAGGAAGGCGAGCAAGCCGCCGATGACGCGCCAGATCGCCGCCGTATCCTCGATCCGCAGCAGCAGCAGAACCAGGCCGGCGACGGTGAACAGGAACTGGCTGACCATGGCGAGCGTGATGTCGGCGATGAGGCTGGCCGCGACCGGCGCCGCTCGCAGCCCCATCCGGGTGAGCAGGCGGTAGGAGATGACCTCGCCGCCGATGCGTGCGACTGGCAGGAGGCCGTTGACCGATTCCCGGATCCAGACGGCGTAGGTGATCTGCGCCACGGTGGGCGCGGGGCCGGCGACGAACAGCATGCGCCAGGCGACCGCGTTCACGACCATCGGCACGATATGGAACAGGCTCGCCCAGATCAGGCCGAACCCTGCCTCGAACAGCACCGCGCCGACGGCCCCGGCGCCCTGATAGATGAGGAGGGCCGTGAACAAGGCCACGCCCAGGAGGCCCATGGCCGTAGCCGCGCGGATCATGCCGCGCGGTCCGCGAGGGCCGTGAAGCTGGTGCGGCCGATGCCGGCGAGGTCGAGGGCCGCGCGCACACGCGGGCTCAGCAGCGCCGCGAGCTCGTCGGCATGGCGATAGCTCGGCATGGTGCGGGCCAGATGCGGCGTCAGGCTGCGGGCCGGGTGGAAATAGATCTCGCTCGTCCCGTCCGGCAGATGCGGGATCAGCCGCAGGATGCGCTCCTCGGTCATGGCGCCGGTCCAGGCCAGGCCGAAGACATGGTCGGTCGTGGCGAGGCCGGCGCGGCGGATCGTCCGGCGCAGCTGTCCGGTCCAGGCATTGAGGGCGGCCGCACCGAAGCCGGTCCTAGTGCCGGCGGCGGCGAGCGGTGCCGCAGGCTCGGCCGGCAGGCGCAGGGCGCGCAGCCCGTAATCGCGCCCGACCTTTAGAATGAGGCGCGCCACGGTCGGATGCAGATGGATATGCTTATGGGTATTGGCATGGTCGAGCGGCAGGCCGGTGCGGGCGAAGGCGTCGAACTGCGCCCTGATCTCGCGTTCGAGCTGCCGCCTGATGCCGGGCAGGAAGAAGAAGCGGAAGCCGGCCCTGACCATGGCGCCGGGCAGGCGGCCATCCTTGTCGACCAGACCGGGTATCGTCTCGGGCGGCGAGACCGGCGTGCCTTCGGCCAGCACCACATGCAGCCCGACCTTGAGGCCGGGCAGCCTGCGTGCGCGCGCAATTGCATCGTCGGCCGCCGCTTCGCCCACCATCAGGCTCGCCGTAGAGAGGAGACCATCCCGATGACCGGCCTCGATCGCCTCGTTTACGGCGAGATCGAGGCCGAAATCATCGGCCGAAAGAATGACCTGCTTCAGTTCGCGACCTGATGGCGTTCGCGCAGGAACTGAAAGAACTCCACGCCTTCGCGCAGACGCCGCACCATCATTTCCGGGCTCATGATCATCTCGCCGACGAGCGAGGCGATCTTGCCGGTCCGGAAATAGAAGCGTTTGTAGAAGGTCTCGACCGAATCGAAGATCTCGGTATGCGACAGGTGCGGATAGTGCAGCGGCGCCATCTGCACGCCATGCTCGTCGATGAGCTCGGCATGCTCGGCGTCGAGCCAGCCATTCTCGACCGCCTGATTGAACAGGAAGGTGCCGGGATAGGGAGCCGCGAGCGAAACCTGGATCGTGTGCGGATTGATCTCGGTCGCGTACTTGATCGTTTCCTCGATTGTTTCCTTGGTCTCGCCGGGCAGGCCCAGGATGAAGGTGCCGTGGATGGTGATGCCGAGCTTATGGCAATCCTGGGTGAACTTCTTGGCGACCTCGATCCGCATGCCCTTCTTGATGTTGTGCAGGATCTGCTGGTTGCCCGATTCGTAGCCGACGAGCAGCAGGCGCAGCCCGTTCTCCTTCAGGACCTTCAGCGTCTCGTAGGGGACGTTGGCCTTGGCGTTGCACGACCAGGTGACGCCGAGCTTGCCCAGCTCGCGCGCGATCGCCTCGGCGCGCGGCAGATCGTCGGTGAAGGTGTCGTCGTCGAAGAAGAACTCCTTGACCTGCGGGAAATCCTTCTTGGCCTGGCGGATCTCTTCGATCACATGGCCGACCGAGCGGGTGCGGTAGCGATGGCCGCCGACCGTCTGCGGCCACAGGCAGAAGGTGCAGCGCGATTTGCAGCCGCGGCCGGTATAGATCGAGATGTAGGGGTGCTTCAGATAGCCGATGAAATAATCTTCGATCTTGAGGTTGTTCTTGTAGACCTCGGTCACGAACGGCAACTGGTCCATATCCTCGATGATCGCGCGCGGCTTGTTGTGCACGATCGTGCCGTCGGGCCCGCGATAGGAGATACCGTCGATCGTGGCCCAGTCGCGGCCTTCGGCCAGCTCCTTGATCGTGAAGTCGAACTCCTCGCGGGCGACGAAATCGACCGGCGGGGCGCCTTCGAGGCTCTTCTGCGCCTCGACCGCAACCTTGGCGCCGACGAAGCCGATCTTGAGGTTCGGGTTCTCGTTCCTGAGGGCGGCCGCGACCTTCACGTCCGAGGCGAAGGACGGGGTCGAGGTGTGCATAACGATCAGATCGTGGGTCTTGGCGAGCGGCAGCACGTCGGCCATGCCGAGCCGCGCCGGCGGCGCGTCGATCAGGGTCGAGCCCGGGATCAGGGCCGCAGGCTGCGCCAGCCAGGTCGGAAACCAAAAGGACTTGATCTCGCGTTTTGCCTGATACCGCGACCCGGCGCCGCCGTCGAAACCTTCGAAGGAAGGAGCTTGCAGGAACAGGGTCTTCATCATACCAACGGGTCTCCTTCGAGGGTCAGCTCGCCGCCATTGCCGACCTGGAAGCTGCTGTTGCGCCACGTGACGCGCTGCCCCAGGAAACTGGCTATGAAAATGGCGAACGACAAGATATCGCGTACAGGCACCAGAACGGCGGCGAAGG
Source organism: Aliidongia sp. (assembly GCA_035539155.1). GTDB lineage: Bacteria > Pseudomonadota > Alphaproteobacteria > ATCC43930 > CGMCC-115725 > JAXDMU01. Next base: position 42,137 of record DATLIZ010000040.1, on the reverse strand, counting down.
GTGTAAGGCCTAGCGCCGCGCGGCAGGTGTAGACCAGACCCAGCCGGACCGCCAGACTTGCCGCGAAAATGAGCCATGCGATAAGTGTGAAGCCGGTCAGCGGCAACGCCAGCAGCGACAGGCCCACAGGGTAGATGATGATGGAGGCGGCAAAACCCAAGGGCGTGATGCTGCGAATGGTGCGCTGCCAGCGCAGCTCGTGCCGCACCAGCGTGCGCAGATCGGGCTCGAGCACGACGTTCTTGATGACGTAGCGCGAGATCAGCACCTTGAGCCCGGCGGCGCGGACGAGGGCGCCCAGCACGTAATCATCGGCGAGCTGGTTGATCAGCGCCGGCAGGCCGCCGACCTTGTCGAGCGTGGCGCGGCGGATGGCCATGGTGGCGCCGAAGCAGCCGGCCTCGGTGCCGATCTGCCGGCCGACCAGGACCGACGGCAGGAAGGTATAGTTGATCGCCGCACTGCCGAGCGCGGAGGTGATGCCGCCGGCCGGCTCGCCCTCATAGAGGCAGGTCACCATGCCGACGCCGGGCTGGCTCAGCTCGGCCACGATGGTGGCGAGATAGTGCGGCTCGACCCGCATGTCGCTGTCGGCGATGATCAGCACATCGTGCTTGGCCGACCGCATCATGTTGGTAATGTTGCAGATCTTGAAGTTGGTGCCGCCCAACGTGCCGTCGATGACGAGCGCCACGTCGGCCTGCGGGCAGTCGGCGATGACCCGGCGCGCGATGGCGACGGCCGGATCGGCCTCGCGATGCGCGCCGATCAGCACCTGCACCGGCCCGCCATAATCCTGCCGACAGAACGAGACGAGATTCTCGTAGAGCCCCGGATCGTCGCCGCAGACCGGCTTCAGGATCGTGACCGCCGGGAACTGCTTCGGCAAAGCCGGGCGCGAGCGCGCGAAGCGCCAGACGGCGACGATGCCGATCAGGGAATAGACGATACCCATGACGGCGGCGACATTGGTCATGTCGCCGAGGATATTGAAAAGAATCAGCACGCGCTTAAACTTCTCTGTTCAGCCGCACGCGGCGGGCGTTTTACCCATGACATAGCCGCTTCTAAAATGCCTATCAGATACAATTTTCGCTGGGGTGGAATCCAGGCCAGCGGCGAACGCGACGGCGTTTAAGGCAAACTGCTGCATTCTTGTCACCGCCGTGGGGATGGACTGTCAAGCTCTGTCGTAAAATAGTGCTTAAGCGCAGGATGAACTAGGACCGACTGCCGCACATTGGGCAAAAAATCGCCAGCGGTGCCGCGAGCGCATGTTCAGCCCCCGGCGGCGCCGGCCCGCTCGGCGAGCGCCGACCGGACCCTCTGAAGCACGCCGTCCCAGTCGCCCGGCCGGCTTTGGCGGAATTGCCGCAAGCCGGGATACCAGGGGCTGTCGGCCCTGCCGGTCAGCCAGGCGAAATAGGGATCGAATCGGTTCAGCAGCCACACCGGCTTGCCGAGCGCGGCGGCCAGATGGACGATTCCGGTATCGACGCCGACGACGAGGTCGAGCCCGTCGATCAGAGCCGCCGTGTCGGCATAGTCGCCGAGCTCGCCGGTCCAGTCGGCCATCGGCGGGGCGGGGGCGGCGGCATCCTTCTGCAGCGAGACGAACGAGATGCCCGGAAGATCGGCGAAGGCGGCGAGCTGGCCCGACGCCAGCGAGCGGCGGTGATCGTCCGGCTGGTTCGGATTGCCCGCCCAGACCAGCCCGACCCGCAGGCCCGGCAGTGCTTCAAGCCGGGACCGCCAGTCCGCTGCCAGCGCCGGATCGGCGCGGAGATAAGGCAGCTCGGCCGGGATCGTCGCCACGGTCGTGCCGAAGGCGAGCGGTAGGCTCAGAAGCGGGCAATGGAGATCGAAGGGCGGCAGCGTCTCGCCGGTCGCGACGACCGCGTCGACCGGCAAGGTCCGGAACAACCGCACCAGCGGCTTCGGCACCTCCAGCACGATCCGGCCGCGCGCGGCCGCGAGCGCTGCGTAGCGGCAGAACATGAAGCTGTCGCCGGCGCCCTGCTCGGCATGGAGCAGCAGCGTGCGGCCGTCGAGCGGCTCGCCCTGCCAGAGGGGCGCGGCGAATTGCCGGCGCGTCTCGGGCGATTTCAATCGCCAGCGCCATTCGAACTCGCGCCAGCCTTCCTCGTACTGCCCGGTCAGCAGCAGGACCCAGGCGAGGTTGTAGTGCGCCTCGGCATAATGCGGGGCCAGGTCCAGCGCCTGCCGGAAGCCCGCCTCGGCCTCGTCGAGCCGGCCGAGGCCGCGCACGACGTTGGCGAGATTGTTGAACGCCTCCGGATAGCGGGGATCGAACGCCAGCGCCCGGCGGTAGCAGGCCTCGGCCTCCTCCAGCCTCTCCCGCGCCGCCAGCACCGTGCCGAGATTATTGTGGGCCGCGGCATAATCGCCCTTGAGCTTCAGGGCGGTGCTGTAGCAGCGCTCGGCCTCGTCGAGCCGGCCCATATCCTTGAGCGCGTTGCCGAGATTGTTGCGGGCTTCGGCGAAATCGGGCTGCAGCCGGATCGCCTCGCGGAAGCTGGCCTCGGCCTCCGCCAGCCGGTCGAGCGCGCTCAAGGCGATGCCGAGATTGTTGTGGTAATCGGGCGCGAAGGGCTGGAGCCGGATGGCGCTGCCGATCAGCCCGGCCGCCAGGTCGGCGCGGCCGAGCTGCGTGGCGATCACGCCCAGGAGATGCAGGCTGTCGGTATGGCCGGAATCGGCCTCCAGCACGCGCCGATAGTCAGCCTCGGCCTCCGGCAGTCTGCCGGCGCGGTGATGCCCGACCGCCCGTTCGAAGATCTTGGCGGCGTGCCGCGCTCCGCTCATCTCGCTGCCCGTATCCACATTAACGCGTTGTCACTGAGTTGCGCTTGAATCCTTACCATATGTTGGGGGTCAACGTCCCCGAACGAGGGCATCGCATGTTCCATTTGATCGGCATCGTCATCGTCGGCTTCCTGGCCGGCATCATCGCCCGCTTCCTGTCGCCGGCGCCGAACAATCCGCAAGGCTTCCTGCTGACCACGTTGCTCGGCATCGCCGGAGCTTTCGTGGCGAACTTCATCGGCTACCATCTCGGGCTTTATTCGCATGGCCACCATGTCGGGCTGATCGGGTCGACCATCGGCGCCGTGATCGTGCTCGCGATCTGGCACTGGTACTATCAGTCCGGCAGCCGGAGCTATTAGGGGCGCTCAGAGCGCCCGGGGGGTGCCGATCGCCCGGTTCGGGATCACATCCTCCCGCCACGGCGCGCTGACGGTGACGAGCATCGTCACGGCCTCGCCATCGGGCGAGAGCGGCACGATCATCGCCTCGTAGAAAAGCGTGATGCCGTCGACCACGGCATGGCGACGGGTGCGCACGGCCTGCCGGCGATCCACGGCCGCGCCCCAGGATTCTTCGAGCAGCCGCTTTTGCGTCTCGTGCGGCCATTCGTCGAGCCACATGCCGGTCGCTTCGAAGCCCAGATCGTTGCGCCAGTTCGTTCCGGCGAGGCGGATGCGATACCGCACGGCCGGCTCGCGATGCACCTCGATGAGGCCGACTCGCGACAGCACGTGCTTGAGCTCGCCCGGATCGATATCGGCACGACTCAACATGGCCCGACCGCCCCGCTTGGCCTCGAGCTGCCGCCAAAGCTGTCGCAACGCGTCGGTCTCGAAATCCTCTGCCGCCGCGACGGAAACAGGGCCGGTCGCGACGGGGTCGGGCGCGGGCGGGACGATCGCCTCCGGCGCGCCGAAGATGCGGCGGAGGAAGTGGGGCGGGGTCTTGTCAGACATGAGCTTTCCCCCACCATAGGACGAATCAGTGGTGAAGCGCCATGCCTGAGACGTGAATCCGTCACCTGCCCGCACGATAGAGTGAAATGACGCTGACCAAATCGGCCGGGCGGTATCTCGCCTCATGGCCGCCGCTGGGTCTGCGGTGCAAAATACGATATCATTTCAGGGTTTCCTGTTATCCGGATGCCGATGTCGCCCTCACCCACCCAGCCTGAAACGATGCAGCTCGAGCTTTCCGCCGTGGTCGTCGCCGTGACGGCCGACGAGCCCCGCGTTCTGGTTGTCGAGGATGGCGAGGCGCTGCCCTCCGGCCCGTTCGAATCGGACCATCGGACGCTGGAGCTGGGGCTGCGCGCCTGGGTGGAAGAGCAGACCAGGCTGCCGCTCGGCTATGTCGAACAGCTCTATACTTTCGCCGATCGCGGCCGGGTCGGGACCCGTGCCGACAAAAGGCTGATCTCGCTGAGCTATCTGGCGCTCGCCCGCGAAGCGCCGATGGCCATGCTGCCGGGCGCCGGCTGGCACAATTGGTACCGCTTCTTTCCGTGGGAGGATTGGCGGGGCGGTCCGAACGCGCTCATCGCCGAGGTGATTCGGCCGAACCTCGACGACTGGGCCGCGGCTTCCGCCAATATCGAGCTGCGCCGGCAGCGGCAGCAGCGGGTGGCGGTGGCATTCGGCCCGGACGAACGGGGCTGGAACGAGGAGCTGGTGCTGCAGCGCTACGAGCTGCTCTACGAGGCCGGGCTGGTGCCCGAGGCAGCCTGCGCGAAACCGGTCTCCGTCGCGAAGGCGTCGCTCGGCCAGGCGATGGCGCATGATCACCGGCGCATCCTTGCCACCGGCATCGCCCGGCTCAGGGCCAAGATCAAGTACCGGCCGGTGGTGTTCGAGCTGATGCCGCAGAGCTTCTCGCTGCTGCAGTTGCAGCGCGCGGTCGAGGCGTTGGCCGGGCGGCGCCTGCACAAACAGAATTTCCGCCGCTTCATCGAAAGCGAAGGGCTGGTCGAGGAGACCGGCGAGATGGTCGCCGGCACCGGCGGCCGCCCGGCCAAGCTCGTCCGCTTCCGCCGCGAGGTGCTGCTGGAACGGGCCGCCTCGGGCACCAAGCTGCCGCTGTCGCGATCGGCCTGAGAGAGGTTAGCCCGGCTGGATCAACGGCGGACCGACGATGCTGACGCCGAATTTCTCGCCGAGCGCTATGAAATCGATGTCGCCGCCGTGGGCGATTCCTCGACGCCGCCTGGCGTACAGGTCGCCAGCAAGCGTAAGGGAGCATCGGTCGGATTGCCCCAGGCATGCTGGATGCCTCTCGGCAGCATGATCGTGGTGCCGGCGGCGGCATCTCGACGACAGAATAGGCGCCGTCCGTCTCCTCGGCGGCGACGCGGATGAAGCAGCGCTCGCCCGGCCTCGTCTGCAGCCAACCCTCTTTGCTCGTCGCCGTCGCCATGCCTGCATTTCCTGACCTCACTCGGGCAGGTTGCGGGGGGCGCGCTGTCGCTCGGCTACCACTCGACCCCGATCGGGCTACGGCCGTAACCCGTAGCTCTCAACCGAGGACCACCTTGCATCGAACCGTGCCGGCCCGGTCGTGCTTCACCGCGATCTCGATCTCGGCGCCCTTGGGCCCGCGCAAATTCCACTCGAATCGGGCGCGGTCGGGGGTGGCGCTCGCCACCCGGCCGAAGCCGATCAGCGATTTGAGATGGGAGCGGCCTTCGAGCTGGCCGCCCTCGACGATCAGCGTCCCGCCGGCGAGCGCGCAGCCTTCCGGTAGCCCGATCTCGGCGGCGAGGCCGCGCACGACCTTGCGTTCGAGCGCGATCTTGGAGACGTAGCTCGGCAGCCAGCCGGTATTTTGGACGGCGATCTCGACCCGCCACAGCTCCTCGCCGAGCTGCTCGGTCCTGGCCTGCAGCAATTCGAGCTTGGGTGAGATCAGCGCCTGCCAGATCACCCATTTGGGAAAGCGGGCGACCTCGCGTTCGAGGAACTGCGGCGGCGGGTTGCGGAAGGCGTGCATCGCGTTCCAGCCGCCCAGCTCGATCTTGCCCAGCTGCGGATGCTCGAACGCGTACCAGTCGATATAGCCTTCGCCTTCGAGCGCCGTGTCGGCCCAGGCCAGCATCTTCAGATCGTCCTCGACCGAATGGTCGCGGAACCAGTCGATATATTTATAGTCCTCGATGCCCGCCTCACGCTGCGGCGACCAGATCTCGACAGCCCACATGAAGGCGCCGAGATGGGTGTAGAGCCAGTCGAAGCCGCCGGTGATCACCTGCTTCGGATGATAGCGGAAATCGTGATAGATCGAGATGGCGGGATATCCGGTGATCTCGGCGCCCTTCTCGCCGACGGCCTGGTAGACCCACAGATCCTCGGGCGGCATGTCGCCATCGGCCTTGTCCGCATAGGGACGCAGCAGCACGCCGCTATAAGTGTGGAAATCGACGCCGCCGGTGATGTTGGCATGGCGGACGACGTAATCGACGACGGCGCGGATCTCGGGCTCGGAGGTCGGGAACGGGCCGGCGCCGGGCTGCTCGTGCTCCTGCCGCCAGCCGGCCGGATAGTTGCGGTTGAGGTCGAGCCCCTGCTTGGATGCTGAGACCGGGATCTGCACGCCGTCGTAATTCTCGATCAGCCCCTCGGCGATGACGCGGAAATACTCGCCGCCGGTCTCGATCGGATCGCGCCGCATCATCAGGCGCGGCTCGTCCGGATGCTTCTTCCAGCCGCCATTTGGGTCGGGAATGCGCATCAGCAGTAGCCTGCCGTCGCCATCGACATCCTGCTCGACCAGCCCGTTCGGACGATCGTGCGGAAAGGGGTAGGGGCGCGTGCTGGAGCGGGTCAGGCGCGGCGGCGTTTCGAGCGACCATTCGGCGCCATCGGGATTGATGCGCGGGCAGACATAGAGGGTCCGGCTGTCGAGCAGGCGGGTGATATCGGCGTCGCGCCCATAATCCGCGAGCAGGTGATCGATGAGATAGAGGCAGGCGGTGGAGGCCGAGAGTTCGCTCGAATGGACATTGCCCGCGACCCAGAAGCCCGGCTTCTCGGCTGCCGGCCCGGTCTCGAGGTTGGTCAGGGTCAGGACCCAGATGTCGCGGCCCTCATAGCTCTTGCCGGCCGATTCGATCTGCACGAGCCCGGGATGGCGCCCGACGATCGCGTTCAGCTCGGCCGTCAGCTCGTCGTACCGATAATAGCGGTTGAACTCCATTTTCCCTGCAACCCGTTCATCTCGTTGATGCCCGCGTTGAGCATAGGGGACAACATGCGCGCATGAAAGCCGGGCGGCATTTACCCAAATGCCGCAGTTTTTCGTATTGACAACATTGTAGATAAACCTCATTCTCGACCAGATAGAAAGCTTGCCGTGGAGGGTCTGCCATGCCGACTGAAGGGTCTTTGAGCTTCCGCTTTCAACCGCTCGTCGCCTGGCGGGCCATGTCGAAGCTGTTGGCCGACGGCGAGGACACCAAGCAGGCTTTCTATATCGCCGAAGCGCTGCGCGGCGGCTCGGCCAAGGCCAATTTCAATCGGTTCCGGACCAGCCCGGTCGGTGCCGCGGTGCTGGCGGAACGGCGTATCCTGCTCGATCGGCTGTGCGATCGTGCCACGCTCTCGGCATTGCCCACGGATACGCTCGGCCGCGCCTACCATGATTTCCTGGCGCGCGAGAATCTGACCGCCGAAGGGCTGGTCGAGGCCTCGAAGCACACCGAGCGGGCGGATGCCTCGCCGGATGTCCGGCTGTTCTTCGACCGCTCGCGCGACACGCACGATCTCTCGCACGTCGTCACCGGCTATGGCCGCGACGGGCTGGGCGAGATCTCGCTGCTCGCCTTCGCCTACGCCCAGTCGGGCAATCACGGCCTGGGCTTCATTTCGCTGATCGCCATGGCCAAGGTCGCGCGCGAAGTCCCGAACCTGCCGATCCGCGCCGCGGTGTGGGAAGGCTATCGCAACGGCCGCGCCGCCCGACGCTTCAACGAGGCCGATTGGGAAGCGCTTCTGAGCGAGCCGCTGGAAGCCGTGCGCGCCCGCCTCAACATCCGGCCGCCGCTGCGTTATCGGGCGATCATGGATGCGGTGCGCGCTCACGCGGCGGAGCAGTCGCTCCAGGCGGCCTGAGGCTGGCCGGCATCCTTTTTCGGCCATACGGGATGAACCGCATTTAATGTGAGACGGCCGCGCCGGTCATGCCATAACCTTCCTCGCGTAACTTTGGAGGACGGCGTGTCGATCGGCTCTTCTCGTGTCATGAGTATAGTTCTGGCTCTGGCCTGGTCCTCGGCGGCTTTCGCCGCCGAAGCGCCCCCGGTGGCGCCGGTCAAGCCCGTCACGGAAAACTTCTTCGGCACGGAGGTGACCGATCCCTATCGCTGGATGGAGGAATCGGGCGCGCCGGAATTCATGTCCTGGATCAAGGGTGAGGCGGATTACACGCGCTCGGTGCTCGACCGCATTCCCGGCCGCGACGCGCTCCTGAAGCGGGTCGTGGCGCTCGACAATGCCGGCATCCTGATCCGCAGCGTCCAGATCGCGCACGGCAAATATCTCTATGAGAAGACGGTTCCGGGTGCGGCCAATTACTCGCTGACCATGCGGGTCGGCCGCACCGGCAAGGAAACCGTGCTGGTCGATCCGGAGAAGCTCGGCAGCGAAGGCCACCATGTCGCGCTCGACTGGTTCTCGCCGTCGGCGGACGGACATTATGTCGCCTATGGCCTGTCCGAAGGCGGCTCGGAAGCGAGCGTGCTGCATCTGATCGACCTCGACACCGGCAAGCCGCTGCCCGACGTGATCGACCGGGCGCGCTTCGCCCAGCCTTCCTGGCTGCCGGACGGCAAATCCTTCTTCTACACGCGCACCCTCGAAGGCGCTGCCGGCACCGACAAATACAAGAACCTCAAGGTCTACAAACATGTGCTCGGCACCGATCCGGCACAGGATCCGCTGATCCTGGCCAAGGATTCGACGCCGTCCCTGCCATTCGGCGACAGCGACTTTCCGTTCGTCGGCGTGACGCCGGGCTCCGACGTGGCGGTCGCCATCCTCGTCCATGGCGTCCTGAACGAGCACACGGTCTTCACCGCGCCCTTGGCCGAGGTCGGCGGCGCGTCGACCGCCTGGCACAAGGTCGCGGATGTCGAGGACGACGTGACCGGCGAGGCGCTGCACGGCCACGCCCTCTATCTGCTTTCCCATAAGGACGCGCCGCGCTTCAAGGTGCTGAAGCTCGATGCGGCACAGCCCGATCTCGCCAAGGCCGAGACGGTGGTGCCGCCGAGCGAGGTCGTGATCCGCAACATCGCGGCCGCCGGCGACGCGCTCTATATCGACGATCTCGATGGCGGCATCAGCGAAACCCGGCGGCTCCCCTATGAGGGCGGCCGCGCCGGCAAGCTCGATCTGCCGATCAAGGGATCGATCGCGGAGATCTTCGCCAACCCGACCGAGCCCGGTATCACCTTCAGCCTGGAAAGCTGGGTCGTGCCGCGCGGCTGGTATCAATATGATCCCAAGACTCGGAAGGTGAGCGACACCGGGCTTCTGCCCAAGGCGCCGATCGACGTGTCGCCCTTCACCTCCGAGGAGATCAAGGTCAAGGGCGCCGACGGCGTCGAAATCCCGGTCTCAATCGTCCATAAAAAGGATCTGAAGCTCGACGGCGAGCGCCCGACCTGGCTCACCGCCTATGGCTCCTACGGCATCACCCTCAACCCGACCTTCGCGCCGCGCTATCTGGCGCTCCTGGAGAAGGGCGGCGTCTGGGCGATCGCCCATGTCCGCGGCGGCGGCGAATATGGCGAGGATTGGCACAAGGCCGGTCAGAAGCTGACCAAGCAGAACACCATCTCCGATCTGGTCAGCGCCGCCCAATATCTGATCGCCCAGCATTACACCTCGTCCGCGACGCTCGCGATCAACGGCGGCAGCGCCGGCGGCATCACGGTCGGCGGGGCCGAGACCCAGCATCCGGAGCTGTTCCGCGTCGTGCTCGACGATGTCGGCGTCACCGACGCGCTGCGCGGCGAATTCTCCGAGAACGGCCCACCCAACATCCCGGAGTTCGGCTCGGTCAAGACCGAGGACGGCTTCAAGGGCCTCTTCGCCATGGACGCTTATCAGCATGTCAAGGACGGCACGGCCTATCCGGCGACGCTGATCACCACCGGCATCAACGATCCGCGGGTGCCGTCCTGGGAGCCGTCGAAATATGCAGCCCGCCTGCAGGCGGCGAACAGCAGCGGCCGGCCGATCCTGCTCCGGGTCGATTTCGACGCCGGCCACGGCATGGGGTCGACCAAGCTGCAGCGTGATCAGGAATTCGCCGACAAGCTGGCCTTCATGTTCTGGCAGTTCGGCCTGCCGGACTATCAGCCGAAGCCGGCCGGCTGATGAAAGATGGCGGGGAGGCAGGATTGAGCACCGTCGAGGAAATCGTCCCCCTTCCCCGCCTCGCCGGCGTGACGCCGCCCGAGGGGCAGCTGTCGTTCTGGAAATTCTTCCGGATGGCGCGCCATAACGGGCTCGCCGTCATTCCCCGGTCCGCCTATGAGCAGCCGGTGATCGAGCAGAACATCCTGGGGTTCCGCACCTACCTGATCAACGATCCGGCGGGCGTGCGCGAGGTGCTGCTCGACCATGTCGCGGAATATCCCAAGACCAGCTTGGAAAAGCGCGCGCTCGGCCTGGCCGTGGGACGCGGGCTCCTGACCAGCGACGGCGAGGTCTGGCGGGCGCATCGGCGCATCATGGCGCCGTCCTTCGATCATCGCAGCATCCAGGGCTATGCGCCGGTCATGGTCGAGGCGACCGACCGGCAGGCCGATCGCTGGGATGCCGAGCCCGGCGGCCAGGTGATCGACATCGCCGACGCGATGATGCATGTGACGCTCGACATCATCGCCCGCACCATGTTCTCGGCCGAGACCGCTCACATGGCGGGGCTGGTCGAGCGCACCATCCGCGGCTTTCAGGCGATGGCCGATTTCGGCGTTCCCGATCTTCTGCCGGTGATCGGGCCGCTGCGCTGGCGCATGCATGAGCGGCGGTCGCGCGCGATCTTCGCCGATTTCGACCGCGAGATCCGCCGCCTGATCGAGGGCCGCGCCGCCGATCCGACGTCGGGCGGCCCGGATCTGCTCGGCCGGCTCATCGCCGCGCGCGACGAGGAGACCGGCGGCGGCATGGGTGCCGAGGAATTGCGCGACCAGGTCGTGACCATCTTCCTCGCCGGTCACGAGACCACGGCCCTCGCCATGACCTGGACCTGGTATCTGCTGTCGCAGCATCCGGCAGCGCTCGCCAAGCTCGAGAACGAGCTCGACGCGGTGGTGGGCGACCGCGCGCCCCGGCACGAGGATCTGCCCAAGTTGCCCTATGCGCGCATGGTGGTCGAGGAGGCGATGCGGCTCTACCCGCCGGCCCCCGGCCTCTCGGCGCGGCTGGCTACGAAGGAGCGCGTCATCGCCGGCACGCGCGTGCCCAAGGGGGCCGCCGTCGCGGTGATGCCCTGGGTGCTGCATCGGCACCGCCTGCTATGGGACGAACCCGACCGCTTCGACCCGGAGCGTTTCTCGCCCGAACGCTCGGTCGGGCGGCATCGTTTCGCTTACCTGCCGTTCGGCGGCGGCCCGCGCATCTGCATCGGCCTCGCCTTCGCCATGGTCGAGGCGGTGCTGATCCTCGCCACCCTGGCCCGGCGCTACCGCTTCCATCTGATGCCGGACCAGGTGATCGATCCGCACCAGGCGATCACTCTGCGACCGCGCTACGGCATGAAGATGCGGCTGGAACGGCGCATCTGAGGCCGATCCGGGCTGGCGCCCCGGCCGGCTTCGCCTATAGTCGAGGCAACTCGTCACGCCTGCCGAAAGCCTCGATGCCCGCGCCGTCCGCCGCCCCGTCGCCGCAAATCCCGTTCTCGATCTGGTGGCTCGCCCGCGCGCTCGTCCGCCATCCGGGCTGGTTCGTCCGGCTCGGCAATCTCGAAAGCTCGCTGTTCCAGGAGCAGCTCGATCCGATCGTGATCGACCGGCCGATCTTCATCTGCGGCCTCGCTCGGTCAGGGACCACCATCACGCTCGAGCTGCTGACCTCGCTCGACGGCGTGGTCTCGCATCGCTACCAGGATTTCCCCTGTGTACACCTGCCGCTCGCCTGGAATCGCGCGCTCGGGGGCGATGCGCGCAAGACCGCGGCCCCGGTCGAGCGGCTGCATGGCGACGGCATCTATGTGACGAGCGCCAGCCCGGAAGCGATCGAGGAGCCGCTGTGGATGTCGTTCTTCCCGCAGGCGCACGATCCGCGCGTCTCGAACCTGCTGCCGGCGACACTCGATCGGCCGGAATTCGCCCGTTTCTATCGCCGCAATCTGCAGAAGATCCTGATGCTGCGCGGGGGTCGGCGCATCGCCGTCAAAGGGAATTATCTGCTCTCGCGCCTGCCTTACCTGGCCCGGCTCTTTCCCGATGCGCGCTTCATCGTGCTGGTGCGCGAGCCCTTGGAGCACGTCGCCTCGCTCGCCCGCCAGCAGCGCATCTTCGCCGAGGCGCAGCGGACCAACGCGCGCGCCCAGGATTATCTGAGGGCGCTCGGCCATTTCGAGTTCGGGCTCGACCGGCGGCCGATCAATATGGGCGACGACGCCGTGATCGAGGAGATCCTGGCGCGCTGGGCCCGCGGCGAGGAACTGGCGGGCTCGGCCCTTTATTGGCGGCATCTCTATGGCAGCCTGTCGGCGCTGCTGGCCGAGGACGAGGATCTCGCCCGCCGGGTCGCCATCGTCCGGTTCGAGACGCTTTACGGCGAGCCCGCCCAAACCCTGCGCCGGCTGCTCGATCATTGCGGGCTCGATGCCGACGCGCCGCCGCTCGAAAGCCTGGCCGCCCGGCTCAAGCCGCCGCGGCTTTATCGTCCCGACATTCCGGCCGGCGAGGCCGCCGATGTCGCCCGGATCTGCGCGCCGGTCGCCTCGCTCTACGGCTACGCCTGATCAGGGCGCGTGCGCCGCCTGCGTGCCGCAGCTCGCGCAGTTCTGGAGGAAGGCGTAGTCGGCCGGATCGATGCGTTGCGCTCCCCAGATCACCGGCGCGAAGCGCGTGCCGGCGACGGGCGGGCTGACATATTCCCAGGCGAGATCACCGGCGCGCGTCACCTCGAAGGCGCGACCGCCGGTCGATTCCGTCACCAGCACATTGCCGTTGGGCAGCGCCTGCTTGGTGCCGCGCACCGAGGAGGAGAAGGGGTGGCTCGTGCCGCCGTCATAGGACCAGAGCTCGGCGCCGTTCTTGGGATCGATCTCCAGGATGCGCGACGGCTCGGCGCCGCCGATATTGGCGCGATTGTCGAAGATCATGAGCGTGCCCTGCTCGGTCAGTTCCGCATCGTGGGCGTGGTGCCAGTTGCCGCGCCGCGCCCAATGGACGAGCCCGGTCTTGCGGTCGATCACGACCACCGTGTCCATGTCGCGCAGATTGACCAGCAGGTCGCCCTCGGACACTTGCGGGAACTTCTCGGCCACATTCTTCGAGATGATCTGCACGGTGTTGGCGTGGAACAGATCCCAGCAATAATGCTGGTCGCGCGGGCAGCCGAACCAGCCTTCGTCGAGCACGGCGAAGGTCTGGGCGTAGGGCGAGCGCCCGAGCGCGTCGCTGAGCCAGATGGTGCGCAGCGGATGGCCGTCGGCATCGATCTCGGCCACCCCCTCGTCGCGGAATTGCGCCGGGATCGGCAAGCCTTCGCGCGCCGGCGGCTGGCCCTCGCGGCCGACCAGCACGAAGAAATGCCCGTCCGGACCTTGCCTGACATCGTGGTGCGGGTTGCCCGTAAACGACCAGATGAGCTTCGAATCCTTGTCGATCTTCACCAGCACGGTGTTCATCACCGTATCGTCCCAGTGAAAGGCGGGGAATTCCTCCTCGTCGAGCAGCAGCGCCAGCAGGCTGCCATCGGGCAGCAGCACCAGCCCGTCGATGGTGATGTCCTCAGGCCTGAGCAGGCCGGGCAGGGTGAAGAGTTGCTCGACCGGCACGCGCCAGCGATGCACCGCCTTGCCGTCGGCGGCCATCAGCGTCACCTCCGGTCCGCCGGTCGCCAGTAGGGTCAGGCCGGGCGCCATCGCCGATCCGTCATGGATCACCGTGCCCGAATGCTCGGGCAGGGGCCGGTCGCCCAGGCTCGCCTGCACGGTCTGGCCCGCCGCCCGGCGCAGCATCGCCACCGTCACGCGGATCGACGACAGCACGCCGCGAATCGTCGGCGCCGGCTCCATGTCGAGCCGTTCCGTCGCCACGCCCACGACCAGTGCCGCGATACAAAGACAGGCGATCAGCCCGGCGCGTCGCCAACGCATCTTTTGCTACTCCCACCAGCCATTGTCGGTTATGCCGGGCGGACTTCGTGCCGTTCAATGCGGCGAAACCGTTTGTTACAAAATTGTCTCGGTCCCGGGCAGGCAGTCCGCGTCCGACGGAGGGCGCCTGATGCCGCGGTTCCTGATCCTGCTTCTGGGGTTGACCCTGCTCGCCGGCGCGGCGCGGGCCGAGGAAGGCATGTGGCTGCCGGACGCCTTTCCCGCCGATCGGGTCGCCGCCGATTACGGTTTCAGGCCGGATGCCGCCTGGCTCGATCATGCCCGGCTCGCCGCGGTCCGGCTCGATGGCTGCTCGGGCGGGCTGGTCTCGGCCACCGGCCTGGTCGCGACCAACCATCATTGCGTCGAGGATTGCCTCGCCCAGAATTCCACCAAGCAGGCCGACCTCTCCGGCCCCGGCTTCTATGCCGCCACGGCCGGCGACGAGAAGCGCTGCGCCGGCGCCGTCGCCGACCGGCTGCTGGAGATCACCCACGTCACCGATCGCATTCTGGAGGCGACAAAGGGCAAGGAGGGCGCCGCCTTCGCCGCCGCCTTCAAGGCCGAAACCGCCGCCATAACCTCGGCCTGCCGGGGCGGGGACGACAAGCTGCATTGCCAGGTCGTGACCTTGTTCGCCGGCGGCCGGTACGATCTCTACAAATACCGGCGCTACCAGGATGTCCGGCTGGTCTTCGCGCCCGAGAACGACATCGCCAATTTCGGCGGCGATCCCGACAATTTCGAATTTCCGCGCTATGCGCTCGATGTCGCGTTCCTGCGCCTCTACGAGGACGGCAAGCCGCTCGATTCCAAGGGCTTCTATTTCCATCTCGCCGAGCGCGAGGCGCTGGCCGGCGATCTCGTCTTCACCGTCGGCGATCCGGGCCGCACCGCGCGGTTCGACACCGTGGCGCAGCTCGAAGCGATCCGCGATGTCGAGCTGCCGCAGCATCTGCTCTATATCGCCGAGGAGCGCGGCCTGCTCCGGGATTTCACTCGGCGCGGCCCCGATCAGCGGCGGATCGCCGAGGCGGAACTGCTTGAGGTCGAGAACACGCTCAAGCTCCTGAAGGGCGAATGGGCGGCCTTGATCGACCCGGCCCTCATTACCGCCAGGCGCCATGCCGAGGCCGAGCTCAGGGGCAAGGTCGCGGCCGATCCGAGTGTGAGCGCCGCGTGGGACGACATCGCCCGCGCCGTCGCCTGGCACCGCACCATCTCGGCGCGCGCCTTCCTCATCGGTCAGGGTAGCGGCGCCTCCGATCTGTTGGCCGATGCGCTGGTCCTCGTCCGGGCCCCGGTCGAGCGCGCCAAGCCCGACGGCGAGCGGCTCGGCGAATATAGCGAGGCGCGCTTTCCTTCGCTGCGCGAGGAGCTCTCGAGCGACGCGCCGATCGTGCCGGAGCTGGAGACGCTGAAGCTCGCCTATTGGCTGCGCAAGCTGCAGGAAGATCTGGGGCCGGACGATACCGATGTCCGCGCGCTGCTGGCCAGCCGCTCGCCGGACGAACTCGCGGCCAATCTGGTCAAAGGCAGCAGGCTCGGCGAGGCGACGCTGCGCCGCAAGCTGCTCGATGGCGGCGCCAAGGTGGTCGATGCCGCGCGCGACCCGATGCTCGATTTCGCCCGGCTGCTCGATCCGATCGCGCGCGCCGTGCGCACGCGCATCGAGAATGAATATGATTCCGTGCTGCGTGATGCCGGCGGCCGCATCGGCCGCGCCGCCTTCGGCGTCTATGGCGACCGGCTCTATCCCGACGCCACCTTCACGCTGCGCCTGAGCTGGGGCACGGTCAAGGGCTGGACCGAGCCGGGCGGCCGCTCGGTGCCGGCCGAGACCCGCTTCGCCGGGCTCTTCGGCCGCGCCACCGGCAACGACCCGTTCCGCCTGCCGCCGCGCTGGGCCGAGGCCAAAGCCGAGCTCGATCCCGGCACGCAGTTCGATTTCGCCACCACCAACGACATCGTCGGCGGCAATTCCGGCTCGCCGGTGATCGACCGCAAGGGCGAGGTGCTGGGCCTCGCCTTCGACGGCAACATCCAATCGCTCGGCGGCGACTATGGCTACGATCCGACGCTGAACCGCTCGGTCGTGGTGAGCGCCGTCGCCATCCGCGAGGCGCTGGCGAAGCTCTATGGCGCCAACCGGCTGCTCGACGAGTTGGGCACGGCGCCGCGATAAATCCGGGCGAGTGCCATAGCAGTCTGGATTAGGTGAAAAACTGAAAAGAAATTTGACGGTCGAGGCGATGCCTCTCTCCCTAACATACTGAAATCGCTGCGCGGCAAGAGACGGTGCGGAAATTGCTGGTAGTACCCCTGTCGCGCGGGCGACCGAAAATAAAAAGCGCGTGCCAGAAACTTTGGGAGGTAAGCTCATGTTCCGTTCTTCTTTGATGGCGCTGGCCGCCGTCATGCTGACCGCGGGTGCCGCTCATGCGGATGTATTTGTCGGCACGACCACCTTCACCGACAAGAATGCCGGTGGTAAGGCGGATTTCGCCGCCAACTCACCGGCAATCGATCTGACGACCCTGCTCACGCCGGGGGCGAGCGTCACGATCGCCGATTTCCTGACGATCACGACGACCGACACGACCACCAAGACCAATACCGAAATCGACAATCTTTCCGTCGCCTTCAAATTCACGGCGCCGGACAAGCAGAGCGGCAAGCAGACCGGTACGGGCAGCGAATCGGTCGTCATCGTTTCCAATCAGGTGAACGTCGCGAACGGCTTCATCACCTGGGACGATACCGGCCTAGGCGCGGGCGTCACGGAGGTCGTTTTCGACGATGGCGCGATCCTCGATATCGCGCTCAGCGCCGCCTCGGTCACCATCTTCAACAACACCGACCCGAACCTGAGTTTCGATGTCGATGCCACCTTCACGCTCGTGCAGGTTCCCGAGCCGGCGACGCTGGCATTTCTCGGCGCCGGCCTTCTGGGGCTTGCCGGGCTGCGCCGGCGCCGGGCTTTCTGATCGCATCGGGCTCCAGGCTCTGCCGCTATTCGGCGGAGCGATAAATCTCGCCGTCCCGTCTGATCTTGCCGTCATCGACGAGCTTGATCAGATGGGCCAGCACCGAGCGCGAGGCGGCCGGGACGAGGCGCGGATCGAGCTCCTTGTAGATCGCCGCGACCAAACCCGCGACATCGCTCGGCCGCTCGATCACGCGGCGCAGGATCGCCCCCTCGCGATGACGCCGATGGCCGAGAAGCGCCCGGGTGAAGGCCGGACCGTCCGGGATCTCCGGACCGTGCGCGGGGATATAGCGGCGCTCCGGCCGGCGGCGCAGCTTGTCGAGCGAGGCCATGTAGTGGGCCATGTCGCCGTCGGGCGGGCTCACCACCGTCGTCGACCAGCCCATGACGTGATCGCCGCTGAGGATCGTCGCCTCCTCGGCGAGCGCGAAGCACAGATGGTTCGAAGCATGGCCCGGCGTATGGATCGCCTCCAGCGTCCAGCCCGGCCCTGAAACCATCTCTCCGTCCGCCAGGCGCCGGTCGGGATCGAAACGCGCATCGCCGCCCGCTTCGCCGGCGCTGCCATGGCTCGCCTGCGGGCCGAAGCCCAGGATTGGGGCGCCGGTCAGCGCCTTGAGCGCCGGTGCCAGCGGCGAGTGGTCGAGATGGCTGTGCGTCACCAGAATATGGCTCACCGCCTCGCCGGCCAGGGCTGCGCCGAGCGCATGGAGATGGGCGGGGTCGTCCGGGCCGGGATCGATCACGGCGACGGTGCCCCGGCCGATGATGAAACTGTTGGTGCCCTTGAAGGTAAAAGGGCTCGGATTATTGCAGATAACCCGCCGGATCAGCGGACTCAGCGTCTCGACGGCGCCATAGGCGGCGGCTAGATCGCGCCGGAACTCGATATCATCCTCGCTCATGCCGCATCCCTCGCGCGTAAATCTGCCAAGACCTATCCGCATACCTCGCCGCGGAATGAGGCAGATGCAGTGTCCGATTTTGTCCGAAACTGTCCGATTTCGAACGATTTAAATAAGTCGGATTTGTGTAAGTCATTGAAAGTTAAGTGTTGGGGTTGATGGTCCGGCGCTTGCTCCTAGTTAAGGGGCGAAACAACCATCAGAGAGTACAACATGTCTGTTCAGAAGATTGCCGAAGAGTCCATTCAGGTCGTCGTTTGCCTGTCCTGTTTCACCATGGTCATAGCCGTATGGTGGCAGTTCGCCGGTGCCGGGTCCTGGTTCCATTGAGCGGGTTGGCTCTTCCGCGGCGTGGGCAGGGTGCCCGTGCCGCGGAAGGTCGCCGCGTGTAGCGCGCCGCGTGCTGAAGCGGCCAAAGGAATTCCAGGCGTTCGCGCCCGTCACTTGAGATGCTCGTGACCAGGCGGCGGTTCGAAATCGGTCCATCGTCATCGACCCTCGAACGAAAGACCGAGCCTGTTCTCATCGATCCCGGCATCGATAATAGGTTTCCCCGACAAGCAGGATAACGAGGCGTTCCCGCTCATTGCCAGCGGGCGTGGCGGCGAGGGCGCGGTCGCATTCTCTTAACCTTGTCACGGATTCGCAATTTACGCTTGACAGCTCCCTTATGCTCAGGATTAGCATAACTCTCCAGCCGGCCTTGAGAGCCGGTATTTTCGACCCCACATAATGCTCAAATTGAGCATAAAGGTGTCCCAGATGCAAACCGCCCAAGCCGCTCTGCTCGAGCGCACCGCCCCCATCTACGACCGCGTCCGCAATGTCATTCCCGCGATCGAGTGGCCGTTCTTCGCGCCCGATATCGAGGCGATCCTGCGGCTGAAGCGTGAGCGCAACGCCATCATCCTCGCCCATAACTACCAGACGCCGGAGATCTTCCACGGCGTCGCCGATATCGTCGGCGACAGCCTGGCGCTGGCACGCGAGGCGGCCACGGCCAAGGCCGATGTGATCGTGCTCGCGGGCGTGCATTTCATGGCCGAGACGGCCAAGCTGCTCAATCCCAGCCGCACCGTGCTGATCCCCGACGACAGCGCCGGCTGCTCGCTCGCCTCCTCGATCACGGCCGAGGATGTGCGCCTGTTGAAGCAGCGCTATCCGGGGGTGCCGGTCGTCGCCTACGTCAACACCTCGGCCGATGTGAAGGCCGAATGCGATATCTGCTGCACCTCGGGCAACGCCAAGAAGGTGGTGGAATCGCTAGGCGTGCCGCGCGTCATCATGCTGCCGGACCGCTATCTCGCCCGCAACATCGCGGCCCAGACCACGGTCGAGATCATCGCCTGGGAAGGCGCCTGCGAGGTGCATGAGCGTTTCACCCCCGCCGATATCGCGACCATCCGGCAGAGCCATCCGAACGTCGTCGTGCTCGCCCATCCGGAATGTCCGCCCGAGGTGGTGGCGGTCGCCGATTACGCCGGCTCGACCGCCGGCATGGTCGATTTCGTCGCCCAGAAGCGGCCGGCGCGCGTGGCGCTCATCACCGAATGCTCGATGAGCGACAATGTCGCCGCCCAATATCCCGACATCGAGTTCGTACGGCCCTGCAACCTGTGCCCGCACATGAAGCAGATCACCCTGCCCAAGATCCGCCATGCGCTCGAGACGATGAGCTTCGAGGTGACGGTGCCCGACCATATCGCCGAGGCCGCGCGCCGCTCGGTCGAGCGGATGATCGCGATCGGCTGACGAGGCCCTTTATCATGTTGCCTGATCCGGCAAGTCTGGCCGGGCGGCCGATCATTATCGGCGCCGGTCTGGCCGGGCTGATGGCGGCGCTCGAACTGGCGCCGCGCCCGGTCGTCATCCTCACGAAATCGCCGCTCGGGGTCGATTGCGCCAGCGCCTGGTCGCAAGGCGGCCTCGCCGCCGCCGTCTCGGCCGAGGACAGCGTCGATCTGCATCTGGCCGACACGATCGCCGCCGGCGACGGCCTCGTCGACGCGGCGGCGGCGCGGCGCATCATCGAGATGGGTCCCGCCATCGTCGAGCGGCTGGTGGCGCTCGGGGCCCGGTTCGGCCGCAAGCCCGACGGCGGCTTCAAGCTCAAGCTCGAAGCCGCCCATTCCCGTCATCGCGTCGTCAATGCCGGCGGTGACGGCACGGGGGCGGAGATCATGCGCGCCGTGGTCGCGGCGGTCCGGCGCACGCCGTCGATCGCCGTGCTCGAAGGCGTCACCGCGCTCGATCTCCTGGCGGGCAGCGCCATCGAAGGCGTTGCGGTCGCTGCCGGCGGCGAGACGACGATCCTGCCGACGCGCGCCGTGATCCTGGCGACCGGCGGCCTCGGCGGTCTGTGGCGGCACAGCACCAACCCGCCGGGGGCGCTCGGCCAGGGGCTGGCGCTGGCGGCGCGAGTGGGCGTCGAACTCATCGATCTCGAATTCATGCAGTTCCACCCGACCGCGATCGATGTCGGCCGCGATCCGATGCCGCTCGCCAGCGAGGCGATCCGCGGCGACGGCGCCACCTTGATCGACGAGGCCGGCATCCGCTTCATGGCGGGGCAGGGGCGGGCGGAGCTGGAGCCGCGCGACGTCGTCGCCCGCGCCGTCTGGAAGCGGCTGGGCGAGGGGCATCGCGTCTTCCTCGACAGCCGTGCTGCGCTCGGCGCCGAATTCCCGAAGCGCTTCCCCGGCGCCGCCGAGGCCTGCCGGCTGGCCGGCATCGATCCGGTGACGGCGCCGATCCCGATCCGGCCGGCGGCGCATTACCATATGGGCGGCGTCGCGGTCGACGGTGCCGGCCGGTCCGGGCTCGACGGGCTGTGGGTCGTGGGCGAGACCGCGGCCACCGGCCTGCACGGCGCCAATCGCCTCGCCAGCAATTCCATGCTCGAAGCCGCCGTTACCGGCGTGCTCGCCGCCCGCGACCTGGCCGGCCGCGAGCTGAGTGCCGCGCCGGCCGCGACGGGCACAGCGGCCCAGCCGACACCCGATCCGGGCGGCGTCGCCCGGGTTCGCGCCGCGATGAGCGAGGGCGTGGGCGTGCTGCGCGACGAGGCCGGTCTCGACCGGGCCATCGCGACGCTTCTGCCGATCGCCCGAGGCTCGACCGCCGCATCGGCACCCGCCACCGCCGGCCTCATGATCGCCGTGGCGGCGCGCGGCCGTCGGGAGAGCCGAGGCGGGCAATACCGGACCGATTATCCCGACCACGATCCGGCCCAGGCAAAGCGCCGGTCGCTGACGCTCGGCCAGGCCCTCGATCTGGCCCATTCCTTCGGAGCCGCCTCATGAGCTTCAACCCGCTTCCGACCTTGCTGATCGAACCGTTGGTGCGCTCGGCGCTGCTCGAAGATCTCGGCCGCGCCGGCGACATCACCACCGATGCGATCGTGCCGGCGGAGACCCAGGCGCGGCTCGCGCTCACCGCCCGCCAGGCCGGCATTGTCGCCGGGCTCGATCTGGCACTCATCGCGTTCAGGTTGGTCGACCCCGCGATCCGGGCCGAGATCGCGCGGCCGGACGGCAGCGCCGTAGCGCCCGGCGCCGTGATCGCGACGCTCGACGGGCCGGCGCGCGGACTTTTGACCGGCGAGCGGGTGGCGCTGAACTTTCTCAGCCACCTCTCGGGCATCGCGTCCGCCACGGCCGCGATCATGGCGGCGATCCAGCCGCACAAGGCCAGGGTCACCTGCACGCGCAAGACCATGCCCGGCCTCAGGCTGGTGCAGAAATACGCGGTCCGGGTCGGCGGCGGCGCCAATCATCGGTTCGGCCTCGACGACGCCGTGCTGATCAAGGACAACCATATCGCCGTCGCCGGCGGCATCCGGCCCGCTGTCGAGCGCGCACGCGCGGCCATCGGCCATCTGGTCAAGATCGAGCTCGAGGTCGATACGCTGGCGCAGCTCGAGGAGGCGCTGACCCTGCCGATCGATGCGGTGCTGCTCGACAATATGAGCCCGGCGCAGTTGACCGAGGCCGTGACGCTGGTTGGCGGCAGGCTGGTCACCGAGGCGTCGGGCCGCATCAACGCCGCGACCGCGCCGGCGGTGGCCGCGACCGGCGTCGATCTCATCTCGATCGGCTGGCTGACCCACAGCGCCACGATCCTGGATATCGGGCTCGACGAGGTTTAGTTCGTCGCCCGTGCTCCTATTATGGTTGTGACCCTGTGTAGGTTCGTCACGTATCGTGCCGTAGAAATACGACCGAACCCATGGGCAGTAGTATGCATTTCAACAAAAAATTCTGTCCGTGAACTTAATCTCGGGTGAGTCTGCGCAAGAGGTACAATATGTCCGGCCGCAATTGAGAAAACGGACATTTTGTTACTCGCCGAGTGGCGTGTAAAAATCAATAATTCAACCTAAGATATTGAACAATATAAAGATTATATTCGGAATTCCCGTGGCATGTTGCGTGCTAGTACGAGCGGATGGGCGCTCGGTACGCGCTGTAAAACAATAAGCGGGGTTCAAAATGCTTGGTCTTCTTGAGGGCGGCGAAAAAGCCGCGATCCTGTCCGCGTTGGACAAATCCTTGGCGATCATCGAATTCAAGCTCGACGGCACGATCATCACGGCAAACCGCAACTTTCTGGACCTGATGGGCTACAGTCTCGAAGAAGTGAAAGGCCGGCATCACCGCCTGTTCGTCGACCCGACCTTTGCCGGCAGCAGCGAATACCGGAAATTCTGGGACGATCTGGGGCGCGGCGAGTATCAATCCGCGCAGTACAAGCGCATCGGCAAGGGCGGCAAGGAAGTCTGGATCGAAGGTTCTTATAATCCGATCCTCGACCGTCGCGGCCGTCCCTACAAAGTCGTCAAGTTCGCGACCGACGTATCGGAGGCGAAGGCCATTTTCGCCGATCTCGCCGGCAAGGTCGAGGGCATCAGCCGGTCGCAAGGCATGATCGAGTTCGAGCTCGACGGTACAGTCATCACCGCCAACGAGAACTTCCTCAACTTGCTGGGCTACCGGCTCGAGGAGATCAAGGGACGCCACCACAGCCTGTTCGTCGAGGCCGCCTATCGCGACAGCCCCGACTACAAGCAATTCTGGCAAAGGCTCAACAGCGGCGAATATCAGGCTGGGCAGTTCAAGCGGGTCGGCAAGGGCAACAAGGAAGTCTGGATCGAGGCCAGCTACAACCCGATCTTCGATATGAACGGCAAGATCTGCAAGGTCGTGAAATTCGCGACCGACCTGTCGGCGCGCAAGGCCCAGAACGCAGCACTGGCGACTGACTTCGAGACCGGCGTGAACGCTCTGGTCAGGCGGGTCGCGACGTCGGCTGAGGATATGCAGGCGACCGCAGGATCGCTCGCCGCCGCTGCCGAGCAGACCAATCAGCAGACGTCGACCGTCTCGGCCGCGTCGGAGGAACTGGCGGCCTCGGTCAACGAGATCGCGCGCCAGATCACCGAAGCGACGCGGGTGATCAACGTCGCGGTCGACGAGGCGCGCAATTCCGAGCAGATGGTGAGCGATCTGGTCGATGCGGCCGGTAAGATCGGCGAGGTCACGCAGATGATCACCGACATCGCCAGCCAGACCAACCTGCTCGCCTTGAACGCGACGATCGAGGCGGCCAGGGCCGGCGAGGCCGGCAAGGGCTTCGCCGTCGTGGCGTCCGAGGTGAAGTCGCTCGCGACCCAGACCGCCAGGGCCACCGGCGAGATCGAGGAGCAGATCAAGGGCATCCAGGAAGCGAGCCGGAAGACGGCCGGCGCCATCGGCCAGATCGCCAAGATCATCGTGCAGGTGAGCGAGATCAATACCTCGATCTCGGGCGCCGTCGAGGAGCAATCGGCCGCGACCCGCGAAGTCTCGGGCAACATCAGCGGCGTCAGCCTCGCGGCCGAGGAAACCGGCCGCAACTCCGCCAACGTCCTGTCGGTGGCGCAATCGCTCACCGAGCAGGCGACCGGGCTCGAAGGCCAGGTGGAGCAGTTCCTGAAGACGGTCCGCGCCATGTGAGGCGCGGGTGAGGATCGCGGCCGGCGCTGGGCCGGCCGCGATCCTCATTCGAATTTGCTTTCCGTCAAACGGCAGACGGCCCAGACGGGCGGATAGAGCATGTTCTTTTCGCTGTGGTCCGGATCGTAAAGAACGGTCGGGTTGTCGAGGATACCGGCGAGGTATTGCTTGAAACCCGGCTGCTTCAGTTGAGCGGTGCCTGGTAGATTCTTGCGCGTATCCTCGATGACCTTGCCGTCGGCGTCGGTGAACTGATAGGTCACGACCGTTGCCGGCCGGCGGCCGATGCCGCTTTGCCGCTGCGTGACGATCGTCGCCGCGGCGGCACGTCCGTATCGGAGCAGTCTTCTTTCCGAAGAGTAGAACTTCAGAAATACCAAGAAGCAGATTGCGTAGGAAACGCCCATGAAGACGCCGAACGCTGCTGTCAGCCCATAGAATGTCCTGAACGGATCTTCCCGGTGGATGCGGTCGCGGAAATTCAGGTCTGAGAGCCCCAAATTGGTGGGATCGTAGAGGATCGGCACCGATTGGCCGATCCGCAACGCGCGATAGTCGGCCTCGTCTGTCGGATCGACCGCGTGCCTCACATCCTGCCTCATGGTGGGAGAGGCGGGGCTGAACTGATAGTCCACGTAAAAGGCCTGCGAATTTCGGCTCTTCTCGATGTGGAGGCTGGTGACCTGCGCCTCCGTCGCGACGCCCCGGCTTCTGAGGATCTCGGCCTTATGGGCCGATGCGTAAACACTCATCGCCAGAAATCCGAAGAGGCCCAGCCAGACGATCGTCAAGACCGTGCCGGCCCCTTTCATGACCCCGTTCAGCTCGACGCGGCGGGGAAGCGGCTGATCGAGCTCTCTCGGCAATACCCAGCCGGTCACGACGGCGCGCGGTCCGATCGGAGCGGCAATTCCGGAATGAACAGCAACGCCACGAACGCGATCACGGCGGTGACGACGCCTGCAGCGAAGGAATGCGCGATCGCCTGGCGGTAGATCTCGACCACGGCGGCATGGGCGGCCGGCGGCAATGCCTGGATCTGTTGGATGCCGCCCTGCAGCAGCGCCTTCGCGTCGATGCCGGACGGAAGGTTGCGGGCGGTGAGTCCCTGGCGCAGCTCCGCCGCCATCAGCGCGCCCGAGCCCGCGACGCCGAGCACGCTGCCGAGCGAGCGGAAATAGGCGAGCGTCGCCGTCGCCGCCCCCATATCGCTGCGCGGCACCGCGTTCTGCACGGCGATGGTCATGTTGGGCATGACCATGCCCAAGCCGAGGCCGAGTGCCACGAGCGCCGGCTCGATCACCGGGATGCCCAGGCCCGACCGCGTCGCCCAGGCGAGCACCACGAAGGCCGCGACCGCGGTGCCGAGCCCGCTCACCTGCATCGGCTTGTAGCGTCCGGTGGCCGAGACCAGCCGGCCATTGACCCGCGCTGCCACGACCATGCCGATCAGCAGCGGCACGGTCAGCAGGCCGGAATTCGCCGCCTCGACGCCGAGCACGATCTGGAAGAACAACGGAAAGAACACGGTGGCCGCCGTCAGCCCCATGAAGGCGAAGGCGAGCACGAAGCTGGCGATGACGAAGACCTTGTCGCGAAAGAGATGGAGCGGCACCACCGGTTCCGGTGCCACACGCTCGCGGATCACGAACAGGACCGTCAGGACGAGCGCCGCCGCGGCGAGGGCGAAGGTCAGGGGCGAGCGCCAGGGCAGCTCCGAGCCGCCCAGGCTCAGCACCAGCAGCAGCGCCGTGGTCGCTGTGGCGATGAGCGCCGCGCCCGGATAGTCGATCTTACGCCGTTCCGTCCGCTTCGGCTTCGGCAGGGCCACGGCGATCATGATCAGGGCCGCGATGCCGAAGGGCAGGTTGATGTAGAAGATCCAGTGCCAGGACAGCAGCTCGGTGATGGCCCCGCCCAGCACGGGACCGGCGACGCTGCACAGCGCATAGACGGCGCCGATCAGCCCCTGATAGCGGCCGCGCTCGCGCGGCGCGATCAGGTCGCCGATGGTGATCTGCGCCAGCGGCAGCAGCCCGCCGGCGCCCAGCCCCTGGATCGCCCGGAACAGGATGAGCTGGGGCATGGTCTGGGCGAGTCCGGCCAGCATCGAGCCGGCGAGGAAGATCAGCACGCCGGCATAGACCAGCGGCTTGCGGCCATATTGGTCGCTGAGCTTGCCGTAGAGCGGCATGGTCGCGGTCGAGGCCAGCACATAGGCGGTGACGACCCACGAGAGATGCGTGACGCCGCCGACATCGCTGACGATGCGGGGCAGCGCGGTGGCGACGATGCTCTGGTCGAGGGCCGCCAGCCCCAGCACCAGCATGAAGCCCAGATAGACCATCCGGATCTCGCGCTGGGTCGGCGGCGTGTCCTGCGGCGCCAGGGCGGCTGCGGTATTTCCGTCCATATTACTGCCCCAACTCGTGCAACGCCGCGATCGCGGCCCGGATCGCCTGCTGGCCCTCGGGCGAAAGGCGCTGGAGCTGCTGCGCCAGCCAGTCCGTGCGCTGCCTTTTCACCGCTTGGAGCAGCGCCTTGCCCTGGGCGGTAACCGTCAGCCCGACGCGCCGGCGATCCGCCGGATCGGGCGGCGCGCGTTCGACCAGCCCGTCCGCTTCGAGTTGCTTGATATGGCCGCTCATGGTCGGCCCGCGCAGCCGTTCCATTTCGGCCAGCTCGCCGATGGTGATGCCGGGATGCTTCAGGATGATGCCGAGCAGGATGTTCTGCAGCAGCGACAGGCCGGGCGGTTCGGATTCACGCCGCAATTGCCGATAGATGCGCAGGAGTGCCGGACGCAGCTCGCCGGCCAGCGCTTCCAGAGAATTATCCATGTAGGTAGGCTATCTATATGTCTGAACTACGTCAAGCGCAGACCGCGCTACCAGCCGAGGCTGGCGCTGTATCAATATTTCCAGGTTGCTGCCTTGGCGCCCTCGACCATCAGCGAGCGGTTCGGCAAGCCGCGTGTGCCGCCGGGGTAAAAAGCCCTCTAGCGCCGCCGGTTCAGAATCTCGTTCCGGATTTGCCGGGAGAAGCTGTTCTTCGATACCCAATATCGCGGCACCACCGTTCCGCCGAAGCCACAGTAGAATGAGCTGTCGGCAAGTCCTCGCGCGCCGTCGAAATCGAATATGAGCCCGTTTTGCGCGGCATGTCTGATCGCCGTCCAGATGAGCAAGCTGACCGCACCGTTGCCGGCGTCGGATGTGCGGGTCGACAACAGGTAATATTCGGCGCTGTTGTCCCAAACGACAAAAACTGCCGACACGGGCTCGGATTGATCGTTCAACGCGACCAGAACACGGCCGACACCGCGCCGGACGCATTCGGTTATGAGGGCGGTGACGAGAGCGGAATCATAGTAGTTCTTGAGCCCGCGCCGACGAAGATTTTCCTCGTAAAGCCGGATGAAAGAAGCGGGGTGGAACGCGTCCGTCACGGTGAGTTGTTCTTCTGCGCGCCGAATGACATTGCGGGTCTTATCGCGCATCCGGCGCCACAGCGCGTCCTCCGCATCCGGAGCGATCTCGGCGGTAAACTGTACTTCGGTCCGGAACCCGCTCGCTTCGAACGCGATCGTGTCGGTGATCCCGCGATGCAGCTTGAAGCGGATGCTCGACGCCGGCGGCAGGCCGTCGATCAGCTTCCGAGTGATCGCGATGCTCCGCAGCAGGCGGTTCACGTCCGAGCCCATCCCGGGATCCACGGCGGGACCGAGGAAATGCGTCAGCATCGGCATGTCGATTGTCGTCGTTCCGTATTTCTTCGTCACGACGAACGGCAGGCGGCCGACCAGCTTGCCGCCGGACTCCTGTTGGACCTCTTGATAGGATCCCTTCGATGCAGCGCTCAACCACCAGGGTTCGTGAAATACGGTGGGTGCCCATGCTGTCTTCGCCTGAGGCACTTTCGCAGGAAATGCCGGCCGCAAAACGATCGTGTCACGAGGAGACAAAAGCTCTGACAATGACATGCCCGTCCTCCGCAGCGCAGATTGCCGACCCAATGATCGGGCCGCGCGAGAACGGCCTGCGACCAACGGTGGCCAGACCTGCTCCGACCTTCTCCAGCCGCTTAGCGAACAGGCGAAGATCGAAACCCTCCCATAGATCATCTAAAAATAGTCGAGCCGCCGCAGGGCGCGCCCGTCCGAACCGGGCGCATAGATTGCCATCGGGTCCAAACCCGACCGTCGGCGGACTCATGAAGCCCGGCTAAATCGGCGTCGGCTCGGGCGGTACGACCGGAATATCGCGCCCCGGAAGCACGGGAATGCCCGTGTCGGGGCCGGGGTCGACCGGTTCGATGTCGGGATCCGGCGGGCGCGGCAGATCCGGATTGTCCGGCACCTCGATCTCGGGGCCGGTGGGCTTCGGCGGGTCGACATCCGGAAGGTCCGGGTTCGGCGTCGGAGACGGCTCGCCCGGCGAGATGCTGCCGGACGCTACGGCCATCGCGCTTGTCGTGCGCTGTTCCCGGATCATGGCCATCGGCGCTCCTTCACATACCTGGTCATAGCCGTAACCCGAGCGCGGCTCACAAAGTTCCCGGCCCGGCTCGACCGGGCCGCCCGGGCGTGAGTATGATGGCTGGCAACGAAACAAGAAGAGAGGGAGGCGAGATGCTCGCAGCGTTCGTCACGATCAAGGTCAAGCCCGGCAGCGAAGAAGCGTTCGAGACGGTGGCCAAGGCGCTGGTCGCTAAGGTCAATGCCGACGAGCCCGGCTGCAAGCTCTATCAATTGAGCCGCTCGGATCAGCCCGGCACCTATCATTTCATGGAACGCTATGTCGATCAGGACGCGGTCGCGGCCCACCGCGCCTCCGACCATTACAAGAGCCTCGGCCGCGAGATGGGCCAGTATCTCGAAGGCCCGCCGGAGATCGTCCGGCTGACCGAGGTCTGAGCCATGGGCGCCGCCGATCTCCTGCCCGGCTTCGTGTCGCGCGATATCGAGACGCGCGGCGCCCGCATCCATGCCGCGATCGGCGGCAGCGGCCCGCCGCTTCTGCTGCTGCACGGCCATCCGCAGACGCACCTGACCTGGCACAGGGTGGCGCCGCACCTGGCCCGGCGCTTCACCGTGGTCGCTGCCGATCTCCGGGGCTATGGCGATTCGTCCAAGCCGCCGGGCGGCGAGAACCATGTGAATTACTCGAAGCGCGCCATGGCGGCCGATCAGGTCGAGATGATGCGCACGCTCGGCTTCAGCCGTTTCGCGCTCGTCGGCCATGATCGCGGCGGCCGGGTCGCCCATCGCCTGGCGCTCGACCATGCCGACGCCGTCGCGCGTGTCGCCGTGCTCGACATCGCGCCGACGGCGACCATGTATGGCCGCACCGACCAGGAATTCGCCACCCGCTATTTCTGGTGGTTCTTCCTGATCCAGCCCTTCGATCTGCCGGAGCGCATGATCGGCGCCGATCCCGAATTCTTCCTGCGCCATCATCTGGAAACCCAAACCAAGGTGCCGGGCGTGCCGATCGAGCCGGTGTTCCAGGAATATCTGCGCTGCTACCGCGATCCGGCGACGCGCCACGCCATCTGCGAGGATTACCGCGCCGCCGCCACCATCGATCTGGAGCACGACGCGGCCGACGCCGACCGCAAGGTGACGGCGCCGCTGCTCGCCCTCTGGGGCGCCAAGGGCGTCGTCGGCAAGCTCTACGACGTGCTCGAGACCTGGCGCAAGAAGGCCGTCGATGTTCGCGGCCGCGCGCTCGATTGCGGCCATACGCTCCAGGAAGAGGTGCCGGACGCGGTGCTGGCGGAGCTGCTCGCCTTCCTGGGGTGACGATGCCGGCTAAATGTCGGTAACGGCCATTTGCTCGATCAGGAACTCGATGAACAGTCGCGCGCGGAGCGGGAGCTGCCGGCCGTAGGCGTGGACGATGTAGAGCGGCATCCTCGGCAAGGCGTGATCCGACAAAAGCGGGACCAGGCGTCCCGACGCGATGTCGTCCGCGACGGTGAAGCGGAGGAGATAGCCGATGCCGGCGCCGCTCAACGTCGCTTCGCGCACGGCACCGCCATCGTCGCAATCGAAGGGGCCTTCGGGCGTGACGACGGTCCCGTCCGCGAAGCTGAAGGGAAATGGCCGACCGTTCAGGAGATAGCGCACGCAGGCATGACGGCGCAGTTCTTCGATCGTCCGCGGGATGCCGTGCCGGGCGAGATATTCCGGTGACGCGACGATGACGATGCGCATGTCCTTCAGCTTGCGGCTGATCAGGCCGGTATCGGGCTGGTCGCGCATCCGAATGGCTAGGTCGAAGCCCTCGCGCACCAGATCGACATTGCGCTCGGCCAGGCTGAGCTCGACCTTCACCTCGGGGTGCCGGTCGACAAAGGGCTTGACCCATTTGGCGATAAGGGTTCGGCCGAGATCGAGCGATGCCGTGACGCGCAGCAGGCCCGAGGCCCTGTCCGCCTTCTGCACCAGATCCTCCGCGTCTTCGATGGCGCGGAGCAGGGGGGCGACGCACTCGTAATAGGCAGCCCCTTCGGCCGTCAGCCCGAGGGTGCGCGTGGAGCGCTGCAGCAGCCGGACGCCCAGCCGGCGTTCCAGCCGCGCCACGCTCTTCGAGAGCGCCGAAGGTGTCGAGCCGATCGATCGAGCGGCCTTGGTGAACGAGCCGGCATCCACCGTGCGCACGAACGCCACGAGGCCTCTCGTTTTTTCCAGAATCGTGGCCATTCGCGCCTTTTCGGCAAAAAAGTATGGACGGACCGCGGCCTAAAGCGCCTCGGACAAGCGGAATATATAGGTTGGGTCCTTCGGCTCACCCAATGAAAGAGCGCCCGCATGATCCGACCTTTCAGGCACCGTCGCCGGCTCGATTTGCCTTGTGCGGCCGCCGCGATCCTCGCCCTCCCCGGCATCGCGGTCCCGGCAATGGCGCAAGTGCCGTCGAAGCCGCCGGCGATCGATTTCGATCGGACGGAATTCGCCACCCGGCAATTGGCGCCGAACATCTATGTCCTGACCGGCTCGCCCGGCACCGATCCGGGCCATATCGAAGCGGCCGGCGGGCGGATCAGCCTCCTGGTGGGCAGTGATGGCGTCCTGATGGTCGATGCTTCCTACGCGCCGCTGTCGGACAAGATCGAAGCGGCCATCCGCAAGATCAGTCCGGCGCCGATCCGTTACCTCATCGATACTCATTCCCATCCGGACCATACCGGCGGCAATCCTGCCTTCGCCAAGCTGGGCGCGATCGTGCTGGCGCGCGAGGAGACGTTTCAGACGCTGAGCGAGCCGCCGAGCGCCGCCCTCGCTGCCGCGGTCGGCCGCGCTGCCTCCTTCACCGATCCGGCCCGCCTGCCGGCCATCACCTTCGGCATGGGGGGCCCGGTCAAGATCAGGTTGGATGACGAGGAGGTCGATCTCATCCCCTTGCCGGCCGGCCACACCAACGGCGACGCCGTGGTCCGGTTCGAGAAGGCCGACATCATCGCGATCGGCGATTGCTATCGCGATTACGGCTACCCCTTCGTCGATCCGAGCCACGGCGCCACTTTCCGGAGCATGCTGGAAGCGCTGGACGTGATCGAGACCCTGGCCGGGGCGAACACCAAGCTCGTTCCGGGGCATGGAGATATCGTCACCCGCGCCGAGATCGGGCCCTATCGCGCCATGATCCTCGATATCGAATCCAAGGTTCAGGCGATGATCGGCGAGGGCAAAACCCGTCCGGAAATCCTCGCCGCCAGGCTCACTCAGCCCTACGACGCCCGGGTGCGCGGCGCGCTCGATCCCTTGCCCGCGGGGTCCGGAACCAGTGCCGACCGGTTTGTTTCGACGCTCTATGCGGAGCTGAAGGGCGAGAAGCCCCAGCCCCTGGTGCCGGCGAGCGCCGAGCATTGACGCCATGCCAAGTCTCGCGACCGTCCAGATCGCGGCCCAGTTCTGAAGCCTCGGTCTCTATGCCTGCCTGGCCGGCGGCACGACCTGGCTCATGCTGAATTTCTACGTGACCCTGATCATCGTCAGCGTGCCGGTGCTGATCTGGCAGCTCCTTGCCCGGCGCGGCGAGCCTTTGGCTCCCAGCGCCCAATTCGACGGAGGCCTTCAATGAAGACCAACATCCTGAAGCGTCACGCTTTTCGGTGCCTTCTCGCCCTTCACTTCTTCGGTCTCGCCCTGACCCTTGGCACGCGGTTCGCCAATCTGGTGATCGGCCGCGAAACGAGCGGCGGCGATCTCCGGACGCTCGCCTTCGGGCGCGATCTCACAGGATCGCTGGCACAAACCCTCGTCCCGCCCGGATTTCTGCTGATGGCGGTAACGGGCATCGTGATGGTCGTGCTGCGCTACGGACGGCATCCGCCCCTTTGGGTCTGGATCAAGGTCGGCCTCAATGCCTCGGCCCTGCTCCTGGTGTCGCCCTTCGTGGCGCCGGCGCTCGCTGCCGCCCGGCAATGGGCCCACTGGTCGGTCGAGCACAATCGGCTCGCCCCGGAATTCCAGGACGCCGCCGCACAAGCGAGCTTCTATGGCAGCATCGTCTTCAGCTTGTTCCTGCTGAACATTCCCGTCGCGATCTGGAAACCGGTCTCGATCTCCTTGGCCAAGATCCCCGCGCTAAGAGCTTGGCGCGCCGAACATCAACGACAGCGCGAGCTCTGATGTCGACCATGATCAAACCGCCGCCCGTCGTGATCGCTTGGTCCATCGCCGTTTCGCTGTTGTTCGCCGGCGCCTCCGCGCTCGCCGATGACTTGATCGCCACGCACCGGATTTCGGCGGCCCTCGCCAACGAAGCGGTCGGCGCTGCGGTTTCCGCCTGTGCCGCCCAAGGCTATGCGGAGTCCGCGGCGCTGGTCGATATCGACGGGGTCACCCAGGCCGCCTTGCGCGGCGACGGTGCCGGTGTCCATACGCCGGATAGTGCGAGCGACAAGGCTTACACCAGCGTCAGCCTGAGAAGTGATACCCAGGCGCTCGTGGATAGCGTGCAGAGCCAGCTTACCCCTGCGGGACCGTTTTCCAAATTGCCGCGTCTGCTGCTGTTCGGCGGCGGGGTCGTGATCAAGCTGGGGACCGAGGCAATCGGTGCGATCGGCGCGGCCGGCGCTCCGGGAGGCAAGCTCGACGATGCCTGTGCCCGCGCAGGCCTCGACAAGATCAGGGATCGGCTGAGATAGCGCGGCTCGGAAACGAGAGTGCCCTCTATCGGGTCAAGCCCCGCGCCCGAGCCGCTTCAGGCACAGCTGCTCGACCTCGGCGAACTCGGTCTTGAGCGCGGCGAGGTGGCGGGCGATCTCCTCGGCCGGGGCGTCCTCCTTGCCGGCCATCTCCAGCATGGACGAGATCAGCGTCAGCCGCTCGAAGCCCAGCATGTCGACCGAGCCCTTGAGCGCATGGGCCTCACGCGACAGGCCCATCACGTCGCGCGTCTCGCCATGCTCGACCAGGCGGCCGACGCGGGACCGGCTGTCGCGCAGGAACACTTCGGTGATCGCCAATGCCGCTTCCTCGCCGACCTCGCTGATGAGCTTGTCGAAGGCGGGCTGGCTGCCGACCGCGAGGTCGCGCATCAGCTCGACCCCCTCATGGTCCGGCTGGTCCGACGGCATCCAGCGCGCCATGCGCTTGGCGAGGTCGGTCCAGCGGAACGGCTTGGTGACGATGTCCTGCATGCCGGCCTCGCGGCAGCGGTCATGGTCTTCCTTGAAGGCGTTGGCGGTGACGCCGATGATCGGGATCGTGCTGGCCTTGCCGCCCAGGCGCCGGATCGCCAGCGTCGCCTGCAGCCCGTCCATCTCGGGCATCTGCATGTCCATCAGCACCAGATCGTAAGGCAGGGTGCGCACGGCGTTCACCGCCTCGACCCCGTTCGAGACCAGATCGACGCGCAGCCCGTACTTGTCGAGCACGGCGGCGATGATGAGCTGGTTCGCCGGATTGTCCTCGGCGACCAGCACCCTTCCCTTGAGCGCGAAGCCCGCGACCGCCGTCTCCGCCTCGATCACCGGGTCGTCGGCGCCGGCACTCATATCCTTTTCCAGCGGCACGGTGCAGCGGAACATGCTGCCGATGCCGACCGCGCTCTCGACCTCGATCCTGCCGCCCATGCCGTCGAGCAGCCGCTTGCAGATGGCGAGGCCGAGGCCGGTGCCGCCGAAGCGGCGCGAGACCGAGCTGTCGACCTGGCTGAACTCGGCGAACAGCAGCGGCAGCGCCTCGGCCGGGATGCCGACGCCGGTATCGGTCACGATCATGACCAGCTCGGCCCGGCGCTCATCCTCGCCCCGGATCTCGATCTCGACCGCGACGCTGCCATGGTCGGTGAATTTGATCGCATTGCCGACGAGGTTGAGCAGGATCTGCCGGAGCCGGCCCGGATCGCCCATCAGATTGTGCGGCAGGGCCGGCGGCACCGTGCTGCTGAGCTCGATGCCCTTGGCGCCGGCCTTGGGGGCGGTGATCGCGACCACGCTGTCGACGATCTCGCTCATCCGCATGCGCACATGCTCGAATTCGAGCTTGCCGGCATCGATCTTCGAATAATCGAGGATGTCGTTGATGATCTGCAGCAGATGTTCGGCCGAGGCGCGCAGCGAGCTGGCATAGCGCCATTGCTCGGGCGAAAGGTTGGTGTCGAGCAGCAGGCCGGTCATGCCGATGACACCGTTGATCGGCGTGCGGATCTCGTGGCTGACGGTCGCCAGGAACTCGGCGCGGGCGCGGTTGGCACGGTCCGTCGCCTCGCGCGCGGCCCGTCTCGTCGCCTCGGTCTCGTGGCGCTCGGTCACATCCTTGAGCGTGCCGGTGACGACCGGGATGCCCTGCACCTCGTCCTGCGCCAGGAAGCC
Source organism: Aliidongia sp. (assembly GCA_035539155.1). Taxonomy (GTDB): domain Bacteria; phylum Pseudomonadota; class Alphaproteobacteria; order ATCC43930; family CGMCC-115725; genus JAXDMU01. The sequence goes on along the minus strand of DATLIZ010000040.1, from coordinate 7,260 downwards.
GATCAACTCGGCCCAGCGCGGGCTGCCGTCGCGGCTCGCATAGCGGAATTCCCGCTCGGCGGTCTGGATCTTGCCCTGTCGCAAATCCCGGAAGAGCTCGAGCAGGCCGCGCCGGTCTTCCGGCACGGCGCGGAGCAAGGCGCGTTCGCCCAGCGCCTCGGTCACCTCCTCGTCGGTCAGCCGGGTCCAGGCGCGGTTGAGGAAGCGCCAGCGGCCCTGGAAATCGATCTGGAAGATCACCTCGCTCAGGCTGTCGATGACCGAGCGGTAGCGGTCGCGGCTGGCGGCGACCCGCTCCTCGATCTGCCGCCGCTCCTCGGTCGCGGATTGGCTGTCGATATAGTCGAGCATCAGGCCGGTGAAACGGCGCAGCACGGCGCGGTCGTCGGCGTTGCCGGGCCGCGGTTCCGACCCATAGGCGGCGAGCGTGCCGACGATCTCTCCGTCGGGCCGGGCGAGCGGAGCCACCGCCAGGAAGCGCACGCCCTTAGCGGCCGCGACGATCGGATGGCCGGCCAGGCGCGGATCGAGCCTGGCATCCTCGAGCAGCAGGATGTCGTCGCCGCGGCCGGCGCGGTCGAGGCGCAGCAGATCCTGCACGGCACTCGCCGGCAGGCCGCCCTGCACGGCCGCCACGACCGGCCAGCCCTGCTCGACCAGCTCGACCAAGACGCCCGGTACGTTCAGCGCCTCGGCCAGCTTTTTGCCGAGGCGTTCGAAACCGCCGATCATTGCCCCATCATTCCTCTCCCGTGCTACCGGGAGGCTGGTTGCACCGCGTCCAGGACATAGCGTCGGACGGTCCCGCTGGGAAGCGGGCCGGCCCGGAACCGAAAATGCGTTATCCGCGCATTTTCAAACAGTCTCCAAGATCTCTACGCCAGTTCCTTCGATTGCATCTTACGATAGAGGGTCGAAGGATTGATGCCCAGAAGTGCGGCGGCGCGGGAGATGTTGCCGCCGCTTGCCCCGATCGCGCCGCGGATGGTCTCGGCCTCGGCGACGGCGAGCGGCTTGACCTCGCGCACGAGGCCGCTGCGCGACCCCGGCTGGGGCGGGAACTGCTCGCGCCGGCGATAGAGGGTCGACGGGCTGATCTCGAGCTTGGCCGCGGCCTGGAGCACGTTGCCGCCGGCCTGCTCCAGCGCCAGCTCGATCAGCTCCCGCTCCATGTCGTCGAGCGAATATGAGGGGGCGGGGGCCGTCTCGGCCGGGCTCACCGTGGGGCCCGGCGACACCGTCATCGGCGGCAGATGGGCGAAGGACAGCGTGCCGAGCGGCGGCGGCAGCATGTCGTGGGTCACATACGCGCCGTCGTTCAACAGCACGATCTGGCGCACGATGTTCTGGAGCTGGCGGATATTGCCGGGCCAGGGATAGTCGCTGAGGATCCGTTCGCTCTCGGGCGTGAAGGCGACGAACCGGCGGCCTTCCTCCTTGGAATAGTCGTTGAGGAAGCGGCGGGCGATGGTCAGAAGGTCGTGGTCGCGCTCGCGCAGCGGCGGCAAGGCCAGCGGCATGACATAGAGCCGGTAATAGAGATCCTCGCGGAACCGGCCGGCCTCGACCTCCTTCAGGGGATCGCGGTTGGTGGCCGAGACGAAGCGGACATCGACCTTCTGCGGGTGCGTGCCGCCGACCTTGGTGAAGGTGCCGGTCTGGATGAAGCGCAGCAGCTTCGCCTGCAGGCCGATATCCATCTCGCAGATCTCGTCGAAGAACAGCGTGCCGCCGTCGGCGCGGGAGCCCGCACCCTCGCGGTCGGTCACCGCACCGGTGAAGGCGCCTTTGACATGGCCGAAGATCTCGCTCTCGATCAGATCCTTGGGGAAGGCGGCGCAATTGAGCGCGATGAAGGGCTTGTCGCGGCGCGGGCTGCGGGCGTGGATCGCCTCGGCAGCCAGCTCCTTGCCGGTGCCGCTCTCGCCGGTGATGAAGACGGGTGCCTTCGACTGGGCGGCGATGTCGATGATGCGGTAGACGCCGCGCATGGCGAGCGAATCGCCGATGAAGCCGGAGAATTTTTCGTTCTCGCTCGGTGCCGGCATGGCGCTGACGATGCGCTTCAGGCTGTTGCGTTCGAGCGCGTGCTCGATCGTCACATGCAGCCGTTCGGGGGCGAAAGGCTTGACCAGGAAATCGGCGGCCCCTTCGCGCATCGCTTCGACCGCGACATTGATCGAGCCGTTGGCGGTGATGACGATGACCACGGTCTTCGGCCGATCGGCCGCGATGCGCTTCAGAATGTCGATGCCGGTCATGTCCGGCAATTGCAGGTCCAGCAGCACCACGGCGAAATCGATCGCGGCGAGGGCCGCGAGCGCTTCGGTGCCAGTCTCGCAATGGGTGGTCTCGTAGGGGCCGCGCCGGAGATATTCGAGATAGACGCGCGCGATGGACGCATTGTCCTCGACAAGCAGAAGTGGATGGCGAGCGGTCACGCAGAGTCTCCGGGGTCGGCAATATCGGTGGCGATGCCAGTCCCGACCTTCGGCCTGATCTGCTTAAAGGGTGGTTTATTTTGTGATGTATGCGCTTGTTTAGGATGGTGCTTTTGACTTGGGCATTTTCCTTTAATTTTATCTGTTAAGATTCTCTACCTGCGGTTCGTGCGGCCGCCCCGCCGCGGGGCGGCCGTGGACGGCTCAGTTGGTCTGAACCGCGACGCTGGTCGAGCCGCGGAAATGCCCGGTGCTATCGGTGAAGCGAACGAACAGGCGGGATGCCGCCGGTGACAGAGGGATCGGTTGAGACGCCGTGGCGAAGACCGAGAAGGTCGGCGTGGCGTTGGCGGGGACCGTGATCGGGATCGAGCTGGCCGGCGTCTGCATGCAGGCGCTGGTGGCGGTCACGGTCTGACAGATGGTGGCCGTCAACGGCAAGGCGACCCCGGCGGTATCGACGCTGACGGTCAGGTCGGAAGCCGCGCCGATATTGTCGGTGGCCATGGCGAAGGCGCCGGCGGCGCCGTGCGAGAAGGGGATGGTCAGGATGCCGTTATTCGGATTGGTCGCGACCATCGCGATCACATCGGCTGTCGGCGTGGCGCTGTAGCTCAGATCGACGGTGTTGATGCCGGGAAGGCTGGTGACGGGCGGTGCGCCGCTGCAGGTGAAGGCGAGGGGCATGGCGGGAGCATCCAGCGGAATGAAGGAATGGAATTCCAGCATGAAGGTCTGCGATCCGTTGGCAGGAATCGTCACCGCCGGGCTGAGGTCGGCGTTCGGCCGGTTGGTGCTCGGGTCGGTCGTCTGATAGTTCATGCTCAGCGGCGGCGGTGCCGAGCTTGTCAGGGCGATGCGGCAATTGTTGAGCGGGGTGGGGCCGGCATTGAGCACGATCGCGAAAACGGTTGCCAACGTGCCGTTCGTCACCGAACGGCTCCCCGGAAGGATCGCCGCGACGAGAGGTGCGATCGGCGCCGCCGTCGATGGCCCGAAGACCTGTACCCGGTTGTTGAGCGTGTCGGCAACGTAAAGCCGACCGTTCGCCTGGTCTGCATAGAGGCCGCTGGGGAAGTTGAAATGCGCGTTGTCCGTGCTCGGTGCGGCGGAGCCCAGCGTGCCGGTCTGGGCGAAGCTGCCGGCGTCGAACACGAGGATCTGGTTATTCGGCGTGTTGGTGATGAGGATGCGGTTCTTGGCGGGATCGGCCGCGATGGCGTAGTCGAACAGGCCGTTTTCGGCTTGCGTTTCGGTGATGAGCTGGCAGGCGCCGACCGTCCCGCGCAAGGCGAAGCTCTGACTATTGAGCACATAACCGCAATTCTGAAGGGCATCGAGGACCAGGAGATAGCCATGCACAGGGTCGACCGCCAGGCCGACCGGCGCGAGGAAGCCTGGAGAGACCGTGCCGCCGACACCGATGCTGCCTTGAAACGCGAAGCTGGTCGCGTCGAACATCTGAACCCGGGCGTTGCCGACATCGGCGACCAGGATGCGGTTGTGCGCCGAATCGACGGCGACACCGACGGCTGTATTGAACTGGCCATTGGCCGAGCCGGCGCTGCCGATCGTGGCGACATAGGCGAAGCTGTCGGCACTGAAGATCTGGATGCGGTTGTGCTGGAGATCGTCGATAAGGATGTGCCGATTGGTCTCGTCCACCGCCACGCCGGCGGGAAGACTGAAGGTTTCATTTTCGAAGCCCGGGATCGGAGCCGGGGCACCGATGGTCGCGACATAGGCGAAGCTCGTCGCATCGAAGATCTGGATGCGGTTGTTGACCGAGTCCGTCACGATCAAACGATTGGCGATGTGATCGACGGCAACGCCGAAAGGTTGAGAAAATCCGCTGTTGCTGGTGGTGGCCGTGCCGTTGTCGAAACCGATCGTGGCGAGGTACGAATCGGATTGGGCGTTGGCGGGGCCGGAGAAAATCGTGAGAGCGAGGAAGGCGGCGAGAAAAATCGATCGAACGAAAATGGGCATGAAACACCACCTAAGGTTCTTTACCTTTTGGTAGTAATTCAGGCTCCTTAGCGCGCGGCAAGTTAAATTTAGGAGCTCCAGAACACTGTTCCGCAGTGTTGCAAAGCCGCTTCGGCGGTGCCGCCTTCCGGCTTGACTATCCGTTAGAAATCACTTACGGTTAGTAATGGCTAACCAAAATCAACTCTTCGCCGCGCTCGCCGATCCGACCCGCCGCCAGGTCTTCGAGCGGCTCATCGCCGGCCCCGCCGCGGTCGGCGAGCTCGCCCGCGGCCTGCCGGTCAGCCGGCCGGCGGTGTCGCAGCATCTGAAGGTGCTGAAGGAGGCGGGCCTGGTCGCCGATCGGGCCCATGGCACGCGGCGCATCTATCATATCGATCCGCACGGGCTCGGCGCCTTGCGTGCCTGGCTCGACCAGTTCTGGGGAAATGCCCTTGCCGCCTTCCAGGCGGAACTCGAGAAGGAACAGGAGCCATGAACCTGATCAAGCCGGCGCCGGTCCGAAAGGTGCTGACGTTGCGGGCGAGCCCCGAGCGCGCCTTCGAGGTGTTCACGCGATCTGCCGGAGCCTGGTGGCCGAAAAGCCATACGATCGGCCAGGCACCGCTCAAGGATGTCGTACTGGAGCCGGCGGCGGGTGGGCGTTGGTACGGGCTCGGCGAGGATGGCTCGATCGATCAATGGGGCAAGGTCCTGGCCTGGGAGCCGCCGCACCGGCTGCTGCTGGCCTGGCAGATCAATGCGGAATGGCGCTTCGATCCCGAGCTCGTGACCGAGGTCGAGGTCAGGTTCGAGCCGGTCGAGGTAGGGGTGACGCGTCTCGTCTTCGAGCATCGCGACCTCGAACGGTTCGGCGAGCAGGCCGAGAAGATGCACGCGGCGTTCGATTCACCCGGCGGCTGGGCCGGCATCCTGCAGCGCTTCATCGAGCAGGCCGAAACATGAGAGCCGTTCTCGCGGGCCTCGCCCTATTGTGCGCCGCGCAGCCTGCGGCGGCGGCGGTCAAGTCGGCAGCACCCCAGGGCTTCGAGGTGGTCGAGACGGCGACCATCCGCGCCGCGCCGCACGAAGCCTATGCGGCGCTGCTTGCAATCGGCAAATGGTGGGACGGCGAGCACACCTTCTCGCACAGTGCCGCCAATCTCGAGATCGCCGCCACTGTCGGCGGCTGCTGGTGCGAACATCTCAAGGATGGCGGCATGGCGCAGCACATGACCGTCACCATGGTGATGCCGGACCGGCTCATCGAGTTCCATGGCGCGCTCGGTCCGCTCCGTTTCGAAGGCGTGGACGGGTCGATGAGCTGGGCGCTGAAGCCGGCCGAGGGCGGCGGCACGCTGGTCACTCTGAACTATGTCGTCGGCGGCTATTTCCGGGCCGGCGGCGAGCATTGGGCGCCACTCGTCGACAAGGTTCTGGGCGAGCAACTCGCGCGCTACGGCCGCCTCGTCGAGACGGGGTCGCCGTCATCTGGTTGAATCGGGTCGAGGTCGAGAGGAGCGACGTCTTATTTCGGCGCGATCGATGCTATAAATGACGCGGCGGCCGAGCACCTCCGGAGGTTGCGGCCGACGATGGAGGCGTCCGTTGTGCCAGATATGCGAGTCTGAGACCGCCGCTTCCCGCCCGCACCGGCGCAGGTTTCTCCAGCTTTTCGGCGCCGCCGCGGCTGGATACGCGATCGCGCGTCCGGTGCTGGCGGAAGGCATCAAGGCGCCGCCCAAGCCGCAGAACGCCGTGTCGCCGGATGGGGCGCTCCAACTGCTGGTCGATGGCAATGCGCGCTATGTCGAGGGCGTCTCCAGGCGGCATGATTTCAAGCATGAGCGTGAGCCGCTGAGCCAAGGGCAGAATCCCTATGCCGGCATCCTCAGCTGCGCCGATTCACGCATAGCGCCCGAATATGCCTTCGATACCGGCCGCGGCGATCTGTTCGTCTGCCGGGTCGCCGGGAATTTCGCGAATGACGATGTCGTCGCCAGTTTCGAATACGCGGTGTCGACGCTCAATACCCCGCTCATCATGGTGCTCGGGCACGGCTCGTGCGGCGCCGTCAGCGCCACGATCAAGTCGCTCAAGGAAAATGTGACCCTGCCCGGCCATCTCCCGTCGCTCGTCACCAGCATTACGCCCGCGGTGAAGGCCGGCGAGGGGATGCCCGGCGACCTGCTCGACAATGCCATTCGCCAGAATGTCGTCCTGACCGTCCAGAAGCTGAAGAACGCAGCACCCGTCATCGGCACCGCGGTGGCGCAAGGAAAGGTCCGCGTCGTCGGCGCGATCTATCGGCTGGCGGACGGGCAGGTCGAGCTCATTGCCTGATCGGTTTGACGAGAGTGTTTGTGGCGCTTGCATAGACAGGTCGAAGTCGTCGAGCATACGGCCCAATACAACCACTGCGCATATCGCTGTCCCGTCTGGCGAAATACGCCCGTCAGGCGTAAGCTTTCCAAGTAAGCCGCGTGATTTTCTGTCAGGCGCGTTCTGCGTCGATCCGTTATCCTTCGGAAGGACGAAAGATGCGACTCAAGCACAGCCTGGCCTATGGAGCCTTGCTCGGGACGGCGCTGGTGGGGGGCCGGGCTTCGGCGGCCCAGAACGACGATCTCAGCAAGCTGCTGGCGCAGCAGCAGCAGCAGATCCAGCAGCTTCAGCAGCAGCTCCAGACGCTGCAGAACGAGATCAAGGCGGAGCAGGCCCAACGCGCGGCCGCGCCGGTGCCGGCGGCGGCCCCCGCCGCCCCCGTGGCCTCGGACGCGCCCAAGGTCGTGCAGACCCCGACCAACCGCTTCTACCTCTCGACCGCCGATGGCCAGAACACGATCGGTCT
>DATLIZ010000039.1:0-13183 GCA_035539155.1 Aliidongia sp. | reverse complement strand
CGCCGAAGGGCCGCTCGCACCGGCGCGCCGGACCCTGCGTCGGCGCAAGAAGCAGATCCGCCGGACGGTCGAGCGGGCGATCGTGGACCAGATGGAAGGGTTCTCGCTCGGTCTCGCGCTGTGCGATCTGCATGAGCGGCTTGATGGCGAGCGGTTCGACGAGGATATCCTCGACCTGCCGCCGAGCCAGGTCATCGCCCGCATCTGCAAGCTGCTCGGCGTCAAGCCCGATTGGGAGCGCTGGCAGGACGAGGAATGGGCGGTCGAGGAACGCGCGGCGGCCGAAGCGAATCTTGCGAAGCCGCCCAGCCCGCCGGCCAAATTCTTCCGGCTCGCCGGTACCGGTATCGTCCGGCCACCGGAGCCGCATCCGCCGCGCACTGTGGCCGCCGGCAGCGATCCGCCACGCGTCAGGGATTCCTGACGGAAATTCCGATCTCGAACGCGTTACCTCGACCGGCGCACGATCGCCCGTCCGCCCCATCGGCGCGGCGGCAGATCGGTGCTGCGCGTTTCAAACGCGCCGAATTCCCGTAAGCTCGGCACCATGGAATGGACCGATCAGGCGATCGTGCTGGGCGCCCGGCGGCAGGGCGAAGGCAGCCTCACGCTCTCCGTGCTGAGCCGCCTGCATGGGCGGCACAAAGGGCTCGTCCGCGGCGGCGCGCGCAGCCGGCAGCGCGGGCTCTATGAGCCCGGCAATGTCGTGACCGCGACCTGGCACGCCCGGCTGGCCGAGCATCTGGGGCTGTTCCAGCTCGAGCCCGGCATCAATTATGCGAGCCTCGTGCTCGAAGACCCGTTGCGGCTCGCCTGCCTCGAAGCCGCGACCGCGCTGACCGAGGCGGCGTTGCCGGAGCGCTCGCCTTATCCCGCCCTGTTCGACGGGCTCGGCGATCTGCTGATTCAGCTTGGCCGCGACGAGGGCTATGCGGTCGCCCATCTGCGCTGGGAGCTGTCGATGCTGAGCGAGCTCGGCTACGGGCTCGATCTCGCCGCCTGTGCCGTCACCGGCGAGACCGCGGATCTGGCCTTCGTCTCGCCGCGGACCGGCCGGGCGGTGTCGCGCGCAGCGGGGGGCGCCTATGAGAGCCGCCTGCTCGTGCTGCCGCGCCTTCTGGGCGGCCTCGGCAGCGGCGGCGGCGACATGCGCGATCTGCTCGACGGGCTGACCCTCACCGGCGCCTTCCTCGACCGGCTGACCGATCACCGGGTGCCGCAGGCCCGCACACTATATGTTGACCGGGTCGCACGGCTCGTGGCCATATCCGGTGGAAACGGGGAACAGGACTGAATGGCTTCGACATCGAGCGCGGGCGAGATCCGCGACACTGAACTCTATGACGCGCTGTCGGAGCGCTACCTTTCCTATGCGCTCTCGACCATCATGGCGCGCTCGCTGCCGGATGTGCGCGACGGGCTGAAGCCGGTGCATCGCCGCCTGCTCTGGGCGATGCGGCAGCTCCGCCTCGATCCGGGCTCCGGCTACAAGAAATGCGCCCGCGTCGTCGGCGACGTGATCGGCAAATACCATCCGCACGGCGATGTCGCCATCTACGAGGCGCTGGTCCGCTTGGCGCAGGATTTCGCCCAGCGCTACCCGCTGATCGACGGACAGGGGAATTTCGGCAATGTCGACGGCGATAACGCCGCGGCCATGCGCTACACCGAAAGCCGACTGACGCCGGTCGCCCAGGCGCTGATGGACGGGATCGAGCACGACACGATCGATTTCCGTCCGACTTATGACGGCGAAAGCGACGAGCCGATCGTGCTGCCGGCGCGCTTTCCCAATCTGCTCGCCAACGGCTCGGCCGGCATCGCCGTCGGCATGGCGACCAACATCCCGCCGCACAATGCCGGCGAGTTGTGCGACGGCCTCCGGCTGCTGATCAAGGAGCCGGACTGCGCGGTCGAGGCCCTGATCCAGCACATTCCGGGTCCCGATTTCCCGACCGGCGGCATCCTGGTCGAGACGCCCGACAATATCCGCCAGGCCTATGCCACCGGCCGCGGCTCGTTCCGCCTGCGCGCGCGCTGGGTCAAGGAGCCGCTGCCGCTCGGCGCCTATCAGATCGTCGTCACCGAGATCCCCTATCTCGTGCCCAAGGCAAGGCTGATCGAGCGCATCGCCCAGCTGCTGGAAGAGAAGAAGCTGCCGCTGCTGGCCGATATCCGCGAGGAATCGGCCGAGCAGATCCGGCTCGTCTTCGAGCCGAAGACGCGCAACGTCGATGCCGATGTGCTGATGGAATCGCTGTTCCGCGCGACCGACCTCGAAGTGCGCATTCCGCTCAACCTGAATGTGCTCGACGCCCAGGGCGCGCCCAAGGTGATGAGCCTCAAGGAGGCAATGCGCGCCTTCCTCGATCACCGGCTCGACGTTCTGGAACGCCGGTCGCGCCATCGCCTGGGCGAGATCGAGCGGCGGCTCCATATCCTCGCCGGCTTCCTCATCGTGTTCCTCAATATCGACGAGGTCATCCGGATCATCCGCTTCGAGGATCACCCGAAGCAGGCGCTGATGGCGCGCTGGGATCTGAGCGACGAGCAGGCCGAGTCGATCCTCAATATCCGCCTGCGCGCGCTCCATAAGCTGGAACAGCTCGCGATCGAGAAGGAGCAGGCCGAGCTCGAAGCCGAGAAGACCGAGCTCCTGGCGCTGCTGGCCGATCCGGTCAAGCGCTGGAAGGTGATCGACAAGGAGTTGGTGCAGCTCAAGAAGGAATTCGGCCAGGCGACCGCGCTCGGCGCCCGCCGCACCGAGATCGGCGTGCCGCCGGGCGAGATCGTGGTGCCGGTCCATGCGCTGGTCGAGCGCGAGCCGGTGACGGTACTGTGCTCGGCCAAGGGCTGGATCCGCACGGTCAAGGGCCACAACATTCCGGCCGCCGAGCAGCGCTACAAGGAAGGCGACGGGCCGCGCTTCTCGGTCGAGGCGCACACGACCGACCGCATGCTGATCTTCGCCTCGAACGGCCGCTTCTACACGGTGGGCGTGGACAAGTTGCCGGGCGGGCGCGGCACGGGCGAGCCGCTCAGGCTGATGATCGATTTGCCGAACGAAGCCGATCTCGTGACCATGCTGCCCTATCGCGAAGGGCAGAAGCTGATGCTGATCTCGTCGGACGGCCGCGGCTTCCTGGTCGCCCAGGACGAGGCAGCGGCGCAGACCCGGGCCGGCAAGCAGATCATGAACCCGGCCGAAGGAGCAGTCGCGCGCTGGTGCCTGGGCCTTGCCGGCGGCGATGCGCTCGGCCTGCTCGGCGACAATCGCAAGATGCTGGTCCTGCCGATCGCCGACATCCCGGAAATGTCGCGCGGCCGCGGCGTCATCCTGCAGAAATACAAGGATGGCGGCCTGGCCGACGTGAAGCTGCTGACCCTGGCCGAGGGCCTCGCCTGGCAGGCCGGCTCGCGCACCCGCACCGAGCCCGATCTCAGCGCCTGGAAGACCGGCCGCGGCACCAGCGGCCGCATGGCGCCGCTGGGCTTCCCGCAGAAGCCGGTGCGGTTTCCATGATCACGCCCGCCGAGCGCGCCGGGCGACGACGCCTTCCGTCCGCGGCGAGCGGTTCGATGGTGGGAGCCTATGCCTGCTCGGGCTCGATCGGGACCCAGCCGCCGGGGCCTAGCGCTTCGAGCGGGCGGAAGCGGACCTTGTAGCCCATCTTGCGGCTGTTCTCGATCCAATAGCCCAGATAGACGTAGCGCTGGCCCATATGCCGGACCCGTTCGATCAGCGACAGGATCAGCCAGGTGCCGAGGCTGCGCCGTTTCTCGTCCGGCTCGTAGAAGCTGTAGACGGCGGAGGCGCCGTCATCGAGATCGTCGGTGAGGCAGACGCCCATCAGCCGGCCGCTGCCGTCGCGCAACGCCACCAGCAGCGTGTCGACCGGGCTGTCCTCGATCATGGCGCGGTAATCGCCGAAGCTCATGCCGGCCATGTCGCTGTCGCCGTGGCGCGCATGCTGATAGCGCATGAACAGGCGATACTGCTCGACCGACGCCACGGGCTCGATCTCGAACAGCTGCAGGTCGCTATTGGCCTGGCGCAGGCGCCGGTCCGACCGGCTCGGCTCGAACAGCTCGGCATCGATGCGGACGGGCCGGCACGCATCGCAGCTCGGGCAGGCCGGGCGGTAGGCCAGTTGATGGCTGCGGCGGAAGCCGGCTCGGCTCAGATCGTTGTAGAGGGCGGTCGAGTCCGGCGTCGCGAGCTCGGTAATGACCTTGCGCTCGACGCGGCCGCCGATGTAGGGGCAGGGCTGCGAGCTGGTTCGATAGAAATGGTGCAGTGGGGTTACGAGCGTCTTGTTCATCTCACGCCGTTTGGCCGGAGGCGCCGGCCGCTCGGCCGCCACCGCATCGGAAGATTGTGCCGCTTGTGGCGGCGTGAAGCCAGTCCCAAGATGCGCGCGTCGCTCTAATATATTGGTGCCTGTCCGGAGCGGACGAGGAGCGTGCCCGACACGATGTCGTGAAGCGCCCGATGCCGCGGCGTGATGAGCGGCAGCAGCAGGATCAGGCCGCCCGTGAAAGCGATGCTCAGATAGAAGCCGGCCGTGAACAGGATCGCATGGCCGAGGCCGGGCGCACCGCCGTCGATGCGCCGGACCGCGATCGACGCCAACCGCATGCCGAACGTCGCCGAGCCCGGGCCGGCGATCATCAGGATCGAGTAGGCGAGGCCGATCAGCGGCACGAGATGCCAGAGAAAGCCGAGCAGCCCGAAGCTGAGCAGCGTCAGGATGGAGAGCGGCATCGAGACGATGAAGCCCAGGAAGCCGACGATGATGAGATCGATGACATAGGCGAGGATCCGCCGCGGCAGGATGTCCTCGAACGGATCGGCCCTCAGCGACCAGGGCAGGGGATCGGCAAGGAACTTGGACGAACGGTAACGGGTCAACGGTATCTCCGCTAGAGCACGATCATATTGGCTGGAAACAGCCAATATGTGAATCGTGCTCTAACTGTTTGAATAGAGACGGATTCACGGAATGGGTGGGTTCCACCCATTCCGATCCGGCTCTAGATTACCGTCAGAAGGTGGGGGGCCGAGTGCCGGCTTTAAACTGGGTCAGTGCGGTTGCGGCGGGATGGAGACGACGCTCGTCGTCCCTGGCGGCTTGGGCGTGACCGCGGCATGTTCGATGACCGGCGGCGTGGGCGATGCGGAAGATTGCCCGGCGGGCGCGGAGGCCGGGGCTTGCGCGGCGGCGGCACTCTGCGGCCCGGCACTGCGCAGCAGGACGATGCTGACGCGCCGATTCTGCGGCGAGTTCGGGTCTTGCGGCAGGAACGGATCGCTCGGTCCCTTGCCGCTCACGTCGAAGATCCGGGATTCGGGCAGGCCCGAGGCCTGAAGCGCGCGCCGGCTGGCGTTGGCGCGCTCGGCGGAGAGATCCCAATTGTCCTTGACCAGCGGATTGCTGAAGGCCGTCGCGTCCGTGTGTCCGGTGATCGCGATCTTGTTCGGCATCTGCCCGATCGCCTGGGCCACGAGCCCCATCAGCTTCTTGGCCGACGGATTCATGTCGGTCGAGCCGGATGGGAACATCGAGTTCTTTTCCTGATCGACGAGCTGGATGCGCAAACCTTCCTCGGTCCGGTCGACGATCAGGTTCTGGGCCAACGACTTCAGGTCCGGCACCTGCTGGATCGCCTGCTTCAGATCATGCTCGGCCTGGTCGAACTGCTTCTCTTCGCGCTCTGCCTTGAGCGCCTGGAATTGCTGCTCGGTGAGCTTGCTGGCATCGACCGGCCGGCCCGGCTGCAGCTTCTGCAGCATGGCGCGCTCGGGAGCGGTCAGCTCCTTGTCCGAGACGTTGTTGGTGAATTCGTTCGGGTTCGGCAACGCCTTGTCCGAGTTCGGATCGCCCGAGGCGTTGTAGGTGAACTCGTTCGGGTTTTCGAGCTTGCCCGGCGTATCGTCGTCCTCGTTATCCTCGAAATCCTGCGGCTTGTTGAAGTCGGTCGTGATCGCAGGCGGTGCGGCGCTGCTGACCTGGGAGCCTTGGCTCGTCATGGTTTGGCCGCCCAGGACGCCGCCGGCGCCGCTGGTGGTGGATTTGGTCGCGAGCGTGGGGGCGAAATAATCGGCGATGCCGCGCTTCTGCGCATCGGTCGTGGCGTTGAGCAGCCAGAGCAGCAGGAAGAACGCCATCATGGCCGTCACGAAATCGGCATAGGCGACTTTCCAGGCACCGCCATGGTGCGCGTGCCCGCTCTTTTTGATCCGTTTAACGATGATCGCGTTGGATTTAGCCATTGCCCCGCCGCAAGAGCCTTTAAGGCCCGAATGTTCCTGCGCTGGTTTGTCAGATCTCCATTAACATTGCGTTGCGTTTCGACTTCTTCAATGCTGGCATCAGGCCAGCGCGTTCGCGAGATCGGCAATCAGATCCTGAATGTCTTCAATTCCGACCGAAAGTCGGCACAATGTGTCGGAGATGCCGAGCGCCGCGCGCTGGGCCGGCGGAACCGAGGCGTGAGTCATGATCGCCGGGTGCTCGATCAGGCTTTCGACCCCGCCCAGGCTCTCCGCCAGCGCGAACAGCTCACAGCGCTCGAGGAAGCGCCGGGCCTCGTCGAGCCCGCCCTTCATCGTCATCGTCACCATGCCGCCGAACCCGTCCATCTGGCGGCGGGCGAGCGCGTGCTGCGGATGGCTTTCGAGCCCGGGATAGAACACTTTGTCGACCTTGGGATGGCGCTCGAGCCAGCGCGCGACCTCTAGCGCCGCGGTGCAATGCTGCCGGAGCCGGAGCGGCAGGGTCTTCAGGCCCCGCAAGGCGAGGAAACTGTCGAACGGGCCCTGGATGGCGCCGACCGCGTTGTGCAGGAAAGCGAGTTTCTCGGCGAGTTCGGGATGGTCGCCGACGACGACGATGCCACCCACCATGTCGGAATGGCCGTTTAAGTATTTGGTCGCCGAATGCATGACCATGTGGAAACCATGCTCGATCGGCCGCTGCACCACCGGTGTCGCGAAGGTGTTGTCGGCGGCGGCGATGATGCCATGCTCGCGCGCGATCTTCGCCACCGCCTCCAGATCGATCAGCTTCAGCATGGGATTGGACGGCGTCTCGATCCAGATCAGCTTGGTCTCGGGTCGGATCGCGGCCGCGACATTGGCGGGGTCGCTCATATCGACGAAACTGAATTTGAGCCCGGCCGACTTCTCGCGCACCCGCGCGAACAGGCGATAGGTGCCGCCATAGAGATCGTCGGACGCGATGATGTGGCTGCCGCTCTCGAACAGGTCGAGAATGGTCGCGATCCCGGCCAGGCCAGAGGCGAAGGCATATCCCTGCACACCGCTTTCGAGATCGGCGATGCAGCGCTCATAGGCCATCCGCGTCGGGTTCTGCGAGCGCGAATATTCATAGCCCTTGTGGATGCCCGGGCTTTCCTGGACATAGGTCGAGGTCTGGTAGATCGGCGGCATGATGGCGCCGGTCGTGGGGTCGGGCGACTGGCCGGCATGGATGGCGCGGGTCGAGATTCCGGGGCGGTTGGGGCGTTCCGTCATGGTCAGGCGATCTTCTGGCGCAGATGGTTGAGCAGGTCGATGCGGGTGATGAGACCATAGAACTTGCCGTCCTCCTCGACCACGGCGACATGATCCTTGGCGAAGATCGGCAGCAGGTCGGTGATCGGCGATTCGGGTGAAACGGTATGAAGCCGGCTGACCATGGCGGTGCTGACCTGCTGATCGAATTTCTCGGGCCGGGTCGTGACCGCCAACAGCAGGTCGGATTCGTCGATGATGCCGATCAGCTTGCCGCCTTCGATCACCGGCAGCTGCGACACCTCGTAAAGCTTCATGCGGCGATAGACGACCAGCAGGCTGTCGTCGGGCGCCACGGTGATGGCGCCGCCATCCTCGTAGCGACGCGTGATCAGATCCTTGAGATTGCCCTCGCTCGGCCGGTCGAGCAGGCCTTGGTCGAACATCCAGTAATCATTATACATTTTGGACAGATACTTGTTGCCCGTGTCGCAGATGAAGGTGACGACGCGTTTGGGCTTGGTCTGCGCCCGGCAATATTTGAGCGCGCCGGCGACCAGCGTACCCGAGGAGGAGCCGCCGAGGATCCCCTCCTTGAGCAGCAGCTCGCGGGCGGTGACGAAGCTTTCCTTGTCGGTGACGGTGTAGGCGGCCGAGACCAGCGACAGGTCGCAATTGGGCGGCACGAAATCCTCGCCGATGCCCTCGACCAGCCAGGAGCCGGCTTCGGTCATCCGGCCGGTTTCGACCAGCTCGCGCAGAACCGAGCCTTCGGGATCGGACAGCACCATCTCGATCTTGGGATTGACCCGCTTGAAGAAGCGGCCGAGGCCGGTGAGCGTACCGCCGGAGCCCACGCCGACCACGACGGCATCGAGCTCATGCTCCATCTGCGACCAGATTTCCGGCGCCGTGCCCGTCTCGTGCGCCAGCGGATTGGCCGGGTTCTGGAACTGGTTGATGTAGAAGGAATTGGGGATCTCGCGGGCGAGCCGCTCGGCGATATCCTGGTAATAGGCCGGATGGCCCTTGACCACGTCCGAGCGGGTCAGCCGCACCTCGGTGCCGAGCGAGCGCAGATGGAAGATCTTGTCCTGGCTCATCTTGTCGGGAACGACCAGGATCAGCCGGTAACCTTTCTGTGCCGCGACCAGCGCCAGGCCGATGCCGGTATTGCCGGCCGTTGCCTCGATCAGCGTGCCGCCGGGCTGGATGCGGCCTTCGCGCTCGGCCGCCTCGATCATGGTCAGGCCGATGCGGTCCTTGATCGAGCCGCCGGGATTCTGGTTCTCGAGCTTGACGAAGAGCCGGCACGGGCCGGTGTCCATCTGCCGAAGCTCGACCAGTTGAGTATTGCCGATCGTCTGAAGAATGTTCCCATAGGGCGCCATCGCCGCTCTCCTGCCGGATTAAGGCGTAGCGCTCCATGTCGGTCGGCCCGGCGCCGTCCGCGGCAGGGCGCCACGAAGATGGCGGGACCATAACATAGCGCCGCCGGCTGGGAAGCCGGCGGCGGAGTCAAAATTCGGTGGCGCTTTAAGGAAGATTCAGGAGCGGCTGGCGATCCGAACGGGACGCAGCAGGAAGGCCGGCTGATGGTCGCCGAAGCCGATGATCCGCTCGTCATCGTCATCCTGATCACGGTCGCGGCGATGGGAACCGCCGCGGCCGGGTTCGAACGGCGTGACGTTGGAACCGGTGCCCGTTCCCATTCGGATCGGTTCGGCTGTCGGCGCATCACGGTCGCGATACGGCTTGCGGCCGGCATTGCGGCGCCGGGGAGCAGCGGTTTCGGGGGCGCGCTCGATCTCGACCGGTGCCGCGGCCACGGCCTCTTCGAGCGGCTCGGGCGCATTGCGGCGCGATGCGGGCTTCGCCGTGCGGGCCGGCGCCCGCCGGCCGCGGCCGCGCTTGCCGCCTTCGGGATCGAATTCCGGATGCTCGAAACCGTCCAGCGTCATGAACGGGATATCCTTGCCGATCAGCTTGGTGATGGCGGCGAACAGCTTGCCGTCGTCGGGCGTGGCGAACATGAAGGCGCGTCCGAGATTGGCGGCCCGGCCGGTGCGGCCGATGCGATGGACATAGTCCTCGGCGTGGATCGGCACGTCGAAATTGAAGACATGCGAGAGGCCTTGGATGTCGATGCCGCGGGCGGCGACATCGCTCGCTACCAGTAGCCTTACCTGGCCGGAGCGGAATTTCTCCAGCGTCTCGGTCCGCTTGGCCTGCACCATGTCGCCATGCAGCGACACCACGTCGAAGCCGTGGCGCTGCAGCGACTTAAAGAGAATATCCACGTCGCGCTTACGATTACTGAAGATGATCGCGTTCTTCACGTCTTCGAGCTCGATCAGCGTGCGCAGGGCGCGGCGCTTTTCTTCGTCATGGAGCATCACCACATGCTGCGCCACATTGACGGCCGTCGAGGCCGGGGGCGCTACGGTGATTTCCTTGGGGTTCGAGAGGAACGCGTCGGCCAGGCGGCGGATCTCCGGCGGCATGGTCGCTGAGAAGAACAGGGTCTGGCGCGTCTTCGGCAGCATCGCGACGATGCGCTCGATATCGGGGATGAAGCCCATGTCGAGCATGCGGTCGGCCTCGTCGATGACGAGGATCTTGATATCGGACAGCAGGATCTTGCCGCGCTCGAACAGGTCGAGCAGGCGGCCCGGAGTCGCGATCAGTACATCGACGCCGCGATCGAGCTTGCGCTCCTGATCGCTCATGCTTTCGCCGCCGATGACCAGCGCCATCGTCAGCTTGTTGTTCTTGCCATAGGTTTCGAAGGCGACGGCGACCTGGGCCGCGAGCTCGCGCGTGGGCTCCAGGATGAGCGTCCGCGGCATGCGGGCGCGCGCCCGGCCGCTTGCCAGAATATCGATCATCGGCAGGGTGAAGCCTGCCGTCTTGCCCGTGCCGGTCTGGGCGCAGCCCAGCACGTCGCGCCCCATCAACACATAGGGAATGGCCTGCGCCTGAATGGGCGTCGGCGTCGTATAGCCCGCTTCGGTCACTGCATCGAGCAGGGCGGGTGACAAACCGAGATCGGCGAATGCAGTCAAGTGTGTTCCGGTTCTGATAAATTGTTGCCCTTATAGGGCCCACGGGTAATTGGTATTTATTGGCGCAAAAGTCAAAGGGCATCACGGTGAGCGGGGCACAGCCCAGCTATGTCTTTGCCCATTGCGAGTTGAAAATCGGCAAGTGCGGCAGTTTGATCACGCTGTCGTCTGAGGAACGTCGTCCAGCGGAGGAAGCATGCCGGCCAAAGAAGCGTTGATCTTGGTGCCGGGGCTGCTGTGCGACGATGCGCTCTGGCAGTATCAGCTCACCGCCTTGCGGGAGTTCGCCGACCCGGTCGTGGCCGACGTGACAGGGGCCTCGAGCATCGCCGAGTTGGCCCGGCGCGTGCTCGATTCGGCGCCGCCCCGCTTCGCGCTCGCCGGCCTGTCGATGGGCGGCTATGTCTCGTTCGAGATCTGGCGGCAGGCGCCGGAACGCGTGACGCGGCTGGCGTTGCTTGACACGAGCGCCCGCGCCGATACGGACGAGACGCGAGCGCGCCGGCAGGATTTGATCGAGCTGGCACAGCGCGGCCGGTTCAAGGGGGTGACGCCGCGCCTGCTGCCGCTGCTCGTCCATCCGCGGCATTTGGGCGGCCCGATCGCCGCCGTCGCCACCGAGATGGCCGAGCGGGTCGGGCAGGCCGCCTTCGTCCGGCAGGAGATGGCGATCATGGGCCGGATCGACAGCCGGCCGACCTTGCCGACCATCAGCGTGCCGAGCTTGGTCCTGTGCGGCGAGGACGATCAGTTGACGCCGCCCGATCTCGCCCGCGAGATGGCCGCCGGGATCCCGGCGGCCGAGCTGGAAATCGTGTCGGATTGCGGTCATCTGAGCACGCTGGAACGGCCGGAGGCGGTCAACCGCGCCCTTATCGGCTGGCTCGCCGCCGGCTGAGCCGGTCAGCGCGCGGTAGCCGCCGCCTGTCCGGCCCAGTGATGCGACCGGACGGTGCGCAGGAATCGACTTATCGGCATCTCGTCCTCCCGCCCATCGACATAGACGAGATGGACTTCCCGCATGAAATCGAGATCGGCGATCGGACGGGTCACCAACCCGGGACCGGCGGCGGCCGATTCCGGCAGGATCGCGATGCCGATCCCCGCGGCGACCAGGCCGAGCGCCCATTCCTCGCGCTCGCATTCCGTTTCGACGTCGAAATCGAGCCCGGCATCCCGGCACGCGGCGCGAAGCCCGTCGAGATATTCCGATCTGCACCAGATGACGTGCCGGTCATGGCCGAGGTCTGCCAGGCGGACGCTCTTCGGCCGTTGCAGCCGATGGCCTTCCGGCAGGGCCAGAACGAACCGCTCACGATAGAGTTCGTGCCAGCGAAGCCGTTCGTCCTCGACGGCCGGACGCGTGCTGATGGCGAGATGGAGCGTACCGTCCAACAACAGGCTCAGCAACCGGTCCTGCACGCCGCCATGCAGGCCGAGCTGCATATTCTTGTTCGCAGCACCGAATTCCCGAAGCAGCTCGATGAAATGGCGAGGACCGATGCTGGTGAGGATCCCCAGGTTCAGTGCCGTGCCGTGACGGAGCTTATAATCCTTCGCCGCCTGACGCAGCTTCTCGGTCTCGGCCAGAATCTGCTCGAAATGGGCGCGCATCGTCCTGCCGAAAGGCGTCAGCTGCGTCAGATGATGCTCGCGCAGGAACAGCTTTCCGCCCAGCTCTTCCTCGAGCAGCCCGATGCTGCGCGTCAGCGCCGGCTGGGTGACGTTGCACGCCTTGGCCGCGTGAGTAAAATTGTTGGTCGTGCAGGCGGCGAGAAAATATTTGATCTGGACGAGCTGCATGATGCCTATTGGTTTCTTGTCAAATGGCGGACACCCGGACTTCGTCGATGCATGGGGTTGCCCGGGCCTGCCTAAGGGATCGGCGGCGCCTTACCTTGGCCGAGCCTATTTCAGTCAACAATAATCTTTTTTTCGTCTTGGCGAAGTTTTTTAAGAAAACTGTAACACCCAAATGCCGTACCAGCGAACGAGCCGGAGAGGGACCAAAATCCGCCCGTCTGTGACTTAGAAGGCACATTGTCGCAGGGGGGCGGATTTACAGCGCGGCGCTCTCGCATTTGCGTTCCCCTCCCTCAAAAGACGAAGCCTGGCTTGATCCGATTTCCATCTTGCGCCGCACAACGAGGGTGCAGCCCACGATTGAGACCATACCATGAGTATGGTTTTCGATGCTAAGTCTTTATTTGAGACTTCCAAATATCTCCAGCAAGAAATGGGAGTAACTGCGGCACAGGCTCAGCTCGGCCTTGAATGTTGCGCGATCCGGCCAAGCAGTACTGAGGCATCTGTAGCGGGGGGAGTTTTAGAATGGATCGTTTCGGTACCGGGGGCGCGGGGCGCCGCCGTTTGAAGACCGGGCTGCTGATGGGGAGCGGCACCGCCTTGGCGATGTCGGTTATGGCGATTGCGCCGGCGCAGGCGGCGGACGGCAATGCGTCGCTGAAGGCGCAGATCGATGCGCTGTCGGCGCAGGTCAAGGCATTGGCCGCGCACGACCAGGCGCAGGGGGCGGAGATCAAGGCGCTCACGGATCAGCTGCAGCAGCTGCAGACCCCGCCGGCAGCGACGGCGCCGCCGG
>DATLIZ010000038.1:0-19899 GCA_035539155.1 Aliidongia sp. | reverse complement strand
TCCGCAATTCTATTTCCGGACGACGGACGTGACCGGGATGGTGACGTTGCCGGAAGGCACCGAGATGGTGATGCCGGGCGACAATGTCGCGATGGATGTGGAGCTGATCGCGCCGATCGCGATGGATGAGGGCCTGCGCTTTGCGATCCGCGAAGGCGGCCGCACCGTCGGCGCCGGCGTCGTCTCGTCCATCGTCAAGTAAGGTTAAAGGCAGGGCGAAAGTTCTGATAGCCAATCAGAACGAAATTGCCTATAACGTCCGGCCGATCGCGACCGGAGGCGGCTTCGGCCGCCGTCGGTTGCGCCGGTGCCTATAGGAGTGTAGCTCAATTGGTAGAGCACCGGTCTCCAAAACCGGGGGCTGGGGGTTCGAGACCCTCCACTCCTGCCAAGGCTGGTATGACGTCCGGCGCTCCTTTCGGAACGACCGGCATGTCGCCATATGTGCATGTTCCCGCCATGGGCTTTGCCCGTGGCGCGGCGTTTCGGGTGGTTTGATCAAGTAACATGGCAAGAACGAGCCCGGCAGAGTTTGCGCGGCAGGTGCGCCAGGAAGTGGCCAAGGTCACTTGGCCGTCCCGTAGGGAAACCGCGATCACGACGGCCATGGTCTTCGTAATGGTCTTCGTCGCCGCCATCTTCTTCTTCCTGGCCGATCAGGTCCTGGCGCAGTTCGTGCGCTGGATTCTGACCTTGGGGGCCTGAAGCCATGACTCATAGATGGTACGTGCTGCACGTCTATTCGGGATTCGAGAAAAAGGTCGCGCAATCGATCCGCGAGCAGGCCGAGCAGAAGGGCATGGCCGACATGTTCACCGAGATCCTCGTGCCGACCGAAGAGGTGGTCGAGGTCCGGCGTGGCTCGAAGGTCGCGGCCGAGCGGAAATTCTTCCCCGGCTATGTGCTCCTCAAGATGGAGCTGACCGACGAGACTTGGCATATCGTCAAGAACACGCCCAAGGTCACGGGCTTCCTCGGCGGCAAGGGTCTGCGCCCGGCGCCGATCACCGAGGCCGAGGCGACCCGGATCATGCGCCAGGTGCAGGAGGGGATCGATCGGCCGAAGCCGTCCATCACCTTCGAAGTGGGCGAGCAGGTGCGGGTGTGCGACGGGCCGTTCACCTCGTTCAACGGGCTGGTCGAAGAGGTCGACGAGGAAAAGGCGCGGCTCAAGGTCGCAGTCTCGATCTTCGGCCGGGCGACGCCCGTGGATCTGGAATATTCGCAGGTCGAGAAGGTCTGACCTTATTCGATCGAGGCCCGCGCCGTTGCGCGCGGGATAACGTGCGGGAGGCTCGCCAGGCCGTTACCGCGCCGTGCCCATGAAAGGGGACTGGAGAAATGGCGAAGAAGATAGTCGGTTACGTCAAGCTGCAAGTTCCGGCCGGCAAGGCCAACCCGTCGCCGCCGATCGGTCCGGCGCTCGGTCAGCGCGGCCTGAACATCATGCAGTTCTGCAAGGAGTTCAACGCGAAGACGCAGGGCCTGGAGCCGGGCATGCCGATTCCGGTCGTGATCACCGCCTATGGCGATCGCAGCTTCACCTTCGAGACCAAGTCGCCGCCCAATACCTACTTCCTGAAGAAGGCGGCGGGCATCGAGAAGGGCACGACCACGCCGGGCAAGGGCGCCCTCGTCGGCAAGGTGACCATGGATCAGATCCGCGAGATCGCCCAGAAGAAGATGGCCGATCTCAACGCCAAGGATCTCCAGGGTGCCTGCAACATGCTGATCGGCTCGGCCCGCTCGATGGGCCTAGAGGTCGTGGGGGAGTAACGGATCATGGCATTCATCGGAAAGCGCCTCGAAGACGCCGCCAAGACCATCGACCGCAACCAGGTCTATGAGCTGGCCCAGGCCGTCGCCCTCATCAAGCAGAACGCCAAGGCGAAGTTCGACGAGACCGTCGAGATCTCGATGAACCTCAACATCGACACCCGCAAGGCCGACCAGAATCTGCGCGGCACGGTGCTGCTGCCGCACGGCACCGGCAAGGTGCTGCGCGTCGCCGTCTTCGCCCGCGGCGATCGCGCCAAGGAAGCCGAGGCCGCCGGTGCCGACATCGTCGGCGCCGAGGAGCTGATGGAGAAGGTGCAGGGCGGCCAGATCGATTTCGATCGCTGCATCGCCACGCCGGACATGATGGCGCTGGTCGGTCGGCTCGGCAAGATCCTGGGCCCGCGCGGCCTGATGCCGAACCCGAAGCTCGGCACCGTGACCATGAATGTCGGCGAAGCGGTCAAGGCCGCCAAGGGCGGCCAGGTCGAGTTCCGCGCCGAGAAGGCCGGCATCGTCCATGCCGGTATCGGCAAGGCGAGCTTCGCGGCCGATAATCTGGTCGAGAACGTCAAGGCCTTCGTCGGCGCCATCAATCGCGCCAAGCCCTCGGGCGCCAAGGGCACCTACATCAAGAAGGTGTCGCTGAGCTCGACCATGGGCCCCGGCCTCAAGCTGGAATTGTCTACCCTCGCCGCCGAGTAAGGCCGAGGGACTTTGGTACCGGGTCGGTCGTTCCTCGGAATGGCTGGTTCGGGCGCCGGGAGGCCGGATTTCCGGTTTCCCACCCTGTCCGAGACTGCGGGTGGTCCTCACCGTTACGGCGGCGGGCCCTAAGAGCTTCGGCGACGAAGCTGCCGGCATGAGACGGGAGTTCGACGACCGCGCCCGGAAATGCCTGAACGGCAAATCCGAGAACGGCCGAGACTTCTGGGACAGGCGAACCGGGTTCGCGGATCCAAGATCGGCGAACCCTCGTGCAACGCTCCGGGCAACCGGAGCAAGGTCGGAGACGAATAGTGGACCGGTCATCGAAAGAAGAGCTGGTCGGCGATCTGCATAAGGCCATGTTGGCCACCTCCTGCCTCATCGTCACGCACCAGACCGGCTTGAACGCCGCCGAGGTGACGTCGTTGAGGCGGCAGATGCGGGACGCAGGCTGCAGCTACAAGGTGACGAAGAACCGGCTCATGCGTCTCGCCCTCGCAGGCACGAAGTTCGAGCAACTGTCTTCGCTGTTCACGGGTCCTACGGCTATCGCCTATTCGAAGGATCCCGTGGCCGCAGCGAAGGTGGCGGTCGAGTTCGCCGGTAAGAACGACAAGCTGACGATCATCGGGGGTGGCCTCGATGCCGTTCAGCTCGACGTTAACGGCGTCAAAGCGCTCGCTACCATGCCGTCGCTCGACACGCTGCGTGGCAAGCTTCTCGGTCTCCTGCAAACCCCGGCGTCGCGTATCGCCTCGGTTCTGCAAGCGCCCGGCGGACAGCTCGCCCGCGTGCTCAATGCCTATGCGACCAAGGGCGATGAAGCCGCCTGAGCGTCTAGTTGATGTGATCAAATCCCAGGAGTTTGGAAATGGCTGATCTCGGTAAGTTGGTTGATGAGTTGTCGAGCCTGACCGTCATCGAAGCGGCAGAGCTCTCGAAGATGCTGGAAGAGAAGTGGGGCGTCAGCGCCGCAGCGCCGGTCGCGGTTGCCGCGGCCGCGGGTGGTGGCGCCGCGCCCGCCGCGGCGGTCGAGGAGCAGACGGAGTTCACCGTCATCCTGGCCGACGCCGGCGAGAAGAAGATCAACGTCATCAAGGAAGTCCGCGCGATCACCTCGCTCGGCCTGAAAGAGGCGAAGGATCTGGTCGAGGCTGCTCCGAAGCCGGTCAAGGAAGGCGTGTCCAAGGACGAGGCCGCCAAGCTCAAGAAGCAGCTCGAGGACGCGGGCGCCAAGGTCGAGGTCAAGTAAACGACCTTGCATGGCACATGGTTCGGCCGGAGGGACGGTTACCGTCCCTCCGGCGAATAAGACGAGAGCATTTCAGCCGGGCGTCGCATGGTGCGGCGACCGGCTGACGCCGTTTCCGGTTCTCGCCGGAAGCGAATCAACGGTTGATGTTCCGATGCTGGCGGATGGGATCCGTCCTTCAGCATCGGAACATGAGCGCCGGCCGTCGCCCGATGGCCAAGAGACGAGAGGCATGCATGGCTAAATCCTTCACCGGTCGCAAGCGCATCCGCAAGAGCTTCGGACGTATCCCTGAGGTCGCGCCGATGCCGAATCTGATCGAGGTGCAGAAGAGCTCCTACGATCATTTCTTGCAGATGGGTGTGGCGCCGGAGGACCGGCAGAGCCTGGGTATCCAGGAAGTCTTCAAGTCGGTCTTCCCGATCAAGGACTTCTCCGACCGTGCCCAGCTCGAGTTCGTCCGCTACGAGCTCGAGACGCCGAAATACGATGTCGAGGAATGCCAGCAGCGCGGCATCACCTTCGCGGCGCCCCTCAAGGTGACGCTGCGCCTGGTCGTCTGGGATGTCGACGAGGATACGGGCGCGCGCTCGATCCGCGACATCAAGGAACAGGATGTCTACATGGGCGACATGCCGCTCATGACCAAGAACGGCACCTTCATCATCAACGGCACCGAGCGCGTCATCGTCTCGCAGATGCATCGCAGCCCCGGCGTGTTCTTCGATCACGACAAGGGCAAGACGCATTCCTCGGGCAAGTATCTCTTCGCGGCGCGGGTCATTCCCTATCGCGGCTCCTGGCTCGACTTCGAGTTCGACGCCAAGGATCATGTCTATGTCCGCATCGACCGTCGCCGCAAGCTGCCGGCGACGACGCTGCTGCTCGCCCTCTACGACCAAACGACGGAAGCCTATCTCGCCGCCTGCGAAGCCGAGAGCAAGACTCCCGACCGCGCGCACATCACCGGCATGGGCAAGGAAGAGATTCTTCGGAATTTCTACGAGACCAACAACTACGTCCGCACCGCGAACGGCTGGTCCACCGCCTTCGATCCGAACCGCTACAAGGGCGGCGGCAAGCTCGCGGTCGATCTGCGCGATGCGCGGACCGGCGAGGTCAGGGCCGAAATCGGCGCCAAGATGACGCCGCGTCTCGCCCGCAAGCTCCAGGAGGACGGGCTGGCCGAGGTGCTGGTCGCCGACGAGGAGCTCGTCGGCCAGTATCTGGCCGAGGATGTGATCAACCCGGAGACCGGCGAGGTTCATGCCGAGGCCGGCGACGAGCTCACCCAGGTGCTTCTGGACAAGCTCTCCGATCTCGGCACCACCGAGCTGCCGGTGCTGGCGGTCGACCATCTCAATGTCGGCGCCTATATCCGCAACACGCTGGTGATCGACAAGAATCAGACGCGCGAGGATGCGCTCATCGACATCTACCGGGTCATGCGCCCGGGCGAGCCGCCGACGCTGGAAACGGCCGAGGCGCTGTTCAAGGGCCTGTTCTTCGACAGCGAGCGCTACGATCTCTCGGCCGTGGGCCGGGTCAAGATGAACTCGCGCCTGAACCAGGTGACCGAGGATACGGTGCGGGTGCTGCGCAAGCAGGACATCATCGCCATCCTTCGGGTGCTGGTCGACCTCAAGGACGGCCGCGGCGAGATCGACGATATCGACCATCTCGGCAATCGCCGCGTCCGCTCGGTCGGCGAGTTGATGGAGAATCAGTACCGCGTCGGCCTGCTGCGCATGGAGCGGGCGATCCGCGAGCGCATGAGCTCGGTCGAGATCGACACGGTCATGCCGCACGATCTCATCAACGCCAAGCCGGCGGCGGCGGCGGTGCGCGAGTTCTTCGGCTCCTCGCAGCTCAGCCAGTTCATGGACCAGACCAACCCACTGTCCGAGATCACGCACAAGCGTCGTCTGTCGGCCCTCGGGCCCGGCGGTCTCACCCGCGAGCGCGCCGGCTTCGAGGTGCGCGACGTGCATCCGACGCATTACGGCCGCATCTGCCCGATCGAGACGCCGGAAGGTCCGAATATCGGCCTGATCAACTCGCTCGCGACTTATGCCCGCGTCAACCAGTACGGCTTCATCGAAAGCCCGTACCGCAAGGTCGTCGACGGCAAGGTGACGGACGAGGTGATCTATCTCTCCGCCATGGAGGAAGGCCGCTACGCGATCGCCCAGGCCAATACCGAGGTCGATTCCACCGGCCTCGTGCTCGCCGACCTGACCAATTGCCGCAAGAACGGCGATTTCGTCATGGCCCGGCCGCAGGATATCGATTTCCTCGATGTCTCGCCGAAGCAGCTGGTCTCGGTCGCCGCCGCGCTCATTCCCTTCCTGGAGAATGACGACGCCAATCGCGCGCTCATGGGCTCGAACATGCAGCGTCAGGCCGTGCCGCTCATCCGCGCCGAGGCGCCGCTCGTCGGCACCGGCATGGAAGAGACGGTCGCCCGCGATTCGGGCGTCACCATCATCGCCAAGCGCGCCGGCGTGGTCGATCAGGTCGATGCCACCCGCATCGTCATCCGGGCCTATGAAAGCTCGGCGGCGACTCCCGGCGTCGACATCTACAACCTCTTGAAGTTCCAGCGCTCGAACCAAAATACCTGCATCACGCAGCGTCCTTTGGTGAAGGTGGGCGACACGGTCAAGGCCGGCGATATCATTGCGGATGGCCCCTCGACCCAGCTCGGCGAGCTGGCGCTCGGCCGGAACGTGCTGGTCGCGTTCATGCCGTGGAACGGCTACAATTTCGAAGATTCGATCCTGATCAACGAGCGGATCGTCTCCGAGGACGTGTTCACCTCGATCCATATCGAAGAGTTCGAGGTGATGGCCCGCGATACCAAGCTGGGCCAGGAAGAAATCACGCGCGACATCCCGAATGTCGGCGAAGAGGCGCTGAAGAATCTCGACGAGGCCGGCATCGTCTATATCGGTGCCGAGGTTAAGCCGGGCGACATCCTGGTCGGCAAGGTCACGCCCAAGGGCGAAAGCCCGATGACCCCGGAAGAGAAGCTGCTGCGCGCGATCTTCGGCGAAAAGGCCTCCGACGTGCGCGACACTTCGCTCCGCCTGCCGCCGGGCGTGTCCGGCACGGTGGTCGAGGTCCGCGTCTTCTCCCGCCGTGGCGTCGACAAGGACGAGCGCGCGCTCGCGATCGAGCGCGCCGAGATCGAGCGTCTGGCCAAGGACCGCGACGACGAGCGGCACATCCTGGAGCGGAGCTACTACGCTCGGCTCAGGGAGCTGCTGATCGGGCAGGAAGCGGTCACCGGCCCCAAGGGCATGAAGTCCGGCTCGGCGATCGACGAAGCGCTCCTGGGCGAGTACAGCCAGGGCCTGTGGCGCCAGATCACCGTGCGCGACGATGCGCGCATGGCCGATGTCGAGGCGCTCAAGAAGCAGATGGATCTGGGCAATCAGATCCTGCAGGACCGGTTCGAGAGCAAGGTCGAGAAGCTGCAGCGCGGCGACGAGCTGCCGCCCGGCGTCATGAAGATGGTCAAGGTCTTCGTGGCGGTGAAGCGCAAGCTGCAGCCGGGCGACAAGATGGCCGGCCGTCACGGCAACAAGGGCGTGATCTCCAAGATCATGCCGGGCGAGGACATGCCCTATCTCGAGGACGGCACGCCGGTCGATATCGTGCTGAACCCGCTGGGCGTGCCGTCGCGCATGAATGTCGGTCAGATTCTCGAAACCCATCTGGGTTGGGCCTCGGCCGGCCTCGGCCGTCAGATCTCGGCGATGCTGCAGAGCGTGCAGAAGACCAACGAGATGGACGGGCTGAAGAAGCTGCTCGACACGATCTATCCGCGTCCCGAGGACAGCGCGGCGATCGCGGAGATGAACGACGGCCAGATGCTGGAACTCGCCCACAACCTCAAGCCCGGCGTGCCGATGGCGACGCCGGTGTTCGACGGCGCGCGCGAGGACGACATCGTCGCCATGCTGGAGCAGGCCGGTCTCGACCGGTCGGGCCAGGTGACGCTGGTCGACGGGCGGACGGGCGAGCCGTTCGACCGCAAGGTGACCGTGGGCTACATCTATATGCTGAAGCTCCATCACCTGGTCGACGACAAGATCCATGCCCGGTCCATCGGCCCCTACAGCCTCGTCACCCAGCAGCCGCTGGGCGGCAAGGCCCAGTTCGGCGGCCAGCGGTTCGGTGAAATGGAGGTGTGGGCGCTCGAAGCTTACGGTGCCGCCTATACGCTCCAGGAGATGCTGACGGTGAAGTCGGACGACGTGTCCGGCCGTACCAAGGTCTATGAGGCGATCGTCCGCGGCGACGATAATTTCGAGGCCGGCATCCCCGAATCCTTCAACGTCCTCGTCAAGGAACTGAGGTCGCTCGGGCTCAATGTCGAGCTCGACGAGCGCGACGTCTAAGCGTACGGCCAGAGATACCAGGAGACTTCGTTCATGAACGAATTGATGAACATCTTCGGCCAGGTGACCGGCCCGCAAAGCTTCGATCAGATCCGCATTTCGATCGCGAGCCCGGAGCGCATCCGCTCCTGGTCGTTCGGCGAGATCAAGAAGCCCGAGACGATCAACTACCGGACCTTCAAGCCTGAGCGGGACGGCCTGTTCTGCGCCCGCATCTTCGGGCCGATCAAGGACTACGAGTGCCTGTGCGGCAAGTACAAGCGCATGAAGTATCGCGGCATCATCTGCGAGAAGTGCGGCGTCGAGGTGACGCTGTCGAAGGTGCGCCGCGACCGCATGGGCCATATCGAGCTGGCCTCGCCGGTCGCTCATATCTGGTTCTTGAAGTCGCTGCCGAGCCGTATCGGCCTGCTGCTCGACATGACGCTCAAGGATCTCGAGCGCGTCCTCTATTTCGAGAATTACGTCGTGGTCGAGCCGGGCCTGACCCCGCTCAAGATGCACCAGCTCCTGAGCGAGGAAGAGCATTTCCGCGCGCAGGACGAGTATGGTGACGACAGCTTCACCGCCAAGATCGGCGCCGAGGCGATGAAGGACATGCTGGCCCAGATCAACCTCGAGGAAGATCTGACGCGCCTGCGGGTCGAACTCAAGGAAACCGCGTCGGAGGCCCGCCGCAAGAAGCTGGTCAAGCGGCTGAAGCTGGTCGAGGCGTTCGTCGAATCGAACAGCCGGCCGGAATGGATGATCCTCGACGTGATCCCGGTCATCCCGCCGGAGTTGCGTCCGCTCGTCCCGCTCGATGGCGGCCGGTTCGCGACCTCGGATCTGAACGACCTCTATCGCCGCGTCATCAACCGCAATAACCGTCTGAAGCGGCTGATCGAGCTGCGCGCGCCCGACATCATCGTGCGCAATGAAAAGCGCATGCTGCAGGAGGCGGTCGACGCCCTCTTCGACAATGGCCGTCGCGGCCGCGTCATCACCGGCGCCAACAAGCGTCCGCTGAAGTCGCTCTCGGACATGCTCAAGGGCAAGCAGGGCCGGTTCCGTCAGAACCTGCTCGGCAAGCGCGTCGACTATTCCGGCCGTTCGGTCATCGTGGTCGGACCGGAGCTCAAGCTGCATCAGTGCGGCTTACCCAAGAAGATGGCGCTCGAGCTGTTCAAGCCGTTCATCTACTCGAAGCTCGAGCTCTATGGTCTCGCCAGCACGATCAAGGCGGCCAAGCGCATGGTCGAGAAGGAGCGGCCGGAGGTTTGGGACATCCTCGAAGAGGTGATCCGCGAGCATCCGGTGCTGCTGAACCGCGCGCCGACGCTCCATCGCCTGGGCATCCAGGCGTTCGAGCCGACCCTCATCGAGGGCAAGGCGATCCAGCTGCATCCGCTCGTCTGCACGGCGTTCAACGCCGATTTCGACGGCGACCAGATGGCCGTCCATGTGCCGCTCTCGCTCGAGGCGCAGCTCGAAGCGCGCGTCCTCATGATGTCGACCAACAACATCCTGTCGCCCGCGAACGGCAAGCCGATCATCGTGCCGTCGCAGGACATCGTGCTCGGGCTCTACTACATCAGCCTTATGCGCGACGGCGAGAAGGGCGAGGGCATGGTCTTCCGCGACCTGCAGGAAGCCCAGCAGGCGCTGGAGTTCAAGCAGGTCTCGCTCCATGCCAAGGTCAGGGCGCGGGTTCGGATCGTGCGCGACGGCAAGCCGCAGATCGCCGTCATCGAGACGACGCCCGGCCGCCTGCTGCTGACCGACATCCTGCCCAAGAGCGATCTCCTCGGCTTCGAGATGGTGAACAAGCCGCTCACCAAGAAGGAGATCACCAACGTCATCGATCAGGTCTACCGCCATTGCGGCCAGAAAGAGACGGTGATCTTCTGTGACCGGCTGATGGGGCTGGGCTTCCATCAGGCGTTCAAGGCCGGCATCTCCTTCGGCAAGGACGATCTCATCGTGCCCGCCGCCAAGGCCGATCTCGTCGCCTCGGCCCAGGAGAAGGTCAAGGAGTACGAGCAGCAGTATCTCGACGGCCTGATCACCCAGGGCGAGAAGTACAACAAGGTCGTCGACGTGTGGTCCAACTGCACGGAGAAGGTTGCCGACGAGATGATGAAGGTCATCAAGCAGACGGTGGTCGGTCAGCCGATCAACGCGGTCTGGATGATGTCCGACTCCGGCGCCCGCGGCTCGGCGGCGCAGATCAAGCAGCTCGCCGGCATGCGCGGCTTGATGGCCAAGCCTTCGGGCGAAATCATCGAGACGCCGATCATCTCGAACTTCAAGGAAGGCCTGACCGTGCTCGAGTACTTCAACTCGACCCACGGCGCCCGCAAGGGCTTGGCCGACACCGCCTTGAAGACGGCGAACTCGGGCTACCTTACCCGCCGCCTGGTCGATGTGGCGCAGGACGCCATCATCGTCGAACATGATTGCGGCACCACGCGCGGCCTTTCCATGCGGGCCGTGGTCGAGGGCGGCGAGGTGATCTCGCCGCTGGCCGACCGGATCCTCGGCCGGACCCCGGCGATCGACATCGTCGATCCGCTCAATGGCGAGGTCGTGGTCAAGGCGGGCGAGCTCATCACCGAGGCGCTGGTCGATCGCATCGATCGGTCCGGCATCGACGAGGTGATGATCCGCTCGGTGCTGACCTGCGAGACGCGGATCGGCGTCTGCGCCCTCTGCTACGGGCGCGATCTGGCGCGCGGCACCATCGTCAATATCGGCGAGGCCGTCGGCGTCATCGCGGCGCAGTCGATCGGCGAGCCCGGCACTCAGCTCACCATGCGCACCTTCCATATCGGTGGTGCGGTGCAGCGCGGCGCCGAGCAGTCGTCGGTGGATGCCGCCTTCACGGCCAAGGTCAGGATCAAGAATCGCAACGTCGTCATCAACTCGTCCGGCGTGCCGGTCGTGATGGGACGAAATTGCGAGCTGACTCTGCTGGACGAGGTCGGCCGCGAGAAGGCACGCCATCGCGTGCCTTACGGCGCCAAGCTGCTGGCCGATGAAGGTGCGATGGTCGAGAAGGGCCAGAAGCTGGCCGAGTGGGACCCCTATACCATTCCGATCATCACGGAAAAGGATGGTATCGCCCACTATGTCGACCTGATGGAGGGCGTTTCCGTCCGCGAGGTCGTCGACGAAGCCACCGGCATCGCCTCCAAGGTCGTCATCGACTGGAAGCAGCAGCCGCGCGGCAACGATTTGAAGCCTCGCATCACGCTCAGAGACGAGAATGGCGGCGTACTGCTGCTCGGCAACGGCATCGAGGCGCGTTACTTCATGTCGGTCGACGCCATCCTGTCGGTCGAGAACGGCTCCGCGGTCCGGGCCGGTGACGTGCTCGCCCGTATCCCGCGCGAATCCTCGAAGACGCGTGACATCACCGGCGGTCTGCCGCGTGTGGCCGAGCTGTTCGAGGCTCGCAAGCCCAAGGATTTCGCCATCATCAGCGAGTCCGACGGCCGGGTCGAGTTCGGCAAGGACTACAAGACCAAGCGGCGCATCATGGTGGTGCCGACCGAGGAAGGTGGTCAGCCCGTCGAGTATCTGATCCCGAAGGGCAAGCACATCTCGGTGCAGGAAGGCGACTTCGTCCTCAAGGGCGATCTGCTGATGGACGGCAATCCGGTGCCGCACGACATCCTGAGCATTCTGGGTGTCGAGGCGCTGGCGAGCTACCTCATCAACGAGATCCAGGAGGTCTATCGTCTGCAGGGCGTGAAGATCAACGACAAGCACATCGAGGTGATCGTTCGCCAGATGCTGCAGAAGATCGAGATCGACGAGCCCGGCGACACGACTTTCCTGGTCGGCGAGCAGGTCGATCGCGGCGATTTCGAGGAAGAGAACCAGAAGGCGGAGCGCGATGGCGGCCGTTCGGCCAAGGGTCGTCCGGTGCTGCAGGGTATCACCAAGGCGAGCCTGCAGACCAAGTCGTTCATCTCGGCGGCGTCCTTCCAGGAAACGACGCGGGTGCTCACCGAAGCTTCGGTCAGCGGCCGGGTCGACGGGCTGATCGGCCTCAAGGAGAACGTCATCGTCGGCCGGCTCATCCCGGCGGGTACGGGCAGCGTGATGGCCCGGTGGCGCGAAATCGCCGCCGAGCGGGATCGCCAGCTGCAGCCTGCCGAGGCCGCGGCGCCGGCGCTTGAAGAGAAGATCGCCTGAAGGCCTGGAACAAACCGCTCGCACCGAATGGTGCGAGCGGCAGTCCCGGAATGCAGAAGGGCCCGCACGGATCTCGTGCGGGCCCTTTCTTTTCCGATCGGGGCTCCGTCGAGCTCCGGCCTATTTGCTCATTGATTCGCCGGCGGCGGATCGACCCAGCCATCGGCCGCCGGAGCGGTCGCGGTCCCTGCCGGCGCCGAGCCGGGTTTCGGCTGGGCACGGGCGACGGCCGGGCGCCGGCCGAGGCCGCCCTGGGCCATCTGGATATGCAGAACCTCGTCGTTCGGCAGGCTGGCGCCGTCGCAGCCTTCCTTGCTGGTGGCGCACCGGACCTCTGGTGCCGTTCCGGTCGTCAGCGACAGCGCCGTCCGGTAATAGCGCAGCGCGGCGTTGCCGGCACCGAGCTCTTCGGCCGCGCGACCGAGATAGTAGTAGCCCAGGTCCTGCCGATATTGCGTCTGCAGCACCAGAGCCGCCAAGCCGCGCCAATCACCGGCGGCGAGCCGGCGCGACAGCTCGGGCCGGGCACGGCTCCAGCTTCCGGCGCAGTCCGTGCCGCAATCGAGGGAAGCGTTGCCGCTGCGCAGCATTTCGATCGCCTGATCGTCGGTCGCAAACGGCGCAGCCGCGATCGGCGCGGGGCCGGTCGCCGGTTTCGCGGCGCAGGCGGCCAGGAGGCAGGCAATGCCCGCGGCGGCGGCGACCCTGATCGGGCGCGCCAGGGGCAGGGATGGATTGAGCATCATTCCGAATACCTATGAAAGTTCATCGCCAAACACCTCTTTTTCCCTTGCGCGCCTGGTCTTCGGCCTGGCGATAGGCAGGGGCGGCATCGGCGCTGGTGCGAGCGCCGCCATTCAACAGGATGGCTTGAGCCAAATCGAAATTCTGGCGTGTCAGGCAGCGATAGCTGTCGCCGGCGACCAGCTTGCAATCGAGATAGTTGCCGTGTGCCTTGATCCACTCCGAGGCGGGCTTGACGGCATCGCCGGGCAGGGCGTCGACGCCGTCGAGCCGAACGACATGCCCCTCGATCACCGGCCAGCCATCGTCGGCGTAGGACGAGACGGTCCCGGCGATCGACGACGGTGGCTGGTCCGGTTGGGCAGGAGCCGGCGCGGTTGTGCTGCTGTCGGGCGGTAGAGATGCCTGCTGCACAGGCGGCACAGGCGGCACAGGCGGCGCCGAGGGCGCCGGCGCGGGCGGAGCGGGAGCCGGCGACACGGGCGGATCGATGGCGGGGCTGGCTGCGGCGGGACTGGCCGCCGGCTCCGGGGCCTTCGCGGCGGGGCCGGGATTCTGGGGCGGCGCTTCCTCGTGAGGCGCGCTCTGACCGGTCTCGGCGACGAGTTGCGTCGTCGCTTGGTGCGACCGATAGGCGGCATAGCCGGCACCGGCCAGCGCCAGGACGGCGATGCCGGCGGCCAGTGCCGCGATCGCCGGCCTGGCGGCAAACCGTGCCGACCGTCGCATCATCGTGCCGTCCTTCGCCCGCTCTTCGATTGCAGGCGCGGCGGCTCGGCGTGCCGGCGGCAGCTCGAACGGGGCCGCCACCGTTTCGCCGTCCGGATCGCTTTGCGGTCCCTCGCGCCGGACGGCCGGCAGTACCTGCTCCCGGACGATGGCGGCGGCATTTTCGCTGTAGGCGGCGACGCCGAGCTCGTCGGCGAATTCCGCCAGCGACGCGAACCGGTCTTCCGGGGCCTTCGCCAGCGCGCGCATCACCGCTTGCCCGACATGCGGCGCCAGATCCGGCATCAACTCGGACAAGGGTTGTGGCTCGGTCTCGATTTGCGCCCGGATCAGCTCGTATTCGTTGTTGCCCTGGAAGGGGCGCATGCCCGCCAGCAGCTCGTAGAAGACGCAGGCCAGGCTATAGATATCGCTCCGCATATCGCCGCCATAGCCTTTGACCTGCTCGGGCGCGATATAGGACAGCGTGCCGACGATCATGCCCTGCCGCGTCAGGCGCTGGGAGCCTTCGACCCGGGCGATGCCGAAATCGGTGATCTTCAGCACGCCGGACTCGTCCAGCATGAGGTTGGACGGCTTGATGTCGCGATGGATCGTGCCGAGAGAATGCGCGTGGGCCAGCCCGGCGATCGCCTGGGCCATGATGGCCATGGCGCCGGGCTGGCCCAGACGGCCGGCGCGGGACAGCACCGTCTCCAGCGTCAATCCGTCGATCAGCTCCATCACCATGAACAGGCTTTCCTGCCCGCCGATCGTCTCGCTGTGGAGCGAATAGAGCTCGGTGATGTTGGGATGGGTCAGGCGCGCCAGATTTTCGGCCTCGTTCCGGAAGCGCTCTCGCAGGTCGGGATCGTCGCTGAGTTCGGGCCGGAGAACCTTGATGGCGACGGCACGATCATGGTCCCGGTCCTCAGCCGAGTAGACATGGCCGGCGCCGCCCGAACCGAGCAGCCTTTCGATGACGTAAGGACCGAGGGTACGGCCGATCATTTCGGATCTCCCGCGAGATGGCCGATCGAGACGGCCCGCGTGACGGCCGTCGGGTCAGCGTCGGCGCCGCCGGCTCCCACGGTGAAGACGCCGAGAGAGATGTTGTCGCGGCCGCCCTTGGCCAGGGCTGCGGCGATCAGGGCACGGCAGGCTTCCGCCGGCGGCAGGCGGCCGACCTTGTCGGCGATCTCGGTATCATCGACAAGGTCGCTCAGACCGTCGGAGCAGAGCACGATCGAGTCGCCGCGAAGCACCGGTAGTCCTTCGCTCCAGATCAGCGGCTCGACCGAAGACTTGATGCCGAGCGCGCGCAGCACGACGTTGCGATAGGGGCTTTTCGACGCCTCCGCCGCGGTGATGGCGCCGCTGCGGACCAGCTCTGCGACCACGGAATGGTCCTGGCTGATCTGCCTGAGACGGTTGCCGCGCAGAATATAGGCCCGGCTGTCGCCGACATGGCCGAGATAGATACGCCCGTCGCGCACGGCGAGGACGGTGCAGGTGGTCCCCATCCCGTTCAGCTCGGGATCGGCGGCGCCGCGCTCGTAGACCGCGCTGTTCGCGGCCGCGAAGCAGGCGGCCAGGATGTCCGGAACCGGTCCGGCGAGCTCATAGTAGCGGCGCCGGATGACGTCGGCGGCGAGCCGGCTGGCGACCTCGCCGGCGGCGTGCCCGCCCATGCCGTCGGCGACGATCGCCAAGGCGCCGCTGCCGGCAAAGAAATCCTGTGGGCGGGGCAGGACATAGGCCACGACATCCTCGTTGAGGAGTCGCGTCCGTCCCGGATGGGTCTGCATTGCGCCGGCGAGAAGCAGCCGCTCGGGCTGGTCGCGCATGGTCACGGCGGTGGGGGCGGGACACATATGAGGGCTCCTGGCGCTTACTGCCGATCGAGCAGAGAGCGCACGAGTTTCGCTGGATAGGCATAGGTCTTGCCGGTGGTGCCCGACGCCACGACCGCTAGCACCTTGCCGTCGGCCGCGAAGACTGGGCCGCCATCGGCGCCCGCGCCGGCGGCCGCGCTCAGCTCGAACAAGCCGGTCTGGGAGCCGGCCGTCTTGTCGAGCCCGCTGATTGTGGTGTCGGCGGCGGTGAGCGTCGGCGGCGGGCCTTCCGCAGGGTCGCCCATCCCGTCGGCGCCCGGGACGCCGGCTTGCCCCGCGACCGAATATCCGAGTGCCGTAACCGGCTCTCCGATGGTCGCTTCCGTGTCGGACGCCAGATCGAGCGCGGGCAGGGGCCGGTCCGAATCGATCTTGAGCTCGGCCAGATCGGCCTTGTCCGAGACGCGGGCGAGCCGGGCCGGCAAATCCACGCTGCCGGTCGGGAAACGCACCTTCAGGGCCTCGTTGCGGCCTTCGAGCCGACTCGGCGACGGGCCGATCTGAACCGGCGTGCGGGCACGAAAGAGCAGGCCGCCATTGCCGGGAATCCAGGCGGTCAGCCGGGCGGCCTCGCCGTCGGGCTGGCCCAGGTCGATCAGCGTGCTGGGCGCCTCGCGGGCGGGATCGGTCTGCGCCTTGAACAGAGCGGCGCGCCCGGCCCAATCGGCGCCTCGATAGCGCATCGTCCAGGCAGCCGCGATATGCTTGTTGGTGACGATACTGCCGCGCTCGCTCACGATGAAGCCGCTGCCGGAGACGCTGCCGCCGATGGGTATGTTGGTATGCTCCTCATCCTCGGTCGTGAGCCACGGCACGATCTGGTGGTTGGCGAGCTCGACAAAGCAAGGGAGGCGCTGGCCACGCCGGGTCAGCACCTTCTGGAAGACGGGCTTGCCGGTGAAGCCGTCGAAGAGCCGCCAGCGCGCTGCCAGATAGAGTGTGGCTTCGGCCGGCGAAGTGCTGTGCTTGGGCACGTCTTGCGGCACGTCCTTGGCGCGATCGGGCGGCTCGCTGACCGCAGCCGCTTCGGCCGCCGGCGAGCTGGCCGGCGGTGATGCTGCGATCGCGACCATCTGTCCGGAAGCGGGCGGCCGGATCGCCGCGACGCCGGCATATTCATAGAAGAGCGCGCCAAGGACGATGCCGAACGCCGCCACCGCCGTGCCGTAGATGACCGGGCGGGCCCGGCTCCTTGTCGGGACGGCGCCGTCGGGGGGAACCGATTCGGGCTCGATTGCAATGCTGAAGGCCGGGCCGTCGGGCGCCAGCTCGACGATGTCGCCAGGCATCAGCTCCCGCTCGCCGGTGATGCCCTTACCGTTGACGCGAACGCCGTTCGTGCTGCCGAGGTCGGCTATCGTGAAGCGCATTCGCCCGTCGCGCCTGACGCGGATGAGCGCATGACGGCGGCTGACGGTATCGTCGAGCGCGTCGTCGAAGACGATATTGGCGCCCGGATGGCGGCCGACCACCAGCTCATGCGTGCCATCGAGCTCGAATTGCTCGACCCGGTGTGCCTGCCGGCCGGCCAGGTGCTTGATTACAATTCGAGGTGCGGCTTTACTGGGGTTCAAGAGACCTGACCTGCTCGGTTGAAAAGCCCGGCGTTGTCGGATGCCGGCAACCGGAAGGTGACGGTTCGGTGCTACAGACTGATTTCAGCATCGGAAAGCTGGATTACATCCGTAACCAAGCGGGGCTCCGCCGCAGCCGGCCTCGCGGACTCAGGCCTTCCAATTGCGATGGGCTGATCAGCGTCCGGATTGCTTGATTTGCACCTATTCCGCTTGACGGCCCGCCAGGTCGAGTATAGGTTCCGCCGGTTTTCCGAGCTGGCCGTAGGTGCGCCAACCTAGACGCGGCTCATAACGACTATCGGAATTTGGCGCTGCCGGCCCCTCGGGCCGGCGTTTTCGTCCGAGGGCTGGTGGTTCGAGCGTGGTGTGCCGGCGGCGTAAGTTCGCGTCGCTCGGCGATTTCGTTTTACGGCGAGGGTGCGAGAGTAATGCCGACTATCAATCAGTTGATCCGGAGTCCCCGGGTGCCGCAAGTGGCCCGCAACAAGGTGCCGGCGCTCGAAGCATGCCCGCAGAAGCGTGGCGTCTGCACCCGGGTCTACACGACGACTCCGAAGAAGCCGAACTCCGCGCTGCGTAAGGTCGCGCGCGTGCGGCTGACCAACGGATTCGAGGTTACGAGCTACATCCCCGGCGAGGGGCATAACCTGCAAGAGCATTCGGTCGTCATGATCCGCGGCGGTCGCGTCAAGGATCTGCCGGGTGTGCGCTATCACATCATTCGCGGCACTCTCGATACGCAGGGCGTCAAGGATCGGCGTCAGCGCCGGTCCAAGTACGGCGCCAAGCGGCCGAAGTAAGCGAAGCGAAAGGGGAATTCGAGCATGTCGCGTCGTCGCGCTGCGATCAAACGGGAAGTCTTGCCGGACGCGAAGTTCGGCGATCAGGTCCTGACCAAGTTCATCAATTGCCTGATGTATGAAGGCAAGAAGTCGATCGCTGAGACGATCGTCTATACGGCGTTCGAGCGTATCAGCAAGCGGACCGGACAGGATCCGCTCAAGGTGTTCCACGACGCGCTGGCGAATGTTCGCCCGGCGCTCGAGGTTCGCTCGCGTCGTGTCGGCGGCGCCACCTACCAGGTGCCGGTCGAGGTCCGCACGGATCGCGGCCAGGCGCTGGCGATCCGCTGGCTCATCGGCTCGTCGCGTTCGCGCAGCGAGAACAGCATGGAAGAGCGCCTGTCGGGCGAGCTCCTCGATGCCTCGAACAGCCGTGGCGCCGCGGTCAAGAAGCGCGAAGACACCCACCGCATGGCGGACGCCAATAAGGCGTTCTCCCATTACCGGTGGTAAGCGACTGGCTCTGATCCAATCATGACCCGCACGATCCCCCTCGATCGGTACCGGAACATCGGCATCATGGCGAGCCTTGATGCCGGCCGGACCACGACGACCGAGCGCTTGCTCTCGGTCGCCGGCTGCGGCGACGCGCCGGCGCTGGGGGATCGTCGCGTGCCGAACTGGATCGAGCAGGATAACGAGCGCGACATCACCCAGACCTCGGCGGCGACGAGCTGCTTCTGGCGGGATTGCCGCATCAACATCGTCGAGCTGCCGGTGGCGCAACGCCAGGCCGATCACGGCGCGCTCGCCGTCCTCGACGGCGCGGTGCTGGTCATCGACGGCGTTGCAGGCCTTACCCCGGTGGTGCTCGCGGCGCTGGACGAGGCCGAGGCGCGCGGCATCGCATTGCTGGTCTTCGTGAACAAGCTCGACCGCACGGATGCCGATCTCGGCTCGGTGGTTCGGCAGATCGCGGCGCGCGGCCGGGCTAAGCCCGTGCTGGTGCAGCTGCCGATCGGGCCGGGACTGCAAGGCCTGATCGATGTCGTCGAGGGCGAAGCGACCATCTGGTCCGCGGGCTTCGAGACGCCGGGAGCCGACGGCCCGGTGCCGTCCGAGCTCGCGGCCGAGACTGCGGCGATGCGTGAGCAGATCGTGGCGCTGGTGGCGCCCGAGGCGGACGAGATCGACGCGGCGGCGCTGAAGCAGCGGCTGCGTGAGGCGGTGCTGGCGGGGCGGGTGTTGCCGGTCCTGTGCGGCTCGGCCTTCCGCAATCGCGGCGTGCGCCGGCTGCTCGATGCGATCGTCGATTATCTGCCGGCGCCGTCAGAACTGTTGCTCAAGGCGGTTGCCGCCGACGGCCAGGCCGTGGCGCGCCGCGCAGCGGACGACGAGCCCTTCGCGGGCCTCGCTTTCCAGACGGTCGAGGATCCGACGGCGGGCACGCTCACCTTCGTGCGCATTTATTCAGGCGTCATGGCCACGGGTGGCCAGATGCTGAATTCCATTACCACGAGCCCGGAGCGCATTGGCCGGATGGTCCGCATGCATGCGAACCACGCGGAAGAGATCGAGGAAGCCCGTGCGGGCGATATCGTGGCGCTGACGGGGCTCCAGCACACAACAACCGGGGACACGCTTTGCGATCCCGCCGCTCCAGTGATCCTGGATCGGGTGCCGGCTTCGGCCGGGCGCGCAAAGCACTGACGCAGCGGAGATACGGCCATGGCGAAGGCGAAGTTTGAGCGGACGAAGCCGCATTGCAACATTGGGACGATTGGCCATGTTGATCATGGCAAGACGTCTTTGACGGCGGCGATCACGAAGGTTTTGGCGGAGACTGGTGGGGCGACGTTCACGGCGTAC